>NZ_JAOTIU010000003.1:0-647824 GCF_029850615.1 Kosakonia sp. HypNH10
GCACAGTACAAAAAGCGCCGCTTGCCGGCGCTTTTTTTATGCAACACGCCAGACAATCGCCAGATTTAAGCCCTTTTCAATAACGTTATTTCCCCCTCGAAACGCAGCCATTCCCGCACAATAACCATAACTACACTTGCGCCCGCCGTAGCGGGACGAGGTAAAACCGGTTGAGGATGACGGATGCACACCATATTAATCAGTATTGATAGCTTCGACGCGTTCACGCAGCCTGCGGCTGAACTTATTGATATTGCTGACGCGCTAATCGAATCCGGCTGGCGAGTCGAGGTCATTTGCCCGACGGCGGGTAAAGCGTTGGGTCACGAAATTGCGCGTCTGACGGCAACAGGCCGCTTCGCGCTTATCACCGATAAGCAGGGCGAGCCTGCCAGCCATTACCACGTTATCTGGATTTACCGCGGCTTTTTCAGTGAGAAGTTACTCGACGCTTTGAGCGCCGGACGTCTGAGCGGCGCGATGATCTTCCGGCACTACAGCGATTACAATGACATCTACATTCCCTGGGGTGTCGCGCTGGAAAACCGTCTCGCTGCCGTGACGCTCAATCTCTCGCCGCGCACCTCCGCCATGTTATTGCAAACGGGGATCGATCCGGCCCAGCTTAAAACCATGCCGTGGTGCGTGCCGCGCCGCTTTGCGCAATATGTGCGTACGCGTGAGCCGCAAAAACTTACCCGTGCGCTCTTTATGGCACCGTCGATGTCAACAGAGATGTATGAGGTTCAGTCCCGGGCGTGGGAAGCGGGCATCAAGATTGAGTGGTTCGATCTCAGCCAGCAGGTTGAGCGTATCGAGCCCGCCGGGCTGGAGCAGTACGACGTCATCATCGGCAACGAAGAGAGTGTGGCGAAAGCGCTGGCGCTCGGCATTCCGCTGTTTCTGGTCAACCAGGGCTATGTGGAAGGCTACCTGGGTGACAATAACGTCGCTCAGCATGAGGCGGAACATTTTAGCGCGCTCACGCTGCGCAACTGTCCGGATGCCGAGGAGTGGGTCGACCTGCTGCAAAACGGCTATGCCGAAGCACTGAAATGGACCCAGGCTCAGCGGGTGCATTTCGCCACTAAATGGACACTGGAGACCCAGCTCGACAGCCTGCTGGCGCAACCTTTGTCAGAGAAGCCGCTGCTGATCGATGATAAAGAGCGCTACACCCTGCATTTTCACAGCAAAGCGGTGCTGGCCCAGCAGCAGACCAGCGATTACTCTCTTACCCGCTGGTTTGACGATCGTAAGCTCAGCGATGCCCGCCGCGAGGCGCTGCTCTCCTTTGCCGCAGCGTATCCGCACAAAGCCACCCTCGGCGTCATTATTCTTGGCGAAGGTGCGCAGGCGGCGAAAACCAGAGCGTCGGTTGAGAGCCAGTCGCTGTCACCCCTCAGCATTGATGTGATTGCCGAAGAGAGCGGCTGGCCTGCGGCCGTGAACGCGCTGCTTACCACGCGCGAAGCCGGGGCGATGCTGTTTATCCCTGCGGGCTATACCTTACGCGACGACGCGCTGTTGCGTTTCGTCGGGCAAGCGCTGCATCAGCCAGACGCCTTGCTCTTCTACTGCGATGAGATGACGCAGGGTGAGGGCAACGATCCTGAGCTGACGCTGCGCCCGGAAGTGAATATTGATTTACTGCGCGGTTTTCCCTATATCGGGCGCGTGCTGCTCTTCTCACGTGAAGCGGCGCAACAGTTGGGTGGCCTCAATTCACACTATCCGCAGGCGGCGATGATCGATCTGCTGTGGCGCTTTGTTGAAGCGCAGGGGGCACAGGCGCTGGGGCGCGTGGCGGAAGTTCTGGTGGAGAACCCGCAAAAAGCAGCAGCCTGGTATGCGGATCCAGCGGTGATCGACGAGTGCGGCGAGGTGCTGCTTGCGCATTTGCAGCGCCTCGGTATCAACGCCTCGCTGGAGGAGGGCAACGCCCCGGCGATAAAACGCCTTCGCTACCACTGGGGTGTCACGCCGCTTATCTCCATTATTATTCCGACCCGCGATCGCTTTGCACTGCTTAAGCGCTGCATTGAGAGCCTGATGGAGAAGACGCGTTACCCGCACTATGAAGTGCTGATCGTAGATAACCAGTCTGTCGAGGAGGATGCCTGTCGTTTTCTTAACGATCTTGCCGGGCTTGGCATCGATCAGGTGCGCATTCTGCGTTATGACGCGGCGTTTAACTACGCGGGGATCAATAATGCTGCGGCCCAGCAGGCGCGCGGCGATGTGCTGGTGTTCCTCAATAATGATTGTGAAATCATCGACGGCGACTGGCTTGATAGCTTACTGGAGCAGACGCTGCGCCCGGAAGTGGCACTGGTTGGCGCCAGGCTTGAGTACCAGGATGGCCGTATTCAGCACGGCGGGTATCTCCTCGGCGTACAGCATGGCGTTGAAGTTGCTTTCGACGGTGCCGACAGCCAGAGCAGCGGGTTTAACCACTTCCTGAAAACGCCGCGTAACCTGGCGGCGGTCAGCGCGGCCTGCATGATGGTGCGTAAAGAGGTGTTTTACGCCCTTAATGGCTTTACCGAGGAGAAGTACCCGCTCTATTTTGCCGACGTTGATCTTGGCTTGCGGGCGCAAAAGCTCGGCTATCTCAATGTCTGGACACCTTACGCCCGCGTCAAACATATGGGCGGGGCGACGCGTCTGCTGGGCAGTAAAATCGGCGTGCAGGAGCGCCCGTTGCTGGAGGATTATGCGACGCTGCGCAAAGAGTGGCAGCAGGGGCTGCTGGCAGAACCCTCTTACCATCCGTTAATGCAAAAGATGGGCAAAGCCTTCACCCTCAGCGACAGCATGGCCCGGCTACACCCGCCATTGCCCGGGCGGCCGCTGCCGGTGGTAATGGCGCATCATATTAACTGGGTTGGCGGCGGGCATCACCGTGTCATGCAGCCGTTTAAAGCGATGGAGCGCCATTTGATGCTGGAGGGCGGACTGATCAACACCATTCCCGGTGTGATGGAGGCCGCACAATTACAGCCGGATGTTATTCTGCTGGAACTGATTACCGGCAGTCGCTTCCCGGATATTTTCAGGCAGTTACGCGAAGTAAGCGCTGCAAAAATCGTGCTGGAGTATGATGACTACCTGCTGAACGTACCGTTAAAGAATGGCAACCGGCAGCATTTCCCTCAGCAAATGATTAAAAGCTTCAGAAAAGTGGTGGACAGCGCCGACTGGCTGGTGGTCTCGACCGCCCCGCTGGCGGAGGCTTACAGCCGTTTCCATTCTGACATCCGTATTGCGCAAAACCGCCTGGCACCTCATCAGTGGGGGCATTTACGCAGTGAACGCGGGGTGGGGAAAAAGGTGCGCGTCGGCTGGGCAGGCGGCAGTTCGCACAGCGGCGATCTGGAGATCCTGCTGCCGCTTATCAAGGCGCTTGAAGGGCAGGTTGAGTGGGTCTTTATGGGCATGAAGCCGCGCAATGTGCAGTGCGAGTTCCATCCCGGCGTGCCTTTCGAACTCTACCCGGAAAAGCTGGCGAGTCTCAATCTTGATCTCGCGCTGGTGCCGCTGGAAATCAACCAGTTCAACGAGTGTAAAAGTAATCTGCGCCTGCTGGAGATTGGCACCTGTGGCGTGCCGATTATTGCCACCAATATTGAACCGTACCGCTGTGATCTTCCGGTGACGCTGGTGGAAAACCGCTTTAAAGAGTGGATGAACGCCGTGCAGGCCTATATTAACGACGCGGATTTACGCCATCGCCATGGCGACGCGCTGCGCGAAGCCGTGCATCAGCACTGGTATCTACGTGACAGCGGGCTGGACGAGTGGCGTCACGCCTGGTTGCCGACAGAAAAGTAGCGCGCTAATACGTAAAAAGGGAGGCCAGATGGCCTCCTTTTTTATTAGCGTCTATCGCAACCTGGCTTAATCAGGCAGCCAGATACGGGCCTGCTGAAGCAGCGTCTCCTCATCCCAGAACCCCTTCTCCCGCACATACGCATGCAATGCATCACCAAGGGCTGCTGAGGCAGCGCGATCGTTGAGGTGGTTTTCAATTGCCTCGCGCCACAGTTTAGGTTTGTTCTCCACGCGCGTAACGGCAGCAACATCCCGGGTAGAGAGAAGATCGCTACAGATAACCGGCACGCCGCAGGCACCATATTCCAGCACCCGACGCGGGCTGATAGTGCGATTCCACAGATTATCCGCCATCGGCAGTAAAGCGAGATCCAGATTGAGGCTGGCCAGCTTCTGCGCAAAAAAGGGCGCTTGCACCGTGACGTGATACTCGGTCACCAGCGGGCGCAATGAGGGCGGGCAGTAGCCATAGAAGACCCACTCAACGCGATCCGCCAACTGACCAATCACCTTGTGAATCACTTCCAGATCGCCGACATCGGCGGCGCTGCCGATCCAGCCAATGCGCATTTTATCGCCGGTAGCGCGCAGCGTATTGAGCGCTGACCACAGGCGCGGATCGAGGCGAGCGGGCATAACGCGGATATCGCTATGCAGACCCGCGCACTGCTCCGCCAGCACATCGCTGGCGACCACCAGCCGATCAACATGGCTTAAAGTGGCGCGCAAGGCTGCCGCTACCGCCTGCGGCGGATCGTTGCGCTCCGCCGCGTTCGCCGGCATGGCGGGCAACCAGCCGTCGAGGTCGAACACTTTAAAAAGGGCATCCCCCTGCGGCAATCGTCTTAACCACTCCTGCGTACCGTCACTGATCTGGCGATGAACAATTAACGCATCGGGCGCGAAGCGAGCCAGGTCGACGTAGCTACTGGCACGGTAATTGATCTGCCCTTCAACCAGCCCCACTTCATGCATCAGCGAGAGCGGCATATCAAGACGCTGCTGACTCTCGGGCAAGCTGCGTAGCGGGAAAGAGACCAGGCGCGGGATCGGTTTCCAGTGCAGCGGCTGCCAGCTGTTATGGCGATCTACCTCAAACTGGAATCCGGCGCCATCCTGGGAGAGGTTAGGGTTATAAGCCGGATCGTTGGCGATGATCGGCAACCATTTGCGGTACATGGTGTCCTGTTCAGCCATAAAACGCTGGCGCTTTTTCTCCTGCACCGTTTTATCGACGTGAGTCTGGCTGACGCTACCCTCATGCATCACCACCGCGTGCGGTGTCCATACCTCTAAATAGCCCGCTTCACGTACTTTCAGACAGAGATCAACATCGTTATAGGAGACGGTAAATTGCGCCTCGTCTAACCCGCCGACCTGCTCATACACAGATTTGCGGATCAGCAAACAGGCGGCGGTCAGCACATTGTAGTTCTGGTCGACACGCAGACGGTTCATGTAGCCGCTGCGATCGTTTTCGCTACCGATAAAGGGGTGATCCGCCGGGCCACGCAGCCCGAGCACCACGCCAGCGTGCTGAATCTTTCCGTCGGGGTAGAGCAGTTTTGCACCGGTGATACCCACTTCCGGTCGCAGAGCGTGGTTGAGAAGATTATCCAGCCAGTCGGGGTTAATGATCGCGGTATCGTTATTCAGCAGTACCAGGTAGTCACCGCGTGCTTCCCGCGCCGCCATATTGTTGATGGCAGAGTAGTTAAAAGGATGCGGATAGCGCAGAACGCGGATGCGTTCAGGATCGATGACCGAGATCCCCTCCAGCCACTGCAATGCTTCCGGGGTTTCGCTGTTGTTATCGACAATCAGCAGCTCGTAATTACGGTAGCGCGTTTTTTCCAGCAGGCTGGTGACACAGGCGATCAGGATGCGCAGCTGATCTTTGGTCGGGATGATAATCGACACCAGCGGCTGTTCCTGATGATGGTAGCGCAGAGCGTAAAGCCCTTCGCCGGTCACCGCCACCTGACCCTGAGCGTAGCCGCGCTGGTGCAAATGCCCGGTTAAAATGGCCAGCTCTTCCGGCCGGGTGACAATCTCCGGCAGGTGGCCGAGAAGAAATGGCTCCGGAAGGTGTCCGGCAAAACCGATCCCTTTCTGCTCAATCAGGCGCACGATGTACTCAAATTGCCACGCCTGCGCATAGTGCGGGTTGAAACCGCCCAGCTCACGCAGCGTGCGGGTACGAAATAGCCAGTGGCGAGCCATTTCCGCCGGGTAGCTCAGCAGTAAATCGAGATTAAAGTCAGGGCGAAACGCCGTGGAGTGGATATCGCCTTCATGCTGATAGAGTTCGTCACCGTAGAGCGCATCACAACTTTCCGCACCGTCCAGCGCCAGATCGAACATCAGCATGCCGCTGGGAAGCAGCGTTTCGCCAGCCTCAAGGAACAGCACCCAGTCTGTTGCATGGTCGTTAAGAAAGGCGTTAATGCGCTGCACCGTTTGCGCTTGCGCCGCGACAACAGTGATGGTGTCCGGCGCGGTATGTGGCGCGGTTTCGCCTACCGCAACCGCTTCAAGCGTTAGCCCGTAGCCGGTGTAGCCGTTGATGCTGTCAAGCGTGCGCCGGGTAGCCACCGGATCGCGGTCAGCGTGCAGGATAAACACCGTCAGGGTTTGCGCAATGCCGCGCGCCTTTGCATACGCTTCGGCATAACCGCAGTGCTGGGCAGGAAGCGTACGCTGTTGCAGCCACTGCTGAATTTGATAGCTCTGATAATGGCGGTTTGAGAGATGCGTTGCGTGCAGCATGCCGTGAATGATGTTTTCCGACTGGAACGCTTCAGGGGCGTTCAGCGGTGCCACTTTGACGACGCAGTTCTCCTCTTTGTTGCCTTTGTACCACCCCATTTCGCGAATAAGCTGCGGGAAGCGGGTGTAGGTACGGTTGATCATCTCACGGTACTTCTCTTCGCGTGCCCACTGGCTGCTCTGATTTTCCGAGATGCGAAACGCGGCGAGAGCGTCAGCAACAAACGCCAGATTGCCATGGCGCAACAGCTTGACGTAGAGGGCGACATCGGCGAGGAAAGGCATCGATTCGCCATTTAATTTAAACAGCTCATCTTTATATGCCAGCAGATCGTCGCGATAGCAGAGCACGGTGCTCGGCTCACCGATAAAGTTCACCTGGTGATCGCCAAGGAAAGCCACTACGTCCGCGCCATCTATCACCACGTCGCAACCGAAAGGGAAGGCGGTGGCATTAATATCAGCAAGCGGTTTACCCGCTTCGTCGATACGCGTACGTCGGCAGGAAGCCAGACGGTTTATCGGGGAGGCCTCTATCGCCGCGACCAGCCGGGTTACACACTCCTGATAAATAATGTCATCGTCGTAGAGAAATTTAATGTATTTCCCCTGGGCTTCCTGAATACAGCGACGGACATTGTTCTCTTCACCCAGCTGCGTCTCATTTTTAAAGTAACGGATGGGCATTGCGGCCTGACGCGCGTAACGCTCTGAGAGAAGGCGGATGGTGTCATCGCGACTGTCGTCGCAGATAATAATCTCGCAGTTTGGCCAGCTTTGATTGAGCGCGCTAAGAAGCGCCGTTTCAAAAAAGTCAGGCTTATAAGCTGGAATGGTAATACTTACCAGAGCGTGTTGGTTCATTCTGTATCCGTGTCGAGCCACCTGCGGGCGCAGGGGGCATGATGGGTTCAGAATGAACGCTGTCATACGCCCCTTTATTCAGCCGCTACATCGCTGAATGTTTCTGCGCCTGTTCTGCTGATGGTGGGTAACAAACATTGCCAGTCAGTCGCCTGGCTGGCTGTGAAGGCGCGCAGTTGCGGCCTTATTGATTAGCGGGTTTTCCAGTAATCCATAAAGCCCTCTTTGCCGAACAGCCAAAGGGTTTGCAGTTCATTATTGATGTTGTCGACCAGCGGTTTGATTTCGCTATAGGGCTGGCGCAGCAATACCCAGGATTTACTTTTCGGGCTGTAGAGAGAGGATTGATACCCCCACTGCTCCATCAGAATGCTCATACTCTTATTGGTGTGCACCACCGTATGTACCGGGACATCGGTGTAGAACCAGTCCGGATCGCACGGCACGCGATCCACCACCACGGTATGAATCAGCAGCGAGCCATTATCCGCCACCAGCGCGTTGACATCGTCGAGATCCTGGCGGGTCAGCACATGTTCGAACATGGCGGAGTTGATCACCATTGACCAGGCACCCTTCTGCGGCTCATCAATATAGCGGTGTTCCGGGTTGCGCACATATTTGTCGTAGCAGGGGATTTCACGGTTGAAATATTTGCGCTGAATATGGCTCAGCGTGCCATAACCGGAGGCGTAGTCGAGCATGCTGGTGGTATCGATAATGTTATTGCGTGCCAGCAACTCAATCATTAATGCTTGCTCAACATAGGGCGGCTGATTAAACCCTGTGGTATCGCGGCCACCGGTTTCGCTGTAGTGGTGGAAATCAATATTTAATTTTTCCCACTCTTCATGGCTCAGCTCTTTATGCGTCTGTGAACTCAAAAAGCCGCAATGGGGACACTCATAAAACTGCACCGGCACCAGCTTGCGGGTAAAACTCTCGGTTGACGGCGCGCAATAGTTATCTTTTTGAAAATAAAATTTCATTTCCGTGTCGCAGATAAGGCAAGTGTTTGTTTTCATGAAGATCCTGATAATTTCGCCATAAGGGTGAGAAAAGAGGGTGGCGGTAGCGGAGTGTACTCAGTCAGCCTGGTCGCCAGTCTATAGGATGAATTTGACATAATTTGCGCATATTCAGCCGCTAAATATCCGCTGTTTTGCCCCTCTTTTTATGGGATAGCGCGCTCGTATCGATAATTAGCACCTGAAATAGGGTTTGTTTTACCGATAAGCCCGCCGGGCTCTCGCTATGATGCATATCTACCCTTTATTCCTGTAGGTCCGCGTATGGGCGATAACATCTTTGTCACAAGTCCTCTGTTGCCTCCTCTTGAGGAGTTCATTCCTTATATGGAGCAGATTTGGCGTAATCGCATCCTCACCAACGGGGGGGATTTTCACCAGCAACTGGAGGCTGAGCTTGCCGACTATCTGGGGGTGAAACATGTATGCCTCTTTTCAAACGGTACGCTGGCGCTGCTTACCGCGTTACAGGCATTGCGCGTGACGGGCGAGGTGATTACCACCCCTTATTCGTTTGTCGCCACCTCACATACGCTGCTGTGGAATGGGTTAACGCCTGTCTTTGCGGACATCAATCCCCAGACGTTTAATATCAGCCCGGAGTGCATCGAAGGGCTCATCACCCCGCAAACCACCGCGATCATGCCGGTGCACTGTTACGGTATTCCCTGCGAAATCGACAAGATCCAGCAGATTGCCGATATCTATGGCCTGAAAGTTATCTATGATGCTGCCCACGCTTTCGGCGTTCGTCAGAATGGCACCAGCATCCTCAATCACGGCGACTTATCCGTGCTGAGTTTCCATGCCACCAAAGTGTTTAACACCTTTGAAGGCGGGGCGATCATCTGCCACGATGCGCGGACAAAACAGCGCATTGATTACCTGAAAAACTTCGGTTTTGCCGGCGAGACACGCGTTGTCGCCCCCGGTATCAACGCCAAGATGAATGAGATGGAAGCGGCATTTGGTCTGTTACAGCTGAAATATATTGATGGCGCATTGGCCGCGCGCAAAACGATCTACCAGCGCTACTGTGAAGGCTTGCAGGATGTGGCGGGTATTACGTGGTTTGATGCTGGTGGACGTTTTGAGTGGAACCACGCTTATTATCCGGTGCTGGTCGAAGGGGATTACCCCATGGCGCGCGACGCGCTCTACGAGGCGCTGAAAGAGGAGGGGATCTACTCCCGTCGCTATTTTTACCCGCTGATTAGCTCCTTCGCCATGTATCGCCACTTACCGTCAGCGGCACCTGAACACCTGCCGGCGGCAAACGTTATTGCCGAGAAGATCCTCTGTCTGCCGATCTACCCCGACTTAACGGAAGCAGAACAGCAGCGCGTGATTGATGTGGTGCGTAAACATGCGCACCATAAAGGTAAGCCAGGCGGCCCGGTAAAAGAGGTGGCCTGAACAAAAAAGCTCTGTTTTCACAGAGCTTTTTTTTATCCTTTTATCCTCGCCGGTGGCACCGCATAGAGCACCAGTTCATAGGCCAGCCGCGGATGGTGCGCACGCAAATAGAAGCGATAATCGCTGTGCAACTGCTGGATAAAGTGCGGAATGGAGAGCAGATCGCCCGGTTTATGATAAAGGCTGATGGCCAGTATCGGTTGCCAGCGAGCGATCGTCTCCTGCGCCCCCTCGAGCGCAGCCAGCTCAGCCCCTTCGATATCCATCTTAATAAAGCTCACCCGCTCACCTGCGGTAACATCATCAATTTTCATCAAATCGATCTTGTCGCCATCCGCACTCTCGCTCAATGACGAGGAGAAGGAGTTAGAAGCATTAAAATAGAGCGTGGTGGCTTCATTCCATACACCGGCCTGGAAATGGAGACACTGCGGCAGCGCGGCGGTATTTTTTTTCAACTGGGCAAACGTCGTGCTGTCCGGCTCGAAAGCGTAAATTCGCCCGGCATCGCTCGCGCCAACGCGGGCCAGCGCGCGGGTAAACGCGTTGATGCTGTCGCCGTCAAAGGCCCCGCAGTCAATAAACACTTCATTATCTTTCAGAGCAATAATCTCTTGCGGAAAGTAGTGCTGCGGGTGGTACAGCGCGCCATATTCGCCTTCGCATGCGCTGATGCGCTGGTTCAGGTAGGCCAGTAAAGTCGCTTTTGAGGTTTCATCCGCCAACTGCTCATAGAGTGCGGTTAACGGCTGCTGCTGCGCCTCGCACCAGGCGAAAGTAAAGTACTCTTTGGTGTTCACGCCCATAAACGCGCAATCAAAGAACAGCATCTCGTGGGCGTTCTGGCTCAGGCTGGCTTTCAGCGCCTCGTCGACAAACTGCATGGCGACAATGTAGTTATAGCGTCTGCCCGTCTGCGCCAGCGCTTCAAAGGAGACCAGCGGGCGGCCATTAAACTCACTGCCAGGGCGCAGGTAGTCGCGGCCAATCGCCACTTCATCAACGGGCATCTGTTCACGCTGCATAAATGCCCAGGTCTCTTGTGCCGCATAGCCCGCGCCGCAAAGCACAATGGGATCGCCATTGGCCTGCATCCGCGCCACGCTATCGATAAAGGTGTTACGGCGGGCAGAAATCAGATTCAGGATTGAGGTCATCGCCATCTCCGGGGCATGAATTAAAAAAGTAGAGCCGGGCTTAAATGCCGGCGGCAATGCGTCTGGTCAGCATCGCGACCAGATCATAGCCATCCCAGTGCAAAGTGAAGTCCAGCGTATGGCCAAACGGGACAATGCGATCCACCCCTTTCGGCCTGTGGGTGGCAAGCCACTGATCAACGCTCTCTTTCTCGACGCCGAACAGCGCCAGCGTTTGGCAACGTTCGCCGCAGATCGAGGTGATCTCATCCAGCGAAGCCGCCTCAAACTCCATGAAAAAACCGCAGTTGCCGCGCAGCGCCATGACCTCTTCTGTCAGTTCCGGCAGGTCTATGCGAAGCAGTAAATTATCGTCGTCAGAGGCCTTTCTGACCCCCGGGTAGTGCGCCGCCAATTGATACAGACGACTCAGTTTATCGACGGCCGCCACCGGCTCCAGGGTATAACGCGGTGCGGCATAGTCGCGAAAGTGTTGCCAGAAGAGCGTCCGGGCGTGAGCTGCATCTTGCCCCAGCCACACCACCAGCGCAGGTGAGGAGCAGGCATTCTGATCGTTGAGCAGGGTATCGTTAAAGAACGCCTGCGCCAGCGCGGCTTTGTTCTCATGCGCCAGGTAGCGTTCGGCGTCGATCACCGCCAGCGAGTAGCGATCGGCAAAGGCGATATCGAGCGCACGCACCGGGAGCGGCGAGCGGCGAATCTGGGCGATGGTTTCATCCCCACCCCAGATAATCCGCGTATCGCACAGCGCCGAGAGCGCATCATTAATGGCTTGTTGACGCCCGTAGCGCAGCAGACAAATCCAGGGTGCAAGCGCCGGGTGTTCTGCCAGCGCGGCGGATAATAAGCGCACAATTATCGTCACCTGCGGGTGATCGCGCCCCGGTAAGCGCACGATATTGGCATTGCCGGTCAGCAACCCGCTAAACAGCGAATAGGCAAAATTCGCCGCGACATTGCCCGGCGCGATATGAAATGCCACGCCGCGACCAAAGCGCTGGGCGAGATCGCCGCTACTGGCGCGCATCTGCGCCAGCGACGCCGGTCGACACCAGAAGCCGAGGCTCACCACATCGGGCCACGCCTTCGCTTCGCTGTCTCGCAGCGTCAGGCGCGAAAAGGTGTGCAGAAATTCCAGCACCGGCGCGGCAAAGGGAGCAAACGGCGCCAGTGTCGGCATCGCCCGCAGCTGTGCTTCATCGCCAATGGCAAAGGTTATGCCGTCAAAATGTTGCTGCATACGTGTCGCTACACCCTCGTAATTCCGCTTTTTTCAGCCGGCCAAACAGGTGGAAATACTTCCCTTTGCGCCCGCAGGGGCAGTCATCTTCACCCAGCAGCACGCCCTCATCTTCCGTCAGCAGGGAGTGACCCGGATAGGACTCCGGGAGCAGGGAGAGCACCTGAACGATCCCGCGCTCTCCGACCGGCGCGCAGGAGAAATCGGCTGCGTTACGGATAATCACATCGGAGAAAATGGAGCTGTGCAGATGTCCCTCTTCGCACTGCATCGAAATAGAGCCGGTCTGCTCCACCATGCCGTAGTAATCATGCACCGCGGGCAGCCCGCAAACAGCCTGTAAACGACGGGCAAACTCAGCCGGTGAGACCGCTTCGTTTTGCAGCTTTTTCCAGCCGCCGCCATGGATCAGCAGCGCGTTATCCAGCGCCAGTCTCTTTCCGCTGGCCGCCAGCGCTTTATAAAAGTGCTGCCAGACCATAAAGGTGAAGCCAAACATCAGGATGCGCTTGCCGCGATGTTTTTCCAGGAACGCCTCGATCGCCGCAACATTCAGGTTCATCTCTTCATCCAGCGCCCATGCGCGATCGGCACCAAAGAGGGAGAAACCGAGAATGCCTGCGCCGCGCGCCGAGAAGTGCAGGCGATCTTTAAGCACCTCCGGCGAGTCGATAATCAGCATCGGCATCCGTCCGGCACCGGTAAAGTGACTGACAATCTTTACCAGCGTTTTTTGCTGCATCGCCGCGGTGGTCTTATCGAGAAAAATGCGCGACACCTGCTGGCCGGTGGTGCCGGAAGAGGTCATGGTTTTTACCACCTCTTCATCCGCCACGCTTTTGAGCGTTAACGTTTTAAACAGCGAGACCGGCAGGAAAGGGATCTCTTCAGGCGCGTTAATCGCCTGCGGCGCAATACCCTGTGCATCCAGCATCCGACGATAGGGCGCGCAGTGCGCATAGTGATGGGCGGTCAACGCTTTCAGCCGCGCCAGCTGCAACGCGCGTTTCTCCTCGCGCGCCAGCGAGTAGGGGGCGATGGCCAGCATCTCATCAAGAGTGAGGGACATGTTCTTTCAGCCTGTGATAGAGCGTCTTACCCGCCGGGTTTTTGGGAATGTCAGCCAGGATAGTTGTCTGAAACGCGCTGGCATGCAGATGGCTTACCTGGGCGGCATACTGTTTCACCGCGGCGGCCAGCGACGTATCGGTAAGAAAGATACAGAGCAGATCGTCGCGTCCATCGCAGGCGAGGCTGACATCCGGGAAGGCGGTTTTTAACAGCGCTTCCATCTCATCCAGACCCACGCGGTTACCGAATATTTTCAAAAAACGCTTTTTGCGCCCGACAATGCGATAGAAGCCCGCCTCATCAAAGGTGGCGATATCGCCGGTGTGCAACGTGCCTGCAAACTGGTCGCCGAGCGCTAAATCTTCGCCCCGTTCGGCGTAGCCCAGCGCCACGTTATCGCCGCGATAAATCAGTTCACCCTGCGTATTCGGCGTGGTGATGGGTTGGTTTGTCTCATCCAGCAACAGAAACTCGCCGCCCGGAATCGGTTTACCGATAAAACCGTAACGCGCGTCGGCCTCTTCCGGCGGCAGCCAGGCCATACGCGAGGTCGCTTCTGCGGCACCGTACATCACGATAAAACGCTTTCCGCTCTGGCGGGCAAACTCGGTGTACTCCTGCTGCAACGCTGGCGAAAGCTTGCCCCCGGCCTGGGTCAGGGTGCGCAGATCCGGCAGATCCATGCGCATAAAACGCAGCTTGCGCAGCATCTCCCAGGTGTAGGGCACCCCGGCGAAGGAGCTGGCGCGCATCTCGCGGACAAAGTTCCACAGCTCGCGCTGCATCACACTATGCCCCGTCAGGAGTAGGGTAGCGCCAGCATGTAAATGGCTGTTGATGATCGATAAGCCGTAGACATAGTTGATCGGCAGGCTTACCAGCCCGCGCTCATCGCCATCAATCTGTAAATAGTGCGCGATACTGGCGGCGTTGCTCTGCAAATTATGTTTACTCAGGCGCACCAGTTTCGGGCTGCCGGTCGAGCCGGAGGTCGACATTAGCAGCGCCAGATCGTCATGCAGCGGCCAGGGCGTGAGCCCGGTGGCCGTCAACTGATAGCCCGTCTCCTGCGGTTGCCAGAGCAGTGCCGGGCGGTAGGTATCAATTAATTGTTGCGCCAGCGACTCATCAAGCGCGCTGTCGAGCAGCAGGGCGACCGCATCTGCTTGCAGGCAGGCGAGATAGCCGATTACCGCGTCGGCCTGGTTCTGGCAAAAGAGAAAAACCAGCGAGCGGGCGGGAAGCTTACCGGCCAGCGCATTAACTCTGGCAGTCAGCTCGCCATAGCTGAGTTGCTGCCCGCGATCGTCGATCAGCGCCAGCCGCGCAGCATCGTGTTGTTGCGTCTGCCAGAAGGGGATCATTGCAGTGCGTCCACAATCCGCTCGCACACCTGCCCGGCGGTCAGGCCGCTCTGCTCCAGCATCCAGCCGTAGTCGCCAGCGTGCGGATAACCCTGCGGGATACCGAAGATCATCTGTCGCGGCCGCTGCGCCTGATTAGCGATGCACTCCGCCACGGCGCTGCCAAGACCACCGATCACGCTGTGCTCTTCCAGCGTTACCAGTAATTTTTTCCCCAGCTGCGCGCTGATGGCGGCTTCATCCAGCGGCTTGATGGTGTGCATATCAATCACCGTGGCGTCAATGCCGCGTTCGGCTAATTGTGTGGCGCAGGTGAGGGCAACATGCACCATGCTGCCGGTGGCGATAAGCGCAATGTCGTCGCCTTCGCGCAGGGTAATCGCTTTACCGGGGATCAGTTCAAAATCTTCTTTATAGACGATGGGCGCGCGCATACCACCGGTAAGGCGGAGATAGACCGGGCCATCGTAGGCCAGCGCCGCCTGGGTCATTTTGACCGTGGCGGTACAATCTGCCGGGGAGAAAATGGCGATGTTGGAGACCGAGCGCAGCATTGCCAGCTCTTCGATACCGTGGTGCGTGGCACCAAACATGCCTGTCGCCAGACCTGAGGCCAGCCCGACCAGCTTAACGTTCTCCTGCATATAACCGAGGTTAAGACGCACCTGTTCTGCCGCGCGCAGCGTCAGAAAGTTAGGAAACGAGGTGGCGAACGGCACAAAGCCGCTGGAAGCCAGACCTGCGGCGACGCCCACCAGATTCTGCTCAGCGATGCCGGTATTAAAGAAGCGTTCGGGATACGTAGTGCTAAAACGATCGAGGCCCGAGGATTTACAGAGATCACCGGAGAGCGCCACGATGCGCGGATCGTCGTGCGCCAGCTCAAGCAGCGTCATGCCAAAGGTGCCGCGCGAGCCGAGCATTGACCAGGAGCGGATAGCCGCAGGTTTAAACTCAATCATCTTCGCCTCCGTGCAGCCCGGTAAGCGCATCAGAGAGCTGCTGTGCCGAGACGCGGTTACGGTGAAACTCTTTACTGTTTTCCATAAACGACACCCCTTTGCCTTTGACCGTGTTGGCGATAATCACCTTCGGTTTACCGTTGTGCGGTGCGGCGAAGGCCGCTTGCAGTGCGTCAATATCGTGCCCATCACAGACAATGGTTTCCCAGTGGCAGGCGCGCCACAGCGCTTCCAGATCCATCTGCATCACCTCGGCGGTAAAACCATCGGATTGCAGGCCATTACGGTCAACGATCAGCGTCAGATTATCGATCTTATGATGCGCTGCCATAAACGCCCCTTCCCAGATAGCCCCCTCGTTGCACTCGCCGTCGCCGACCAGCACATAGGTGTGCCACGTTTCGCCGTTCAGGCGGCGTCCAAGCGCCAGCCCGGTCGCGAAGGAGAGCCCCTGCGCCAGGCTGCCGCCGGAGAAGTCGATACCATATTCCGGGTGTTTGGTCGGGTGAACCTGTAGCACCGAGCCGTTGATCTCAAACTCATTGAGCTGCGCCTCGGTAATAATGCCGAATTCGCACAGCGTGGCGTATAGCCCCAGCGCCGCGTGGCCTTTACTGAGGATAAAAACATCCCGTTGCTTGCTGGTGATCTGCTGCGCATCGTAACGCATCACGCTGCCGTACAGCGTACTCAGGATGTCGGTCATCGACAGTGCAGGGGAGACATGCACGCCATCGCTCGGCGCGTGGTGTGCCACATTAACGATACGGCGACGGATGCGTCGCGCCGCGTTCTGAATTTTATGCGTCATTTGAGACCACCATCGACACGAATTGTTTGGCCTGTGATATAGCTCGAGAGATCGCTGGCGAGAAAAAGCGCTAGCTGGGCAATCTCAGAAGGGGAACCTGCCCGGCGCAGATCGGTGCGTTTTTTCGCCTCTTCTACCACTTCAGCGGGCATGGTTTGCAGCATATCTGTTTCGGTTATGCCGGGGGCAATGGCGTTAGCGCGGATGCCTTTTTCGCCCAGCTCCGCCGCTATCGATGCGGTCATGGCAACCAGCGCGGCTTTTGAAGCGCCATAGGCTGCTTTACCGGGGTTGCCATCTTCCGCTGCCGTTGAGGCGATATTAATGATGCTGCCGCGCTGCTGGCGCAGCATGAGTTTTGAGATGTATTGCGTGAAGAGAAAAACAGAGAAAAAATTCACTTCAAATTGCGTACGTAACTGCGTCTCGCTGGTCATCTGAAAGAGGCTATTGCAGGCCACGCCAGCGTTATTGATAAGCGCATCAATGGGACGTTTATCCGCCATGATCTGCCTGACCGCTGTTTTCATCGCCGCGGTGTCGGTGATATCAAAGCCGAGTGGCCAGATATTAACCTGATGCAGGTCGGCAATCTCACTCATCTGGCCGGTAAACGCGTCATCAGCCTGTCGGGCATGGGCATAAATATTTGCCCCGTTCGCGGCGAAGAGTTTGACCATCTCCAGCCCCATCCCCCGGCGACAGCCAGTGATAATTACGTTTTTTCCTTGCATCAACATTTCTGGCTTCCTCAACGACCGATGCGTTAGCGACATGCGGGGTCTGGACGAATCAACGTGTTAACTGATTAGCTTTGCAGTTCAACATCATATTTTTTCAGGATCGCTTTGCCTTTTTCCCATGAGGAGAACTCAATGATGTCATCGGTATCCATCATGATTTCAAACGCATCTTCCAGAGAGGCGATAAGGGTCATATGACCTACGGAGTCCCATGAGGGAGTATCCTGGTACTGATAGCCCGGCAGGATCTCTTCAGTAACCTCGAAGGTTTCAATAAAAATACGGTTATACGTTTCCAGATTGGACATCACGGTCTCCAGATGGCAGCAAGCTTGATGACTATTCAGGTTTACCTGAATACTTTTTTATCTTCATTTGCGCGCATGACGCGCGCCGGATTCCCCAGTGCAATTACCGAGGAGCCAATATCATTAAAAACAATCGCGCCCATACTGATGATGGTATCGTCGCCGATAGTTGTCGTTTCCCGGATAGCCGCATTGAGGCCGATGTAGGTGCGGGTACCAATCAGGCAGTTGCCGCCGAGATTGGCGTACGCGGAGATCACGCTATCGTCACCAATCACACAATCATGGCCGACGTTGCAGTTAGGCTGCAGATAGACATTTTTACCGATGGTACAGTCGCAGGAGACATAGGCGCGATCGCAGACGATCGTCCCTTCGCCGAAGGTGACATCATCACTGACGCGTGCCAGAGGATGGATCAGCGTCGCCAGTCGGAATCCTGCATTCAGGGCTTTTTGCGCCATTTGATGACGCACATTAGGCTCGCCCACGCCGACAACCACCTCATACTCCTCGGGCGAGATATCCTGCAGTGTGACGACAGGTTGGCCCTTTAACTGGCGATGGGGATCAATATCATCAATAAAGCAGACGCCGCTCCAGCGTGATTCGGCTGCATTGAGCTGTTTGACCAACTCATACACTTCTCTGCCGAGACCACCTGCACCATAGATTGCCAGTTTCATCATATCCTCGAGATGCGGTATTGCCGGGCGATGATTTGGCGAACAATGCGTCACGCTGTCGCGTTCGCTCGCGCGCAAAGAGTAATAGCCCGGATCAGGGCTTTAATGTAAATGAGCGGAGGGGGGAGTCAGGGGAGGAATAACCATCATTTTTCCTCGCTTATCAACGGATAGGGCAGGGTGAAAAAACGCGATTTTATGAATAATTTCATTTAAGTCAGCGGCTTTGGCTGATGACTTAGTAAAAACAGGCGTATCGTTGAATGGTTTTGTGCCATGAGGGAAAAATTTTTTATATGCGCAAGCGCTTCTATTATCTCCTTGATTGATTGGATTTTTCTTCAAGGGAGGTAGGTTTTAAAGGGCGAAATTTCTCTATTGGTGTAAATAACCTGCCATTTCACCCACTATTCATCCGATTAAAACAACTATAGAAACGGATAATTACGCCGATAACTCAATTAACGCAGGGCCGTTTATCGTGAATTCACTCTATACCGCTGATGGTGTAATGGATAAACACTCGCTGTGGCAACGTTATGTTCCTCTAGTGCGTCATGAAGCATTGCGCCTGCAGGTGCGTTTGCCAGCAAGTGTGGAACTGGACGACCTGCTACAGGCGGGCGGCATCGGTCTATTGAATGCAGTAGATCGTTATGACGCTCTGCAAGGAACGGCATTTACCACTTACGCAGTACAGCGTATTCGTGGGGCTATGTTGGACGAGTTGCGCAGCCGCGATTGGGTGCCACGCAGTGTCCGACGTAATGCCCGCGAAGTGGCGCAGGCAATGGGGCAACTAGAGCAAGAGCTGGGACGTAACGCGTCGGAAACTGAAGTGGCGCAGCGTCTTGGTATTCCCGTTGAGGAGTACCGTCAGATGTTGCTCGATACGAACAATAGCCAGCTTTTCTCCTATGACGAATGGCGGGAAGAGCACGGCGACAGTATCGAGCTGGTGACGGAAGATCATCAACAGGAAAACCCGTTATTCCAGTTAATGGAGAGTAATTTACGCCACCGGGTGATGGAAGCGATTGAGTCGCTGCCCGAGCGTGAACAACTTGTCCTGACGCTGTACTACCAGGAGGAGCTGAATCTCAAAGAGATCGGTGCCGTACTGGAAGTCGGGGAATCGCGTGTCAGCCAGCTCCATAGCCAGGCCATTAAGCGCTTACGTACCAAGCTGGGTAAGTTATAGGTTGGTGATACTGCATCGCCCCTGGTAAATGCCGAACAACGCATTGACAACCAGGAGTTATCATGACGGTGCAGCAATCGAAAAGACGGCCATTAAGCCGCTACCTGAAAGACTTTAAACACAGCCAAACGCATTGTGCTCACTGCCACAAACTGCTCGACCGCATTACACTGGTACGCCGCGGCGAGATCGTCAACAAAATTGCGATTTCGCGGCTGGACATGCTGCTGGATGAAGCCGCGTGGCTACAAGAGCAAAAAGAGTGGGTTGCACTCTGTCGCTTTTGTGGCGATCTGCACTGCAAAGAGCAGAGCGACTTCTTCGATATCATCGGCTTTAAACAATACCTTTTCGAACAGACTGAGATGAGCCACGGTACGGTGCGCGAATATGTCGTGCGTCTTCGCCGCCTCGGCAACCATCTCACTGAACTGAATATCTCCCGCCAACTGCTGGAAGAGGGGTTCCTTGATGAGAACCTCGAACCCTGGCTACCTGCGACCAGCACCAATAACTACCGCATCGCTTTGCGCAAATATGCCCAGTTTAAAGCCCAACAACGCTTTACTGGCGCGCAAAAGATCGCTGTCGGCGCGACATCTGATATATATTAAAAAAGAACGTGTTATCAGGCCGCGGCTGGGCTTCACGCTCAGACGCGGCGCGCTATAGCGAATCTCTTAGTGGGGGAAGAATGAAACTAGCACTTTTGGGTCGTCAGGCATTGATGGGTGTTATGGCTGTCGCGCTGGTGGCCGGTATGAGCGTCAAAACCTTTGCCGCAGAAAATCTGCTGAATAAAGTCAAAGAGCGCGGCACATTATTAGTTGGGCTGGAGGGCACCTATCCGCCGTTCAGCTTTCAGGGTGATGATGGCAAGCTGACCGGGTTTGAAGTGGAGTTCGCCGAAGCACTGGCGCAGCATCTGGGCGTAAAAGCATCGCTGAAGCCCACAAAGTGGGACGGCATGCTGGCCTCGCTGGACTCAAAGCGCATCGACGTGGTGATAAACCAGGTGACCATCTCCGACGAGCGCAAGAAAAAGTATGACTTCTCAACGCCTTACACCGTGTCCGGTATTCAGGCGCTGGTGAAAAAAGGCAATGAAGGCAGCATCAAAACGCCTGCCGATCTGAAAGGCAAGAAAGTCGGCGTTGGTCTTGGCACCAACTACGAAGAGTGGCTGCGCAAAAACGTGCAGGGTGTCGATATTCGTACCTATGATGATGACCCGACCAAATACCAGGATCTGCGCGTAGGCCGTATTGACGCCATTCTGGTCGACCGCCTGGCGGCGCTGGATCTGGTGAAGAAAACCAAAGATACGCTGGCGGTCGCCGGTGATGCCTTCTCCCGTCAGGAGTCTGGCGTGGCGGTGCGCAAAGGTAATGATGACCTGCTGAAAGCGATCGATGCGGCCATTGCCGAGATGCAGAAAGATGGCACCATGAAGGCGCTGTCGGAAAAATGGTTTGGCGCAGATGTAACGAAGTAATCGTGCTCTGCTAAAAAAAGGCGCTTAATCAAGCGCCTTTTTTATTGCGGCGGATATTTCCGTGCATAATAAAACCATTACGTATCTTTGCGGCTTCAGGAGGTTGTATGCCCTTACACAATTTAACCCGCTTTCCCCGCCTCGAGTTTATCGGCGCGCCGACGCCGCTCGACTATTTGCCGCGCTTATCGGATTACGTTGGACGCGACATTTATATCAAACGCGATGATGTGACGCCGCTGGCAATGGGCGGCAACAAGCTGCGCAAGCTGGAGTTTCTTGCCGCCGATGCGCTGCGCGAAGGGGCCGATACGCTGGTCACCGCTGGCGCGATCCAGTCCAACCACGTGCGCCAGACGGCGGCGGTTGCGGCGAAGCTCGGCCTGCACTGCGTCGCGCTGCTGGAAAACCCGACCGGCACTCGTGCGGAAAACTACCTCACCAACGGCAACCGCCTGCTGCTCGATCTCTTTAACGCGCAGATTGAGATGTGCGACGCACTTACCGACCCCGCAGCCCAACTTGGCGAACTGGCAACGCGCATTGAAGCGCAGGGTTTTCGCCCCTATGTTGTGCCGGTGGGCGGCTCTAACGCGCTGGGGGCGATGGGCTACGTCGAGAGCGCGCTGGAGATCGCACAGCAGTGTGAAGGCGTGCTCGGGCTCTCCTCGGTGGTGGTCGCCTCCGGCAGCGCCGGTACCCATGCCGGGCTGGCGGTGGGGCTTGAACAGCTGATGCCGGACGTAGAGCTGATTGGCGTTACCGTCTCGCGCAGCGTCGCGGAGCAAAAACCGAAGGTGGTAACGCTGCAACAGGAGATTGCCCGTCAGCTTGAGCTACAGGCGCAGGCGGAAATCCTGCTGTGGGATGAGTACTACGCGCCGGGCTACGGGCTGCCGAATGATGAAGGGATGGAAGCGGTAAAACTGCTGGCGCGCCTTGAAGGGATCCTGCTCGATCCGGTTTATACCGGCAAAGCGATGGCCGGTCTGCTTGATGGCATTGAGCAGAAGCGCTTTAAAGATAACGGCCCTGTTTTGTTTGTGCATACGGGCGGCGCACCGGCGCTCTTTGCCTACCATCCTCACCTTTAACGCAGGCAGAAAAACCAGAATGCAAGAGAGCCTACAACTCGTTATCGACTCCGCCCCCTATTTACTAAAGGGCGCGGTCTTCACGCTACAGCTCAGTATCGGCGGCATGTTTTTTGGCCTGTTGCTCGGTTTTTTACTGGCGCTGATGCGCATGTCGAAGCTGCTGCCGCTGCGCTGGCTGGCGCGTTTCTATATCTCTGTATTTCGCGGTACGCCGCTTATTGCCCAGCTGTTTATGATCTACTACGGTCTGCCGCAGTTCGGTATCGAACTCGACCCGATCCCGTCGGCGATGATTGGCCTGTCGCTTAATACGGCGGCCTACGCGGCAGAAACCCTGCGCGCGGCGATCTCGTCGATCGATAAAGGGCAGTGGGAAGCGGCAGCCAGTGTCGGCATGACGCCGTGGCAAACTCTGCGCCGCGCCATTCTGCCGCAGGCGGCGCGCGTGGCGCTGCCACCGCTCAGTAACAGCTTTATCAGCCTGGTGAAAGACACCTCGCTGGCGGCAACCATTCAGGTGCCGGAGCTGTTTCGCCAGGCGCAGCTTATCACCTCGCGCACGCTGGAGGTCTTCACCATGTATCTGGCGGCATCGCTAATTTATTGGGTGATGGCGACGGTGCTCTCGACGTTGCAGAACTACTTTGAAAACCAGCTTAACCGGCAGGAGCAGGATCCGAAATGAGCGCAATCGATGTAAAAAACCTGGTGAAGAAGTTCCAGGGGAAGACGGTGCTGCACGGTATCGATCTGCAGGTGGAAGAGGGCGAAGTGGTAGCGATCATCGGCCCGAGCGGCTCGGGGAAAACCACCTTGCTGCGCAGTATTAACCTGCTTGAGCAGCCGGAGAGCGGCTCTATTCGTGTGGGGAATATCACCATTGACGCCACCCGCTCTGTTGGTCAGCAGAAAAGTGCCATCCGCGAACTGCGACAGCATGTCGGTTTTGTCTTCCAGAACTTCAACCTCTTTCCCCACCGCACGGTGCTGGAAAACATTATTGAAGGCCCGGTGATTGTTAAGGGCGAACCGAAAGAGGAGGCGCAGGCACGGGCGCGGGAACTGTTAGCGAAAGTGGGGCTGAGCGGGAAAGAGAACAGCTATCCGCGCCGTTTATCCGGTGGTCAGCAGCAGCGCGTGGCAATAGCCCGCGCGCTGGCGATGCGCCCGGATGTGATCCTCTTTGACGAACCTACCTCGGCGCTTGATCCAGAACTGGTGGGCGAAGTGTTAAACACTATTCGTCAACTGGCGCAGGAGCGACGCACGATGGTGATCGTTACCCATGAGATGAGCTTTGCCCGCGATGTCGCGGATCGGGCGATTTTTATGGATCAGGGGCGCATTGTAGAGCAGGGTGCGGCGAAAACGCTGTTTGCTGAACCAAAGCAGGCGCGCACGCAGCAGTTCCTTGAAAAATTCCTCACCCAGTAAAACAGGTCGCGCGATTCAGCAGTGCCAGGCGCTGAATCGCGACGATTTTACTTAAAGCCTTTATTAAAGTAACCAATTAGCCCACCTATGCCAGGGAAATAATGTTGTCTTTTACGCCTTATTTCCCGCCACTCGCCGTGCTTTAATTCGGCAATAAAGTGAACTCCTTACCAATTATCCCGATATTTTATATTTATAATTAAGTTTTATGTGTTAGCTTATTGTATACAAAAATATGATTAATAAGTGCAGGGGTATTACCGGTCGGTATGCAGCAAAAAGATTTTTTAACCTGGCGTCGTGAAATGATTTCGCGTTTTCAGGAAATGACTGTGGCACAGGACGTTTATACGGAGATCCAGCAGCAGACACAGCTGTTGGAGTTTGACTATTACTCGCTTTGCGTGCGGCATCCGGTGCCTTTCACCCGGCCGAAGCTGAGCGTGGAAACCTCATATCCGCCTGGATGGATGGAGCACTATCAGGCAGAGAATTACTTCGCTGTCGATCCGGTGCTGAAGCCTGAAAACTTCATCCAGGGACACTTGCCGTGGAATGATAAACTGTTTCATGATGCGATGACATTGTGGGATGCCGCACGCGACCACGGCCTGCGCAAAGGGGTTTCGCAGTGTTTAATGCTGCCTAATCATGCGCTCGGCTTTCTGTCGGTCTCGCGCAGCAGCCTGTTTGGCAAGACGATGGCCGATGATGAAATAGAGATGCGTTTGCAGACTCTGGTGCAGTTGAGCCTGCTGGCACTGACGCGCCTTGCGGACCATACGGTGATGACACCGGAGATGAAATTCAGTAAACGCGAGCGCGAAATTCTGAAGTGGACGGCAGAGGGGAAAACATCGGCGGAAATAGCGATGATTCTCTCTATCTCCGAAAACACGGTCAATTTCCACCAGAAGAATATGCAGAAGAAATTTAACGCGCCGAATAAAACGCAAATTGCCTGCTATGCGGCGGCAACGGGAATAATTTAATAGATTATGCGACGGAAGTCGCAAAGTGATTCCGGCTGTCAGAGCGCCTGACAGCCGGCGAGTAATTACTGGCGGTAAGCTTGTTTAATTTGCTTAACGGTGCTGGAAAATACGTCGGCCTGAGCTTCATCTTCCATCTGTGCAATTAATCTTTCCATTTTAATAATGACGCGGCCTGCATCAGCCTGGCCCATCGCTTGCAGCATCAGGGTAATCATCGACTTCAGGCAAGCGACTTCCTGCGCCAGTTCTTTTGCGTTTTCGGCGGTAGTGAAATCAGGTGTGCTCAATTTATTTTCCTCATTACATTGTCACGGACTTTCGCGACGATTGCTGTTAAGGCCGCGAAGTATACCACAAGGCTTATAAAAAAAAGCAGTGGTTGTTTTTTCACCGCTATAGAAAGTAATTGATTGAGGTCTGGTTGAAAATTAAGACTGTTATATTGTTGCACATCAAATATATGTTTAGCGCGCGTTAAGCGTGGTTAATTGCTGTAACAACTCTATTAGGGTAATTTCTTCTGCATAATCCTGCGTATTTTGCTAACTTTCTGAAAAGAAAGAAATTATGATTTTACCGCTTCGTTTTTTATATTGAAAAAAGTTTCCAGCTTATGTACAACTTCATTTCCAAAAACGAGAACAAAATTGGCGTTCGTTGTTTTTTTGCCTTTCATTATGGGCTAAAAAAAAGCTAATATATGCCGAATTAGTTTTCGCAGCGTTATCCCTTTTCCGGAGATACTCCTTTGATCAACGTACTACTTGTTGATGACCATGAACTGGTGCGCGCAGGGATACGACGCATTCTCGAAGATATTAAGGGCATAAAAGTGACGGGTGAGGTCAACTGCGGTGAAGACGCCATTAAATGGTGTCGTACCAATGCGGTTGATGTTGTTCTCATGGATATGAATATGCCCGGTATCGGCGGCCTTGAAGCGACGCGTAAAATCGCGCGCGGCAGTGCCGACACAAAAGTCATCATGCTTACCGTTCACACCGAAAACCCCTTGCCCGCCAAAGTGATGCAGGCTGGCGCTGCGGGTTATCTCACGAAAGGCGCTGCGCCGCAGGACGTGGTTAACGCCATTCGCTGCGTTCACTCAGGCCAACGCTATATCGCTTCTGACATTGCACAACAGATGGCGCTTAGCCAAATCGAGCCAGAAAAGACAGATTCACCGTTCGACAGTTTGTCGGAACGTGAATTGCAGATTATGCTGATGATCACAAAGGGCCAGAAGGTCAATGAGATCTCAGAGCAGCTGCATCTGAGCCCGAAAACGGTGAACAGCTATCGCTATCGGATGTTCAGTAAACTGAACATTCACGGTGACGTCGAACTGACGCACCTCGCCATTCGCCATGGTTTGTGCAATGCGGAGACGTTAATAAGTCAGTGACTGAAGTTTTTGATTCCAGAGCCTTTCTGAAAACGGTAACCAGTAAGCCCGGTGTCTATCGCATGTATGACACCGGCGGTACCGTTATCTATGTCGGTAAAGCAAAAGACCTGAAAAAACGTCTTTCCAGCTACTTCCGCAGCAATCTTGCCTCGCGCAAAACCGAAGCGCTGGTCGCGCAGATCCAACAGATCGACGTGACCGTCACGCACACGGAGACCGAAGCGCTGCTGCTGGAGCACAACTACATCAAGCTTTACCAGCCTCGCTACAACGTTCTGCTCAGGGACGATAAATCTTATCCGTTTATCTTCCTCAGCAACGACACGCACCCTCGTCTGGCAACCCATCGCGGCGCGAAGCATGCGAAAGGGGAGTATTTCGGCCCCTTCCCGAACGGCTACGCGGTGCGGGAAACGCTGGCGTTGTTGCAAAAAATCTTCCCTGTTCGCCAGTGCGAAAACAGCGTCTATCGCAACCGCTCTCGTCCGTGCCTGCAATACCAGATTGGCCGCTGCCTTGGCCCGTGCGTCGAGGGGCTGGTGAGCGAAGAGGAGTACGCGCAACAGGTTGACTACGTGCGGCTGTTCCTCGCTGGTAAAGACGATCAGGTGCTGACCCAGCTTATCGCGCGAATGGAGAAAGCCAGCCAGGCGCTCGATTTTGAAGAAGCCGCGCGCGTGCGCGATCAAATCCAGGCAGTACGCCGCGTAACGGAGAAACAGTTCGTTTCCAATAATGGCGACGATCTGGATGTTATTGGCGTGGCGTTTGATGCTGGCATGGCCTGCGTCCATGTGCTGTTTATCCGCCAGGGCAAGGTTCTCGGCAGCCGCAGCTACTACCCGAAAGTGCCGGGCGGCACCGAGCTTGGCGAAGTGGTCGAAACCTTTGTCGGCCAGTTTTATCTGCAGGGCAGCCAGATGCGCACGCTGCCGGGCGAAATCCTGCTTGACTTCGACCTTACTGATAAAACCCTGCTGGGTGATTCCCTCTCAGAGCTGGCCGGGCGCAAAGTCAATGTGCAGACCAAACCGCGTGGCGATCGCGCCCGTTATCTGAAGCTGGCTCGCACCAATGCTGCGACGGCGCTCAGTACTAAGCTTTCTCAGCAGTCGACCGTCCATCAGCGGCTTGCCGCGCTGGCGAGCGTGCTTAATCTGCCTGCGGTCAAACGCATGGAGTGCTTCGATATCAGCCATACTATGGGCGAGCAGACGGTCGCCTCCTGCGTGGTGTTTGACCCCAACGGGCCGGTGCGCGCCGAGTATCGCCGCTATAACATCACCGGCATTACGCCGGGCGACGACTATGCGGCGATGAACCAAGTGCTGCGCCGCCGCTATGGTAAAGCCATTGAAGAGAACAAGATCCCCGATGTGATCCTGATTGATGGCGGTAAAGGGCAACTGGGTCAGGCGAAAACCGTATTTGCCGAGCTGGATGTGCCGTGGGATAAACATAAGCCGCTGTTGCTGGGGGTGGCGAAGGGCGCAGATCGTAAAGCCGGTTTAGAGACGCTCTTTTTCGAGCCGGAAGGGGAGGGCTTCAGCCTGCCGCCGGATTCGCCCGCGCTGCATGTGATTCAGCATATTCGCGATGAATCGCACGATCACGCCATTAGCGGACACCGTAAAAAACGGGCGAAGGTGAAGAACACCAGTTCGCTCGAAACCATCGAAGGGGTGGGGCCGAAACGCCGGCAGATGCTGCTGAAATATATGGGCGGTCTGCAAGGGTTACAGAACGCCAGCATTGAGGAAATTGCGAAAGTGCCGGGCATCTCGCAAGGTCTGGCAGAAAAGATCTTCTACTCGTTGAAACATTAGGGGCTCTGTAGCAACATAGAGCGAAATTTTACGGACAACAGACAGTTAACGCCAACATGCGATTCAATATTCCTACGTTGCTCACCCTTTTTCGCGTCATCCTGATCCCGTTTTTCGTTCTGGCGTTCTATCTGCCGTTCAACTGGGCGCCGTTTGTCTGCGCCCTTATTTTTTGCTGCGCGGCGGTAACTGACTGGTTTGACGGTTATCTGGCGCGCCGCTGGAACCAGAGCACGCGCTTTGGCGCTTTTCTCGATCCGGTGGCCGATAAGGTGCTGGTCGGGATCGCGATGGTGCTGGTGGCGGAGCACTATCACAGCTGGTGGGTGACGCTGCCTGCGGCAACGATGATCGCCCGTGAAATTATCATCTCCGCCCTGCGCGAGTGGATGGCAGAGATGGGCAAGCGTAGCCGTGTGGCGGTCTCCTGGATTGGTAAAGTCAAAACCACGGCGCAGATGGTGGCGCTGGTGTGGCTGCTGTGGCGACCGAACCAGTGGGTTGAGTACGCCGGCATTGCGCTCTTCTTTGTCGCCGCAGTGCTGACGCTGTGGTCGATGCTGCAATATCTCAACGCTGCGCGCGGCGATCTGCTCGAACCGTGATCGTTTCGTCGCAAATTTCAGCAAACGATCGTGCTTTTGAAAAATATCGTTGACTCATTGCGTCAGGTAAGTAGAATGCAACGCATCGGAAGGCGGCATAGCTTGCCAGAAGATAATAAAATCAAGCGATTACAACACGCTTGATGACGCGGGAATAGCTCAGTTGGTAGAGCACGACCTTGCCAAGGTCGGGGTCGCGAGTTCGAGTCTCGTTTCCCGCTCCAGTTTTACGCATCGGCTGTTACAGCGGGTGCTGGCTGAAAAGCCTGAAGGATTTTGGCGCGTTAGCAAAGCGGTTATGTAGCGGATTGCAAATCCGTCTAGTCCGGTTCGACTCCGGAACGCGCCTCCAATTTCTTCCCGAGCCCGGATGGTGGAATCGGTAGACACAAGGGATTTAAAATCCCTCGGCGTTCGCGCTGTGCGGGTTCAAGTCCCGCTCCGGGTACCATGGGGAAAAAGCAGAATAATCAAAGCAATAAGCAGTGTCGTGAAACCACCGAAAGGTGGTTTTTTTGTGCCTGAAATCTGGCTTCGTCAGGCTTTCGCCATCTCAAGTCAGGAACATTGCCATCCCGCAACCGTGGCTGACGAAATTCTGCTGTTTTATCTCATTGCATAAAGGGTATTTGACTGACCCTAATTAGTCCGAGTCGCTAGCTACCTTGATATCGAAGGCGTTATATTTATGCTGTTAGTACACTTAGCCCATTCCTGATACGATCTCACTTCTTCTCTCTGAATGAACGATTCTCGTAGAAATTTAAGTTGCAGGTACCAGATTTTGGAGTTTCACTGATGCATTTTTTTCGCTAATCTATTCATTAATGGATGTGATTTATGGAGGTATCTGTGGTGGCTTTAGGATTGCCTGTGACTATCTTTGCTACAAAACGCCAGATGGATCATAGGTCAGCAGCGGATATGAAATGTGGTGATTTAACCGAAGAACAGTTAAAAAGAGACTTTCGTTTAACAGATGTTTCTACAAAAGTTGATCCATACAAACTTGAGCAGACTCCGACGTTAATAACTCCTCGCCCCGCTTATTACGATGGCCTTCTGAGTGGTGCTTTAAAAAAAGGTAAGACTATATCCCGTCTGGAATGTAGCAATATTATGTTTGATGAAATGCGTTCTCTATCAAGTCAGTTCGCCATGTACGGTGCATACAGGCAGTTGATAACTAAAATGATCACGCATTGGCAAACACAAAATGGTGCTGCTTTTCAGGACGCCGCTTTGAACATGGCCTTAAGAAATCAGATAGTAAATGATAGTTCGGAGCAGAGTTCTTTAAAGGCTATAGTAGACGCTATCAACGATAAAGTTAACTATAAAGATAAAACATTGCACGAAAGTTCCTTTTATAGTATTGAATCATCTATTCAGAACTCTATTTTACCGAAATTCTCACGTTTTAAAGATAATTTGAATGGTTTAGGTATTACTGTGCACGATATTTATGCAATAAATATCAAATTGATTTCAATGAATGTTTATGAAAATAAATGGCAGGCTATAGTCAAATACACGGCACAAGATCATTTCGGGCTTGATGACGAAGATATAAAGAAAAGTTTATTTTTTGGACATCGGTTTTTCAGGATTTGGTTTGTATTACAGCGCTACAATGTTTTCGGCTTTAAGCCTTTTTTTACTAACATGGAAACAGTGATCAAGATTCATGGAGGAATGTTTCAATGAGAAGAAAAAAGGTTGTTATAGTAGCAATATTATTTTTTATATTTATTGCAGTATATATTTATCTGAATCACCGTCCCGTCAAAATCATTGCCGTTCATCAGGATAAAGCTTATTCAAGCATCATAGTCGATCATATGCCTCTGACAGCCAAAGGAAAAATAGAATGGTGGATGGATCATAAGGACAGGCTTTTCAAGGAGTACAAGGTTCCCAAAGTCGATAGCGATGGGTTATTTCGTGTTTACTTTTGGGCTTTTGGTGAAGGTTACAAAGAATTAGGGAAATATGATCGACTCTGCTTTGATGATATGCCTGAGCCTAAGAATTGTATTGATAAAGACAACCTGATGATTGTTGCTAAGACGCGTGAGGGAAACATGCGATACACATTCGATGACTCCGTCTATATCCAAGCCCCTGATGGTGCTCTCAAAAAAAGAAAATAATCTTTCTGATCACAAAAATAAGGCGCTCCAGTCAGAGCGCCCTCGTATTAACCCACTTCCGGCAACCATCCTGCCACAATCAAAAACTGAATAGTAATAATGGCGATACCGCAGGCGAAGATCAGGCACAGCGCCGGTTTCCCGCCCAGCACGCGGTAACCGCTTTGCGGGTGGTGTTTGCGGCTCTGCCACGCCAGCATCGACGGCAACAGCAGGGCTAATACCGCAAGCGCAACGCCTGCGTAACCGAGCGCCATCACAAAACCGCGCGGGTAGAAGAGGGCAAACGCCAGCGGCGGCAGAAAGGTGATGATGCCGGTTTGCAAGCGGCCGCTGACACTATTGCGGCGACGGAACAGATCGGCGAGGTAATCAAACAGGCCCAGCGAGACGCCGAGGAATGAGGTAGCCAGCGCCAGATCGGCAAAAAGGTGGATCGCCAGTTCGACATGTGCGGAGGCGACGACATCGCGCAGCGCCAGCAACAAGCCATTCAGCCCTGACTGGCTGGCAAGCAGGCCCATAAAGGTATGAGAGTCGATGCTGCCAAGGGTCGCCAGCTGCCAGAAGATATACGCCACCAGCGGAATAGCGCTACCGGTAATAAACACTTTGCGCAGCTGGCGAATGTTGCCGCCCATATAGCTGACAATGCTCGGCACGCTGCCGTGAAAACCGAACGAGGTAAAAATCACCGGCAACGCTGAGAGCGCCAGCCCTTTTTCCAGCGGCATAGTCAGCAGGTTAGCCTGATGAACATGCGGCATTAACAATGCCAGCATAACCACCAAAAAGAGGATTTTGGCGCTGAAGAGAAAACGGTTGAAGAGATCGACCAGCGAGGTGCCAATGCAGACAACGCCGCCAGCCACCAGCGTAAAGATCAGCACGCCCGCGCTCGACGAGAGCGAAACGTTAAACCACTCGCTGATACTTGAAGCAAGCAACTCGCCAGCACCGCTGATATAGGCAGCCGTTAGCGCATACATCAGAAACATCATGCTGAAGCCGGTGATCAACTGTCCGTAACGACCCAGATAGCGCTGCGCCAGCGAGCCCAGCCCGGTCTCAGCCGGAACATGCTGATAGACTTCAAGCAGCAGCAGCGCGGTGTAACACATCACTGCCCATAAGATGAAAAGCAGCCCCAGCGTCGTTGCAAACCCTACGCCCGCTGCTGCCAGCGGCATCGCCAGCATGCCCGCACCAATGGTGGTGCCAGCGACAATAAATACACTTCCAAGTGCCCGATTTTTCACACTTTCCTCTATTTCTGAACTCACTGCACACGCAATACGCGGCGCAGAGTAAGATAATTCCACCGTTTCGTCAAATGACCGTTACATCTGATGTAATCTTTTGTTTACGCTTTATCGTGCGGACGAAAAAGAGCAACCCCCGCTGGTGTTAAGTGCGGAATCAGGCATTTTGTGACAGAGGATAATCAGAGAGGAGTGTTGTGGAGCAGAAAGAAAAAAGGCGGTACAGAATTAACTGCACCGCCCTTATTATTAATTTTGTGCGTCGAGGGTCGCCAGCTCTTTATCAATAAAGTAGAGGCCTTCACCACTTTTACCCGCCAGCGTTAATTTATCAATTACCGATTTAAAGAGTTTCTCTTCTTCATGCTGCTCGGCAACATACCACTGCAGGAAATTAAAGGTCGGATAATCCTGCGACATCATCGCAACATGCGCCAGCTCATTAATTTTTTGCGTAATATGCTGCTCATGTTCGTAAGTCGCGCGGAACAGTTCATCAAGGGAGGCATACTCTGCGACCGGTGAAGCAATATTTGCGATGCGCGGCAGGCTGCCAGTGTCCGTCAGGTAGTCGAACAGGCGCTGCATATGGGTCATCTCTTCCTGCGCGTGGCGGCGCAGAAACGCGGCGGCGCCTTCAAAACTGTGATAGCTGCACCATGCGCTCATCTGTTGATAGAGCAGGGAGGAGAAGAGTTCCAGATTCATCTGTTCGTTGAGTTTTTCGATCATCTCTGCTTTTAACATCGCACGGCTCCGGAATTAAAAAAATAACAGGGGAAAGTGCCGCCACTATAATTTGTTATTTAATTATTTGCAAAAGGTAAAATAATAAAGCGTTTGATTAATAAAGAGAATGCGAATAACACGCATTGCCGGAAGGATATTTAAATGAATGAGAATTGTTTTGATTATTAATAAAAGAAAAAGCCAGCAATAATAGCTGGCTTCAGAATTTACCAGGCCGCGCGGTTGGGGTCGATAGCGATACCGCGACACTGATATTGAATGGTGATTTTGGTGTTCATGCAGCCCGAACCGCTGATCAAACTACAGGTCTGCACCGGTTGGCCAAATGCCACGGCGGTAGCGTAACCCAACTGCTGGCACTGTTTGTTGGCGGTGCCCTGTGCGACATACTCATCATAACGCGCGGTCTGCATCATCTGCTGATTAAAGCTCAGACGCACCACGCCGCTGGTGGTGTCCACACTGCTCACTTCTGCTTCTTTGGTGATGGTGCACCCGGCAAGGAGTAACAGCGTGGCGGCAATAACGACTCTCTTCATGACGTTGCTCTGCTTCATTTTTTGCATCTTCTCATCTTAATCGCCCCCTTTGTGCGGCAATCGACGGAATAACCCCCCGAACACCCTCTACTAATCAGGACGGCAGGAGCGGGTCGCTCAAAACTGTGAGGCGGCTTTTGATTTTTAAAACCATTTTTCACTAAATTTGAAAGTATGTTTGTGAGGTAGTAAGGTTTAGGTAACCTTTGCTATCCGAAGCACGTCCACAGGAGATGAAAATGAAAATTGCACTGATGATGGAAAACAGCCAGGCGGCGAAAAACGCCATCATTCTCAAAGAGCTGAAAACCGTAGCCGATGAGAAAGATTTCCCGGTGTATAACGTCGGCATGAGCGACGAAAATGACCATCATCTGACCTATATCCACCTCGGCATTATGGCCAGCATTCTGCTCAACTCTAAAGCGGTGGATTTCGTGGTGACCGGCTGCGGCACCGGGCAGGGCGCGCTGATGTCGCTGAACATCCATCCGGGCGTGGTCTGCGGTTACTGTATCGATCCGGCCGACGCCTTCCTGTTCGCGCAGATCAACAACGGTAACGCGCTGGCGCTGCCGTTTGCTAAAGGCTTTGGCTGGGGCGCAGAGCTGAATGTGCGCTTTATCTTTGAGAAAGCCTTTACTGGCCGCAACGGGGAAGGTTATCCGCCGGAGCGTAAAGAGCCGCAGGTGCGTAACGCCGGGATCCTGAACCAGGTGAAAGCAGCGGTGGTGAAAGAGAACTATCTCGATACGCTGCGCGCCATCGATCGCGAACTGGTGAAAACCGCCGTTTCCGGCGAGCGTTTCCAGCAGTGCTTCTTCGAGAACTGCCAGAATAAAGAGATCGAAGCCTTCGTGCGTGAAGTGCTGGCCTGATAGTCATCTTGCCTGATGGCGCTGCGCTTATCAGGCCTACGGGAGCAAATTTCGCTATGCGCACCCGTAGGCCGGATAAGGCGTAAGCCGCCATCCGGCATCTCTGTTTAACGACTTTTCTGCGACACCGCGCTGCCGGCATCCTTCGTCAAGCGCAGCGTATCAATCATTCCCACCAGACAGATCAACGCAATAAAGACAAACGCCAGTACGCGTAGGCCGGATAAGGCGTAAGCCGCCATCCGGCATCTCTGTTTAACGACTTTTCTGCGACACCGCGCTGCCGGCATCCTCCGTCAAGCGCAGCGTATCAATCATTCCCACCAGACAGATCAACGCAATAAAGACAAACGCCAGCCGGAAACTGATCCCTTCCATCCCGCCGAGCCCTAACCAGCCGCTGATATGCTCGCCAAGGCGAATGCCAATCGCGCCAAGCGTAATGCCAAGCCCCACCGCCAGCTGTGTCGCCGTGCTAAACAGCGTATTGGCATAACTCATCTGCGCGGCAGGCACATCGGCAAACGCCAGCGTGCTGACGCCGGTAAACTGCACCGAGCGAAAGACGCCGCCAAGGTAGAGGATGGCAAAGATCAGCCACACCGGCGTATCGGCGGTAAGAAACGCGCAGGCCAGCAACGCAATCACATTTAGCGCGCCGTTAATCAACAGCAGCTTACGAAAGCCGAGCCAGCGGATAAGCGGCGTGGTCGCCGGTTTAATGGACAAATTCCCGGCAAACACCGCCAGCACCAGCAGCCCGGCGTGGAAGGGATCCATACCAAACCCGACCTGAAACAGCAGCGGCAGCAGAAACGGCACCGCGCTGATCGAGGCGCGGAACAGCGAACCGCCATACATAGTGACGCGAAAGGTCGGCACCTGCATCGCGTCGAGGCGGATCATTGGCCACGCGTGGCGGCGGAAATGGCGCAGCGTAAAGGCAAACATCACCGCGCCAAGCGTCAGCAGTGCCAGCGTCAATCCACCCTGTGGGTGTTGCGAACCGAGCGCTTCCATTGCGTACACCAAGCTCACCATCGCGATGCTGGTGGTGAGAAAGCCGGTTAAGTCGAAGGGGCGGCGCTCCTCTTCACGGATGTTGGGAATAATGCGCAGTGCCAGCGCCATCCCCAGCAGTCCGAGCGGCACATTAATAAAGAAAATCCAGCGCCAGTCCGCGTAGTGGGTAATAAACCCGCCGAGCGGCGGGCCGATAATCGGGGCCACCAGCGCCGGCCATGTCAGCGTAGCGATAGCGGTAATCAGCTGATGTTTGGGCGTGGTGCGCAGCACCGCCAGCCGCCCGACCGGCACCATCAGCGCGCCGCCCATGCCCTGCAAAATGCGCATCGCCACAAACATCTCGACGCTGGTGGAGAGCCCGCACAGCACCGAGGCGAAGGTGAAGATTGCCAGCGCCAGCGTAAAGATGGTGCGCGCGCCGAAGCGATCGGCGATCCAGCCGCTGGCGGGGATCAGTACAGCAAGCGTAATCAGATAGGCGCTGATACCGATATTGAGCGCCACCGCTTCGACGCCAAAGGTTTTTGCCATATCCGGCAGCGCGGTGGCGATCACCGTGCCATCAATAAACTCCATAAAGAAGGCGCCCGCGACCAGTAATGCAGCGGGAGAAACCGCGCCTCGCGTTTGCGCAGGGGAACTTTCGGTCATTGAGAGTCTGCCATCCACAAAAATAATTGAAGAAGCTAAAAATATTTTTAGCGCGCTAACTGTCGGATTTGACATCAGATTGCTCATAAAACTACGCCAGTTTCATTTTTTGAAACGTGATTTCGCTCTCAGATAGATTGATTTTTGTGACGGGCGTCATATTATGTCGCCCATTGAGGCTCAGCACCTGCCTGACTATTTGCCGGAGTGAAAGATGAAACTGCGTAAAATCCTGAAGCATATGTTTGAAACCTATTGCAAGACCTTCAAAGACGTACCGCCTGGCGCGATGTTCTGAGAATAAAAAAACCTGCTGCGGCAGGTTTTTTTGTCTCTGCGCAACGCGGCCGCGCGCAAAACTACTCATGCCCGCCGTTTCCCGCTACTATGGCGCCCTTTCAATAAGGAGCTTCCCATGTCGCAAAACACCCCCGCCGACCAGGAGCTGGTCTCTGACGTTGTCGCCTGCCAGCTGGTCATCAAACAGATCCTTGATGTGATTGACGTGATCGCGCCGGTCGAAGTGCGTGAAAAAATGGCTAACCAGCTTAAAACCATCGACTTCTCGACCCATCCCGCCGCCGCCGATCCGGTGACGCGCCGGGCGATTCAAAAAGCCATTGCGCTGATCGAACTGAAGTTCACCCCGCAGGGCGAAGCGCACTAACGCGCATATTATCGACATCCGGCCACGGGTCTGTGACGCAGCGAGGATTTTGAAACGCTGTTTTGATCAACAATAACGCCACCTGTTTCACCTGACCTCAACGGCAAGGAGTCGGTCATGAAAAAAGTGGCGGTATTGTTAGCGCCGGGTTTTGAAGAAGCGGAAGCGATTATCACTATTGATATTTTGCGCCGCTTAGAGATTGAAGTAGAGACGCTGGCCTGCGCGGATTACCGCGCGGTGGTCAGCTATCACGCCATTCCTATGGTGGCAGACAGCACCTTGTCCGAGCGGCAAGGGACGCTGTTCGATGCCATCGTCCTGCCCGGCGGGCCGCAGGGGAGCGTCAACCTCGCGGCCAGCAGCGATGTCGTGCAATTTGTTAAAGCCCACGATGCGGCAGGTAAACTGATCTGCCCCCTCTGCTCCGCCGCTGCGCGCGTGCTGGGCGGCAACAATCTCCTCAACGGGCGTCGGTATGTCTGTTCCGGCGATCTCTATCAACAGGTGCAAGATGGCGAGTATGTCGATGCGCCGGTCGTTGAAGATGGCAACCTGATCAGCGGCAAAGGTCTGGGACACGCTTTCGACTTTGCCTTTACGCTTGCCGCGCGCCTGCTGGGCGACGAAAAACCCGTTCGCGAACACGCCGATCACATCTACTACCGCTGGTAATCGTTTCGCCCGGCCGCGCCCTGTGGCCGGGTACAAGGATAAGCTGGCTGACGTTATGGATTATCCTGCTTTCACCCTTGCGATTTGTCTGACAAAAGCCGCCGACTTTATGGCTAAATCCGCTGAATTTATGTACGGAATTACTGTAATTCAGCCGTGTGATGCCGCTCTCCTATGGAGAATCAATTTCCCGCTAAAACTATTTCCAGCACAGATGTCCATCTGATGCATGGGCGCTAATGCCTTGTTTTTTGAACTTTTAACAATAGCAATTATTTCTGTTCCCTACATAAAAGCGTGTTTAAGCCGGAGTTTACCATGCACAAATTCACTAAAGCGTTGGCGGCCATCGGCCTGGCTGCCGTTATGTCACAATCCGCTATCGCTGAAACCATGAAGCTCGGGTTTCTGGTTAAACAGCCGGAAGAACCCTGGTTCCAGACTGAGTGGAAATTCGCTGACAAAGCGGGCAAAGAGTTAGGTTTCGAGGTGATTAAAATCGCCGTCCCGGATGGCGAAAAAACGCTGAACGCCATTGATAGCCTGGCGGCCAGCGGCGCGAAAGGGTTTGTCATCTGTACGCCGGATCCGAAACTGGGCTCCGCTATCATGGCGAAAGCACGCGGTTACGACATGAAAGTGATTGCCGTCGATGACCAGTTCGTCAATGCCAAAGGCAAGCCGATGGAGACCGTTCCGCTGGTGATGATGGCGGCCAGCGAAATCGGCGCGCGTCAGGGCGAAGAGCTTTATAAAGAGATGCAAAAACGCGGCTGGGACGTAAAAGAGACCGGCGTGATGGCAATTACTGCGAACGAACTCGACACCGCCCGTCGCCGTACCTCCGGCTCGATGGACGCGCTGAAAAAAGCCGGCTTCCCGGAAAAACAGATCTACCAGGTGCCGACCAAATCTAACGATATCCCCGGCGCATTCGATGCCGGTAACTCCCTGCTGGTACAGCACCCGGAAGTGAAACACTGGCTGGTGCTCGGTATGAACGATAACACCGTGCTGGGCGGCGTGCGCGCCACTGAAGGCCAGGGCTTTAAAGCGGCAGATGTGATTGGCATCGGTATTAACGGTGTCGATGCGGTGAGTGAACTGTCGAAAGGGCAGGCCACCGGCTTCTATGGATCTCTGCTGCCAAGCCCGGACGTGCATGGCTATAAAACCAGCGAGCTGCTCTACAACTGGGTGACCAAAGGCGTTGAGCCGCCGAAGTTCACCGCGGTGACCGATGTGGTGCTGATCACCCGTGATAACTTCAAAGAAGAGCTGGCGAAGAAAGGACTGTAAGGCTCTGTCGGTTGCGCTCCCCGTGCAAACGGGGAGCCTGTCGTACCCTCAACTGCTTCACGGAGACGTTATGCAACACTCCACTCCCTATCTTTCGTTTCGCGGCATCAGCAAAACCTTTCCCGGCGTCAAAGCGCTGAGCGATATCACTTTTGACTGTTATGCCGGGCAGGTGCACGCGCTGATGGGCGAAAATGGCGCGGGGAAATCCACCCTGCTGAAGATCCTCAGCGGTAACTACGCCCCCACCGGCGGTACGCTGGCGATCAAAGGCGAAGAGGTGGTGTTTAGCGACACCACTGCGGCGCTGAATGCCGGCGTGGCGATCATCTATCAGGAGCTGCACCTGGTGCCGGAGATGACCGTCGCGGAAAATATCTACCTTGGTCAACTGCCGCAAAAAGGCGGCATTGTGAACCGCTCGCTGCTCAACTACGAAGCGGGCCTGCAATTACAGCATCTGGGGCTGGATATCGATCCCCAGACGCCACTTAAGTATCTCTCTATCGGTCAATGGCAGATGGTGGAGATTGCCAAAGCGCTGGCGCGCAACGCCAAAGTGATCGCCTTTGACGAACCGACCAGTTCCCTTTCGGCACGTGAAATTGACAACCTGTTCCGCGTGATCCGCGAACTGCGCAAAGAGGGCAGGGTGATCCTCTATGTTTCGCACCGTATGGAGGAGATTTTTGCCCTCAGCGACGCCATTACCGTCTTTAAAGATGGCCGCTACGTGCGCACCTTTAGCGATATGCAGCAGGTCAACCACGATCAGCTGGTACAGGCAATGGTCGGGCGCGAACTGGGCGATATCTATGGCTGGCAACCGCGCCCCTGTGGCGAAGAGCGTCTGCGTCTGGAGCAGGTGAAAGCGCCGGGCGTACGCACGCCCATCAGCTTAAACGTGCGCAGCGGCGAAATCGTTGGCCTCTTTGGTCTGGTCGGTGCCGGGCGCAGCGAACTCATGAAAGGGCTGTTCGGCGGGACGAAGATCACCGAAGGGCAGGTCTTTATCGATGGCGAAGCGATCAACATCCAGAAACCCGCCCACGCCATTCGCGCAGGGATGATGCTCTGCCCGGAAGATCGTAAAGCCGAAGGGATTATCCCGGTGCACTCGGTGCAGGAGAACATCAATATCAGCGCCCGGCGTAAATACATTCGCGCAGGCTGCCTGATAAACGATGGCTGGGAGAGCGAGAACGCCGCGCACCATATTCGCGCGCTCAATATCAAAACCCCCGGTGCCGAACAGCTGATTATGAATCTCTCCGGCGGCAACCAGCAGAAGGCGATCCTCGGTCGCTGGCTGTCGGAGGAGATGAAAGTGATCCTGCTCGATGAGCCGACGCGCGGTATTGATGTGGGTGCCAAGCATGAGATTTACAACGTGATATACGCGCTGGCCGCGCGTGGCGTCGCGGTGCTCTTTGCTTCAAGTGACTTACCCGAAGTGCTCGGCGTTGCCGACCGCATCGTGGTGATGCGCGAAGGGGAGATTGCCGGTGAGGTGCTACACGGACAGAGTGATGAACAGCAGGTGTTGAGCCTGGCTATGCCAAAAGTGAGCCAGGCGGTCGCCTGAGTGAGGAGAAAACGATGTCATCTTTAACAACGGCCCGCGCGCCGAAAAAGTCGCCCTTTAGCGTCGGACGCATCTGGGATCAGTTTGGCATGCTGGTGGTCTTCGCGGTGCTGTTTATCGGCTGCGCGGTGTTTGTGCCGAACTTCGCCTCCTTCGTCAATATGAAGGGGCTGGGGCTGGCGATCTCAATGTCCGGAATGGTTGCCTGCGGCATGCTTTTCTGCCTCGCCTCCGGCGATTTCGATCTCTCGGTCGCCTCGGTGATTGCCTGCGCCGGTGTGACCACGGCGGTGGTGATTAACCTCAGCGAAAGCTTGTGGATCGGCGTTGCCGCCGGTTTGCTGCTCGGTGTGGTCAGCGGCTTTATTAACGGTTTCGTCATTGCCCGCTTAAAGATCAACGCCCTGATCACAACCCTTGCGACCATGCAGATTGTACGCGGGCTGGCTTATATCATCTCTGATGGTAAAGCGGTCGGCATCGAAGATGAGCGTTTCTTCGAGCTTGGCTACGCTAACTGGCTGGGTTTGCCTGCGCCAATCTGGCTGACGGTTGGCTGCCTGATTATCTTCGGCTTTCTGCTTAATCGCACCACCTTTGGTCGCAATACGCTGGCGATTGGCGGTAATGAAGAGGCCGCTCGGCTGGCTGGTGTGCCGGTGGTGCGTACCAAAATCATCATCTTTGTGCTTTCCGGGCTGGTGTCGGCGGCGGCGGGGATTATTCTCGCTTCGCGCATGACCAGCGGACAGCCGATGACCTCCATCGGTTATGAGCTGATCGTCATTTCGGCCTGCGTATTGGGTGGGGTTTCGCTCAAAGGCGGCATAGGAAAAATCTCGTATGTAGTGGCAGGTATTCTGATTCTTGGCACCGTTGAGAACGCCATGAACCTGCTCAATATCTCCCCCTTCTCGCAGTACGTCGTACGCGGTCTGATCCTACTGGCAGCAGTGATCTTCGACCGTTACAAGCAGAAAGCGAAGCGCACGGTATAACGCTAACTGCTTAAATTATCGACACAACCTTTCAGTGTAATTCCCCCTTTAACCAGCCGCGAATGCGGCTGGTCTTTCATTGTTAAAATGGCGAGCGGCGTCACACTGTCTATACTTACATAGCTAATGATAATGGGCCGCAGCGAAATATCGGCTCACATGATGAATGTAAGGAGGAAACAAGGGTGGACGACGCGTTATCAAAACCGCCTCTCTTTTCCGGTGATTTTGCCTTTTTTTTCGATTTGGATGGCACCCTCGCTGATATTAAACCGCGCCCGGATGAAGTTTTCATTCCGGAACAGGTGCTGACCAGACTTTCATTGCTTGCAGAGATGAATAACGGCGCGCTGGCGTTAATTTCAGGGCGCTCTATTAGCGAGCTTGATGAGCTCGTTAAACCGTATCGTTTCCCGCTTGCCGGTGTTCACGGGGCAGAGCGGCGCGATATCTCCGGTCAAACGGAGCGGGTGACATTACCGAAAGAGGTGCTTATTCCGCTGGAGCAGGCGCTTCGGCACGGGCTGGCGTCGCTTGACGGCGTCGTGCTGGAAACCAAAGGGATGGCATTCGCACTGCACTATCGCCAGGCACCGCAGCATGAAGAAGCGGTCTTTGCCCTGGCCCAACAGATGGTTGATACCTTCCCGCAACTGGCCATGCAGCCAGGCAAATGTGTGGTTGAACTGAAACCGTCAGACATTCATAAGGGCGCGGCCATTGAAGCCTTTCTGCGCACGCCGCCCTTCACCGGCAGGAAACCGGTGTTTCTTGGTGACGATCTTACTGATGAACATGGTTTTGAAACCGTCAATAAACTGGGCGGTATCTCGATTAAAGTCGGTTCAGGCGAAACCCACGCACAGTGGCGGCTGAACGACGTTCGGGATGTTCATCACTGGTTGGAACGTATGTCCGAGTATCAAAAACAAGAAGAAAAGGCGCTAACAAACAGGAGAGATGGCTATGAGTCGCTTAGTCGTAGTATCTAATCGAATTGCACCGCCTGATGATAAAAAAGCCAGTGCTGGCGGACTGGCAGTCGGTATTTTGGGCGCACTGAAAGCCGCAGGCGGCGTCTGGTTTGGCTGGAGCGGCGAAATCGGCGATGAAGATCAACCGTTGAAAGAGGTGAGCAAAGGGAACATTACCTGGGTCTCCTTCAACCTCAGCGAAGAGCATCACGAGCAGTATTACAATCAGTTTTCTAACGCCGTGCTGTGGCCCGCTTTCCACTACCGTCTCGACCTGGTGAAATTCCAGCGCGAAGCGTGGGATGGCTATCAGGAAGTGAACGCCTTACTGGCCGATAAGCTGGTGCCGCTGCTGAAAGAGGATGACATTCTCTGGATCCACGATTATCACCTGCTGCCGTTTGCCAACGAGCTGCGTAAACGCGGCGTGAAAAACCAGATTGGCTTCTTCCTGCACATTCCTTTCCCGACGCCGGAGATCTTCAACGCCCTGCCGCCGCATGCGGAGCTGCTGGAGCAGCTGTGCGATTACGATCTGCTCGGCTTCCAGACCGAGAGCGATCGCACCGCGTTCCTCGACAGCGTGTCGATGCAGACGCGCCTCAGCACGCGTAACAGTAAAGAGCATATGGCGTGGGGCAGAAATTTCCGTACCGAAGTCTACCCGATCGGTATTGAGCCGAATGAGATTGCTCAGCAGGCATCCGGCCCGCTGCCGCCTAAACTGGCGCAACTGAAAGCGGAGCTGAAGAATGTGAAGAACATCTTCTCCGTTGAGCGTCTGGACTACTCCAAAGGTTTACCGGAGCGTTTCCTCGCTTATGAGACGCTGCTGGAGAAATTCCCCGAGCACCACGGCAAAATCCGCTATACGCAGATTGCGCCGACCTCGCGCGGTGAAGTGCAGGCTTATCAGGATATCCGTCACCAGCTGGAGACGGAAGCGGGGCGTATTAACGGTAAATATGGCCAGCTTGGCTGGACGCCGCTCTACTACCTCAACCAGCATTTCGATCGCAAAGTGCTGATGAAGGTCTTCCGTTACGCCGAAGTGGGTCTGGTGACGCCACTGCGTGACGGTATGAACCTGGTAGCGAAAGAGTACGTGGCGGCGCAGGATCCGGAAAACCCGGGGGTGCTGGTGCTGTCGCAGTTTGCCGGTGCGGCGAACGAGCTGACTTCCGCATTGCTGGTTAACCCTTACGATCGTGACGATGTGGCTGCGGCACTCGACCGTGCGCTGCGCATGCCGCTGGCAGAGCGTATTTCGCGCCATGCGGAGATGCTGAAGATCATTCAGGATAATGATATCGACCACTGGCAGCAGAGGTTTATCAGCGACCTAAAGCAAATCACGCCACGTAGCGCGCAGAGCGAGCTACAAAACAAAGTGGCGACCTTCCCGAAACTGGCTTAAGCCGTAAAACAGAACGCTCCCGCGAAAACGGGAGCGTTTTTTTATCCCTTCAGCGACACCAGCAGCACATCTACCTCGCTGTTCTTCACAATACTCTTCGCCGAACAGGCCGCCCGCGAGAAAAAGGTCTGGTTATGGTTGCCGCATATCACCAGATCGACCCCCCTGGTGCGGCAGACATGCGCGATATGCTCACACAATTCGCCCGTGGCGATCAGCGTCTGCTCAATCGGATAAGTTGTATTGGTTACCAATTCGTTAAGAAACTGTTGCAATTCTTCTTGTAAGAGGGTTCGGACACTCTCCATCATCGGTGCAGCAAGCTGATTGTAGAGTTCGGGGTCGGCGGCAAGGGTAATTAATGTGATGCGGGCGTGAGAAGGGCGAGCAATATCAATCGCTTTGGCGAGTAGCTGATGACTTTCCGGGGTCATCGCCACCGCAACCAGAAGATGCGCGTAGGCCATTGCGTTCTCCACGAGGTATTCCAGTTTTTCTCACCATTACTCTGTTTCACGCTCCAGCGCAAGCCACGAACATTGCCACTCTGTGAAGGTAATCATAAATATTCATTAATTATTCTTACGTAACAGAGCGTACATATAATAAGCATGTTAACCAAAATTGAATACCTAACTGAAATTTAAAGAATATATCGCTAAATTCCTCCGCAGTTCATCAGGCTCATTAACGAAATCGAAATGGTAACTTAAGTCAACTAATTAGCAGCACTAAAATCTTAACTTATTGTTTTGTAAGTATATTTATTTATGTGTCTGCAATAGATACGTTTTGCTGAATCGAGGCTTTCTAGCATGTCATACCTCTGACCAGTAGCGCTTTTTTGCGGTTGGTACTGCATTAGTATTCGTACTAGTGGAATAAAAAAGGGTTCAATCGAGCAATAAAACATCAAATCACAAGCGAGACTGATAGATTTCTGATCAATAATCACGTAAATTATGTGACGTGGATCACAAAAATTTCAAATTCCCGCTCTGTTCAGATTGTATGTCTCAGCACCTACGAGTACAGTTGCGTCGAATTAGGAAAAATCTTAGTTCTTTGTAAGAAATGATTAAGAGAGCAGCAAGGCATTAACATCTCAACGAAGCGCCTTGCTCGCGAGATCCTGAGTCAGTTATGCATTTAGCCTTTCTTTTTTATACCGGGTTTTTTCCCGGCGACATCACGGGGTGCGGCTTAGCCGCATAAGATTCAAGTTGGTTATTCTGGATGGGAAAAATGCATACATCCGAGTTGCTGAAACACGTTTACGATATCAATCTGTCATATTTACTCCTTGCTCAGCGTCTGATTAGCCAGGACAAAGCCTCCGCCATGTTCCGTTTAGGGATTAATGAAGAGATGGCAAACACGCTGGGTGAATTAACCCTGCCGCAAATGGTGAAATTGGCTGAAACCAATCAGCTTATCTGTCAGTTCCGTTTTGACAATCATCAGACAATCACTCGTCTGACCCAGGAATCGCGTGTGGATGACTTGCAGCAAGTCCATACCGGTATTTTGCTTTCAACCCGCCTGCTCAACGAATCATCTAAAAACGGCGACGCGGCCAGGAAGAAAAGGGCTTAACTATGAGTGAGAAAAGCATTGTTCAGGAAGCACGCGACATTCAGTTAGCAATGGAACTGATTACGCTGGGTGCGCGTTTACAGATGCTGGAGAGTGAGACGCAGCTTAGCCGCGGTCGTCTTATCAAACTCTATAAAGAGTTGCGTGGTAGCCCGCCGCCAAAAGGCATGCTGCCATTCTCCACCGACTGGTTTATGACCTGGGAACAAAACATCCACGCGTCGATGTTCTGCAACGCCTGGCAGTTTTTGTTAAAAACCGGTCTGTGCAGCGGCGTTGACGCAGTCATTAAAGCTTACCGACTCTACCTCGAACAGTGCCCTCATTCTGATGAAGGCCCGCTGCTGGCGCTGACTCGCGCCTGGACGCTGGTCCGTTTCATGGAAAGCGGAATGCTGGAGTTGTCGCGCTGTAACTGCTGCAGCGGTAACTTTGTTACCCATGCTCATCAGCCTGTTGGTAGCTTTGCCTGCAGTTTATGCCAGCCGCCGTCCCGCGCGGTAAAAAGACGTAAACTTTCGCCGGAAGCTGCCGATATTATTCCACAACTGCTGGAAGAACAGATCGATCAGGCTGTTTAACCGAATAAGGTGGAATCAAAACTCCAGCAGCGGTGCTTTAATGCCGCTGCTTTTTTTTGCCCGCCGTTCGTGAAAACCCTCCGAAATGTTTCTCTTAAGCCTTAGTCATTAGCAGAAGGATGATGTCGTGCTTATCGTAATAGGTTACCTGATAGTAGTTGGTGCAGTCTTAGGCGGTTATATGATGACCGGCGGTCACCTTGGGGCACTGTATCAACCCTCTGAACTGATTATTATCGGCGGGGCGGGTGTGGGTGCATTCATTGTGGGCAACAACGGCAAAGCCATCAAAGGCACAATGAAAGCGTTGCCGCTGCTGTTTCGCCGCTCTAAGTACACCAAAAGTATGTATATGGACCTGCTGGCGCTGCTCTATCGCCTGATGGCGAAATCACGTCAGCAGGGGATGTTCTCCCTCGAAAGAGATATTGAGAACCCGAAAGAGAGCGAGATTTTCGCCAGCTACCCGCGCATTCTGGCTGATGCCACCATGCTGGAGTTTATTGTCGATTATCTGCGTCTCATCATCAGCGGCAACATGAACACCTTCGAGATCGAAGCGCTGATGGATGAGGAAATCGAGACCCACGAGAGCGAGGCTGAAGTACCTGCCAACGCCCTTGCGGCGATTGGCGATTCGCTTCCGGCATTCGGTATCGTTGCGGCGGTAATGGGTGTGGTTCACGCACTCGCCTCGGCGGATCGTCCGGCGGCAGAGCTGGGCGCACTGATTGCCCACGCGATGGTGGGGACGTTCCTCGGCATCCTGCTGGCGTACGGTTTTATCTCGCCGCTGGCAAGCGTGCTGCGCCAGAAAAGTGCGGAAACCGCCAAGATGATGCAGTGCGTCAAGATCACGCTGCTGTCGAACCTGAACGGTTATGCACCGCCAATCGCGGTCGAGTTTGGTCGTAAAACGCTTTACTCAAGCGAGCGTCCATCGTTTGTCGAGCTGGATGAGCACGTACGTGCTGTCCGCAACCCTAACCAACAGACGACAACCGAGGACGCATGAAAAATCAGGCCCATCCTATCGTCGTAGTTAAACGAAAAAAACATAAAGGCCATGGTGGCGGCGGTCATGGCTCGTGGAAAATCGCCTATGCCGACTTTATGACGGCGATGATGGCGTTCTTCCTGGTCATGTGGCTGATCTCCATCTCCAGCCCGAAAGAGTTGATTCAGATTGCGGAATATTTCCGCACGCCGCTGGCAACAGCGGTCACCGGTGGGCCGCGTATTTCCAATAGCGACAGCCCCATTCCGGGCGGTGGCGATGACTACACACAGCAACAAGGCGAAGTGCAAAAACAGCCGAATATTGATGATTTGAAACGCCGCATGGAGCAGTCGCGCCTGAGCAAACTGCGCGGCGATCTGGACCAGCTGATCGAAGCGGATCCGAAGCTGCGCGCACTGCGCCCGCACCTGAAGATCGATCTGGTACAGGAAGGGCTGCGCATCCAGATTATCGACAGCCAGAACCGGCCGATGTTTAAAACCGGCAGTGCCGAAGTCGAGCCTTACATGCGCGATATTTTACGGGCGATTGCCCCGGTGCTTAACGGCATCCCGAATAAAGTGAGTCTTTCCGGCCATACCGATGATGCCCCGTACGCCAACGGCGACAAAGGGTACAGCAACTGGGAGCTCTCAGCCGATCGTGCAAACTCATCGCGCCGCGAGCTGGTTGCCGGTGGGCTGGATGATGGCAAGGTAATGCGTGTTGTCGGCATGGCCGCCACCATGCGCCTGGTCAACCGCGGACCTGATGAAGCCATCAACCGCCGAATAAGTCTTTTGGTGCTCAACAAACAGGCAGAAGCGGCCATTCTGCATGAGAACGCCGAGAGTCAAAGTGCGCCAATAAGCGCCATTACACAGCCTGAGCCCGCAGAGCCGGCAGCCCCCGCGCCAGCCCCTGCGTCTCCGGTAGCAGTTCCCACATCGCCACAAGCCAATCCGAGGTGATAGCGTGAGCATGGATATTAGTGATTTTTACCAGACATTCTTTGATGAGGCCGACGAACTGTTGGCCGATATGGAACAACATTTATTGGACCTGGTGCCGGAAGCACCTGATTCAGAACAGCTCAACGCCATCTTCCGCGCCGCTCACTCTATTAAAGGTGGTGCGGGAACGTTTGGCTTTACCATTCTGCAGGAAACCACGCACCTGATGGAGAACCTGCTGGATGAGGCACGGCGTGGCGAAATGCAGCTCAACACCGACATTATCAACCTGTTTTTGGAAACCAAAGATATTATGCAAGAACAGCTCGACGCCTATAAAAGCTCGCAAGAGCCGGATGCTGCCAGCTTCGAATATATCTGCAACGCTCTGCGCCAGCTGGCGCTGGAAGCGAAAGGCGAAGCCGCTCCGGCTGCCGGCAGCGCGAAGCTCTCTGTTGTTGAAAGCACCGCGCAGGCTGTCGACGCTGCCCCGGCTGCGGCGAACGACGGCAAACTGCGCGTCGTGCTTTCGCGCCTGAAGGAGAGCGAAGTTGCCCTGCTGGAAGAGGAGTTGGGTAACCTCGGTACGCTGAGCGATGTGGTCAAAGGCAGTAATAGCCTGAGCGCCACCATCGATGGCGGTCTCGGTGAAGATGACATTATTGCGGTGCTCTGCTTTGTTATCGAAGCGGATCAGATCGCCTTTGAGAAAGCCGCTGCGCCAGCTGCCGTTGACACGGTTGCCGACGCTGCGCCAGAAGAAGAGGCCGAAGCCGCTGTTCCTGCCGTTCAGGCAGCTGCCGCACCAGCGCTGAAAGCCGTTGCCAAAGAGCCGCAGCCTGCTGGTCGTGAAAAACCGGCGCGCGCCGCCAGTGAGTCCACCAGCATCCGCGTAGCGGTAGAGAAGGTTGACCAGCTGATTAACCTGGTCGGCGAACTGGTGATCACCCAGTCAATGCTGGCCCAGCGCTCCAACGAGCTGGATCCGGTGACCCATGGCGACCTGATCACCAGCATGAGCCAGCTGCAGCGTAACGCCCGCGATCTGCAAGAGTCGGTAATGTCGATTCGTATGATGCCGATGGAGTATGTCTTCAGCCGCTTCCCGCGTCTGGTACGCGACCTGGCCACCAAGCTGGATAAACAGGTAGAACTGACCCTGCAGGGTAGCTCGACCGAACTCGATAAGAGCCTGATCGAACGTATTATCGATCCGTTAACGCACCTGGTGCGTAACAGCCTCGACCACGGTATCGAAACGCCGGAAAAACGCGTTGAAGCGGGTAAATCGCCGATTGGTAACCTGATCCTCTCCGCAGAACATCAGGGCGGCAACATCTGCATCGAAGTGACCGATGATGGTGCTGGCCTTAACCGCGACCGTATCCTTGCCAAAGCGCTTTCTCAGGGCATGGCCGTGAGCGAAAGCATGACCGATGAAGAAGTTGGCATGCTGATCTTTGCTCCGGGCTTCTCCACCGCAGAGCAGGTGACAGACGTCTCCGGCCGCGGCGTGGGCATGGACGTGGTGAAACGTAACATCCAGGAGATGGGCGGCCACGTTGAGATCAAATCGAAGCAGGGCACCGGTACCACTATCCGTATCCTGCTGCCGCTGACGCTGGCGATCCTCGACGGCATGTCAGTGAAAGTGAATAACGAAGTCTTTATCCTGCCGCTCAACGCCGTCATGGAGTCGTTGCAGCCGCGCGAAGAAGATCTGCATCCGCTGGCGGGCGGCGAGCGCGTACTGGAAGTACGTGGCGAATACCTGCCGCTGGTTGAGTTGTGGAAAGTGTTTGACGTGGCCGGGGCAAAAACCGAAGCCACGCAGGGAATTGTTGTCATTCTGCAGAGCGCAGGTCGTCGCTATGCGCTGCTGGTCGATCAGCTGATTGGTCAGCACCAGGTGGTGGTGAAAAACCTGGAGAGCAACTATCGCAAAGTGCCGGGGATTTCTGCCGCCACCATCCTTGGTGATGGTAGCGTCGCGCTGATTGTGGACGTCTCAGCGCTGCAGGGATTGAATCGTGAACATCGTATGGCGCACACAGCCGCCTGATTTAGTTAAGAAGGTATAAAACATGACCGGTATGAGTAATGTAGCAAAACTGGCGGGCGAGCCATCAGGTCAGGAGTTCCTGGTCTTCACTTTGGGCGATGAAGAGTACGGCATCGATATTCTCAAAGTGCAGGAGATTCGTGGCTATGATCAGGTTACCCGCATCGCCAACACCCCTGATTTCATCAAGGGCGTCACCAACCTGCGCGGCGTGATCGTGCCCATCGTCGACCTGCGCGTGAAGTTCAGCCAGGGCGAAGTGGAATATAACGAAAACACCGTGGTGATCGTGCTGAATCTTGGTCAGCGTGTGGTCGGTATCGTGGTTGACGGCGTTTCCGACGTACTGTCGCTCGCCTCTGACCAGATCCGCCCGGCACCGGAATTCGCCGTGACCCTGTCGACCGAATACCTGACCGGCCTCGGCGCGCTCGGCGACCGTATGCTGATTCTGGTAAACATCGAAAAACTGCTCAACAGCGACGAGATGGCGCTGCTGGACATCGCGGCGACCCACGTCGCGTAACGCACCCGGCGGGTGAAGCCCTTCACCCGCCCGTTTCTTCCTTCTGCGCTCGCCACTTCAGTTACCCTTAAGTGACTATTCAACCTTCCTAACTGCATGATTTTGCGGTGATATCATATATGGTGATATTTATCACAAATTCAGACATATATTTGTTACATTTTCAGCACTTTTACCTCGGTTTTGCCATTAACCCTCTGATGCAATTCATTAAAAATGCTTACCTGTCCGTTACATTTTATCGCCCGGATAAAGTGGTTGGTTTTCAGCGCCTCATCTAAATTTCAGTTAAACCGCTTTTTACGACTGATTTTATTGACTCTTTTCCGGCCGCCTCATTGATTGGGCAATGTGGCGCGCGCGGGATCGCTGGAGATGACACATGAACAGAAAACTTCTTTATGTACTGGCTGGCGGCGCGTTAATGGTGGCCGGACAAAGTGCCTGGGCGGTCACCAGTAGCGGGACGATTGGCGCAACATTGACCCTCACGAATGGGTGTCTGATTAACGGCTCGCCGAGCCAGAACGGTATCAACTTCGGTACCCTCGATTTTGGTACCCACCCGGCAACCTTCTCCCAGCTCACCACACAGCTGACCGGCGCCAACGGCGGCAACAGCTTCACGGTGCAGTGCACCACCACCGACTACACCGTGCAGGTCACCGGCAACACTAACTCCACCGCGCCGGGTAACGTCGTCGGTACACCGGGCACACCGGCCCGTTATCTGGTGAATACCGCCGATACCACCCGCGGCGTGGCATACAGCCTCTACAGTGATAGCGGCTTCAGTAACGTTATTGCCAACAACACCAATATTCCTCGCGCCTCTACGTCCGGCGGCGTTGATAACTACACCCTTTACGGCCGTATCACCGGCGGCGGCAACAGCGTCACCGTGGTGCCGGGTACCTACACCGACGTGATCAACGTGAGCGTCACGTACTAGTCCTCCGCCAATGAAAAGGGAGAGCGTGCGAGCCGCCCGGCAGGGTGGCCGGGCAGTGCTGCGCGCATTATCAGGAGGAGTGGTGCTGGCTATGCTGGCGCAACCGGCTGCGCTGGCGGTCACCACGCAGACTTTTACCGTTGGCGCAACGATTACGCCAGGTTGCGCCGTGGTCACCGGCAGCGGCGCGGCGCTCGGCACGCTCAATTTTGGCACCCGCTCGGGCGTTGAAAAAGGGCAGGTGACCAGCGCCTTTGTCCCTAATGCCTCCCTCTCACTGGGCTGCACGCCCGGCGTGGCGCTCAGTATGAGTATCAGCGGCGGCAACTACTATTCGACGGTGCGCAATATGCAGCGCAGCGGCGGCGTAGAGCGGGTGCCATACCGCCTCTACACCAGCAGCACGCTGGCACCTAATACGGAAATCGGCGTCAACCAGCCGGTTCCGGTCACTATCACCGATAGCAATAACATTTCGCTCGCCATCTTTGGCGCAGCGCAGCTCACCGGCTTCAGCCCGGCGGGAACCTACAGCGATCAACTCACCGTGACATTGTCATGGTGATAAGGGAGAGGGAATGAATGTCAACCTGGGCCGCCGCGCGGCAGGATGTATGCTGGCGGGGGCGTTGACCCTTGCAGCGGGAAACGCGCAGGCCGCGGCCACAATTCTGATCTGGCCAATCGATCCCTGGCTGGATGCAACCACTAACGCCACCGAGTTGTGGATCCAGAATCAGGGTGAAACCCCCACCACTATGCAGGTGCGTATTGTCCGCTGGACGCAGGAGGGCGGGCTTGAGCGTTACCAGCAGCAGGGCGACGTGGTCGCCAGCCCACCAATTGTGCAGATCGCACCCGACAGCAAACAGCTGATCCGCCTGATTAAGCAGGCCGCGATCCCGGCCGGTAAAGAGCAGGCTTACCGCATTATTGTCGATGAGATCCCGCAGCCGGACGATCCGAACAAACCGAAGATTGGCCTCAAGCTACAGATGCGTTACTCCATTCCGCTGTTTGTTTACGGGCAGGGCGTTAAGACGGAGGCCGAAGGGGCGCACCACGCCTTTGTGCAACCGGCAAAACTACACTGGCGCGTGGTTCGTGAAGGGGGGCAGGCACAGCTGGAAGTGCGCAATGATGATGATATCCACGTCCGGCTGAGCAAAGTGCGCGTGCGCCAGGGGGGGCAGATGCGGCAGGTCGCCGACGGGCTATTAGGCTATGTGCTGCCGCACAGTGCCCGGCGCTGGCCTCTGCCCGCCGGAGTGAGCAATCCATCGGCGCTGGAAGCATCGATTAACGCACGGGATGAGCAATGGCAGCCGTCAGCAGGAAACTGATTATTGCAGCCGCAATAATGTTACCCGGCGCAGCCGCCTGGGGTCAGCCGGGAGATGATGGTTTACCCCCGCCGCCGGATGCGCAGAGCATCAACCAGCAGGCGGAGTTTCACCTTGCGCTGGTGATCAACTATTACGATACCCAGCAAGTGGTGCCGGTAACGCGGCGGCTCAACGATTTTTTTCTTAAGCGTGCCGATCTGCTCCACGCCGGGCTGCCGCCGGATCATCTGCCCGAAGGTGAGGTGAATGTTTCTGCACTGCCCAACGTGCGCGTCGAGTATGACAGCGCCGGGCAGCGCCTGCTGCTGTTTGTCCCGCAGGAGTGGGTTCCGGCGCGTTATACCTCATTCAATGAAGGTGGCCGACGCAGCGAGCCAAAATATGGCCGCGGCGCGGTGCTCAACTACGACCTTTATACCAGCACGACTGAACATATTGGCAGCCAGGCCGCGTTATGGAATGAGTTCCGCTTCTTTACCGGCAATGCGGTTTTCTCCTCCACCGGCGCGCTGCGCCAGACGCTAAGCGGCTCCCTGCGTCAGCGGGAGGGCTATATGCGCTATGACACTTCGCTGATGTTTAATAACGAAGAGGATGCCACGCAGTGGGAAGTGGGGGATGTGATCTCGGAAGCCCTCAGCTGGAGCAGCAGCGTGCGCGTCGGCGGGATCCGTTACGGGCGCGACTTCACATTACGTCCGGATCTCGTCACCTGGCCGCTGCCCTCTTTCTCCGGCGAAGCGGCGGTGCCCACCTCGGTTGACCTTTTTATTAACGGCTACCGCGCCGGTAACCGGCAGCTCCAGCCGGGGCCGTTTACCCTCACCAACATGCCCTATATCAACGGCGCGGGGGATGCGGTGCTGGTCACTACCGATGCCCTCGGGCGGCGCGTCAGCACCACGCTGCCCTTTTATGTCGCCAGCGAGCTGTTAAAGCCAGGGCTGAGCGACGGGGCGATCACCATCGGTTCGTTACGGCGCAACTACGGCATTGAAAATTTTGATTACGGCCCGCTGGTGGGCAGCGGCTCATACCGCCATGGCATCACGGACTGGTTAACGCTGGAGGGGCACGCTGAAGGGGCACAATCGCTGACGCTCGGCGGCGCGGGCGCGGTTGTGCGCCTGGGGCGTCTCGGCGTGATGAACGGTGCCTGGACCGAGAGCCGCATGTTCGGCGATGCAGGCAACCAGCTCAACTGGGGTTACCAATACAACACCAGCCTGTTTAGCATCAACACTCAGCACAGCCGCCGCAACCGTGAATTTGGCAACCTTGCGCTCTACGACCAGCGCGCCAGCTACGACGATATGCGCCAGAACGGGCGCTGGCCGGTCGCCAGCTACAGCCGCAATACCGACCAGTACTCGCTCTCTTTCAACATGGGCGATTATGGCAACATTGGCGCGGCGTGGATCGGCGTGCGCAGTTTTGACAATCAGAAAACCGAACTGCTGAACTTCTCCTGGAGCCGCAATCTGTGGGGCTCCAGCAGTATGAACCTCGCCGCCAGCCGCGATAACCAGCGCGGCGACTGGACCTTTGGTCTCTCGGTGCAGATCCCGATTGGCGAGCGTGACAGCGCCGCCTTCAGTATGGAGAGAACCCCGGATGCCGGCTCCACGCAGCGCGTGAACTACAGCCATGCGATGCCCACCGATGGCGGCCTGAGCTGGAATATGTCGCTGGCGCACCAGTCGCAGGCGAGAAGTTACCAGCAGGGCACGCTTGGCTGGCGCAATAACAACGTCGAATTGCAGGGCGGTGGCTATGGCGAGCGCGGCAAGATGACCTGGTGGGGTGAAACGATTGGCGCGGTGGTGCTGATGGACGGTCAGCTGTTTGCCGCTAACCGTATCAACGATGCCTTCGCGGTGATCAGCACCGGCGGCCATGCAGGCGTACCGGTTAACTATGAAAACCAGCCGGTAGGCGAAACGGATAAGAATGGCTACCTGCTGGTGAGCGGCGTGTCGGCTTACTATCCGGCGAGTTACAGCATCAACACTCTCAATCTTCCCGCCGATACCCAGCTTAAGAATACGGAGCGCAAAATCGCGCTACGCCGCCAGAGCGGTTACCTGATTGAGTTCCCGATGGTGCAGGAGCGCGTCGCCAGCGTCATCCTTCATGATGAGCAGGGGCTGGCGATCCCGGTCGGCAGCCAGGTGGAGCGCAGCGGTAAAGCGCCCGCGGTGGTGGGGTATGACGGTATCGCCTGGCTGGAGAACCTTGAGAACGTCAACCCGCTGCTTATCCGCCTGCCGGAAGGGGGAGAGTGTAAAACCGAGTTCACCCTTAGCGCCAACCCCGAACATAAATTGCAGACCTACGGGCCGCTTACCTGTCAGAGGAATCCATAATGCGTCGGCTACTTTTCCTGTTTCTGCTGCTCTGCGCGGCCCCGGCCTGGTCGGCCTGTACGGTCAGCACCGTCAATGGCGCGTTCGGTACCGTCACATCCTTTGTCCTCAACGCCGGGGCACAAACCACGACCGGCAGATTGCTGGTGCGCTGCGATGCGATACTGAACCTGCTGACCAATGACTCCGTCACCTTAACCCTGACGGGGGCGACGGTGACGGCAACTAACCGGGCGGCAATGAAGCGCAGTGATAACGCCGCGATCACTGATACCATTCCGGTGCGGCTCTGCGGCCAGGCCAACTGCGCAAACAACAGTGAGATGACCATCGGTGGCAATAGCTACACCTGGAGCGGTGCCGCGCTGCTCGAACTGCTCGGCTCGCGCACCTACAACTTACCGCTCTACTTTCTTACCGTGCCGGGGCAGCATGTCAGCGCCGGGCCTTACCAGGTGACGCTTAACTTCAGCGTCGCGTATAACGTCTGTTCTGCGGGCGCGGTCGGTATCTGCTTATCCTCGCAGCGGGGCACCGCGGTCACCAGCCTGCAACTAACCGGCACCATCACTAATGATTGCACCACCATCAGCGCGCCGAACGTCAATTTCGGCAGCGCGCCGCTGGTGCGAAATTTCCAAACCGTTTCGCAATCTGTCTCCATTACTTGCACCAAAGGGAGCAGTTACACTGTCGGAATTAATAACGGTCTCTACGCCAACGGCAGCGTGCGTAATATGGCGAGCGGCACTAATCGTCTCAGTTATGAGATTTATAAAGCCGGCACCACCAGCCGCTGGGGCAGTATCGGCGCCGAGCGCTGGGCCAGCGATGCTTCATCGCAGATGAGCGCCGATGGGCTGCTGCGCACCTACAACTACACCGCGCAGGTGCTGACCACGCAGACCACGCCGCCTGGCGGAACCTACAGCGATACCTTAACGGTGGATATTGTGTTTTAAGCGCAAATTTATTTCCTTTTCGCAAATGTAAAGTTCCCAGGCCGGATGCCGATAACACCGTTAATAACTCATCAATAAGGTGTTTGTTGCATGTTGAACCGTATCCGCGTCGTTACTCTGCTTATGAGTGTGCTGGTGGTCTTTGCCCTGTTACAGCTCGTCTCTGGCGGACTCTTTTTTTCGTCGCTTAAACAGAACCAGCAAAGTTTTGCGGTCTCCAACGATCTGCGTATGCAACAAACAGAACTGGGCAAAGCCTGGGAGCTGATGCTGCAAACGCGTATCAACCTGAGCCGCTCCTCCGCGCGGATGTTGCTCGACCCGAACAACCAGCAGAGCAGCGCCAAAACCGACCTGCTTAACAGCGCAAAAGCGTCGCTTGCCGATGCTGCCAAACATTACGATGCCTTCCGCCAGCTGCCGACGATGCCGGAGATGGATAGCGCGCGTCAGGCCCTTGATGAGAAATACCAGACTTACCACGCCGCCCTGAGCGAGCTGGTGCAGTTCCTCGAAAGCGGCAATATGAACAGCTTTCTCGCCCAGCCGACCCAGGGGATGCAAAACGCCCTCGGCGCGGCGATGAGCAACTATGCCACTCTGAGTGACAGCCTCTATCGCAATGCCTGGGAGCAGAGCGTCAGCGACTACAACTTCGCCAAATGGCAGATGGCGATCCTCGCCCTCGCGCTGGTGATTGTGCTGGCTGGTGTCTGGTATGGCATCCGCCGTATTCTGCTCTCGCCGCTCTCCTCGGTGATTGCCCATATCCGTGAAATTGCTGGCGGTAACCTTGCCCACACGCTGCGCATTGATGGTCGCAGCGAGATGACCGAGCTGGCGCAGAGCGTGGACCATATGCAGACCGCGCTGATCGATACCGTCACCAACGTGCGTCAGGGGTCGGATGCGATCTACTCCGGCACCAGCGAAATCGCCGCCGGTAACAACGATCTCTCCTCGCGTACCGAAGAGCAGGCCTCTGCGCTGGAGCAAACCGCTGCCAGCATGGAAGAGCTGACCGCAACGGTGAAACAGAACGCCGAGAACGCCCGTCAGGCTTCGCTGCTGGCGCAGAGCGCCTCCGAAACCGCCGAGCGCGGCGGCAAAGTGGTCGACGGCGTGGTGAAAACCATGCATGAGATCGCCAACAGTTCGCAGAAAATCGCCGACATTATTAGTGTTATCGACGGCATTGCCTTCCAGACCAACATCCTCGCCCTTAACGCGGCGGTGGAGGCAGCGCGCGCCGGTGAGCAGGGTCGCGGCTTTGCGGTGGTTGCGGGCGAAGTGCGCAATCTGGCCAGCCGAAGTGCGAACGCCGCCAAAGAGATCAAATCTTTAATTGAAGATTCTGTCTCCCGTGTCGATACCGGTTCTGTACTGGTTGGAAGTGCAGGGGAGACGATGCTCGATATCGTCAACGCCGTAACGCGCGTCAATGACATCATGGGCGAGATTGCTTCCGCCTCCGATGAGCAGAGCCGCGGTATCGATCAGGTGGCGCTGGCCGTCTCCGAGATGGACCGCGTGACGCAGCAGAACGCCTCGCTGGTGCAGCAGTCCGCTGCCGCGGCGGCGGCGCTGGAGGAGCAGGCGAGCCGACTGACGCAAGCCGTCTCCGCCTTCCGTCTGACCGCGACAGTGGGCAAAGCGCAGGCCGCACTGCAACCGGCGATGAGTGCGACGCTCGCTCCGGCACGCAGCCGCGCTGTTGCCGCCGGGAAAGAAGAGAACTGGGAAACGTTTTAAGCAGGGTTGCAACGCCGGGTGGTCACGCCCGGTAACAGAATAAAGATGAAAAATATGTCACACCACAAAAGTGGCACCGCCAAAAGCCGTGCTCGTTGCATCCTGAACTGAGTTGAGAAGGCGCTATGACAACATCTATCCCTAACGGGCAAACGTCATCAATATTGCAGCAGATGACCCAGCGCCTGGCGCTCTCCGATGCGCATTTCCGTCGGATATGCCAATTGATTTACCAGCGCGCCGGGATCGTCCTTGCCGATCATAAACGCGACATGGTCTACAACCGCCTCGTTCGCCGCTTGCGCACGCTGGGGTTAGATGATTTTGGCCGCTATCTGAGCATGCTGGAAGCGAACCAGAACAGCGCCGAGTGGCAAGCGTTTATCAACTCGCTGACCACCAACCTCACCGCGTTTTTCCGCGAAGCGCACCACTTTCCGGTGCTGGCCGAGCATGCGCGTAAGCGTACCGGTGAGTATCGCATCTGGAGTGCGGCGGCCTCGACCGGTGAAGAGCCCTATTCGTTGGCGATTACTCTCGCCGATGCGCTGGGCATGGCGCCTGGCCGCTTCAAAGTCTTTGCCAGCGATATCGACACCGAAGTGCTGGAGAAAGCACGCAGCGGGATCTACCGGCTCGATGAGCTTAAGACCCTCTCGCCGCAGCAGATGCAGCGCTACTTTATGCGTGGCACCGGGCCACACGCGGGTCTGGTGCGTGTACGCCAGGAGCTGGCGAACTATGTTGAGTTCACCACCCTCAACCTGCTGGATAAGCAGTACAACGTTCCGGGACCGTTTGACGCGATCTTCTGCCGTAACGTGATGATTTATTTTGATAAAACGACGCAACAGGACATTCTGCATCGTTTCGCTCCGCTGCTTAAACCGGACGGATTACTGTTTGCCGGGCATTCGGAGAATTTCAGCAACCTCGTGCGCGAGTTTAGCCTGCGTGGGCAAACAGTTTATGCGCTGAGTAAGGATAAAGCATGAGTAAAATCAGGGTGTTGTCCGTCGATGATTCCGCATTGATGCGGCAAATCATGACCGAAATTATCAATAGCCACAGCGATATGGAGATGGTGGCAACCGCGCCGGATCCGCTAGTGGCGAGGGATTTGATTAAGAAATTCAATCCGGATGTTTTAACCCTGGACGTGGAAATGCCGCGCATGGATGGGCTGGATTTTCTTGAAAAACTGATGCGTCTGCGTCCGATGCCGGTGGTGATGGTCTCCTCGCTGACCGGTAAAGGTTCAGAAGTGACGCTGCGCGCGCTGGAGCTGGGGGCGATTGATTTCGTCACCAAACCGCAAATCGGCATTCGCGAAGGCATGCTGGCCTACAGCGAAATGATCGCTGAGAAAGTACGCACCGCATCGCGCGCCCGTATCGCGGCGCACAAACCGATGCCGGCACCGGCAACGTTAAAAGCCGGTCCGCTGCTTAGCTCGGAAAAATTGTTGGTGATTGGCGCGTCAACGGGCGGAACAGAGGCAATTCGCCATGTACTCCAGCCATTGCCGCTCTCAAGTCCGGGTATTCTGATTACGCAGCACATGCCGCCGGGCTTTACCCGCTCGTTCGCTGAACGCCTGAATAAGCTCTGTCAGATCAGCGTGAAAGAGGCAGAAGACGGTGAACGTGTATTGCCAGGGCACGCGTATATTGCGCCCGGTGATAAGCATATGGAGCTGGCCCGCAGCGGAGCCAACTACCAGATTAAGATCCACGATGGCCCGCCGGTAAACCGGCACCGGCCATCGGTAGATGTGTTGTTTCATTCGGTGGCGAAACATGCGGGGCGCAACGCCGTGGGGGTTATTCTCACGGGCATGGGCAACGATGGTGCCGCCGGGATGTTAGCGATGCACCAGGCGGGCGCCTGGACCATCGCACAGAACGAAGCAAGTTGTGTGGTGTTCGGCATGCCGCGTGAGGCCATCAATATGGGTGGCGTCAGCGAAGTGGTCGATCTTAGCCAGGTAAGCCAGCAGATGCTGGCGAAAATCAGTGCCGGACAGGCAATACGTATTTAACGAGGAGTGAAGTTATATGGCGGACAAAGAGCTCAGATTTCTGGTTGTGGACGACTTTTCCACTATGCGTCGAATTGTGCGCAACCTGTTAAAAGAGCTGGGATTCAACAACGTCGAAGAAGCTGAAGACGGCGTTGATGCGCTCAATAAACTCCAGGCCGGTGGTTTTGGTTTCGTCATCTCTGACTGGAACATGCCAAACATGGACGGTCTGGAACTGCTTAAAACCATTCGTGCTGACAGCAACATGGCCTCAATGCCGGTGCTGATGGTCACGGCCGAAGCGAAAAAAGAGAACATCATTGCTGCAGCGCAGGCGGGTGCAAGCGGCTATGTCGTGAAACCGTTCACGGCGGCAACCCTCGAAGAGAAGCTTGGCAAGATCTTCGAGAAACTTGGCATGTGAGGACTGGACAAATGATGCAACCTTCAATTAAACCCACGGAAGAGCATTCACCCAGCGAGATCATTGCCCGCATTGGTAGCCTGACGCGTATGCTGCGCGACAGCCTGCGCGAACTGGGTCTTGACCAGGCGATTGCTGAAGCAGCGGAAGCGATTCCGGATGCCCGTGACCGTCTCGACTATGTGGTGCAGATGACCGCCCAGGCGGCAGAGCGCGCGCTGAACAGCGTTGAAGCCTCACAGCCGCACCAGGATGAGATGGAAAAAGGCTCGAAAGCGCTGACCAAACGTTGGGATGAGTGGTTTGAAAACCCCATCGAGCTGACGGATGCCCGTGAACTGGTTACTGACACGCGTCAGTTCCTCGCAGAAGTACCGGGTCACACCAGCTTTACCAACGCCCAACTGCTCGACATCATGATGGCGCAGGATTTCCAGGACCTGACCGGTCAGGTAATCAAGCGCATGATGGATGTTATCCAGGAGATTGAGCGCCAGCTGTTGATGGTGCTGCTGGAGAACATGCCGGAGCAGTCCGCGCGTCCGAAACGTGAAAACGACAGCCTGCTCAATGGCCCACAACTCGACGTAACAAAAGCGGGTGTTGTGGCAAGCCAGGATCAGGTGGACGATCTGCTGGACAGCCTCGGCTTCTGATTTCGCATCAGCCAGGGCTTTAAAAGCGGGAAGGGGAGAGCCTTCCCGCTTTTTCAAAATCGATGTATTTCCCCCCCTTTACGTGGCCTGCGCGTGAATCATTCCTGCCCAAAAGGCGAAAACCCCCTCTTTTTATGCCTTACTCCGCCCATTAGACCCGCTTGACTCTGGCAATATGACGTCACACCTGTAACCCCGGACGTTGAACGTGGCCTCTGAAGATAACGACGACAAAACAGAATCGCCCACCGCGCAACGATTGCAAAAAGCGCGTGAAGAGGGGCAGATCCCCCGATCCAAAGAGCTGACCTCGGTGCTCATTATGCTGGTCGGCGTCTGTATTCTCTGGTTTGGCGGCGCCTCGTTTGGTCATCGTCTCTCATCGGTGCTCTCATCCGGGCTACGTTTCGATCACAAGATTATTAGCGACCAGAACCTGATCCTCGGCCAAATCATCATCATGCTGAAGACGGCGCTGATCGGCATGTTGCCGCTGCTGGTTGGCGTGGTGATTATCGCGCTGGTCGCACCGGTAATGCTTGGCGGGCTGGTATTCAGCACCAAAACGCTGGCGTTTAAGTTCTCCAAGCTCAACCCGATTAGCGGCATTGGTCGTCTCTTTTCTGCTCAGGTTGGCGCAGAGCTGGTTAAAGCGTTGATGAAAGCCCTGCTGATGGGCGGGGTGGCCGGGCTGTTTCTCTGGCAGCACTGGCCAGAAATGATGCGCCTGATGAGCGAATCGCCGATGACGGCGATGGCCAGCGCCATGAATCTTGCCGGGCTGTGCGCGCTGCTGGTTTCGCTGAGCATCATCCCGATGGTCGGCTTCGACGTTTTCTGGCAGATCTACAGCCACCTGAAAAAATTACGTATGTCACGCCAGGATATTCGTGACGAATTTAAACAGAGCGAAGGCGACCCGCATGTGAAGGGGCGTATTCGCCAGATGCAGCGCTCCGCCGCCCGCCGTCGCATGATGGCGGACGTGCCAAAAGCGGATGTGATTGTCACTAACCCGACGCACTACTCCGTGGCGTTGCAGTATGACGAGAACAAAATGAGCGCGCCGAAAGTGGTCGCCAAAGGCGCGGGTGCTGTGGCGCTGCGTATTCGTGAGATTGGCACTGAAAACCGCGTGCCGATCCTCGAAGCACCGCCGCTGGCGCGTGCGCTCTATCGTCACGCTGAAATTGGTCAGCAAATCCCGGGCCAGCTCTATGCGGCAGTTGCCGAAGTGCTGGCGTGGGTATGGCAGTTGAAACGCTGGCGTCTGTCCGGCGGGCAACGACCTGTTAAACCTGAGAATCTCCCGGTGCCAGAGGCGCTGGACTTTTTGAAAGAGAAGGACACTGATGGCTAATCTGGTGGCAATGCTGCGTCTGCCGAACAATTGGAAATCGACCCAGTGGCAAGTGCTCGCCGGGCCGGTGCTCATTTTGCTTATTTTGTCGATGATGGTGCTGCCTCTGCCAGCGTTTGTCCTCGACCTGCTGTTTACCTTTAACATTGCGCTGTCGATCATGGTGCTGCTGGTGGCGATGTTCACCCAGCGCACCCTCGAATTCGCCGCGTTCCCGACCATTCTGCTCTTTACTACGCTTTTGCGTCTGGCACTGAACGTCGCCTCTACCCGTATCATCCTGATGGAAGGGCATACCGGTGGCGCGGCGGCAGGTCGGGTGGTGGAAGCGTTCGGCCACTTCCTCGTCGGCGGTAACTTCGCCATCGGTATCGTGGTCTTTATCATCCTCGTGATCATCAACTTTATGGTTATCACCAAGGGTGCGGGGCGTATCGCCGAAGTGGGCGCGCGTTTCGTACTTGACGGGATGCCGGGTAAACAGATGGCAATCGATGCTGACCTTAACGCCGGGATTATCGGCGAAGATGAGGCCAAGCGTCGTCGTAGCGAAGTGACCCAGGAGGCGGATTTCTACGGCTCCATGGACGGTGCGAGTAAATTCGTACGTGGTGATGCCGTCGCCGGGATTTTGATCATGGTGATCAACGTCATCGGCGGCCTGATGGTCGGTGTGATTCAGCACGGCATGTCGATGGGCGATGCGGGGTCAACTTATACCCTGCTGACTATCGGTGATGGCCTGGTTGCGCAGATCCCGGCGCTGGTGATCTCTACCGCTGCGGGCGTTATCGTGACCCGCGTGAGTACCGATCAGGACGTTGGCCAGCAGATGGTCGGCCAGCTCTTCAGCAACCCGCGCGTCATGATGCTGAGCGCCGGCGTACTCGGTCTGCTCGGTATGGTGCCGGGCATGCCAAACTTCGTCTTCTTACTCTTTACCGCCGCGCTGCTGGGGCTTGCCTGGTGGCTGCGTGGCAAAGAGCAGAAAGCGCCGCTGGACGCCGCGCCGGTGAAATTGCCGGAGAACACCCAGGCGGTGGAAGCCACCTGGAGCGATGTGCAGCTGGAAGATAACCTCGGGATGGAAGTGGGCTATCGCCTGATCCCGATGGTCGATTTCCAGCAGGATGGCGAACTGCTCGGGCGTATCCGCAGTATTCGTAAGAAATTTGCGCAGGATATGGGCTTCCTGCCGCCGGTGGTGCATATCCGCGACAATATGGATCTGCCGCCCGCGCGCTACCGTATTCTGATGAAAGGGGTAGAGATTGGCAGCGGCGAAGCCTATCCGGGGCGCTGGCTGGCGATTAACCCTGGCACAGCGGCAGGTTCACTGCCGGGCGAAGCGACTGTCGATCCGGCCTTTGGCCTGGCGGCAATCTGGATTGAGAGCGCCCTGAAAGAGCAGGCGCAGATCCAGGGCTTTACCGTAGTCGAAGCGAGTACGGTGGTCGCGACCCACCTCAACCACCTGATTGGGCAGTACGCGCCTGAGCTGTTTGGCCGTCAGGAAGCGCAGCAGCTGCTTGACCGTGTTAGTCAGGAGATGCCGAAGCTGACCGAAGATCTGGTTCCGGGCGTAGTGACGCTGACGACGCTGCATAAAGTGCTGCAAAACCTGCTGGCAGAGCGCGTGCCGATCCGCGATATGCGCACCATTCTGGAAACGCTGGCCGAGCATGCACCGCTGCAAAACGATCCGCACGAACTCACCGCCGTGGTGCGCGTGGCACTGGGCCGCGCCATTACCCAGCAGTGGTTCCCGGGTACCGGTGAAGTGCAGGTGATTGGTCTTGATACGCCGCTGGAGCGCCTGTTGTTACAAGCCCTGCAGGGCGGTGGCGGCCTTGAGCCGGGTCTGGCGGATCGTCTGCTGGAACAGACTCAGGAAGCGCTCTCCCGCCAGGAGATGCTCGGCGCGCCGCCGGTGCTGCTGGTCAACCATGCGCTGCGTCCGCTGCTGGCCCGCTTCCTGCGCCGTAGCCTGCCACAGCTGGTGGTGCTGTCGAATATGGAGATGTCCGACAACCGCAGCATTCGCATGACCGCGACCATCGGAGGCAAATAATGCGCAAGCTCGCTTTGCTGCTTTTGACACTGCCGATGCTGGCGCACGCCATGGGCGAAGGGACCTGGCAGGCGAGCAGTATCGGCATCACGCTCGCCAACCGTGGCGTAGTTGCCTCCTCATCGCAGCTCGGCCCGACTGAGCCGGTTAGCGGGCTGATGACCGATGTCTCCTGGCGTTACGAGCTGAATGGCCCGACGCCCGCCGGTCTGATTGTGCGCCTCTGTTCCCAGGCGCGCTGCGTTGCGCTGGATGGCCAGAGCGGCACCACCCGCGCGTTTAATGGTGTACCGGCTCTGGAGCCGCTGCGCTATGTCTGGGAAGTGCCGGGCGGTGGGCGCTTATGGCCCGCGCTGACGGTGCGCAGCAACCAAGTTATCGTTAACTATCGCCGTCCTCCGGCGCAGCCCTGAGCTGTAAACTCAATCAGTTAGCTCAATCTTTTACCGATAATCCCGCCGTTCGCGCGGGATTTTGCTATCCGCCCCGCAATTTTGACCTCTCCTTTTGATGCAAAAGAAACGCTGTTTTATAAATCAGTGAAGCGAGTATTGGCACTCTTTGCATTTTTGCCAGATGACGCATGTTGATGGCAGAAACAGAAAGGTTTCCCCTTGCGCATCCCCTTACTTTAGCCGTGTAAGAAATTCCTTTGACTCAGCCGGATCGTCAAAGGTCCCCCAAAATGAACAGGGTTGACGGCAATGAAAACACAAAAAATTGGACTGGCTAATTACCTGGCCTACGGGTCAGGCGATTTTCTGGGTGCAGGCACGACGGCGCTTACCGCCGCATGGTTACTCTACTTCTACACCACCTTTTGTGGCCTGACGCCGATTGAAGCGACCTTTATTTTTGCCGCCGCAAGGGTGGTGGATGCGGTGGTCAGCCCGCTGATGGGCTTCCTCACCGATAACTTTGGCTCGACGCGCTTAGGCAAGCGCTTTGGTCGGCGTAAATTCTTTATTTTGCTCGGTATTCCCTGCGTATTTAGTTACTCAATCATGTGGGTAGGGGATATGAGTTTCTGGTACTACCTGCTCACCTATCTGCTGTTTGACGTGGTCTACACCATGATCCTCGTGCCGTATGAGACGCTGGTGCCGGAGATGACCGATGATTTCAAACAGAAAACCAAATTTTCCGGCGCGCGCATCTCTATGGCGCAGATGTCGGCGATCCTCGCCTCGTTCCTGCCGGGCGTGCTGCTGACGCACTTTGGTAAAGACAACGCCGTCTCCTTCTTCTATGCCAGCCTGGTCTTCTCGGTGCTGTGCGCCATTATGCTCACCTTTGTCTGGATCTTTACCTGGGAGCGTCCGCGCGAGGAGTGGACAGAAGCCGCGCTGCGCGCTGAAGAGGAGAAGAAGAGTTTGACGCTCGGGCAGAGCCTGCGCCGCCTGGTGGTGGAACTGAGCTCGACGCTGCGTATTAAGATTTTCCGCCAGCACCTTGGCATGTATCTCGGCGGTTATATCGCCCAGGATGTCTTTAACGCTGTCTTCACCTACTACGTGGTGTTTGTGTTGATGCAGGAGGCGTCATTAGCCTCGAACCTGCTCGGCACGATGGCGATTTTCCAGTTCATCGCGGTGATCGCCATGATCCCGCTCTGCATCCGCTTCGGACCGGCACCCTCCTACCGCATGGTGGTGGTGCTGTTTGGCCTCAGTGCCGTCTCTTACGCGGTGCTCTACTACGCAGGCTTAAGCGATGTCTACTCGCTGCTACTGCTGATGTCTGCCGTGGCGGGTCTGGGACGCGGCGGCATCAACTATGTGCCATGGAATACCTACACCTATATCGCCGATATCGATGAAGTGGTCACCGGCCAGCGCCGCGAGGGGATCTTTGCCGGGATCATGACGCTGACCCGCAAAGCGTCTCAGGCGGGTGCAGTGATGCTGGTCGGCATCGTGATGCAGGCCTCCGGTTTTGTCTCCGGGCAGAAAACCCAGCTGCCGGAAGTGAGCCACACCATTTTGATGGTCATGTGTTTCGGCACCGTCGCCGTGCTCTGCTGCGGCTTCCTCGTCTCGCTGCGCTTTAAGCTCAACCTGAAAACTCACAGCGTGCTGCGTGCTGAGACGGCAAAAATGCGCCAGAACGGTCGCGCGATGCCGGAGAACATCACGCCAGAGGCGCGTGAAACCGTCGAGATGCTGGCGGGGATGCCGTATGAGTCCCTGTGGGGCAATAACAACATTGGTTTCCTGAATCGCAATAAACCGGCTGCGCCCACGCTGGAAGAGGCGCATCTGAAATCGACTTATAACTGAGGTTAATACTATGAAGGTTTGGCCTGTCAAACAGAGCCCGTTACTGCGTCAGCCAGAGCGTTTTATCGCCCGTGATGAACTGAAAGCGTTGATCCGCAAGGTGACGCACAATCTCGTCAACATTCACGATGATAGCGGCGAATTTTTACTCCGTCTCGACGATGGTCGTGTGATTGACACTAAAGGCTGGGCCGGATGGGAGTGGACGCACGGTGTCGGGCTGTATGGGATGTATCAGTATTATCGCCAGACCGGCGATGAGTACATTCTTGGCGTGATTGATAGCTGGTTTGCCGATCGCTTTGCCGAGGGGGCAACCACCAAAAACGTCAATACCATGGCGCCGTTCTTGACGCTGGCGTACCGCTATGAAGAGACGCGCAACCCGGCGTTTCTTCCCTGGCTGGAGAGCTGGGCCGAGTGGGCGATGAGTGAGATGCCGCGCACCGATCACGGCGGCATGCAGCACATCACGCTAGCGGAAGAGAATCACCAGCAGATGTGGGACGACACGCTGATGATGACGGTGCTGCCGCTGGCTAAAATCGGCAAATTGCTCAACAAGCCCGAGTATGTGGAAGAGGCGATCTACCAGTTCCTGCTGCATGTGCAGAATCTGATGGATCGCGAAACCGGGCTGTGGTTCCACGGCTGGAACTACGAGGGGATGCACAACTTCGCGAAAGCGCGCTGGGCGCGTGGCAACAGCTGGCTGACAATCGTCATCCCTGATTTTCTCGAGCTGGTGGATCTGCCAGAGAATAACGCGGTGCGGCGTTATCTGGTGCAGGTGTTGAATGCGCAGGTTGCGGCGCTGGCAAAATGTCAGCATCAGAGCGGGCTGTGGCATACGCTGCTGGACGATCCCGACTCTTATCTGGAAGCCTCCGCCACCGCCGGGTTTGCCTACGGAATATTGAAGGCGCTGCGCAAGCGGTATATCAGCGCCGATTACGCGCCGGTCGCCGAGCGGGCGGTGAAAGCGATTGTTGAAAATATCTCACCGGAAGGGGAGCTGTTGCAGGTCTCATTCGGTACCGGAATGGGCAGCAATCTCGAGTTTTATCGCCAGATCCCGTTAACCTCCATGCCCTACGGTCAGGCGATGGCGATGCTCTGTTTGACCGAGTATCTGCGCAAATATTTTTGAGTACGATGAAAAGAAAAACCCCGGCGAGCCGGGGTTTTTTATTGGGATAGTGTTGGAGATGTTATCCATCACCAGCCACTCTGCGCAACCTGATGCCGGATGGCGGCTAAAGCCTTATCCGGCCTACGCGTTCATATTGGCTGGGTAAACCGTAGGCCTGATAAGCGAAGCGCCATCAGGCAATGATTTTTATGCCTGAACCGGACGTAACACCCTGCCGGATGGCGGCTAAAGCCTTATCCGGCCTACGCGTTCATATTGGCCGGGTAAACCGTAGGCCTGATAAGCGAAGCGCCATCAGGCAATGATTTTTATGCCTGAACCGGACGTAACACCCTGCCGGATGGCGGCTAAAGCCTTATCCGGCCTACGCATTCATATTGGCCGGGTAAACCGTAGGCCTGATAAGCGAAGCGCCATCAGGCAACGGCATGGCAATTACATACGCTCGACGGTTTCGATGCCCAGCGTCTCCAGACCCAGCTTCAGGGTTTTCGACGTCAGCAGCGCCAGCTTCAGGCGGCTCAGGCGGATCTCATCGCTTTCAGCGGTGAGGATCGGGCAGTGCTCGTAAAAGCCGGAGAAGAGACCAGCGACATCGTAGAGATAAGCGCACATCACGTGCGGCGTACCTTCACGGGCAACCACGCTCAGGGTCTCTTCAAACTGCAGCAGACGCGCGGCCAGCTGCGCTTCACGCTCTTCGCGGATCGCCACCTGCGCGTTTTCCAGCACCTGCTCTTCAATGCCCGCTTTGCGGAACACCGACAGCACGCGGGTGTAGGCGTACTGCATATACGGCGCGGTGTTACCCTCAAACGCCAGCATATTGTCCCAGTCGAAGACGTAATCGGTGGTGCGGTTTTTCGACAGATCGGCATATTTCACCGCGCCAATACCGACCGCATTCGCCAGCTTCTCCAGCTCGTCCGCCGGCATTTCCGGGTTCTTCTCCGCCACCAGGCGACGGGCACGCTCCAGCGCTTCATCCAGCAGATCGGAGAGTTTCACCGTCCCGCCCGCGCGGGTTTTAAACGGCTTGCCATCTTTGCCCAGCATCATGCCGAACATGTGGTGCTCCAGCGGCACCGACTCCGGCACATAGCCCGCTTTACGCACGATGGTCCATGCCTGCATCAGATGCTGGTGCTGACGAGAGTCGATGTAGTAGAGCACGCGATCGGCATGCAGGGTTTCATAACGGTACTTGGCGCAGGCGATATCCGTGGTGGTGTAGAGGTAGCCGCCATCCTTCTTCTGGATGATGACGCCCATCGGTTCGCCCTCTTTGTTTTTGTATTCGTCGAGGAAGACCACGGTAGCACCTTCGCTCTCGACCGCCAGCCCTTTGGCTTTCAGATCGGCGACGATACCCGGCAGCATCGGGTTGTAGAGGCTTTCACCCATCACGTCTTTGCGCGTCAGGGTAACGTTCAGGCGCTCATAGGCCTGCTGGTTCTGGCTCATGGTGATATCGACCAGCTTGCGCCACATTTCGCGGCAATACTCATCGCCACCCTGCAGCTTAACCACGTAGCTGCGCGCGCGCTCGGCAAAGGCGGCATCTTCGTCGTAGTGCTTTTTCGCTTCGCGGTAGAAACCTTCCAGGTCCGCCAGCGCCATTTCGCCAGCGTTCTCTTGCTGCTTAAGCTCGAGGAAGGCGATCAGCATGCCGAACTGGGTGCCCCAGTCGCCGACATGGTTTGCACGGATCACATTGTGACCGAGGAACTCAAGAGTGCGCACCGCGGCGTCGCCGATGATGGTGGAGCGCAGGTGGCCAACGTGCATCTCTTTCGCCACGTTCGGCGCGGAGTAGTCCACGACAATGGTTTGCGGCTGCGGAACACTGACGCCAAGGCGATCGGATTTCAGCGCCTGATCAACGTTTTCAGCGAGAAACTCCGGCGCGAGGAAGATATTGATAAAACCAGGACCGGCAATCTCAACTTTATGAGCAATGCCATCAAGAGAGAGGTGAGTCAGAACTTGCTCAGCGAGTTGTCGCGGGGCCATACCCAGTTTTTTTGCAACTGCCATCACGCCGTTAGCCTGATAGTCGCCAAACTGAACTTTTGCTGACTGCCGCACCTGCGCTTCGCACTCTGCGGGGGCGCCTGCCGCAATCATGGCCTGACTGACTTTTTCTGAGAGAAGTGCCTGAATATTCACCGGGATACCTTACATTTGCGACGCCGCGAAAGAGGGCGGCGTCCGGGTGTTTATGAAAGGCGGGAGTATACTGCAAATGCCCGGTGGCGTCAGCACCGCATAACACGGTAGATTATGCGCTTTGTTATGAGTTGCGAGCACTGTTATGCGCCATTGGCAAACTATCGAAGAGTTGCAGGATATCGTGGAAGATCTGCCGCGTTTTACGACGGATCTGCAAAATTTCACTTCCCGTCTTGGGCTGGCTATCGCACCCTTAAATGCCGACCATATCTCCCTGCGTTGTCACCAGAACGCCACGGCGGAGCGCTGGCGGCGCGGGTTTGAGCAGTGCGGCGAACTGCTGTCGGAAAATATCATTAATGGTCGCCCCATCTGCCTGTTTAAATTGCACGAACCGATCTGCGTCGCTCACTGGCAGTTCAGCGTGGTGGAGCTGCCCTGGCCGGGTGAGAAGCGCTATCCCCATGAAGGGTGGGAGCACATTGAGATCGTCCTGCCGGGCGAGGTGGAAGCGCTGAATGCCCGGGCGCTGGCGCTGCTGGGCGATGAAGGGCTGAGCCAGCCGGGGATCGCGGTGAAAACCAGCGCGCCAAAAGGCGAGCGCGAGCGGCTGCCTAACCCGACGCTCGCGGTGACTGACGGCAAAGTGACGGTGAAATTTCACCCATGGAGCATTGAAGCGATTGTTGCCAGCGAGCAGTAAAGTCAAGGCGTGAGGCCAGCTTGCGCGGGCGATAAGAGGAAAAGGAGAAGTGATGACATTACTGGAGATCTGCTGTTACGGCGTTGAGGATGCGCTTATCGCCGCGCAGCACGGAGCCGATCGTATTGAGTTTTGCGCCGCGCCGAAAGAGGGCGGGCTGACGCCATCGTTTGGCGCGTTGCAGGCGGTGCGTGAGGCGGTGACCATTCCCGTCCATCCGATTGTGCGGCCACGCGGCGGCGATTTTTGCTATCGCGACGATGAGTTTCAAGTGCTGCTGGCGGATATCGCGCGGGTGCGCGAACTGGGCTTTCCGGGCGTGGTGACCGGCGTGCTGAATGAGGACGGCGAAGTCGATGTGGCGAGAATGGCGCAGATAATGCGCGCCGCAGAGGGGATGGCGGTGACCTTTCATCGCGCCTTTGATATGTGCGCTAATCCGCACCAGGCCGTTGAAATCTTGGCAAAATCAGGCGTGGCGCGCATCCTGACATCCGGACAGCAGGCGACGGCGGAAAAAGGAGTTTCACTTATTACGGAACTAAATGCACTTCCCGGTGTTCCAATCATTATGGCTGGCGCAGGCGTGCGTCCTGACAACCTTGAACTGTTTCTTCGCGCCGGTGTGAAAGAGGTGCATAGCTCGGCAGGACGCTGGACAGCGTCGCCGATGCGCTATCGCAACAGCGGATTATCGATGTCATCCGACGCGAGCGCTGATGAATATGCCCGCTACGGCGTCGACAAAGAGGCCGTAGCAGAGATGAAAGCGCTGATTGTTAACTACCGGCAGTAACCGTTTTTACCGCCGCATCATGTCGCCCAATGTGATGCTTGCTTGTACCAGGCCCCTGCCATTAACAGGGGTCTTTTTTTGTCTACGGTTTACGGGCAATCAGCACCGCGCGCAGCGGCGCAGGGTAGCCTTCCACCGTTTTAGTTCGATCGTTCGGATCGAGGAAATCGGCCAGCGATTCGGTCACCATCCACGACGTTCGGCGCTGCTCATCGCAGCTTGTCACGTTGGCATCGACGATGCGCACATCGACAAAACCACACTTCTCCAGCCAGTTTTTCAGCGCCAGCGCGGAGGGGATAAAGTAGACGTTGCGCATCTGCGCGTAGCGGTCGCCCGGCACCAGCACGGTGTTTTCGTCACCTTCCACCACCAACGTTTCCAGCACCAGTTCACCCTCTTTAACCAGCTGATCTTTCAACTGCCAGAGATGCTCCAGCGGCGAGCGGCGATGGTAGAGCACGCCCATGGAAAAGACCGTGTCAAAGGCGTTAAGTGCAGGCAGTTGCTCAATGCCGAGCGGCAGCAGATGCGCGCGGCGATCGTCGCCTAATAACTTACGCACCGCTTCAAACTGGCAGAGGAAAAGCTGCGTCGGGTCGATACCGACTGCCAGTTGCGCACCCGCGCCGATCATGCGCCACAGGTGATACCCGCTACCGCAGCCGACATCCAGAATAGTGCGGCCGCGCAGGTCAGAAAGGTGCGGCAGAACGCGATCCCACTTCCAGTCCGAGCGCCATTCGGTGTCGATATCAAGACCGTAGAGTGAAAACGGCCCTTTACGCCACGGCATCAGGTTACGCAGCAGCGTCTCCATCCCTTTTAACTGCCCGGCACTTAACGGTTCGGCACTGCGCGCGGTGACGCCGTTGACGAAATCGAGCGAATCCGGCGTCAGGCTGGGCAGGAACTCAACGGCGTTGTTCCACTGCTTGAACTGCCCGTGCAGGGTTTCGCGCTGCCAGGCGGCGATTTGCGCCGGTAAGGTCTCCAGCCAGTGGGCGAGGGGACCGGTGGCGATCTGCTGATAAAAACGGCCAAACTCAATCATGACTGCGCCGCCTTCAGTGCCACCAGTGAACCAAAGTTAAAGCACTGGAACCACAATTCGCTGTGCTCAAAACCCGCGGTGCGCAGGCGCGCTTTGTGGGCTTCGACGGAGTCCGTCAGCATCACATTCTCCAGCATGCTGCGCTTCTGGCTGATCTCCAGCTCGCTGTAACCATTGGCGCGTTTGAAGTCATGGTGCATGTTGAACAGCAGTTCGCCGACGGTGTGATCTTCAAAACTGAATTTCTCCGACAGCACCAGTGCGCCGCCCGGGTTAAGCCCCTGGTAAACTTTTTGCAGCAGCTTCAGACGGTCGTCGGGTTCGAGAAATTGCAGAGTGAAGTTGAGCACCACCAGCGAGGCGTTGTTGATCTCGATATCGCGAATATCGCCTTCAATCACCTCAACCGGCGTCGGCGCTTTATAGGCGTCGATATGACGGCGGCAGCGTTCAACCATCGCGGGCGAGTTGTCGACGGCAATAATTTTGCAATTCTCATGATGAATATTGCGGCGCACCGAGAGCGTGGCGGCGCCCAACGAGCAGCCGAGATCGTAAACCTGCGTGCCGGGCTGCACAAAGCGCTCCGCCAGCATGCCGATCATCGAAATAATATTGGAGTAACCCGGAACGGAACGCTGGATCATATCCGGGAAGACTTCAGCTACCCGTTCATCGAAGGTCCAGTCGCCGAGGCGGGCGATAGGCGCGGAAAAAAGCGTGTCGCGGTGAGACATAGTGTAAATATCCGGGAAAACAAAGGGGCGTATTGTGCGCTAACGCAGGGAGAAAACCAACTCCCAGGGCATATACCACACATTCGCCAGCACCATCAGCAGCAGGGAGCAGAGCGTTGCGCCCATCCCGTAACGCCGCCAGTAGAGAAGCCGGTGATGCAAACCGTAGTAGTGCATCAGGCGGCCGACAATCAGCATCATGCCGCAGAGATGCACCATCCAGTTTTGCGCGCCGTTCATCTCCATAAACAGCAGCAGGATCATGGCAATGGGAATGTACTCAACGGCGTTGCCGTGAATACGCATCGCGTTCTGCAACTCACTAAACCCGCCGTCGCCAAAGCTCACACGGTACTGCATACGCAGACGAATCACATCAGAAGCAAATTTAACCAGTAACAATGCACCCAGCACGGCATACAACGCGCTTACCATACAAACTCCCTTTAAGGTTACGGCGATGGCCCATCAATGATAGGTGCTGCGCTTAAAAAAGAGAAGATTGTAACGGCAGGGAGGGGGCTTCGCCGACGACCGGCATCGCAGTGCGAAGATCCTGCCACAGCGTTTCGACCAGCTCGGGAGCCTGGGCGATATCGGGCGTGTGCAGAAACAGATAGGGCGTGGTGGTCTGCTCCCAGATTGGCAGCTTGTTTAACCAGACGGCGAAGAGTTCGCGGTTTTGCGCCATATCCTCACTGCCGATAAAGCGCACCATCGGATGCCCAGCAGTAACCAGCGCGTGCACCGGCACTTTCGGCTTCTTGCGCTGGGCTTCACGCACTGCTTCGCTGTGCGGTTTCGCGCTGTGCACCGGGCGGCTGTCGAGCATCACGCGGTTGACTTTACGGGCGTGCAGCCCCTGATTAAGGGCTTTCTCCTCTTCGCCTTTTTCAAAGAAGGCGGGGTGACGCACCTCGACACCGTAGGTAAAGCCTGCGGGCAGCGCATCAAGAAAAGCCCACAGCGCGGGGAGATCGCGCGGGCCAAAGGTTGCTGGCAACTGGAGCCAGTATTGGCCAATCCTGCCGGCGAGCGGCGACATACGGCTAAAGAATTCGTGGGTTAAATCATCACAGTTTCGCAGCGCCGCCTGATGGGAAATGGTGGCGGGAAACTTAAAGCAGAAGCGGAAATCATCGCTGGTCTGATCGTGCCAGCGCGCAACTATCTCCGCTTTCGGTAGCGCATAGAGCGTGGTGTTGCCTTCGACACAATTGAAGTGACGGGCATACTCCTCAAGAGAGGTGATCCCAAGGCGCACCCATTTCGGGTGCGACCACTGCGGCAGGCCGATATAGATCATAACGCGGCGATAATCTCCTCGCTGCTGCGCACGCGACCGATGCGCGGGAAGATGTTTTTCATGCTGCCCTGATGCTGCTCGGCATCGGCGGCGCTGCAGGCATCTTCAGCGATCACCAGCGAAAAGCCCATCTCCCAGGCGTTGCGGGCGGTGGATTCGACGCCGATATTGGTCGAAATGCCGCACAGCACGATGGTGTCGATACCGCGGCGGCGCAGCTGCATTTCCAGATCGGTGCCATAGAAAGCGCCCCACTGGCGTTTTATTACCTCAATATCGCTCGGCTGTTTGCCAAGCGCTGCCGGGTAATCCCACCAGTTTTCCGGCAGGCTGTGACCGCCCATCGCGGCATCCACCGGCTGTTTCAGTGCTTCAGCAAAATCCGCTGACCAGCCGACGCGCACCAGCACCACCGGCGCGCCGTTGGCACGAAACTTCTCGGCCAGCCGTGCCGAACGTGTTACGACGTCCTGTGCGGTATGCGGGCCGCCGGCAAAGGGCAGAATGCCTTCCTGAAGATCGATAACTACCAGTGCCGTTTTCGCCGTGTTGAGTTCCAGCATGTTCACTCCTGAAAAAATAATCGCATTGGGGCGTTACCTTACGCGCTCTTTCCGCGCGCCGGGTTTACAATTTTTGTTAAATTTTGTGAGAATGCGCAATAAGCGCGCAGCAAACGTGCGTACAGTCGGTAGCGGGCTTATCGTGGGTCATTATTTCCAGTATAATAGCCCCCTTTTTTCATCCAGATGTGACATACGAAAATAGCTGCCCCCAGCGCGCCTGCGCCGCAGGTGGTGGGTGATGCGCAGCTAATTAAGGGATATCTCATGCGTACAGTATATTGCGGGCAGCTCAATCAGTCCCATGTCGGACAGCAAGTAACGCTTTGTGGGTGGGTCAACCGCCGTCGTGACCTCGGTAGCCTTATCTTTATCGATATGCGCGATCATGAAGGCATCGTGCAGGTGTTTTTCGACCCGGACCGTCAGGATGCGTTCCAGCTCGCCTCTGAACTGCGTAATGAGTTCTGCATTCAAATTACCGGTACTGTCCGCGCCCGCGAAGGCAAAAATGCCAACAAAGAGATGGCCACCGGTGAAGTAGAAGTTTTCGCCACCGAACTGACCATCATCAACCGCGCCGACGCGTTGCCGCTCGATTCTAACCACGTCAACACCGAAGAAGCGCGTCTGAAGTACCGCTACCTCGACCTGCGCCGCCCTGAGATGGCGCAGCGCCTGAAGACCCGTGCGAAAATCACCAGCTTCGTGCGCCGCTTTATGGATGACCACGGTTTCCTCGACATCGAAACGCCGATGCTGACCAAAGCGACGCCGGAAGGCGCGCGTGATTACCTGGTCCCGAGCCGCGTGCATAAAGGCAAATTCTACGCGCTGCCGCAGTCCCCACAGCTTTTCAAACAGCTGCTGATGATGTCCGGCTTCGACCGTTACTACCAGATCGTTAAATGCTTCCGCGATGAAGATCTGCGCGCTGACCGCCAGCCGGAATTTACCCAGATCGATGTGGAAACTTCCTTTATGACCGCGCCGCAGGTGCGTGAAGTGATGGAAGCGCTGGTTCGCCAGCTGTGGCAGGAAGTGAAAGGCGTCGATCTCGGTGAGTTCCCGATCATGACCTTTGCCGAAGCCGAGCGTCGTTACGGCTCCGATAAGCCGGATCTGCGTAACCCGATGGAGCTGGTGGACGTTGCCGACCTGCTGAAAGCGGTCGAGTTTAAAGTCTTCTCAGGCCCGGCCAACGATGCCAAAGGCCGCGTTGCCGCACTGCGTGTGCCGGGCGGCGCGCAGCTTAGCCGTAAGCAGATTGATGACTACGGCAAGTTCGTCGAAATTTACGGCGCGAAAGGTCTGGCCTACATCAAAGTTAACGAAGCGGCGAAAGGCCTCGAGGGCATTACCAGCCCGGTAGCGAAATTCCTCAACGCTGAGATCGTAAGCGAAATTCTGTCGCGCACCGGCGCGCAGGATGGCGACATGATCTTCTTCGGCGCCGACAACAAGAAAGTGGTTGCCGATGCGCTGGGCGCGCTGCGTCTGAAGCTGGGTAAAGACCTGAGCCTGACCGACGAAAGCAAATGGGCGCCGCTGTGGGTTATCGACTTCCCGATGTTTGAAGACGACGGCGAAGACGGCCTGACGGCGATGCACCACCCGTTCACCGCGCCGCGCGACATGAGCCCGGCTGAGCTGAAAGCGGCACCGGAAACGGCGATCGCTAACGCCTACGATATGGTTATCAACGGCTACGAAGTGGGCGGCGGTTCCGTACGTATTCATAACGGCGAAATGCAGCAGACGGTGTTTGGCATTCTCGGTATCAATGAGCAGGAGCAGCGCGAGAAGTTCGGCTTCCTGCTTGACGCCCTGAAATACGGCACGCCGCCGCACGCGGGCCTGGCGTTTGGTCTTGACCGCCTGACCATGCTGCTGACCGGCACCGACAACATCCGTGACGTTATCGCATTCCCGAAAACCACGGCTGCGGCCTGCCTGATGACCGAAGCGCCGAGCTTTGGCAACCCGACCGCGCTGGCGGAACTCGGTATCTCTGTTATCAAAAAAGAGACGCCGGAGAATAAATAAGATGTCCTTTAAGCATCCCGTTTCTGTGCTGGTGGTGATTTATGCCGAAGAGACAAAACGGGTGCTGATGTTGCAGCGACGCGACGATCCCGATTTCTGGCAGTCGGTTACCGGCAGCCTGGAGCCAGGTGAAAGCGCGTTGCAGGCCGCCGCGCGCGAAGTCATGGAAGAGGTCAATATCGATGTCGGCGCAGCGCCGCATCGTCTGATTGACTGCCAGCGCACGGTGGAATTTGAAATTTTCAGTCATTTACGTCATCGCTACGCGCCGGGTGTAACTCGCAACACCGAATCCTGGTTTTGTTTAGCGCTGCCCCACGAATGCCCGATTGTGTTTACCGAACACCTGGCATACCGCTGGCTTGATGCGCCCGCTGCGGCGGCATTGACCAAGTCGTGGAGCAACCGGCAGGCGATTGAAGAATTTGTTATTAACGCCGCCTGAACGGCGGTTTTTTCTGGAGAATTTTTTATGGCAGGTCACAGTAAATGGGCCAACACCAAACACCGCAAAGCGGCACAGGATGCCAAACGCGGTAAGATCTTCACCAAAATTATTCGTGAGCTGGTAACAGCAGCACGTCTGGGCGGCGGCGATATCGCTTCTAACCCGCGCCTGCGCGCGGCGGTAGATAAAGCGCTCTCCAACAACATGACCCGCGACACCCTGAACCGCGCCATCGCACGCGGCGTCGGCGGCGATGACGACGCGAACATGGAAACCATCATTTATGAAGGTTACGGTCCTGGCGGCACCGCGGTGATGGTCGAGTGTCTGAGTGACAACCGTAACCGTACCGTTGCTGAAGTGCGTCACGCCTTCAGCAAGTGCGGCGGCAACCTGGGTACCGACGGTTCCGTTGCCTATCTGTTCAGCAAGAAAGGGGTGATCTCTTTCGAAGCGGGCGACGAAGACACCATTATGGAAGCGGCGCTGGAAGCGGGTGCGGAAGACGTCGTGACCTATGACGACGGCGCGATTGACGTTTACACCGCCTGGGAAGAGATGGGCGCCGTGCGCGATGCGCTGGAAGCTGCCGGTCTGAAAGCGGACAACGCTGAAGTGTCGATGATCCCATCGACCAAAGCGGATATGGATGCGGAAACCGCGCCGAAACTGCTGCGCCTGATCGATATGCTGGAAGATTGCGACGATGTGCAGGAGGTTTACCACAACGGTGAGATCTCCGACGAAGTGGCGGCAACCCTGTAATAGCTGGCATCTTTCAGCCCGCCGGGCGTTAGCTCGCCTCGCGCCCCGGTCACATTGTTAATCTGTGTGGCCGGGAACGCACTGAGTAGCCGGCTTCCTGCGAACTGTTTTGAGTATCCAGCATCACCAGGATTATTGCGTTAAGCGGAGAGGAATAATGGCGATTATTCTCGGGATCGACCCGGGTTCACGTATCACCGGTTATGGTGTTATTCGCCAGACAGGCCGCCAGTTGACCTACCTTGGCAGCGGCTGCATCCGCACGAAAGTTGACGATCTGCCGTCGCGCCTGAAGCTGATTTACGCGGGCGTGTCGGAGATCATCACTCAGTTTCAGCCGGACTTTTTTGCTATCGAACAGGTATTTATGGCGAAAAATGCCGACTCGGCGCTGAAACTGGGGCAGGCGCGCGGCGTGGCGATTGTCGCCGCCGTCAATCAGGACTTACCGGTTTTTGAGTATGCCGCTCGTCAGGTTAAGCAGACGGTGGTCGGCATTGGTAGCGCGGAGAAGAGCCAGGTGCAGCATATGGTGCGCACGCTGTTGAAACTCCCGGCCAACCCGCAGGCAGATGCCGCCGATGCGCTGGCGATCGCCATTACCCACTGTCATGTCAGCCAGAACGCATTACAGGTGAGCAGCACAAGGCTCAATCTGGCACGCGGTCGGTTACGTTAAACCCGAATAAAACGCTGCGAGTGTGATGGGTAATATTCTCTGTTACTTCCATTCCGGAAGCACGCTCGCGCTTTTTCCTTCATTATCGGCTGGATATCTATCCAGCCTTTTTTTATGATACAGCATTACTTTTTTAGCACTTAGCGCAGGAGCGTCACGTGATAGGCAGACTCAGAGGCATTATTGTCGAAAAACAACCCCCGCTGGTCCTGCTCGAGGTCGGTGGGGTAGGGTATGAAGTTCATATGCCAATGACCTGCTTCTACGAATTGCCGGACGCCGGCAAAGAGGCGACCGTCTTTACGCAGTTTGTGGTGCGCGAAGACGCGCAACTGCTGTACGGCTTTAACAACAAGCAGGAGCGCACCCTGTTCCGTGAGTTGATCAAAACCAACGGCGTTGGGCCGAAGCTGGCGCTGGCGATCCTCTCAGGTATGTCTGCGCAGCAGTTTGTGAATGCCGTTGAGCGTGAGGATCCCGCCGCACTCATCAAGCTGCCGGGCATTGGCAAGAAAACCGCTGAGCGCCTGATTGTTGAGATGAAAGACCGCTTTAAAGGGCTGCATGGCGATCTCTTTACCCCGGCGGCAGATTTGGTGCTGGCGTCGCCGGCAAGCCCCTCTACGGATGATGCTGAGCAAGAAGCCGTTGCCGCGCTGGTGTCGCTGGGCTATAAACCGCAGGAAGCGAGCCGGATGATCAGCAAGATCGCGCGTCCGGACGCCAACAGTGAAACCCTGATCCGTGAAGCGCTGCGTGCAGCGTTGTGAGGTAGAGGATGATTGAAGCAGACCGCCTGGTTGCCGCCGCCAGCACAATTGTAGAAGAAGTTGCGGATCGGGCGATTCGACCAAAGCTGCTGGATGAGTATATCGGTCAGCCGCAGGTGCGCTCGCAGATGGAGATCTTTATCCAGGCGGCGAAACTGCGCGGCGATGCGCTGGATCACCTGCTGATTTTCGGCCCGCCGGGTCTGGGTAAAACGACGCTGGCAAATATCGTCGCTAACGAGATGGGCGTTAATCTGCGCACCACCTCCGGCCCGGTGCTGGAAAAAGCGGGCGATCTGGCCGCCATGCTCACCAACCTTGAACCTCATGACGTGCTGTTTATCGATGAAATTCATCGCCTGTCGCCGGTGGTGGAAGAGGTGCTCTACCCGGCAATGGAAGATTACCAGCTCGATATCATGATTGGTGAAGGCCCGGCCGCGCGCTCCATCAAAATCGATCTGCCGCCCTTTACGCTGATTGGCGCAACGACCCGTGCCGGTTCGCTGACTTCGCCGCTGCGCGATCGCTTTGGCATTGTCCAGCGCCTGGAGTTTTACCAGGTGGCCGACCTGCAACATATCGTCGGGCGCAGCGCGCGTTTTATGGGGCTGGAACTGAGCGAAGAGGGTGCGCTGGAAGTGGCGCGCCGTTCACGCGGTACACCGCGTATCGCCAACCGCCTGCTGCGGCGCGTACGCGATTTCGCGGAAGTGAAGCACGATGGCGATATCAATGCAGAGATTGCCGCCCAGGCGCTCGATATGCTTAATGTCGATGCCCAGGGCTTCGACTATATGGACCGCAAACTGCTGCTGGCGGTGATTGATAAATTCTTTGGCGGTCCGGTCGGGCTGGATAACCTCGCTGCGGCGATTGGTGAAGAGCGCGAGACCATTGAAGATGTGCTGGAGCCTTATCTGATTCAGCAGGGCTTTTTACAGCGCACACCGCGCGGCCGCATGGCGACGCCGCGCGCCTGGGATCACTTCGGCATTACGCCGCCGGAAATGCCCTGATACGCAGAGCCAGCGTCGTGCGGCGCTGGCAGAGGATGAGAATTTAGCTGGCGCTCTTTTTCAACATGCTGAAGATAAACAGCACCGCGGCGCAGAGCACCACAGAGGGGCCTGCTGGCGTGTCGTAGAAGGCGGAGAAGGTGAGCCCGCCGGTGACGGCAATTATTCCTACGCCGACAGCCACTGCGGCCATCTGCTCCGGCGTGCGGGCAAAGCGCCGCGCCGTGGCGGCCGGGATGATCAGCAGGGAGGTGATGATCAGCGCGCCGACAAACTTCATCGCCACGCCAATGGTCAGGGCGGTGACCAGCATCAGCAGCAGCTTCACGCGCTGTAATTTCACGCCGTCGACAAAGGCCAGCTCCGGGCTGATGGTCATCGACAGCAGGTTGCGCCACTGCCAGAGTAAGATCCCCACCACCAGCACCACACCGAGGGCGATAACAATCAGATCCTCGGGCGTAACGGCCAGCAGGTCGCCAAACAGATATGCCATCAAATCCACGCGGATGTTGGACATCAGGCTGACCACCACCAGGCCAAGCGAGAGCGCGCTATGCGCCATAATGCCCAGCAGCGTGTCGATCGCAAGATGGGGACGCTTCTCCAGCCATACCAGGCCTGCGGCCAGCAGTAACGTTACGGCAATCACCGCGTAAAACGGATTAACATCCAGCAGCAAACCAAATGCGACGCCGAGCAGAGACGCATGCGCCAGCGTATCGCCGAAGTAGGACATCCGTCGCCAGACGACAAAAGAGCCAAGCGGCCCGGCGGCGCAGGCGAGCATAACCCCGGCCAGCCAGCCGGGTAGTAAAAGTTCAATCATGAGTGTACGTTACCCTGGCGTAAAATAATGCGGCCCTGAAGATCGTGGCGGTGATTATGGTTGTGGCGGTAAATGCCAAGCTGCTCCGCGCCGCGATGGCCGAACATGGAGATAAATTCGGGATGCATGGAGACCACTTCCGGCGTGCCGGAGCAGCAGATATGGTGGTTGAGGCAGAGAACTTCATCGGTCTTTGCCATCACCAGGTGTAGATCGTGCGACACCATCAGCACCGCGCAATCCAGCTCTTTGCGCAACTCGTCGATTAAATTGTAGAGCGAGACCTGGCCGTTAACGTCAACGCCCTGGGTCGGCTCGTCCAGCACCAGCAGTTGAGGTTGATTGAGCAGGGCGCGGGCGAGCAGCACGCGCTGCGTTTCGCCGCCGGAGAGTTTCTGCATCGGGGCGTCAATCAGATGTGCGGCCTGCACGCGTTTCAGTGCCGGAATAAGATCGTCTTTACGCGTGCCGGGGCGCAAACGCATAAAGCGGCCTACAGTAAGAGGAAGCGTGGCGTCGAGCTGTAATTTTTGCGGCACATAGCCGATGCGCAACGCTTTGTCGCGCTTGATAACCCCCGCGTCGGGTGCTACCAGGCCAAGGACGACGCGCACCAGCGTCGATTTACCCGCGCCGTTAGGTCCGAGCAGCGTCAGAATTTTACCTGGACGCAAATTTAAAGAGATGTCAGAGAGCACGCGGCGTTGACCGAAAGCGACGCTGACATTTTCAAGCGTTATAAGATTCGTCATAGCATTTAAGGGGTTGCAGAAGTTGTAGAATGTTATAATATCACATTCCATACACTACTTACGATGAATAGACGCATTATGTTACATAAAAATACGCTTCTTTGCGCAGCGCTTTCCGCTGCGTTTCTCACCCTAACAGCACAATCCGCTAACGCCGCCGTCGTCACTTCTCTTAAGCCGCTGGGCTTTATTGCATCCGCTATTACAGATGGCGTGACCACCACCGAAGTTATCCTGCCAGATGGTGCCTCCGAGCATGATTATTCTCTGCGTCCGTCTGATGTAAAACGCTTGCAAAACGCGGACTTACTTTTTTGGGTTGGTCCGGAAATGGAAGCGTTTATGGTACGTTCTGCTCAGCAGGTACCTGCGCAAAAACAGGTGGTGATGGCGCAACTCGACGGCGTGAAATCGCAGCTGATGAAAGGCGCGGATGAAGATGAGCATGAGGGTCATGAAGGTCACGATCACGACGAAAATAGTGAGCATCATCACCATCATGGCGAATACAACATGCATTTGTGGTTAAGCCCAGAGATTGCACGGCTTTCGGCGGTTGCAATCCACGATAAATTAGTGGAAGTTATGCCGCAAAGTCGAGCCAAGCTGGACGCCAACCTGAAGGCATTTGAGGCATCATTAGCCCAGGCCGATAAGCAGGTCGGTAACGAGCTGGCACCGCTGAAAGGGAAGGGGTATTTCGTTTTTCATGACGCCTACGGCTACTTTGAAAAACAGTACGGTCTGACTCCGCTGGGTCACTTTACCGTCAACCCTGAAATTCAGCCTGGTGCGCAGCGTTTACATGAAATCAGAACACAGTTGGTTGAGCAAAAAGCGGTCTGCGTTTTTGCTGAGCCACAGTTCAGGCCAGCGGTCGTTGAAGCTGTTGCACGAGGAACCTCCGTTCGCATGGGAACGCTGGATCCACTCGGCATCGGTATCAAGTTGGGTAAAGAGAGCTATCCCCAGTTCCTTACACAACTCTCTTCCCAGTATGCGAGCTGCCTGAAAGGAGAATAACGAGGAAGTGAACACGTGCAACAGATAGCCCGCTCTGTCGCCCTGGCATTTAACAATTTGCCGCGACCCCATCGCGTGATGCTGGGGTCGCTCACCGTACTGACCCTCACGGTCGCCGTCTGGCGGCCCTACGTTTATCACCCCGAAAATAACGCGCCGATTGTCAAAGCCATCGAGCTGCCTAAAAGCGAAATCCGCTCGCTGCTGCCTGAAGCCAGTGAACCTATCGACCAGTCCACGGCGGATGATGTTGACGATATTCCGCAAGATGAGCTGGACGAGAAAACCGCCAACGAAGCTGGTGTGCACGAATATGTTGTCTCGACCGGCGATACGCTCAGCAGCATCCTGAACCAGTACGGCATTGATATGGGCAACATCAGCCAGCTTGCCGCCGCGGATAAAGAGCTGCGTAATCTGAAAATCGGCCAACAGCTCTCCTGGACGCTGACCGCTGATGGTGATTTACAGCGTCTGACGTGGGAGATGTCACGCCGCGAAACCCGCACCTATGACCGCACCGAAAACGGCTTCAAGATGTCCAGCGAGATGCAGCAGGGCGACTGGGTCAATAAGATGATGAACGGCACCGTCGGCGGCAGTTTTGTTGCCAGTGCGAAAGAGGCCGGCATGAGCAGCGGCGAAATCAGCGCCGTTATCAAAGCGATGCAGTGGCAAATGGATTTCCGCAAACTGAAAAAAGGCGATAAGTTCTCAGTATTGATGTCCCGTGAGATGCTTGACGGCAAGCAGGAGCAGAGCCAGTTGCTCGGCGTGCGTTTGCGCTCCGACGGTAAAGATTACTACGCGTTCCGTGCCGAAGATGGCAAGTTCTACGATCGTAACGGCACCGGCCTTGCGAAAGGGTTTATGCGTTTCCCGACCGCGAAGCAGTTCCGCGTCTCCTCTAACTTCAACCCGCGTCGCCTTAATCCGGTCACCGGGCGCGTTGCGCCGCACAAAGGCGTCGACTTTGCTCTGCCGCAGGGCACGCCGGTGCTGGCCGTCGGTGACGGTGAAGTGGTGATTGCGAAGCGCAGCGGTGCGGCGGGTAACTATGTTGCTATCCGCCACGGGCGCACCTACACCACGCGTTACATGCACCTGCGTAAGCTGCTGGTGAAACCGGGGCAGAAAGTGAAACGTGGCGATCGTATCGCGCTCTCGGGCAACACCGGGCGCTCCACCGGGCCACATCTGCACTATGAAGTATGGATCAACCAGCAGGCCGTGAACCCACTGACCGCCAAACTGCCAAGAACGGAAGGGCTGAGCGGTTCGGATCGTAAGGATTACCTGGCACAGGTGAGAGAGGTATTACCTCAGCTGCGACTGGAGTAATTCGCGTAATAATCAGGCGTTCAAAGCCGGTGCTTGCTTAGCATCGGCTTTTACTTTTGTGCGAAAGATAACGCATCGCTACACTATCCCCTTATCTTGTTGAGATTTTTGACCAGCGGACGATGCATGGAAACGAAAAAAAATAACAGTGAATACATTCCTCAGTTTGAGGGCGAGTTTCGCCATCCGCGTCACTGGGGCGCCTGGCTTGGGGTGCTGGCTTTTGCCGGCGTCGCCCTGATCCCGCCCTCTGTTCGCGATCCGCTTCTGGCGAAACTGGGACGTTTTGCCGGACGACGCGGAAAAAGCGCCCGTCGTCGTGCGCAGATTAACCTCTACTACTGCTTCCCGGAAAAGAGTGAAGCCGAGCGCGAAGCGATCATTGATCATATGTTTGCTACCGCACCGCAGGCGATGGTGCTGATGGCTGAAATGGCGCTGCGCGGCACGGAAAAAGTTGCCTCCCGTATTGAGTGGCAGGGCAAAGAGATTATCGACGAAATGCACCGCAACGATGAGCGCGTCATTTTCCTTGTGCCCCATGCCTGGGGTGTTGATATTCCGGCAATGCTGATGTCTTCGCAGGGCAAGCGCATCGCGGCGATGTTTCATAATCAGGGCAACAAAGTTTTCGACTACATGTGGAACAAGGTGCGCCTGCGTTTCGGTGGCCGCTTGCATGCGCGCAATGACGGCATCAAGCCCTTTATCCACTCAATACGCAACGGCTTCTGGGGATACTATCTGCCGGATCAGGATCACGGCCCCGAGCAGAGCGAGTTTGTCGACTTCTTCGCCACCTACAAAGCGACGCTGCCGGCGATTGGTCGCCTGATGAAGGTGTGCCGCGCCCGCGTGGTGCCGCTGTTCCCGGTTTACGATGCCGAAACGCACCGCCTGACGATTCTGGTGCGCCCGCCGATGGACGATCTGCTGACGGCGGATGACACCACCATTGCGCGGCGGATGAATGAAGAGGTGGAGAACTTTGTCGGCCCGCATCCGGAGCAGTACACCTGGATCCTGAAGCTGCTGAAAACGCGCAAGCCGGGCGAGATCGAGCCCTATAAGCGCAAAGAGCTCTACAAAAAGAAATAGCCAAAAACAAGGCCTCTCACTGTGAGAGGCCTTTTGCGTTGTGAGCAATCCTTTATTCGACGGTCAGAATACGCGTGGTGTTGGTGGTGCCAATGGTGCTCATCACGTCACCCTGGGTCACAATCACCAGATCGCCGGAGAGCAGGTAGCCTTTATCACGCAGCAGGTTCACCGCGTCGTTAGCCGCAGCAACGCCGTCGTTATGGCTGTCGAAATAGACCGGCGTCACGCCGCGATAGAGTGCTGTCAGGTTAAGAGTGCGCTCGTGGCGGGAGAGGGCAAAAATCGGCAGGCCGGAGCTGATACGCGAGGTCATCAGCGCGGTACGCCCTGATTCAGTCATTGAGATGATCGCCGTAACGCCTTTCAGGTGGTTAGCGGCATACATCGCTGACATGGCAATCGCCTCTTCGACATTGTCGAACTGAATATCGAGACGGTGCTTGGAGACGTTAATGCTCGGGATCTTCTCTGCGCCCAGGCAGACGCGCGCCATCGCGGCAACGGTTTCAGAAGGGTATTGCCCGGCAGCGGTTTCCGCTGAAAGCATCACCGCATCGGTGCCATCGAGCACGGCGTTCGCTACGTCCATCACTTCTGCGCGGGTCGGCATCGGGTTAGTGATCATCGACTCCATCATCTGCGTGGCGGTGATCACCGCACGGTTCAGCTGGCGCGCACGGCGAATCAGCGCTTTCTGGATGCCGACCAGTTCCGGGTCGCCAATTTCAACGCCGAGGTCGCCACGGGCAACCATCACTACGTCGGAGGCGAGGATCACATCGTCCATCGCATCCTGGCTACACACCGCTTCCGCACGCTCAACTTTGGCGACAATCTTCGCATCACAACCTGCATCACGCGCCAGACGACGTGCATAGTTGAGATCTTCCCCGCAGCGCGGGAAGGAGACGGCGAGATAATCGACGCCAATCAGCGCGGCGGTCACAATATCCGCTTTATCTTTATCGGTCAGCGCTTCTGCAGAGAGGCCGCCGCCCAGTTTGTTGATGCCTTTATTGTTAGAGAGCGGGCCACCGACGGTCACTTCGGTGAACACCTTCATGCCCTGAACGTCCAGCACTTTGAGCTGCACGCGACCATCATCCAGCAGCAGGATGTCGCCCGGTACCACGTCAGCCGGCAGGCCTTTATAGTCGATACCGACTTTCTCTTTATCGCCTTCACCTTTGCCAAGGTTAGCGTCGAGCAGGAATTTGTCGCCGATGTTAAGGAAAACCTTACCTTCCTTAAAGGTGGAGACGCGAATCTTCGGTCCTTGTAGATCGCCAAGGATAGCAACATGACGTCCCAGTTTTGCCGCAATCTCACGCACTTTGTCCGCGCGTAATTTATGATCTTCCGGTGTTCCGTGTGAGAAGTTCATCCGCACCACGTTAGCGCCAGCAGCGATAACCTTTTCGAGGTTGTTATCGCGGTCGGTGGCCGGGCCTAAAGTGGTGACGATTTTGGTTCTGCGAAGCCTTCTGGACATGTAATACTCCGTTGACTGAAATAACGAGGTGTTGCGTGAACATGAATTCGGGTTACGCGCGCCGTGACAGGCAGGGCCGCTAACCGAATAGCGTAAGTAACTACCGTTTTTGTTATGGTCTATTAATGATTATCGTCTTTGATAAGCAGTTCCTTATCAAAGCGCGATTCTTTGAGCGCTTCTTTGACTCGCTTCAAGTTATCCCGGAATTTCGCCCCGCGGCGCAAAGTGAATCCGGTCGCCAGCACATCAATGACCGTCAGTTGCGCAAGCCGGGACACCATCGGCATATAGATATCTGTATCTTCAGGGACATCCAGCGTGATAGCAAGGGTTGCTTCGCGCGCCAGCGGCGTGCCCGCTGAGGTCAGCGCAATCACCATGGCATCGTTTTCACGCGCCAGATGCGCCAGCTCCACCAGGCTTTTTGTGCGACCGGTGTGGGAAATCAGCATAACGACGTCATCATCGCTACAATTCATACAGCTCATGCGTTGCAGCACAATGTCATCGGAGTAGACCACCGGCACGTTGAAGCGGAAAAACTTGTTCATCGCATCGTGGGCGACGGCCGCGGAAGAGCCCAGACCGAAGAAGGCGATTTTTTTCGCCTGCGTCAGCAGATCGACGGCGCGATTAACCGCTGCCATATCAAGGGACTGACGCACATGATCGAGGCTTGCCATCGCCGACTCGAAGATTTTGCCGGTGTAGGCTTCTACACTGTCATCTTCATCGACATTTCGATTAACATAGGGCGTGCCGTTGGCGAGGCTCTGGGCCAGATGCAGTTTAAAGTCAGGAAAGCCGCGCGTATCGAGGCTGCGGCAAAAGCGGTTTACCGTCGGTTCGCTGACCTCCGCTTGTTGCGCAAGCGCGGCGATGCTGGAGTGGATAGCCAGCTGCGGCGCGGTGAGGATCACTTCCGCGACTTTTCGTTCTGATTTGCTAAGGTGTTCCAGTCGGGACTGGATTTTTTCCAGCATATTCATAGGCGTTAATGCGCTCCTGGTGAAACGATTACACTGATTGCGCGAATCGTTACGCAGTTTGCGTCGATATTACGCCTGCGCAGGGTAGAAAGGTAAGTGATACGCTGAAATGTTGTTGTTTTTTTTCATAACATGATCAGAGTCGGATTTTCGCCAGCGGCTGGTGGGCAAATAAGCCGCGCAAACGGCGCAAATATGCGCATTTTTCATGACAACCCAATAACGCACTTCCTGACAAGGCCTGATAGTTTCGGGAATTACGTAAAAGCAGTACAGTGCAGTGTAATAAAATTACAACTGAAGCGGATGACAGCTTCAGGATAGCTAACTGAGGAGAGTGACATGGCGGTAGTCCAAACAGCCCAGGCGTGTGACCTGGTCATTTTCGGCGCGAAAGGCGATCTCGCACGCCGGAAATTGCTGCCTTCCCTGTACCAGCTGGAAAAAGCCGGTCAAATTCATGATGAGACGCGGATTCTCGGGGTCGGCCGTGCCGACTGGGATAAAGCAGCCTACACCAAAGTGGTCCGTGAAGCGCTCGAAACCTTTATGAAAGAGAAGATCGACGAGAGCTTGTGGGACAAGCTGAGCGGTCGTCTCGATTTCTGCAATCTCGATGTTAACGACACTCCCGCTTTCAAACGCCTCGGCGCGATGCTGGATCAGAAAAACCGTACCACCATCAACTACTTCGCGATGCCGCCGGATACCTTTGGTGCTATCTGTAAAGGGCTGGGCGCCGCGAAACTTAACGCCAAACCGGCTCGCGTCGTGATGGAGAAACCGCTCGGTAACTCCCTTGAGACCTCCCGTCAGATCAACGATCAGGTAGGCGAGTATTTTGAAGAGTGCCAGGTTTACCGTATTGACCACTACCTCGGTAAAGAGACGGTGCTCAACCTGCTGGCGCTGCGTTTTGCCAACTCCCTGTTCGTCAATAACTGGGATAACCGCACGATTGATCATGTGGAGATCACGGTTGCGGAAGAGGTGGGTATCGAAGGGCGCTGGGGCTATTTCGACCAGGCCGGGCAGATGCGCGACATGATCCAGAACCACCTGCTGCAGGTGCTCTGCATGATCGCGATGTCACCGCCGTCCGATCTCACTGCTGACAGTATTCGCGACGCGAAAGTGAAGGTGCTGAAATCCCTGCGCCGTATCGATCGTACCAACGTGCGTGAAAAAACCGTACGCGGTCAGTACACCGCCGGTTTCGCCCAGGGCAAGAAAGTGCCGGGCTACCTGGAAGAAGAGGGCGCGAACAAGTCGAGCCATACCGAAACATTTGTCGCGATCCGCGTGGATATCGACGACTGGCGCTGGGCGGGCGTGCCGTTCTATCTGCGCACAGGTAAACGTCTGCCAACCAAATGTTCAGAAGTGGTGGTCTACTTCAAAAACCCGGAACTCAATCTGTTTAAAGAGTCCTGGCAGGAGCTGCCGCAGAACAAGCTGACCATTCGCCTGCAGCCGGATGAAGGGGTGGATATCCAGATCCTCAATAAAGTGCCGGGGCTGGATCATAAACACAATCTGCAGACCACTAAGCTTGATCTGAGCTACTCCGAAACCTTCAATGAGACCCATCTGGCGGACGCTTACGAGCGCCTGCTGCTGGAGTCGATGCGCGGTATTCAGGCGCTGTTTGTACGCCGCGATGAAGTGGAAGAGGCGTGGAAATGGGTCGACTCCATTACCGAAGCCTGGGCTGCGGATAACGACTCACCGAAACCGTATCAGGCCGGCACCTGGGGCCCGGTAGCCTCGGTTGCGATGATCACCCGTGATGGCCGTTCCTGGAACGAGTTCGAGTAAGCATAGGGGCCCATGTTGCGCAATTTTACCGGTAACATGATCTAACACAGCTCTGCGAACAATTTTTCTTTTTCAAAGCCCTGCTGGATTCACCAGCGGGGCTTTTTTTATTACACTGGCTGCAGTGATTTTGCCTTTGGGGCGCGGCGCTCTGGTGTTTTCAGCTTGTTACGCATAATGAAAAACACGGTTAGCGCGGTGTACCCGAACAGATAAATTTCAGGAGCCTCTATGAATCCAGTAATGTTACGCGTAACAAATCGCATTATTGAACGTTCACGCGAAACCCGCTCAGCCTACCTGGCGCGCATTGAGCAAGCCAAAAGCAATACCGTGCGTCGTTCGACGCTCGCCTGCGGTAACCTGGCGCACGGTTTTGCCGCCTGCCAGCCTGAGGATAAAGCCTCCCTAAAAAGTATGTTGCGCAACAACATCGCCATCATCACCTCCTACAACGACATGCTCTCTGCGCATCAGCCATATGAAGTCTATCCCGACATTATTCGCAAAGCGCTGCACTCGGTGAATGCGGTCGGCCAGGTGGCGGGTGGTGTACCGGCAATGTGCGATGGCGTGACGCAGGGTCAGGATGGGATGGAGCTGTCGCTGCTGAGCCGCGAAGTGATCGCCATGTCCGCCGCGGTGGGGCTCTCTCACAATATGTTCGACGGCGCGCTCTATCTTGGCGTTTGCGACAAAATTGTCCCGGGGCTGGCGATGGCGGCACTGTCGTTTGGTCACTTGCCCGCGCTGTTTGTGCCGTCAGGGCCGATGGCGAGCGGCCTGGCTAACAAAGAGAAGGTGCGTATTCGCCAGCTCTACGCGGAAGGTAAAGTCGATCGCATGGCGCTGCTGGAGTCAGAAGCTGCTTCCTATCATGCCCCAGGCACCTGTACCTTTTACGGCACCGCCAACACTAACCAGATGGTGATTGAGTTTATGGGCATGCAGCTGCCCGGCTCCTCCTTTATTCACCCGGATGCACCGCTGCGTAAAGCGCTGACTGAAGCCGCTGCCCGCCAGGTAACGCGTTTGACCGGCAACGGCAACGAGTGGATGCCGCTCGGCAAAATGATCGATGAAAAAGTGGTGGTTAACGGTATCGTCTCCCTGCTGGCAACCGGCGGCTCCACCAACCACACTATGCACCTGGTGGCGATGGCGCGCGCGGCAGGCATTATCATCAACTGGGATGACTTCTCCGAACTCTCTGAAGTGGTGCCGCTGCTTGCCCGTCTCTATCCGAACGGCCCGGCAGACATCAACCACTTCCAGGCGGCGGGCGGTGTACCGGTATTGATGCGTGAACTGCTGAAGGGCGGTTTACTGCATGAAGAGGTGAATACGGTGGCCGGTTTCGGTCTGACGCGCTACACCCAGGAGCCGTGGCTCAACAATGGCGAGCTCGACTGGCGTGAAGGCGCGGCGGCGTCGCTGGATGATTCGATTATCGCTACCATTGATAAACCGTTCTCGCAGCATGGCGGCACCAAAGTGCTGAGCGGCAACCTTGGGCGCGCGGTGATGAAGACCTCCGCCGTGCCGGTGGAGAACCAGGTTATTGAAGCGCCTGCGGTAGTGTTTGAGAGCCAGCATGACGTGTTACCGGCCTTTGAGGCTGGTTTGCTGGATCGTGATTGCGTGGTGGTGGTTCGTCACCAGGGGCCGAAAGCCAATGGCATGCCAGAATTACATAAACTGATGCCGCCACTTGGTGTATTATTGGACCGCCGTTTCAAAATTGCCTTAGTTACCGATGGACGGCTGTCAGGGGCATCAGGTAAAGTGCCGTCGGCAATCCATGTGACACCTGAAGCTTACGACGGTGGGTTGCTGGCAAAAGTGCGTGATGGCGACATTATCCGGGTTAACGGGCAGACAGGTGAGTTGACCCTGCTGGTTGCTGACAACGAACTTGCCGCACGTCAGCCGCATATTCCTGACCTTAGCGCGATGCGCGTGGGCACAGGCCGTGAAATGTTCGGCGCGCTGCGAGAGAAGCTCTCCGGCGCAGAGCAGGGCGCAACCTGTATCACTTTTTAAGACGACAAGATTTTATTCTGGCGAGAGAAAAGATTGATGAAAAACTGGAAAACAAGTGCAGAAGCCATCCTGAAAACCGGCCCGGTTGTACCGGTGATCGTGGTAAACAAACTGGAGCACGCTGTTCCGATGGCGAAAGCGCTGGTTGCAGGTGGCGTTCGTGTCCTGGAAGTGACGCTGCGCACCGCATGCGCGATTGACGCTATCCGCGCCATTGCAAAAGAAGTTCCTGACGCCATTATCGGCGCTGGCACCGTGTTGAATCCGCAGCAGCTGGCGGAAGTGACTGAAGCGGGCGCGCAGTTCGCCATCAGCCCGGGCCTGACCGAGCCGCTGCTGAAAGCCGCCACCGAAGGCACCATTCCGCTGATCCCGGGGATCAGCACCGTTTCTGAACTAATGCTGGGCATGGATTACGGCCTGAAAGAGTTCAAATTCTTCCCGGCGGAAGCGAATGGCGGCACCAAAGCGCTGCAGGCGATTGCCGGCCCCTTCTCCCAGGTGCGTTTCTGCCCGACCGGCGGCATCTCTCCGGCTAACTACCGCGACTACCTGGCGCTGAAAAGCGTGCTCTGCATCGGCGGCTCCTGGCTGGTTCCGGCCGACGCGCTGGAAGCAGGCGATTACGATCGCATCACCAAACTGGCGCGCGAAGCCGTTGAAGGTGCGAAGCAGTAATCAGCAGGCGGGTATGAAACCCGCCTGATAACAAGCCCGGACGCACTGCGCACCGGGCTTTTTTTATCCGTTGACCTGCACCGCGTTAGCTGAGGCCACGGCGCGGGCGACCGCACTCTCCACATTCTCAGCCACCGCCAGCGCCACGCCCAGACGGCGCGATCCTTCAATCTCCGGCTTGCCGAACAAGCGCAGCTGCACACCTGCATCAACGGCGTGGTGCAGATTATCAAAGGTGACATTCTGGCTATGCAGGCGCGGCAAAATCACCGCAGAGGCGGCCGGGCCGTACTGGCGGATCGCGCCAATCGGCAGGCCTAAAAAGGCGCGCACATGCAGGGCAAACTCGGAGAGATCCTGCGAAATCAGCGTCACCATTCCGGTGTCGTGCGGGCGCGGAGAAACTTCGCTGAAAATGACCTCATCGCCGCAGACAAAGAGTTCGACGCCGAACAGGCCATATCCGCCGAGCGCCAGCACTACTTCACGGGCAATCTGTTGAGCGCGCGCAAGTGCGGTCGCCGACATCTGCTGCGGCTGCCAGGACTCACGATAATCACCCTCCTCCTGGCGGTGACCCACCGGCGCGCAGAAGTGGACACCATCTACCGCACTAATGGTCAGCAGGGTGATCTCAAAATCAAACTTCACCACGCCTTCGACAATCACGCGACCAGCACCGGCGCGACCGCCCTGTTGCGCATAGGCCCACGCTGCTGCTAACTGGTCGGCGGATTTAATAAAGCTCTGTCCTTTACCTGAGGAGCTCATCACCGGCTTGACGATACAAGGCAGGCCAATTTCGTTCACCGCGTGGCGGAAGCTCTCTTCGCTATCGGCAAAACGGTAGGTTGAAGTAGGGAGCTGCAACTCTTCAGCGGCGAGGCGACGGATCCCTTCGCGGTTCATGGTCAGTTTTGTGGCGCGCGCGCAGGGAACCACACGCTGACCGGCCGCTTCCAGTTCAATCAGCGCATCGGTGGCGATGGCTTCGATCTCCGGCACGATAAAGTGCGGCTTCTCCTCGGCAACCAGCGCTTTTAACGCTTCGCCATCCAGCATGTTAATCACATGGGATCGGTGTGCCACCTGCATCGCGGGCGCGTCAGGATAGCGGTCAACCGCAATCACTTCGATACCGAGCCGCTGACATTCGATAGCCACTTCTTTGCCCAGCTCGCCTGAGCCTAATAACATCACACGCGTGGCTGCCGGACGCAGCGCAGTTCCTAAAAGAGTCATAGCGAAGTACCATTAGAAAAAAGTGGGCGCAGTATAACGAAAACGTTTGCGTCTGTCTTTTTCACTTGCGGTGGTTTTTTCATCGCGCTATTATACTGTACAAATACACAGTAAAACGAGGCTGCATCATGGCGGTAGAAGTTAAATACGTAGTCATTCGCGAAGGTGAGGAAAAAATGTCTTTTGCCAGCAAAAAGGAAGCCGATGCTTACGACAAAATGCTCGACCTGGCTGAAGTGCTGGGCGACTGGTTAGGCACCGGTCCGGTAGCTCTGGAAGAGGAGACCCGTGAACGCATGGCGATGTGGCTCGCCGAGCAAAAAGATGCCCTTAACGGCATTCTGAAATCCGGCAAACTCCCCGGCACAGAGAGCGAAGAGGATGCGCCCTCGGCAAAATCCGCTGAGGATGAGTCCTCTGACGCAGTCGATATTAAAAGCGCCAGCAAGCGAGCGAAAGTCGCCTGATCTTGCACCGCCAGCAATTTGTACCATGCTTTGAATGGGTATTAACCAGGAGATAAGCATGAAAATAGCAGGGGTAGCAACCGGTCTGTTTTTGCTGGCGGGCAGTATGGCGGCTCATGCCGCCACAGAGAAGGTGGTGAAGTTTCCTTCCTGTGAAGGGCTTAACGCTGAGGGCATTTCCGCCAGCGTTAAGCGCGACTATCTGCAAAACCGCATTGTGCGTTGGGCAGACGATCAGAAAAAAATTGGTCAGGCGGATCCTGTGGTATGGGTTAATCCGCAAGAGGTGACTGGCAAAGGTGATAAGTGGACGGTGCCGCTCACCGTGCGGGGTAAAAGCGCGGATATACATTACCGCGTAATGGTCGACTGTCCGGCAGGCAGCGCGGAGTACAAACCGCAGTCGTAGCGCCGAAATTTTCCTGATCTTTCCAGATACAGACACTTCCTGACATCCCCCTCGCTTACTCTTGCCTGACAACAGAGCTTAAGCGAGGGAAAATTATGAACTGGTTAAATCAATTACAGTCGCTGCTGGGTCAGAAAGGCGGTGCGTCGACCTCATCCTCCTCAGAAGGACAGGGGCTAAATAAACTTCTGATGCCGGGAGCGCTGGGCGGCCTTGCCGGTCTGCTGGTTGCCAATAAATCATCACGCAAATTGCTCGCCAAATATGGCACGGGCGCGCTGCTGGTGGGCGGCGGGGCGGTTGCTGGTACGGTGCTGTGGAATAAATATAAAGATCGTATTCGCGAAACCCATCAGGATGAGCCGCAGTTTGGGCAGCAGCAGTCGCCGCTGGATGTGCGCACCGAGCGCCTGATTCTGGCCCTGGTCTTTGCGGCGAAAAGCGACGGTCATATTGATGAGCAGGAGCAGGCGGCAATCGAGCCGCAGTTGCGCGAAGCGGGCATTGAAGACCAGGGGCGCGAGCTGGTGGCGAAAGCGCTGGAGCAGCCTCTTGATCCGGCGCGGCTGGCGCAGGGGGTCAAAAATGAGGAGGAGGCGCTGGAGCTCTACTTCCTCAGCTGTGCGGTTATCGACATCGATCACTTTATGGAGCGCAGCTATCTTAACGCGCTGGGCGATGCGCTGAAGGTGCCGCAGGACGTCCGTGAAGGCATCGAGGAGGATCTTCAGCAGCAAAAACGCGCCCTTACATCCTGAGTGCTCCAACGTTTCGCTTGCAACGCGCGTTTGTTTTGCCACCCTTATAGGTATGGAAAACAGAAAAAAGATAAGTGCTATGTTGCCGAAAGCAAAACAGATCCCCCACGCCATGACCGTTCATGGCGATACCCGTGTCGATAATTACTACTGGCTGCGGGACGACACGCGCTCCCACTCAGAGGTGCTTGATTATCTGCATCAGGAGAATGACTACGGACGGGAGGTGATGGCCTCCCAGCAAGCCCTGCAGGATGACCTGCTGCAGGAGATCATCTCCCGTATTCCTCAGCGCGAAGTCTCCGCGCCCTATATCCGTAACGGCTATCGTTACCGGCACATTTATGAGCCGGGCAATGAGTACGCCATCTATCAGCGCCAGTCGATGCTCAGTTCCGAATGGGATGAGTGGATCACTCTGCTGGATGCCAACCAGCGCGCCTCGCACAGCGAGTTCTACACCATGGGTGGCCTCGACATCTCGCCCGACAACACCATTATGGCGCTGGCGGAGGATTTCCTCTCAAGGCGGCAGTATGGGTTACGTTTTCGCAATCTGGAGACCGGCAACTGGTATCCGGAGGTGCTGGATAACGTCTCGCCAGATTTTGTCTGGGTGAACGACTCCGAGACCGTCTACTACGTGCGTAAACATGCCACCACGCTGCTGCCTTACCAGGTCTGGCGGCACACGGTCGGCTCGCCGATGCAGCAGGATGAGCTGGTCTACGAAGAGAAAGATGACACCTTTTATGTAGGGCTGAGCAAAACTACCTCGCAGCACTACATCACCATTCACCTTGCCAGCGCCACCACCAGCGAAGTGCTGCTGCTCGACGCCGAACTGCCGGATGCGCAGCCGCTCTGCTTTTTACCGCGGCGCAAAGAGCATGAGTACAGCCTCGATCACTACCAGCACACCTTCTATCTGCGCTCCAACCGCGATGGCAAAAACTTCGGCCTCTATCGCACCAAAGTGCGCGATGAGCGGCGCTGGGAAGCGCTAATCCCCGCTCGCGATCACATTATGCTGGAAGGCTTCACGCTGTTTACCGACTGGCTGGTGGTTGAAGAGCGACAGCGTGGTCTGACAAGCCTGCGGCAGATCAACCGTAAAACCCGGGAGGTGATCGGCATCGCCTTTGACGACCCCGCCTATGTCACCTGGCTTGCCTACAATCCCGAGCCGGAAACCTCGCGGCTGCGCTACGGTTACTCCTCAATGACCACGCCAGATACTCTGTTTGAGCTCGATATGGACACCGGCGAGCGGCGCGTGCTGAAGCAGACGGAAGTGGCGGGCTTTGATGCGAGCGACTATCGCAGTGAGCATCTTTGGGTGGTGGCACGGGACGGCGTGGAAGTGCCCGTCTCGCTGGTATACAACCACAACCATTTTCGCAAAGGCGAAAACCCGCTGCTGGTCTACGGCTACGGCTCCTACGGGGCGAGTATTGATGCCGACTTTAGCAGCAGCCGCCTGAGCTTGCTGGATCGTGGCTTTGTCTGCGCGATAGCGCATATTCGCGGCGGCGGCGAGCTGGGGCATGCCTGGTACGAAGAGGGCAAGTTCCTTAAAAAGCAAAATACCTTCAATGACTTTATTGACGTTACCGACAGTTTGCTGGAGCAGGGCTACGGCTCGCCACAATACTGCTATGCGATGGGCGGCAGCGCGGGCGGCATGCTGATGGGCGCGGTGATCAATATGCGTCCCTCTCTCTACCATGGCGTGATCGCCCAGGTGCCCTTTGTCGATGTGGTGACCACCATGCTCGATGAGTCGATCCCCTTAACGACCGGCGAGTTCGAGGAGTGGGGTAATCCGCAGGATGAGGCTTACTATCACTATATGAAAGGCTACAGCCCGTACGACAATATTGGCGCGCACCCCTATCCGCATATGCTGGTGACCACCGGCCTGCATGATTCGCAGGTGCAGTACTGGGAGCCGGCAAAATGGGTGGCGAAACTGCGGGAATATAAGACCGACAATAATCTGCTGCTGCTCTGCACCGATATGGATTCCGGGCACGGCGGTAAATCGGGGCGTTTTAAATCCTATGAAGGCGTGGCGCTGGAGTACGCGTTTCTGATCGCGCTGGCGCAGGGGACGCTGCCCGGCAAAGGGTAATTACCCCTCGCCAAGGTAGTGTTTGAGCGTTAAACGCAGCTCCGGGCTCATGCTGTTAAGGTTGTTAAACAGCCAGCGCAGGTAGCCCGGATCGCGGTCAGCGATCTCGGCAACCGGTTTGCCGCGGTATTTACCAAAGGTAAAAGTGGTCATCAGCGCCGGGCGTCCGGTGATGGTGGCCATCTGCTCCGCTGTCCAGCCAGAGACCTGCATAATGTCAATCAACAGGGCGGCGGTGATATAGCAATCATAGAGCGCGCGGTGGTGATGCAGACCGGCAGGCGTTTCTACGCTGAGCTTGCGCGAGTTATAGAGCGCCATATTGCTGTATTTGATCCCCGGCCATAAACGACGCGCCAGCTTCATGGTGCAGATCCACTCACCGGACATCTCTGGCAGCACGCGGCGGTCAAAGCTGGCATTGTGTGCCACATACCACTCGCTGCCGTGATAATAGGGGACAACTTCTTCGATCCAGGGCTGATCTGCGACCATCGCTTCTGTGATGCGGTGGATGGCCATCGCCTGCGGGCTGATGGGGCGATCCGGGCGAACCAGGTGGCTCTGCGGGTTCACGATTTTCCCGTCGACCACGTCCACCGAAGCGATCTCGACGATACCTCCCTGCAAATCGCAGGTTTCTGTATCGATAACACGTAACATAGTCGGCTCCATTATTTCACTTTCGGCTCATAGGGGAGGCGAGAGAGCGAGACGGAGGCCAGCCGGTGGGCAATCAGACGCTCGCGAAACCATCCGCGCAGATGTTCGGGTTGTTCGCGCTCAACCGCTTCGGCAATCACCGGCATATTGTAGCGCTCTTTGAAGGCAACGCCCGCGGCGGCCAGATCGACATTCACCTTATCCATCTCTTCTTGTTCGAGCTGCGCAAGATTGGTCATTATAAAGTTCTCCTCAGTTCAGGCGGCAAAAGTTACTAAGGCTGTCGCAGAAAGACAAGCGTGGCGGCGATGAGACTCGACTCAACTATTGTACAGGTTTATCCTCTATATCGTATGCATAACAAAAAGGAATGATTCTATGCTTATCTCCCCGACGCAGCGCTTACGCGCTTTTGCCCTCATTACCACACTTTTTGTCGCCCCGGCGGTGCTGGCGCATGCCCACCTCAAAGGGCAGTACCCGGCTGCGGATGCCGATGTGACGGCGGCACCGCAGGCATTAACGCTCAACTTTTCAGAAGGGATTGAGCCTGCGTTTAGCGGCATTAAAGTGACAGACGCGCAGCAGAAGCCGATCAAAACCGGGGCGGTAAAGCGCAACGAAAAGGATAAGACCCAGATGATTGTGCCGCTTGAACAGCCCCTGACTTCCGGTAAGTACACCGTCAGCTGGCATGTGGTCTCGGTCGACGGCCATAAAACTCACGGGCAATACAGCTTTTCTGTGAAGTAACATGCTGTCATCGCTCTTTGTCGGGCTGCGCTTTCTCCACTTCGCCGCCCTGATGCTGTTATTTGGCAGCGCGCTGTTCAGCGCCTGGCTGGCCCCGCACGATCTGCGCCGGACACTCACCCAACACTTCCTGCCGCTACAGCGCGTCTGCCTGATTTTGACAGCATTGAGCGCGCTGTTGCTCTATGCGGTGCAGGGCGGGATGATGGCTGGCGGCTGGCCGGAGGTGTGGCAGCCCGCGATATGGCGCGCGGTTGTCGGTACGCAAGCAGGCTCGCTGCTGGCCTGGCAAATCTTCCTCGCGCTACTGACCCTCTTTGCCGGGCTGTTGCAGCCAGCGCAGCAAAGAAAGCTGCTGCTGTTAACGACGCTGCAGTTTCTGCTGGCCGCAGGTCTCGGTCACGCAGCGATGCGCGAAGGGGTGCCCGGTGTGCTGCAACACCTTAACCATGCGCTGCATCTGCTGTGCGGGGCGATGTGGCTGGGCGGCCTGCTGCCGGTGCTGTTTTGCATGCAGCTGACGCGTGAGGGGAGCCAGCCTGCGGCTATTGGCGCGATGATGCGCTTCTCCCGTTATGGTCACCTGGCGGTGGCGGGCGTTATCCTTACCGGCATGGTTAATGCCGTGTTGATTCAGGGGCTGGCGTGGCCGTGGCAAAGCGCCTGGGGGCGCATGCTGTTGCTCAAATGTGCGCTTGTCGCGTTGATGGTGGCAATCGCGCTTGTGAACCGGTATGTTCTGGTGCCACGCTTGAGCCTGGGCGATATAAGTGCGCGGCAGCGCTTTATAACGTTAACCCGGGCAGAATTGATAATCGGTGCGCTGGTGCTGGCGGCGGTAAGCCTGTTTGCCACCTGGGAGCCTTTTTGAATAAATCTGGTGAAAAGAATGAAAAAGAGTGTGATTGCAGTATTAATGCTGACCAGCTCAGCCGCCGCGCTGGCTGCGCCGCAGGTGATAACCGTCAGCCGGTTCGAGGTTGGCAAAGAGAAATGGGCCTTCAATCGCGAAGAGATAATGCTGACCTGCCGACCGGGCAATGCCCTGTTCGCCATCAATCCCAGTACGCTGGTGCAGTATCCGCTCAATGATATCGCGCAGAAGCAGGTCGACAGCGGTAAAAGCACCGGTCAGCCGATCAGCATCATTCAGGTTGACGACCCAGACCATCCCGGCCAGAAAATGAGCCTCGCCCCCTTTATCGAGCGCGCAAAATCCCTCTGCACGGGCTGATGAAAATCGCCTGATCCAGCATAAAAAAACGCAGGTCCGGTTAACACCGCCTGCGTTTTTTTATGATAAACGTGACAATTACCGGATTTTTCTGACCACATTTGTCGCGGACTGGAAAAGCTGGTGTCGTCATCTATATTCTTAAGATGCAAGGCGACTTAGCCTGCATTAATGCCAACTTTTAGCGCACGGCTCTCTCCCAAGAGCCATTTCCCTGGACCGAATACAGGAATCGTATTCGGTCTTTTTTTATCTCTCTGGAATATGGCGTTTTTAGCGAGAGTTTCCCGAAAACATCATATTCGCTGCAAACCATAACATAACCCGCTATACGAGCGTCTAGCTATTTTTGTCATTGATGAATTGCAGCGGACTGCCCCTCCTTCTCAGGCAGATAACTGACAACTTCATGCCTTTTTCGCAACGCTACTCTCAAAACCTTCAATCGTTCAGGGGGAGTACGTCGCCTGTTTTCTATACTGAAAAGAGGGGGAGTGATTATGTATCAACGTATCGACGGCGCGCAGTGGCGGCATATCTGGCTGGTCGGCGATCTGCACGGCTGCTATCAACGCTTAATGCAGGCGCTGCGGGAGCGTCACTTCAACCCTTATGAGGATCTACTGATCTGCGTCGGTGACCTGATTGACCGGGGCCCGCAGAGTTTGCAGTGCCTTGCGCTGCTTAATCAACGCTGGTTTATCACCGTCCGTGGCAATCATGAACAGATGGCCATCGACGCCCTGCGGGAAAACAACCGCACGCTGTGGCAGATGAACGGCGGCGGCTGGTTTGCAAAGCTTAGCGAAGAGGAGCAACAGCAGGCGCTTGATGCTCTACGCAAATGTGAACAGTTACCCTATATTCTCGAGCTTCAGACGTCCGGCGGGCTGAATGTCATTGCGCACGCCGATTATCCGGCGAGTGAGTATGGCTGGCAAAAAGAGGTGGATAGCGAGTCGGTGCTGTGGCGGCGGGAGCGGCTTAACCAGCTTCTGTGCGGGAAAGGGGAGCGCATTATGGGGGCGGATGAGTTCTGGTTCGGGCATACGCCGCTAAAAACGCGCTTCGATGCCCATAACCAGCACTATATCGACACCGGCGCGGTGTTCGGCGGTGAGTTAACGCTGGTGCAATTGCAGTAGTTAAAAGTCGCTATAGTCGCGCGCCGGATGCCAGAAGCCATCGATAAAATCTTCTACGGGAAAACAACCGCCGTGACGCATACGCTGATCGTCCATCGCAGCCAGGCACTGTTGCTCACTATTAAAGACATCAACCACGATGTCGTCACATCCACCGTCCAGGTAGCAAACAAATAAGACCAGCGCGAACATTCCATCCTCGGTTCTGTACAACGTAACGATAAGTGTAGGGGATGAATGGGGGCAGGGGAAATCAGGCAGGTAAATAACCCGTCTCACGGACGGGTTCCCATAGGATCAGGCAAGACGCATGATCCAGGTATCAGACTGCTCGTCATAATGTTCGCGATAAAGGACAGAATGCTCGCCGTTAAGGATCGCAGGAATGCTGGTTTCCGCGTCCCAGGCATCAAGCTGCATACATAAATCGGGGTCTGAACTGCATGGAATATGCAGTTTGCGCTCACCCTGACTCTCTCCCTGCAACTCGGCATCATCGATTTCGAATGCGCCAATGCGCACGCTGGTTTTCGTCATAATGCTCTCCGTCGATCGTTAAAATGTGGTACGACCAGTAAAGCCGCCCACATTTCAGCCTGGTACAACAGCCGGAAAGTCGCCAGTCAAAAAATGCGTTTTTTATGCGCTCCGTCACGCCTTGCCGGCGAAAAGCTGACCGTCGCGCACCAGCTCGCGCGGATAGCTGTTTTTCAGCCGTGACCCCACTTTTTTCGCAAGCCCCAGCGCCTGCCCCTGGAAGGTCACAATCGCTTCATCCCCGGCTGGCAAGGCCTGCGGGTAAATATCGCGGCCGCGATACCACGCTTCCGCTTCCTCTGTCGTCAGCTCAAAGGCCAGCGGATTGTTATCACCTGCCAGGGCGATCACCGCCTCATGCTGCCAGCGATAGCCCTTGTTATGGGTCTCCGCGAGGCGCATGCCGAGGCGGGAAAAGCGGACTTTTCCGATCAGATCTTCAATGGCGGCAGGGAATAACCAGATCTCTTTATCACGCTGCCACAGACGCAGAGAATCACCCCAGCGTAAGCCGACCTCAGCCGCTGCGGCGGTGACGGCAGCGCTTTCGCGCGTCTTCAGCGGCGCAAACGGAAATTGACCAACTTTGTAGGTCGGGGCCGGTAAGCGCTCTACCGCTGCGGTTTTACGCAGGCGGGCGACGAAGAACCCTTCGCAGTCAAAAATTTGCGGAAAGACATGCAGAAAGCCCTCTGCCGTCAGCGCCTGCTCTGCGCCCTCGAACAGCTTGCCGAGCGGTTCGAACTCAACGGCATCAGGGTACTGCTGCGCTAACCAGTGGCAGACGGCTTCGTTTTCGTCGCGGTTCAGCGTGCAGGTGGAGTAGACCAGCACGCCGCCAGGGCGCAGGGCATGAAAGGCGCTGTCGATAAGCTCGCGCTGGGTGGCGGCAATCTCCAGGTTGCTGGCGTGGGACCAGTTTTTCAGCGCATCGGCATCTTTGCGCACCACCCCTTCGCCGGAGCAGGGCGCATCCAGCAGAATGGCGTCAAACATTTCGGGTAACGCAGCACCAAACACGCGGCCGTCGAAATGGGTCAACGCCACATTCTGGATGCCACAGCGGCTGATATTCGCATGCAGCACTTTTACCCGGCTGGCAGAGAACTCATTCGCAAGGATGGCACCCTGATTCCCCATGCGGGCGGCAATCTGCGTGGTTTTCGATCCCGGCGCGGCGGCGACATCCATCACGCGCAGCGGCATCGCTTCTCCGGCAAACAGCGCGGCAACGGGTAGCATTGAGCTCGCTTCCTGGATGTAAAACAGGCCGCTCAGATGTTCCGCCGTGCTGCCTAAAGGCAGGCTCTCCTCCTCGTCGCGTTCGATCCAGAAACCCTCCGCGCACCATGGCACCGGCGTTAACTGCCAGCCATAGGGCGCGACCAGCGAAAGGAAGTCATCGACGGAAATTTTCAGCGTATTGACGCGAATACTGCGGCGCAGCGGGCGCTGGCAGGCGGCAATAAACTCATCAAAATCGAGATGCTCAGGCATCGCCAGGCGCATCTGGGCGAGAAATTCTTCAGGAAGGTAAACAGCGTTTTGAGCCACGGGGCGCCCCAGAAGGAAAAAAAGAGGCGCGCAGTGTAGCATAAAGGCTCCGGCGCGGGCACGCCGGAGCACTCAGGTTAACGTGGCAGCGCGGTACCCCACTGTCGCCACTCTTTCGGTTCGCTCTCCAGCAGCAGGAAGTGTTTGCCCGGCTGCGCTTTCGGGGCCAGCGGCGTTTCCGGTGGCGTCGCAAAGGCGATCCCGCCGCGAATAAACTGATTAAAGGTGCCGGTTTTCACAACCCCGCCGGTCAGGCCAAAGTCCAGCGTATAACCGGAGGCTAACCAGAAGACCGAGTTATTGCGCACCAGATGCTGGTAACGCTTACTGACGCGCATGGCGATCATCACGCGGTCGGAGAGGGTACCCAGCGCAAGGCCGGTCACCGTTCCCACTTCAATACCGCGGAACAGCACCGGTGTGCCGATATTCATTGAACCCACTTCCGGCGCTTCAACCACAATGTTCAACCCATCAAGGTAACGGGAATCAGTAATCGTCGCTTCGGCGAGCTCAAAATCGCGGCGCGCATCGCCATGCCCAGGCTCGACGTTGATATAGGGCTGCAAAATAGTGTCGAGATGTTCAACACCACCGGCGGAGATCTGCGGCGTGATCACCGAGAAGCGCGATCCGGCGCGGGCGAAGTTGCGCACATATTCCGGATAGAGCACGGCGCTGGCCTGCACTTCGTTTTTATCCGTCAGCAGATGCAGCTCCTGCACCTGGCCGATATCGATGCCGAGGTAGCGAATCGGCATCCCTTCTGCCAGCTTGCCGGCGTCGAAAGCATGCAAAGTGATCTTGCCGCCGACGGCGCGCGCTTCGGTTTCTGAGGCGTAAAGGATACGTTTATCGCCTTTACGCAACCGCGCACCCGCACCGCTGCGGTTATCGAAGCTGATGGCACCCTTGATCGCGCGCGAAAGGGGCGAAGCCTGCACCGTTAATCCGCTGCCGTTAAGCTGCACCTTCGCGCCGCCTTCCGCCCAGAAGACGCTGTCGGCGGTGAGCAAGTTGCGATACTCCGGCTTGATATGCAGATCGATATCAAAGGCATTGGCGCGCGGACGCACGGTGATCACTTCACCCACTTCAAATTTACGATAGAGCACCACCGATCCCGCCTGCACATCCGGCAGGGTATCCGCCGTCAGCGTCAGGGTGGTGGTAGGCAGATCGCTAAGGCTGTTCTCCAGCGCTTTATCAAGGTTGGCGAAGAGCGGGTAGGTGGGTTTCATCTCCCCTTTATCACCCGGAAGAATGCGGATGCCGCCGCTGATCCACTCACTGGCGCTGGCGGCGAGGAATTCCACGCCATCCAGCCCCAGCTTCACATCTACGCGACTGTTGACCACAAACTTGCTGTCGCCATGCACCAGATCGCGATATTGCGGATCGATGGCAACGGCAAACGAGACGCCTTTGTTGGTTAGCTTACGCTCCAGTACCTGGCCGACCTGCACACCGTGCAGCACCAGCGGCTGCCCGGCATCGATGCCATAACTCTCCGGCGCGGTGAGCGTCAGGGTGATGACGCCCGGCTCCTGCAGCAGATTTTTATCCGCGGGCAGCACAACGAACTGATCGCGCGGCTGGCCTTCGCCGGGAATAAGCTCCAGCGTGCTGCCGGTCAGTAGCGAGCTGAGATTGGTATTGCTTAGCGAGACTTTCGGGTTGCGCATCTCAATGCGCGTATTATCACGCAGGAGATTGACGACACCCGGATCGACGGTCAATTCACCGGTTACTTTGCCACCCGGATTAAGGGTGATGTCTGTCAGTTCGCCCACTTCCAGCCCCTGATACATCAGCGGCGTTGAGCCGGCTTTCAGCCCCTGACCGCCCGGCAGATCGAGCTTGATGATCACGCCGCGCTGGCTGTGGGCCAAATCTTTGTATAAGCCAAATTCATCATCGACTGACGCCGGTTCCGAGTTATCCGGCGAGTCGAAGGCAATAGCGCCGTTAACCAGCGCAGCCAGGCTCTCCAGCTCCACTTTCGCCCCGCTCAGACCGACGTCCGCTTTCACACCCGAGATATTCCAGAAGCGGCTGCCTTTTTTCACCAGATTGGTAAAACGGCGCTCAATCAGCACATCTACTGTGACGCCCTGTTTATTTTTGTTGATGGCGTAATCATAAACGCGGCCAACGGGGATCTTGCGGAAATAGACCAGCGAGCCGCTGTTGAGCGAACCAAGATCCGGTGCGTGCAGATGAATCATCAAATCGCCATTATTGAGGCGGTATTTCGGCTGCGTGTCGAGGGCAGTGAAGTGATCCTGCGGTTCACCTTTGCCTGGCATCATACCGATATAGTTACCGCCGACCAGCGCATCCAGCCCCGAGACGCCCGCCAGCGACGCTTTCGGCGTCACCAGCCAGAACTGCGTTTCGTTGCGTAGCGCATCTTTCATATCGGCTTTGATGCTGGCGCGCACCTGAATCTTCTTCAGATCGTCGCTCAGGCTAATATCCTGCACCGTCCCGACTTCCACCCCCTGATAGCGAATGGGCGTACGTCCGGCGACGATGCCGTCAGCGGACATAAAGTCGATGGTGATAGTGTTGGCGCGATCTTCATAGCTACTCCAGACCAGCCAGCCGGCGATCAGCAAAGCGATCACCGGCAGCAACCAGAACGGTGAAATGCGTCGTTTTGTTTTAATGCGCGCTTCAGTCGGCGAAGCGTGGTTTTCCTGACTCATGTGCATCCCAAAGTAAGCGGCTGTCCAGCCATTCCACAGCAAGAATAGTCAAAATAACCGCCGCGCCGAAATAAAACGCAGCGGGTCCCATAGTAAAGGCGAGAAGCTGGTCGCGATTGATCAGTGACATTGTCAGCGAGATGACAAACAGATCGAGCATCGACCAGCGCCCAATCCAGGTCACAAAGCGCAGAAGAAGGATGCGAGTGCGTAGCCCCTGTTCAAATTTGAAATGAATACTGACCAGCAAAGTGAACAGTACGATCACCTTGGTAAACGGCACCAGAATACTGGCGATAAAAACGATTCCCGCCACGGCGATATTGCTATTACCGAGTGAAATAATGCCCGACATAATGGTATCGGCCTGCCGCGAACCGTTGATGTAGACCACCGAAATCGGTAGCAGGTTAGCGGGCAGCAGAAAAATCATCGAGGCAATCAGCGCCGCCCAGCACTTCTGCAGGCTGTGTCGGCGGCGATACCGCAGCGGAATATGGCAGCGCGGGCATCTGCCGCGAGCATCAGGCAAGCCGGTGAAGTGGCAGCCGAGGCAGGCACGCAGTTGCGGGTCGGGGCGCTTAGCCGGGCGCTGCGGGTAAAAACGCTCCCACAACTGCTCAACGTTCAGATGGATAAGCGTCATCACGCTGAGAATGGTTAACGCCACAAAGGCAACAAGGCCGACGCCGGGCTGCAGGTAAGCGTAATCCTGCACTTTGATTGAGGCGACGCCAATCCCTACCAGATAGATATCGAGCATCACCCACTCTTTCAGGCGCTCAAGCATCAGCAAAACCGGGCGCAGATTCATCCCGAGCCGGTTGCCGAACCATAAATAGGCGATTGCACTAACCAGCACCAGCGGCGCGCCAACGGTACAGAAGAGCACCATCGCCCCGGTAAGCGCATCGCCCTGGGCGGTCATTTGCCAGATCCCCTGCAGCAGGTTGGCATCAATACGCACGCCCAGCAGGTAAAAGTGGAGCAGCGGTTCGCCCCAGGCAAAAGGCATCAGCATCAGCATCGTCACCGCCATAGCAGCGAGACGGGTTAATGACCAGTCGCGTCCATCGCGGATCTTGGCATCGCAGCAGGGACAAAATGCACTTTGGTGCGATTTCATAACCGGTAACGCAAAAAGCGTATCGCATTGCGGGCAGCGCTGATAATGTGCCCGTGGCAAAGCTTCGCCGACATGATGGATCGCAATTTTTTTGTTAAGCGAAATGTGTTGTATCTTTAGTGCCATCGGCCGGATCAGAAAAGGGTTAGATGCATCTATATTAACTCATGATGAGAACATCTTGAGCATCAACGCATTTAATGCTTATTTTATTAGGCTTAGCCGTTTACTCAGTAAGACACCAAAGTGGTTGGATAATGAACAAAGCAGAGTTTTACGCGGATTTAAACCGCGATTTTCAGGCATTAATGGCAGGTGAAACCAGTTTTTTAGCGACGTTGTCGAATACCAGCGCGCTGCTGTTTGAACGTCTGGATGGGGTCAACTGGGCCGGTTTCTATTTACTGGAGGGCGACACGCTGGTGTTAGGGCCGTTCCAGGGCAAAATCGCCTGTGTTCGCATTCCTGTCGGGCGCGGTGTCTGTGGTAGCGCGGTCGCGCAAAACCGTGTGCAGCGGATTGAAGACGTTCATCAATTTGACGGACATATCGCCTGCGATGCGGCCAGCAACTCTGAAATTGTGCTGCCGATCACAGTAAGTGGTCAGATCATTGGCGTGCTGGACATCGATAGCGTCGAATTTTCGCGCTTTAGCGAAGAGGATGAAAAGGGCCTGCGCGAGCTGGTTTCTCATCTGGAACAGTGCCTTGCGGCAACCGATTATCAAAAATTCTTTGCGACAGTCGCAGGATAATCAACGGATAACGTAGCATTTACTGTTAGCGTCATTATAATGACGCCTGTTCATGCCTGCGCTTGTTGGCAACGTCCGTTGTAATCAGGAAATTTCATGGAAAATCAACCTAAGTTGAATAGCAGTAAAGAAGTGATCGCTTTTTTGGCCGAACGTTTCCCTCACTGTTTCAGTGCTGAAGGCGAGGCACGCCCCCTGAAAATCGGTATCTTTCAGGATTTAGTGGCGCGTGTTGAGGGTGAGATGAATCTCAGTAAAACCCAGCTTCGTTCCGCTTTACGTCTTTATACTTCGAGCTGGCGTTACCTGTACGGTATCAAAGCTGGCGCGACGCGTGTCGATCTCGACGGCAACGCCTGTGGCGTGCTGGATGAGCAACACGTTGAGCATGCCCGCAAGCAGCTTGAAGAAGCGAAAGCCCGTGTTCAGGCGCAACGCGCTGAACAGCAAGCCAAAAAACGTGAAGCTGCCGCTGCTGCTGGTCAGGAAGACGCACCGCGTCGTGAGCGCAAACCTCGTCCGGCTCCGCGCCGTAAAGAGGGCGCAGAACAACGCAAGCCTCGCGCCGATAAGCCGGCGGCTAAACCGCAGCGCGAACGCGCACCGCAGCAGGAAGAGCGCCATACGCCAGTTTCTGATATCTCCGTGCTGAGCGTGGGTCAGGACCTGAAAGTGAAAGCGGGTAATAACGCGATGAGCGCAACCGTGCTTGAAATCACTAAAGACGGCGTTCGCGTACAGCTTAGCTCGGGTATGTCGATGATTGTACGCGCAGAACATCTCTTGTTCTGAAACGGAGGCCTGGCCTGGCATGAACACTTTGTTTAAGCGCACAGCGTTGGCAGGCCTGTTATTCGTAACAGGCCACGCCCTGGCTGTGGAAGATATTACCCGGGCCGATCAAATCCCGGTGTTAAAAGAAGAGACGCAGCACGCCACGGTGAGCGAGCGCGTCACTTCGCGTTTCACTCGCTCCCACTATCGCCAGTTCGATCTGGACAACGCCTTCTCTGCGAAGATTTTCACCCGCTATCTTAATCTGCTTGATTACAGCCACAACGTCCTGCTGGCCAGCGACGTTGAGCAGTTCTCGCAGAAGAAAAATGAGATTGGTGACGAGCTGCGCAGCGGCAAGCTGGACGTCTTTTACGACCTCTACAATAAAGCGCAGCAGCGCCGTTTTGAGCGCTACCAGTACGCTCTTAAAGTGCTGGAGCGGCCGATGGATTTCACCGGTAACGACTCGTTTAACCTCGATCGCAGCAAAGCACCATGGCCTAAAGATGAGGCCGAGCTGAATGCGCTGTGGGACAGCAAGGTTAAATATGACGAACTGAGCCTTAAGCTCACCGGTAAAGATGAGAAAGAGATCCGCGAGACCCTCTCTCGTCGCTATAAGTTCGCCATTCGCCGTCTGGCGCAAACCAACAGCGAAGATGTCTTCTCGCTGGCGATGACCGCCTTTGCGCGTGAAATCGATCCGCACACCAACTACCTGTCGCCGCGCAATACCGAGCAGTTCAACACCGAAATGAGCCTCTCGCTTGAGGGGATTGGCGCGGTGTTGCAGGGCGATGATGACTATACGGTCATCAACTCGATGGTTGCTGGTGGTCCGGCGGCGAAGAGCAAAGCCATTACCGTCGGCGATCGCATCGTTGGTGTCGGTCAGACCGGGCAGAATATGGTCGATGTGATCGGCTGGCGTCTTGACGACGTCGTTGCGCTGATTAAAGGGCCGAAAGGCAGCAAAGTGCGTCTTGAGATCCTGCCTGCGGGCAAGGGGACGAAAACGCGCATTGTTACGCTGACGCGCGAGCGCATCCGTCTTGAAGATCGCGCAGTGAAAATGTCGGTTAAAACCATCGGCAAAGAAAAAGTCGGCGTGCTGGATATTCCTGGTTTCTACGTTGGCCTGACCGATGACGTGAAAGTGCAGCTGCAAAAGCTGGAAAAACAGAACGTCAAGAGCGTGATTATCGATCTGCGTGCTAACGGTGGCGGGGCGCTGACGGAAGCAGTGTCGCTCTCCGGCCTGTTTATCCCGTCCGGCCCGGTAGTGCAGGTACGCGATAATAACGGCAAAGTGCGTGAAGATAGCGATACCGATGGCGTGGTCTACTACAAAGGACCGCTGGTGGTGCTGGTTGACCGCTTCAGCGCCTCGGCATCGGAGATCTTCGCGGCGGCAATGCAGGATTATGGCCGCGCGCTGATTGTCGGCGAACCGACTTTCGGTAAAGGCACCGTGCAGCAGTACCGCTCCCTTAACCGTATCTACGATCAGATGTTGCGCCCGGAATGGCCAGCGCTGGGTTCGGTGCAGTACACCATCCAGAAATTCTATCGTGTGAACGGCGGCAGTACGCAGCGTAAAGGCGTAACGCCGGATATCATCATGCCGACCGGCACGCAGGTAACGGAAACCGGGGAGAAATTCGAGGATAACGCACTGCCGTGGGACAGCATCAATGCTGCCACTTTTGTGCGCGCCGGCGATTTGAAACCTTTCGGTCCTGAGCTGCTGAAAAAGCACGATGAGCGTATCGCCAAAGATCCTGAGTTCCAGTACATCAATAAGGACATTGCGCGTTTTGAAGCCCTGAAAGCGAAACGCGATATGGTCTCGCTGAACCTGGCGCAGCGTGAAAAAGAGAATGCTGAAGATGATGCTATTCGTCTTTCGCGTCTCAACGATCGCTTCAAGCGCGAAGGCAAGCCGCCGTTGAAGAAACTGGACGATTTGCCGAAGGATTATCAGGAGCCGGATCCCTATCTTGATGAGACGGTGCATATCGCGCTCGACCTGGCGCATCTTGAAAAAGATCAGCCCGCGGAATCAACCGCCTCTGCTAAGTAACTCCTCCCAACAGGCACAAGAAATTGTGCCTGTTTTTTTAACAACACCTCCTCCTCGTAAGCATCCTGCTACAAAGTGTAAAGTTGTGTTTTTCTCGTGACTTACGCGGCATTGTTGCTTGAAAATAGCCCGCACGCCCATACGATGTGGATAACCGCATAGTGCGTTTTGTTAAATCGAGGTTAAAAGAAAATTATGATGCGAATCGCGCTCTTCCTGTTGACTAACCTGGCTGTCATGTTGGTGTTCGGCCTTGTGCTTAGCCTGACGGGCATTCAGTCGAGCAGCGTTCAGGGGTTAATGATTATGGCGCTGCTGTTCGGTTTTGGCGGCTCGTTCATTTCGCTGTTGATGTCGAAATGGATGGCGCTGAAATCTGTAGGTGGTGAAGTGATTGAGCAGCCGCGCAACGATATGGAGCGCTGGCTGATGGAGACCGTTGCACAGCAGTCTCGCCAGGCAGGCATTGCGATGCCGCAGGTGGCGATTTATCACGCGCCGGATATTAACGCCTTCGCCACCGGTGCCCGCCGTGATGCTTCCCTGGTCGCCGTCAGTACCGGCCTGTTGCAAAACATGAGCCGCGATGAGGCCGAAGCGGTCATCGCTCATGAGATCAGCCATATTGCCAACGGTGACATGGTGACCATGACGCTGATTCAGGGGATTGTGAACACCTTCGTTATCTTTATCTCCCGCATTATTGCCCAGATTGCCGCAGGCTTCATGGGTGGAGACCGCGATGAGGGCGAAGAGAGCAACGGCAATCCGCTGGTCTACTTTGCCGTCGCGACGGTGCTCGAGCTGGTGTTTGGTATCCTGGCGAGCGTTATCACCATGTGGTTCTCCCGCTACCGTGAATTCCATGCCGATGCGGGTTCAGCCCGTCTGGTAGGTCGCGAGAAGATGATTGCTGCGCTGCAAAGGCTGAAAACCAGCTATGAGCCGCAGGAAGCTAGCAGCATGATGGCGTTTTGCATCAACGGTAAGTCAAAATCGCTGAGCGAACTCTTTATGACGCACCCGCCGCTGGATAAACGTATTGAAGCGTTACGTTCCGGGGCATACCTGAAGTAATTACCGCCACCAAAGATAAAGCGCGTCCATTGACGCGCTTTTTTATTGTTATAAACAGCGCTGACCGGCAGGAATACCAGGAGTAGTACGCAGCGAATCCAGCAGATTATCGCGTAATACTTTCTGCCAGCATGGTATCAGGCGTAATGTCGCAGATTTGTAACGAACCAGGCATTCGCGCATTGCGGCGGATGGTCGACGAATTTATAATAAAAACCTATTCTGATTTTTATAAAACACAGGCGATGAGGTAATTAATGGCAATCGCGGATTTGGACAAGCAGCCAGATTCTGTCTCTTCTGTACTGAAGGTCTTTGGCATTCTGCAGGCTTTGGGCGAAGAGCGTGAAATCGGCATTACCGAGCTTTCACAGCGCGTCATGATGTCAAAAAGCACCGTTTATCGCTTTTTGCAGACCATGAAATCGTTAGGTTATGTGGCACAGGAAGGGGAGTCAGAGAAATATTCCCTGACGCTGAAGTTATTTGAACTTGGCGCGCGTGCGCTGCAAAACGTTGATTTAATCCGCAGCGCGGATATCCAGATGCGTGAACTCTCTCGCCTGACGAAAGAGACCATCCATCTGGGTGCTCTCGATGAAGACAGCATCGTTTATATTCACAAAATCGATTCGATGTATAACCTGCGCATGTATTCGCGTATCGGGCGTCGCAATCCGCTCTATAGTACCGCGATTGGTAAAGTGCTGCTGGCCTGGCGCGATCGCGATGAAGTGAAACAGATTCTGGAAGGCGTTGAATATAAGCGCAGCACCGATCGCACCATTACCAGCACTGAAGATCTGCTGCCGATGCTCGATATCGTTCGCGAGCAGGGCTACGGCGAAGATAATGAAGAGCAGGAAGAGGGATTACGCTGCATCGGTGTACCGGTGTTTGACCGTTTTGGCGTGGTTATCGCCGGTCTGAGCATCTCTTTCCCGACCCTGCGTTTCTCCGAAGAGCGTCTGCACGAATACGTTGCAATGCTGCATCAGGCAGCGCGCAAAATTTCTGAACAGATGGGTTATAACGACTATCCGTTCTGATAATTGTCAAAAAAGCCGCCCCGAAGGGCGGCTTTTTCATGGCAAAAATCAGCCGTTATCAATCACGTTTTCGCTTTTACGCATCAGCGGGCAGTTGGCAAGGCCAAAAAATCCGTTATTTGAATGAACATATTGCGCCGTGCTGGTGCCGCGCGCGGTCGCATATTTACACTGTAAACCAAGGCCTGCTGCATTCTCTTTACTGTTAATCAGCACGCCATAACCGCTCAGCAAGAGCCCGATCCACAACAGCGCGATAACGACAACGCCTCGAATAAGTGTACGCATGTTTGCTCCTTGCACATCGATTAAGTCTGGCATTAAGGCTACGTCTTTTATTGGCTGAAACAAGTCACACATTCCTAAAAATACCGAAAGGGGGTACAGTTACCCGCTGTTTAAGGAAGCCGTGTTAGTGTGGTTACACCTTGAAATGTTTCGGAGAGTGGAGTGAGAAAATTTAGATGGCTGTTGCTGATTGCCGTGGTGGTGGTCTGCCTGCTGCTATGGACTCAAATGATCAATGTGATGTGCGATCAGGATGTACAATTTTTCAGCGGCATCTGTGTCATCAATAAATTCATCCCCTGGTAAGCGCATTTCTGCAGTGAAAGATTTCCTTCCTGAGTGCCAGTGGTAAAATGCCGCGTCTACTTTGAGGGTGTGAAATGAACGAAATCTTAAATTCTGGCGCGTTAAATTTTGCGTCTATGCTGGTTTCTGTGGTGGTTCTGGTTATTGGTCTGGTGCTGTGGTTCTTTATCAATCGTGCCAGTTCACGTACGAACGAGCAGATTGAACTGCTGGAAGCGCTGCTCGATCAGCAAAAACGGCAAAATGCGCTGCTGCGCCGACTTTGTGAAGCGAATGAGCCAGAAAAAGCTGCTCTCCCCGATGTCGAAAAAAGTAAGACTAAGGGTGAAGACGAGGAGTTTATCCGGCTGGTGGCTGAACGATAACCTGAAAGGAGGGGAGAGATGGCCTGGAAAAACCCCTGGTATGACCCCGCGCTCTCCCACCATACGCCCGATGGTTTTTGTAACCCGACGGCAGTAGCGCATCAACCCGGCGATGTAAAACGCTGGCGTCAGGAACGCAAAGCTGCCGGGCTTCCCCGTCCACCACTCGCAGGATATGACGCCTTTACTGAAGCCTGGTGGCAAAAAGCCGAGATTGCAGCGGGTGACGATGGCCTCTGGTGGCTTGGTCATGCCTCTGTGCTTTTACGCATGCAGGGAAAATATGTGCTCACCGACCCTGTGTTTTCCCGGCGCGCCTCCCCGCTGCGTTTCGCCGGGCCTCAGCGGCGTACGCCGCCGGCATTGGCCATTGACGATCTTCCCGCCCTGGATGCCATACTTATCTCTCACAACCATTACGATCATCTGGACCGCTGGACAATCCGCGCACTGCTTCGCCGGTTTCCTGAGGTAAAGCTTTTTGTCCCTCTCGGGTTGGGTGACACGCTCCGTCGTTTCGGCGCGCGTTTTGTCACTGAACTGGACTGGTGGCAGCAAGCCTCGCTTGATGACTTACATTTAACCGCTGTTCCCGCTCAGCACTGGAGTATGCGCACCCCGTGGGATCGTAACCGCTCGTTATGGTGCGGCTGGGTTGTTGAATCACGCGCATCGCGTTTCTGGTTTGCAGGTGACACCGGCTACAGCACCACGCTTCTGCAGATCCCGCAACGTCTTGGAGAAATTGATGCGATCGCGCTGCCCGTTGGTGCGTATGCACCGCGCTGGTTCATGTCGATAAACCATATGGATCCCCAAAGTGCGGTGTCGCTGTGGCAGCAATTAGGTTCACCGCTGGCTTTTCCCATCCACTGGGGCGTATTTGAACTGGCCGATGAATCACTGGACGAGCCGGTGCTGGAGTTACGCCGCGCTTTAAGCGAAGCGGGTGAAGAAAATGATAACTTCAGGATCCTGAAAATTGGTCAATATTTATCCCTGCCGTAATTTAAGCCGAGCGCCATAAAAAGTAAGCCGTATTAAAATTGTGCGCTTTTGTTTTACGCGAAACGTTTTATTGCCTTTAAATGATGCAGTGTCATCATAATTTCATTATTTTGGTGCACGCCTGCGCTTATTCGCTCAGTAATTATTCATAGTTAACCTGAGCAATAGTTTCGTCCCGGCTCATTAATCATTTAAGAATCTTCCTAATCGAATAAACAGCATAACTATTCGCAGAAAGTTCTTAGCATATAAGCGAAACGCATGAGGGTTCCGGCCACCCGGTAAGTGCATGGAACTGCTTGATGAATAGAAAGAAATGGTCTACGTTTAGCGGGTAAACCTGCTGGTGCAGCGGCTGCTATAACGGTCATTGAAGTGAATAAATGAACAGTGGTTGTTTCGATACCCTTAGAATTTGTGCGGTGGATCGAGACATATCTAAAAATGGCTTGCCATAGTTTACGTATTATGTGATAACACGTTGTGGGTCAATCGAGGTACAATTCTGTTTATGTGTGGCATTTTCAGTAAAGAAGTCCTGAGTAAAACGTTTCGTTGAATACAGCTTCTCTGCCGAACCTTATATTAGTGCCTCAAGCAGTAATGTCTCAGTTTTCTCAGTCAATGCCTGCGGGCGAAGTATATACATTAAGGAATTTTGCAAATGGCAAAGATTAAAGGTCAAGTTAAGTGGTTCAACGAGTCTAAAGGTTTTGGTTTCATTACTCCGGCTGACGGCAGCAAAGATGTATTCGTACATTTCTCTGCTATCCAGGGTAACGGCTTCAAAACTCTGGCTGAAGGCCAGAACGTTGAGTTTGAAATTCAGGACGGTCAGAAAGGCCCGGCTGCAGTTAACGTAACTGCTATCTGATTTCGACACCTCTGAGCTTGAGACGCGTTTCGCGTATCAATGTCAGTTATCAAGCCTCGCCACTGTGCGGGGCTTTTTATTTTCCCTGCTGCAACATTTGACGGTACACTTCGCCCTTTGAAAAAGTCTGTCTCCCCGGAGTGTTTATGCCATTCAGTTGCCCCCTTTGCCACGCACCGTTAAGCCGCCACGAGTGCGCATTTATCTGTCCGCAGCGGCATCAGTTCGATATCGCCAAAGAGGGCTACGTCAATCTATTACCCGTTCAGCATAAACGCTCCCGCGATCCCGGTGATAACGCTGAAATGATGCATGCGCGCCGTGCATTTCTTGACGCCGGACACTATCAGCCGCTGCGCGATAAAATATGTAGCCTGTTTGAAGAGACGTTGCCAGCAGAGGCGACGGCGCTGCTTGATATCGGCTGTGGGGAAGGGTACTACACGCAGGCATTTGCCGGGGTAGGCCGCGCGCGCGGCGCGCAAACTGTAGGTCTGGATGTCTCGAAAGCGGCGATTCGCGCAGCAGCAAAACGCTATCCGCAGGTGATGTTTTGTGTCGCCTCCAGCCACCGCTTGCCTTTTGACGATAACAGCATTGATGGGCTGGTGCGCATTTATGCACCCTGTAAAGCGCAGGAGCTGGCCCGCGTGGTGAAACCGCAGGGCGTGGTAATCACCGCCGCACCCGGGCCGCGCCATTTAATGGAGCTGAAGGGGCTTATTTATGATGAGGTGCAGCTGCACGCGCCAAACAGCGGTGAGATCGAAGGGTTTACGCTTATTTCCGAACAGTCACTCGCTTATGAAATGGAACTGACCGGCGAAGAGGCGGTTGCGCTACTGCAAATGACGCCGTTTGCCTGGCGGGCAAAGCCGGAAGTGTGGCAACAGCTGGCGGCGGCAAAAACGTTTCGCTGCCAGACGGATTTCACCATCCACTGTTTACGGCGGAAAAGCTAGCCAGCAAAGTGGCTGTAGAGGATCTGCACGCCGATACCAATGAGCACGACGCCGCCGAGGATCTCGGCGCGTTTGCCGAGTAGCGGGCCGATAAACCGGCCCACCATCATGCCAAGGGTCGACATGATCAGCGTTGCGCAGCCAATTGCCAGCGCGGTAGTGAGAATATTGACCTGCAGGAACGCGAGCCCGACGCCAACGGCCATTGCATCCAGGCTGGTGGCAATCGCGGTGGTGACCAGCAACCAGAAACCGTGGCGGTGCGGCATTTCGGCGTCGCAATCATCGTTACCGCGTACGCCTTCCAGCACCATCCTGCTGCCAAGAAACGCCAGCAGCACGAAGGCTATCCAGTGATTCCACTCGAGGACAAATTGTGAGGCGAGCATCCCGAGACCCCAGCCCAGCAAAGGGGTTATGGTTTCAATCGCGCCAAAGATAAGACCAGTGCGCAGGGCGTCGGAAAATTTAGGATTGCGGAGCGTCGCACCTTTACCGATAGAGGCGGCGAAGGCGTCCATCGACATACCAAAGGCGAGAAGCAGGGTGGCGGATAAATTCATCTGTGCGTCCTGACCGGGAGTTCCATATAACACACCACTGCCCCCAGTAAACAGCAGTTGGTGTGTCAATGGTCTCGCCTGACTGAAAATGTTCAGTCCGTACGTGCCACGTTTTGCAACGAGTATGTTGACACGTACATTTCCGCACGGCGGAAATCGGCTACTCCCCAACGACGGACGCACCTTACCATATTTTTAGAATATAAAACAACAGCAGAAGAATATTCATGGCGGGGCCCGCCGATAACGATTGTCATTTAGCTTGCGACGTGAAAATAACGTTAATAAACATAGGTAATTTCTTACAGGAAATATAGCAGAGGCTATATTAAAGCCTCTTTTTTGTGCAGGGTAAATCGAGAAGGGTATTGTTTAACTTATTGAGTTTTAACCATTAATCTGTAGATTTTTTCGAGGTCGTCTATATTTCGTACACGGATCAGTAATCGTCGCTGCTCTAATTGCATCACCAGCACGCCATCCTCCGATAAATTCATCTCTTTAATACGGTTATATTCAATCCATGCATTAGCAAAGAAGAAACCGTGTGATTTAAAGATGGCTTTCGGGGCGCGGATCCAAAAAAGGTAAATACCCAGCAGCGCCAGCGCAAATAATAACCACATGGTTAATGATGAACCACCATTGACGCTGTTGTTATAAATCAGAATAACCAGCAGGCCGACAAAAATGGCACCATCGGTACGGCTTCTGCGCAGCAGCGGAACGGTGAGCAACGTTTCGCCTTTTCGACGGGGCATCACCACCTCGTCATACAGCGCAAAAGCCAGCAGGGCGGCGACAAACAGCAGCAGCACGCTGTCCGTAATCGTCATCTCGTCTCCTTAAATAAAAAACCGGGGGCAATCACGCCCCCGGTTATGACAACGTCGTTTAAAGACCCAGCAGGCCGATAGCGTAGCCGACAATCCCAATCACGAAGAAGCCGACAATGATCCACAGCGGGTTCACTTTTTTACGCAGCAGCCACATACAGGCGAAGGTCAGCAGCAGCGGCACCAGACCCGGCATCAGCTGGTCGAGGATAGTCTGTACCGTGGTCACCGTGGTTTTACCGGTCTGGTCGGTAATTTCCGATACCACCAGCGGAATATTGACGTGTGTCCACTTGTTGACCAGCGCCCCCATCACAAACAGGCCGAGAATTGACGCCCCCTCGGTCAGTTTTTGCAGGAAACCACCGCCCATATCTTTAACGATATCGATCCCTTTGCGATAACCGTACGCAACGCCGTAATAACGGGTGGCAAGACGCACGATATTAAAGAGGAAGAAGAAGAGCAGTGGGCCGAGCAGGCTGCCGCTCATGGCGATCCCGGCACCGAGGGCTGCAAAGACCGGACGCACAGTACCCCAGAAAATCGGGTCGCCAACGCCTGCCAGCGGCCCCATCAGACCGACTTTGATACCGTTAATGGCACCATCATCGATCTCCGCGCCGTTGGCACGCTGCTCTTCCATCGCCAGCGTCACGCCAAGCACCGGCGCAGCAACGTAAGGGTGAGTGTTAAAGAACTCCAGGTGACGCTTAATCGCCTGGCGGCGGGCTTCGTTATTTTCCGGATAGAGGCGTTTAATCGCCGGTACCATCGAGAAGCAGAAGCCGAGCGCCTGCATACGTTCGAAGTTCCACGAGCCCTGGAAGAGGTTAGAACGCAGGAACACGCTGCGAATATCACTCTGGGTGAGCTTTTTCTCAGTCGGAGTTTTCGTCATATCAACCATGTCGTTCACCTGTTAATCCAGTTCGTTATCAAGATCGTTGGCACCTGCGGCCGGCGCAGCGCCGCCTGCAGAGCGGTTATATTTCGGGCTAAGCTGAATGTAGAGAATGGCCATAACGGCACCGATCACACCCAGCGAAACAAGGTTGAAGTTGGTAAAGGCCGCGGTCACGAAACCAAGGTAGAAGAACGGCATCAGATAGCCTGCGCGCATCATATTGATGACCATCGCATAACCGACCACCACGATCATGCCACCGGCGATATTCAGACCGCTGGTCACCACTTCCGGAATGGCGTTGAGCATGTTCTGCACTTCGCTGGTACCGACAGAGATAGCCACAATCACCGCCGGGATGGCGATACGCATCGCTTGCAGGAACAGGGAGGAGACGTGGATCCAGGAGAGGGCGGTAAGGTTACCGTTATCTGCGGCTTTATCTGCCGCGTGCTGGAAACCAACGGTAATGGTACGCACGATAATGGTCAGCACCTGGCCTGCCGCTGCCAGCGGGATCGCCAGCGCGATACCGGCACCAATACTCTGGTGGCCGCCGATAACCAGAATGGTGGAAATAATCGACGCCAGAGCGGCATCCGGCGCGACCGCCGCACCGATGTTCATCCAGCCGAGGGCGATCATCTCCAGAGTACCGCCGATGATGATACCGGTTTTCATATCACCCAGAACGATACCGACTAACGTACATGCCACCAACGGACGGTGGAACTGGAACTCGTCAAGTATCGACTCCATACCGGCAATACATGCGACGACGAACACCAGCACAATCTGAAGAGTGGTAATCTCCATTGTACTTCTCCTATAGCTAAATCAGACGTAAGTGTGAAAACTGAGTCAATCAGGTCGTCGCGGTTACTTCGCCACTTTGCTGATCAAATCCATCATTTTCAGTTTCGGATCGTTTGAAACTTTACGGACTTCCAGCTCAATGCCGCGATCGTTGAGTTTGCGAAACGCCTCAATATCTTTCTCATCGACGGAAACAGCATTGTTTACCTGGGTTTTGCCCTGACGATAGGCCATACCGCCAATATTAACCGAGGTAATTTTCACGCCGCCCTCGACGATGCGCTCGACATCGGTAGGGTTGGTGAAGAGCAGCATTACGCGTTCACCGGCATATTTCGGGTTGTTATAGACGCGGATCATTTTTGCGACGTCGACAACGTGAGCCGTTACGCCCGGCGGCGCGACCTGCGTCAGCAACGTTTTGCGCACGTTATCCGCAGCCACCTCATCGCTGACAACAATAATGCGGTTGACGTTGGTCTCTTTCGTCCAGCGAGTGGCGACCTGGCCGTGGATTAAGCGGTCATCAATACGCGCCAGACCGATGACCATATAGTCGTTCGGGCCCATTGGTTTCGCGGGGGTAGCGGCTTTCGGGGCTGCCGTCGGCTGAACCGCAGCGGGAGCGGGTTTTTCCACCGGCTGCGCTTTCAGCGCCTTCACGCCTTCGCGTCCGGTCTCGACGGCCAGCGCTACCAGCTCATCGAAGGTTGGGTTGTCATCACGCGCCATCAGCGTTTCGACCAGCATCGGAATGTTGACGCCTGCGATTACTTCATAATGCTCTTTATCGACGACAATGCGGCTGGCGGCGTTAAACGGGCTGCCACCCCATGTATCAACGAGAAACAGCACGCCCTGATTAGTATCCAGCTTTGCCAGCTGCGCCTGATACTTTTCGATCAGTGTTTCCGCGTTCTCGCCGGGAACAAAATCGATCCATCCGACATTCTCCTGCTCGCCGAGCAGCATCTCGGCGGTTTTAAGCAGTTGTTCTGCCGCCCAACCATGTGTGCCTATAACAATAGCAATAGTCACTTGCTACCTCCTTATTCTTGTCGTTAACATCCACGCGATGGATGTATTGTGAATCGGCACCAAAAAAGCGAATCGATTCAGAGATAAACTCAAAGAGAAGTTTAGGAACTTTCGCGAATTATTTTAGAGAGTGAAAAAATAATTTATGTGATGAAGATCCGTAATTTAGGTTTCATAAAATTGAAATTTTGTAGCGCAAAATATCCATACATTTTGCAAAGTCTGGTAAATCTTTGCCAGCTACCCAGGCTCTTTGCTATGTTTAACCTCCGTTTAAGTTACCAGGAGTAAAGGGCAGTAGCCCATCGTATGGATCGTCACCGACGTCAGTTCACTTTTTGGCCGTCCCGCGCCACGCATTCCGGTGAATTTCACCCCCTTTCAAATAGAGTCAATGTCATCACGCCTGCGCATTTTCGCGCGCCGTCTACTGTTTTCCTGAACAGGAGCCTGTCATGGAATTCTTAATGGATCCGCAGATTTGGATCGGTTTGTTGACGCTGGTTGTACTGGAAATCGTGCTGGGTATCGATAACCTGGTCTTTATCGCCATTCTTGCCGATAAACTGCCGCCGAAGCAGCGCGATAAAGCACGTTTGATCGGTCTGTCGCTGGCGCTGGTGATGCGACTTGGCCTGCTGTCGTTGATCTCATGGATGGTCACGCTTACCCAGCCACTCTTCTCTGTGTGGAACCTTACCTTCTCCGGCCGTGATTTAATCATGCTGCTGGGCGGTATTTTCTTACTGTTTAAGGCCACCACGGAGCTTCATGAACGGCTGGAAAACCGCGATCACGATGGCGGGCACGGCAAAGGCTACGCCAGCTTCTGGGTGGTGGTGACGCAGATCGTTATTCTCGATGCGGTCTTCTCACTCGATGCGGTGATCACCGCAGTCGGTATGGTCAATCACCTGCCGGTGATGATGGCGGCAGTAGTAATCGCCATGGCGGTAATGCTGCTGGCCTCGAAGCCGTTGACCAGGTTTGTGAACCAGCATCCGACGGTCGTGGTGCTCTGTCTGAGCTTCCTGCTGATGATTGGTCTGAGCCTGGTCGCAGAGGGCTTTGGCTTCCATATTCCGAAAGGCTACCTCTACGCCGCGATTGGCTTCTCCATCATCATTGAGTTCTTTAACCAAGTTGCGCGCCGTAACTTTCTGCGCAACCAGTCGCGCCTGCCGCTGCGCGCGCGCACCGCGGATGCGATTGTGCGTCTGATGGGCGGTCGTCGTCAGAATACGACGCAAACCGAGACGGACAGCGATGCTTCCGTAACAGTGCCGGAAGGGGCGTTTGCGGAAGAGGAGCGCTATATGATCAACGGCGTGCTGACGCTGGCTTCCCGTTCCCTGCGCAGCATTATGACGCCGCGCGGTGATATCAGCTGGGTGGATGCCAACCTGAGCGTTGATGAGATCCGCCAGCAGTTGCTCTCCTCCCCCCACAGCCTCTTCCCGGTCTGCCGTGGTGAACTGGATGAAGTGATCGGTATTGTGCGCGCCAAAGAGCTGCTGGTGTCGCTGGAAGAGGGCGTCGATGTTGCCGCGATTGCATCTGAATCGCCGGCGATTGTGGTGCCGGAAACCCTCGACCCGATCAAGCTGCTGGCGGTCTTGCGCCGCGCGCGCGGCAGCTTCGTGATTGTTACCAATGAGTTTGGTGTCGTGCAGGGGCTGGTGACGCCGCTGGACGTGCTGGAGGCGATTGCCGGTGAATTCCCTGATGCGGACGAAACGCCGGAAATTATTGCCGACGGCGACGGCTGGCTGGTGAAGGGCACCACCGACCTGCACGCGCTGCAACACACGCTGGATCTCGATAACTTCGTCAATGAAGAGGAAGATATCGCTACCGTTGCAGGCCTTGTCATTGCCGCGCGCGGGCAGATCCCGCCGGTGGGCGAAACTTTTGCCATTGCGCCGTTGCATATCACCGTGATGGAAGCGAACGACTACCGGGTCGATCTGGTGCGTATTGTTAAAGAGCAACCGGCTCACGACGAAGAGGAGTGATCCTCAATCGTCATCAGCGGTGCCAGCCGGTCGTCATGCGCGGCTGGCGTCGCATTCCCGGCTAACCACGCCGGGAAATTCTCAATGGGCATCGGCTGTGCAAAGAGATATCCCTGCAGTGACTGAACCCCCTGCTGACGCAAATATTGCGCCTGCTGCGGGGTTTCTACCCCTTCCGCCACCAGTTCAATATCCAGCCGCTGCGCGAGCGCGATAATAATATCGGTCACTCTGGAGTTCACCGCATCGGTGCCGATCGCCACGGTATAGGATTTGTCGATTTTCAGAATGTCCGGTTGCAGCTTCTCCAGCCAGCTCAGCGAGCTATTGCCGGTGCCGAAATCATCAATCGCGATCTTCACGCCGTTATGATGCAGCTCGCGCATCATGCGCGGATCCACATCCTGCAACGCATCACGTTCGGTCAACTCAATAATCAACTGCTGAACCGGATGGTGAACAAACCACAACCGGTGCAGATCTTTCAGTAACTCGCCATCGCGCAGATGGCTGGGGGCGGCATTAATGCCGATATGAAAGTGGGCGTCGTCCGGAAAGAGGTGGCGGTGTGCCTGCACCTCAGTCAACACATAGCGGGTCAGCGGGGCGATCAAATGCTGCGCCTCGGCGATAGGAATAAACACCTCCGGCGAAATCGCGCCCTGGCGCGGGTTGTGCCAGCGCAGCAGGATCTCCACGCCGACGCACTTCAGGCTCTGGGCATGCAGTACCGGCTGGCAGAAGAGCGCAAATTCGCGGCCGGTTAAGCCAAGGTTAATCTCGCGGGCGAAGCTCATACGGCTGGCGGTGGTAAACCAGGTAATCACGCTGGTTAATAGCGCAATCATCAGCGCCAGCGGCAGCTGTGAAGGCAGGTGTTGCAGCGCCAGCCGCGTTGCACCCGGGCCACTCACGCTCACTGAAAGAGGGAAGAATTGCGAGGTGCGCTGATAGCGCTTCTCATTTTCGGCCAGCGGTAAGCTTTCCAGCAGACCTTTTCCCTGTACCAGATGCCGCCCGGCGACGGAGATCGCAACGCGGGTGATAAGCGGCGGCTGCGGCTCGAGCATTAAGCGGCTCAGCAGTTCAATATTGACCACTTCCATCACGCCGCTCTGCCCGTCGGCGGCGGTGGGGAACCAGACGATCAGCACCGGGCGATCTTTCAGCAGGGATTGGTCCGTGGAGAGGACCAGCAGCGTGGTTTTCGCCGGCAGACTCGGTTGCAACTGATGGACAGGAACATGACGATCGCCAAAGATGCTCGAGCAGTAGAGAATGCCATCGTGGACCAGCGTAATGGAGCGCACCGTCTGCAGGCTGGCGGCGATTTTGCGCAGTTGCAGATGCACCCCGTCACAGGGTTTGCCGACCAGCGGCGAAACCATCTTACGGGTCGATTCCAGCGGCAGCAGCAGGCGATCAAAATTTACCACCGCATGATGGGTAAAAGAGGCGACGCGCTGCTGGTTGAGGTTGCGCTCGGAAATAAAGCGAAAGGCGAGGGTCAATATCAGCGCGACAATGCCCGCCAGCACGCAAACCGTGGCGCGCCGCTGTCGATAGCTTTTGATGATCCGCTGAGCCGTTTGCATGCGCCGATCGCCCGTATTATCCCTGGCCTGATTGCCATGCCAGCACAGTTGAAGTGTAGCGGGGAATTGCTCAGCTTATGCACAAACGGCGGGGAATATTCTCGAACTGTGGCGTAGCGGGTAAAAAAAACGCCGTTCGGTTGAACGGCGCTGAGGGCGGTGAGTTTAGTCGCACTGCACCTTGATCGCCAGACCACCGCGCGAGGTTTCACGGTACTTGGCGTTCATATCCTTCCCGGTCTCGTACATGGTTTCGATAACCTTGTCGAGAGAGACGCGCGGCGCGCTGGTGCGGCGCATCGCCATCCGCGCGGCGTTAATCGCTTTTACCGAGGCAATCGCGTTACGTTCAATGCAGGGAACCTGCACCTGGCCGGCGACCGGATCGCAGGTCAGACCGAGGTTGTGCTCCATACCAATCTCTGCCGCAACGCACACCTGCTCCGGGCTGGCGCCCAGCAGCTCTGCCAGACCCGCAGCCGCCATCGAGCAGGCAACGCCCACTTCGCCCTGGCAGCCCACTTCCGCACCGGAAATGGAGGCGTTCATTTTATAGAGCGCACCAATCGCTCCGGCAGCGAGGAAGTAGCGAATATAGATATCCGGGCTGACGGACTCAATAAAGTGGTCGTAATAAGCGAGCACCGCCGGCACGATACCGCAGGCACCGTTGGTCGGGGCCGTCACGACGCGACCGCCCGCCGCATTCTCTTCGTTAACCGCCAGCGCAAACATGTTGACCCAGTCCACGACGATCATCGGATCGTTGGAGAGCTTATCGCTGGAGACCAGTAGGCGGCGCAGGGCAGAGGCGCGACGCGGCACGCGCAGCGGACCCGGCAACACGCCTTCGGTGTTCATGCCGCGATCGATACAGGCGCGCATGGTGGTCCAGACGTTGGCGAAGTACTCTTCAATCTCTTTTTTCGAGTGCAGCGCCAGTTCGTTCTGCATCACCATCCCGGAGAGAGAAAGCCCGGTCTGTTTGCAGTACTCCAGCATCTGCGTCGCAGAGTTGAACGGGTAAGGCACAGAAACAGAATCGAGCGTCTCTTTGCCAAAATGCTCTTCATCAACGATAAAGCCACCGCCGATGGAGTAGTAGGTTTTGCTGTAAACGGCCTCATCGCCGTTCAGGGCGGTAATGCGCATGCCGTTTTCGTGCAGCGACAGGTTATCGCTGTGAAAACGCATGCCATCATTCTGCGGGAAGTCGACTTCATGGCGACCCTGTGCCAGCAGCAAGCGCCCACGGTTTTCCACATCGCGGATAAAACCGGGGATCGCATCAATATCGACAGTGGCCGGCTCGTTGCCTGCCAGACCCATAATAATGGCGATATCGGTATGGTGTCCTTTCCCGGTAAGGGAGAGTGAGCCGTAAACATCCACCACAACGCGGGTGGTGTTTTCCAGCAATCCTTTTTCGACCAGATCATCGACGAACTGCTTCCCGGCCTTCATCGGGCCAACAGTGTGGGAAGAGGAGGGACCAATTCCCACTTTGAACATGTCGAATAGACTAATCACATTTACACTCCTGACAGGGTTACTGGGTTTCCAGTAACGATGTAATAACTGCGCATAGTGTAAGAGGGAAGGGTGCCAGCAGGTTAACTATTCACATGAATTAAACTAATCGCTGGCCTCTATTAAACTAATAGCGAGTGCGCCGTCACAAAGTGCGCAAAACAGAGTATAGCGCTTATGGCCGCACGCCGATTTGCAGCGCCAGCGAGCGGATAATCCCCGCCGTCATGCCCCAGACAAAATAATGCTGATACCAGGATAACCACACCCGGTGGGCATTGCCGTGGCGATGCACATCCAGCGGATGATAACGCCCAAGTCGCAACGCTTCGGCAAGCGGCATTTCAAACACCGCCGCCACTTCATCTTCACTGGCGCGCCAGGGGAGATCCGGCGGAATAATGCCGACCACTGGCGTAACCTGAAAGCCGGTCACGCTATCAACGGGTGGCAGGACGCCAATCACCTCGACCGACTCCGGCGGGATCGCTACCTCTTCCTGCGCTTCACGCAGTGCGGCGGCAATAAGCGAGGCGTCGGTGCTGTCGACCGCGCCGCCGGGAAAGGCGACCTGGCCGGCATGTTTTCGCAGCATGGCTGAGCGCTGCGTCAGCAGCAGGCCCGGCTCTTCACGCCGCACAATCGGCACCAGCACCGCTGCCTGGCGCGCATTCAGGGTGGCGACATTAAGCTGCGGGCGCATCAGCTGAAAGCGTGATAAAAAGTTATCCAGAGTTAACACCGGTTGCTCCACGAATTACCTCTCAAGTTGCCGCAGGATACGGTTAACTTTATCAAAGGTTTCCTGATATTCCGCATCTTCGTCGCTGTCGGCGACAATTCCGCCGCCTGCGGAGCAGTAAAGTTGCCCGTCACAGGCGGTAATCGTACGGATGGTGATACTGGTGTCCATATTGCCGCAGACGCTGAGGTAGCCGATGCTGCCGCACCAGGCATTGCGCCGGTGCGGCTCCAGTTCATCGATAATCGCCATTGCCCGCACTTTCGGCGCACCGGTGATCGACCCGCCGGGAAACGCCGCGCGGAGCAGATCGCTTGCGTGTCGTCCGGGCGGCAGTTTCGCCGTCACGGTGCTCACCAGGTGATGCACCGCCGGGAAGGGTTCCACCACGAACAGCTCCGGCACCTGCACCGAACCCGGCACCGCCACGCGACCAATATCGTTGCGCATCAGATCGACAATCATCACATTCTCGGCGCGATCTTTTGGCGAGGCGGCAAGGCGGGCGGCCTGTTCAGCATCCGCTTGCGGATCCGCAAGACGCGGCAGCGTGCCTTTAATTGGACGGGTTTCAATCTCATCGCCGGTCAGACGAATAAAACGCTCCGGCGACAGGCTGAGGATCGCCCCTTGCGGCAAACGCAGGAAGGCGCTAAACGGTGCGCGATTCTCACCATTCAGGCGCACAAACGCCTGCCACTCATCGCCGCTATAACTCGCCTGAAAACGTTGTGCGAGGTTGACCTGATAGCAGTCGCCGCTGCGCAGCCAGGCCTGCACCTGGCGAAACTTTTCGCCATACTCCGCGCGGCTCATATTGGCCTGCCAGGCGGAGGTTAAGCGAAACCCGGGCTGTCGCGGCGCGCTCTGCGCCTCAAGCCAGGCCAGGCGCGCATTGACATCGCGGTGGCTTAACAGCGTTACGCGCTGCAATTTGTGATCAACAATCAGCGCCCAGTCATAGATACCGACCGCCATATCGGGGATGGCAATATCCTTTGCGGCCAGTGAGGGCAGTTTTTCAAAACGGCGGCCGAGATCATAACCAAACAGGCCCAGCGCGCCACCCTGGAAAGGAAGGTCGTTCGCGGGTTCAGCATGCAGACCGCATGCATCCAGCGCCTGTTGCAAAAGCCCAAGCGGATCGCCTTCTGACGCGCGTCCGTCCTGATAAGTGATATCGCCCTGCGTTGTCAGCGTCGTGAGCGGATCGGCGACTAAAATATCAAAACGGTTATGGGGATGATCGGCATGCCCCGAATGGAGCAGCATCGCCCACGGTTGCGCGCTGAGCGGTGCGAAATAGAACTCTGCGGCGTCACGGCGCCACGGGAGCGAGAGTTGGGCAGGCGTTAACTGTTTCATGATTCCTGGCTCTTGAGCGTCTTCGCTGGCGTAGTGCACAGACGCGTGGAATAATTAGCGCCGATAATTTATCAGGAGTTGACCATGTTTGCAGGATTACCCGCCCTCAGTCACGAACAGCAGCAGAAAGCAGTCGAACGTATTCAGGAGCTTATGGCCGGCGGCATGAGCAGCGGCGAGGCCATTACACTTGTGGCGCAAGAGCTGCGCGCCAGCCATACCGGTGAGCGGATCGTGGCGCGCTTTGAAGATGAGGAAGACGAGGAGGAGTAATTACACCGCCGCGATAATCTTAATCTCAACTTTATAACGCGGATTCATCAGCTTCGCCTGCACGGTGCAGCGCACCGGTGCATGGCCCGCCACCACCCACGCATCCCAGGCCCTATTCATCGCCGCAAAGTCATCGCTGTCGGCGAGAAAGATGGTGGCATCGAGGATCCGTGACTTGTCGCTGCCCTGTTTTTCAAGCACCGCGTCAATCTGCGCCAGCGTGTTGGCCGTCTGCTCAAAGGCGTCGGCGTCGAGGTTTTCCGGCACGCCAGTGTAGTAAAGCGTCTGGTTATGGATCACCACATCAGACCAGCGGGCTTCCGCGTCAATACGCACAATTGTCATCACCTTTTCCTTCCTGGTTACATAGATTCGCCGGGAAGAGTGCCACAAAAACCTGGCTGGCGTAAATCCGCGCACCCTGACATAATCACTGGCGATTTAACCAGGGGGTAGTGTGACGGACGATTTTGCAACAGACGGCCAGCTTGCCAAAGCGATACCGGGATTTAAACCGCGCGAACCGCAGCGCCAGATGGCTTACGCCGTGACCGAAGCGATTCAAAAAACGCAGCCGCTGGTGGTGGAAGCGGGGACCGGAACCGGTAAAACCTACGCCTATCTTGCGCCTGCATTGCGCGCCGGGAAAAAAGTGATCATCTCCACCGGTTCGAAAGCCTTGCAGGATCAGCTCTACAGCCGCGATCTGCCCACTGTCTCAAAAGCGCTGGAGTACACCGGCCGCACGGCGCTGCTTAAAGGCCGTTCAAACTACCTCTGTATCGAGCGTCTCGAACAGCAAGCGATTGCCGGTGGCGATCTGCCGGTGCAGACGCTGAGCGATGTCATTCTGCTGCGCTCCTGGTCTAACCAGACCAAAGATGGCGACATCAGCACCTGCGTCAGCGTGGCCGAAGATTCCGCCGCCTGGCCGCTGGTCACCAGCACCAACGATAACTGTCTGGGCAGCGACTGCCCGATGTACAAAGAGTGTTTCGTGGTGAAGGCGCGTAAAAAAGCGATGGAAGCGGATGTCGTCGTCGTCAACCACCACCTTTTTCTTGCCGACATGGTGGTGAAAGAGAGCGGTTTCGGTGAGCTGATCCCGGAAGCCGAGGTGATGATCTTTGACGAAGCGCACCAGCTGCCCGATATCGCCAGCCAATATTTTGGCCAGTCGCTCTCCAGCCGCCAGCTGCTCGATCTGGCAAAAGATTTCACCATCGCCTACCGCACCGATTTACGCGATACCGCGCAGTTGCAGAAGTGCGCCGACCGGCTGGCGCAAAGCGCGCAGGATTTCCGCCTGCAACTCGGCGAGCCGGGCTATCGCGGGAACCTGCGTGAACTGCTGGCCGATGCGCGGATACAGCGTGCGCTGCTGCTGCTCGATGACGCGCTCGAACTCTGTTACGACGTGGCGAAACTCTCCCTCGGTCGTTCAGCGGTGCTGGACGCCGCTTTTGAGCGCGCCACGGTTTACCGCGCGCGTCTCAAGCGGCTGAAGGAGTTCAACCAGCCGGGGTTCAGCTACTGGTATGAGTGCACCTCGCGCAACTTTACGCTGGCGCTGACGCCGCTGACCGTCGCCGATAAATTCCAGGAAGTGATGAAAGAGAAGAAGGGGAGCTGGATCTTTACCTCCGCGACTCTGTCGGTTAATGACGATCTGCATCACTTCACCGCGCGGTTAGGCATCGACGAAGCCGAGTCGCTGCTGCTGCCGAGCCCCTTCGATTATCCGCGCCAGGCGCTGCTCTGCGTACCGCGCAATTTGCCGCAGACCAACCAGCCCGGCTCCGCGCGCCAGTTGGCGGCGATGTTAAGGCCGATGATTGAGGCCAACAACGGTCGCTGCTTTATGCTCTGTACCTCGCACGCCATGATGCGCGATCTCGCGGAACAGTTCCGTGCCACTCTCAGCCTGCCGGTACTGTTGCAGGGTGAAACCAGTAAAGGGCAGTTGCTGCAACAGTTTGTTGACGCCGGTAACGCACTGCTGGTTGCCACCAGCAGCTTCTGGGAGGGCGTCGACGTGCGCGGCGATACGCTTTCGCTGGTGATCATCGATAAGCTGCCGTTTACCTCGCCGGACGATCCGCTGCTGAAAGCGCGGATGGAAGATTGCCGTCTGCGCGGCGGCGATCCCTTCGATGAAGTGCAACTCCCGGATGCGGTCATCACGCTCAAGCAGGGCGTCGGTCGCCTGATCCGCGATATTGACGATCGCGGCGTGCTGGTGATTTGCGATAACCGGCTGGTGATGCGTCCCTACGGCGCGGTGTTTCTCGCCAGCCTGCCGCCAGCGCCGCGCACGCGCGATATCCGCCGCGCAGTAGAGTTTCTTGCCCGGCCCGCAGCGGAGTAATTTTCCGCGAAGTGTGGTAAGATGCGCGCCATTTTGTTGAATCTGGACTGCTATACCCATGCGAATTCTGGCTATTGATACCGCCACAGAAGCCTGTTCTGTCGCCCTGTGGAATGACGGTACGACCTTCGCTCACTTCGAACTTTGCCCTCGTGAACATACACAACGGATTCTGCCGCTGGTCAGAGCCGCCCTTGCCGACGCCGATGTTAAGCTTACCGATCTCGACGCGCTGGCCTTTGGCCGCGGGCCGGGCAGCTTCACCGGCGTGCGTATCGGTATTGGTATCGCACAGGGCCTGGCGCTCGGCGCAGAGCTGCCGATGATTGGCGTTTCGACGCTGGCGACGATGGCGCAGGGAGCCTGGCGCAAAACCGGCGCGACCCGCGTGCTGGCCGCCATTGATGCCCGCATGGGCGAAGTCTACTGGGCTGAGTATCAGCGTGATGCCGATGGCGTCTGGCAGGGTGAAGCGACGGAAGCGGTGCTGAAGCCTGAGGCGGTAAGCGAGCGTCTGCAGCAGCTTGATGGCAGTTGGGCGATGGTTGGCACCGGCTGGGGCGCATGGCCTGAATTAGCAGCGAATAGTCCTCTTACGCTGACCGACGGCGAGATGTTACTGCCCACGGCGGAAGATATGTTGCCCATCGCGCGCCAGCTTTTTGCCGCGCAAAAATGGGTTGCCGTTGAACAGGCGGAACCGGTTTATTTGCGTAACGAAGTGGCGTGGAAGAAACTTCCTGGCCGGGAATGAATCTCAGTAGTACTAACTGAGTTAAGGGGTCGCATGATGGCGGGTCAAAAAAGGTTTATGCAGCTGTTACTGGCAGGGCTGGTAACGGTAGCGTTGAGTGGGTGCGTGACGGTGCCTGATGCGATCAAGGGCACCAGCCCGACACCGCAGCAAGATTTAGTGCGGGTGATGAATGCGCCAACGCTCTATGTCGGCCAGGAAGGGCGTTTCGGCGGGAAAGTGATCAATGTGATCAATCAGCAGGGCAAAACCCGACTGGAGATCGCCTCTGTCCCGCTGGATGAAGGCGCCCGCCCGGTGCTGGGCGAGCCCTCTGTCGGGCGAATCTATGCCGACATCAACGGCTTTGTTGACCCGGTCGATTTCCGTAACCAGCTGGTCACCGTGGTCGGGCCGATTACCGGTACCGAAGCGGGTAAAGTGGGCAGCGCCTCCTACACCTACATGGTGATGCAGGTGAACGGCTACAAACGCTGGCGCTTGCAGCAGCAAATCATGATGCCGCCGCAGCCGCTCGACCCGTGGTTCTCCGGCCCGGGAGCCTATCCGTGGCGCACAGGCTACGGTCCATGGGGCTGGTATCCGCCCGAACCCGCTCGTGTACAAACGGTCGTAACAGAGTAATCTCTTGTTTTGACAGGAAAAATAAACAGCGGCCCGGCCGCTGTTTTTGTTTCCTGTATTAGATGACAAAAATAATTAGTGACGCGCTTCGCAACCTTCCGTCCGGTTAATTTTCAAACTGGTACGCTGAGTTAATATAATGTTAATTTCTTGTTTATTAACTGGGGCTGCGATGACAACAAACACTCATTTTAGAGGTGATGCATTGAAAAAGGTTTGGTTAAATCGTTATCCCGCCGATGTGCCTGCGGAGATCAACCCTGACCGTTATCAATCCCTGGTTGAATTATTTGAACACTCAGCAGCCCGTTATGCCGATCAGCCGGCGTTTATCAACATGGGCGAAGTGATGACCTTCCGTAAACTGGAAGAGCGCAGCCGGGCATTTGCCGCCTACCTTCAGGAGGGGCTTGGCCTGCAAAAAGGCGATCGCGTGGCGCTGATGATGCCGAACCTGCTGCAATACCCCGTTGCGCTGTTCGGGATTTTGCGTGCCGGGATGATTGTGGTAAACGTTAACCCGCTCTACACGCCCCGCGAGCTTGAGCATCAGCTTAACGACAGCGGCGCGGCAGCAATTGTGATTGTCTCCAACTTCGCCCACACGCTGGAGAAGGTTGTCGACAAAACCCAGGTGCGGCACGTCATCCTGACCCGCATGGGCGATCAGCTCTCGACGGCGAAAGGGACGGTGGTCAACTTTGTCGTTAAATATATCAAACGGCTGGTGCCGAAATATCATCTGCCGGATGCCATCTCGTTTCGCCGCGCGCTGCAAAACGGCTACCGCATGCAGTATGTTAAACCGGAACTTGTACCCGAAGACCTGGCGTTTCTGCAATACACCGGTGGCACAACCGGCGTGGCAAAAGGGGCTATGCTGACCCACCGTAATATGCTGGCTAACCTCGAACAGGTGAACGCCACTTACGGGCCGTTGCTGCATCGCGGCAAAGAGCTGGTGGTCACCGCGCTGCCGCTTTATCACATCTTTGCCTTGACCATGAACTGCCTGCTGTTTATCGAACTGGGCGGGCAGAACCTGCTGATCACCAACCCGCGCGATATTCCGGGGCTGGTGAAAGAGTTGGGCAAATACCCTTTCACCGCCATGACTGGCGTGAACACGCTGTTTAACGCGCTGCTTAATAATGACGATTTCAGAAAGCTCGACTTCTCCTCGCTGCATCTTTCCGCCGGCGGCGGGATGCCGGTGCAGCAGGCGGTGGCGGATCGTTGGGTCAAACTGACCGGGCAGTATCTGCTGGAAGGGTATGGCCTGACCGAATGCTCGCCGCTGGTGAGCGTCAACCCGCATGACATTGACTACCACAGCGGCAGCATTGGCCTGCCGGTGCCGTCGACCGAAGCGAAGCTGGTGGATGACGACAATAATGAAGTCGCGCCGGGCGAACCGGGCGAGCTCTGCATTAAAGGGCCGCAGGTGATGCTCGGCTACTGGCAGCGTCCTGATTCAACGGATGAGATCCTGCGTGATGGCTGGCTGCACACCGGCGATATTGCGGTGATGGATGACGAGGGCTTCCTGCGCATTGTCGATCGCAAAAAAGATATGATTCTGGTCTCCGGTTTCAACGTCTATCCGAACGAGATCGAAGATGTGGTGATGCAGCACCCCGGCGTGCTTGAAGTGGCTGCCGTTGGCGTGCCGTCCGCGAACAGCGGCGAAGCGGTGAAGCTATTTGTGGTGAAAAAAGAGGCTTCCGTAACTGAAGAGGCGCTGATCGCTTTCTGCCGCCGACAGCTTACCGGCTATAAGGTGCCGAAGCAGGTGGAGTTCCGCCCGGAGTTGCCGAAATCGAACGTCGGAAAGATTTTGCGACGAGAATTACGTGACGAAGCGCGTGCCAAAGTGGACAATAACGCCTGAGCTATCCGTTAGCCTCCCGAACGCCGGTTAAAGCCGGCGTTTTTTATGGGCGCAAACTGAAGAGAAAATGATTTGAATTACCAGATGATAACGACGAACGACGCGCTGGCAGCGATATGTGAAGCCGCCAGTGCGTTTCCAGCCATTGCCCTCGATACAGAATTTGTCCGCACCCGCACGTACTACCCGCAACTGGGTCTGTTGCAGATGTATGACGGCGAACGTGTCACGCTTATCGATCCGCTGACCATTACCGACTGGACGCCGTTTCGCGATCTGCTCACCAATACGGCAATCACCAAGTATCTGCATGCGGGAAGCGAAGATCTGGAAGTATTCCTCAATACGTTTGGCGTGCAGCCGCAGCCGATGATTGATACGCAGATCCTCGCGGCATTCTGCGGTCGTCCGATGTCATGGGGCTTTGCCTCAATGGTGGAGGAGTTTACCGGAACGGCGATTGATAAAAGCGAATCCCGCACCGACTGGCTGGCGCGTCCACTGACCGAGCGTCAGTGTGACTATGCGGCGGCGGATGTCTGGTATCTGCTGCCTATCGCCGGAAAACTGCTGGCGGAAACCGAGCAGGCGGGCCGACTGGCTGCCGCGCTCGATGAGTGTCGTTTAATGATGCAGCGCCGCCAGGAAGTACTGGCACCGGATGAGGCATGGCGTGAAATCACCAATGCCTGGCAGCTGCGCCCGCGCCAGCTGGCCTGTTTGCAACTGCTGGCATCCTGGCGTCTTCGCAAGGCGCGCGAACGCGACATGGCAGTGAATTTTGTCGTGCGCGAAGAGCATCTCTGGGCAGTGGCGCGCTATATGCCGGGCAGCCTCGGCGAGCTGGATAGCCTTGGTCTCTCCGGCAGCGAAATCCGTTTTCACGGTAAAACCCTGGTGGCACTGGTGGCGCAGGCGCAGGAGTTGCCGGAAGAATCACTCCCTGAACCGCTGCGTAATTTGATGGATATGCCTGGCTATCGCAAAGCGTTTAAAGCGATTAAAGCGCAGGTGCAGGCAATCAGTGAAAGCGAAAATATTAGCGTTGAGCTGCTGGCTTCGCGTCGCCAGATTAATCAGTTATTAAACTGGCACTGGAAATTGAAGACGCAAAATAGCCTGCCGGAATTAATCAGCGGCTGGCGCGGTGAATTGATGGCCGATCGTCTTAATGCTTTATTAGCGGAGTATCCGCAATAAGACTGTAAATAATTACAGTATATTTGAGCGGATAAATAAAAAGGCAGAATCTATTCTGCCTTTTTTTATTGCCCTTATTGCGGAGATTATTTCGTCTCTTCCGCTTCCGGCAAGGTGACGTTCAACTCCAGAATAGAAATATCGTCCCCTTTCTGCTCCAGTTGTACCGTGACCATTTCCGGATCGATCTGCACATATTTACAGATGACTTCCAGAATATCGCGCTTCAGCTGCGGCAAATAGTGGGGTTCAGCGTCGCTGCGGCGGCGCTCTGCAACAATAATCTGCAGGCGTTCTTTAGCGATGCTGGCGGTATTCTTTTTTCTGGAGAGAAAAAAGTCGAGTAATGCCATAACTTATCCTCCGAACAGGCGTTTGAGGAAACCTTTCTTCTCTTCTTCAATGAAGCGGAAAGGACGATCTTCTCCCAGCAGACGTTCCACGGCATCGGCGTACGCTTTACCTGCGTCAGCATTGGTATCCAGAATAACCGGCTCGCCCTGGTTGGAGGCCCGCAGAACAGACTGATCTTCCGGGATCACGCCAATCAGTTTGATGCGCAGAATTTCCAGCACATCTTCCATGCTCAACATGTCGCCACGGTTAACGCGGCCAGGGTTGTAGCGGGTGAGCAGCAGATGCTCTTTAATCGGCTCTTCACCTCTCTCCGCACGACGTGATTTGGAAGCCAGAATCCCCAGAATACGGTCAGAGTCACGCACGGACGATACTTCGGGGTTAGTGGTGATAATGGCTTCATCGGCGAAGTAGAGCGCCATCAGCGCGCCGGTTTCGATGCCAGCCGGTGAGTCGCAGACGATAAAGTCGAAGTCCATTTTTTTCAGATCTTCTAATACCTTATCAACGCCTTCACGGGTGAGGGCGTCTTTGTCGCGCGTCTGCGATGCCGGGAGAATATAGAGGTTTTCAGTGCGCTTATCTTTAATCAACGCCTGATTCAGCGTTGCGTCGCCCTGGATAACGTTAACGAAATCGTACACAACGCGGCGCTCGCAGCCCATGATCAGGTCAAGGTTACGAAGGCCAATATCGAAGTCGATAACGACCGTTTTCTTGCCCTTCTGGGCTAAACCAGTAGCGATGGCCGCGCTGGAGGTGGTCTTGCCAACGCCCCCTTTACCCGAAGTAACAACAATAATGCGTGCCATAGGAGTTCCTTGTTAAAAGGGCTTAATCTAAGGGTTGAATTGTCAAAGCGTTACCTGCCAGTTGCAGACGCGCCGCTTTGCCATAAAATTCGGCCGGGATTTGATCGCTCAGCCAGTACTCACCCGCAATGGAGACCAGCTCCGGCGTCAGGTGGGTACAAAATATTTGTGCTTCATTATCACCGCTTGCGCCCGCCAGCGCGCGCCCGCGCATCATGCCGTAGACGTGGATATTGCCATCGGCAATGAGCTCCGCGCCTGCGCTCACGTGGCTGGTGACAATCAGGTCGCAGTTCTGCGCATAAATGCGCTGACCTGAGCGCACCGGGGTATCAATCAGCCGTGTTTTAATCGCCGGCGTGGCGACGGATACTGGTTCAGCAACGGGCTCCGGGCGCGGTTGCGCCTTCTCTTTGCCTTCCGACAGAATAGGAAAGCCAGCGCGTTCAATTTCCGCTTTCAGTTCAGCGTCTTTACAGCCGCTAATACCAACAACATGCAGGCCGGTGGCAGCAATGCTTTTTTGCAATTGCGGCCAGTCAATCGGACCTACCAGTGCTGAGACATTCACCACCACGGGAGCATGCTGCAAAAATGCAGGAGCCTGAGCGATTTTGTCTTCTAACGCCTGACGAATAACCTCGGGTTTTGCATCATGCAAATGAACCACAGATAAGGTAAAACTACTGCCTTTAAGCTCGATGGGCGTGTTTGACATCCTGACCTTACTCATTTTGCTCTAAACACCCGAAAACGGGGTGATATTCTGAAGACTACCGGGCATGTTATAGTCCCTGTTATATTCAGGCAAGTAACCACCTCCTAATTCCGAGTAAAAGTATGTTTTGTGTGATCTATCGAAGTGCCAGGCGTGAACAGACTTATCTGTATGTCGAGAAAAGAGACGATTTTTCCCGCGTGCCGGAAACATTAATGCAAAGTTTCGGCCAACCGCAGTTAGCAATGATTTTACCGCTCGACGGCAGTAAAAAATTAGCCGGCGCGGATCTGGAAAAAGTAAAAGCCGCGCTCAGCGAGCAGGGATATTATTTACAGATGCCACCGCCGCCGGAAAATTTACTTAAAGCCCATCTCGCGGCGAACACTAAGCAATAACCCTCTCTAAAGGCGGCGGATTATTCCACCGCCTTTTTTTAACTCACTTAATCCCTCTCATTTTGCGATTTGACAAACCGCCGGGCGGCGCGGATAGTCATTTTTCGCTCATGTTCAACGTGTTACCGGAGAGGCAAAACATGTATCAACATCATAACTGGCAGGGCGCTCTGCTGGATTACCCGGTGAGTAAAGTGGTATGCGTCGGCAGTAACTATGCCAAGCATATAAAGGAGATGGGCAGTGCGACGCCGGAAGAGCCGGTGCTGTTTATTAAACCTGAATCCGCATTGTGCGACCTTCGACAGCCGCTGGTGCTGCCGACTGAGCTTGGCTCGGTGCATCATGAAATTGAACTGGCGGTGTTAATTGGTGCAACGCTGCGCCATGCCACCGAAGATCATGTTCAACAAGCGATAGCGGGCTACGGCGTGGCGCTGGATCTGACCGCGCGCGACCTGCAAAGCAAACTGAAAAAAGCAGGGCAGCCGTGGGAGAAAGCGAAAGGGTTTGATAACGCTTGTCCCATCTCGGGTTTTATCCCCGCCGCTCAGTTTGAGGGCGATCCGCAAAACAGCTCGCTGGAGCTGAAAATTAACGGCGAGATCCGCCAGCAGGGCAGCACTGCAGACATGATCCACAAAATCGTGCCGCTGATTGCCTATATGAGTAAATTTTTCACCCTGAAAGCCGGGGATGTGATCCTCACCGGTACGCCGGAAGGCGTCGGGCCGCTCAGCAGTGGTGATGAACTCGAGCTGCGTCTCAACGAACACTCTCTCTCGACCCGCGTGCTTTAATGCTTTTGCCGCTCATTCGGGCGGCAAAACTTGCATCCCTCTGCCAGAGTGGTTATAAGGTGCACCCTGGTTACCAACGGCGGATTTTATCATGAGCGACACTCCTTTCTGGCAAAGCAAAACTCTCGACCAAATGACGGACGCGGAGTGGGAGTCGCTCTGTGACGGCTGCGGGCAGTGCTGCCTGCACAAACTGATGGATGAAGATACCGACGAGATCTACTTCACCAACGTCGCCTGCCGCCAGTTAAATATCAAAACCTGCCAGTGCCGTAACTACGAGCGCCGTTTCGAATATGAACCGGACTGCATCAAGCTGACCCGTGAGAATCTGCCGACCTTCGAATGGCTGCCGCCAAGCTGCGCCTACCGCTTGCTGGCTGAGGGGAAAAATTTGCCGGTCTGGCACCCGCTGCGTACCGGGTCGAAAGCGGCGATGCATGCTGAACGTATTTCGGTTCGCCATATTGCGGTGAAAGAGTCCGAAGTGCGCGACTGGCAAGCCCATATCCTGAACAAGCCGGACTGGGCGGATTAAGACTCTGCTTCCCATTACTGCTTTCATCAATAAAAAACGCTCCCGAAGGAGCGTTTTTTTTTACCGACCAAACAGGTCGCGTTTCTTCGGCTTAAAGAACTGCGCAATCAGTACCAGCAGCGCCACCACCAGATAGGCGACGAAGATCCCCAGCAGCCACTGCGGCATGTCGAGGTTCAGAAATTCCCACTGACGCTGCGCGCAATCGCCGGAGGCGACAAACACCTGCGGCAGCCATTTATCCAGCGGCAACCAGCTCGGGAAGCGCGCGGCGAAATCGCAGGTCATAAAAGGGGAGGGGTGAAGCTGGATCTGCGTGTGTTCCCACGCCAGCTGGATGCCGCGAATGGCGCTATAGATCCAGATGGCAAGGGCGGCAAAGCGAAGCGGCGTTTTTGGCGCAATGGCACCGACGATACCGGCACCCATCACACCAAACAGGGCGCAGCGCTCGTAAATGCATAACACGCACGGTTTCAGCAACATGACATGCTGGAACCACAGCGCTGTCATCTCAAGCGCAAAGGCGGTTAACGCCATCAGCAGCCAGGCGCCGCGCCCGTGTGAGCACTTATTTAAATATCGCAACATAATCATTTCCCTGGAGATGCGTAGAGACCGCAGTGTAAACGAAATCAATCTCAAGGCCACTAGCGGGGGCAAAATAATGCGTAATGGAATGTTTAGTCAGCAAAAAGTGAAACATCGCCTACGTCATTTTGGTCGATTTACAGTTAATTATTTGGATTTAAGGCATATTTGCGCGAAATATTCATGTAACAAATTCGCCAAAATAAAACGTTGATCGCCTTTTTTCTTCCACCCCTACGCTACCTGCCCACTGCATGCTTTGGTATGATGAGTGCTCATTGCTTAGCTGTGTTATGGAAATCTTATATGGTCATTAAGGCGCAGAGCCCGGCGGGTTTCGCGGAAGAGTACATCATCGAAAGTATCTGGAATAGTCGCTTTCCTCCCGGGTCGATTCTTCCTGCTGAACGCGAGCTCTCTGAACTGATTGGCGTCACTCGTACCACACTGCGTGAAGTTCTGCAGCGACTTGCCCGGGATGGCTGGCTTACTATCCAGCATGGCAAACCGACAAAAGTGAATAACTTCTGGGAAACCTCAGGTCTGAATATTTTGGAAACGCTGGCACGTCTGGATCACGAAAGCGTACCGCAGTTGATCGATAACTTGCTGTCCGTGCGTACCAACATTTCCACGATTTTCATTCGTACTGCGTTTCGCCAGCATCCTGAAGATGCGTTAAAGGTGCTCGCTACCGCGCGTGCAGTAGAAGATCACGCCGATGCGTTTGCTGAACTGGATTACAACATTTTTCGCGGGCTGGCGTTTGCTTCCGGCAACCCGATCTATGGTCTGATCCTGAACGGCATGAAAGGGCTCTATACCCGCATTGGTCGCCACTACTTCTCCAGCCCGGAAGCGCGTAGCCTGGCACTCGGTTTTTATCATCGGTTGGCAGAGATCTGCGAGCATGCCCAGCACGACCAGGTTTACGAACTGGTTCGTCGCTACGGTCATGACAGCGGAGAGATCTGGCATAAGATGCAGAAAACGATGCCTGGCGATCTCGCACTACAAAGTCGATAGTGACAAAAAACCCCTCACAAGAGGGGTTTTTTTATATCACAGCACGTTGCTTCGCGGCGGACAGCGCTCCAGCAGTTCCACGCTGCCATCTTCGTTTTGCTGCTCCAGCAGAACATCAAATCCCCATAAGCGATGCACATGTTTCAGCACTTCGCGGCGACCTTTATCGAGCGGGGCGCGGTTATGCGGAATGTAACGCAGGGTCAGCGAACGATCGCCGCGCAGATCGACGTTCCAGACCTGAATATTCGGCTCAAGATTACTCAGGTTGTACTGGGATGAAAGTTTCGAGCGGATCTCGCGGTAGCCCTCTTCGTTATGGATGGCGGCAATCTCCAGGTAGTTATTACGATCGTCATCCAGCACGGTGAAGAAGCGGAAATCACGCATGATCTTCGGCGACATAAACTGGCTGATAAAGCTCTCATCTTTGAAATCACGCATGGCGAAATGGAGCGTCTCCAGCCAGTCGGAACCGGCGATATCCGGGAACCAGTAGCGATCCTCTTCCGTTGGTGACTGGCAGATGCGCTTAATATCCTGGAACATGGCAAAGCCAAGGGCGTAAGGGTTAATGCCGCTGTACCACGGACTGTTGTAAGGCGGCTGGAATACCACGTTGGTATGGCTGTGCAGAAACTCCAGCATAAAGCGGTCAGTCACTTTTCCTTCGTCATACAGGTGATTAAGGATGGTGTAGTGCCAGAACGTCGCCCACCCTTCATTCATCACCTGCGTCTGCTTCTGCGGGTAAAAATATTGGCTCACTTTGCGCACAATACGCAAGATCTCGCGCTGCCACGGCTCCAGCAGCGGCGCATTCTTCTCCATAAAATAGAGCAAGTTCTCCTGCGGCTCCGCCGGATAGCGGCGCGCCTGGGCGACGGCCACCTCTTCATCGCGTTTTGGCAGGGTGCGCCACAACATATTTACCTGGCTTTGCAGATACTCTTCCCGGCTTTTTTGCCGTGCTTTCTCCTCCTGCAAGGAGATTTTCTGCGGACGCTTATAGCGGTCAACGCCGTAATTCATCAGTGCATGACAAGAGTCGAGCAGTTTTTCCACTTCGACCACGCCATAGCGCTCTTCGCAATCGGTGATGTATTTGCGCGCGAAGATCAGGTAATCGACAATCGAGCTGGCATCGGTCCAGCTGCGGAACAGGTAGTTATTTTTGAAAAACGAGTTGTGCCCGTAGCAGGCGTGCGCCATCACCAGCGCCTGCATGGTGATGGTGTTCTCCTCCATCAGATAAGCGATACAGGGATTGGAGTTAATCACAATCTCGTAAGCCAGGCCTTGCTGGCCATGCTTATAGAGCCGTTCGGTTTCAATAAACTTCTTGCCGAACGACCAGTGGGGATAATTGATAGGCATGCCGACGCTTGAGTAGGCATCCATCATCTGTTCTGAGGTGATCACTTCGATTTGATGCGGATAGGTATCCAGCCGGTAGAGTTTCGCCACCCGGTCAATCTCTGCCAGGTAATCATCCAGCAGCTCGAATGTCCAGTCGGGTCCATCGCTCAGACGAATAGAATCCTTATTCATTGAGTCAATCGTAGCCATTAGCGCGCCCTCATTGTTCTCGACACTCTCTGTATGGAGCATCTCATTTCAAGCATAGAACACTGATTTAAAAGTGTACGCCAGCCCTCACCAAATCTTCACGATATTCCCGCTCGCTCACCGCGTAAAAAGGTATAGTGGCAAAATATTATGCTGCGGCGATAGAGTGCGCAGCAGGAGATGCTGAATATCCGCAGCCCTTACCGGGCGGCGATGTTGTGAGGAACATCACCATAAAAAAGCCATATGTTGAATAATATTTTCATCTGAGTTATCAATTTGTAATCAGATGATTGTGCTTTACTCACGGGAGAAGGGATATGCGAGTTGTTGTATTGGGCAGCGGCGTTGTTGGCGTCACCAGCGCCTGGTATTTACGCCAGGCCGGACATGATGTCACCGTAATCGATCGCCAGCCGGGGCCTGCACTGGAGACCAGCGCCGCCAACGCCGGGCAGATCTCGCCGGGCTATGCGGCACCGTGGGCTGCGCCCGGCGTGCCGCTGAAAGCGATCAAATGGATGTTTGAGCGCCACGCGCCGCTCGCCATCAAGCTCGACGGCTCCTCATCGCAGCTCAAATGGATGTGGCAAATGCTGCGCAACTGCGACACCCGCCACTATATGGAAAACAAAGGGCGCATGGTGCGTCTGGCTGAATATAGCCGCGATTGTCTGAAACTGCTGCGGGAAACCACCGGCATCCAGTATGAAGGCCGCCAGGGCGGGACGCTGCAACTCTTCCGCACCGCCGAACAGTATGAGAACGCCACCCGTGATATCGCCGTATTGCAGGAAGCGGGCGTGCCGTATCAGTTGCTGGAATCGGCGCGTCTGGCCGAGGTGGAACCAGCGCTGGGCGAAGTGGCGCACAAGCTGACCGGCGGTCTGCGACTGCCCAATGATGAAACCGGCGATTGCCAGCTCTTCACTCAACGGCTGGCGCAGATGGCCGAAGCCGCCGGGGTAGTGTTCCGCTTCAACACGCCTGTCGATCGCCTGCTTTACGAAGGCGAAAAGATCTACGGCGTGAAGTGCGGAGAAGAGGTGGTAAAAGCCGATGCTTACGTGATGGCTTTCGGCTCCTGGTCCACCGGCCTGCTGAAAGGGATTGTCGATATTCCGGTTTATCCGCTCAAGGGCTACTCGCTGACCATCCCGGTGGCGCAAGAGGACGGCGCCCCGGTTTCCACCATTCTTGATGAGACTTACAAAATCGCCATTACCCGTTTCGATCAGCGTATTCGCGTCGGCGGCATGGCAGAGATCGTCGGGTTCAATACCGAGCTGTTACAACCGCGGCGCGAAACGCTGGAGATGGTGGTGCGCGATCTCTTCCCGCGCGGCGGCCATGTTGAGGAGGCGACCTTCTGGACGGGCTTACGTCCAATGACGCCAGACGGCACGCCGGTGGTTGGCCGCACGCCGTTTAAAAATCTGTGGCTCAATACCGGACACGGCACGCTCGGCTGGACAATGGCCTGCGGCTCCGGGCAACTGCTCAGCGATCTGATGACCGGTAACACACCGGCTATCGCCGCAGACGATCTGAGCGTGGCGCGTTATCTTCCGGGGTTCACGCCTGCGCGTGCCCAGCATCTCCACGGCGTACATAGCTGACAGGCGTAAGGAATAGACATGTCTCGTCCGGTTCTGGCGACCCTGGATTTACAGGCGTTAGCCAATAATTTGCAAATAGTACGCCGCGCGGCACCCGACGCCAAAGTCTGGTCGGTGGTTAAGGCAAATGCCTACGGTCACGGCCTGGAGCGCATCTGGTCAGCGCTCAATAAAACCGATGGCTTTGCGATGCTCAACCTTGAAGAGGCGATCCTGCTGCGCGAGCGCGGCTGGAAAGGGCCTCTTCTGATGCTGGAGGGCTTTTTCGATGCAGAGGAGCTGGCGCTTTATGACCAGTACCGTCTCACCAGCGGCGTTCACAGCAACTGGCAACTTAATTTACTGAAAAATGCGAAGCTGCAGGCACCCCTTGATGTCTACCTCAAAATCAACAGTGGTATGAACCGCCTCGGTTTTCTGCCGGAGCGCGTACACAGCGTCTGGCAGCAGTTAAGCAGCTTTGCCAGCGTCGGCAATATCACTTTGATGTCGCACTTTGCTGAAGCGGAGCGTCCGGACGGTATTTCTCAACCGATGCGGCGCATTGAGCAGGCGGCAGAAGGGCTGCCGCTACCGCGATCGCTCGCCAACTCTGCCGCGACGTTATGGCACCCGGAAGCGCATTTTGACTGGGTTCGCCCCGGCATTATCCTTTACGGTGCCTCACCATCGGGCAGGTGGCAGGATGTGGCGAACAGCGGTATTCGCCCGGTAATGACGCTGAGCAGTGAGATCATTGCCGTCCAGACGCTGAAGAGCGGCGACGCCGTCGGCTACGGATGCCGTTACCGTGCGCAGACGGAGCAGCGTATCGGCGTGGTGGCGTGCGGTTATGCGGATGGTTATCCGCGCCAGGCACCCACCGGCACACCGGTGCTGGTGGATGGCATTCGCACCACGGTAGTTGGTGCGGTCTCAATGGATATGCTGACGGTCGATCTCACGCCGTGCCCGCACGCCAGCATCGGCGCGCCGGTGGAGCTGTGGGGCAGGGATATCAAGATTGATGACGTGGCGGCGGCGGCCAATACGGTCGGGTACGAGTTGATGTGCGCCTTGGCACCGCGTGTACCCGTTGTGACAATGTAACTTTCAGCGAGGCGCTTACTCCGCCTCGCTTTCCACCACTTTAACACCCACTTTTGATACTAAATTTTCACTCTTCTCGGCGACTGTCCAGATCATGCCGGCAAACTCAACCTGATCGCCCACCACCGGAGCAGCACCCAGCAGTTGTTGCACAATCTCACCGAGGGTTTGCTGGTTATCGCGATGCTCAAGCCCCTCATCAAGACCATAAATCATCGCAATGTCGGCAAATTTGGCATTCGCTTCGAGGATAAAGTCACCAAAGAAGCGCTGATCCAGCGACACCGGCGGTGATTCACTGAAGAGCTTCCCGAGAGCCGGAAGATCTTTTTCGCGGCCAATCACGCAGAGCACATCGCCTTCGCGTAACCGGGTGCTGCCGGTCGGGTGCAGCAGGCTGTTATCACGGAACAGCGCCGCAATGCGCGTCTCTTCCGGCATGTGCAGGTCGCGCAGCGCCGCGCCAACGCACCATTTGTCGGCACTCAGTTGATAGACGAACTGCTCGAAGGGGTTATCCGGGTGAATATCCAGCCCGACACGCGAAACCGGCCAGCCCACCGGCGGCACCACCACTTTGGCTTTTTTCGCCGCCCAGCCCAGAGACGTTCCCTGGAATAGCAGCGAAATCAGCACCACGAAGAAGGCGACATTAAAGAAGAGGCGGGCATTGTCCAGCCCGGCCATCATCGGGAAGGTGGCAAGAATAATCGGCACCGCGCCGCGCAAACCCACCCAACTGATAAAGACGCGCTCGCGCAGGTTGAAACCGCGAAACGGCAGCAGGCTGGCGAACACGGAAAGCGGGCGGGCGATAAAGATCATCCATGCTGAGAGGATCAGCGCAGAGAGTGCAATCGGCATTAAATCAGACGGCGTCACCAGCAGGCCTAGCACGAGGAACATCGCAATTTGCGCCAGCCAGGCGAGACCATCGAAGTTTTGTAGAATGCCGAAGCGATTACGAATCGGGCGATTGCCCAGCACGAATCCGCATAAATAGACCGCCAGGATCCCGCTGCCGTGGAGCGCCGTGGTAACAGAGAAGATCAAAATCCCGCCGCTCAGCGCTAATAAAGGATAGAGCCCAGGCGGCAGGGCAATGCGGTTGATCATCTGTTGCAGCAGGTAGCCGCCCGCGCCGCCAAGCAGTATGCCAAGGCCGAACTCGCGCAGAATGTGCAGGAAGAAGGTGAAATCAATATTGGCGTGGTGGCTCTGGATCATCTCAATCAGCGTGATGGTCAGAAACACCGCCATCGGATCGTTGCTGCCGGACTCAATCTCAAGCGTCGAGCCAACACGCTCGTTCAGCCCTTTACCGCCGAGCAGCGAGAAGACCGCCGCCGCATCAGTTGAACCGACAATCGCGCCAATCAGGAAGCCTTCCATAATATTGAGCTTGAAGAGCCAGGCCGCCATCATGCCGGTCAGCCCTGAAGTGATCAGCACCCCGACAGTTGCCAGCGAGAGCGCGGGGCCGAGCGCAACGCGAAAAGAGCTGGCGCGGGTACGCATACCGCCGTCGAGCAGGATGATCGCCAGCGCCAGGTTACTGACCATATAGGCCAGCGGGTAGTTGTCGAAGGGAATGCCGCCGATGCCGTCAACGCCTGCCAACATACCAATCGCCAGAAAAATGACCAGAATCGGAATACCAAGGCGGGATGAGAACGAACTCAATAAAATACTGCAGGTTACCAGTACAGAACCCAGAATAAACAGACTAATTATCGCCCCAGCGTCCAATGGTATGCTTCTCCTTCTCTTCTCGGTGAGATCCCGGCACCGACCGGGATTTATTACGGCACATTATAATAACGGCAGAAAAAGCAATTTAATAAGGGCATTAAGGGCTTTTTTTACGCCGAGATTGTGGGATGGCCTGTGAGGGTCAGCGTTGATTTTTCAGCGTGTTGCAAGATGGCGTGCGCACCCAGCGGCAACGTGACGGTTTTCGCTTCGTGTCCGAAGTCCAGCCCGGCGATCACCGGGATTGCCACCCGTGAACGTAACCAGGCCACCATCTTCTCTAAAGTGTAGCCCGCATCGTAATCGTTGGGTTGCGCATGGGAGAAACTGCCGAGGATCAGCGCGCGCTGCTGCGCCAGGATCCCGCTGTAGAGCAGTTGCAGCAGCATGCGTTCAACGCGGTAAGGATGCTCATTGATATCTTCAACCACCAGAATGCCGCCGGGCACCGTCGGCAGCCACGGAGTGCCAATCAGTGAAGTCAGCATGGCCAGGTTTCCGCCCCATAATCTTCCTTCAACATGGCATTGCGGCCCGTCGCCATCCCATTCAATGGTGTAGGTTTTATTGCGTATTGCCCGCCAGAAGTGCTCCTGCGTAAAGGCATTGAGCGGCTCGGCACCAAAATTGCCCGCCAGCATCGGGCCGCTAAAGGTGATGGTACCGCCAGCCGCCAGCAGGCCGCACTGGATAGCGGTAAAGTCGCTGTGGCCGCAAATCACCAGCGGTTGCTGCTGCTGGCGTTTGACCAGCGCCTGCCAGTCAATGTCGGCCAGCAGACGGCTCGCGCCGTAGCCACCGCGTACCGGCATAACGATCAGATTCTCCCCAACCAGGCGGGCGAGGTCATTGATGTCCGCCAGCCTTTCAGCTTCGCTACCGGCAAAACGCTCCTCGCGTCGCGTAATCACCTGTTGATTGTTGACCTGGTGACCCTCGCGGGTAAGCCGCTCAACGGCCAGCGCCGCAGCACGCTGATTAATGCAGTACCCGGAGGGGGCAATTAAATGGAAAGTGGACATGGCATTTCCTTGCTGACATCTCTAAACAAACAGTTATCATGCCGCTAACCCTGGTCATTGTCATCCGCCGTGATGTACAGCTTATATAAGGATTTTCTGGCGTGAAATTAAGATGGTTTGCCTTTTTAGTGGTGCTGCTGGCGGGCTGTAGCTCGACAAAACAGGATTATCGTAATCCCGACTGGAACCCGGAAGTGCCGGTCAAACGGGCGATGCAGTGGATGCCGATTAGTGAAAAAGCTGGCGCGTCGTGGGGCGTTAGCCCGGAACTGATTACGGCGATGATTGCCGTGGAATCCGGCGGCAACCCGGAGCTGGTCAGTAAATCGAATGCGGTGGGTCTGATGCAGCTGAAAGCGTCAACGGCGGGGCGCGAAGTCTATCGTCGTATGGGCTGGAGCGGGCAACCCTCGACGCGCGAGCTGAAAAACCCGGAGCGCAATATCTCAATGGGCGCGGCCTACCTGAGCATTCTTGAACATGGGCCGCTTGCCGGGATCAAAGATCCGCTGGTGATGCAGTATGCGCTGGTGGTCTCTTATGTGAATGGCGCGGGCGCGCTGCTGCGCACCTTCTCTTCGGACCGCCAGGAGGCGATTGACGAGATTAACTCGTTAAGCCCGAAGGGCTTTTTGCAGCACGTAGCGGAAAAACACCCCGCGCCGCAAGCCCCGCGTTATATCTGGAAAGTACAAAAAGCGATGGATGCGATGTAATTAGCGCACCCGGCTGGCGCGTTCGCGCGCCTCGCGCTCCAGCGCAAAGATGATGCGCTGGAGTTCGCGCTCGACGCCCGGGCTGACATTTAAAAAGCGGAAGCTCAGTCTCGGCGTAGCGATGGTGTCATTTTTACCATCCACAACTTTGCGCTCGCCCACGGCAATCAGCTGCGCATCAAAGTAGAACTGCCCCCACGAAGCCATATCCAGCTCAACCTGCGAGAATCGCATGCCTGGCTCGACATTTTCCGGCAATTCACCATCAAGCAGTGCACCCATGCCGCCCAGCGAGAGATCAAACAGACGAAAACGCAACTGGCTCTTATCGGGCAGTTTCGCTTTGCAGAAGTAAGCCGGGTGGAGCGGGGCGCTAATACGGAAATATTCCCGACGTTGAATAAACCACAGCGTTTCCGGGAGCGGCGTAATAAACGCAGGCAGATCCTGATAATTGCCGGTGGTGAGCGCATTAAGCGTGAACTCAACCTTTGCGCCATGGGTTTCAGCGGTAATAGTCACTTTACCGGCACGTTGAACAGCGCTGTTCTCATACTCCTGACTGCCAAAATCCATCACCAGCGCCTCGGGGTTCACCTCGAGAATTTTGCTGATAAATTGACCGCTACCCCAGCTGATACAAACCGGCACCTGCGTTTTTTGCAGGTCGCGCAACACACCCAGCACGGCCAGAGGATTTTGTTTCAGGAACTGCTCACTGTAATTGCTCACGCCGAATGGCTCCTCGATACTGACACAACGTCGATGGTTTATCGGCAATCTATGCCAGAACTTAATACAAATGGTAGAAATTATTTCATTAAATTATGAATTAAATCTGTGAGATGACAGCGCTTTTGCGCAAGACATCTATACTGTACGCAACGCACTACATGGTGGTGTGTTCATTTACACGTCATAAACGAAAGGAGAAAGTGAATATGGGTATTCTCGCGTGGATTGTATTTGGCCTGATTGCGGGCGTAATCGCGAAATTCATTATGCCAGGACGCGACGGTGGCGGCTTTATTCTGACCTGTGTGCTGGGGATTGTCGGGGCAGTGGTCGGTGGTTGGCTGGCAACAATGTTCGGTTATGGCGGCGACATTACGGGCTTTGACATGCACAGTTTTATCGTCGCGGTGATCGGCGCGATTGTCGTGCTGGCGGTTTTCCGCCTTGTACGCCGGTAACGGATCTTCTCTGAAAAAAGGCCGCATAGTTATGCGGCCTTTTTTTATACGCTACTGCGCCACTTTCTGCGCCGCCGGCTCAGCGACAGGCGTGGCATTTTCCGCAGGCTGTTTTTGCGGCACGCTGTTGCACGGTTTCTCTTTCGGGCAGATGAGATCGAGCATTTTTAGCGTCACGCCATTACTCCAGCCAAAGCCATCCTGCAACGGATATTCACCGCCGCCGCCGCCCGTACCGGTGGAGCTGACATCATATTTTTCCACCAGCTTCTGCTCGCGATCGTAAGTGTGCTGAACATTGGTCAGGAAACGCCAGCTAACACTCATCGCCAGTTTTTGATGGTCATAGTTCTGCAACCCGGCGGCTGCGACCCACTGCAACGGCGCCCAACCGTTCGGTGCATCCCACTGTTGACCACTTTTAACAGTAGTCGTGGTGATGCCGCCCGCTTTTAACAACCGCGCCTCGGTTACCGCCGCCACTTTGTCGGCGCGATCTTTCGCTGCCGCGTTAACAAACAGCGGATAGAGCGCCGCGGCGGTCAGCTGATTGCGCACCTTTTTGGTTTTCAGATCGTAATCGGCGTACCAGCCCTCTTTCGTATTCCACAGATTGGTCTCAATGGCTTTTTGCCGGGCGGTGGCCAGCGCGTCATAGTGGCTCGCTTTAGCGCTATCGCCAGAGACCTGATAAGCGCGAGAGAGCATTTTTTCCATCTTAAACATCAACGCATTGAGATCGACCGGCACAATGGTGGTGGTGCGAATCGTGCCAAGTTGTTCAGGATCGTCCATCCAGCGGGAGCTGAAGTCCCAGCCGGAAGCCGCAGCGGCGCGTAAATCACGGTAGATCTCCGTTGCCGGGCGATTCGGGTTGTTTTTCGCTGTCGTCACATCTGCCAGCCACGACTCCGGTCTCGGCGTTGAGGAATCATCCCAGTAGCGGTTCAGAATGCTGCCATCGCTTAATTTCACCACGCGCTTATTCGCCTCGCCCGGCTGTAGCGCATCGGCACCTTCCATCCAGTACTGATACTCTTTCTCCATCTGCGGTAACCAGGTTTTCAGCACCTCATCACCGTCATGCGTCGCCAGTAACTCCACCATCAAAGAGAAGAAGGGCGGTTGAGAACGGCTGAGGTAGTAGCTGCGGTTGCCATTCGGGATATGACCCCAGGTATCAATTTCATAGCCGAAGTTGGCGACCATATCCTCGATTTTGTCCCAGTGGCCGCTTTCGGCAAGGCCGAGCATGGTGAAGTAGCTATCCCAGTAATAGACTTCGCGAAAACGCCCGCCGGGCACGACATAGGGTTTAGGCAGCGGTAAAAGTGAGTCCCATTTGCCCGCGCTATCGGTGGTGCGCGTCAGTTCTGGCCATAAGCCGTTGATATGCTCACGCAGGTTTTGTCCGGCAGGCGGCACATAGGGCTTGCCTTTTTCCGGCAGCGTAAAGTTCACCTCGACAAAATGGCGCAGATCAAAGCTGCTCTGGTTCCGCTGCATGCGGTAATCCGCAAGGATCATCAGTGGGTCGCTCTTGGGAACCGCGTCGGCAAAGGTTTTTTGATCGGGGAAGAGTTTTGCGCTTTGCACATCACTGAATAACGGACCGAGAAGGATGTCGGGAGTTTGCGGCGGGTTTTGCGCTTCAGCCGCGAATATTGGGGCATTTGCGGCAAGTAATGTTCCACCCAATGCAAGTTGCATGACCAGAAAGAGGGTGCGCGGCTGGCGCAAAACAGGTTTTATCATTGATGTCTCCTTAACGAGCAAGCAGCGGACCGCTGCATTCAACCTTGACCAAAACCATAGACGAATCTCAGACAATTCGTGTGCTGTGCCCGGCATTTTGTGTCAATCCGGAGAAATTACCTTTCGCCTCTGAGCGATCCGGCTGTTCAGGGCGTGCCGGGGTAGCGAAGGCTTTGTCTTTACAGAAGAGAAGGCAGCTAGCAAAGAGAACGTACAGCCGATTGTCTTATTTTTAATCAATCAGCCTTAGCTGAATGGATTCGGTTAAGCGTGCTTTATTAGAGTTTAGTCACACTGAATGAAATAAAGTGCAGCCGTCACCTTGTAAAAGCGATTTACTGCAGTAATAGTTTTGTCTGTAACTATCTTTTTTGCTGAATAACAGAATTAAAAGTTGATATATTTCGCAAAAAATCTGGTTGCAGCGAAGAAAAGTCCCAAATAAACATTCTTAGGGCAAAGGTTAGCCAGTCAATGTGGAATATGGGCTACCAAATATTGTAGTATTCGTTCACTGCTTTTGACTTTTAGGAATTATCCTATCTCATATTTCAGGTTGGATACTACCAGATAATGCATATAAAATTTTTATTATTATTCATTACTTTAGGATTATAATTCGCGGTGATGGATTCATGTCAGAACAAAATTTTGCCGTTTTCCTGCTTAAGTGAAATTATTTCTTGAGATTTATCCTAATTTGCAAAAGAATTAAGTAATAGTTTTTCAACGGCTCGGCAATGATATTGAATTGAATTATCCGATCTGTAAAATCATGTCACGATAGTCAATGAAAAGTAATATTGTTGCGGCGGTCCTTGCGGACAGGCTCGTGCGGTAGCTATGCCCTTAATTCATTATCAGGTCGTTTATCGGACAAGGAACTGAGTCACTCATAACGATTTCATTTCCCCTCTCCATAACGATGCACGTCAACACAGTAATATATTTGCAATGGAAAAAACCCTATGAACATGCGAATCGTATTGGCTCTTCTTTTTGTATTTGGCGTCTCTGGCTGTGTAAAACATCCGAAACCCGCGCCTTCCGACGACACGATTGTTACCAGTGAAGTGAATGGCGTAACCCTGACCCACCGTTATGCCGTGCTGCCGCCGAAGGAGTTCGAACCGGTTAAACAAGATTACCGCGCGCTCTACCCGGCATCTGTCATGAGCAAACCTGATTTCGGCGGCAAAGTAATTCGCCAGCTGGAAGCGGGCAAAACCTACGTTGTGCTTGGTCAGGTTGAACACTTCTGGATGGCGCTGGCCGATGAAGGTCAGGAAGAGCTGATTGGCTACGTGCCGATGCGTGCGGTCGTTAAAAGCGATCTGTACGAAAAAACGCTGCGTAACGATCGCCGCAAAGTTCAGCGTAAAAAAGCGAACTGCGTAACGGTCGACGGCAGCGGTAAGGCTTGCAAAAACGTTAAATCCGGGACCTGGATCATCGATTAATCCAGCCGTGATGAGTACCTGCTATGAATAATAATTCGGTTGTACGCCAGATTAGCCTGGTGTTTTTCTTTGTGCTGGCCACCCTGGCCAGCGGTTGTGGATCGTCTTCACACAGCGTACCTACCAGCTATAACCTTCAGTTCAGGGCTCATCCGCAAATCAATGAGTCCGCTCCCCTTAAAGTCAGGGTGTTGCTGTTGAAATCGGACGCGACATTTATGTCCGCCGATTTCTGGTCGCTGCAAAACAACGCCGATACCGCACTGGGCGGCAATCTGCTGAACAGTGATGAGTTCTTCCTGATGCCCGGTCAGCTGTCAAAAACGCTGACCGGCAACAGTTCGCCCGAAGCGCGCTACATTGGCGTGATGGCGGAGTATCAGGCGCTGGACGGCAAAAAATGGCGAATCTCCCTGCCGCTTCCGGTACAGGGGGAGTCTCACTTCTATGAGTTCTGGAAATCGTCAGAAGATGCGCTGGAAGCCAACATCTTTCTCGACGTTAACGGAATACGCGTGATTTCCAAATAGCGCCATCCTGACAGGAATACAGTATGAATAAAGCAGAAAAGGTCGTCTGGACCGAAGGTATGTTTCTGCGTCCTCACCATTTTCAACGCGCGGAAAGCTATCTTCAGCATCATATTCGCGAGTGGGGAACCCTGCAGCGCCCCTATCTTTGGGGCTACCTTGATATCGAACTCGACGACGCGATGCTTCGCCAGGGGTGCATTGCCGTCAGTTATGCCAGCGGCTTACTGCCAGACGGCACCTTCTTCTCTTTCAACGATGCTCGCCAGGCACCAACCCCGCTGGTGATCCCGGATAACCTCACTAACGAACGTGTCGTGCTGGCGCTGCCAGCCCGTCGCGGCGGTCGCGATGAAGTGATTTTCAGCGAAGAGAAAGATTCGCTGGCGCGCTACGTCACCTGGGAGAGCGAAGTCGATGATGACAACGCCATGTCCGTTGGTCCCGCTGCGGTGCAGTTTGGACGCCTGCGCCTGAAACTGATGCTGGAGAAGGACCTCAGCGCAGAGTGGACGGCAATCGGCGTGGCGCATGTGCTGGAGAAGCGCAACGACAACCAGGTGCGCATCGACAACCGCTATATTCCGCCCATGTTAAATGCGGTCAATAATCCTTCGCTCTACGCGGTGATGAACGATCTGCAGAGCCTGCTGATGCAGCGCAGCCAGCAGATTGGGCAGCGTCTGCGCCAGCCTGGACGTTTCAACACCTCTGAAATGGTGGAGTTCTCGCTGCTGGCACTGATTAACCATCACGTCGGGCAGATGTCGCACCTGAAATCGCTGCCGATGATCCACCCGGAAGAGTTATGGCGCAGCTGGCTGGCGTTTGCCACCGAGCTCACCACCTGGACCGCGGCGCGTTCACCGGAAGAGACGCTGCCGATTTATGACCATGACGATCTCGCCGGCTGCTTCAGTAAATTGCAGCTGATGCTGCGCCAGGGGCTGTCGCTGGTAATGGAAGAGCATGCCATCCAGCTGCCGCTCACTGAGCGTACTCATGGCCTGAACATCGCCACGCTGCCAACCACCACCATGGCGCGCGAGTTTGGTTTTGTGCTGGCGGTGAAGGCCAGCGTTCCGGGCGAAATTCTGCAAACTCACTTCCCGGCGCAGATGAAAGTCGCGCCAGTGACCAAAATCCGCGATCTGGTGCAGCTTCAACTGCCTGGCATGAAGCTTCGCAGCATGCCTGTTGCACCGCCGCAAATTCCATGGCACGCCGGTTATAACTATTTTGAACTGGAAAAGGGCGGCGAGCTCTGGAACGAAATGGAAAAATCGGGCGCTTTCGCACTGCATCTGGCGGGCGAATTCCCCGGTCTTGATATGGAATTTTGGGCCATCCGTAGCCCGACGGAATAACACAGCGAGCGCACACTATGCAGCAACAACACGCCTCCGGCAGCGATGCCGTCCTGGCAGGAGCAAGTGGTAACAATGCGTTGGTGGCGGCCGCAAATCCGCTGCTCAATGCGATACCGCAGATCCGCTACTCGGTCTCTCATGACGATCAGAGCGGGCTACGTCAGCACCTGATAGATGAAATTCGCCGTTTTGAAGTGCGCTGCCAGCAATCCGGCCTGGCGTACGAAGTCATCGTGGGCGCACGCTACTGTCTTTGCACCGCTCTGGATGAAGCCGCCGCGCTCACACCGTGGGGCAGCCGCGGCGTGTGGTCCGGCAGCGGCCTGCTGGTGACGTTTCACAACGAAACCTGGGGCGGGGAGAAGTTCTTCCAGCTGCTGGCGCGTCTGTCGCAAAACCCGCGCGAGCATATCGCGCTACTGGAGTTAATCAACTTCTGCCTGCTGCTGGGTTTTGAAGGGCGCTACCGCGTAATGGATAACGGCCGTACACAGCTTGAAACCATCAAGCAGCGTTTATGGCAGATGATCCGCGGCGTGCGGGGCAACTACCCACCGCCGCTCTCGCCGCATCCGGAAGATCAGCCGGTAATGCGCAAACTGTGGCGTCCGGTGATCCCACTGTGGGCCTGCGCCGGGCTGGCCGGTTTCCTCGCCTGCCTCTTCTATATCGTGCTCAACTGGCGGCTGGGCGATAACACCAATCCGGTACTGGCGAAGATCTACCAGACGCAGCTGCCGGAAGTTTCAGTTCAGCAGCCGGTACAGCATGTGCAGCCGGTGCTTAACCTGCGCGAGTTCCTGCGTCCTGAGATCAAGGCCGGCCTGGTGGCGGTGCGTGATGAGGCCGATCGCAGCGTCGTGACCCTGAAAGGTGACGGGCTGTTTGCGTCTGCATCCACGGTTGCGCGCGATAGCTACGAGCCGGTCATCGACCGCGTTGCGCAGGCAATGAACAATGTCAGCGGTAAGATCCTGGTGGTCGGCTTTAGCGATAACGTGCCGATTCGCAGCGCACGTTTCGCCTCCAACTATGAACTGTCGCTTGAGCGCGCGCGCTCTGTGCAGTCGCTGCTGCAAAAACACCTTTCGCAGCCGGAGCGTGTGAAAGCCGAAGGGCGAGGGGAGATGGATCCCATCGCGCCGAACAACTCGGCCGAAAACCGCGCGCGTAACCGCCGTGTCGAAATTACCTTGCTTGTGTCGCCGGAAAATACGGCCGCCGAGCTGAACGGACTGCCGCAAGGAAACTAATGGATGAACATGTTGCTTTCATTGCTGACTAACCGCATTTTGTGGGGTTTCCTTGGCGTTACCGGGCTGGCTGCGGTTATCTGGATGATCGGGCCGCTGCTGTCGGTCGTCGATTCCCGACCGCTGGAGTCCGAACAAAACCGCATGATCGCCATTGCGGTGATGTACCTGATTTGGGTTCACAGCCACATTGTGCCGCGTCTCTATAATGCGTGGCTCAACCGCAAGCTGATGGACAACCTTAAAAGCGAAGAGGCGAAGGATCCTTCTGAGCGTCAACGTCTGACCAGCGACGACCAGGTGCTGAACGACCGTTTCGAAGAGGCGGCACAGGTACTGAAAAAAGCGCACTTTAACCAGCCGGGCCAGCGTGGCCTCTGGACCCAGCGTTTCAGCACTCAGTACCTCTATCAGCTGCCGTGGTATGTCATTATCGGTGCACCAGGCTCCGGTAAAACCACTGCGCTGGTGAACTCCGGCCTGCAATTCCCGCTCGCCGACCGCTTTGGCAAAACCGCGCTGCGCGGTATTGGCGGAACGCGCAACTGCGACTGGTGGTTCACCAATGAAGCCGTCCTGCTTGATACCGCCGGACGCTACACCACGCAGGAGAGCGAGCAGGTTCAGGACGCCAGTGAATGGAATAAATTCCTCGGCCTGCTGCAGAAATACCGCCGCCGTCAGCCGATCAACGGTGTGATTATTACCATCAGTATCGCCGACCTGCTGACCCAGTCGGCTGAAGCCTCGCGCGAGCAGGCGCTCAATCTGCGCAAACGTCTCACCGAACTGCATGAGCAGCTAGGCATCCGTTTCCCGGTCTATGTGCTGGTAACCAAAGCTGACCTGCTTAAAGGCTTCCGCGCCTATTTCTCCGGCTTTGATAAAGCGCAGCGCGATCAGATTTGGGGCTTCACCTTCCCGTGGGAAAAAGCGAAGCTCGCCGATTTCGATCTGCAGGGCAGTTTTATTCAGGAATTTGCCTTGCTGCAACAGCGTCTGGACGCCGGGTTGCCGGATACGATGCTGCGTGAGAGCGATCCGCAGGCGCGTGCCGAGTGCTTCCTCTTTCCGCAAGAGTTTGCCGCGCTGCGTCCGCTACTGTCGGACTATCTGGATACGATTTTTGCCCGCTCCAACTTTGAGACCGAGTTCTCGCCGCGCGGTATCTATTTCGCCAGCGGTACGCAGGAAGGTTTGCCATTCGATCGGGTGATGGGTGAGCTTAACCGCGCCCTCTCGCTGCCGCAGGGCAAGTCGGGCGATAACTGGGATTCCGTCAGCAAAGATGAGCCGGTGCCGGGTGGTAAAGGGCAGAGCTTCTTTATCAAGCACCTCCTGCAGAACGTTATCTTCCAGGAAGCGGGGATCGCCGGGCAGAACCGCTGGTGGGAACTGCGCAGCCGTGCAGTCATCTGGTCTGGTTATGCCGCGCTGCTGGCGCTGCTGGTTATTCTCAGCGCGCTCTGGTTCACCAGCTACGGCAACAACAAAGATTACCTTGATGAAGTCCAGGCGAAAGTGCCGGCGCTCGATCAGGAGATCAAAGCGCTGCGTAACCGCCAGCAGGGCGATCTGTTTGCCTTACTGCCGCTGCTGAATGGCCTTGCCGAGCTGCCGCAGAGTGAAGAGTTCGACATCAATCATCCGCCGATTACCCGCCGGATGGGGCTCTATCGCGGTAACGATGTGTCGGATGCCTCCCAGGCGCTCTACCGAAAAGCGCTGGAGCAGATGCTGCTGCCGGAAGTAGCAATGCGCGTCACCACCTGGCTGCGTAACGACAACGGCAGTGACGTCGAGTACAGCTATGAAGCGCTGAAAGCGTATCAGATGCTCTACCAGCCGAAACATTACGATGGCAAATTCCTGCACTCATGGGTGATGCTCAACCTGGAACGCAATCTGCCGCAGAACGTAACCAAAGCACAGATCCGCCAGCTGGAGTGGCACCTGACGCAGTTGCTGGAGGAGCAGATTGTCGCTTCGCCCTATGCAAAAGATGACGCGCTCATCAGCCGCGAGCAGGCGTTGATTAACCAGCAGCCACTCTCAACGCGTGTCTATGGACGCCTTAAACGCCTGCTGGAGCGTGATGAAAACCTCAAGCCGGTGTCGCTGGCTACGCTGGGTGGTCCGCAGAGTGAACTGGTCTTCTCGCGCAAAAGCGGCAAGCCGGTGAACGACGGCATCCCGGGTCTCTATACGCCAAATGGTTACTGGAACAGTTTCAATGCGCAGATAGCGCCGGTGACCGCCTCCCTGCATGAAGATGACGCCTGGGTATTAGGCTCAACCACGCAGCCGGAAGATAAACAGCAGACCGATAATGCGGTGCGCCAGCTCTACGCTCGCGACTTCATTACCATCTGGGACAGCTTCTTAAGCGACATTCAGCTGAATAACAGCGCCGATCTCAATCAGCGCATCAATACGGCGCGCGTTCTCTCCAGCAATAACTCACCGCTGCGCCGTCTGGTGGTTAACCTAAGCCAGCAGCTGACGCTGGTGCGCGATGACCCTGCTGCGGCGGAGAAAGAGAAAAACCCTGAAAGTAGCAATCGCGGTACACAGATGCTGGAGTCGCTCTTCAGTAATCGTGAAAACAGCGCTGCGGGCAACGCGGCCGCTAACCAGACGCCTGAACAGCGCGTGACCGAGCACTTTGCGCCGATCATTGAACTGGCGCAGCCGCTGGAGAAGGGCGGTAAAACCATCGTCTTTGATGATTTCCTTAAGCAGGTTGATGAACTCTATCGCTACCTGACGGCGGTGCAGGATGCAGCCAACAGCGGTATGCCAGCGCCGGGTGGAGAGGCGATCAGCCGCCTGCAGGCCAGCGCAGGGCGCTTGCCTGGCGGCCTGCAAACCATGTTCAGCAACATGGCGGTCGGCGCGAGCAGCGATACGCAACGCCGTGATATGGAGAATGTGCGTAAGCGTATCAGCGTCGAAGTGGGCAGCTTCTGCCGTCAGGCAATCGCCGGGCGTTACCCGCTGGTGCGTTCTGCCAGCGCTGAAGTGACGCCGGACGATCTGGCGCGCATGTTCGCCCCTGGTACCGGCCTGATGGATGTCTTCTTTCGCGATAATCTGACCAATAAAGTCGATACCACGCAGGCCACATGGCGCTTTATGCCGGGCATCGACGGCAAAACGCTGCCGGGAAGCGAAGGGGTGCTGGTCCCGTTCCAGCAGGCGCAGTCGATTCGCGACGCCTTCTTTGCCAATGGCAGTGCAACACCCTCTTTTCGTACCACGGTGCGTACAGTGCGGATGGATAACACTATCCTCAATATGACGCTGGATGTGGACGGGCAGATCCTGCGCTACAGCCATGGGCCGCAGGCGGTACAAATTGTTAGCTGGCCGGGAACAGGCGGCACCAACCAGGTGCGCATGCAGTTGGGTCTGGCCAATGGTACAACCGCAACACTGGTGACCAACGGCGCCTGGGCGCTGAACCGCTTTTTCGATAAAGCGCGCGTAAGCCCTGGCAGCAGCAGCCTGAGCCGCCAGGCGACATTCACGGTTGACGGGCATCAGGTCACGCTGGAGTTTGCGCCTAACAGTATCCGCAATCCGTTCCAGCTCCCACGATTCGCATGTCCTTGATCCGCAAAGGAACGCCTAATGACTACGACTTCTGCAATTAGCTGGTATGGAAAATTGCCCAGTGCGGGTGATTTTCTCCAGCGCCGCTTTCCCGACGCTCTGCAGCGTCAATGGTCCCACTGGTTTCAGGTGGGATTGATGAACTGGCAAAAAGAGGAGCAGCGCGGCAGTGAACGGCAGTTCAGCAATGCGCCAATCTGGAACTTCGTTGTGCCGCCGATGCTGGGCGGACAGCAGGTTCAGATGGGATGCCTGCTTCCGGGGCGTGACAGCGTTGGTCGCCAGTATCCGCTCTGCGCGCTGATGGCGATTAACCCACTGGAGTGGTCGCCACGTCACCTGGCGCAAGCGGGTGACTGGTATCAGCAGCTCGGGCGCACCATGCTCCACGCCGTGCGCAACGGCTATTCACCGGAGCAGCTCGATCAGGCGCTGCTTGCTATCCCGCCGGTGCAGCTGGCGGAGCCGGAAGCGCGGTCGGAAATTCTTGATGTAATTGGTTATGAAGGCGATGGCGAATCATCGATCGGCTGGCAGCAGGCCGCCGAATGCTTTGATCCGCAGCGTCAGATCAGTTTCTGGTGGACCAACCGTAGCGATGGGTATCCGCTCTACACGCATGTGCACAGCGGCAACTTTACCGGTCAACTTTTTACGCTACTGTTTGAACCGGCAGGCGGCGCAAGACCCGGTCGTCACGGTCTTTACCCACCGATGTTTGATGAATAAGCAGGTTGCGGATGACTATTGAAACATTACTGGCTCCGGTTACTGCGGAGCAGCCGTGCGGCGAAAACCTTGAGTACGACGCCGATTTCCAGGCGATGGAGCAGGCGAGCCTTGGCAAAGCCGAGCAGCAGTTTGGCAGCACCATTATTCCGGCTGAACCGGCTGACTGGACGCGCGTGGAAAAACTGGCCACCGGCTTGCTTTCACGCACCAAAGATATCCGCGTGATGATGGCGTTGACCCACGCCTGGACACGCCGCCGCGGGCTTGAAGGGTATGCGGACGGCTTGCTGTTGCTGGGCCAGGCGCTCTCGCTGTACTGGGATCAGCTCTGGCCATCCCTGACCGACGGCGGCGAGTTTGATCCTTTCTACCGCATTAACGCGCTGGCCGGGTTAAGCGATAAATCATCGCTGACTACCACGCTGCGCCAGTCCGTATTACTGCGCAGCAACGGCGATGAGATTATCGTGCGTGATGCGCAGTCGCTGCTCGACGGCAGCAAAACCGAGTGTGCAGGCTATCCCGGTGGGCGGGTGCGCCTGATTGATGAGTTGACGCGCGGCGGTCAGCCTGGCATTGAAGCTATCGGGCAAATCGAAGGGCGTCTGCAAACCATCCGTACATGGCTGCTGGAACAACTGGGCGAAAGCGGGGTGCCGGAAATGGAACAGTTACTCAAGACCGTGGGTATGATTGCAGGTGTCAGCCGTGCTTCCCGCTCCGATGAGCCTGTGGAGAGCACGTCTGAGCCGCAACCAACGCAGAGCGCTGCGCAACCTGCGGCTGCCGTTCCTTTACCGGCGATGACCGACTGGCGTACCGCGCAGGTCGCCACGCGTGCAGATGCGCAGTTAATGCTGGAGAAGGTAAAACAGTACTTTGCCCAGCATGAGCCGAGCCACCCCGCACCGCTGATGATCGACCGCGTGCAGCGGTTAATCGAGCTGGATTTTATGGAGATCATTCGCGATCTGGCGCCGGACGGCGTCAATCAGCTACAAAATATTTTTGGGCGTCAGGAGTGACGCAAACCGCGTTATGACGGCAGGCGTGTTGCCTGTCATCAAACCTTCACCGCGTATATTCGATGGAGAACATCATGGCAATGAGTAACAGTGGTCAGAAATTTATCGCCCGCAACCGCGCGCCGCGCGTACAGATCGAGTACGACGTGGAAGTTTACGGCGCGGAGCGCAAAATCCAGCTTCCGTTTGTGATGGGCGTAATGGCGGATCTGGTAGGGAAACCGGTGGAGAACTTACCTTCTATTGAAGAGCGTAAATTCCTCGAAATCGACGTCGACAACTTCGATGAACGTATGAAAGCGCTGAAACCGCGCGTCGCGTTCAACGTAGACAACACCCTGACCGGTGATGGCCGTCTGAACGTGGATTTAACCTTCGAAAGCATGGATGACTTCCTGCCGGATGCCGTTGCCCGCAAAGTCGAACCGTTGAACAAGCTGCTGGAAGCGCGTACCCAGCTCTCTAACCTGCTGACCTATATGGACGGTAAAAACGGTGCTGAAGAGCTGATTGCAAAAGTGCTGCAGGATCCGACCCTGCTGAAATCACTCAGCCAGATGCCGAACAGTGACGAGAGCGCGCAAGGTAAAGAGGAATAATTGATGAGCAATCCTTCTCAACAACAAGAACTGCAGCAGGGTGCCCAGTCCTTTAGCCAGGACGAATTCAGCTCTCTGCTCAATAAAGAGTTTCGTCCAAAAACCGATCAGGCGCGTTCCGCGGTCGAAAGCGCGGTGAAAACCCTGGCGCAGCAGGCGCTGGAGAACACCGTTACTTTCTCGTCCGACACCTATCGCACCATTCAGAACCTGATTGCCGGTATTGACGAGAAGCTGTCGCAGCAGATCAACCAGATTATTCACCACGAAGATTTCCAGAAGCTGGAGAGCGCATGGCGCGGCCTGAGCCACCTGGTGAATAACACTGAAACCGATGAGATGCTGAAGATCCGCTTTATGAGCATCTCCAAGCAGGAGCTGGGTCGCAACCTGAAACGCTATAAAGGCGTCGGCTGGGATCAGAGCCCGCTGTTCAAAAAGATCTACGAAGAAGAGTATGGCCAGTTCGGTGGCGAACCGTTCGGCTGCCTGGTGGGTGACTACTACTTCGACCACAGCCCGCAGGATGTGGAGCTGCTGGGTGAAATGGCGCGCATTGGCGCTGCCTCACACTGCCCGTTCATCACCGGTACTGCACCAAGCGTGATGCAGATGGAGTCCTGGCAGGAGCTGGCGAACCCGCGCGATTTGACGAAGATCTTCCAGAACACCGAGTACGCTGCATGGCGTTCGCTGCGTGAGTCTGAAGATGCGCGTTACCTGGGCCTGGTTATGCCGCGTTTCCTCGCGCGCCTGCCGTACGGTATTCGTACCAACCCGGTCGACAGCTTCGATTTTGAAGAAGAGACCGATGGTGCTAACCACAACAACTACACCTGGTCGAATGCCGCTTACGCAATGGCGACCAACATCAACCGCTCCTTTAAAGAGTACGGCTGGTGCACCTCCATCCGCGGCGTTGAGTCCGGCGGTGCGGTAGAAAACCTGCCTTGCCACACCTTCCCGAGCGATGACGGCGGCGTGGACATGAAGTGTCCGACCGAGATCGCCATCAGCGATCGCCGTGAAGCGGAACTGGCGAAAAACGGCTTTATGCCACTGATCCACCGCAAAAACTCCGACTTTGCTGCCTTTATTGGTGCTCAGTCACTGCAAAAACCGATGGAGTACCACGACGCTGATGCCACCGCCAACGCGCGCCTGGCTTCCCGTCTGCCGTATCTCTTCGCCTGCTGCCGCTTTGCGCACTACCTGAAGTGCATCGTGCGTGACAAGATCGGCTCCTTCCGCGAGCGTGATGAGATGGAACGCTGGCTGAACGACTGGGTGATGAACTACGTCGACGGTGACCCGGCAAACTCCTCGCAGGAGACCAAAGCGCGTAAACCGCTGGCTGCTGCAGAAGTGCAGGTGCAGGAGATCGAAGACAACCCGGGCTACTACGCGGCGAAGTTCTTCCTGCGTCCGCACTACCAGCTGGAAGGTCTGACCGTTTCTCTGCGTCTGGTTTCAAAACTGCCCTCGCTGAAAACTAAAGAGGCGTAAGGCTGTAAGACCGTAAGCGCGCTGCGCTTACGGTCTATAAAAAAGGAGAGTTGTTATGAAAGGAATCACTGTTATTACGATGGGTTTGCTTCTCTTTTCTTCATTGTCGGTAGCAACGCAAAAAGTCTATCACTATCCTCAGGCGGAAGCGCTACCCGATGATAGTACGACTATATTTCCGCGAGATCCCGCGTTGCTAACTAGTCAAAATGTTAATTTGACGGGGGAACAGTTCCTTGCCTCATGGCATAACTGGGAAAACGAACGTGAACGCATCAAGGCGGATATGTATCTTCTTGGCGTACTGGATGCAACCGAAGGAAAACTGTGGTGTGGTTACCACCGAGTTAAATCTATTTCGATCCATGAATACTTAAATTATTTTTTCGATAAGCTACCAAAAGAACGGCTTAAAAAAGAGCGGGCTTCCGACTTAATTATTGAAGCGATGACTATCAATAATCGTGGTTGCAAAAAATAATTGAAATGCAGAAAATTAACCAACTTTTTATCTGGCTAAGTGCAATCAATAAATACTGGCAGGACTTCTTTCGGCGCACTTTGAATGCGGGAAAAACCGCGCTCCTGGTGTCTTGCTAACAAAGAGCGATAAATGGGTACCGAACACATCCGAGGTGTCAAGGGGGGCATTAAATTTGCAGCATTTATACTATAGGCCGGAACTGGATAGGCTAATAAAAGATGTTAATTAACTATGCGGGTCATACAGAGATTCAGCATTATCCAGGTGAATAATCTTCATAATTAATTAACATCCGCGAATTATTTTTCTTGTAAAAGAGAAAACGAATTTCTGAAGAAACACCCGTTTTTTCGGAATGTAAAGAGGCAGAGGTAAAATATGGACGGTTTTATTCAGCCCCATTCTTACCCATTTGCCATATAAGCGCTTTTTCGAAAGCAATATTTATCATTAACGAAGAGTAAATATTATGGCTATTGATATGTTTCTGAAGGTCGATGGAGTTACGGGCGAGTCTAAAGACTCCAACCACACCGGCTGGACTGATATCACATCCTTCACTTGGGGTGCATCACAACCAGGCAATATGAGCGTAGGTGGTGGTGGCGGTGCGGGGAAAGTTAACTTTAACGACCTGCACGTAAATGCACTGATTGATAAATCAGCTACCGCCATTCTCAAACATTGCGCAAGCGGCAAACACCTTACCAAAGTTGAACTGTCGGTCTGCAAAGCAGGCGGTCAGCAAGTTGAGTATGCACGCATCACTCTCGAAGATGTGCTGGTGACTTCCGTTCAGTACACAGGTTCTGACGATGGCGATCTGGTAGGTATTTCTTATGCCTTCCAGGCTGCCAAAGTTAAACAGCAGTATTGGGAGCAGTCATCTTCCGGCGGCAAAGGTGCAGAAACAAGCGCTGGCTGGAACATCAAGGAAAATAAAGAATCATAAGACCTGTGGCGATCCCGAAAGGGATCGCTTATTTAAAGGGAATTAGTATGCGCAATCATTTAATTTCAGTTAAGCGCTTATGGGAAAGCGATACATCGACAATTTCAACTTTTGAGATTTCAGGTAGTACAATCAAAGGATATTTTCTGGAGCGTCCAGGGCCAGATACTACAGCTTCTTGCCAATTAAAAAGAATCCCTGAAGGCTCTTATCGGCTAAAATGGCACAGTAGTAATATTGCTTCAGTTAAAGCGCATAACCCTGTGCCTCTCCTTTATAACTCTTCAGTGCCGCAATCGCGTTATATTTTGATTCACAATGGTAATTATCCTTACAACACTGAAGGCTGCTTGTTAATTGGTGGTAGCAAAGGCGATAATTTCGTTGGGGGAAGCGTGACAAAGTTAACAGAACTTAAAGAGTTCTTGAACCAAGAAGGCATTGATAGTTTTACCCTAACGATCACCTCTTGCTATGTTAATTGTGGAAACTAGCATGGAGAAAAATATGTTTAGAGCATTCCTTGTTACAGCTACTCTTATATTGTTTCCATTAAGCAGTTACGCTGTGGAGGTTTTTCATCATGGAATTCTACAAGCATATTGGCTTCAGGTTTTCAATAACGATGGTACAAAAAAAACAGCACAATTAAAGTACCGTTATTTCGTTGTTGGTAATACAGGCCATGTTGATAAAGTAATCAATCTTGATTTCGATGATAACACTGCAGTACTTAATGAATATTTCCCTCATTTGTCATTTGAATTTAAAAATTATTCAGAGGGGCATGCAGAGCAATCAGGAAATGTCACCATTGATGGACTGCAAAAACAGGTCGAATGTGACCGAACCACATACAATGCAAAAATGATTTCTTTTGTGCCCCTGAATGACTCTTTGCCGCCCATTGCGGCGCTTGAGAACAGTGCCAGTTGTGAATCCTGGCCTTGGGCAGAAACTTATATATTAAAAGAGGGTGTAAATGGCTCGCACTTTAAAAAACTGCCTGACAATGGTGCGTTAAATACCCTAGAGATCAAACCCGCTCAGCCGCTTATCAAAATCAAAACAGTAAATGATGAGTGGATACGTGCTGCTATTTTAGATGAGAAAAATGGCGGCCCTAAACGCAAAACAGAAGGTTTTATCAAGCTTGATCAACTTCGACCTGTTAATTAGCAATTTATTTCAGGAATGCAGTTGCGTAAGACACTATGGCATTTTCATTACGAACAACCATTAAATGGGACATCAATATGCCGGTATTAAGAACAGGTAGTAAAGGGCCGCAAGTCAAAGAGCTTCAAACCTTATTAAAGGAAAAAGGCTATTCCATCAGTACAGATGGTATTTATGGACCTCGTACCGAGAATGCAGTACGACTTTTCCAGCAAAAGAGCGGGCTCAATGTTGACGGCATTACTGGTCGACGTACATTGCAGGCGCTCGGTAAGACAGTAACGGAGCGCGCACCAGCACCGCCTGTCGGCGGATCGGTTGAGCGACAGCCATGCGCCGGGATGAACATGTCTCAGAGTGGTTTCGAGACGCTTTTTAAACTGGAAGCACAGCCTAATGTGAGTAATCATCTGCATTGGCCTAAAGGGGCGAGCGGGGTAACATTGGGGCCGGGTTACGACATGAAAGAACGTTCGGCTGCTTCAGTTAAATCGCAACTGCTTGCGCTTGGCTTGTCTAATGATGTCGCTGAAAAAGCGTCCGCCGGGGCGGGTAAATCAGGACATGATGCAAGAGCGTTTGCTAAAGATAACAAATACCTGATTGACCTTACTGCAGAGCAGGAAAAGCAGTTGCTGCGTTTGACGCTACCCAGTTATGTCGCTTCTGTACGTAACCGTATTACCGTTCCGCTAAGGCAGTATGAGTTTGATGCGCTGGTTTGCTTTGCCTACAATCCAGCAACATTTCTTAGTAAGGTCTGCAACTACATCAACAATGGTCAGGTTAGCGATGCCATGACGCTTATTAGTCAGATTGTCATGAGTGGTGGTGACAGGTTGAAAGGGCTAGTTGAGCGTCGCCGCACTGAAGTTAATCTTTATTTAAATGGAAAATACCTATGAGAGTTTCACTGCTTTCTGCGATCGTAATGATAACCGCAGGTATGGGGTTGACCACGGTAGCTCAGGCTGGAGTGCCGGAGACACTGAAAGGAGACTGGCGTGTTGTATCAGGCGAGCCTGATAATCTTGCAACGGTAGTTGTGAACACTAAAGTCGATGACCCTCGCTATGTTGGACGGGTGATTAATTTCAGCAACAATGCGGTGACTGGGGAGCTGGATGGTGCAGTGAACTGTCAGCAGCCCGCCTACACATCCGCATCTCCGATGACGCTTAATGAAGCGATAGCGAAAACGTCAGGTATGCGTAACTTTGCGCCCAAAACACCGGTTGCGAAAGACTTTGGGCTTAAAGCTTCGGGCGATGAGAAAATTACACCTATTTTGCTCAAATGCCAGAAAGGGTACTTAGGCCCCAATGGCGTATCGATGGACAACTGGGTAGCGTTACTCTCTAAAGATACGCTAGTAATGAACTGGGACGATAACAGTTACTTCGTACTAAACCGGGTGAAACCCGGCGAAAAAGTGAGTCCGGGCTTTTCATGTAGCGGAAATCTGAATGCCACTGAAAAAACCATATGCAGCGACAATGAACTTGCGTCATGGGATCGCAGTGTCTCGGAAGCGTTTAGAGTCCGTTTGTTGCAGCAAAAGGAAACCGATCCAAGTGATACGAAAACCTTAGCTGATATAAAATCTGCACAACGCACCTGGTTGGGAAAACGCAATCAATGTAAATCGGACGCTAACTGCCTTAAAAAGAGCATGAAAGAGCGCGTCGAAGCGCTGGTGGACGAGTCGCAATAAATATAGCTTTGTCACTGGATACGCTAAGCCAACATGCTAACCCTTTGATCATCGGGGTTAGCAATCTGTTTATGTCCCAATGCCCGTATTCAAACGCAGCCGCTTTACCCAAAACGGCGCCGTTTGAGTGCACATAACTCCAGCAGGAATACGCGATGCGATTCACTATTATCACCAATAAACCCGGTCATCAGCCGCCGCAAAGCCGCTGCGACTTTTATCCTCCGGGCGGCACCATTGGCCGCGGCACCGACAATAATCTGGTGCTGCCGGATAACGACCGCTCTATTTCCCGTCTGCAGGCCATTGTTCATATCTCCGGCACGGGCGAATGCCGTGTCACCAACCGCGGCAACGTTACGCGCGTTGTGCTCAACGACATTCCGCTGGAGCGCGGCCGCCAGGTCGAGCTTCAGGATGGGGACATTCTCGGTATCGATGAATACCGCATTGAAGTGAGCGATCTCATTCAGGACACGCAGCCGGTGAGCCGCATGGCCGAGGAGATGTATCCGAAGCCGACGCCTGCTCCGGCGGCGAAGCCTGCACCTGCACCGGCCGCTGCGCCGAAAAACGCAGCAGAGAGCGCGCCTGCCTCCGTGCCGACGGAGATTTGGGACAGCCTGATGCAGGAGTTCTCTATCTCCGACAGCATCTCCAGCAGCCGCGCCAAATCCGCCGAGCCGCAAAACCTCAATCCCTTTGCTGAACCGAAAGAGCCGGAGCGCAACCCGGAAGACCCGCTCTCATTATTGGGCAACCATGAGCCGCTGGTGGCACCAAAATCCCTCGATTCGGACAATCTGTTCAACGATGAGCAGCTGTTCAAAAATGACAGCATCTTTAATGACGCCACGCCATCGACCTTAGTCCCTCCGGTTGAACCGGTACAGGCACCGAAAGAGAGTATGTCTGAGAGTGACGAACTCGATCCGCTGGCACTGTTTGGCGGCAGCGGCAGTGCTCCGCAGGCGCGCAGCGACGATCCGCTCGGGCTGCTGAGCGGTGCCGTTCCGCTGGCGAATGCAGATGAGATTGCCCCCGCGAAACCGCAAGAGCCGGTGCAGCCGATCATTACCGATCTGCAGGCCAGCGAGCCGCCGGTAGAGCCGCAGCCGATTATTACCGATCTGCACGCGGAAGATTTGAGCGCTACACCGCTCTTCGCCGAAGAGGAGCCGCTGCCGCTACCGGAAGATGTACAGGAGCCGCAGGATTATGCCGGCATCACGCTGCCAACGCCGCAGGCGGTACAGCGCAGCGCGGCGCAGACGCCGAAAGGGCGCTTGCGTATCGATCCGGTGCAGAGCCCCGGCGCGAAAACAGCGCCTGCCAGCACGTCGGGCGGCAGCGGAGATGTGCTGCAGGGCGAGCTGCTTGAAGCGCTGCTTGAAGGGATGGGGCTTGGCGATATGCAGCCCGTTCCGCAGTTTGATAAAGAGAACATGCGCCAGTTTGGCCAGATGTTAAGTATGTTCTCGCAGGGCACCGTGGCGCTGCTCTCCTCGCGTTCGATCTTAAAGCGCGGCGTGAAAGCGGATATGACCATGGTGCTGGATGATGCAAACAACCCGTTCAAACTGCTGCCGTCGGGTAAAACCGTGCTGATGCAGATGTTCGGCAACCGCATGCCGGGCTTTATGCCGCCGAAAAAATCGGTGCGCGATGCGCTGATCGATCTGCAGGCGCACCAGTTGGGGATGATCTCCGGTATCCGCGCCATTATCGCGGCGATGCTGCAATCCTTTAATCCTGAGCAGCTGGAAGAGGATGCAAAACGTGACGGCGCGACCTCACGTCTTGGCGTGCTCTCCAACCGCAAGGCCGCGATGTGGGACTACTTTGTGCGCACCTATGCGCAAACCGCCGGTGAGATTGACGATGACTTCCATACCCTGTTCGGTGAAGCGTTCCTCCACGCTTACGACATGGAGGTTAACCAGTACAAAGACTCACAAAGCGGATCGGAAGAATGAATATCAGCACCGCCTCAATATCACGACAAGGCGAGCGTGCCAGTAATCAGGATCAGACCGGAGAAACTATCGGCGAGCGTGCCGCCTGTTTTGTCGTCTGCGATGGCATCGCCGGTTTGCCCGGCGGTGACAAGGCGGCCGAACTGGCGCGTAATGCCATCATCACCGAGTTTGACGGCGATGAGCACCTCAATGCCCAGTACATTCGCAACTACATCAACGGCGCGAATCGTGCAATCCGTAAAGAGCAGCAAGCGGTACGGGATTACAACCGCATGGGCACCACTATGGTCAGCCTGTTTATCGATCGCGATTACGAGCTGGCTTACTGGGCCCACGCCGGAGACAGCCGTCTCTATCTCTTTCGCCGCGGCTGGCTCTATCATGTGACCACCGATCACAGCCTGGTCCAGCAGATGAAAGACGCCGGACATCAGGTTGAAGGCATTAACGGTAACCTGCTCTATTTCGCGCTTGGCCTCGGCGAAGATGAGCGCGAGCCGAGCTACAGCGATGTGGTGCCGATTGAAGATGGTGACGCTTTCTTATTGTGTACGGATGGTTTCTGGCACGGCGTCACCGAAGAGCAGATGCAGCAGTCGCTGCATATGGTCAATACGCCCGACGAGTGGCTGACATTAATGAACCAAATCCTGCTGAAAAACGGTGCCGGGTCACAAACCCAGCAGGATAACTACAGCGCCGTGGCGGTGTGGATGGGTACGCCTCAGGAGACCACGCTTTTGCATACGATCTCTGAAGCCGCTCAGTTTTTCCCTCTTCGTGATTGATACAGCTTACAAGGACTTTTATGAAACTTTGGCTACCGGGTTTGGCCCTGCTTGCAGCATGTGGCAGCGCGCAGGCAGAAAACTACCGCATCGTGCAATCGCCTTCGCAAAAACTGGATGTCTGGATCGACAATGTTGAGGATAACACCCCCAAAAGCTGGTGCGGCAAGACGCTGCCGCTGCGCATTGTCACCGGCGGCGAGAAAAAGCCTTCCGTTCTGAATAACTTCTTACCGCGCCTTGGCGCGCTGCTGGAAAACCAGTGCGGTGCCCTGACGCAGGTACACTGGAAACTGACCGACGCGCAGGGCGCGACGCTGGCTGAAGGTACCGCAGATAAAGCCAAAGAGTGGCAGCCTGTAGTCACCTCAAACGGCGCAGCGCCAGCGCAGACCACTGCGCTTCAGCAGCCGGTTGGCCGCCCTGAAGATCTCTCCCCGCCCGCCAACCGTGCGCCGTGGCAGGAGTTCACTTTGCAGGATGGTTGCCATCTGCGCACCTTCTGGCAGGGCGATGCCAGCGCAGCGGCACTCTTCATCCCCGCTAAAGAGGATGGAAAATGCGAGAAGGGCGGCTGGCTGAACGGTCGCAGCGATGTTACCCAAGTCAGCAACGGCGCTGAAAAGAAAATTACCATGACCTTCGTTCACGGTTTCCCGGTGAGCGGCCTGAGCGACAAAGTGGACGCCGACCGTCTGCTGATCACTACCGTCAATAACGAACGTATGGTGGTAAGCGAAGGCAGCCTGGCGCAAAGCTGGATGATCCTGCCTTACGTCAACAGCCTCAATGGCTGGCAGGCCAACGGCACCGTCGCCGTAGAGATTTCACGTGAAGTTGCCAGCGATGCCACGCGCTTAAAAGCGCGGCTCGATGAAGTGCGTAAAGTCTGGACGCCGTGGTTCGAGCCGGGCACCCACCTCAATATTCTGCTGATTGACTCCCTGCATCCGCAGTTGCGCGATCCCGCAGTCGGGACCTACAAAACCGTCAACTAAGGAGCAGCCATGAACACCCTATTTCAACAACTGGCGGGCGAATCCCTGCAGGATAGCCTCGCGCAGCTTGAGAGCCGTATCCGCAGCCAGCCGGGCGACGCCGATTTACGCGCCGCGTTCGCGCAACTGCTCTGTCTTGACGGCAACTGGACACGCGCGCAGGCGCAGTTAAAAAGCTGGCAGGGGCTCAAGCCGCAGGCACAGCCGACCGTCACGCTGCTCGAGCAGGCGATTGAAGGTGAGCGTCAGCGTGCCGACGTAATGGCAGGGCGCGCGCGTCCGGTTGCGCCGGTCGAGCAGTATCCGTGGCTGGCAGAGATGATTAGCGCGCTGGATCCGCAAAGCAGTGATGCCGATGCGCTGCGTGATGCGGCGCTGGAGAAAGCCGAGGCTAATCCAGGGCAGCTCGCCATGCAGGATGGGCAGACGGTAGCGTTCGACTGGCTGATGGATGGCGACAGCCGCTTTGGGCCGGTATGCGAAGCGATCGTAAATGGCCGCTACTTCTGGCTGCCGTTTAGCGCCATCTCCGCGATGCAGTTTCAGCCGCCCGCCAGCGTCACCGATTTAGTCTGGCGTCACACGCTGGTGCGCCTGCGCGATGGTAGCGAACAGGTATGCCAGATCCCGGCGCGCTATCCGCTGGATGCTAACGCAGAAGATCGCTTCAAACTCTGTCGCGTCACCGAATGGCAGCAGCTGGCGGGCGAGTCAGCGCACTACCTCGGAATGGGACAAAAAGTGTGGCTCAATGACGGTGCCGAATATTCGCTGCTCGATCTCGCCACAGTGACCTTCGCTGCGGACGCGACGAATGAGTAACTCTGCGCAACATGATGAGGGCGATCTGCTGCGCAGCGGCTGGCGATCGCGTCGCGGTAAAGAGACCGTCGGCGCGCGCGACAAAATGCAGCCCTCGCTTCTCGATCGCCTGACCGATGACGCACCGGACAAAGCGCAGGAGCCGGCGAATAACAATCTGATCACCCACTCGGCGCTGCGCCGCAACGTGCTGCGCGATCTGCAGTGGCTGTTTAATACCATCAACAATGAAGCGCAGCAGGATCTCTCCGGCTTCGATGAGGTGCGCCGCTCGGTAGTAAACTTCGGGGTTTCGCCGCTGGCAGGCAAGCGGATGTCCGATATCGAATGGAATGATATTCAACGCAAGCTCACCGATGCGATCCTGCACTTTGAGCCGCGTATCCTGCCGCAGGGCCTGCAGGTGCGCTGCATCTCCGATACCAAATCGCTGGATCTGCACAATATCCTGTCGATTGAGATCAAAGGTCGTTTGTGGTGTGTGCCCTATCCGCTGGAGTTCCTTTTTCGCACCGATGTGGATCTTGAAAACGGGCATTTCGAGTTGAAAGACGCGGGGTAATTCATGGAAAGCAAATTACTGGAGTACTACAACCGCGAACTCGCCTGGCTGCGTGAGATGGGCCAGGAGTTTGCCGGACGCTACCCAAAAGTGGCCGGACGCCTTGGCATGCGTGGGATGGATGTATCCGATCCTTATGTCGAGCGCCTGATGGAAGGCTTTGCCTTTCTTACCTCCCGCGTACAGTTAAAAATGGACGCCGAGTTTCCGCGCTTCTCCCAGCGGTTGCTGGAGATGGTCGCGCCGAACTACCTGGCACCGACGCCCTCAATGGCGATTGCCGAACTGCAGCCGGACAGCGCCAAAGGCGATCTGAGCAACGGGTTTGTGGTGCCGCGCGGTACGATGATGGACAGCCAGGTGATGAAGAAGAATGGTGTCACCTGTAGCTACACCACCGCCCACGACGTCACGCTGCTGCCGCTGAAAATTAGCCAGGTTGAGCTTGGCGGCGTGCCTGCCGATCTCCCTCTGGCGCAGGTCGGTTTAAGCCAGCGCGGCGCGCAGAGCGCGTTGCGTATTCGCCTGAGCTGCGATGGCCCGGTCAATCTCAGCCATCTCGATTTCGACCGTCTGGAGCTCTTCCTGAGCGGGCCGGACATGCAGGCGCTGCAACTGCTTGAGCTGCTGATGGAGCACCAGGTAGGTATGGTCTGCCAGGCAAACGCGCCGCAGGCGGCACTGCATGTGCTGGCAGATGACGCGCTGCGCCAGGAGGGCTTTGAGGCTAACCAGTCTCTGCTGCCTGACGACCTGCGCAATTTTGACGGTTACCGCCTGCTGCAAGAGTATTTTGCTTTCCCGTCGCGTTTTCTCTTTATCAGCCTGCAGGGGCTGCGCACCATGCTGGAGAGCAGCGGCGAAGCCAAATCCTTCGATATCATTATCCTGCTTGATAAAGCGGACGGTCAGCTGGAGCGGGTGGTGGATAAGAGCCATCTGGCGCTGCACTGCACGCCGGTCATTAACCTGTTTCCAAAGATCGCCGAGCGGCAGAAACTGAGCGAAAGCCTGCACGAATACCATCTGGTGGTCGATAACATTCGTCCGCTGGATTATGAGATTTACTCGGTTGGCAAAATTCACGCCAGCGTTGATGGTCAGCGCGATGAGCAGACCTTCCGGCCGTTCTGGAGCAGCTGGAGCCAGGATGAGGGCAATTACGGTGCCTACTTCTCAGTGCGCCGCGAGCAGCGCGCGCTCTCTGAGCATGCCCAGCGCTACGGCACCCGCACCGGCTATATCGGCTCTGAGGTCTTCGCCTCGCTGGTGGATGAGCAGCATGCGCCGTGGCGAGAAGATTTACGCTATATCACCGCAGAAGTGCTGTGCACCAGCCGCGATCTGCCGCTGATGCTGCAGCAGGATATGGGGCAGTTTGTGCTGCCCGATTCGCTGCCAGTGAAATCACTCAAGCTGCGCAAAGGGCCGACGCCGCCGCGTCCGGCGCTGGCGGAAGGGCTCAGTACATGGCGTTTAATCAGCCAGCTGCAGATGAACTACCTCAGCCTGATGGATGGCGAAAACGGCGAAGGCGCTGCGGCACTGCGCCAGCTGCTCGGGCTCTATACCCGGCTGGCGGAAGCGCCGGTGGCGCGCCAGATTGAGGGCGTACGCCACTGCGTGCTGGAGCCGGTGCATCGCCGGGTGCCGGAGCCGGGGCCAATTGTCTTTGCCCGTGGTGTTGGCATTACCCTTACCGTTGATGAGCAGGCCTTCTCCGGCTTCAGCCCGTGGCTCTTTGGCAGCGTGCTGGAGCGCGTCTTTGCCCGGCTGGTCGGCATGAACAGCTTTACGGAGTTTACCCTCAAGAGCCAGCAGCGCGGCGAAGTGGGCTACTGGCCGCCGCGTATGGGCAAGAGGGCGCTGATATGACCGACACGCCCGCGCTCAAGCCTGCGATCGTCCGCCTGAACAGCTTGCCGGATGCCTTCTGGCAGAACGTGATGGCGACGCCGTGGCGTTACGATCTCTTTACTCTGCTGCGTCGTGTGGATGCGCGCGGCGGTGAGCGTTACCCGCTGGGGCGCGCGCCGCTGCCGCGCTTTGAGTCACTGCGCGTCGGGCAGACGCCGTCGCTTAGCTTCGCGCCGGCAACGCTCGCCGGGGTGAAAAAGCGCGAAGCGTCGCCTTTGTATGATGTGTCGATTTACAGCTTCGGCCTTTTTGGCCCTAACGGCCCGCTGCCCATCCACCTGACGGAGTATGCGCGCGAGCGTATCGACCACCATCAGGATGAGAGCATGAGCGCCTTTGCCGATCTGTTCCATCACCGGCTGACGCTGCTCTTTTATCGTGCCTGGGCCGATGCGCAACCGACGGTCTCTCTCGATCGCAAAGATAATAATCGCTTCGAGCACTATATCGCGTCGCTGATCGGCATGGGACAGCCAGGACAGCTGGAGAAGGGGACGCTCAGCCCCCATTCCCGCTTCGCGCTGGCAGGGCACTTAACCCGCAACGGACGCGATCCCGAGGGGCTGGCAAAGATCCTGCGCGGCTATTTCAACGTGCCGGTCCACATTGTGGAGAACGTTCCGCAGTGGATGCCGCTCAGCCCGCGCGAACGCGCGCGCCTGCAGGGGGGGCGACACGCGCCGCGTCTGGGGCAGTCTACCTTTCTTGGCGAGGCGGTGCGCGATGTGTGTCATAAATTTCGCATTGAGATCGGCCCGCTACCGGCTGAAACCTACCGGCGCTTTCTGCCGGGAGAGAAGTATGTCGCCGCGCTTCGCGACTGGGTGCGCCAGTATCTGGGCATTGAGTATCAGTGGGCGGTGAAAGTTATCCTGCGCAGCGAAGATGTTGTCGGCGCAGCGCTGGGCGGCGACAGCCGTCTGGGGTATAGCGCCTGGCTCGGTATGCAACCGAGACCAGAAGCGCGTGGAGATTTGGTATTTAGCCCGGAGGGGTAATCCTTCGATTTTGCATCCCTGTCTGACGTCTGCACATAATCATTCGCGTTGCGTTGCACGGTAAGCCGGCGTATCCCGGACGCTTACACCCGTAAGCGACAAAGGAGATGGGGCCGCCATCGACGAGACAGCACGAAGGATGAAGTGCTAATTAATTATGAATAATGGAAGAACCCATGTCAGAAATCAGCCGCGCCGTCTTATTCGGCAAACTCGACACACTCTTATTCACCTCGCTGGAGAGCGCCACCGCGTTTTGTAAACTGCGGGGTAACCCTTATGTGGAGCTGGTTCACTGGCTGCATCAGTTGATGCAGCAGTCGGATGGCGATCTGCAGCAGGTTATCCGCCACTTTTCACTTGATGAGCAGGCGTTAACGCGCGATATCGTCGCGGCGCTGGATAAACTGCCGCGCGGCGCAAGTTCCGTTTCCGACCTGTCAGAGCATATTGATACGGCGGTTGAGCGCGCATGGGTCTACGGTTCGCTGAAATTTGGCGTGACCCGCATTCGCGGCGGACATCTGTTAGCGGGGATCCTGAAAACGTGGAGCCTCGCCAACGTACTGAAAGGCATCTCCCCGCAGTTCGATCGCGTCAGCGCCGATGCGCTGCTGGATAATTTCGACACCATTTGCGCCAACAGCAAAGAGACGCAGCAGGCAACGGTTGCGCTGAATGATGAAAGCGGCGTTGCCGCTCCCGCTCAGCAGGGAACGCTTGCCCAGTATGGCCAGGATCTCACCGCGCGTGCGCGTGATGGCAAGATCGATCCGGTTGTCGGGCGCGATGAAGAGATCCGCCAGATGGTCGATATCCTGATGCGCCGTCGCCAGAATAACCCATTGCTGACCGGTGAAGCCGGGGTGGGTAAAACCGCCGTGGTCGAAGGCCTGGCGCTGCGTATCGCCAGCGGCGACGTGCCTGAGCCGCTGGTTGACGTTCAGCTGTGGCTGCTTGATATCGGCATGCTGCAAGCGGGCGCGGGGATGAAAGGGGAGTTTGAAGCACGTCTGCAGGCGCTGATTAACGAAGTGCAGTCCAGCCCGACGCCGATCATTCTCTTTATCGATGAGATCCACACGCTGATTGGCGCTGGCGGCCAGCAGGGCACCGGCGACGCCGCCAACCTGCTGAAACCGGCGCTGGCACGTGGACAGCTGCGCACCATCGGTGCCACCACATGGGCTGAGTATAAAAAATACATTGAGAAGGATCCGGCGCTGACCCGTCGTTTCCAGACCGTACAGGTCGCCGAGCCAGACGAAGAGAAAGCGGTACTGATGCTGCGTAGCACCGTGTCGGCGCTAGAGAAACATCACCGCGTACTGCTGCTGGATGAAGCCGTGGTTGCCGCCGTGAAGCTGTCGCATCGCTACATTCCGGCGCGTCAGCTGCCGGACAAAGCCGTTGCTCTGCTCGATACGGCCTGTGCCCGCGTTGCCGTTAGCCAGAGTTCACCGCCGCCGCAGCTGGAAGATTGCCAGCACCGCATCGACGCGCTGGACGTGGAGATCGAGATCGCTAACCGTGAAGCCAAAGTCGCCGTTGGCGACAGCGAGCGCGTGGTGAAATTGCAGGCCGATCTGGAGAAACTGGCCGCGCAGCGCGACGAGCTCACGCAGCGCTGGGAGCAGGAGCAGGCGCTGGTAGACAGCATTATCGCCCAGCGTGCGCAACTGCATACCGCGCCGGAAGAGGCGCTGACAGAGTTACGCGCCACCCTTACTGAGCAGCAAAATGCGCTGCGCGCGTTGCAGGGCGACGAGCCGCTGCTCTTTACCTCCGTGGATGCCAACGTAGTTGCCGCCGTGGTCTCTGACTGGACCGGCATTCCGCTGGGCCGGATGGTGAAAGATGAGATCGACGCGGTGCTGAAACTGGCCGATACCTTAAATGAACGCGTTATCGGTCAGCGTCACGGTCTGGAGCTGATTGCCAAACGTGTTCGCACATCGCGCGCGCGCCTTGACGATCCGAACAAGCCGGTCGGCGTATTTATGCTCTGTGGCCCGTCTGGTGTCGGTAAAACCGAAACCGCGCTGGCGCTGGCGGAGTCGCTCTACGGCGGCGAGCAGAACATCATCACCATCAATATGAGCGAGTTCCAGGAAGCGCATACGGTCTCTACCCTGAAAGGCGCGCCTCCGGGCTACGTCGGTTATGGTGAAGGCGGCGTGTTAACGGAAGCCGTGCGCCGTCGTCCCTACAGCGTGGTGCTGCTGGATGAGATTGAAAAAGCGCATCCCGATGTGCATGAGATCTTCTTCCAGGTGTTCGATAAAGGGTGGATGGAAGATGGCGAAGGTCGCCATATCGATTTCCGTAACACCATTATCATCCTCACCTCCAACGTGGGTACCGATCTGATTACCGGCATGTGCGCCGATCCTGAGCTGATGCCGGAGCCGGACGCACTGCGTGACGCGCTGCGCGCACCGCTGCTGCAGGTTTTCCCGCCTGCGCTGTTAGGCCGTCTGCTGGTGGTTCCGTACTATCCGCTGAGCGATGAGATGCTGGCGATGATCGTGCGTTTGCAGCTTAAGCGCATTCAGCGCCGTCTCGAAGAGAACCATGGCATCATTTCCGAAGTGGATGAGAGCGTGGTTGAGCAGATCGTTGCGCGCTGTACGGAAGTGGAATCGGGCGGCCGTATGGTTGACTCCATCCTTACCAACACTTTGCTGCCGCTTATGAGCCAGCTATTACTCGACGCCAGCGCGCGAGACGAGCATTATAAGCGTTTACGTGTCACGTTTGAGCAGGGTGAGTTTCACTGTCAGTTTGCGGCGTAACGCCATTATCAAGAGAGTTTTCCAATATGACGGATCACGATAACAACCGGAGTGTACCGAACGCGTTGCCACCGGGATATCGCTTCAATGAGTTTGAAATTAAAGAAGTGATCGGTGGTGGAGGGTTCGGCATCGTCTATCGCGCCTGGGATCACCAGCTTGAGCGAACCATCGCGATTAAAGAGTTTATGCCCTCTTCGCTGGCAGTGCGTAACGACGACATGACGCTGGTGCTGCGCAGCGAGCGTTTCAGCAAGGCGTTTACCGCCGGTTTGAACAGTTTTATCCAGGAAGCCCGTTTACTGGCCCGTTTTAACCACCCGAACCTGCTGCATGTGCTGCGTTTCTGGGTGCAGAACGACACCGCCTACATGGGGACGGTGTTCTACAGCGGCACGACGCTGTCGCGCCTGCGCGAGAAGAATCCGGCACTGATCAATGAAGCCTGGATCCGCCGCATGCTGCCGATGCTGCTGGGGGCAATCAAGACCATTCACGATGAGGGTTATCTTCATCGTGATATATCGCTGGATAATATCCAGATTCAGGAAAACGGCTTGCCGGTGCTGCTTGATTTCGGCTCCGCGCGCCGCAGTATTGGCTCAGTTTCTGATGAAACCGAAACCATGCTGCGCCCGGGCTACGCGCCGATAGAGCAGTATACCGATGACAACGACAGCGAGCAGGGGCCGTGGACTGATATCTACGCCCTGGGCGCCGTGCTGCATACCATGATTATCGGCTCACCGCCGCCGGTCAGCGTAGTGCGCAGCATTCAGGACACCTATGTCCCGCTGACCCAGCGCGGGCTGCCGGGCTACTCTCACGCGCTGTTGCAGGCAGTCGATCGCGCGCTGGCGCTGAAGATGGAAGATCGTCCGCAGTCGGTGGATGAGTTTGCCGCGCTGATTGAGATGCCGGTCGCCGGGATCGACGATGTGCTGAACGTGAAGCAGCCGGGCACCATGCTGGTGCCGGTTGAAGAGACGCCGGAAAAAGTCGAGGTTGCTGGCTGGCAGCGCTACAAACTGCCTGCGCTGGTCGCGGCAGGGGTGATTGTTGGTGTTGTCGCAGGTGCGCTGCTGTTCAGCAGCAGCTCGGAGCCAGAAAAGGCCGCGACGGAAACAGCAAGCAACACGCAGCCACAGCAGAACAGCACACCTGTTGAGCAGCCGCGCCAGACCGAGCCGGCCGCGCAACCTGCGACACCGCCAGCACAGAGCCAGAGCGAAACGCCGAGCGCCGCACCGGTGGTCTCGCAGGCACCGATAGCGCAACTCTTTGTTCGTATGAACGAGGGCGAGAAACTGACGCTCAACGGCGAAAGCCAGTCCGTTTCACCAGCCACCAACGGTTTTGCCTCCCTGAAAGTGAAACCGGGTCGCTACGAGCTGGTGCTGGAAGGCAATGGTCAGACTCGCAGCCAGACTATCGATATTGCCAACCCGGGCACCTGGCTTATCAATCCGCAGCCGCGTTAGTCGTTGTTCACCCGGGCACCCTGACCCGGTCACGCGCGGGAGCGTCATCCCGCGCGTATCATTTCACCTTGCCGCAGGGAGCAATGGCTTCTTCTTTTCATCACGACCTTAGTCTCGTCCGACATACAAAAAAGACAGAACTATGAATTTATTAACACACAGTAATAACGGTGGCAGTGAATTTACGTTTGTTGTCTCTCGTGCCAGTGCCAAAGCCGATGATAAGGTTCATACCGTCGCCGCCAGAAAGATCCGCGAGCTGGAGATGACGCTCACCGATTTTCACCTCGAATCTACCCAAATGTTAGACGTTGATGGCAATCCCGCCGTCGAGCTCTTTTATCAGTTCAGCAATGACAACCGGATAATTTATCAGCGGCAAACTATCATTTTGCTGGCCGATCCCGCTGCGGGTCAGAAAATGGTCAGCTATGTGGGGACCTGCCCGGGCGAATTCAGTGAGTCTTATCAACAGCAATATCAGGAAATTATTCAAAGCCTGAAATTCCATCGCGCTCGCTAACGCTGCACTGCCAGGCTCACCCTTCATCAAAATCAGATGTCACAGAGGACTTCACCATGCAAGACAGGATCACGGTCAAGCTGCCCGTAGACGGCCTGCTTTTCTGGAAACTCACCGGTCGCGAGGCGCTGTCTGAGGCGTTTGCCTTCTCCCTGACGGTGCTGGGCACCGACGCGCGTATCGACCGCAGCCAGCTGCTCGGCCAGCCGGTGACGGTGAATGTACCGACGCAGGGAATTGCCGGCGGCATGCGCCATTTCAACGGCAAAATCACCCGCGTGGCGGTGAGCGCCACGGAGATGTCCGGAACGCGGTATGCGGTCTACCGGCTGACGGTGGAGCCGGACGTGTGGCCGATGAAGCGCGACCGCAACCTGCGAATCTTCCAGGAGCAGACGGTGCCGCAAATCGTGAAAACCCTGCTTGGCGAATACCAGGTGAACCTTGAGGACCGCCTGACGGGAAGCTACCGGAGCTGGGGCTACTGCGTACAGTACCAGGAGAGCAGTTTTGACTTCATCAGCCGTCTGATGGAGCTTGAGGGCATTGCCTACCACTTCAGTCACGAAGCCGACCGGCATGTGATGGTGCTGACGGACGCCGCCACCGAACACCAGCCCTTCAGTGGGTACGAAACCATTCCCTACCACGCGACGCCGTCCGGCGGCAGCACCAGCGAAGAGGGCATCAGCCAGTGGGCGCTGGAGGACAGCGTGACGCCGGGCATCTACAGCCTCGATGACTACGACTTCCGCAAACCAAACGCCTGGCTGTTCCAGGCCCGGCAGAACCCGGCCTCGCCGCAGCCGGGGAGCATTGACGTCTATGACTGGCCGGGACGCTTTGTCGAGCACGGTCACGGGGAGTATTACGCCCGCATCCGCCAGGAGCGGTGGCAGGTGGAGCACCAGCAGATTCAGGCCACCGCCACGGCAACGGGTATCGCACCCGGCCACACCTTCGCACTTTATAACGCCCCGTTCTTCAGTGACAACGGCGAGTACCTGACCACCGAGGCAAACTACTTCCTCGAGGAGAACCGCTATGCCAGCGGGTCAGACGGCGAGACGGTGCACCGTACCGACTTCACCGTGATTCCCTCGTCGGTGGTGTTCCGCCCGGCACCGGTAACGGCGTGGCCGAAAACTCACGGCCCGCAGACGGCAAAAGTGGTCGGCCCGCAGGGTGAGAGCATCTGGACGGACAAATATGGCCGCATAAAGGTGAAGTTCCACTGGGACCGGCAGGCGAAAGGGGACGACACCAGCTCCTGCTGGGTGCGCGTGTCGAGCGCCTGGGCAGGCCAGGGCTTCGGCGGGGTACAAATCCCGCGCGTGGGTGATGAGGTGGTGATTGACTTCATCAACGGCGACCCGGACCGTCCGATTGTGACAGGGCGCGTCTACAACGAAGCGAGCATGCCGCCATGGTCACTGCCCGATGATTCAACGCGCATGGGCTTTATGACGCGCAGTAAGGATGGCAACAAAGACAACGCCAGCTATCTCTTCTTCGAGGATCGCCCCGGCAGCGAAGCCGTTGAACTGCACTCCGAAAAAGACATGAAGGTCTCCGTCGAAAATGACAAGACGGTCAACGTCGATGGCAACCGCACCACCACTATCCTGAAAGAGCAGAAAGATGATGTTACCGGTGATGCGTCGTTTTATTACCGTGCGAAGCGTACGACCACGGTCGATCAAGAGGAAACCACCACCTTTAATAACAGCCAGACGGAAACCATTAAGAATGGGCGTGCGCTGAATATCACCAGCGGTGGTGATGTTGTTAATATTAAGGATGGTCGTGTTACCGATGTAGCAGGCACGGATTTGCATCATGTGACTGAGCTCGTTACGGAAAAATTTGATGGCGGGCTTAACACTACTATTGCGAAAGGGGTCGCGCTTAATATCACGAGTAACGGGAGCCTACAAAATATAAAAGGTAATGTGTTAGTTAACGTTGAAGGGGATTATACAAAGCTGGTATCAAGAAAGATTGTGATAAAAGCACCCAGTATAGTTTTTGATTCTCCCTCGGTTGAGTATACACATAAAGAAGAGAAAAGTTTTTGGGAGGACTACTTTAGCTTCAAGCTTGTTTCATTGGCATTTAAAGGCGGCGATGCATCAGTATCTTTGTTGTCTTCTGCATTCAAAGGGATGGCCTATAATAAAACTGGCTTTGAAGTTTCTAAACAAGAAGGTAAGGTGGCATTTAGTACAGCTTTACATCATTCTCAAGCAACTTTCCGGAGCATGGCTTTTGCGCTCATGCTGTTAGTATGAATAGATTAAAAGGCAATATCATGGGTTTTTTACTGCTGATTGCAATGGCTGCTGTGTTTTTAATCATTATTTATAAGGGCACGGCAAAATACAATAAGTTAATGCACGATGGTCGCCCTATTATGGCAACGATAGAAAGTGTGACTCCGGTGAGTTCAGATGATGCAGGTAACACAACGATTGTTTATACTCTTAATATCGAAGGGCGACATGTTAAAGGTAAGGAGAAAATCGATACTTTTCATGCTCCACAATTACAGCCGGGCATGAGTATTAAAATAATGTACATAGATGATAATAACTATATGTTTGTTTTTAAAAAATGAAGACGCAAAATTCATAGATTGGGTTTATGTTAATTTATTTTGGAATTTGAGATTTTTCAACTAAATTTATGCGTCGTATAATTACATGGTCTATTCTTGTTTTCAAAAAAATCTTTGTTTTATCTTTTACATAAGAATATAGAGTGCGTTCTGTTGAGTATAATGTCTGTGTTTTCTGTATGCAGGATGAGTCGGACTGTGATTCGATGTGTTTATTTTACGAGTCCCCATACTTAATAAAAAGAGCAAGCGCCATGATTTATGCGCAATATTTACACTTTGTTTTTCCTGTCGTTATTTTTGTCATCGTTTTGTCAATAGTCATTCTTAACTATAAAAACGACCGAATTGAAAAGAAATACTTAGCAATCCAGTATGTGTTGAGACGACGATTACTAAAATAGTCCCCGATACGCCTTAGAAACTTGGCGTTGTTAATATCGAGGTGGATTATGAATTTAAGAGCGTAAATGGCACTGCTCATCGCAATAAAAATGCACGAACAGTGATAAAAACGATGGATTTATATAATTAAAAAATTGGCACAAAGGTTCCCATTGTTTATTTGAAGACAGATCCTTCCTGTAACATGCTAAATAAGAAGAATGAAATGCCACATTAGTTTATAAGTATTCATTTTTCGTGCTGGGTTTCATTTACGTGTTTTATCAATGAAGTCTGGCTGAAAATATAGATGATATTGGTTTGTTAGTAGATTTTGGATGCGTCTGATTTGAATGATTATGTACTAAAGTAAAATTTAATGCCTCGATGTGAGGCAGAGGTTTTATTCATAACTCTGCACCTACTTTTCCGGAAAAATTTAGCGTGGCTCACTTTTTGTTTAATTCATATTTTACTACTATCATAGGTATCGTCATTGTCTGCGCCGGAGTGATTGCTTATTGCTATCACACCGGCGCTATTTACGATAAGTTTAAAAAAGAGGGAATCAGAGTCGAAGCTAAAATAATAAGCAAAGAAAAAATAGGTGCGTCAGGCACAGGGAATACAAAATTCCGTATGATTGTTGAGTTTCCAACCGAGGATGGCATCGTTAGGGCAACGGCTAAAAGATTTTTCACACCTGAGGATCTTATTAAAGTGATGAGAAACAATACCGTTATTCTTTACTATATGCCTCATGCGCCACAAAACGTTCTTCTCATGCCAAACGAAATGGAATGAAGATTTATACTTAAAAGGCCATCTGTTCTTCGGTGTTAATATGCCGACCACCAAAGCACACAATATTAAATAGAAATCAATATGCGAGGCGGATGGATGTCTGAATCGACATTATGGAGTATTGCCCTTTCAGTAATTGTAATAGGTTGGATGGCTTGCAGTGTTATTAAAACAGGTGTTGATGACACGAAGTTTCGAGCCAAAGGGGTAAAGGCAGAAGCGCGGATTATTAATAAAAAAAACATAGGGGTCTCGGGTACTGGCAACATGAGGTTCAAAATGGAGCTTGAGTTCCAGACAACGAATGGAACTACTCGCGCCTGGGCTACGCGGTTTTTTACGCCTGAAGAGCTGATAAAAATAATGAGGAAAAATACTGTCTTATTGTATTACTTGCCGGAAAACCCTAAACAGGTGTTTCTCGTGCCAGAGGATATGGACTAGAGTGTGCTTAATTTTGTTCTGCCCCAACTTAAGATAACGACGTCAATATCTATAGCGCGAAACCTGCGTAGGAGACAATGAATGACTAATTTTTTATGGAAAGAGCATAAAGCGATATGATGGGGTTGCTATTAGCACTCGGGATATTTGCCAGTATCATTATATTGTGTTTTATGTCAGTCGCCAGAAGAGAGAAAATCCTTCGTGAAGGAAGGCCGGTTATGGCCATAATCGAAAAGATAAGACCTGTTGCCACTGATGATGCTGGAAATACAACAGTAGTATATACCTTGAATGTTGAAGGGCGTAAAATTCAGGGGCGAGAAAAAATTGATACCTTCTATGCTCCCCAAATGCAGAAAGGTATGAAAATAAAAATGATGTACATTGATGATAAGAACTTTGTTTTTATTTTTGATAAGTAGTTCTTCTGAAAAATAACTCACTATAGTGGTTTCTTAAAAAACCAGTCTCATAAGTTATTCTTTTTTTAAATTGGATTTAGAGGAGGGTTAATGGCTCTGGAGGAGTACTCTGAATATTTTATGTATGGGGGTGTCATTTTAACAATAACAGTCACCGTATTTTTTTTCTTATTAGAAAGACAACATAAAAGCGATGTTTCAGGAATAAAGCATTATCTCTCCAGCAATCGTTGGCAGGGTGAGGTAATGCAAACAAACATTGAATCGTGGAAAAAAATAAACGCCAGGTACGGGAACGATCATTTTTATGATGTTAACTTTTTCCTGCCCAATGACAAGCAATTATACACAGCGAAAAGCCTAATTGCCTCTGATCAAGCGCATATGCTGAAAAAGGGATTGACTATAAAAGTTAAAAAAGGGGCGAAAGGTAAAATGGCCGTCATTTCAATATGCTTCAATAATGAGTGTTAATTGTGATGGGTAAAAAAGATAGAGTTGTTATTAACTTTTATGAGCTACAAATACAGTTGAAAGATTAATGCAATATATAATGATGATAAAAGTTAACCTAAAATAAACTAACGATATAATTTTTATAATGTCTGTATATCTATGTGGTTACAGCTATTATAATCGTTGTTGAATAATATGTTCTTTTTACTTTAATCGATTTTTGAGCTTCCATTTTGATAGGCACTATGATCAGTAGGATCGTCGATTATTTTATGTGAGGGCAAAGCGTGTCTATTGGCAATGATATTGGGTTGTTGTTAAGTATAGCTGCACCTTGTGCATTAATAGGTTGGGTGTACTATACCGGATCTGTCTATGATAATTTTAAAAAACATGGGGGCAGGACTGTAGCCAAGATAACAAATATAAAGCAGACCTCCACTTCAGGGGCGGGTTCACTACAGTGCGTTTTTAGCTTGTCATTTAAAACATTCGATGGGAAAGAAATTCATACAAACCACACTCAGGTTGTCACAGTGCTGGATTTAATGAAGCTTGAGCGCGAAAGGAAACTAGATATTTACTATAATAAAAAGGATCCGGAAAAAGTTTGGCTGATTTTGAAAGGGCATTATTAATTTTGCATATCTCATCACAGTTGTTATATAGATTTTAGAGTGGTTATGGGGGGTATGTAATCGAATGTTCTCATTCTGAGTGCAATAATAAATTTTTCTGCAGTATAACAGTTTTAAATATATTCGATGCTGATGACTTTTTCTACCAATAATTTGTAAAATTCAGGACGTCTGTATGCTTATCCCAGGCAAGGTGAGATAAACTTATGACTGAGTTCATGTTTGAAATTATTATTTGTGTGCTCATCTTTTCCTTCTTCATCGCTTACGGTTTTTATCTGACAAATAAAAGAGATAAATTGATGGAAGTGGGACGGCCTGTGCTTGCAGAAATTATCAATATTAGACCTGTAAGCAGTGATGGCGCGGGCAATACAACCGTTGTATATGTCCTTAATATAGGAGGCCATCTTTTAAAGGGGACTGAAAAAATTGATACATTCTACGCCCCTCAGTTGCAGAAAGGTAAAAAGATAAAGTTGTTTTATAAAAATGACAAAGAATACATGTTTGTGTTTGATAAATGACCTAAACTCCATTTGTTTTTATTGTGGATGGTTGCATGTGAGCATAGTGTCGAATTGTTCAGGGAGGCGATGGTGTATATTTCTTACTTTGTAACTTATCCCTTGCTCGTTCTATTTTTGGGTATGTTTGTTTTCTTTTGTTATAACTTTATTATGGCAGGCAGAAACGCTGTAACCATAGAGCCTGAGGATTCTGTAGAGGGTTATGGTGAAATAATTAAAATTCGTAGCACCAGTGGCGGAAACGCTTCCTTCGTTAACGTTCTTATCCAGGTGAAATTAATAACAGCTAATGATAAAGTCGTCAACACAGAGGGAAAGGCTGTAATCGATGTTACTAAAATTTCGGAGTATCAAAAAGGTGCGAAAGTGCCATTGGTTTACTCAAGAAAAGATCCTATGAAGATCAAGCTTAAAATACCTTCTCCCCTGGATAGATAAATTAATGGTGTCGTCAGTTATGCCGTAAGGAGGGTTGAGTATGGAAATTTTTTATATAATTTTGATAATCTTCATAGGTCTCTTATTTGGCGTTTTTCCTATGGCAAGATTCCTCTACACTTCGTTATATCCATATCTTAAAAGTGTTTTTATGCAAGAGGCTGTCTTAAATACTGGCATAAGCGTTAACGCGCTAATCATTCACGCCTCTCAAACTAGCAGTTATGATGGACATCTACCGATTTACAGGTTGACACTAAGTTTTGAGACACTGGAACAGCAAACGATAGAATCGACAATCATGAAACCGCTGAATTTTAGCGAAATCGAACGGTTTACTGCCGGAAACTACACGATCATTAAGTACGATCCAATCAATCCTGATCATATTGCTATTACAGATAAACCATTAGTTTTAGGTGATTGAAATTAGTGCATTTTACTTGGCTATCCACCAAAGCAATTTGGCTTTAATATTTTTCGAAAGTTTGAGTGGCGTTTGGAATGCAAGCGTTGTTAATAATTAGTGGTTGCATTTAATGCTAAGAAGTTACAGCTTAATATTTGAGTAAAAATAATGACTGGCGATTGTCAATGAATTTTTATACTCGAAAAAAATACTGTAACATGTTTCTAAACCATGGAAATGACGCAATACAATGATGGCGCAACGGTTCCGATCGTTTATTTGCGCAGCGATCCCACACAAAATAAACATACTCTTGCGAGCGTACTGAAATACCCCTTTTCTCAGACGCCAACACCACTCTTAATCTTCCAAAGGAAGTTATATGAAGATTATCAAACCGCTGCGGCTAAGCGTGCTAAACCGTCCGTTCCGTTTGCATGGCCAGAACCATCTGGGCGTTGCCGTGATGGCGCTTGCTGATATGAGTGCTGCGCCAAAGCTTCGTCCCGAAGTTGAACTCTGGCAACTGGCGGCCAGCGAGCTGCAAACTAGCGGCGGCGTGCTGGATATGGCGATGCCGAAAGCGCGCGCTGAGTTTCTCGCTACCGGTTACGCGTATACGCAGCACCATCAGGATAAAACAGCCTGTGCGGTTCGCATCGAAGTCGACACGCTGACTAAAACCCTCGCCGTTACCGGCGATCGTTACTGGGCAGGCTCAAGGGCGACCGCACCGAAACCGTTTGAACAGATGCGCCTCGACTGGAGCCGCGCGTTTGGTGGTGAAGGATATGAAGAGAACCCGCACGGCATCGGCGCGGTGTTGGAAAACCATAACGGCACGCAGTTCCGTCGCCTGCCAAATATTGAAGCCCTGCAACAACGCGTAGTTTCGCCGCGCATGAAACCGGAGCCGGCAAGCTTTGGGCCGCTGGATCTGACATGGCCGCGCCGTTTCCGCCGGATGGGCAAAAACTACGATGCCCGCTGGCTGCAGAATGATTTCCCCGGTTTTGCCCCGGATATCGACTGGCGCGTGTTTAACGCCGCCAGCCCCGATCAGTGGTGGGAGGAGCGCGACTCGCTGCCGCCGCAGGCCGCCTGGCGCATCTGGAACATGCACCCGCAAAAGCCTGTGCAGGAAGGCACTTTACCGCCGTGGCAGGCGCGCTGCTTTATTCAGCGCCAGCGCGGGGAGGAGATCCTGTTTGATGAGATCGCGCTGCGTGCAACTACCGTCTGGTTCTTCCCCCACCTTGAGCAGATGGTGCTGATTTGGCACGGCAACCAGCGGATCAACGAAGATGATGCCGCCGATGTGCTGCACCTGATGCCGGCGCTGGAAAAAACGGGTGCGACACGCTCCGTTAATCACTACCGCAAAGTTCTCACTCAGCGTCTCGATAAAGAGAAGGGGGCACTGTTTGCCTTCCGCGAAAAAGATTTGGTGCCGGAAGAGGCCATTGGCCCGTGGATCGACAATGAGGTACAGCAAAATCACAGCCCGATGCGCGAGAACCAGAATGCGCGTGCCACGCAGTTGCGCGAGCAGCACCGGGCGCGGCTGGAAGCGCAGGGTAGCGATGTCAGCGACCTGATGAAAGCGTTTGAAGAGCCCGAATTGCCCAAACTTGATGAGCTGCCTGAGTTTATCGACGAGATGGAGCGTAAAGCAGCGGAAATGCAGCAGCAGGCCGAGGCACGTAAAGCGGAGATGGAAGCAAAATATCCTGACGCCGCAAGCGATGAAAATCGCCCGCGTGGCCCGGAATCGATGCACCGTATGAATGATATGCTCGAACGCAACGCTTCGCAGATGAGCGAGAAAAAGCTGGCGCAAAGCCGTGAAGCGCTGCATCAGATGTACCTTATGTCCGCTGCGCAACAGCCGCCGGCGATCAAACTGACCGGCGATATCGCCCTGATCATTCGCCAGCGCGCCGAACGCACCATGGCGCAGGGTGGCGACTTTAGCGGGCTCGATTTAACCGGGGCCGACTTCTCCGGCATGGATCTGCGTGGGGCAAACTTCACTGGCACCCTGCTGGAGTGCGCGAATTTGAGTGATTGTAAGCTTGATGGCGCGAACTTCTCTCAGGCGATGCTGGCGCGCGCCGATTTACAAAATGCCTCATTGCGCGACTGCTGCCTCGACAAGGCCAGCCTGGCGCTGGCGCAGTGTAAAGGCACCGGTTTTCAGGGTGCGCAGTTCAATGAAACCGAGATGACCGGCGCGTTGTTCGATACGTGTGACTTTAGCCATGCCCGCCTGAACAATCTGTTGTTGCGCGAAACAGGTTTCAGCGAGTGCTGCTTTAACCATGCCACTATTGATAGCGGCGTTTTTATGGAGCTGACGCTACCGAAGCCGGATTTCAGCCACGCGGTGATGAATAAAACCAGCTTTATCAAGTGCGAGCTTCAGCATGCCAGCTTCGCTGCGGCTCAACTGGAGAGTTGCTCATGGGTGGAAAGTCAGCTGGAAGAGGCGAATTTCGCGGGTGCCATGCTGGTGACCTGCGCCGTCGCTTCTGGCGGCACGCTTGCCAGAGCGAATTTTAGCGGCGCGCATCTCAAGCAGAGCAACCTGCGCCAGGCCGTGTTAACCGGCGCGCGCTTTACCCGAGCCAGGCTCAATAATAGCGATCTCAGCGAAGCGCAGTGCGAAGCGGCGGATTTTAGCGGCGCAACCCTCACCGGCAGCATGTTTATTCGTACCGATTTTCGCCGTGCACGTCTTAACGAAGCGAATCTGATGGGCGCGATGTTGCAGAAAAGCCGCCTCGAAGGGGCCGATCTCAGCTTTGCCAACCTGTTCCGCGCCGATCTGTCGCAATCTTTTACCAGCGAGACGACGCAGCTCCAGGGCGCTTATACCAAACGGGTTAAAACATTGCCGAAGCGTGACGGGGAGGTGATATGAAGAGATTAACGGCCGCAGAGCTACAGCAGAAAATTAAGGGCGGCGAAGCGATCATGGAACTCAGCCTCGACGACCTCGATCTGCAGGGCTGCGATCTCTCCGGCGCGATTTTTCAGGAGGTGTCATTGCAGGGAGCCAACCTGCAAGGCGCAAACCTCAAAGAGAGCGTTTTTACCGAATGCCAGCTGAGCGGCGCAAACCTTAAAGCCACCCTGCTGGAAGAGACGGTATTTAACCAGTGCGAGATGGCGGGCATCACCGCCAGCGGCGCGACGCTGACCCGCTGCGTCTTTAATGACTGCAATCTGGCAAAGAGTGATTTTTCGCGCATAAGCAGCGAAACCAGCCAGTTTATGCGCTGTGCGCTGGAGCAGAGCCTGTTCAGCGGCTCGACCTTCGATCGCTCCACCTTTTATGAGACCCCGCTTGGCGGAGCAAAGCTCGATAACTGCACTAATCTGATGACCACGCTGTTTGGCATCGATCTGCGTGATGTCGATCTGCATGATAGCCAGTTTGAGCGCACGGTCTTTTTCAACTGCGATCAGCGTGGCAAACACTATGCGAAGCATAAGTTCACCGGTTGCCAGTTTACCGATAACCAGCTTGATGGCGCTGATTTCAGTGGTGCACAGCTTACGCAGTGTAACTTTAAAGGCGCATCATTAAAGCAGGCGCAACTTCGTGGCGTGAATGCCACCCAGGCACTGTTTATGGAAGCGGACTTAAGCGGAGCGCAGGCGCAGGGCAGCCTGTTCGATCAGGCAATTTTTGTCGGCGCGACGCTCAACAAGGCCAGCTTTAAGCAGAGCCGCTTCTTCCAGAGCATCCTGCAGCAGACGGCAGCGCAGGAAGCGGAATTCACCCTGTGTGATTTGACCTATGCGGACTTCTCTGCCGCCGATGTCCGGCTGGCGGATTTTCGCGGTGCGACCTTTTCGCGCACCCGTTTTCATCGCGCCCGGCAGGACAATGCGCGCTTTGCCGATCGTAAAGGCATCCTTGAATATGACGAAGAGTTACTGGCGGCGGAAGCCTGGAGCGCCGAACGCCATAGCAGAATTTACGGAGACTCAGTATGACGAATATTAATCACCAGCTGCTGATGGCGGCGATCCCCGGCGGACAATTCTCCGCACAGGTCACTCACTGCTTTGAGGATGGCAGCCTGATGGTTGAAAGCGAAGGCCGCGGCTGGCACTGCCGTCGCGCCGTGAGCTGCGTCATCGCTCCGCAAGCGGGCGATACGGTGCTAATCAGCGCTGTCGATAACCAGATGTGGCTGCTTGCAGTGCTGGAGCGCCAGAACTCGACCTCTGCCGCAGAACTGAGCGTGCAGGGCGATTTGCATATTGCCAGCCAGGGGGCGCTGAGCCTGAGCAGTGAAGCACTCAATATCAGTGCGGCAAAAGGGGAGTGTCATATCAGCGAAATGAATTACAGCGGCGACAAGATCTCCGCCTGGGTATCCCTCTCGCGTATTGTCGGCAAACGAGCGGAATCGGTCTGGCAGACGGTGACGCAAATCAGCCAGCAGCTGTTTCGCACCACGCGCCAGACGGAGCATGTTCGCGCCGGGCAACTGGATATGAAAGCGGAAGATTATCTGCGCATGCACGCGCAGAATACGGTGATCACTTCAAAAGCGATCACCAAAGTCGATTCTGAACAGATTCATATGGGCTAAGGAGAGAGTATGTTTGCTAACTGCCAGCTGATGGGCGTTGACCTGGCGTTTCCGGACGTCTGTCTGACGCCAATGCCTGCTCCGACACCCATTCCCTATCCGGATATTGCGCTCGGGCCAACGGCGATTCCGAATGCGCTGAATATCCTTTTTATGGGGATGCCCGCGCACAATATGGCTACGGTCACGCCGCTCACCAATGGCGATAACCCTGGCGTCGCAACCGGCGTTGCATCCGGCACCGTGATGGGGCCATCCCGACACCTGACGGGCGCCTTCACCGTTCTGCTAAAAGGCACACCGGCGACGCGCTTAACCAGCGTAAGCCTGCAAAACTCCACTAATGCAATCGGCATGCGTATCGTGCCGAGCCAGTTCAAGGTATTGATGCTGGCACCTTAATCCAACAATTTAAGCAGAGCATTTTTATTAAAAATAGAGGCGCATCGGTTTCACCTGATGCGCCCTGACTATTTTCGAAAACAGCAATTTATTATAAAAATGCTGAGTTATATTTACCAGACTGGTTGTTTACGCAACCTCAGGCAGTGTTTTTTTAATTTTAAGCTAATCGGTTGATTAGGTGGTTAATAATTCACTATCAGATTTCGCATGCTGGGTTTTGTTTTTAAGATTCGCCGCAAAGTTTTTTAATATTAAAATGATTTGAAGCAAGACAGGAGAGGGGAATGGAGTCGATACTGGGTCCGCTTATCATTTTTGGCGTCGTTTTTTGGATTGGATGGTTATTCTATAAAGATGCGCGAATAGAAAAGCATGGTGTTGTTCTCAACGCTAAAATCATTTCTATGCGTGAAACGAGCTCTAATGATGGTGGCAGTTCAAACGTACGTTACTCACTTTTGGTTGATTTTCCTGATGGGCAGAGGCTGGTCGAAGGTAAGAATACCGTTTCTACTTTTTATGGAAGCCAGCTTGAGCCGGGAAAAGAGATTAAAATAAAATACCTTGATGATAATAATATTGCGTTTATCTTTAATAAATAAGCAGGCTGTTTATTTTTATTTTTCACTTGTAGTGAATGATGGCGCTCAGGAAGTTGCTTGTGAATAAATAATCAATCTCAATAATACTCAATTAAGTGAGTGCTGTTAATGGCATACTGGAAATATATCAATTATGTTTTAGGCATGGCCTTTCTGAGTGTATTTTTATATATGGTGTTAAGATCCATTAAAGATGGCATCCTCGAAAGAAAAATCAGAAAAGACGGCGTCTATGTTGATGGCAAAATTACGGCTGTGATGCCGGGGACGCCCACTACAAACGGGTTAGTGAATATTACTGTGGATTATTTTTTTATTGATCATAATGGCATGACCCTGACAAAAGAGAAAGTCTTAACTGTTATAAAAACAGTGGATTTATGTAATTACCAGGTTGGTGAGCCTGTGCCAGTTATTTATCTTAGAACAAACTCTTCAAAGAATTTTTTGAAGGAGACTAAAGGTCTTTTAGATAAGTAATTTTTTCAGAATTACATTTTTTTCATACGGCCAGATGCAATTGAGTTGAACGGTAATTAAAAATCAATCTGAACGATAAGTTATTTGGCTTTTGATTTCAATTAAATATACATATCACCGGCGTGCCGGGAATTACAGATAGTATGTTTTGGGGATATGTTTGTAAAGTAAGTGATGCCTCAGATGTCATGCTGTTTTTATTCAATAGGGTTACCCATGGGGAGATAAATAAAAGAAGCAGGGACGTTATTCGATATCGATAAGCAGTTTGTATTTTACTTGTATCTTGCGGTAGAAACCGCAAGGAAAGAGGGGTTTGAGGCGAATTAAGCCTATATTGAATTCAAAAGAAGGCTGTTGAGAGCGCGAAATACTATCAGGTTTTTTCCTTTGAAGAGGTAATCCCTGAAAGTTGAATGGGTTAAGTTATGGTGATGACATTAATGGGTTTATTAATTGTTATTTTAGCCTTTGCAATATTGGTGATTTATGTTTACATAGATAAAACCAGATATGATAAATTAATGCTCGATGGGTGACTTGTTATGGCAATGATAGAAAACGTGACGCCAGTGAGTTCTGACGATTCAGGTAATACAGCTATCTTTTATACCCTAAAAGTGAAGATAGGTATATGGAAGGTAAAGGAAATATAGATAGCTTTTATGCTCCTCAATTAAAGCCTGGAATGGTAATAAAAATAAAGCACATAAATGACAAAAACTATACTTTAGTTTATTAAGAAATAAAACACCACAATTCTTATGTTAAATCCTTTTCTATAGTAAAACACCTTAGCGCTGTGCGCTTTTTAATTTTTACTCATAGGAGTATAATTGCATATTTATTCTTTTCCAAAAAAATCTCGTGATTTTGTTTTTTTACCTTTGAACATAAAATGTAGTCTGTAGAGAATAATTCCAGTATTTTCCTTTTAATAAGTTAGACTGAGCCGTGACTTAATAAGTTTATACTAAAAGCATCCAGGCTTAGTGAAGGAGTTAGCGCCGTGATATATTTAAAGTATTTGCATTTTATTTTTCCTGCCATTATTGTTGTCATCGTTTTATCAATATTTATTCGTAATTATAAGAACACTAAAAGTGAAAAGGAAATACTTAGTAATCCAGTGTACGTTGACTCGACAATTACTCAAATAGTGCCCGACACGCCTTCGAAACTTGGCTTTATTAACATCGAACTAGATTATGAATTTAATGCCTGGAATGGCGCGACTTACCGTAATAAACATGCACGCACTGTGATTAAAACGATGGACTTATGTAATTACAAAGTAGGTGCAAAGGTGCCGGTTGTCTATCTGAAAACGGATCCCTCCCGTAACATGCTCAATGTGAAGAGTGAAATGTCATGATATTGCATAGACATCCTGTTGCAGAGGTTATTGGTACTTTAGGAGTTTATCAACTCGCTCGTTAGGTAACGGATATGATGTAACGTTTAGGTAATCCCTGTTCTGAATTTTATATCCACTATTAATGAATGCCAGTTAAGATGAAAATGATCATAATATTAGGATAGAGTATGCCAAACTCAATAATATGGAACATTGTTTTCGACTTTAGTTCTTGCTTGGCTAATTTACACTGTCTTCAAGGCAGGGGGTGAAAATAATAAATTCAGGGAGAAAGGTATCAAAATAGAAGCTAGAATAATCTACAAAAATATATCTGGGCTCCTGGTTCCGGCAATGTGAAGTTAAGAAGAGTTAAACTAAACGTGGTTTGATCAGAATGGATACTCGAAGTTTTTACACCAGAAGAATTGATGAAAATAATGAGAAAAAATACTGTGCTCCTGTATTGCTGACCGGAAGATCCTAAGCAAGTTTATCAGGTGCCTCAAGATATGGATTAGAGGCGTTTTCTTTTTTGAACCGTCCACTTTTAGTGACGTCCCCCATCTCAGTATCTCGCTACCCGCATAAGAGCCGCAATGCACAGGTTTTGAACGCAATAGGGCCGAGTAATAAATTAGGGTTACTATTAGCTCTTGGTATCTTTTGCTATCACTCTCTTTTGTTTTATCTGAGTTGGTAAAAGGGAGAGAACTATTTATCAAGAAAAGCCAATTGTGACCATAATCGATAAAATAAATCCTGTTGCTCCCGATGAATCAAGAAATACAACGGTGGCTTATACTTTGGGCTCTTTAATCCGAACGTTAACGTCGAGTGATTTTATTAAAAATAAAGGTGCATCAGTATTGTCTGATGCACTCTCGCTTTCTCCAAAGCCGGAAGCTTTTATAAAAGTACAGCGTTTGATTTTTCTAATAGACATTGATTAAGAAAATGGCAAGGCGAACACAGGGATTTGATAGTATGTTTTCATTATGCACCCTTCATGACACCCCTCGTTATATAATGGTTTCCAGATTAATAAATGACGCACTTATTGCATGTAGGGAAATTCCTGAGGTAGTAAAAGTTACAATTATTAAACCAGATGAGGACATGACAACAGAATATCTCTATCTGGACAAGGGTTTGCTGATGGTGCATGGTTTTACTGATTTCGATAATATTATTTTATATGACAGAGATAAGTTCAAGATGATAACAAATGACAGGCTTGTTATCATCAAGCTTTCCCGTTATGTATGTGGCGTCTGTCCGCAATGTTTGATCGGGACAGGGCTTGTACTATAAGTAAACCTACTGGATTGATAATGTTTGATATAATTTCGAGTGGTGCTAATGCACTTCTGATTTGTATAGGTACATTCGCATTTTTACGAATGCTTATTACTGAAATCATCCCAACAATTAAGAGCGGCTTCGTTGAGAGTCGTGTAGCGAAAAAGGGTATTGCAGTAGAAGGCGACATTATTGCCTCACACCAGACCTCCTCATGGGGCGGTAATAAACCTATTTATCAAATTACAATTCGCTTTAAAACCTACGATGGACAAGAAGTTGAGTCTGCCGTGAAGCAGGCACTATCATTTGATGAAATTGATCGTTATAAGGCTGGTAACGGTATCACACTAAAGTATGATCCGAAGAATCCCAAAAATATTGCAGTTTATGATAAGCCAATCATTTTAGGATCTTGATAATTACAGATTAAATCTGCAAAAAAATCAGTGCCCAAATCACTCTGGTTGGTAACGTGGGCAATGGAGTTGTTACTGAAGTCGCTTATTACTGTTTCGATTTTTTATAGGAGTCTGCTTGAGCCAGGTAAGGAAGTCAAAATAAAATATCTGAATGACAATAATATTGTGTTTGTTTTTTTTGGGGTAAATCTTTAGCCTCACGTCAGGGGTAAATGAATTATTTAGGGATGTCGAGAGGAGTATAGTATTTCTCTATGCTTTTTAAATAAGTTTAGATTGCTTACCTTTTAGCGAGAAGAGGGCTCATGACTACTAATAATATTTTTGTGCGGTAATGTTTTTATTTCACAGCTTCGTTAAATATAAGTTAAAGAAAATACAAGCAGAGAAGAACGCTTTGTTGCTGATGGTAAAGAGGTTAGCGCTACGGTTTTATCTTTGAAAAAAAACAGGTCTTTTTTAAATTATAACCCAGTAGTGGAGATGTCGTTACGCATTGAAGCTGAAATCCAAAAAAGTCATGGCTTGTTGAAAATCATAATAAACGATTATATTAATAACGATGGATGCGTGGCAGGGAGGAAATAAATATCTGGCAAAGACAGATAGTGTTGGAAAAAGGATCGTATTTGTTAAGGATAGTAATGGCAGGCCGTTATTATGTGACGATACTTAGTTTATGCTTTGGTGCCAGAAGGAAAGGTTATATATTAAGAAATATACCTCGGTGTCATACTCTGTATATCAGAAAAGTGGTTGTAGATCGCATGTCGGTGATTCCTGAGAATTAAGTGGCTAATTCTACCGCTATGAGATAAAAATAAAATATTATGACGAATGTAAGCAGAAAAGGATATTAACTTTTGAAACGAGAATTACTTGTTTATATTATTCCGATATTAGCTTTAGCAATGTTCTCTGCTCACGCCTCATCAGATGACAATGTTGTACAACTAAAAGCGTTGAGTGACTTCGCAGACCAGTTGAAAGAGAGCATCGGTCAGGATGTGAATACCGTTGAGCCGATTGTGGGGCATCCGCTTTTTCGTCTGGATCCGGCCAATGAATACTGGCTGACAACCAAACCTTTCACGCTTAATGGCGGGATTACCCTGTCTAATCTTGCTGTGCGATTAGGTCATAACCATCCATCGAAGGTTTCTATCATCCACTATGACGTGAGTAATGGATGTATTTTATTGTCAGACGTTAGAAATATTTATCCGCAGCTAAAGCTCTTTAGCGCGCCACACGGGCACTCGGTTAATGAAACTTTTGCCTGGATCACCCCTTTAGATAAAAACGGTAATGCGACAGCTTTCGCCTTTCCTTATGCCGAACCGGCCTGTCTTAAGAGAATGACGGTGCGAAATTTTGCCGATGACGTATAACTCCAGTGCGCTTTGTAACACTTAACCGTCGACATTCAATCGCTTTTTATAGATTCATTCATCACCTGTGATGTATTTTGATGCGTGCAATTAAAACCTCATAAGAACCAACTTAGGTTGTCAGGGAAAGAGTATGTCATATCACCGTCGCGCCTTTGGCAAAGTGCCATATTACGCTGCTTTATTAACCTGGCTGTTATTTACACTCCCTCATGCTTCAGCCGCGCTTCAGCTTAACCAGTACGATAAGTTAGACACGGTGGAAGGCATTACTGCCGACAAAGCCGTCGTTGCACAGCTTAAAAAGCTGCTGAGGAATGAATACGACACTTTCATTTCTAATTTCGATGTTTATGGCGAGCCGCACCACACTGCGGATGGTGGACTATTTGTTTCTGGCTGGATGCAGCATCTTGCTCAGGAGAACGCCTCGGCCTTCGTCATCTATCCCGATGGTCGGTTGTCTGCAGCATGGATTTTGCCAGATGACAGTGTGGTGAACTACCGTACTAATCACCCCAATGACGCCATCGACAGGGATATTCAACAGTGGGCAAGCCAGTTTGATGGAAAAACGCTCTCGGATATGGCGCCTCAGGCCAGCTCCATCCCTGAGTCTTAGCAATGCTTTTGTTGAACTGTTTATCGGTTCAGCAATGAAAAACGGGTATTTATCAGCGTTCAGCCAGCCTACCTTCTGCGGGTCAACAATTAGCCAACTATGTCGGTAGGTGCCCGGGCGAATTCAGTGAGTCTTATCAACAGCAATATCGGAAAATTATTCAAGGCCTGAAATTCCAGCTCGTCAGATATTGTGTTTCTGCCGGTAAACATTTTCCGAATAAGATATTTCATTAAGGATCGCATCATGCAAGACAGGATTACAGTCATTCTGCCGGTAGACGGCCTGCTTTTCTGGAAACTCACCGGTCGCGAGGCGCTGTCTGAAGCGTTTGCCTTCTCCCTGACGGTGCTGGGCACCGACGCGCGCATCGACCGCAGCCAGCTGCTCGGCCAGCCGGTAACGGTGAATGTACCGACGCAGGGGATTGCCGGCGGCATGCGCCATTTCAACGGCAAAATCACCCGCGTGGCGGTGAGCGCCACGGAGATGTCCGGGACGCGGTATGCGGTCTACCGGCTGACGGTGGAGCCGGACGTGTGGCCGATGAAGCGCGACCGCAACCTGCGAATCTTCCAGGAGCAGACGGTGCCGCAAATCGTGAAAACCCTGCTTGGCGAATACCAGGTGAATCTTGAGGACCGCCTGACCGGCAGCTACCGGAGCTGGGGCTACTGCGTACAGTACCAGGAGAGCAGTTTTGACTTCATCAGCCGTCTGATGGAGCTTGAGGGCATTGCCTACCACTTCAGTCACGAAGCCGACCGGCATGTGATGGTGCTGACGGACGCCGCCACGGAACACCAGCCCTTCAGCGGGTACGAAACCATTCCCTACCACCCGACACCGTCCGGCGGCAGCACCAGCAAAGAGGGCATCAGCCAGTGGGCGCTGGAGGACAGCGTGACGCCGGGTATCTACAGCCTTGATGACTACGACTTCCGCAAACCAAACGCCTGGCTGTTCCAGGCCCGGCAGAACCCGGCCTCGCCGCAGCCGGGGAGCATTGACGTCTATGACTGGCCGGGGCGCTTCGTCGAGCACGGTCACGGTGAATACTATGCCCGCATCCGCCAGGAGCGGTGGCAGGTGGAGCACCAGCAGATTCAGGCCACCGCCACGGCAACGGGTATCGCACCGGGTCACACCTTCGCACTTTATAACGCGCCGTTCTTCAGTGACAACGGCGAGTACCTGACCACCGAGGCAAACTACTTCCTCGAGGAGAACCGCTACGCCAGCGGGTCAGACGGCGAGACGGTGCACCGCACCGACTTCACCGTCATTCCCTCGTCGGTGGTGTTCCGCCCGGCACCGGTAACGGCGTGGCCGAAAACCCACGGCCCGCAGACGGCAAAAGTGGTCGGCCCGCGGGGGGAGAGCATCTGGACAGATAAATATGGCCGCATAAAGGTGAAGTTCCACTGGGACCGGCAGGCGAAAGGGGATGACACCAGCTCCTGCTGGGTGCGCGTGTCGAGCGCGTGGGCAGGCCAGGGCTTCGGCGGAGTGCAAATCCCGCGCGTGGGTGATGAGGTGGTGATTGACTTCATCAACGGCGACCCGGACCGTCCGATTGTGACAGGGCGCGTCTACAACGAAGCGAGCATGCCGCCATGGGCATTACCGGCAGCGGCCACACAGATGGGCTTCCTGAGCCGATCGAAAGATGGCTCGGTGGATAACGCTAATGCCCTGCGCTTTGAAGATAAAGCGGGCGAAGAGCAGGTGTGGTTGCATGCGGAGCGAAATCTTGATGTTGATGTTGAGAATGATGAAACTCACACCATCGAAAAAAATCATACGCAGTTTGTCGGCGAGAACGAAACGCTGCGCGTGGTGCAAGATCAGAAGAGCGGCGTAAAAGTAAATACCCTGAATTTAACCGGCAGCGACAGAAATGATAAAGTTGTCAATTCATTCACCTTATCCGCAGGCATTTCTTTGCGTCTGGAATGCGGTGAGAGCGCCATTGAGTTAACCAACGATGGCAATATCAATATTGTTGGCAATAATTTTAATTTTACCGTCAAACAAACAGGGCAGATAAATACATTGGGCGGTGAGCTTCACCTGAACCCGGATGGAGGGCATGCAGATATAGTTGCACCTGGCTCGGGTCATCAAAGTGCCATACAAGAAGAAGTTGATAGCTTTTTTATTATTAACAGCAATAAGTAAAGGGATACAGAAATGGCTGACTATACTCTTCAGGAAGCGACGATTGCGCTACCGGATATGTTTAAAGATCGCACCATGAATTTATTTACGCTAAATGATAATGGCGCAAGTGAATTCACCTTTGTTGTGTCCCGAGCCAGCGCTAAAAAAGGTGAAAATATTCAGGCTGTAGCGGCGCGAATTTTACGCGAAATGGAAATTACCGTTCCAGAATTTTGTCTTCATTTATCGCAGCCCGTGTCAGTTGATGGTGAACCTGCGGTTGAACTTTTTTACCAGTTTAAAAATGATGGCACGGTTATTTTTCAACGCCAGACGGTAGTCTTACTGGATGAGCAGCCCACAGGCAAAAAAATTGTTTGTTATATTGGCACATGCCCCGATGAATTTAGTCAATATTATCAGCGGCAGTATCAGGATATTATCCACAGCATCAAATTCCATCGTCAGCGGGAAACAGAGCCTGAGCAAATGTTACTTGCTGATGATCGGCGAATCTTCTTTGCTCTCGATACAGAAACGAAGCAGTTAACATCTTTTGACGGTATACAATCTCTCTATCAGCACCTGCCTTTGCAGCGTGCACGGGAAGGCTTATTTTTGATCTATGCTCAGGATGGGCAGGCATTGAGGATCGCTGCCGTACCGGGAAGTGAGCCGGTACGCTATGCGCTGTGGACACTTCCGCAGACGGGCGGACACCATCTAGCGCAGCAGTTATCTGCCTGTCGAACATATGAAGGCGTTGCCGGCCTGGACTCCTTAGAAGGGGTCCGGCGTTTCCTTACACGCAACGGAAGTGATGTTAATCATGGCTGAGTATCAAGCTGCGCGGGTTGATGATCCGATCGCACATACGGCGTCGAAAGGCTGGATGATTGCGGGTCTTATCGGCGGCGCTCTGCTTGGCGTAGCTGCCGTAGCGGTAACTGGTGGTGCTGCGCTGGTCGTCGTTTCTACTGTTGCGGCAAGCGCTTGCGCAGGCGGAGGCCTGGGAGAAGTCCTTGGCAGTATGTCATGGGCTCCCAGGCACGTTACCGGAACGCTGAAAGAAGGATCTCCTGATGTTTTTATCAACAGCCGTAAGGCGATTCGCGCACATCTGTCGCTCGGTGAATGTGATGAACACAGCGGAACACCTCAGCGCGTCGCAGAGGGATCGATAAAGGTTTACATCAATAATTATCCTGCTGCGCGCATTAGCGATCGTTTAACCTGCAGCGCAGAGATCTTCAAGGGTTCCGCCAATGTATTTATTGGCGGTGCAAAGGTGCAAACCGATGAGATCAGCCCGGAGATCCCCGGGTGGGTCAACTGGGTAATGCTGGGGGTTGGTGCAGGCGCGCTCGCCGTGATTGCCGGGCCAGCCATTGCACTGCTTAGCACTGCAGGTGGCATGACCGGAGGAACGCTCGGCAATTACGTTGGCGGTGAGTTTTTTGGTGAGGGCAGCGATGGTCAAAAATGGAGCATGCTACTTGGCGGACTCATTGGCGGTGGCCTGGGTGCTAAAGGCGGGGCGAAGTTTAATGCCTGGCGGGCTGGCAAACCTGTGGCGCAACCTGCTCCCACTCCAGCCGTCTCAGCTCGCCGCGCTGAGCTGAATGCGAAGTTCGAACGCACCGGTAATTTAAATAAAGATATCAACATTCGCGGTAACAGAAAAACGGTTGAAGATTTCATGCGCAAACAGGGTGTTGAAGAGGGTAAAATTGACGCATATATGTCAGGTATTAACCTTGAAGAAAGGGTTTCGGTTGAAACAATTAACCGCGGGAAAATAGCCTATCAGAACCAATCGCCGGGTAACTGGCAGGGCAACTGGTATTCGATGAATGAAAATACCCCACCGACTAAACTCGGAATAAACCCTGTTGGTCAGGTTCGCGGCACAACAGATATAGTGCCGAAAGAGGTCATTGCTTACCAGGCGCAGGAGAAAACGCTGATGCTAAGAAGTACAGCTACTCCAGCTCTTGATACCTGGTCTGTTCCCGGCAAACCTTTCCAAACAGAGGGCGGTGGCATACAATGGTTTACAACACAAAGAGATACCTGGACACCCGTTAAATGACTCAATTAACTGCATTAGATTATGTTGAGAAGGCATTGAGGCTGGCAATCAAAAGACACAGTGCAATAAAAAGTAACCCGGATGCTGGTGCGCTCGAACCTATGTACAGATCAATTGTTGCGCAGCTGGAATATTTGCGAGATGTTGTAAAAGGTACCCAGAAGGATAAAAGTAAGCTACGCGAACTCACTTTTGGTATGTATGCTGTAAAAGAGTTTGAAACTTCCGATGAAATTTTCTTTGAGCGACTGACCGACGCTTTTTATATTGCGTCACAGATTCGAAAAGGATTGAAAGTACAGCTGCCTCATCAAGTCAATAAAAATTTTGCTGAGACGCAAAAAAGACTGGCTTTGTTATATCCGGATGATTTTAATGTCTGATTGTTATTCTGGTTTGGTGCATGTTTTATTATCTGAAATAAAATTTCAATCAGATAAGTAAATTTTCAAAATTAGTCTCATTAGCAAAGTCTATCTCAGACAATGATGGTTAATGCCATCATTGCGGGCAACCGCTTAATGTTGTGCCATTTCGGCACTATAAACTATTTCTCTTTTAAGGGTCGCCAATGATCGATTTGCATGCAGATGACTTAACAATCAGTATCTATAGCGATCGATATAGTCATTACCGCCCCCTTAACGTCCGCAAAATGTTGTCTGAAGCTCCGGATCCTGCCGCCGTAAAATATGATGCCTGGGATAAAGCGCTTCCGCTTCTGACGTCCATTCCTGATGCCCGCGATAAGGCCATTGGCGCATTAGTTGGGCTGGCAGTAGGTAATGCTGTAGGGGCGACGCTTGCATTTCAGCCACGCGATCGCTATAGAGTGAGCGATATGGTAGGTGGTGGAATCTTCGGGCTTAAGGCTGGCGAGTGGACGGGTGATACCTCAATGATGCTGTGCCTTGCAGAAACCTATCTGCAAAATAATACATTGGATTTTAAGGATTTTCGTAATCGCCTGGTGCGTTGGTATAAGCGGGGTGAGAATAGCAGCAATGGCATCTGCTTTGATATCGGCAACACGACCCGTTTTGCGCTTGAGCAATACCTCCTGCATGGTGAAACGTGGATGGGTAATACAGAGAAAAATACTGCAGGTAATGCAGCATTAGTTCGTGAAGCTCCGGTAGCTATATTTCGCCGCAAAACCGTACGCGGAATATGGTTTGATTCCCAGGCGCAAAGCCAGGCAACGCACGGTACGACCGAATCCCTTTCAGCCTGTTTTTTTCTTGGTTTGCTGTTGAATCATTTAATCTACGGTTATGACAAAGAAAAAACGTTTTCACCACACATCGTCCCTCTCGCTTCACGTGTGCTTATCATTAATGCCGGTGAGTACAAACAAAAAACGCGCGATCAGATTCGTTCCAGTGCTTATGTTATCGACACGCTTGAAGCTGCCATGTGGGCGGTATGGAATACGGATAACTTTCGTGATGCGATTTTATTAGCGGCTAATCTGGGCGACGATGCCGACAGCGTTGCGGCTACAGCCGGGCAGATTGCCGGGGCATTATACGGCTACGCGGGTATTCCTCAAGAGTGGAAAGACAAACTGGTTCAACATGAACGGATTGCGAGTATTGCGGGTGAGCTATTTGACCGCGCCCCGGATAAAGATTTTCTTTAAGCAGAGTGAAACATTTACTCTCTTGAATTGCATAGGCGTTTGCAGTATTGCTGCGCTTTCACTTTTAACGAGAAAATTGTCATGAATCACTTAACCCGTAATGAGGGTGAAGCTCTGCACAATTTCCTCTGCAAAGCACTTAAAAACCCCTCGGATATCGAAGCATTAATGACCATGGCACGGGAACATCCGTCGACCATCCTTATGAAAGGAATTATCTGTCATTAAGACCGCAGGGAAAAAATGCTTTATCGACAGCCGACCTTGACGACTTATCGACACTGATGTTCTTTTACGGGCCTTAAGAATTTACAGATTTTTTGGAATGCTGATAGGGATCTAACGCACGCTATGGGTAGACATTCATTTCACTACAGGCTCTACTTTTTCGCCGCGAGCTTTTTGTTCTCCTGCTGCACCGGCGCTGCGTCGGCAACGAATTTTACCGGGCAGTGGCATGGCAATGAAAGCAGCGAGTCCACATTAACGCTGAAATTATCCCAGCAGAGTAATAAAATTACCGGGTCGTATTGTTTTATTACCCAGCGTGGTAACCGCATCGATTGCCCGGATGAACAGCACAATAATCTGCGCGGCGAAGTTGATAACGACACTGCTATTGTTACGTTTGATTCGAGCTTTGGCGGTAAAAACGGCAAAGCCACGCTGGTTATTCATGGTGACAAAATGGCGTGGCATCTTACGCAGCCGCCCGAACGCGGTGACTATTATGCTCCGGAAAATTACGCCCTGGTTAAAGAGACTGTTCACAATGGCGCGACCACGAAAATTATCCGCACAGATAATTTTATGATTGCGATCCGTAATAATTGCGGTGAGTTCCCCACGCCTTGCGATGATCTGCTATATATCGGCGCACGGAACCGAGACAGCCAGCAGATTAGCCTGCATGGTAAAACGCGGCTGGATGGTGCAAACCGCGTCACTGGCGCAGAATTCCATAATGGTGATGTTCTTTACATAGTGGATTATAATCCGCCGAAACTGGTGGTAACTCAGGCGGGTAAAACGCTTGTCAACCAGGCGGGTAGCTGGCTTAAATAGCGGTTCTTTTGACTGATTATGGAAAGGTTAATGCGACGAATAGTTTCCGTTTTTACGCTGCTGTTTGGTTTATCTGCCCAGGCTGCGCAAACGCCGCTGGCGGAAAATGACTTCACCGTTGAAATTAATAAACAGGCAATCACCCTTGGGCAGGATTGGGATCGTAATCTGCTTGCGGCGTTAGGGAAGCAGGTCAGCGAGGATTTTGTCGGTGAAGTGCCATTTGGTGATGAAAATTATAAGTTTTATCGCCACATTTTTGAGGATTTTGATATCTACAGCGCCAACATCGACTGGCAGCAGCGCGGCAAAAGCATTGACAGTTACGTCATCAGCCAGATAACGCTGCACTCCCCGACATTGCACACCGCGCGCGGCGTTGCGCCTGGTGATGCGAAACAGAGTGTGATTGAGCATTACGGCGCAGGGGAGACCGCTAACAGCGACGGTGAAGAGTGGATTACGTATTCACTAAATAGCAAAAACATCGCTTTCGATGTCACCGGCGGTAAAGTGAAGGTCATTAATATCAGTACAGGAAATGACTGAACGGATTGCCTGAATTATTAACTTGCCGGGCAGGGGGGATGAAGATGAAAATCGACAAGCTCATCAAGAAACGCGTCATGCTGCACGATGGTGTGGAAACACGTTTTTTCAATCAAGGTGTCGAGCTGCTCTGCCCGCGTTGTCAGCAAGAGATTGAGCCGGATCTCTACCAGAGCCAGGATTTTGCCCGGCTGCCTGAGCAAATCCAGGTTGCTGTGGCAAGCCGAATCAAAGCCATTACCTTCAACCCTGAGGCTATTACCCGCTACTGCACGCCACTGGGTTCGCTTCTGTACTTGACCCACTGTTGTGAGGGTGGGCAAGGGAAAACGCTGCTTGTCTTCAGTTATAAAGAGCAGCAGCCCGCCCGCTACATCGCTACACTTTATGCGCTGCTGGTGGTTAGCGATGATCAATAATACATTGCAATACCCCAAAAAAGCACCGCCAGACGCCCGCGGCTATTAACGCAATAAAAAACCCCAGCTCGAAACTCCACCAGGGTTTTTCACATATTACTTACCGCTGCTTACAGCCCGCGCACTGCTTGTTCTGGATCTGCTGGAAGAAGTCATTCCCTTTATCATCCACCAGAATAAACGCCGGGAAGTTCTCCACTTCTATCTTCCAGATCGCCTCCATACCCAGTTCCGGGTACGCAACACACTCCAGGCTCTTAATGCTCTGCTGCGCCAGTACGGCAGCCGGGCCGCCAATACTTCCCAGATAGAAACCGCCATGTCTGGCACAGGCATCGGTGACCTGCTGGCTGCGATTGCCTTTTGCCAGCATGATCATGCTCGCGCCATGCGATTGCAGCAGGTCTACGTAGGAATCCATACGCCCTGCGGTGGTTGGGCCAAGCGAACCAGAAGCATAACCTTCTGGCGTTTTTGCCGGGCCAGCGTAGTAGATCGGGTGATCTTTCACGTACTGCGGCAGCTCTTCGCCATTATCAATCAGCTCTTTCAGCTTCGCGTGGGCAATATCGCGCGCCACAATAATCGTGCCGTTGAGCGAAACGCGGGTCGATACCGGGAAGGCAGAAAGCTGGGCGAGGATCGCTTTCATCGGCTGGTTGAGATCGATTTTTGCCACATTGCCTTCACCCTGCTGGCGCAGCTCTTCCGGGATATACTGCGCCGGATTCGACTCCATTTTCTCAATCCAGATCCCGTCGCGGTTAATTTTCGCTTTGATGTTACGGTCGGCGGAGCAGGAGACACCCATGCCGATAGGGCAGGAGGCACCGTGTCGCGGCAGGCGGATCACGCGGATATCATGCGCAAAGTACTTCCCGCCAAACTGCGCGCCAAGTCCGAGATTTTGCGCCTCTTCCATCAATGCCTGTTCCAGTTCAACGTCACGAAATGCCTGACCGTGCTCATTCCCTTCGGTCGGCAAGCCATCGTAGTAGCGGGTCGACGCCAGTTTCACGGTTTTCAGCGTTGATTCAGCGGAGGTTCCACCAATCACAAAGGCGATATGGTAGGGCGGGCAGGCCGCGGTGCCCAGCGTGCGCATCTTCTCCACCAGATAGTTTTTCAGCTTCGCCGGGGTGATCAGCGCCTTGGTCTCCTGATAGAGATAGGTCTTGTTAGCCGAACCACCGCCCTTGGCGATGCACAAGAATTTATACTCGTCGCCGTCAACGCTATAGAGATCGATCTGCGCGGGCAGGTTAGTGCCTGTATTGACCTCTTTGTACATATCCAGCGGCGCATTCTGCGAATAGCGCAGGTTATCTTCGGTGTAGGTGTTATAAACCCCACGCGCCAGCGCGGCTTCATCGCCACCACCGGTCCAGACGCGCTGACCTTTTTTACCCATGATGATCGCAGTACCGGTATCCTGGCAGGTAGGCAGCACGCCTTTGGCCGCGATTTCGGAATTACGCAGAAATTGCAGGGCGACATACTTGTCGTTCTCACTTGCCTGCGGGTCGTTCAGAATGGCGGCAACCTGTTTCTGATGGGACGGGCGCAGCATAAACGCGGCATCGTGGAAGGCCTGCTGTGCCAGCAGCGTTAACGCCTGCGGCTCGACTTTCAGTACCTGCTCACCTTCAAACTCTGCGACAGAGACATGTTCGCGGCTCAGCAGATAGTATTCCGTCTCATCTTTTGCCAGCGGGAACGGATCCTGATAAACAAACGGTTTGTTCGACATAGCTCATTACTCCACAAAAATAAAACCGCCGTGAAAACCCGACGGTTATGAATCAGAACATCATGGTAATCCACGGATAGCCAATCAACAGCAGAGCGGCGAGGAAGATGGCACCGAAGATGGTACCGAGACGCCAGTAATCTTTAGTCGGCAGGTAGCCGCTGCCGTAGTAAATCGGGCTTGGCCCAGTGCCGTATGGGGTGATGATACCCATGACACCCAGCGAGGTGCAGAGCACCAGCACAACGACTTCCATATTGATGCCAGGAATGGTCGCTGCGATGGTCAGCATCGCCGGCAGCAGCGCGGTGGTGTGTGCCGTGGTGCTGGCGAAGAGATAGTGCAGCAGATAGAACGCCAGCAGCAGAGCGATGGTTGCCATGCCCGGAGAGACGCCGCTCATCAGCAGTCCGCCCTCTTTGCCCAGCCAGGCAATAAAACCGGTGGATGAGAGGCCATCAGCCAGCGCGACCAGCGTGGCGAACCAGACAAAGGTGTTCCATGCCGGTTTATTGCTGGTGATATCGTTCCAGCTCAGAACACCGGTCCACAGCATCAGCACCACAACCAGCAGGGCGGCGAGTGCCGGTTCAATAAAGTCGGCGGCGAAAATCCACATCAGCAGCGCACAGCAGACAAAGACCAGCAGCAGAATTTCATTACGGGACATTCTGCCCAGCTTCTCCAGCTCGCGGCTCGCCCACAGCGGGACCTCATCATTCACTTTCACTTCGGGCGGATAGAACCAGTACGCCAGCAGCGGCATAGTCAGAATCAACAGTAGGCCCAGCGGCAGGAAGGCGATGAACCAGGTGCCCCAGGAGATATTAATCCCAACAATGCTTTTCACCAGCGCCAGCGCCAGCAGGTTAGGCGCAAGAGCGGAAAGGAACATAGAGCTGGTGATACAGGCAGCGGTGATCGCCACCCACATCAGATAAGAACCAATACGGCGCGCGCTCGGATCGTTCGGTTTTGAACCATACAGAGGCGGTAGATTGGCAATAATCGGATAGATAGTCCCGCCGCTGCGCGCGGTGTTTGATGGGGTAAACGGGGCCAGCAGCAGATCGGCGAAGGTGATGGCATAGCCGAGCGTCAGGCTGCGGCGACCCAGGTATTTGACGAGGATCAGCGCCAGGCGGCGACCAAACTGGGTCTTATCGTAACCGGCAGCAAACATAAATGCGCCGAAGATAAGCCAGACGGTGGAGTTGCCGAAACCGCTGACCGCCCATTTAAAGGACTGGCCCGCCAGCTTGAATTTCGGGTCTGCCAGCTGTTCCGGACTGAACAGCAGCCACTGACCGCAGAGCGCGATCACTACCACGCCGGTCATACCGATTACGGCACCTGGCAGCGGCTCAAAGATCAGGCCGACAATCACGCCAACGAAGATAGCAAAATAGTGCCATGCGTAAGGCGGTAAGCCTTCTGGCACCGGAACGAACAGTAACAGTATGGCCACGATAATGGGTAGTGCCATCATCACCAGGCGGTTTTTATTACCGGCCTTTGCGCGCTCTGCAGTAGCAGAAGCTGGGGTTGGAGTTTTCTCTTTCATAGTGAGCATCTACAAGTAGTTAAGAATTCGGAGCGATCGCGGAGTAGAGTGTGATTTATTTAGTTTCGAAAGATATTTTAGTTATTAAAATTATCTTCTCTTATTCCGCTGATCTTTATTTATCGCAAAATTGGTTGGCAATAAATAACAAAATAAGTCTTTTTCTATATTGCCCCTGGCGATGGGATTTCAATTGATTAAGATCAATAAAACGAAAAGAGATGTGCTTTTTTTAATATCTGGAATACCCACTATTAATAATGTGGTTAATTTCCAGAAAAGCGAAGAGATGTTAAATATTTGTATTGAAAATCAAGGCTTCCACGCTATGCTTGTCTATTAAGTGATTGATAATAATATATTTTTGGTGATGGTGTCTCGTCGTGCAAGATCTCGTAAGGTAATGATTATGTTACCGGTAATTATAAAAATGTGAACGCAATATTTAAAAATGATAATACAGTGGAGGTAGGTCTGTTATTGCAGGGGTTAAATAGTTTTATAACTAACGTAATTAATTTGGTAAATAAAATTCACGGTATATTAATTACACGACACCAGGATTAATAACCAGAACGAAAATAGATCCGTCACCGAATTCAAGATTTATCAATTTTAGATGTGGAGTTTATTATGACCAGTAACGAACGTATTCTCAGCCCGTTTACATTGCCAAACGGCGTAGAACTGAAAAACCGTTTGTTAATGGCGCCAATGACCACCTGCACAGGTTATTTTGACGGTACCGTTACTAGCGAATTAGTGGAGTATTACCGCGCACGTTCAGGGGCTATTGGCACCATTATTGTGGAGTGTTGCTTTGTCGACGATCTCGGTCTCGCTTTTCCAGGGGCGATTGGGATTGATAGCGATGAAAAAATCGCCGGGCTGGCAAAAATTGCCGCCGCTATTCGGGAGAAAGGTTCAAAAGCCATTCTGCAGATTTACCACGGCGGGCGCATGGTGGAGCCGAAATTAATCGGCGGACGCACACCGATTGCGCCAAGCGCAATTGCCGCGCCGCGCGAAGGTGCCGCAACGCCGGTAGCGATGAGCGCTGCGGAAGTTGAAAGCATGATTGCCAAATTTGGCGAAGCGGTACGTCGCGCCATCCTGGCAGGCTTCGACGGCGTGGAGATTCATGGCGCTAACACTTATCTCATTCAGCAATTCTTCTCTCCCCACTCCAACCAGCGTGACGATGAGTGGGGCGGCAGCCGAGAAAACCGTGCCAGGTTCCCGCTGGCCGTGCTGGATATTGCTCACAAGATGGCACGGCAGTATGCAGATGATGCGTTTATCATTGGCTACCGCTTCTCACCGGAAGAGCTGGAAGTCCCCGGCATCCGTTTTGATGACACAATGTTCCTGCTGGAGAAGCTGGCCGCTCGCGGTCTCGACTATCTGCACTTCTCCGTGGGTGCAGCGCTGCGCTCCTCCATTAATGACACGACCGATCCGACGCCGCTGATCGATAAATATTGCGCGTTGCGCTCAGAAACGCTGGCGCAGATCCCGGTAATGGGCGTTGGCGGCATCGTCAACGCGGCAGATGCGGAAGAGGGGTTGGATCACGGTTACGATCTGATGGCGGTAGGCCGCGCCTGCATCGCCTACCCGGATTGGGCTTCACGCATTGCCAACGGTGAAATCCTTGAGCTCTTTATGGACAGCACCCAGCGTGAAGCCCTGAACATCCCCGAGCCGCTTTGGCGTTTCTCGCTGGTAGAAGCGATGATCCGTGATATGAGCATGGGCGCGGCGAAGTTCAAACCGGGGGTTTTTGCTGAAACCGTGCAGGACGACAGCAACACGCTTGTGTTCAATATCAGTCTTGAAACGGACTGTATTGCGGATATTACGCTGGCAGAAGGCCCGCTTGATGACGTCGAGTTTACCAGCAGCTTTGAAGAGATCCGCAGCCGTATCATCGATGCCAACTCTCCGCACGTGGACGCCATCTCCGGCGCAACCAGTCAGAGCGAGGCGGTGAAAAAAGCGGTGTCGAAAGCGATGGTCAAATCGAGCAAAGCGCGGATCGCGGAAGAGGGCGGTGATGCCAGCGCGCCGAAAAATTACGATGTAGTTGTTATCGGTAGCGGCGGTGCTGGCCTGGCTGCGGCAATTCAGGCACACGATGAAGGTGCCAGCGTACTGATTGTCGAAAAAATGCCGACTATCGGCGGTAACACCATCAAAGCCTCGGCAGGAATGAACGCGGCAGAAACCCGCTTCCAGCGTGTAAAAGGCATTCAGGACAGTAAAGAGCTGTTCTACGCTGAAACCCTGAAAGGGGGCGGCGAGAAGAACGATCCTGCGCTGCTGCGCCGCTTTGTGGAACATGCGCCGGAAGCGATTGAGTGGCTGGCGCGTCGCGGCATTATGCTTAACGACATCACCACCACCGGCGGTATGAGCATTGACCGTACGCACCGTCCACGCGACGGATCGGCGGTTGGTGGCTACCTGATCAGCGGCCTGCTGCGCAACGTTACCAAACGCAATATCGACGTTATGCTGGATACCTCCGTCGAAGAGATCCTCTTTGACGCGGGCGAAGTGCGCGGTGTACGCCTGCTGACCGAGGAGCAGGAGACACTGAATGTTGATGCGAAGAGCGTGATTGTTGCCACCGGTGGCTTCAGCGCCAACAGTGCGATGGTCGTAAAATATCGCCCCGATCTGGACGGTTTCGTCACCACCAACCATAAGGGCGCGACCGGTAGCGGGATTTCTCTGCTGGAACGCCTTGGCGCGGCCACGGTGGATATGGGCGAAATCCAGATCCACCCGACGGTTGAGCAAAACACCTCCTATCTGATTTCAGAATCGATTCGCGGCGGCGGGGCAATCCTGGTCAATCAGCAGGGCAACCGCTTCTTCAACGAGATGTCGACCCGCGATAAAGTTTCTGCGGCCATCATCGCGCTGCCGGAGCACTATGCTTACATTGTCTTTGATGAGCACGTTCGTGCGAAAAACAAAGCGGCGGATGAGTATATCGCCCGTGGTTTTGTTACCAGCGCCAGCTCACCACATGAACTCGCGGATAAGCTGGGCATGGATTATCATGCCTTCCTCGCCACGCTGGAACGCTATAACGGCTTTGTTGAAAAACAGCATGATGATGATTTCGGGCGCACCACCGCACTGCGCGCACCGATTAACGAAGGCCCATTCCACGCCATTCAGATAGCGCCAGGTGTGCATCACACCATGGGCGGCGTGACCATCAACACCGACACCCAGGTGCTTAACAGCGAGCAGCAGGTTATTCCGGGGGCTTTCGCGGCGGGTGAAGTGGTAGGTGGCCTGCACGGTGGCAACCGCATCGGCGGCAACGCCGTGGCAGATATTATTGTCTTCGGTTCGCTGGCAGGACATCAGGCTGCGCTGCGCGCAAAACGGTAACGCATTCACGCAAACTGGCTGCGTCTTATCAGGCCTCTTATTTTTCCTGGCCTGATAAGCGTAGCGCCACCAGTACGCAACAGAAGGAGTATGCAATGTCCGCTAACCCGAGCTGGCGCTACTCAGCCGTGCTGATGGGCTCGCCCATCCTGCTCACGCTCTTTGTCCACGATGAGGCGCTTGCCTCCCGCGTATTTGCCCTGATTAAGCGCTACGAAGATCTCTTCACCGTTAACCGCACCCACTCTGAAGTGATGGCAATCAATCACGCCGCAGGACGGCATCCGGTTGCCGCCAGCCGCCCGGTTTTTGAGCTTATCAAATGTGCCAAAGCCGCCAGCATGATGCCGGGCAGCGCCTTTAATCTGGCCATTGGCCCGCTGGTGAAACTATGGCGAATCGGGTTTAAAGGCGACCGGGTGCCGGAGGCGGATGCGATCGCCGCGCGGCTACGCATCACGCGCGTGCAGGACGTGGTTCTCGATGATGCCGCGGGCAGCGTTTTTCTTGCGCAGGCCGGGATGGAGATCGATCTCGGCGCGATTGCTAAAGGGTTTATTGCCGACAGGGTACGCGACTATCTGCACCAGCAGGGGGTGACCGAGGGGTTAATCAATCTTGGCGGCAACGTGCAGACGCTGGGGACGCCGCAGGGGCGGTGGTCGGTCGGCGTGAAAAAGCCGTTCGCACAGGCGGATGCGCTGATTGGCACGCTTGAGGTTGCCAACCAGTCGGTAGTCACCTCCGGCACCTATGAGCGCTATTTCGAGCAGGATGGTCGACGCTGGCACCATATCCTCGATCCGCGCAGCGGCTACCCGCTGGAAAATGAACTCGACAGCGTGACCATCATCTCCAGCGACTCACTCGACGGCGATATCTGGACCACGCTTATCTTCGGCCTCGGTGTCGAAAAAGGGTGTCAGCTTCTGAAGCAGCGCGAGGATATTGAAGCCCTTTTCGTCACTAAAAAACGCGAAGTGATCCTCTCCTCGCAGCGCCAGTTCCGCTACACCCACGCTGACGACAGTTACCGGTTTATTGACTGTACTGTTTGAGCAGGCTGTACTGCTCCGCAATAAGCTGGTAGCGATAAACCGGCCGACCGGTCGCTCCATAGTGGATAGTGGTATAGAGAATATTAATCTGCGCCAGCCAGATCAGGTATTTACGGCAGGAGACGCGGGAGATATTGACCGCATTCGCCAGTTCATCCGTTGAAAACTCAATTCCCGGATGGGCATCGATCCACTGGCAAATGGTGCGCAGGGTCTGGGCAGTAAGCCCCTTCGGCAGCTTACGGGTGTCTGCAACTTCCGGCGCGCCGCCGTGCAGCAGGCGATCAACATCCGACTGCTCATAGTAGGGGTGCGCATCCATCAGCTTGCGCTTCTCGCGCCAGCCAGTGAGCGCCTCTTCAAAACGCGGGAACTGGAACGGCTTAATCAGATAGTCAACTACACCGTAATGAAGCGAGGTCTGAATGGTGGCAGCATCGGCGGAAGAGGTGATCATAATCACGTCGATTGCGCGCCCGCTGGCACGAATAATCGGCAGCAGATCGAGACCGCTGTCCTGCTGCATATAGACATCCAGCAGCACCAGATCGATCTCAAGCAGCGGATTGTTCACCATCTCCTCGGCCTGACGCAGCGTTGACGCCGTGCCGCAGCACTGAAAACCGGCTATCTGCGCCACGTACATGCGGTTCAGCTCGGCAACCATGGCATCATCGTCAACAATTAATACATTTATCACGCGTTCTTCCTTTCACTATCCCACGGGAGATGGACAAAAAATTGGGTAAACACACCGGGTTCAGATTCCACGCTCAGGGTACCGCCAAGTTCAGCCAGCTGCTGGCTGGCGAGGAAAAGCCCGACGCCGCGGTTTTCACCCTTGGTGGAGAAGCCTTTGCGAAAAATAGCGTCGATATTGCCCGGCGCAATACCCGGCCCGTCATCGCTTACTTCACCTGCCAGCCAGCCATCCTGGTAATGCAGGAATAGCCCGACTTCACCCTCCTGCTGGCCGCTCATCGCATCCAGCGCATTTTCAATCAGATTACCGAGTACGGTGACCAGCACCGTCACCTGTTTCTCATTCGGGTTATCCGGCACGTGGCTCTCATCCGCCAGCGTCAGGGTAAAACCGCACTCCTTGGCGCGGTTGATTTTACCGAGCAGAAAACCGGCCACTACCGGCGACTTGATCTGATGCTGGATCGCGCCGATATCACTCTGGTAGTTCTGGGCCGTTTGCAGCACATACTCCTGCAGCTTGTCATAGCGCTTCATATTTAACAGACCGAGGATGACATGCAACTTGTTCATGAATTCGTGCGAGGTGGTTCGCAAGGCATCGACATAATTGACCATCCCATCGAGCCGCTGCATCAACTGGCTCACCTCGGTCTTATCGCGGAAAGTACAAATCGCGCCGATAATACTCTCCTGGCTGCGTACCGGTACGGTGTTACTGAGTAGGAGGCGACCATTGCACCCCAGCTCGCGATCGAAAATAGGTGTGCCGGTCTGCAACACGCTCAGCAGATCGGCCAGCAGAGGTTGATGCGTGCCGGAGCCCTGCGCCGTACTGCTGAGTAACATCCGCCGCCCGGCATGGTTCAGCAGCGTCACGCGCCCGTCGGCATCGACCGCCATCACCCCCTCTTTAAGGGACTGCAACATCGCCTGGCGCTGTTTAAACTGGGCTGAAATCTCGTACGGCTCCAGCCCGAGCAGAATGCGCTTTAACACCCGCACCACCTGCCAGACGCCAACAAAACCCACCAGTGCGCTGAATATTAAGATCCACATCGCCGCCTGGCGGCTACGGCTGACCTGCTCATCGACTTCGCTTAACGAAATGCCGACCACCACTACACCGATCTGCTGGTGGCGCTCATCATAAACCGGGGTAAACACGCGCAGCGCCGGGGCCAGTACGCCGCGGTTAACCGCGGCATTCTCGTGGCCCTTTAACGCAGGCTGCAGATCCTCGCCAATAAAGTTCTGCCCGATCATGCTGGCGTTCGGGTGCGCATAGCGAATGCCCTGCATATTAGTCACCACCGCATAGAGCAGATCGTTTCGCGCCGCCACCGCCTGCGCAAGAGGCTGAATAACATTACTATTAGGCGGTAGTAACAGCCCGCGCCTGATTTCCGGGGCATTGGCAAGGGTACGCGCCACCGCGAAGCCGGTTGCTTTCACGCCGTCGCGCGTGGCGTTGCTGATTTGCCAGAACCAGAGGGCGCAGGCCAGCAGCAGCACGGAACCCGTCACGCTGCACACCATAAGTGTAACCATGGTGCCGAACTTCATTGGCCGTTTGCGCGAGGAGGTCGCCGTGGGCGCTATTTGAGTCATGCCGAACCCGAATCATTTATCTGAGAAAAGTTATTATCGCCGATGGGCGGCAATTCATAAAGCCGTGTGATAAATGAGGAAAAATAGTCGCGCCGGGAAGCGTGACCCCACTCGCAAGCGGGAAGCGGAAATAACCTTATAGTGTGTAGGGAACCTTTAACAAGGAGCAGGGTATGAGCAGTAAGCCAAACAGTTCAATGGAGGCGCGTCGTAATAGCCGCACCGGCGACATCGACCGCCTCGCCACGCTGGATATGCTGACGCTTATCCATCAGGAGAGTGCAGAGGTCACGCAGGCGGTTAGCGCCTGCCTGCCGGCGATCGCCCGGCTGGTTGATAACGCCAGCGCGACGCTTAACCAGGGCGGAAGAGTGGTGCTTGCCGGGGCGGGTGCGTCGGGGCGGGCGGCAGTACATACCGTCGAGGCGTTCGCGCCGGATAGCCAGCACGGGCTGCTGGCGTTAATGGCCGGTGGCGAACGGGCGGGGAAAAGAGAGCAGGATCGCGCCGCGAGCGACTACGCCCGCGGCAGTAACGATCTCAATGCGCTGGGGCTAACGGCGCGCGACATGCTGGTGGTGCTGTCGTTAAGCGGCAAAACACCGTGGGCAAACGGTGCGCTGCAGCAGGCAAGGGCGGCTGGTGTACGCGTGGCGTTGATCACCCGTGCACAGGCGTGCGAGGCGGCGCAGCACGCCGACATTGTCATAGCGCCCGATACCGGGGCCGAAGCGGTAAGCGGTTTTAGTGAGCCAAAAGCGCAGCTGGCGCAGCAGCAGATCCTCAGCATGTTTTCTACCGGGCTGGCCATTCGTTGCGGGCGGGTTTACGGCAATCTGCGCGTCGATATAGCGCCGGTGAATCTGCACTGGGCCGAGCGACAAATCGCCGTAGTCATGGCGGCAAGCAACTGCGCACGTGAAGAGGCGAAACGTGCGCTGGCACAGGCGAATAATGAGTGTCGCACTGCCATTTTAATGCTGCTGACCGGGGTGAATGCTTCGCGGGCGCAGGTCCTGCTGGCTGAGAATCATCGCCATTTGCGTCTGGCGATCGCCGGGGCAAAAAGTGAAAGGGTAGACGCCTGATAATGGCTATTCGGCCGCTGCGCGCGGCCGTTATTTATTTTCCATTTAATTGAAATGCACTAAATTTTATTTCTCCCCTTAAGATAAATTCCCGCCAAAATAAGTCCACACAGAGTGCGCCACTACTTTTTTTAATTAAAAAAAGCAAAGAGCAAATAAAAACAAAATTATTCTATTTTGTGAATGATATTTTAAATTAACGTAAAAATACGTTAATATGCGTCACCACGAATCACTTGTTGTTACCTAACCGAATAATTATGCCTGCAATGAAAAAAACAATTATTGCCTTCAGCGCCGTCGCGATGCTCGTCAGCTCTGCGACCAGCGCATGGGCGGAAGAGAACCAAAAAACCGACTTCCTGCTGATTGGCGGCGGTATCATGAGCGCCTCTCTGGGCACCTGGCTGCAGACCCTGCAACCTGAGTGGAAACAGGTGATGGTCGAGAAGCTCGACGGCGTTGCGCTTGAGTCCTCCAACGGCTGGAATAATGCCGGTACCGGTCACTCGGCAAATATGGAACTGAACTACACGCCACAGCGTGAAGACGGCTCCATTGATGTCACCAAGGCGCTGGAAATTAATGAACAATTTATGATTTCCCGCCAGTTCTGGTCTACCCAGGTGAAGCGCGGTATTTTAACCAACCCGCACTCCTTTATTAATTCCACGCCGCATATGAGTTTTGTCTGGGGCGATAATGTGGATTATCTGGCGAAGCGTTATGCCGCATTGCAGCAAACCACGTTATTCCAGGGAATGAAATTCTCCACCGATCATCAGCAAATTAAGCAGTGGGCACCGCTGGTGATGGAAGGGCGCGATCCGCAGCAAAAAGTGGCTGCGACCTGGACGCCGGTCGGTACCGATGTGAACTATGGCGAAATCACCCGCCAGCTGATCGGTAGCCTGAAAAAGAGCAAAAACTTCTCGCTGCAAACTTCGTCTGAAGTCACCGATTTCAAACGTAATGCCGATAACTCCTGGCATGTGACCATCAAAGATGTGAAAAGCGGCGATGAGCACACCATTGATGCGAAATATGTCTTTATCGGTGCTGGCGGCGGCGCGCTGAAGCTGCTGCAAAAAACAGGTATTCCGGAAGCGGACAACTATGCGGGCTTCCCGGTAGGCGGCTCTTTCCTGATGACCGAAAACCCGGCGGTGACCAACATTCACCGTCAGAAAGTGTATGGTCAGGCTTCCGTGGGCGCACCGCCGATGTCGGTTCCGCATATCGATGCGCGCGTCATTGACGGTAAACGTGTGGTGCTGTTCGGGCCATTCGCGACCTTCTCAACTAAGTTCCTGAAAAATGGCTCCTTCTTTGATCTGCTGAGCACCACCACCACCAGCAACTTTATGCCGATGACCCACGTGGGTCTGGATAACTTTGACCTGGTGAAATACCTGATGGGTCAGGTGATGCTGAGCGACGATGACCGTTTTGAAGCGCTGAAAGAGTACTATCCGCAGGCGCGTAAAGAGGACTGGAAACTGATCCAGGCCGGTCAGCGCGTACAGATCATCAAGAAAGATGAAGATAAAGGCGGCGTGCTGAAGCTGGGCACCGAAGTGGTGGTCGATCAGCCGAAAACCCTCTCTGCGCTGTTAGGCGCATCGCCGGGTGCCTCTACCGCTGCGCCAATTGCCCTGAACGTCATCAAGAAGATGTTCCCGGAGCAGTTCAACTCGCCGGAGTGGCAGAGCAAGATCAAAGAGGTTGTGCCGAGCTTTGGTCAGCATCTGAACGGCAACGTCGCACTGACGCAGCAGGTGTGGGATGACACCGCCGCCGCACTGGAGCTGACCAAGCCGCCGGTTATCGACATGAAAGACGCGCAGGCGGCGACGCCAGCCGCGCCGAAGAGCGAAAACGCGCCACAGCATGATATGGCGCTGTAAATAAGAGAGGCGCACCGCGGTGCGCCTTTTTTTATGCCCTAAAGATGGCGGGCAAACCACGCGGTTTGCACCTTGCTGACATGCTCAAACGCCTCTCCGCTGTAAATATCATAATGGCGCGCACCGGCCTCTTCGTGCAGCGCTTTCTCCGTTGCTGCCACCGCTTCAAACAGCGCCCGGCCTTGTGCTGGCGGGTTGACACTATCTTCCGCCGCAATCACCACCAGCGTCGGACAGGTCACCTTTGCTGCCCACTCAGCGGGGTGATAATTCACCGTTTCGCGAACGGTCAAAAAAGGAATTTTGATATCCATCTGCGGGAAGCGGACGCGGTTCTCCTCAAAGAATGCTTTCGATTCGGCATCGGAAAGCACGCGGGTGATCGCCACCATCATCTCTTTGCCGGTCGCCTGCTGTTTCTGCGCCATCTTATCCAGCGTGTCGATAAAAGCGCGCTTTTCGCCTTCATTCATATGGCCGGTGACGATCGCTTCACCGTCGGCAAAGGCCAGCTGGCTGACCACGCATTTTATACGCGCATCCTGCGCGGCAGCAGCGAATACATGGCAGCCGCCAAATGAGGTGCCCCATAATCCGATGCGCCCGGTATCCAGCGCGGGCTGCTCGGCGACCCACGCCACAACCGAAAGAATATCTTCAATCTGCATAGCCGGAACCAGCCGTCCACGCTCCCCTTCGCTGTCGCCAAAGCCGCGATAATCGAAGGTTACGGTAGCAAAACCGGCCGCGGTGAAGGCTTCGGCGAAAGCCGGCAGCAGAATCGGCTGGATGCCGCAAAAGCCGTGACACAATACGACGGTGGGGTGGGGGCCTGCCGCAGCAGGCGTGCGCAGGGTAAGAGCGATGCCATTGGCGAGCGAATAAGTTGAAGTATCCATATAACCTATGATTTCCTTTTTATCATTTGTCTGAATAATCAAACGCTTAACGGTGAGTGGCTATCTTACTCGCCCGCGTCTGTTATCGCCAGATATCAATCAACAGATAATCCGCTGTGCCATGCCAGCCTATTTTTTAATGACGAAGCCGCAATGATAAAGCGTTAAATCATTTCGTAGGCCCTGTGCGCAGAGTGCGTTGAGAATAATCGCAACAACAGGAAAAGTGTCTCTGTTTACTTCCCGCGTCTCGCTTTATATATTTCACGCAGTTTTAAATCATCACTATGGCCCGGTTAACAGAATCACGCTATTTCAAAAAAGGCGGGATTATTACCGCCCTGCGTGAGTGTCAGCCTTATTTCGGAGAGAAAAGAGTGACCCCAAAAATTAAAGCGGCGCTTTGCGTTGCCGCCGCGCTTTTGTCCTTTAGCAGCATAAATGTGGCTTCAGCCAGTGACCGCATGGTCAGGATCGTCAACGGCACACCCGCGCAACCCGGCGAATTTCCTGAGTTTATCACCATCAACGCTAACAATACGCTCGCCGGACACCGTTGCGGAGGTGTACTGGTTAATTCCCGTTGGGTATTAACCGCCGCCCACTGCGCCACGATGTTTGATTTAACCGAAGCCAATATTTTAATTGGCGCAGAAAGTTACCAGCCGCTGAAAATAAAAGAGAGTGTGCCGGTTGAGAAAGTTGTTGTGCACCCCTCATATGATGAGTGGACAATGGAGGGAACGGCTAAATATGATATCGCCTTAATTAAACTGGCCCGCGAAACCACCAGCACCGATTTTGCGCTACTCACCGGAAATAATGCTGGCGATGAGCCTCCCGCGGCGCTGACGGATATTCCGCTTACCGGTGTTGGTTTTGGCGTGAATGAAAATGGCCTGCAACCCAATGTGCTCTATAAAGGGCACCTGAGCGTGCTGCCAGATAGCCAGTGTATCGATGTCCCGCAGTTCTATCCGCCGACTTATTTCGAGCCGCAGATGCATATCTGTGCTGGTTACGCCACCGCCGGGGGCGATTCGGGCGGCCCGCTGTTTGCTGATTACAACGGCAGCCGTTACGTTGTCGGCATTGTCTCGCGGGATCTGATTCTGCCAGCGCAGCAGTTCACCCGTGTCAGCTACTATGCGGACTGGATCAACGCCACCGTTGCCGGGTAATTTTGGTAATGAAGCCAGGCTGCCGCTTAGCGGCCTGGCTGCTCCTTCTCCAGCCGCCGGTAGAGCGTGCTGCGCGAAATGCCCAGCTTCTTCGCCGCGAGGCTCATATTGCCCTGCGCTTCGGCAATCGCCTGCCGTGCATCGATCTGCCCTGCGGCTTCTGTTTTAACGACGGTGATCGGTTCGCCCGGAAGATCGCTAAGCGTAATGCGATCGCCATCTTCCGCCAGCGCCATCAGCACGCGCAGCTGGCTCAACAACTGGCGCACGTTACCTGGCCACGGTCGCTGTGCCAGTGCGTTGAGCACCTCATCGCTTAATGTCAGCCCGCGGCGGGCAGCGCCCAGCTCATGCCACAGTTTTTCAATAAAGCCCGTCAGGTGCGGCCACGCGCGCAGCGGCGGGATCGGCAGGTGAAACTCCTGAATGCGATAGAGCAGATCCTCGCGGAAGCTTCCGGCCTGCACCCGGGCGGCGAGATCCTGGTGGGTGGCGCAAATCAGCGTGAAGTTGACCTCCACACTGCTGTTGGCGCCGAGCGGCGTCACGCGCTTCTCCTGTAGCACCCGCAACAAGCGGGTTTGCAGGGCCAGCGGCATATCGCCAATCTCATCAAGGAACAGCACGCCGCCATCGGCTTCGCGACATTTACCGATATAGCCCTTCGGGTTTGCGCCGGTAAACGCACCGGGCACATAGCCGAAGAGTTCAGACTCAATCAGCGGCTCGGGCAGCGCCGCGCAGTTGATGGCGACAAATTTCCCCTCATGCCACTGGCTGCGCTGAAAAAGTTCCCGCGCCAGATGCTCTTTGCCGCAGCCCGTTTCACCGGTAATGCACAGGGCGATCCCGGCGTTGACGATGCGCAGCGCTTTCTCCTCCTCGCGCGCCATGTGATCCGGCTGATACACCGTGCGTGGTGCGCTGTAGCGTCGGGTAGGCAGCGTCTGGCGGGCATAATAGTGCCGCGCGTGGCTCGATTCGAGGGCGCAATCACCGGCTTTTGCACTGAACCCCGGAAAGAGGGCGCCAATATCCATCGCGCCAAAGTGGTTCGCGGTGAGGGAAAACTCCTCCATCGCCAGCCGGTTTGCGCCGAGCAGTGTATTGTCTTCAAAAATAAGCAGCAGCTCCTGGGCGCTGCCGAGCACCGCCCGGTCGTGATGCAGGCTTAATAACCAGCGATTTGCGCCGAGCGCGCCGCTGGCCCAGCTATGTTCAATCTGGCACACCGCGCGGCGGATCAACGCCGAAGCATCGCGGCGTGGGGTTTGCGCCGGGGTGGAGAGATCCAATACCCCGGCAATCTGCCCGTCGGGGCGGAACACTGGCGCGGCGGAGCAGAACAGCCCGGCGTTACGGCTAAGAAAGTGTTCGCCGCCGGAAACTTCGCACGGCCGTTGTAATGCCAGCGCCGTGCCGATGGCATTGGTGCCGCGCGCGTGTTCGCCCCACAAATGGCCCGGCGAGAGGGCAAAGCGCTGCGCTTTATGCAGAAAGTCGCTATTACCGTAAGTCTCCAGCACCAGGCCGGTGGCATCGGACAACACCAGAATCGATGGATGGCTGGAGAGTTGCGGACGCAGGCGCGCCAGCAGCGGGGCGACCAGGTGGTTCACCCAGCCATTCTCCGCGCGGGCGTCATTGAGCAGAGAGGAGGCCACCCAGGGCTGCACGTCATCATCCCGGGTTAATCCATAACGTGAACTGCGCTGCCAGGAATCTTCCAGTTGATGCGGCAGGCTGACCTCGTGCGAGGCGGGGGACAACGATCGGGCGCGTGATGGCATGTTACTCTCCGATAATTGAAATGTTGCAATTGTGTATCACATGAGTGTCGCGTATGTAGCGACGTGCAACACACTTCCCGTAATCGCCATCACACTTTTTTGTTACCGCACTTTACATTTCCGCAACGAAAATCCTATTACCTGTTGATTTTTATAATGTTTTTAGCTTTTTGTTGACAGCGTATAAACGGTTGGCATAACAACTGCTTATATCCTGCTGTCCACACACGCTGTGAGACGCCTCTTCTGTACCGATAATAACGAGGAACATCTTATGAAATATCTGCACCCTGGCCTTGATGGCGCGAAAGTCTCTTACAAGCCGCGTTATGGCAACTATATTGGCGGCGAATTTGTCGATCCGATTGAGGGCCGCTGGTTTACGAATACCTCGCCGGTGACCGGAGAGGTGATTGCCGAGTTCCCGCGCTCCGGGGCGGAAGATATCGAAAAAGCGCTCGACGCCGCCCATGCCGCCGCCGAGAGCTGGGGCAAAACCAGCGTGCAGGATCGCGCCAATGTGCTGCTGAAAATTGCCGATCGCATCGAAGCCAACCTTGAGCTGCTGGCGTTAACGGAAACCTGGGACAACGGCAAACCGATCCGCGAAACGCTGGGTGCCGATATTCCTCTTGCTGTCGATCACTTCCGCTACTTTGCCGGCTGCGTCCGCGCGCAGGAGGGGACAGCGGCAGAGATCGACAGCAATACCGTCGCCTACCATATCTATGAACCGCTCGGCGTGGTCGGGCAGATTATCCCGTGGAACTTCCCGATCCTGATGGCGGCCTGGAAGCTGGCTCCGGCGCTGGCTGCCGGTAACTGCGTGGTGCTGAAACCCGCTGAACAGACGCCGCTGGGCATCTGCGTGCTGATGGAAGTGATTGGCGATCTGCTGCCGAAAGGGGTGCTGAACGTGGTGCACGGTTTCGGTATGGAAGCGGGCGAGCCGCTGGCGCGCAGCAAGCGCATCGAAAAAATTGCCTTCACCGGCTCAACGCCGATTGGTCGCCATATCCTCGCCTGCGCGGCTGAAAACATCATCCCGAGCACCGTCGAGCTGGGCGGTAAATCCCCCAACATCTACTTTGAAGATGTGCTGAATGGCGACGCCGAGTATATCGACAAAGCGGTTGAGGGCGTGGTGCTCGGCTTCTTCAACCAGGGCGAAGTCTGTACCTGCCCGTCGCGCGTGCTGGTGCAGGAGTCCATCTACCCGCAGTTTGTTGAAAAAGTGATTGCCCGCATGGAGAACATCCGTAAAGGCGACCCGTTCGACACCGAAACCATGATTGGCGCGCAGGCATCTCAGGAGCAGTACGACAAAATCCTCTCCTATATCAACATTGCCCGTGAAGAGGGCGGCGAAATCATCGCCGGCGGCGCGCACCTTGAGCATGGCGATAAGCTGGAGAAGGGTTACTACATCCAGCCGACGCTGATCAAAGGCCACAACAAAATGCGCTGCTTCCAGGAGGAGATCTTCGGGCCGGTAATCGGTATCACCACCTTTAAAGATGAAGCGGAAGCGCTGCAAATTGCCAATGACACCGAATATGGCTTGGGTGCCGGGCTGTGGACGCTGGATATCAACCGCGCGTGGCGGATGGGGCGTGCGATCAAAGCGGGTCGCGTGTGGACCAACTGCTACCACCTCTATCCGGCGCATGCGGCGTTCGGCGGCTACAAAAACTCGGGCGTGGGGCGTGAAACGCACAAACTGGCGCTCAGTCACTATCAGCAGATCAAAAACCTGCTGGTCAGCTACAGCGGTTCCCCGCTGGGTCTCTATTGATTATCCATCAGGATGAGGATGAGAAAATGCAACTGAAAAGCATGAAGGCCGCCGTCGTGAAGGCGTTTGGTCAACCGTTGGTGATTGAAGAAGTGATGGTGCCCGCCGTGGCACCGGGCAAAATTCTGGTCAAAATCGCCGCCACCGGGGTGTGTCATACGGATCTGCACGCCGCGGAAGGTGACTGGCCGGTAAAACCCAACCCGCCGTTTATTCCGGGCCATGAAGGCGTCGGCCATGTGGTTGCGGTAGGCGCGGGCGTGACGCATATCAAAGAGGGCGATCGCGTTGGCGTGCCGTGGCTCTACTCGGCCTGCGGGCATTGCGAACACTGCCTCGGCGGTTGGGAGACGTTGTGCCATGGTCAGCAGAACTCCGGTTATTCGGTCAACGGCAGCTTTGCTGAATATTGCCTGGCCGACGCTAATTATGTCGGCATCCTGCCGGATAACGTCGGTTTTAACGAAATCGCGCCGATTCTCTGCGCCGGAGTGACGGTCTATAAAGGGCTGAAGATGACCGAAGCCCGCGCCGGGCAGTGGGTGGTGATCTCCGGCATTGGCGGGCTGGGTCACCTGGCGATTCAGTACGCAGTGGCGATGGGGATGAATGTCGCAGCGGTCGATATTGATGATGAGAAACTGGAGTTTGCCCGCCGTCTTGGCGCTTCGGTCGTGGTGAATGCCCTGAACGAGGATCCCGGCACCCGTTTTCACGAGGAGTTTGGCGGCGCGCATGGCGTGCTGGTCACGGCGGTGTCGCCGAAGGCCTTCGCGCAGGCCACTACCATGATGCGCCGCGGCGGCACAATGGTGCTGAACGGTCTGCCGCCGGGGACGTTCGATCTGTCGATCTTCAATATGGTGCTGGATGGCACCACGGTGCGCGGGTCGATTGTCGGTACGCGTAAAGATCTGCAGGAGGCGCTCGATTTCGCCGGGCGCAACAAGGTGCATGCCGAGATCGCCGTGGAGCCGCTGGAGAACATCAACGATATTTTCGATCGCATGCGCGCCGGGAAAATCACCGGCCGTATCGTGGTGGATATGGCGATGTAAAAATTGCCGGATGGCGCGTAAACGCTTATCCGGCCTACTTCGTTTCAGCAACATGGGGTTCGTAGGCCTGATAAGGCGAAGCCGCCATCAGGCAATGAACCTGGCATGCTGCTTCGGTGGAAGGATTCCGTTCACCAGGCGTTCGGGAGTTTCATTAATCTCTTATGCGGTGAACGGGACAAGGGAAGCGGCCGCGCTCCCCTTGTCAATCCCCGCGGCCCCGCGAGGAAATCGGTGCTTCGCACTGCGCTCACCTCCCGCGTGCCTGACTGCGGCCGGCTCGACTCGACTTGCTCACCCCTACGGGGATTCGCTCCCTGTCTCGGTTCGCCTCTGTCCGCCATCCATGGCGTCCAGACCTTGTCATTCACGCTTCGGTTCGCCGATTTCAGCGGGGGTCAACACCCTCGCTGTGAGACCGGAGGTAAAGGCAATATCGGTGTTGCTGAAGGCTCGTTTTTGTAGGCCGGATAAGGCGTAGCCGCCATCCGGCAATCGGTGCCGCGGAGAAATTGCCGGATGGCGCGTTACACGCTTATCCGGCCTACGCGGTTTCAGTAGCTCCGTTTTTGTAGGCCGGATAAGGTGAAGCCGCCATCCGGCAAGCGATGCCGCGGAATATGCCGGATGGCGCTGGCGCTTATCCGGCCTACGCCGTTTCAGTAACGCCGTTTACGTAACCGCCATCCGGCAATCCGCTTACAGCCCGCGCTTCGCCATTAGCGCCGCCAGCTCTACCAGGCGGTTGGAGAATCCCCACTCGTTATCATACCAGGCGAGGATTTTCACCATATTGCCGCCAATCACCAGCGTTGAGAGCCCGTCGATAATCGATGAACGCGCATCGCCCTGATAGTCGCTGGAGACCAGCGGCTCATCGCTGTAACCGAGGATCCCTTTAAGCGGCCCGGCGGCTGCCGCTTCGCGGAAGGCGTTATTCACCTCATCTGCCGTCACATCGCGCTTCAGCGTCACGGTCAGGTCAACAATCGACACCACCGGCACCGGCACGCGCAGGGAGTAGCCGGTCAGGCGACCTTCGAGTTCCGGGATCACTTTCCCCAGCGCTTTTGCCGCGCCGCTGGAGTAGGGGACAATTGAGAGCGCCGCCGCGCGCGCGCCGCGCAGATCTTTCTCCGGCTGGTCGTGCAGCGCCTGGCTGTTGGTATAAGCATGGGTAGTGTTCATCAGGCCATGCTCAATACCAAAGTGCTGATGCAGCACCTGGGCGGCGGGAGCCAGGCCGTTAGTGGTGCAACTGCCGTTGCTCACCACATGGTGTTTTTGCGGATCGTACTGCCCGTCGTTCACGCCCAGCACAATGGTTAAATCGTCGTTTTTACCCGGCGCGGAGATAATCACCCGCTTTGCGCCGCCGCTGTTGATATGTACTGCCGCTTTCTCACGGTCGGTAAAAAAGCCAGTCGCTTCAATCACAATCTCTGCGCCCACGTCGCGCCACGGAATCAGGGCCGGATCGCGCTTGCTAAACACGCGGATCGCTTTGCCATCAACTCTCAGCTCGCCTTCGCCCGCCTCAACCGGCACCGGCAGGGTGCCGGAAAGCGAGTCGTACTTAAGCAGGTGCGCGAGGGTTTTACTGTCAGTGAGATCGTTAATCGCCACAATCTCAACCTCGGCATTGCCCAGCGCTGCGCGTAACACGTTGCGGCCGATGCGGCCAAAACCATTAATGCCAACCTTAACCATGATGCTCTCCTTCCATTCGGGATCTGCATTCACTGTAGGCCTGGCATCTTTTGGCGTAAATGACAAAAAAGGATCACTTTACGCCAAAGTGCGGCGGTGGAAGCGCTGGCGATATTCGCCGGGGGTGAGGTGCAACTGGCGCTCAAAAGTTCGGCGCAGGTTGATGCTGCTGCCAAAGCCGGTTTGCAGGGCGATGCGCTCCAGCGTGTCGCGGCTCTGCTCGAGCCTGTCGCGGGCGGCGGCAAGACGCGCTTCGGCCACATAGCGCGCCGGGGAGATGCCGGTTTCGCGGGTAAAGACGCGGGTAAAATTGCGCGGGCTCATCGCCACCTGTTCGGCCAGCGCCTCAACGCTTAAATCCGCCGCCAGGTTTTGCACAATCCAGCTTTGCAGGGTGCTGATTGGCCCGCTGTTTTCGGCCTGTTGCAGATGGTAGCGGCTGAACTGCAACTGTCCGCCGGGGCGGCGCAGATACATCACCAGATCCTGCGCCACATCGCGGGCGAGGGTAAACCCGTAATCCTCCTCCACCAGCGCAAGGGTGAGATCGAACCCGGAGCTGACGCCGCCGGAGGTCCAGACCGGGCCATCCTGAATATAGAGCGGGCCGCTTTCAACCGTGATAGCGGGGTAACAGCGCTGCATCGTCTCCAGCAGCCGCCAGTGGGTTGTCGCGCGGCGACCATCCAGCAGACCCGACTGCGCCAACAGCATTGCGCCGCCGCAGATAGAGACCACGCGGCGCGCGTGGGGGGCGGCAAGACGCAGCCAGTCCACCACCGCCGTGCCTTCCTCTTCATCGTTACCGCGACCGGTGATCATAATGGTGTCCCAGGGCTTGCGCGGATCGATCTCCGGCAGCCGGTGGTCGGCTAACAGGTTTAAACCGGACTGGCCGTGGATCACCGGGTGAGGTTGGGTGGTGGCAATACGCAGGGTATAACGAGGTTCACCGGCACCGTCCGGGTGCAGGCGATTGGCCTGCATCAGAATGTCGGCAATACCGGCGGATTCAAACAGCATGCCGCCATCGGGCACAATAATCAGGAATGTTTTCATGTCCTGAAAAGTACGCTGATAACAAAAGAAGTCAACAGGCGGACAGAAAAATGCCCGGCGCATAAAGGCCGGGCAAGTCAGGCAAGGCACGTAGCGGGAGGGTCTTTACCCTCTGTTACTCATGTTGTTCAGCCAGCTCCTGCACCTGCTGGCGATTCGCCATCCTTGCGACGAGGTATTGCTGGAGCGGATCGAGCTTCGCTTCACGGTGCGTCTGCGGCGCAGTCTCTTCATTACTGGCCACCTGTACCGGTACGAAGGGTTTTTCCAGGCGAGTACGTTCAAACTCATCCTGCACCTGCCAGCCGAGATCGGCGCTGGTGCGCGAATTAACACGGACATTCCTTACAAGTTTCAGGTTCTGTTGCATATCTCGTTCCTCATCGGTGACGGCAGCACATCTCGCGAATCGGCGTGCCGACATTGCCGCAATATGTTCCAGGAGTCGTGGGTCATAGTGACCGCGCCAGTTAAAATTTACGCCGCTGTTGCGCACCATGAGCGTTAAATTAGTTCAGTACGGCTAATCAAAGTGTTAAATCAAGGGATTAGGTCATTCTTATAACAATAACCGTGCTTGTTATGGCGGCTAATTTGCTGCGTAATAACAAGGGATCGCCCTGCCTGACTTTTGCCGTACCGTTTACCTTGGTGTGCGCATACTATTCTGGCTGATAACGTCTTTAAATTTACCGGAGATTAAGCCGTTGTCATTTAAAGCAATTATCAGCCCTAACGAAGTGGGGAATTATTCCACTTCTGCTTTCTGGTTAATTTTGCTGGTGGCGATTTTAGTCAGGAGATTATCAGTATTTTTCTCCTCTTCCAGCGTTTGCGCCAGCAGCTCAGCGGCTTTCTTATAGCCCAACTGTTTTGCCAGCGTGCAGAGCGTGCCGTAAGAGGCAATTTCGTAATGCTCTACTTTTTGCGCCGCGGCAATCAGGCCGGCATCGCGCAGGGTGCCTTTTTCGCTCGCTTCGATCACTTCGTTCGCTTCTTCAACCAGACCTTCCATCGCGTGACACTTCATGCGTTTCAGTTTCACGTTGGCTTCTGCTTCCAGCAGCATATCGATACGTTCAATCTGACCGTGGGTCTCTTCGAGGTGCTGTTTAAAGGCCTGTACCAGTTCAGCGTTAGAGGCTTCACGCGCCATTTTGGTCAGTGCGCGCGCCAGCTGCTTCTCGGCGCTGTAAATGTCAGACAAGCCATGAATAAAAAGGTCGTTAAGCGTATTAATCTGCATAATATCCACCCAATAATAGCGTTAAAAATAGCGAGCCATCGCTGGCTCGCCAGTTATTAATCTTTAATTTCAAAGCAGTGATTTTCCATCACAGCAATATTAGTTATTGCCGGACTTACGGCCGCCGCTGTGGCTATTCTGGCCGCCTTTTTTCCCTGCTTCGGAAGCGCGCTGCGGATCGTTTTTGAAATTACCGCCGCTCTGTTGACCGCCTTTGCGGCCTGCTTCTGATGCCTTTTCACGATTCTCGGCGAAATTACCTGAGCCACCACGATGTTCAGCCATAATATTTCTCCTGTTTCGTTGTTTCAGTTTAACGACACTTTATTTTTCAGCAGTGTCGCCGGCGTTCGTCATTAAATTTAGACCCGCTTGTGGAATAGTCAAACGGCAGGGGGAGGAGGCTAAAAAGGAAAAATAGAATATTTGCAAAGAGGATATATTTTAATTAGACCAAACGGTCATCTGAAAGGCATCTTTAAAATAAACGACTTAGCGCTAAATAAAAGACAAAACCAATAATAACCTACGAAACTATCGGCGTTGATTGTCACAAAACATTCTTGCGCTGCGCTTTTTTTGACAAAAATTTACGTTCGAAAGGGGGTGATATATCACTTTTGCTTATGGTTTTGAGAGAAATCTTAGGCTTACGAATAAATATATCGTGGCCGTTTGGCTCAGCGGGGCGGCAGGGTCTACGTTTAAACCTTAATAACCGATACGCCACCCGAACAGGGGCGACGATGCGCGCTGAAAAGCGCGACCGATTGCACCGGGAGTGGACGTACAGCCCTTTATTGGTGAGGAAGTAACATGAGCCTGCAAAAATGTACCGTCATTTATGATGGTAAGCCCCTTATTGGCCCGGCGGACATGCCGCTGATCCCCTTCCTTGAACACTGTAATGTGAAACTGCCCCACGTCTGTTACCACCCGGCGCTCGATCCGCTGCAAACCTGCGATGTCTGCTGGGTGGAATCGGAAGGAGAGCTGGTACGCGGCTGTACCTTGCGTAGCCGCGAAGGGATGGTGATCACCTCGGCAAACGAACCTGCCCGCGCGGCGCGCGAAGAGGGGATGGATCGGCTGCTGGCAAAACATGAACTCTACTGCACCGTCTGCGAACACAACACCGGCGACTGCACGCTGCATAACACCGTGGTGGATATGCATATCCCGATCCAGCGCTATGCGTTTGAGCGCAAACCCTATGTCAAAGATCACTCCAACCCCTTTTACACCTACGATCCCGATCAGTGCATTCTCTGCGGCCGCTGTGTGGATGCCTGTCAGAATGTTGAAGTGAACGAAACCCTGAGCATCGATTACACCATGGAGCACCCGCGCGTGTTATGGGACGGCGGTACACAGATTGCCGGATCCAGCTGTGTAAGCTGCGGGCACTGCGTGACGGTCTGCCCCTGTAATGCGCTGATGGAGAAGAGCATGCAGCCCGACGCCGGGCCGTTCACCTCAATGCGCCAGTCGCTGAAGCGCCCCCTGATCGACATCATTAAAACCCTGGAAAACTCCACCGGGGCGGAGATTATCTCCGGCGTCTCGGTGATCGATACCCATCTGCGTCAGCAGGAGATTAAACGCACCAAAACCGTCTGCACTTACTGCGGCGTCGGCTGCTCCTTTGAGATGTGGACCCGCGATCGCCACCTGTTAAAGGTGCAGCCGAGCGTTGAAGCGCCGGTCAACAGCATCTCCACCTGCGTAAAAGGCAAATTCGCGTGGGACTTTATCAACAGCCCGGAGCGCATCACCACGCCGCTAATTCGCGAAAACGGGCGGTTCCGCCCGGCAAGCTGGGATGAGGCGCTCGATCTGGTGGCGAAACGCCTGCTCTCCATCCGCGATAACGTTGGCGCAGAGAGCATCGGTTTTATCGGCTCCAGCAAAGGCAGCAATGAAGAGGCCTATCTGACGCAGAAAATTGCCCGCGCGATTATTGGCACCAACAGCGTTGATAACTCCTCTCGCTACTGCCAGAACCCGGCGACCGAAGGGCTGTTTCGTACCGTTGGTTACGGCGGCGATGCCGGTACCATTGAGGATCTCATTAAGGCCGATCTGGTGATCATTGTTGGCAGCAACACCGCCGAAAACCACCCGGTGATCGCCTCGCGTCTGAAAGCGGCGAAAAAGCACCATGGCCAGCAGTGGCTGGTGGTCGATCCGCGTCGCCACGAAATGGCTGAGCGCGCCGATCTGCACCTGCGCATTCAGCCCGGAAGCGATCTCGCCTGGGCCAGCGCCATGTCGCGCTACATGTTTGATAACGGCTATGCCGATGAGGCGTTTCTCGCCAGTAGGGTCAACAAGGTGGAGGAGTATCGCCAGTCGCTGGCCCCCTTTACACTCGATTTTGCCGCCGAACAGACCGGTATTCCCCTCGAACAGCTCACCCGCGCCGCCGAAATGATCGGCAAGGCCGGGAGCGTCTGCATTATGTGGGCGATGGGCATCACGCAGCACAGCCACGGTGCGGATGCCAGCACCGCGCTCTCCAATCTGTTACTGGTGACCGGTAATTACGGGCGGCCTGGCACTGGCGGCTATCCGATGCGCGGACATAATAATGTGCAGGGGGCGAGCGATTTTGGCTGCCTGAAAAACTTCTACCCCGGGTATGAGTCCGTCAGCGATCCCGCCGTGCGCGCGAAATGGGCCAACGCCTGGGGCGTGCCAGCGGAACGGCTCTCGCTGGAGGTGGGGGAGGACAACTTTATGATGGTGAAGATGGCGCGCGAAAAGCAGATCCGCGCCATGTATGTGATCGGTGAAGATACCGCCTTTGCGGATGCCGATGCCCACAATGTGCATGAAGGCTTCACTGACCTCGACTTCCTGGTGGTGCAGGATCTCTTTCTCAGCCGCACCGCGCAGTTTGCCGATGTGGTGCTGCCCGGCTGCCCGAGCGTGGAAAAAGAGGGCAGTTTTGTGAACACCGAGCGGCGCATCCAGCGCTTCTACCCGGTAATGCCACCGCTTGGCGACAGCCGCCCGGACTGGCAGATCCTCACCCAGCTGGCCGCGCGGATGGGCTATGACTGGGGGTATCAACACCCGCAGGAGATTATGCATGAGGCGGCGAGTATTGCGGAGAGCTTCGCCGGTGTCAGCTATCAGCGCCTTGAAGGGTGGAAATCGCAGATCTGGCCGGTGAAGGCGGATGGTAGCAGCACGCCGCTGCTCTATACCGAGCGCTTTAACACGCCGGATGGCCGCGCCAACCTCTACCCGCTGAGCTGGAGTGTGCCGGAAGAGAGTGCCGATGAGGAATACGATCTGCATCTTAACAATGGCCGCATGCTGGAGCATTTCCAGTCCACTAATCAGAGCGGGCAGGGCGGACGCACTACCAGCCTGTCGCCAAACTGGTTTGTTGAGGTCAGCCCGACGCTTGCCGCCGCGCGCGGTTTGCAGGAGGGAAGCTGGGTGACACTCACCTCCCGTCGCGGCGAAATCGACGTGCCGGTGGTGATCACCGATCGCGTGGCGGGCAACGAACTCTTTATCCCTATTCATCACGGCAAGGATGGCGTCAACGTCCTTACCGGCGAGCACCACGATCCGCAGGTCAACACCCCGGCCTATAAGGAGCTGGCGGTGCGCATGACGCTTCTCGAACACCCGCCGCTGCCCGACCCACTACCGAAACACAATTTCCGCCACGGCAGCCGCACGCCGATTGATAAGGTGCCTGTCGAAGAGAAGTGGCAGCGCGACGACTACCGCCAGCCCCCCGCAAGCGAACCTCACCCGGAGAAATTTTAATGGCTAAAGCAATTGATTATCAGCCGGAGCCGGCCAAAATCGGCCCCGACGCCCATGAAGAGCTGGAGCGTCTACTCCAGACATTGCACAAACACGGCGTGCTGCGCCTCGCCAACGATGTGGTTGGCGCCAATAACGAAATCGCCGAGGTGTTAGTGAAGGGCTTGCAGCGCGAAGGCACGCTCAACGCCCTGCAAAATATCTCGGTGCTGCTGATGGCGCTCTCCAGCGTCTCGCCGGACAAGATGTACAAGCTGGCCTTTGGCCTGCGCGATATGGCTGAAGCCTTCAGCCAGCCGCCGTCGCAGGAGCAGCATAAAGCGCCCGGCGTGCACGGTGTGTGGAAGATGTTGCAGGACGACGAGTTGTGGGGTGCCGTGCAGCCGCTGTTACAGGGGCTGAAAGCCTTTTCGCGGCGCATGGAGGAGCCGGTGGATAAACCGATCTCCGCTTTCACCGGCAAACCCAGCGACGCCTGATGAGCCAGGAGTTGACCCTGCTGCTGGCGCGCAGCCAGTTTGCCTTCACCATCGGCTTTCATATTGTGCTGGCGGCTTTCACCCTCGGCCTCGCGCTGTTTCTGCTTTTTCTGGAAGGAATGTGGCTGTGGCGCAGGCAGCGAGTGTGGCTCTCGCTCTGGCGCTACTGGAGCAAGATCTTCGCCCTCAACGTGGCGGTCGGTGTGGTCAGCGGCGTGGTGATGGAGTTTGTTTTCGGCACCAACTGGAGTGCACTCTCCAGCCGCGCCGGGGCGATACTCGGGCCGATGATGTATATGGAGATCCTCGTCGCCTTCTTCCTCGAAGCGGGATTTATGGGGGTGATGCTCTTCGGCATGGGCAGGGTGCGCCCGTGGGTGCACTTTATGGCTACCGTCATTGTCGCTATCGGTACGCTTCTGAGCGCCTTCTGGATCCTCGCGGCCAACTCATGGATGCAGACGCCGGACGGCTATACGCTGGCAGCCGACGGTCGTTTTCTGCCCGTCGACTGGTGGGCGGCTATTTTCAACCCCTCCTTCCCGTGGCGGCTGGCGCATATGACGGTGGCGGCGCTGCTCGGCACCGCCTGCCTGGTGGCAGCCTGCGGTGCATGGCATCTGCTGCGCGACGCACGCGCTCTGCCTGCCCGCAAAATGTTCTCGCTGGCGATGTGGATGCTGGTGCTGCTGGCACCTTTGCAGGTGGTGCTGGGCGATCTGCACGGCGAGAACACCCGCGATCATCAACCGATCAAACTGGCGGCAATGGAGGGTGCCTGGGATCCGCCGCCAGCAGGAGAGGGCGAGCCGCTGCGCCTCTTTGCGCTGCCGGATATGCAGGCGCGGCGTAACCACTATGAAGTCGCCATTCCCAATATTGGCTCGCTCTATCTGCGACACAATTTGCAGGGGCGTATCCATACGCTGAACCAGTATCCGGCGGCGGATCTGCCGTGGGTGCCGGGCGTATTCTGGGCCTTTCGCCTGATGGTTGGCCTCGGTCTGCTGATGCTGGCAACCGGCATTGCGGGGCTGGTGGTGCGCCTGCGCGGCAGGTTGTGGCAGGCGCGCTGGTTACAGCGCGTGATGGTGCTGATGGCTCCCGCTGGCTTTGTGGCGATGCTCGCTGGCTGGTGGGTAACAGAAACCGGACGCCAGCCGTGGAGCGTGTATGGCGTGCTGCGCACCGCAGAGAGCGTCTCGCCGGTTAGCGGGCATCTGGTGCTCGGGTCGCTTATCGCCACCGTGCTGGTCTATTTACTGGTCTTCGCCCTCGGCCTGTGGTTTTTACTGAAACTGATGTCGCACTTGCCCACTGAGGATGAGCCGGGCGCGGCACCGGAAGTGGCGCAGCGTAGCGGCAAGGGGGAGCAGTAGTATGTTAACGATCCTCGGTTTTCCCTGGCTTGAAACGCTTTCCGCTGTCGCGCTGGCGGGCAGTCTGCTGATCTACGTGCTACTTGATGGCACCGATCTCGGTGCCGGGATCCTTACCGCTTTTCAGCGAAATGCGCAGGCGCGGCAGGATATCAACCTTTCGCTGCTGCCGGTGTGGGACGGGAATGAAACCTGGCTGGTGCTGGCGGCGGGTGGCCTGCTCGGCCTCTTTCCGCTGGCGTATGGCATTGTGCTGAGCGCGCTCTATATTCCGCTGTTTGTGATGATGCTGGCGCTGGTGGTGCGCGGCATGGCGATTGAGTTTCGCCCCCACGCGCCGCGGCTTTTTGACGCGATGCTCTTTAGCGGCTCACTTCTTTCCGCGCTGGCGCAGGGTGTGGTAGTAGGCGCGCTGATGCAGGGTATCACTACCGACGGGCAGCAGTTTACCGGGACCGGGTTTGAGTGGCTGCGGCCTTTCCCCCTTTACTGCGGCGTGGCGCTGGCGCTGGGCTATGCGTGGCTCGGTGCGGGCTGGCTGGTGTGGCGCATGACGGGCGGGCTGCGCGCCTGGGCGCGGCGGCTTTTGCCATGGCTGGCGCTGGCCAGCCTGTTAATGGTGGCGGGGCTGCTGGTGTGGTGCGCGCAGTTGCAGGAGAGCTGGCGGCAGCATCTGCTCAACCCGTTCTTATGGGGGCCCTCTCTTGCCGTGGCGCTTGCAGGTATGGCGCTGTTTGTTGTTGGCCTGCGCAAAGGGCGCGATTTTTTGCCGCTGCTCGGCGTGCTGGTGATGGTCAGCGTGGCGTTTTGCCTGCTGGCCTTCACGCTCTTTCCGTGGATCGTGCCGCCGCATCTTACTCTCAGTCAGGCGGCGGCACCGCCTGCCACGCAAACATTCCTGCTGATCGGTTATGGCGTGCTGGTGCCGGTGACGCTGCTCTACAACACCTGGGGATTTCGGCTATTTAGTGGAAAAATTGGCGGCTAGTTTGGCAAAAGCAGTCTATAAGAATAGGGGCGATGGTTTCTACAACGGCACTACGCGGAGAGGGCTTTATGTCCAGAGCAAAAGCGTACAACCTGAAACAGGCGTATCAGATGGCGACATCGGGCAAATATCAGCAGGTCGAGCTGGCGTTTGATGTCGATGCCGATACCTTTTTTATGTTAACCACCAACTATGGCTTGAGCGGGGCGAAAATCGAACGCCACGATCGCCATTTTGTGCTGACGCTGGAGCAGGAGACTTCCCACACCTCGGGCTAAAATGCCACGCAACTGTCACACCGGCGTGACAATCATCCCTTTTAATGACCGCAAGCCTGCCGGAAAGCCTGCGGCTTGATCTGTTGTTACCCGAATTTTTGGCGGCCCCTTTGCCGCCGCACTTAACTCGTTATCACACACTTTTCCCGGCAACCCGCCGGGATTTTTTTGCCAAAAAAAAGCCTGCGTCCCTTTTCAGGCGGCGCAGGCGTGTACGGTGAGGCAAGCTTACAGCAGGTCGAAGCGATCCAGATTCATCACTTTCGTCCAGGCAGCGACGAAGTCAGTGACAAACTTCTCTTTACCGTCGGCGCTGGCATAGACTTCCGCCAGGGCGCGCAGCACCGAGTTGGAGCCAAACACCAGGTCGGCGCGGGTGGCGGTAAACTTCACCTCACCGCTGCGACGATCGCGGCCGTCGAACAGTTCGCCTTTCTCGTCGCTCGCCTGCCAGACGGTGCGCATATCGAGCAGATTGACAAAGAAGTCGGTGTTCAGCACGCCCACGTTGTCGGTAAAGACGCCGTGCTTGCTGCCATCATAGTTAGCACCCAGCGCACGCAGGCCGCCAACCAGCGCGGTCATCTCTGGCGCGGTCAAGGTCAGCTGCTGGGCTTTATCGACCAGCAGCGTTTCGGTGCTGACACCATCCCAGACGCGGCGATAGTTACGGAAACCATCGGCCAGCGGCTCCATTAAGGCAAAGGAGTCGACGTCGGTCTGATCCTGACGCGCATCCACGCGGCCTGGGGTAAAGGGAACGGTGACCTGCACCCCGGCTGCGGCTGCGGCTTTTTCCACCCCGACCACACCTGCCAGCACAATCACATCCGCCAGCGACGCTTTGCCGGAGGTTTGCTGAATGCTTTGCAGGGCAGGCAGCGCTTTTGCGGCAATGGCATTCACTTCCCAGCCGTTCTGCGGGGCCAGCGCCAGACGCGCGCCGTTAGCACCGCCGCGTTTGTCACCCCCACGGAAGGTGGAAGCCGACGCCCAGGCGACAGAGACCAGCTCGCTCACCGACAGGCCAGATTCGGCAATCGCTGCTTTCAGGCTGGCAATATCGGCCCCGTTTGGCTGATGCACTGCCGCTGGCAGCGGATCCTGCCAAATCAGATCTTCTTTCGGCACTTCCGGGCCAATGTAGCGTGATTTCGGCCCCATATCGCGGTGGGTCAGCTTGAACCACGCACGGGCAAACGCTTCGTTAAACGCCTGCGGATCGTTGAGGAAGCGGCGGGAAATTTTCTCGAACTCCGGGTCAAAACGCAGCGTCAGGTCAGTCACCAGCATCGTCGGTTTGCGTTTCTTCTCCGGGTCGAACGGATCCGGGATCACGGCATCGGCATCGGCCGCTTCAAACTGGATCGCGCCGCCCGGGCTGCGGGTCTGTACCCACTCATATTTGAACAGGTTCTCGAAGAAGTAGTGGCTCCACTGCGTCGGGGTTTGCGTCCAGGCCACTTCCAGCCCGGAGGTGATGGCATCTGCGCCAACGCCGCTGCCATAACTGCTGCTCCAGCCAAGCCCCTGCGCTTCCAGCGGCGCGGTTTCCGGGTCGGCACCGACATAATCCGGCGCATGGGCCGCACCGTGGGTTTTGCCCAGCGTATGACCCCCGGCGATCAGCGCCACGGTCTCTTCGTCATTCATGCCCATATTGCCAAAGGTCGCGCGAATCGCGGCGGCGGCGGAGATCGGTTCCCCGCTGGCGTTTGGCCCTTCCGGGTTAACGTAAATCAGGCCCATCTCGGTCGCACCAATGGCGGCCTGCGCCAGGCTTTCCGGGTGGCGGTGGGTCAGCCACTCTTTCTCGCTGCCCCAGTCCACGTCCATATCCGGTTCCCAGACATCTTCGCGGCCTGCGCCGAAACCAAAGGTACGGAAGCCGGAGTTCTCCAGCGCAACGTTACCGGCGAGGATCATCAGGTCGGCCCAGGAGATCTGCTGACCATACTTCTGTTTAACCGGCCACAGCAGGCGGCGGGCTTTATCGAGGCTAACGTTATCAGGCCAGGAGTTGAGCGGGGCGAAACGCTGCTGACCACGGCCAGAGCCGCCGCGTCCGTCAACGGTGCGGTAGGTGCCGGCGCTGTGCCAGGCCATACGAATAAAGAGACCAATGTAGCTGCCCCAGTCTGCGGGCCACCACTCCTGGGAGTCGGTGAGCACGCCGCGAATATCGGCTTTCAGGGCGCTGTAATCGAGTTGTTTGAAGGCTTCGCGGTAGTTGAACTGCTCGCCCAGCGGGTTCGAGCGGCTGGAGTGCTGATTTAACAGATCGACACGCAGCTGGTTCGGCCACCAGTCACGGTTGGTGGTAGGGCCGCTGCTTTTCGTTTCCGGCTTGCTGGCTTCATGATGAAACGGGCATTTGCCCATTCCGGCATCGCGGTTAGTCTCGTCTGACGTGCTCATAACTGGCTCCATTGGCTTACGTATGCCGCTACGATATCTCGCCGCCATATTTAAAGGTACTTGGATGAATCTACGGATTTGATAGTTAATACCTTTCTTAAAAAACAGACCGCTTTGCACCACATTCCCCGGTTATGGATGGGGATATATTGTGCAGCCCGCGCCACCGCTGCGTTTGTGCCGATCTGATTTGCCGTTTTCACTGGCTGAATAGCCGCAATGGGCTACCCTCATAACTCCAGATCATGATCAAAGGAGAGACAATGAAAAGGCTGGCCCTGTACCTCGTACTTCCCCTCGCTCTTGCCGGATGCAACGCCAATAACAGCCCGCCGCAGACGCCGATCCCCGGTGAAAAAACCTCGGGTAAATTACAGACGCTGGAGAGCGGCGCGGCGGTGATGCAGTCCCGACCGCCGATTGACGCCATCAGCACCTATCTCGACGGTTTCCACTTCTACAGCGGCAACCAGAAGGGGCAGATGGAGGCGCACCACTATGTCACGGTGTTAAATGAAGATGTGATGCAGGCGGTGATCTACGACGGCAATACCCGCGATGCGCGCCTGATGGGCGTCGAGTACATCATCAGCGAACGGCTGTTCAAAACCCTGCCTGCGGAAGAGAAGAAGCTCTGGCACAGCCATCGCTATGAGGTGAAATCCGGCAGCCTGGTCGCGCCGGGCCTGCCGGCGGTGGCGGATAAGGCGCTGATGAGCAAAATCGTCAACACCTACGGCAAAACCTTCCACACCTGGCACACGGATCGCGATAAAACCCTGCCGCTCGGCACCCCGGCGCTGATGATGGGCTTTACCGCTGACGGGCAGCTCAACCCGGCGCTGCTGGTCGACCGCGATCGCCGCTTCGATATCAACACCCAGGCGATCAAAGCCGAGCGCGCCGATCTTCCGGCTAATCCTGTCGCCAAAGGCGCTGATGCCTGGGAGCAGGGGAAGGCGGTACAGCTTCGCGTCGTCCCGGTCTCTGCAGGCGCAGCCCATTCTCACTGACTCCTCGGGAGGTCACGATGATCGTCCATCACCTTAACTGCGGGTGCATGTGCCCGCTTGGCGGCGCGCTGTATGACGGCTTCAGTAAAGGACTACACGCGCACCTGGTCTGCCACTGTCTGCTGATTGAGACTGACCGCGACGGGCTGGTGCTGGTCGATACCGGTTTTGGCCGCGAAGATATGCAAGCCCCACAGCGCCGTCTGTCGGGCTTCTTTCGCCTGATGAATAACATCCAGCGCCGCGAGGAGCTGACCGCGCTGTCGCGTATTCAGGCGCTCGGCTTTAAGGCGGAAGATGTTCGCCATATCGTGCTGACGCATCTCGACTTTGACCATGCCGGTGGCCTGACCGATTTCCCCCATGCGCAGGTACACCTGATGCAGCAGGAGATCGACACCGCCCAGCAGCGCCACAGCTGGCTTCAGCGCGAGCGTTACCGGCCAGGGCAATGGAGCGCGCGCTCCGGCTGGCACGGTTATGCGCCGCAGGGCGAAAGGTGGTTTGGTTTCGAGGCGGTAAATGCTCTGAACGGCCTGCCGCCGGAGATCCTGCTTATTCCCCTTGCCGGGCATACGCCGGGACATGCGGGCGTGGCGATCCAGCGTCCGGAAGGGTGGCTGCTGCACGGCGGGGATGCGTGGTTCTATCGCGAGGAGATGGGGCGTCCTGAACGCCACTGCACGCCGGGGCTGCGTTTTTATCAGTGGATGATGGGAATGGACAATCAGGCGCGCCGGGTTAACCAGCAGCGCTTACGGGAACTTTCCTGCGCCCATCAAGCGGATCTGACGCTCTTTTGCAGCCACGATGCGCTCGAGCTGCGTGCATTGCAGCAGGGCAGGGCATAAAAAAACACACCCCGCAGGGGGTGTGTTTGTTAACCGCAAGCTGAATTACTTTTTCGACTTCGGTTCGCCGGTTCCCAGTTCAAAACCGGTAATCGGTTCAACGGACGGGTCAGACATGGTGCGGTCGCTCATCGCTTTCACCATCGCCAGCTGTTCCGGCGTCAATTGCACCGTGATCAGACCATCACCGCCATCAACGGCCGGCTGCGGATTGGCAACATACTCAAAGTTCTCGTCGCTGTTCCAGCTGCCGCGCGGATCGTCACCTTCCGACATGTTGTAGTAGACGTTGCTGTACTGCTCAATCGGCGGCAATTTTCCTGGCGGGAAGTTGTTGCGAATTGAGTAGAGCGCTTTTTCAAAAGACATCATATGCGCCACTTCACGGGTCATCAGGAAGCCGAGCGCATCTTTCACACCAGGATCGTCGGTGAGGTTGATCAGGCGCTCGTAGATGATTTTTGCGCGCGCTTCGGCGGCAATGTTGGAGCGCAGATCGGCTGTCACTTCGCCGATGGTGTCGATATAGGACGCCGTCCACGGTTTACCCGCAGAGTTGGTCAGCGCCGGGCCACCGCCGTAAAGCAGGGAGGTGACATGGCTGTCGTTACCGCTCTGCGTCAGGGAGCGATAGAGTTCCGCTTCGCTCTCGGTGCCTTCCGCCAGTGCGCCTTTGGCACCTTTGTTCAGCATACCGACCAGTGAGCCGATAATTTCGAGGTGGCTGAGTTCTTCGGTCGCGATATCCATCAGCATCTCTTTACGCCCGGCGTCATCATCACCCAGACCCTGAGTGAAGTAGCGGCACGCCGCGGCCAGTTCGCCCTGCGGTCCGCCAAACTGCTCAAGCAGCAGATTGGCGAGACCCGGGTTTGGCTCGCTGACGCGAACCGTATATTGCAGTTGTTTTACGTGACGAAACATTGCTTGCCTCCTGAATTCTAATAATTATTTTTTCGCTTCTACGCCATCCGCATCGCTGCGAAGCAGGAATTGTGCGGTAACGTCCGGAATATGATTCAGCGCCCATTCCGCCATTGCGAATTCTTCGGCAAGGATGCGTTTGAAAATATCTACGCTGGCAACATCGCCGGCTTTTTCCGCTGCTGTGATAAGGGAGGTGTAACAGGCAATCTCAAATTGCTCGAAGACGTAGCTGCTGATTGAACCTTTAACAACTTCATCCGGTGCAAACATGCCGCCGAAAGCCTGGCCCATCGCGGCCATTTTGCTGGTGGCATCTTTCATTACCGAACGATTAATATTATTGCGATCCATAACTTCTTCAAGTAATTGGATCTGACCCTGCGTTTCGGTTAAATGCTGGGCAATACGGGAACGCAGATCCGGGTAGTTATCGATACGCTCGCTCATGGACTTCAGCATCGACTCAGCCTGTTTTTCCATCGCATGGGCATCACGTAACCAGTCATGATAGTTTTCTTGAGGTGTCATAATGTAATCCTTCTCTTCGTCGTTTTCGCGTAAGGGGAATTGTGTGCCAGCGTTTCGCTGTAGCACAGAAATATATTTTTGCGGTGATGATTTTTCGAATAACGAACCGGGAATGATTCGCCTTAGTCGTTAATTGAAATATGTGCAAGTCATCAGCTAATAATAATTTCCCTATGATCTAAAAACTCATCTCATTATTAAGCGAAGTTTTTTCGCACCCACAAATAAAACTAGCTGGAACTGCTCTTTAGTCAAATTACGCAGCGAAAAAACCCTTATTTCGCCGAGTTTGAGAACAATCTCAAAGCGGGTTATGCTTGAGCAGCGCAAATAAGCGAAGCGGCAGAGAATAGATGAATGACGAAATTGAACAGTACGGTATTTGACGCGTTTTGCTGTCTGAATTTACTGGCGACCGGCAACCGCGCCTTTGGCATTCGTGAGATTGGCCGCGAGCTGGCGCTGGACTCGGCGAAAGTGACGCGCCTGATGCACACCTTGCTGGCATTAGAGATGGTGCAGCAGGATGCGAAGCGCAAATATCGCCTCGGCATGGGTATTCACCGCCTGTCCGCCAGCGCCATCCATCACTCCGCTTTTTATACCGCCGCGCTGGAGATGCTGGAGGAGACGGGCAGCCATAACGTCTCGATTGTGATTGGCGTGCTCAGCGGGAACCAGGTGGTCTATCTGCTGCATACGCGCGGCGGCAAAAGCATCGCCCGCGCGATTGGCAATTATGAGTCCTGGCCGGTGCGCGATTCGGTGATTGGCATCAAGCTGCTCGCGACCCTCAGCGATGAGGAGATCATCAATCGTATCGGCATCCACGATTACCATCTTCTGCAAACGGACATTGAGCAGGCGCGCCAGCACCAGGTGTTTGGCAAGGCGTGGGCACCAGGGGATTACCGGCTGGCCTGCATCATACCGGGCATGCAGGCGGCGATTGCGCTCTCCAACATCGGGGGCGACAAGGTCAATATCGACACCCTGCGCCAGTTTCTCATCTCCGCCGCGCGCAAGATCAGCGGCGAATCACTCCCCCCGGTGTAATAACTGCTGGCAGCGCTGCGCAGTCACCGCCGCCGTCTGCCCCGGTTTATAGAGCGATGAGCCAATTCCAACGCTGTCGTAGTGGGCGAGATAAGCCGCCGCATTACTGACATCGACGCCACCGACGGCAGAGAAGGGCACAGCCTTCGAGAGCGGGCCTTTGATCAGCTGTGGAAAGTTGAGTGGCAGCGCCGAAGCAGGGAAGATCTTCAACACATCCACCCCCAGTTCGCAGGCGCGAAAAATTTCACTGCTGCTGAACACCCCGGCGCAGACGCGCAGCCCCTGCTGCTGTGCGGCCTCAACCACGCGCGCGTCAAGGTTTGGCGTCAGGATAAACTGCGCTCCCGCCGCGCGGCACGCCGCCACCTGCTGCGCGGTCAACACGGTGCCAGCCCCGAGCGTGATGGCGTCGCCAAACACCGAGGCCACGCGCGCAAGGCTGCTCTCCCACTGCGGCGAGTTGGTGGTGATCTCAATGGTGGTGATGCCGTGATCGCGCAGGCAGGCCACCTGTTCGATGCACTCGGCGGGCGCGATCCCGCGCAGGATGGCGACAATCTGCTCAGGCTTCATCACGGAATACCTCATTCAGCCCGGCGATCAGCGCCTGCTCCGCGTCAAGGGTGGTGAAGGGGAGATCGAGCGCCTCGCAGGCAAAGGCATAGCGCGGCAGCAGCGCCTGGCTGCCAATAAAGCAGACCGCCTCGTCGCGCGGGTGGCCTTGCAGGATCTCATGGGCGATGAGCAAACCCGACAGCCACGCGCCCGCCCAGGCCGGGTCGAGATCGCCGAGAATATAGTGTCCGCGGCAGCGAAACAGCTCGCTCACCAGCGTCGTTTTGCCGGACTCAACGTGTTGGGCAGTGCTCACGCCGCGCAGAAACGCCTCGTCTGATGCCGACTGCTCTGGCAGCCCTTTGCCGACAATCGAGTGGTTGAGCACCATATTCCACAGCTCGCCGGTCATCAGGGTGCGCAGGCTCTCCACCTGCTGTTGCGCGCGGTTGACCGTCAGCCATTTGCTGTGGGTGCCGACGGCGGCGAAGGTCTGGCTGGTGGTCAGGGTCAGCGCACCGGCAAGCTGCATCTCCTCCCCGCGGCAGATCTCCATCACCCGCCGGTCGCAAATACCGGGACGCAGGGTAACGGGGTTGGGCAGAATGCCCGGCAGTGCGCGCCCCTTTGCCGTCAGCTGGGCAAAACTGAGCGGCAGCGCCAGATAGCCCGCGTCTGCGAGGCCAATATTGCTGCCAACCATGCCGCATAACAGCACCGGCAGCGTCTCATCCCACCCCTCTTCGAGGCGCAGCAGCTGTTCGCGCAGAATATCCGGCAGCGCCTCGCGCGCGCATTTGCCCACGCCGCATTCGGCCTCAACGCTGCGAAACACCTCGCCGTTACGCACGCTGAGAGCGCGGAAATTGCTGCTGCCCCAGTCCACCGCGATATAGTTCATCGGCTCGCCTCCAGCACTGCCAGCGGCAGGGCACGGGTCAGATCGCGCAGTTCGTCGCGTGTTTCCTCATCAAGCCCTTTTGCCGGTTCACGCACCACATCAGTGGCGAAAATGCCCGCCTGGTGCAGCACGGTTTTGTGGATGGCGACACCCAGCCCCGGCTGTACGCCGTAGCGCAGGAAGGGGAGATAGCGGTAGAAAATCGCCTGCGCTTCCTGCTTGTCATGCTGCCAGGCGTGGAGAATAGCGTTAATCACTTCCGGAAATTCGCAGGCGGGCATGGTACCGATAATGCCCCGGCGCAGCTCCTCATAGAGAAAACCGCCATTCAGGCCACCAAACAGCCCGACGCGATCGCCGAGTGCCTGCTTCAGGGCGCTGATCTTCAGCGTGGTCGGCGGTTGCTCGACCTTGATGTATTTGATGGAGGGGAAATCCTCGCACAGCTTCACCAGCGTCGGCACAGGGATGTTCACGCCGGTCATCAGCGGCGCATCCTGCACCATGATATCGATATCGCAGGCGGAACAGATATCGCGCCAGAAGTTATAGATCTCCTGCGGGCCGGGTTTCACCACTGACGGCGGGTTGACCATCGCCACTTGCGCCCCCCAGCGCTGCACGCGCTGAATATCTTCAATCGCCACCACCGCAGAAGCGCCACCCGCGGCAGCAATAAGGGGCAACGCGCCGGTCAGACGTTTCACACAGGCAAACAGCGCCTCTTTTTCCCCGGTCGTTAGCGCATAACCTTCCGACGCATTGCCAAACAGCGCCAGCCCGTCGATTCCCTGGGCCAGCAAAAATTTCACTAATTTCTCGATGGAGCCAAAGTCCACCGCACCATGCTCATCAAACGCCGTCGCCAGAATTGGCACATTACCCTTTAACATGTGACCCCCATTACCGATTCGCGCACCCGCGCTTCATTGATTGCAATTCCCAGACCTGCCCCCTGCGGCAGCGTGTAGTGACCCGCTTCGCACACCAGCGGCGTAACGAGCAACTGGTTGGCAAGCTCAAACACCGGCGGCTGATACTCAAGCATAAAGAGATTCGGCAGCGCGGCGGCGACGTGGATCGACGCGGCAATGCAGGGCCCGAGGCCGACGCTCAGGTGCGGCGCGACCTGCAAATTCCAGGTCTGCGCAAGGGAGGCGATATGCATCAGCTCGGTAATGCCGGTGCGCCCGACGTCCGGCTGCACAATGTCCATCGCCCGCTGTTCAATAAAGGGCCTGAACTGGTAACGGGTACGCTCGGTTTCGCCCAGCGCAATCGGCAGCGGGCTTTTTGCCCGCAATTCGCGATGCCCGGCGATATCCTCCGGCAGCAGCGGCGCTTCAAGAAAACCGACGCCGAGAGGATGCAGCGCGTTGGCCAGCTCTGCCGCCTGCGCCACGCTGTAGTTCCAGTGAGCATCGAGGAAGAGGCTGGCTTGTGGGCCGAGTGCGTCACGAATGGCGCGCACATTCTCAATGTCCTGCTGCACGCCGTAGCCAAGCGCCAGTTTGATGGCGTTGAAGCCTTTCTGCTGCCAGCGCAACGCCAGCGCGCAGCGCGCCGGGAGATCCGGCTCCGGCAGGCCAGAGACATAGCAGGGGATCTGCTCACGAAACGCACCGCCAAGCAGCTGGTAAACCGGCTGGTTGAGGATCTGGCCTTTCAGATCCCACAGCGCGATATCCACCGCCGCCAGCGCGTCAATGTGATATCCGGTGATATGGCCGCGATCGCGCATTGCGTCATACATCCGCGCATTGAGCACCTGGCTGGCAAAGGGCGACTGGCCGGTTAACAGCGGCGCAAAGAGTTGCGTAATTAGCTCGGCAATCACCTGCGGCACGACGGGCGCGAGGGCTTCGCCCCAGCCGACGTGACCGCTGTCGGTGGTGATTTTGACAAGGCAGGTCTCCATCTTGCGCGAATAGACGCAGCGGTACTCCGGGCGGTAGTAATAATCGCTGTCGCTCGCCTTGACCTCGCCGCCGAGATAGGCCTGCGGCGTGGTGATTTTGAGCGGAAAACAGTCGATACGGCTGATCTTCATGACAACTCCAGGTCAGGTTAATCGAGAACTTTGCCGGCGGTCTCTTTGGCGATCCACACGACAATAAAGGAGATAAGCGCAGTGCCCATCACGTACCACGCCGGGGAGAGCGGGTCGCCGGTCAGGGTGATAAGCCCCGCCGAGGCGAATGGCGTCACGCCGCCAAACACCGCAACGGTAAGGTTGTAAGCAATGGCGATGCTGCCGTAGCGGATGGCGGTCGGGAACAGCTCGACCATCGCCGCGCCGCAGCCGCCATTAAACATGGCGACAAACACGCCGAGCAGGCTCATGGCGGCAATCGAGGCGCCCACCGATCCCTGGCTCATCAGCAGCATCGCAGGCCAGGTGAAAAGAATGAAACCGCCGCAGCCCATTAACATCAGCGGGCGGCGGCCCCAGCGATCCGAGAGATAGCCGGTGAGCGGCATACAGACCGCCACACTCAGCAGCCCGAGGGTGGTGATGAGGTAGGAGTCGGTGCGGCTGTAGTGGAGGTGGGTGGAGAGATAACCCGGCATAAAGGATTGCAGCACCCAGCTGCTTACCGCTTTCACCACCACAAAGCCGGTACAAAACAGCAGGGCGGTCATTGAGGTGGAGAGGGTTTTACGCAGCGGTGAGGCTTCGATTTTGCCGCTGGCTTTTAGCTTATGGAACTCGGCGGAGTCTTCCATATTGCGGCGCATATAGAGCCCACCGAGGCCAAGCGGGGCGGCAAGCAGGAAGGGAATTCGCCAGCCCCAGTCATTCATCGTTGCTTCGCCCAACGTATGGGTGAGCAGCAACACCAGCCCGGAGCCGCAGACAAAGGCCATAAAACTGAAGTTTTCGCTCCAGCAGGTGAGCGTCGCGCGGCGGTGCGGCGGCGCGCTTTCCGCGAGATAGGTAATCACCCCGGAACTTTCGCCCCCGGCGGCGAAGCCCTGCACCAGGCGGGTGAGCACCAGCAGTATCGGCGCGATGATCCCGGCCTGTTGAAAGGTGGGCAAGATGCCCATTACAAAGGTGGAGATGGAGGTGATAACGATCACCGTCACCAGCACTTTGCGCCGCCCCTGGCGGTCGCCCATTGAACCGAAGAAGAGGCCGCCGAGCGGGCGCATTAAGAAGCCGGAGCCGAAGACGGCGAAGGATTTCAGCAGACCAATCGCCGGATCATCGCTGACAAAGAAGTTGCTGGCGATGATCGCTGCCAGCGTGCCGTACAGGCCAAAGTCAAACCATTCGATAAAGTGCCCGACGCCCGCCGAGAGCATAATTTTGGCGGTGCGACGGGCCGGCACTTTCTGCTCCGTGCCGTCGTAGGGCTGTGAGGTGGTGTGCTCCATTGAGCCTCCCGTAGTGAGTAGGGTATCTGCATTGTTGTTATCGTGCAGGCAGTGTTGGGGATCGCAGCCGGGCAGGCGAGCGCCGTGTTGCGTTGCGTGAGGCTTATCAAAAATTGCGCCGGAAAAGTGCTTCATATAGTGAAGCACCGGGGTTTGATAGCATTAGCCGATGCGATTCGCTTTTGTAGGCCGGATAAGGCGCAAGCCGCCATCCGGCAATGGGTCTGGTATGTGGCATTGGTGGAAGGGTTCCGTTCACCACGGGGACGGGTTCTTCATAAATCATCTGTGCGGTGAACGGGACAAAGGGAGCGGCCGCGCTCCCCTTGTCAATCCCCGCGGCCCCGCGAGGAAATCGGTGCTGCGCACTGCGCTCACCTCCCGCGTGCCTGACTGCGGCCGGCTCGACTCGACTTACTCGTTCCATTCTGGAACTCGGTTTACTCGTCCCATCCATGGGACTCGCCCCTTCGGGGCCAGCGCCAGCGCTGTTCAAAATTGCTCCCGGCAATTTTGTCCTGTCTCGGTTCGCCTCTGTCCGCCATCCATGGCGTCCAGACCTTGTCATTCACGCTTCGGTTCGCCGATTTCAGCGGGGACACAACCCCTCGCTATCATATCGTAGATAAAAGTAAAGCCGGTATCGCTGAAACATTGCCGGATGGCGCGTACCGCTTATCCGGCCTACGTGTCGCCCATGTATATGCTTTTGTAGGCCGGATAAGGCGTAAGCCGCCATCCGGCAATGCGGGGTTGCCCGATGGCACTGCGCTTATCGGGCCTACGGGGATGTGGTGGTCGAAAACTGACAAAATGTGCGCTTATCTTGACAATCCATTGACAGTTATCTGCCTGGTCAGTAATTTCATTTGTAATTATTGACCAGGCAAATAACATGACGAACTCTGCGGATAACCCGAACCCGAAGCTGCACCTCGGCCTGCTGATCCATCTGGCAAACCAGTTTAAAGACCAGCTTCTCAGCCACTACTTTTCCCCGGCGGATATCACCGCCGCGCAGTTCAAAGTGCTGATCAGCATCTATAAAGGCTTCACCAGCCCGGTCGAAGTGAGCAAAAACCTGCTGATGGACGCCGGTGCCATGAGCCGCATGCTTGAGCGCATGGTCAAGCGCGACCTGGTGGTGCGCTCCACCAACCCCGACGATAAACGCCAGGTGATCCTCGGCCTGACGGAGAAGGGGCGGGGGATTTGCGATCGCTTCCAGAATGAGGCGCTGGCGTCGATCCTCACCTCACTCACCGAGCGTCTCACCGATGATGAAGCGCAACAGCTGGTGACGCTGCTGATCAAAATGCTGCCTGACGGCGCAACTCAATCCTATCGCTAAGTTTTCCTGAAAGGTGATCAAGATGACCGATTCAGCAGCTCAACCTGCACGCGCGCCGAGTAAACGTAAGCGCAACTTCGCCATTCTGTTTGTGCTGCTGGTGATTATCGCCGCCGGCTGCCTGGCCTGGTATCTGCTCTATGCCCGCTATTACGAAACCACCGACGACGCCTATGTCAGCGCCAACCAGGTGACGCTGACGCCGCAGATTGGCGGTACTGTCACCCAGGTTGCTGTCGATGAGGGCGACTTTGTGCAAAAAGGGCAGCCGCTGGTGCTGCTAGACCCGGCCGATACGGAAATTGCGCTCCAACAGGCGCAGGCCAACCTCGCCAGCACCGTGCGCCAGGTACGCGGGCTTTACAGCACGGCGGATAACTACCGTGCGCAGGTGGCGGCGAAAAAAGTGGCGCTGCAAACGGCGCAGAGTGACTACGCGCGTCGGCAGAAGATTTTCGCCACCGGCGCGGTCACCGCAGAGGATCTCTCCCATTATCGTGACAACGTCACCAGCGCGAAAAGTGACCTGATTGCCGCCCAGCAGGCGCTTAATACCAATCTGGCGATGGTCGACGACACCGTTATCGACAGCCACCCGGAGATCAAAAGCGCCATCGCCACCCTGCGTCAGCGCTTTCTCGATAACGCCCGCAGCACCATTGTTGCGCCGGTCAGCGGCTATGTGGCAAAGCGCGCGGTGCAGCTTGGTATGCGCGTCGATTCCGGCACCACGCTGCTGTCGATTGTGCCGCTCGATCAGGTGTGGGTAGATGCCAACTTCAAAGAGAGCCAGATGAGCACCATGCGCCTCGGGCAGAAAGTGACGCTGACCGCCGATCTCTATGGTGATGACGTGGAGTATCACGGCACGATTGAGAGCCTCGGCATTGGTACCGGCAGCGCTTTCTCCCTGCTGCCCGCGCAGAACGCCAGCGGCAACTGGATCAAGATTGTCCAGCGTCTGCCGGTGCGTATTACCCTCGATCCTCATGATATGCAGAAGCATCCGCTGCGCGTCGGCTTGTCGATGGCCGCCCGCGTCGATATTCGCGATACCGAAGGGCACCTGCTGCCGCAGCAGAGCGTCGCGCAGCCGCGTTTCGCAACAGATGTCTACCAGAACGCGCTGGATAAGGCCGACGCGCTGGTGGCGAAGATCCTTCATGATAATAGCCAGCCGGTAGCCGCCCGCTAAGAGAGACGCGATGCAAGATAAATCGGCATTTACGCCGCCCAGCCTGGTGCTGGCGACGATTGCGCTGTCGCTGGCGACCTTTATGCAGGTGCTGGACACCACCATCGCCAACGTGGCGCTGCCGACCATTGCCGGTAATCTCGGCGTCAGCGCCGATCAGGGCACCTGGGTCATCACCTCGTTTGCGGTGTGTAACGCCATTGCGCTGCCGCTTACCGGCTGGTTTACCCGCCGCTTTGGTCAGTTGCGGCTGTTTGTCGGCTCGGTGGCGCTCTTTACCCTGGCGTCATTTCTCTGCGGCTTTGCCCACAGCATGACGGAGCTGATTGTCTTTCGCGCGCTCCAGGGCTTTTTCGCCGGCCCGATGTTTCCGATGTGCCAGACGCTGCTGCTTGTCATTTTCCCCACCAGTAAACGCAGCATGGCGCTGGCGCTGCTCTCAATGGTGACGGTAGTCGCGCCGATTGTCGGGCCGATCACCGGTGGCTGGATCACCGATAACTACGCCTGGCCGTGGATCTTTTACATCAACGTACCGATTGGTATCTTCGCGGCGATTGTCGTCTGGATGCAGCTGCGCGAGCGGGAAGAGACCACCACCACCTCGCCGATTGATTACATCGGTATTGCGCTGCTGGTGCTTGGCGTTGGCTTACTGCAAGTGGTGCTGGATAAGGGCAACGATCTCGACTGGTTCGCCTCGAACGAGATCATCGTCATGTCGGTGCTCTCAGCGATTGCGCTGGTGTCGTTTGTGATCTGGGAGCTTGGCGAGCAGCACCCGATTGTTAACCTGCGGCTGTTCAAAGATCGCAACTTCGCCATCGGCACCGCGACGCTGACCCTTGGCTACGCGGCCTTTTTCGCCATCAACATTATTTTGCCGCAGTGGCTGCAAACCCAGATGGGCTACACCGCCATCTGGGCCGGACTGGCGGCGGCACCGATGGGCTTTCTGCCGCTGCTGCTGACGCCGTTTATTGGGCGCTACGCCCATAAAGTTGACCTGCGCATCCTGGCAACATTGTCGTTTCTGACCATGGGCGCCTCCTGCCTGCTGCGTGCGCAGTTCAATACCGAGGTCGATTTCCGCACCATTGCCGAAGTGCAGATGTTTATGGGCATTGGCGTGGCATTCTTCTTTATGCCCATCACCACCATTGTGCTCTCCAACCTGCACGGCCAGGCGGTGGCGGAAGGCTCCGGTCTGGCAACCTTTTTCCGCGTGCTGGGCGGCTCGTTTGCCTCGTCGCTTACTACCTGGATCTGGTCACGGCGGGAGATTTACCACCATGCCACCCTCAGCGAAAGTGTCTCGCAGTGGAACCCGGCGGCGACAGACTATCTGCATAAGATGGGGGGCGCGACGCAGCAGCACCTGGCGGCGGTGGATAAAACTCTTGAGCAGCAGGCCTATATGCTCTCGACCATCGACTACTTCTGGCTGCTGGGCTGGCTCTTTTTAGCATTGATGATCGTTATCTGGTTTGCCCGCCCGCCGTTTGTGCGCAGCGGTGCGCCCGGCGCGCCGTCGGCCGGACATTAATTACCACCCACAGAGAGACGTTATGGCACCCCTGTTATCCGCCAGCGATGGCCGTTTATTGCAGCACCGATCTTTTGTCGCCTTCTGGCTGGCGCGCACCAGCTCCAGCTTTGGCTTTCAGATGTTGTCGATTATTGTCGGCTGGCAGATCTACTCCCAGACGCAGAGCGCCTTCTGGCTGGGGATGATTGGCCTGGTGCAGTTTATTCCCTCGCTGACGCTGGCGCTGCCCGCCGGGCATATCGCCGACCAGTTTGACCGCCGCCGCGTGGTGCTGCTGTCGCAGGTGTGCGAGTGGGTGGCGATTGTGGCGCTCGCCTGGCTCACCTGGCAGGGGGACGCCAGCGTTGGCGTTATCCTGGCGCTGATTTTTGTTATCTCCTGCGCCAAAACCGTCGAATCGCCGTCGATGATCTCAATGCTACCGGCGTTGGTTCCGGCCTCGATTCTGCCACGCGCCACGGCGGCGAATGCAGTCTCCGGCCAGGCGGCGCAGATTGTTGGCCCGGCGCTGGGCGGTTTTCTCTACGCCGCAGGCGCGGATGTGGTCTACAGTGTCACGGCGGCGCTCTATCTGCTCTCGCTGCTGCTGGTGATCACCCTGAGCTATGAGCAGGCGCAGCCAAAACGCACGCCCGCCACGCTCTCTTCCCTCTTTGCCGGGGTGCGCTTTATCCGTAACCGGCCGGATGTGCTGGGGGTGATCTCACTCGATCTTTTCGCCGTGCTGCTCGGGGGTGCGACGGCGCTGCTGCCGATTTTCGCCCACGATGTGCTGCATACCGGCCCGCTCGGGCTGGGGCTGCTGCGCAGTGCTCCGGCAGTGGGCGCGCTGCTGGTCGGCTTCTGGCTGAGCCATCGTGCGCTGACGCGCCGTGTCGGCATCATTATGTTTATGTCGGTCGCGGGTTTTGGCGTGGCGACGCTGGTCTTCGCCTTCTCAAGCTGGATGTGGCTCTCGCTGCTGGCGCTGTTTGCGCTCGGTGGGTTTGACATGATCAGCATGGTGATCCGCGGCTCGCTGGTGCAGCTCGATACGCCGGATGAGATGCGTGGGCGGGTGAATGCGGTGAACTCGATATTTATCAATACCTCTAATCAGCTTGGGGAGTTTGAGTCCGGGATGCTTGCCGCATGGCTGGGGGCGGTGCCCGCTGCGGCGATTGGCGGGGTGGGGACCCTGATTGTGGTGGCGCTGTGGATGAGGTGGTTTCCGGGGCTGCGGCATCGGCAGAGGCTGGAGAGTGATGTTGGGTAGATTGGTATCCAGTGGCGTAGGCCGGATAAGCGGTACGCGCCATCCGGCGATGGGGTTGGCACTCATGCCTGATGGGTGGAAGGGTTCCGTTCACCAGGCGTGCGGCGGGATATTTTTATCACCGGTGCGGTGAACGGGATAAGGGAAGCGGCCGCGCTCCCCTTATCAATCCCCGCGGCCCCGCGAGGAAATCGGTGCTGCGCACTGCGCTCACCTCCCGCGTGCCTGACTGCGGCCGGCTCGACTCGGCTTGCTCGCCCCTACCGGACTCGCTCCCTGCCTCGGTTCGCCTCTGTCCGCCATCCATGGCGTCCAGACCTTGTCATTCCCGCTCCGGTTCGCCGATTTCAGCGGGGGTCAACACCGTCGCTGTGAGATGGACGTCCAATGAAAAACTGTCGCTGCTGGAACCGCGTAGGCCGGATAAGCGTTCACGCGCCATCCGGCATTATCCCTGCGTCATCGATTGCCGGATGGCGGCTACGCCTTATCCGGCCTACCAAACCGGAGCCCGCTGAAACGGCGTAGGCCGGATAAGCGTTCACGCGCCATCCGGCATTATCACCGCCACGCCATTGCCGGATGGCGGCTACGCCTTATCCGGCCTACCAAACCGTAGCCCGCTGAAACGGCGTGGGCCGGATAAGCGTTCACGCGCCATCCGGCATTATCACCGCCATACCCATTGCCGGATGGCGGCTTCGCCTTATCCGGCCTACCAAACCGGAGCCCGCTGAAACGGCGTAGGCCGGATAAGCGTTTACGCGCCATCCGGCATTATCACCGCCACGCCATTGCCGGATGGCGGCTTCGCCTTATCCGGCATAGGCGGTTGCAGAGGTTACTCGGGTGCGCCGCCGTCGCCCTGGGCGGAGGGCCATTTCCAGCCGCGGACTTCGGGGAGATCTTCGCCGTGCTCGCGCACGTAACGGTGATGCTCGGCGATCTTCTCGGCCAGCTCATCCAGCACCGCATCCGCTTTACCTTGCAGGGAGGGGGTGCGCACAATTGCCTCCTGCGCCAGGTGGAAGCGGTCCAGCTCATTCATCACCGTCATATCAAACGGCGTGGTGGTGGTGCCTTCCTCCATAAACCCGCGCACGTGGAAGTTGCGGTGATTATTACGCGGATAGGTGAGGCGATGGATCAGGCTCGGGTAGCCGTGGAAAGCAAAAATCACTGGTTTATCCGCCGTGAAGATGGCGTCAAACGCCTCGTCGCTCAGGCCGTGCGGATGCTGCTCTTCCGTTTGCAGCGCCATTAAATCGACAACGTTCACCACCTGAATGCGCAGATCCGGGAAGTAGTCGCGCAGCAGATCGACCGCCGCCAGCGTCTCCATCGTTGGCACATCGCCGGCGCAGGCCATCACCACATCCGGTTCTTCGCCTTCGGCGACGGTGCCCGCCCAGTGCCAGATCCCCATGCCCGCCGCGCAGTGTTTCTGCGCCGCTTCAAGATTCAGCCACTGCGGCGCAGGCTGCTTACCAGCGACAATCACGTTAATGCGATCCCAGGTCTTCAGGCAGTGATCCGCCACGCAGAGCAGGGTGTTGGCATCCGGCGGCAGATAGACGCGCACGATATCGGCTTTCTTATTCACCACGTGGTCAATAAAACCGGGATCCTGATGGCTGTAACCATTGTGATCCTGCCGCCAGACGTGAGACGAGAGCAGGTAGTTAAGGGATGAGATCGGTTCACGCCACGGCAATTTGCGCGTCACCTTCAGCCACTTGGCATGCTGGTTAAACATCGAATCGACAATGTGGATAAAGGCTTCATAGCAGTTAAACAGGCCGTGACGCCCGGTGAGCAGATAGCCCTCAAGCCAGCCCTGACACTGATGTTCGCTAAGGATCTCCATCACCCGACCATCGGCGGCAAGCTGCTCATCGTAGGGTTTCACCGGCTCCTGCCAGGTGCGGCTGGTGACATCAAACACTTTGCTTAAGCGGTTCGAGGCGGTTTCGTCCGGGCCAAACAGGCGGAAGTTATCGCGGTTGCGCTGGAATATTCCCGCCAGATAAGCTCCGAGCGCGGCGGTGGATTCCGCCTGCGTCTCGCCGGGCGAGGTGACATCAACGGCGTAATCGGCAATCGAAGGCGTATTAAGCTCGCGGCGCAGACGACCGCCGTTGGCCCACGGGGTTGCGCCCATGCGTTTATCGCCCTCGGGCGCCAGCGCAGCCAGCTCCGGACGCAGCCGCCCCTGCTCGTCAAACAGATCGTCAGGCTGATAGCTGCGCATCCACTCCTCGAGGATCTGCCGGTGGCCGTCATCTTCCCGGCAGGAGGAGACCGGCACCTGGTGCGCGCGCCAGAAGTCCTCCACTTTTTTACCATCCACCGTTTGCGGCCCCGTCCACCCTTTCGGACTGCGCATAATAATCATCGGCCAGCGCGGTAACTCTTCAGCGGCTTCACCGCTGCGCGCCTGCTGCTGGTAGTGGCGAATACGCTCCAGCGCCTGCTCCAGAGTCTGCGCCATCTGGCGGTGCATCTTCTCCGGCTCATGACCGCTGACAATCAGCGGCTCGTAGCCGTAGCCGCGAAACAGATGCAGCAAATCCTCATCGCTGCTACGCCCGAGAATGGTCGGGTTAGCAATTTTATAACCGTTGAGATGGAGGATCGGCAGCACCGCGCCATCGCGCGCGGCGTTGAGGAATTTAATACCGAACCAGCTTGACGCCAGCGGCCCGGTCTCCGCTTCGCCGTCGCCAATCACGCAGGCGGCAATCAGCGACGGGTTATCAAACACTGCGCCAAAGGCGTGGGAGAGGGAGTAACCCAGCTCGCCGCCTTCGTTGATCGATCCCGGCGTTTCCGGTGCGGCGTGGCTTGGAATGCCGCCCGGAAAGGAGAACTGGCGAAAGAGGGTTTTCATCCCCTGCGCGTCCTGGCTCACCTGCGGGTAGATCTCGCTGTAGCTCCCCTCAAGCCAGGTGTTCGCCACCATGCCCGGCCCGCCGTGTCCGGGGCCGCAGATGTAGATCATGTCGAGATCGTGCTGGCGAATGGCGCGGTTGAGATGGGCATAGATAAAGTTCAGCCCCGGCGTGGTGCCCCAGTGGCCGAGCAGGCGCGGTTTGATATGTTCAGGCTTGAGCGGCTCGCGCAGCAGCGGGTTATCCATCAGGTAGATCTGCCCGACAGAGAGGTAGTTGGCCGCGCGCCAGTAGCGGTCGATCAGTTGCAGTTGATCATCGGGAAGTGAGGCGTATTGCGTCATGCGTTTCTCCGCGTCAGTGAAATGAGTTCCTGTTAAGCCTGGCACAGATGCGGGAACCCTTTGTGTCACCTACGCTTAAAGCGTAACCGCACGCATAAGGATCCGAATGAAAACCGACACTCAGACCACCGCCGTGATTGATAAGCACGGCATTATCGGCAACCTGCGGACCTGCGTGCTGGTGACCGTTGAAGGGGCGATTGATTTTCTCTGCTGGCCCAATCTCGACAGCCCTTCCGTTTTTAGCTCGCTGCTTGATGCTAAACACGGCGGCTACTTCTCCGTTGCGCCGTTGGGCGAGGGCTGGCGCGCCATTCAGCACTATTTGCCGGATACTAACGTGCTGCAAACCCGCTGGCTCTCGAATGAGACGATGGTAGAGCTGACGGACTTTATCGCCATCAATGAGGATGACGAAGCCAACCCGCTGATCGTGCGGCAAATCACCCTTATCTATGGCGAGGCGACAATTAAGCTTCACTGCTCGCCGCGCTTCAATTACGCCAGCGACGTGCCGGAGGTAAAGGAAGATAAGCGGGTTTATCACTTCAAAGGCAAGAAGGGGGCGGCGCTGACGCTGGCCTCATCCGAAACCTTGCAGGTGAAAAAAGGGCTGGTCGAAGGGGAGTTCAGCCTGAAAACGGGCGAAACGGCGACCTTTGTGCTCGGCGACAGCAAAGTGAAACATGCGGCGCTAAAACAGGTGGCGGCGATGCGCCAGCGCACGCTCGCCTACTGGCAAAGCTGGGTGGCGCAGAGCAAATACAGCGGCCGCTGGCGCGAAGCGGTAACGCGCTCTTCGCTGGTGCTGAAGCTGCTCACCTCTCAGCGCTACGGCTCGATTGCCGCGGCGGCGACCTTTGGCCTGCCGGAGTTGCCCGGCGGCGAGCGTAACTGGGATTACCGCGCCACCTGGCTGCGCGACGCCTCTTTCAGCTGCTATGCGTTAATCCGCCTGGGCTACGTCGAAGAAGCAAAAGCCTTCGGCGCGTGGATTGGCAGCTGTATGGAGAACAGTAAGTTCGACCCGAAAAAGTTGCAGGTGATGTATCGCCTCGACAGCGGAACCGATCTCACCGAAGAGGAGTTACCGCACCTCGCCGGCTACCTCAACTCCAGGCCGGTGCGCAAAGGCAACGAAGCCTATAAACAGCTGCAACTCGATATCTATGGCGAATTGATGGATGCCGTCTATCTGACGACCAAATATGGCGACAACATCTCCCATCGCGCGTGGGGACATGTGATGCGGCTGGTGGATTATGTCTGCGAAATCTGGGACTCGCCCGATGCCGGGATCTGGGAGATGCGCGGCGAGCCGGAGAACTTTCTCTACTCGCGCCTGATGTGCTGGGTGGCGCTCGACCGCGCGCTGCGCCTGGGTGCCAAGCGATCGCTTTCAATGCCGTTTGCCCGCTGGGAGGCGACGCGGCAGAAGATCCGCGACGATATCTGGCATAACTTCTGGAATGAGAAGCTGGGTCACTTCACCTCAACGCGCAACGGCAGCGATGTCGATGGCTCGATGCTGCTGATGCCGCTGTTTCGCTTTATCGGTGCCAAAGATCCGGACTGGCTGGCAACGCTTGATGCCATTCGCACAAAGTTAATGCGCGATGGCATGGTGCGGCGTTATTTGCAGGAGGAGACCCCGGCGGATTCGCTCCAGGGGGAGGAGGGCTATTTTGCACCGTGCTCGTTCTGGTATGTCGAATGCCTGGCGCGGGCGGATTTTGTCGATGAAGCGCGCATTGAGTTTGAGAAACTGCTGCACTACGCCAACCACCTTGGGTTGTACGCCGAGGAGTTTGATGAGCGCGGCTTCCCGCTTGGTAACTTCCCGCAGGCGCTGACCCATCTGGCGCTGATCAGCGCCGCATTTTACTTAGATAAAAAGATGTCCGGGAATCAGCAAACCTGGCAGCCGTAAGGCTGCGGGTTACTGTGGACCGTGAAAGGTGAGGGCGAAGCCCTGCTCTTGCCAGTGGGTAAACTGCTGCGACTGGCGCTGGGTCAGCGCTTTGCCGGTCCAGACCACCAGCTGCTTTCCCGGGAAAAACTCCGGATGCGGTGAGTCGAGCGGATCGGCGAGCACATCCAGCGACCAGCCCTGCTGCGACAGCCGCCAGGCTTCGAGCCACAGGCGGGTACGATCGTCATTGTTCCACGCGATAAACAGCGCCTCTTTGCTTCCCTGCTGACGGCTAAGCGCCAGGCGGGTAACCGCAAAGTCGATCAGTACGCCGTCAAGCAGGCTTAAGATCACCCGCGCGGTGTTCTGATCCCGCGCCAGCAACAGGCGCACCGGCATAATCACTTCATCGATAAGCTGATCGACGCTGTATTTACGCCCCATATCCAGCACCATGGCGCGCAGCCGCGCCGGGTTGACCTGGCGCAGGGTTGCCAGCAGATCTTCCTGCACTTTTGCCCAGCCTTGCTCGGCGGCGGCGGGCGACTCATCCAGCAACGCTTTTACTTTACTGACCGAGACGCCGCTTTCGATAAAGCGCTTGATCGCCTCAATGCGCAGAATATCCGCTTCGTCAAACTGACGATGGCCGCCCTCGCTGCGCTGGGGCTTTAGCAAACCGTAACGACGTTGCCATGCGCGAAGCGTGACGGGGTTGATTCCGCACCGTTCTGCCACTTCGCCAATACTGTAAAACGCCATGACTTCCTCGTAACGCCGATATACACCCGCAAAGACTAGTTAACCCTTGCAGGCTGTACAAGCATTTTGTACAGCTTTACTTAAGGAGCGATTAAGCATCGTCCTGTTTTTCTGGCCAGCAGACCGCCGGGATACCGTTGATGTCCGGGCGCGCAAAGAGGTAGCCCTGGAACTGGGAGATACCGGCGGACTCCAGCCACATCCACTCTTCTGCTTTCTCGACACCGACGGCGGAGATCTGAATTTCAAGAGATGTACAACATTTGATGATCGCCTGCACAATCGCCTGGCGTGAGCCGCTCTTGTGCACATCCTGGATCAGATCGCGGTTGATTTTGATGCGGTCTGGCTGGAACTGCGCCAGCAGCAGCAGGCCCGCAAAGCCGGCACCAAAGTGGTCAATCGCCACGCGAATACCGGCACCTTTCAGTAATTTCACCGCTTCGGTGAACTCTTCGAGGCGTGAAATGATTTCGCTCTCGGTGAATTCAACAATGATCTGCTCCGGCACCAGGCCGTTAGCCTCAATTTCGCGCAGGATAAATTCGACCGCGCCGGGCACTTCAACCAGCGTCATCGGCAGCAAGTTAACCGAAAGAGTCTGTGCGCCAATATCGAGTGCGGTGGCCATTGCGAACGCCACTTTCTTACTCTCAAGATCGGCTTTATAGAGGTCATCGCCCGTCAGTCCGTCAAAGTAGGCCTGCGGTGCATCGCCCGAAGGGGTACGCAGCAAGGCTTCAATCGCCACCACTTTACGGGCAAAGGGGTCGATCAGCGGCTGGAAGGCAAAGCGGCAGTCGGCGCTGGTGGCGGCAACGGACGCGGGCAGGGTGACGGCGCTGCCATCGGGAACGAACTCCCACTCGTCGTCGACCGGGATCTCAAAGTAGTTCTCTTTCTGCCCCTCTTCGACAAAGGTCTGGAAGAACTGCAGCGCGCGGTCGTCATAAATAAGCTGGTATTTCGAGGTGCCTTTATCCAGCACCGTTTGCAGCACCTCTTCCCGGTCATAGGCGCGCAGATCAAACAGCTCCATCCCGGCTTTACCAAAGCGTCGTGACGGCGCGTAGTCGCGCAGCAGCTCCACAACGTTAAAGTGGCGCTCATCATTGCAGATGGCCTCGTAAATCGGATCCAGCGTCTCTTCCGGCCCTTCAAGCAACTGGAAGAAGTGGGTGCCATTAAACAGCAGAATGCCGGTGACGTTGGCCTGGCTGTTTTTTTGATTGGCCGCTTCCACCATCCCTTCAAGCATCGAAAACGATACGTTGTCGCGAAAATGGCTGCGGTAAATAAGGGTGGTGAGCATAAGCGTTCCGAAACGGGTGAATGAGCGCTCACACTACCAGATGAAAAGTACCTCGTCTCCCTTGATTTAGCAGAGAATTATGCTGTTTGTGCCGCTTGTACACGCGGCTTTTCAGCTTGTACAACCTTGCTCAACCGCGTAAAAATTTTCCTGATTATAATCACCTGATAAATATAAAGATTGTGAAATATTCATTAGATGGCTAACAAACTTGTACAATTACTATGTACAAACCGGCGTTTTTTGTATAACTTTAACGTTACTTTAACAAGTTAATGGACTATTTGAGGAGTGACATATGCAGCAGAACGGTTATTTTCCGAATACAGCTAATGCCATTACCCGCTATTTCAACAAGGCATCACTCCCGACTCAGCAGCAGACGCTGGGACAGATCGCCGTTGAGATCCTGAGCGAAGGACGCAACCTGAACCGCAAGGCAATTTGTACTAAATTGCTGAGCCGTCTGGAGCAGGCTTCTGGTCCGGAAGAGGAGAGCCACTATCACACGCTTATTGGCCTGCTTTTCGATCGCTAACAGAGTTTGACCAACGGCAATACTTTTGGCTTTTGAGTCAATTCTCGCGGGGTGATGAAGCGCTTCATGCGCGTGCAGAAAAGTTAATCGTCCCCAAGGGAGAATTGGCTTCATGCCGCAATTGCAGTTCGGCAAGTAGCGGCAACCCGAGATGCAGTTATGAATAGTAGTGAAATAGAGCAACTGACAGATGAACTTATCGGAGTGGCAGTATTGTCACTTCTGAAAGATAACTCACCCATTAGCACACGTGCGCTGATTAACAGGCTGCGGTCAATGGAGGCCAGCGAGCAGGACAATCAGCGGCGGCAGATGCTGGGGCGGATTATTGCTGAAATCAGCAACAATAATTTTGCCTCGTTAAGGCGCGATAAGGGAAGCGAGCGCGATGAGTGGGATGAGCAGAGCAGGGATAACGTTTTCCAGCTGTTTGGCGACAACAGCGCCAGCAGTTCGAAAAAACATTAACAGACACGGTTATTATCACTAAAAAACGGGGTAAACGATGAGCCAGGTTTTGCTGGATTCACACGAATATGAAAATTTGCCTGATCTCTCGCTTGCTGAGTATTTTCGCAGCGGTGGCGAGACGCTCGCAGAGGAGTCTGTGGTACTGGGCGCGGCGATTCGTGGTGTTATGGCAGCCGGTGAACGTATTACCCATAAAGCCTTGATCCTGGAATTGATCAAGATGATCGAGACCACAGAGGATGTGGTGAAAAGCGATATTGTACGCCACACCCTGGAAATCGTTGTACACCATACAACGGACGATATTTAACCGTACTGGCATCACCTGCTCTGACAGCAAATCCACGCTCCGGCGTGGATTTTTTTTTGCTATTACGCGAGCGATGAAATAGTGTCAACAGGCTTATTCACATGCCATCACGGAGGATAGTATGGCCAGTAAAGTAGTGCAGATTCACTTCGATTTTAACGGCCCATTTGGCGATGAGATGTCGCGGCAGCTGGTGGAGCTGGCCGAATCAATCAACCGGGAGCCGGGCTTTCTGTGGAAAGTGTGGACCGAGAATGCGCTCGCTCAGGAAGCGGGAGGGATCTATCTCTTCGACAGCGAAGCGAACGCGCAGCGCTATATGGATAAACATATGGCGCGGTTAAAACAGTTTGGTGTCACCAACATCACCGTCAAACTGTTTGACGTCAATGAGCCTCTGACAAGGCTAAATCACGGCCAGCTGGGGTAAATTTTGTTATGCGGTAGCGAGCCTTCATCGCGCTTGTTACCGCAATCTCCTTAAAGAGCATAAAGTTTTCAATGCTCGTGCCGATGCTAATAGATAACCGCACCGCTGGTTTTAATCTATTTCTACAAGGAGTTGTAGCATGGCTGTTATCAATACCAATACGCTGTCACTCATCAACCAAAATAACCTTAATAAATCCCAGGCGGCGCAAAGCTCTGCAATTCAGCGTTTATCCTCAGGCCTGCGTATTAACAGCGCGAAAGATGACGCTGCGGGCCAGGCGATTGCCAACCGTTTCTCCTCCAGCATTAACGGCATGGGCGTGGCCGCAAGAAATGCCAACGATGCTATTTCGCTGGCACAAACGGCTGAAGGCGCATTAAGCGAAATAAATAACAACTTGCAGCGTATCCGCGATCTGGCCGTGCAGGCGCAAAATAGCACTAACTCTGCCTCCGACGTCGACTCTATTCAGTCGGAAGTGAATGAACGTATGGCCGAGATTAACCGCGTGACCCGCCAGACAGACTTTAACGGCATCAAAATTCTCGATAGCGGCTCTGGTTCGTTTGGTTACGGCTTCCAGGTGGGTGCTGATGATGGCGAAGAGATTGTTCTCACGATAGGTGGCAGCGATGACTATAACCTGGGGGCAAATTCCGGTTCGATTGGCGAAGTCTCTGGCGAATTTATCCACGGTAACGCGCGTAGCGTAAAAGCAATGGGCTTTGATGTGCTCCATGGCACCGTCACCCCCTACAGCGGTGCGATACTCAATAATCCGCTTGCCGCCATTGACGATGCGATAAAAGCCGTCGATACCCAACGCAGTTCGCTCGGGGCATTTCAGAACCGCTTTGAATCGACGATAAACAACCTCAATCAGGCGGCGACCAGTCTCTCCGCTGCGCGCAGCCGAATAAATGACGCCGACTATGGTACGGAGGTCTCAAATATGAGCAGGGCGCAAATATTACAACAGGCCGGCTCGTCCGTGCTGGCGCAGGCCAACCAGGTGCCACAGACCATGCTGTCGCTGCTGCGTTAATGACACAGGGTCCATTAGTTGAATGATAAAAAATCCACGCTTATGCGTGGATTTTTGGTTTGTGGCTAACGAGGCGTAAAGCTTGGGCAAAGCAGTAAACTAATCAGCCGCCAGCACCGAATCACGCAGCAGAAACGGGCTGGCAACCCGCGTGGTCTTTTTGTGTTCAGTGCCGTTGATAATATGCAGGGCGCTCAGACGCCCGATTTCATAATGCGGGAGCTGCACCGTTGCAAGGGAGGGGAGGAACAGCTCGCCGATGCCCACCATATTGTCGTAGCCGACGACCGCCACATCCTGCGGAATGCGCAGCCCCTGCGCGAGTAACGTTTGATACACCATAAACGCAATGCGATCGTTACCGCAGATCACCGAATCGAACTGCGGCTTTTGCGCACGGATATGCGCCAGCACCTGCGCCGGAATATCACGGTAATGCTCGTCACCCAGCGCCATATAGCGGTGAGTGAGAGTATCCGGGTTAACCCCGGCTTCGCGGCAGGCACGCTCCAGCCCTTTACGCCGACGCGCGGTGGCAAGCAGCGGTTCGGGCAGATGCAGACAAAGGGGCTGGCGATAACCCGCCTCCAGCAGCGCTTTTACCGCGCTGTACTGGCCCTGTTCATCGTCGGGAATATAGCTGGCGACCTGATCGTGCAGGCTTTCGCAGTTGGCGAGCACGCAGGGAAGGGTGAGCAGCTTGGCGGGCAGCGGCACCTGGCGTAGCCCCATAGTGGTGTAGATAATGCCGTCGGGCCGGTGGGAGAGCAGCAGATCAACAATCGTATCCGGGTTGTCATCGGTGAACATATTCATCACGAAGCTGTTCCAGCCGTGTGCGCGTGCGGTCTCTTCAATCGATAAGGTAATTTCTACCGAGAAGGGCGTGGTGACGGTATCCAGTGCCAGCACGCCGATGGTTTTCGGCGAGGCGTGCGCGCCGCGGATCTTTTTCGCCGAGAGATCCGGGACATAATTGGTCTGCTCAATCGCCGCCTGCACCCGCGCCAGCGTCTCCGGCTTGAGGCGTTGCGGGCTGTTGAGCGCGCGCGAGACCGTCATCAGCGAGACATTCGCCAGTTTTGCTACATCCTTCAGAGACGCCATATCTGTTACTCCATGCGGGCTTACTCGCGCAATCACTGCGGCCAGAGAGGGCGCTATCGTAACGTATTTGCGCTTTCGTCACAGGCGCGGAGTTTGATCTCCCTCTCACTCCTGTTATGTTAACGTTAACTCTTGTGATTAACATCATGAATCTCGGCAGAACACCATGAGTGACGTACAATGTTAACGTTATCATCGCTGCACAACTCCAATATGAGACTGTCATGATGAAAGCCCATCACGCTCACAGCTACCCACTGCTCAGTGCCTTACTCTTCTTTTTTTTCGTCACCTGGTCCGCTTCCGGCTCGCTGCTCTCCATCTGGCTTCATCAGGAGGTGGGGCTGAAAGCGGGGGATACCGGGATCATTTACGCCGTGCTCTCCGTCTCCGCGCTGTTTGCGCAGATCTGTTATGGCTTTATTCAGGACAAGCTCGGCCTGCGCAAAAACCTGCTCTGGTATCTGACCGCCATGCTGGCGCTCTCCGGCCCTGCCTTTTTGCTGTTTGGCTATCTGCTACAGATCAACATCCTGCTCGGTAGCGTGTTTGGCGGCATCTATATCGGCTTAACCTTTAATGGCGGCATCGGAGTGCTGGAGTCCTACACCGAGCGCGTTGCGCGCCAGAGCCAGTTTGAGTTTGGTAAAGCGCGGATGTGGGGGTCCCTTGGCTGGGCGGTGGCGACCTTTTTTGCCGGTCTGCTGTTTAACATCAACCCGAAACTCAACTTCGCGGTGGCAAGCGCCTCCGGGTTGATCTTCTTTGTGCTGCTGGCGCGCTTAAAAGTCTCCTCTGCGCCGCACGCGATGCAGGAGGCGGTGAGCGGCGGGAAAGTAACCCTTGCCGATGCGCTGGGTTTACTGACGCTGCCGCGTTTCTGGGCGCTGGTGCTGTTTGTGATTGGCACCTGTATTTACGGCGTCTACGACCAGCAGTTCCCGGTCTATTTCTCGTCGCAGTTCCCGACCTTGCAGGAGGGCAACGCCATGTATGGCTACCTCAATTCGTTCCAGGTGTTTCTTGAAGCGGCGGGCATGTTCTGCGCGCCGTGGCTGGTAAACAGGATTGGCGCGAAAAACGGCCTGATTTTCGCGGGCATGGTGATGGCAATGCGCATGATCGCCTCCGGGCTGGTGGAGGGGCCGCTGCTTATCTCCATCACCAAACTGCTGCACGCCGTCGAGTTGCCGATCCTGCTGGTGGCGATCTTTAAGTACAACAGCCTGCACTTCGATAAACGCCTCTCCTCAACCCTCTACCTGGTGGGCTTCGCCTGTACCAGCTCGGTGATCGCCTCGGTGCTGTCGCCGCTGGCGGGGTACAGCTATGAGAAGTATGGCTTTGCACAATCCTATTTGATCATGGGGCTGCTGGTCTTCGCCACCACCTTTATCTCCATCTTCCTGTTGCGTTCCGGTAAGTCATCTGCTGACCCGCTGATGCCGCAACCCTCCACCATTTAACCGAAAAGAGTAGCGACTATGACATATTCACTTGCCGACGCTGAACAGGCGCTTGTGGCCAAACGAGACACGTTAAACCTGCGCTGGTATCCGCGCTACCACCTCGCGGCGCGCGCAGGCTGGATGAACGATCCGAACGGGCTGGTCTGGTTTGATGGCTGGTACCACGCCTTTTATCAGCATCACCCTTACTCTACGCAGTGGGGGCCGATGCACTGGGGGCATGCACGCAGTAAAGATCTGCTGCACTGGGAGCATCTGCCGGTGGCGCTGGCTCCTGAAGGCCCGGCTGATAAAGATGGCTGCTTTTCCGGCTCGGCGGTGGTCGATGGCGACACGCTGGCGCTGATCTACACCGGGCATAAATTTCACGGCGATGCCACGGATGAGGCCAATCTGTATCAGGTGCAGTGCCTGGCCACCAGCCGGGATGGCATCCATTTTGAACGTCATGGGATGGTGCTGGATACGCCGCCCGGCCTGCACCACTTTCGCGATCCAAAAGTGTGGCGGGAAGGGGATGCGTGGTACATGGTCGTCGGCGCACGCGACGGCGAAACGGGCCATGTTCGTCTTTACCGCTCCGACGATCTGCGCGAGTGGCAGGACGCCGGCGTGCTGGATGAGGCGGAAAAAGCGCTCGGCTTTATGTGGGAGTGCCCGGACTTTTTCACCCTCGGCGATAAACGGGTGCTGATGTTCTCGCCGCAAGGCATCGCGGCGCAGGGCTACAACAACCGTAATCTCTTCCAGAGCGGCTATATCCTCGGTCAGTGGCAGCCAGGGCAGCCTTTTGTACGCGAAAGCGAGTTTACCGAGCTGGATCACGGTCATGACTTTTATGCCCCGCAGAGCCTGCTGACCCCTGATGGGCGGCGGATTGTTATCGGCTGGCTGGATATGTGGGAATCGCCGTTGCCGGAGCAGCAGGATGGCTGGGCCGGGATGCTGTCGCTGCCGCGCGAAGTGAGCCTGAGCGCCGACAACCGCGTGCAGATGCGTCCGGCAAGAGAGGTGGAAACCCTGCGCGGCGCGTGGATGCCGTGGTCGGTTACGCGGCTTGAGAATCAGCAAATCACGCTGCCGGAGAGCGGCGAAGCGCTGGAAGTACTTTTACGCTGGGAGTGCGGCAACAGCAGTGCAGAGCAGTATGGCGTAAGTCTCGGCGAGGGGCTGCGCGTCTATGTTGATGTGCAGATGCAGCGCCTGGTGCTGGCGCGCCACTATCCGCAGTATGGGCTGTGCGGTATGCGCAGCGTGCCGGTTGATATCAACGCGTCGCTGGAACTGCGTCTCTTCTTCGACAGCTCGTCAGTTGAGGTGTTTGTCAACGACGGTGAGGCGTGCCTCAGCAGCCGCATCTATCCTGACGCTGACAAGCGCGCGCTCGCGCTGTTTGCGTGGAGCGGTTCGGCGTGCGTAATTGAAGCCGGGGCCTGGCCGCTGGCGTAAGAGAGCGAAAACTCCACGTCCGTGCGTGGAGTTTTTTAATGATGGGGATAAAGCGCTTCGCACAACGCCCTAACGCAAATTGTTTGACGTTAAGGTGAGAGTACTCAAGTGATTGATATATATCATTAGACGCCATACGAACAGCGGCGTAGAGTACCGACGGGATTATCTTGTTACAGCCCCCAAATCAGGGGGGTGTACGTATGAGCAAATTGTCGGGAAAGTATGCGCAGAGAATCATATTGATGCATGGCGCTGGGCACCTGCCGGAAACCATATTCTCCGCGAGAAATAACACGATCAGAAACCGCTGCTTCAATTAATCAGCGGCTTTTTTTGCAGAAATATTTCACTTATTAAGCGATTTCGAACACACAGCAAGGCGTGAGTAAACAACAGGTTAAAAAATAAAATGACAAATTATACGGATGTGGCGGTGAAAGAGCAGAATATGGGGCCCGGATTGTGCTTTTTACTGCTGTCAGTGGTTTGGGCAGGCGTATTTTTCCTGCCTGAAGCTATTATTTTTATTCTTCCCGGGATGATGGCATTTGCACTGCTGTTTTTTATTTATTACCTGGCATCGGAAGGGCATCTTGCCGGTATGCTGCGTGGCATGGTTATCAGCTTCATTTTGATGGTAATCGCCGCGGCCATTCCGATTATTGGTTGGATAGTTCTTATCTGCTGGATTTTGTACAACATCGGCAAAGCGTTTGAAGGTATTAAGAATTTGCTGCCGGATGCTCTGCTGAGCGTAGTGCTTTGTGCCAGCCTCTTAATTCCTGTTATTTATCACCTTAATAGCGACAGCAATGTGTGGCTGACGGCAGGATGCGGTGTGGTCTACTTTATCGCGGCGGTGGCCTCTGTCGGGCGTCTCAATGAACGTTCGGCTACGCCAAAACACACTTTTTTCCTCTTTTGTGTGATGTTGCTGTCTGTACCGATGATTATGCTGCTGATTGCCTCGATTTTCGCTTCGCTGCGCGCGGCTTTCAGGATGAGCCTGGTAAAAACCTCTGCAACCCTGCCGCAATCCGTTAGCGGATACACCACTGCACGAGGAACCGTCGTTGCAGACTATACGCGCAACGTTACCCAAACGGTGGTCACCTCGACGATCGTTCCTGGCGCCGGAGCCGTGGGCGCATCGCTAACCCGCTCGCTGGCTGAAGTGAGCACGCCTGCGGATGAACAGCCTGTCTACCTGTTGAGCCATGAAACAGAGCAGCGCTACGCGACGAACAAAGATCATCACTTCTATCGCTACGATCAACTGAATGATAAAAAAATCGCTCATTTTATTCAGGCCGTTGCCGCAGCGGGGACATTACCGCCGCTTAAGAAAGACGATCTTCTTTTTTACTTTGATGAAACTCTGGCAGGAAAGGGCGATCGTGGCGTGGTGTTAACCGATGAGGCTATCTTCTGTTTACCTGGCATGTTTGAGGCTGAAGACAAATTCTTCACGCGGTTCAGTGATATTAAGAAGGTGACTTTTTCCGGTGCGTTGAATAAGCAGATTACGCTCTGGCTGAAAGAGGGAAAAAAACAAAAAATCACGCTGACGCAATCGAACGCCGGTGCGAAAAAACTCTTTGAAGTCATTGAACTGGCGATTGCCTGAGAGAAGATAAAAAAACTCCACGCAACTGCGTGGAGTTTGTGGTTTACCTGATGCTGCAATTAAGTAGCGTGGAAAAATCCCCTTTATAGATAAGTTATTAAACGAACAGTTATGAATAACTTTCCCGCGTGGCTCCGCATAGTCGTTTGATTTTAACCGGTCCATATCAACTGTTAAAAAACGCTTTTCCCCGCAGAATCGCAGCGCATCAGGCTGCTTTTTATTAACTGCATCACAAAACCTTAAAAAATCTCCGCAAAGTTGAAACCGGGCCCGCTCGCATCCCACTCAACGCTATCGTTGCGGGGTGAGCTACTCATTTCGCAAGTCATCAACTGACCGGTTGCTGATAACCGGCACAACCTGGCGGAGTGAGAATTATGGAAGGAATTAGACGCCCAACTTCCCCTGTACAGCACGATACGATTGAACTGGCCTCGCGCGGTGGGCCATCAACCAGCGCAGTCGCTACGACAACCCCTGCTGCGAGGGCGCGTTTAGCGGAGATTGGGCGTATTGCGAATACGCTGCATAACGCCTGTAGAGGCGGGGCGGATGTACATGAATACCTGGATGATATAGCTGTTGCCCTGCACGATGATTTGCACCAGACGGACGATCAGGTAAAAGATGTGCTCAAATTTGCTCGCAGCTGCGACACGATGATCATGGCTAAGGCAAAGGGGGCTATTGGCATGACCTATGCCCTTTCCGGTGTCCCCGGCGATCTGGTCGGTAAGGGGATAGCAAGCGCGATGAAGCTGGAGCCGGGCACTCCCATGCACAACTTTGTCGCTGGCGTGGCGGGGGGGATGACCGCCGTAGCGTTTAAAGCCGTGCTCACACGGGTTATCGGTAGCAGCATTCAGGATTCGAGATGGATGCAGGCGGATATGGATGCGCTGCACCCTCTTATGCAGGAAGAGGCAAAAAAACGCGATACCTTTCTGCATAAATTAAAAATGACGGCGCTGGGCGGGACGGGCTTTAACGTCCGCAACCCGATTACCGGTGGGATCTCCAGTGCAACTCAGCTATTACCTGAAAATAAGCCGCGGCCAGAGCCGATGGGGATTATACAAGGCGCGCTTAAGCCGGGTTATGCCATTAATCAGATTGCTGGTTTTGGCCTGACCTCGGGTGCAGGTTCATTGAGTGGTGTCGTTGAAAACTACTACGACAACCTGCACGGCGCGGAGTTTTTATTTGGCCGTAACGACTGGAAGGATCGTTATATGGCGCTGTCCAACGGCAAGAAGAATAGTGGCGAGGGTAGCCACTTCGATGCGGTGTGGGCGCACGCAAAATCGCCAAAACGTTGGGTTGAGGGCGTTACCACGCTGAGTGCATTAAGCGTGGTAGCCTCTGAGGCGATGGAAGCCCTCGGTTTAGGCACCGGCTCGGGCGCAGCGCGCGTGGCCAAAGGTGGCTTCGAGAAAATTTTCACCGACAGTAAGAAGGGGGCGGCTGAGATCGCTTTGGAGCTGGCGAAAAAAGGCAGCTTCCGCGCTTCCCGCGAAAGTGTGGGCAATGCGGCGGCCCTGATACCGAACGCCTATTCTTACTTCCAGCAGGGCTTGTTCGGTCTTCTGTATAAGGAAGCTGAGGGTGCAGTGGCAAACAAGCTGCGCCCGAAGGCCGCCGCCACTACCGGTGAGGGAGCGCCGGTAAGTTCCGGCGCAAGACCGCCCGCAGGCGAACCGCCGGTAGCGGGTCCGTCAACCGAACCGCAGGCGCCAGCCGAAGAGGCCCGCCGTGAATCGCCGGAAGCGCCAGTTGTTGAGGCTCGCCGTGAAAGTTCACCGGAAGCACCGGAGGTAGAGGCCCGCCGTGAATCGCCTGAAGCGCCGGAGGTAGAAGCCCGACGTGAAAGTTCGCCGCAAGCGCCTGCCGTTGAAGCCCGCAGGAGCGATTCACCGGCAGCGGGCGAATCGGACAGCGCCAGCGTCCATTCGCATACCTCCGGCCCGTTGCGTAACACTCCGCCCGGGCGTTCACCCGAGATGCGCCGGAGTGATACCTATGCATGGTGGCAAACTTTCCCGGGGCTGGCGAATATCAAAAGCCCACAGCCTGAGAATTTAACGCAGGCCGACTACGAAGCCATCATCGCCCTACTTGAAACTGAAGCAGAGAAGATGAGCGAGCGTATCGCCGAGATGATCCCGCTGCCGGACTCCTTACCGACATCATCAGCGTCATCAGCAGCGTCCGGGTCATCCGCCTCATCAGAAGCCGCAGGGCCAGCAGGATCGCCAGAGCCTGAAGAGCCGAAAAAGGCCTCCTGATCCCCCCCTCTTAAAAGCCGCAGCGATGCGGCTTTTTTTTCGCCTGAATTTTCGCTGTAGCACGCTCAGCCCGGAACCCACGCCTCGCGCTTTCCACTCAATCATACCCCGGTCATACCGGGAGGGATGCGTCAGCGTGACTGGCGCTAATGATGACCCTTTGTTGAGAGGACAGAAGGATGAATATCTCGTCAGGTCCGGTTTTCGGGCCGATACAGCCGCAAATGCCTGATTTTAGCGCGCTCAATGAAAAAAACGTTGCCTCGTTCAGCCCGACAGATTTTGCTGGCGGCAGCCAGGCGATTAACTTTGGCAATGATGCCATGAGCGGCACGGATTTCAGTAGCCTCACCGCCACGCCCGACAGTGAGAGCAATATGGATCCGATGCAGATGCAGGGCCTAATGCAGCAGCTGGGCCCGCAAATACAAGCATTACTGCAACTGTTGATGATGCTGCAGCAGCTCTTTTCCGGTCAGCAGCAAAATAACAGCGCAGGAGCAGGAGCAGGTAGCGGCGGCGGGGCCGGGATGCCGGGCGGCTCAGCAGAAGAGGGGGCTGCGCCCGCCGCACCGGTGAACGCCGCAGTGCAGCAGCCTGCCGGCGCCTCTGAGCAACCTGGCACTGCGGCACAACCGGGCTCTCCCTCCAGTGCTGCCCTGAACACACCTGCCCAGCAGACACCGACATCTGGCGGCGTTCCGCTGATAAAAGGCGAGTCGGGACTGCATTTACCTGCGCCGCTACTCGATCATGAGAAGGCGATAATGCATGCCGCCAGAGAGACCGACCAACCGCCTGAAGTGCTGGCGGGGCAAATCTGGCAGGAGTCACGCGGGAAAATCGATGCGACCACCGTTAACGGCGGCAATGGGCTTTCCGACAGCGGCCTGATGCAAGTCAATTCGAACACCTTCGCCGATCTGCAAAGCAGATACCCGCATCTGTTGGGAGCGGATGCCAGCCCCTCCAACCCTAAAGACAGCATTATGGCCGGTGCGCTCTATTTGAAAGAGCAGCGGCAGGCGTTTGGCGGCGATCTCGGTGCCGGGCTGCGGGCCTATAACTCAGGGCCGGGGAATGTGAATGTCAACGATCTGACAGATATCTCGAAAACCGGTACCGGCGATGCAACCTATGTCGGGAAAGTGCTCAATTTTGCCGACGTTATCTCCAGCGGCAAAGGTACGTTACCTGCATAGCAGGCAAAAAAAGTCCCTGTACCAGGTACAGGGACAAACATCAGCAAGGTAATAAATCAGGCAAACGGCGGCGGTTCGTTCTTCCCTTTCCCTCCGGCATTCTCCACCGCAATCTGCACGGTGTCGGTAGCGGCCGTAATGCCCCAGCCAATCGGCCCGCGCGCCACGCTCATACCACCCTCAGCCAGTCCTTTCAGACCACCGGTAAAGACTTCGCCCAGGTTACGGGCCTCGCCAATGTTGTTGAAGAAAGGCGCAGCAACAGATTTGAGAATCGGGATATTCGACAATATCTTGCCGAACTCGCCCATGCCCCACTGGAAGTTGTCCTTATTGGTACCATCCTTACGCACGTGCGTATCATTGGTTTGCGGCAGCTGTTTATTCTCCGGCAACATCTTCAGCCCCTGTTCGGCGATATCCTTCAGTACGCCCGCCTCGGTACCGTGACGCGCGTCGCCATCTTTCGTGATGCCCTCTATTTTATCGTTAGCAGAGATCTCCGTTCGCTCGCTGCCATCACGGGCATTAAGGCCTTTGATGCTGTTTAACACGCAGGCCATGTTGTACGCCGCATCAGCACGACTCTTCGGATCTTTATTGGCGTCCGTCCAGTCGCCGAAACGCTCTTTTAACTGCTCGCGCTTGATATCTTTCTGATTGCCGAGGTTTTTCAGCACCGGGTTTTCATCAATGATCTGCTCGGCGCTGCGGTTATCTCCCGGCGGACGGCCCTTCAGGTTCTCTTCCGTCGGCCTGACGCTGGTGTCCTTCTCGCTGGTCCGCACGCCATCGCCCGTTGCCTGCGGCGCTTCTTCACCTGCGGTTTCGCTGGTAAATAACGCTTCGGGCATCGTTTCCTCATTGGCTGCGGGATCAACAAGCGCACCCAGTCCAACCTGCTTTAACAGCTGATCGAACTGTTGGGTCGGATCGCCCAGGCCCGCCAGCGGCGTTCCGCTGGTTCCGGAGTAGCAGATCGGCAGATCGTTACCCAGACCCGGCAAGGAAGATCCGGGCAGGGGAGTGGTTAATGGCAGGTTACCCGGCAGTTGCCCGCCGGGTGAAAAAGCGGGGGTGATCCCCCCCGCGCCAGGTACTTGCATAACCATATAAGCCCCCCTGAATTAGAGCTGCGTATTCTTCTGGGAAGATTGCCCCTGACCGCCGCCCAACAGCCCCTGCAACAGTGACGTCAGCCCTAACAGCGACAGCAGGTTTTGCATCATTCCGCCCTGCTGACCACCACCGTCAGCCGCTCCCTGAGCAGGTGCCTGCGGTGCATTACCGCTCTGCTCTCCGCTCCCGGCCCCTTTGCCTTTATCAAGGCCCATCAGTTGCTGAAGCAGTTGCTGGAGCATCTGCATCAACTGCTCAAGCGGGTTACCACTCTTATTCGCGCCCTGGGAAGGCGCAGGGGTCGTCGGCTGTTCCGGCTGCTGCGCCTTATTACCGCCGCCCAACAGCTGTTGCAGGCCTAACAGCATCATAAGCTGCTGCATTAAGCCACCGCCCGGCAGGGAGTTGCTGCCGCTCGCAGGCGCATTTGCACCATTTGACTGGCCGTTACTTTGGCTTCCTCCGAGGCCGCCAAGACCGGTCAGCGACGCCAGCGTACTCAGGCCACCAAAGGCGTTACTGGCAAAAGAGAGCGGGCCCATTTTCGAATTATTGAGGAAAGATAAAGGCGAGGACTTGCCTGGCTGGTCGGGCAGGTCTGGTTTACCTGACGGCGTGCCCCCCGGTTTGCCTGGCATATTCGCCGGCGGGAAATCGGCTCTGTTTGCGTTTGTTGCTCCACCACCAAATCCTGGAATCTTCATAAATGTGTTCCTCAGAGTTAATAAGTCAGCGATTGGTTGGGCAGCAGCAGTAGCGGTAACATTTTGCAATCCTAATTCATGCTGATTGCACAATTTTACCTTTCGGGCTGATGCTACCTCGCACTGTGAGTGGTGATTGTTGCTGGGTAGTTCCGCCTGAAAATTTCCGTTTGTGACGCGGATTCCGAGTTTTGAAACTTATCGTCACCGCCGTGCATTCTTCAATGCTTTGTTTTTTTGACTCTTTTTTCAAATCCTGTAAGGAAATCCTTACCTGGTGAGCGGCTATCCCTACAAAATAATAATCCTGGACTGATAGCGGGGATTACGTGATTGAGTGAGAGTGAGGCCGCTGTAAATTTGTAATTCTTTACATCAGGCTCAACTTCCAAAAAATCCACAAGCGCTGAATTACCCGCGCGTCCCGTGCAAGGCGCGCTTACGTGAAGCTAATGGAGAATGTATGGTTCGTCTTACCAGGACAGAGTTAATCCAGGGGACTGCAGATGAGGGGAGTGCGGATAACGTTTTACGCCAGGTTGACTCCCGGCCACATGCGGCGGCGGGTTATCCGGAACCTGTGACCGATATCCATGCCCATCTGTATAAGATTTTAAATACGATTGCACCGTTAAAAATTGATGTCTTGATCGAGGGGGAGACGGGTACCGGGAAAGATGCACTGGCCCGGCGGTTGTATCAACTTTCCGGCTGTCGCGGCCCGATGGTGGCGGTTAACTGTGCGGCCATCCCGGAGACACTTGCCGAAAGTGAGCTATTCGGGGTGATGGCCGGGGCGTTTACCGGCGCGAGCACCTCCCGCGCAGGCTATATCGAGAGCGCCAATCACGGCATGCTGTTTCTGGATGAAATAGACAGTATGCCGCTCACGGTGCAGGCCAAGCTGCTGCGGGTACTGGAAAACCGGGCGGTGGAGCGACTCGGCAGCACCAAAAGTATTGAACTCGATCTGCGCGTGGTCGCCGCCTCGCAAATTCCGCTCTCGCAGCTGGTGGCGCAGGGGCGTTTTCGCCGCGATCTCTTCTTTCGCCTCGACACGATTAAACTTGCCACGCCAACCGTGCGGTCGCGGCCGGAGCTGATCCTGCCGATGTTTCGCCGCTTCACCCAGGAAGCGGCGATGCGCCTGAACCAGCCGCTGCCGCCGGGGTCGCCCGTGCTGGATGAAACCCTGCTGCTGCATAGCTGGCCGGGGAATATCCGCGAACTGAAAGCGGCGGCGGAACGCTTTGTGCTGGGCTTGCCACCGCTGTGCTGTGAGATAAAGCAGGAGGGGCGCGGGCTATTGAAAGAGCGACTGCGGCGCATTGAGCGCAGCCTGATCCACGACTGCCTGAAACGGCACGGTAATCGTATTGATGACGTTATTCTTGAGTTAGGGATCCCCAGGCGCACCCTCTACCACCGCCTGAAACTGTTAAAACTTACCGCCTGACATGTCGCCCGCCCCTCTCGCGGTGGGCCAGACGGCGTTTTCTGCATAAATTTTTTCTTTGCGATGGAACCAGGTGGCTTCGTTTATCACTTAATGAACGCAACACCCAAATACAACCCATCATTAACGCGAGGAATTACTATGTCAGGTGCTAGCTTACTTGCCAACGGGATCACCAACGCCGCCTCTGCTTACACTCAGGTTGCCGGTGCCTATAGTGGTGCGAAATATATGGTTCGATCGCAACAGGCGATGGACAGAATGCAGGAAAACCAGGCCGATAAAATGGATCGCGATGTAGAGTTCCAGCGCATTAACGGCATCGCCGAAAGTAATGCGCAGGCCGCGTCTGCCGCAGCCCAGGTCAAAATTCAGTACTAATCGACTCCGGCAGGGAGACGTTATTCACGACTCCCTGCTCACTCACCTACAGGAGTTTTGCTGATGAAAGTCTCTCAATCTCCCTCGCTTACTTCCGAACCGGTACCGTCAGTCGAAATCTACGATGAAGCCCCGTCGGCGGAAGATATTCAATGGTTTAATGCCCGGCTTAATGGCCCTGCGCCTGAGAGCAGCACGTCGGCTTCTTCAGAGCCGGGCGTGGTTGGCAATATTCTGCAATCCCTTAGCGGCAACCAGCGTGCGCAAAAAGATGCCTTTCACGATCTCAGGGTCGCGTCGCGATCCTCCAGTGCGGAGGATTTCTCCCGCGCCAATGCGCAGCTGTCCAATTACTACATTGAGAGTCTGATGAACGCCAAAGTGATCGCCAAAACCGTTCAGTCAGTCGACAAACTCAGCAACCTGCAGTGAATCCTATGAATGGCTCTGTCATTAAATGCCTCTGCGCCCTGTGGCTGGCGCTGCTGCTTACCGGCTGCGGTGACCAGACTCAGTTGCACAGTGGGCTTTCGGAAAACGATGCCAACGATGTGGTGGCAGAACTGAGCCGCTTTAAAATCGAGGCGGAAAAACAGGTCTCCAAAGAGGGCGTGAGCGTCAGCGTTGCGCGCGGTGATATCGAGCGGGCGGTGAATATCCTCAATGCCGCCGGGCTGCCGCATCAGGCGCGGACCAACCTCGGTGCGGTTTTTCAGAAAAGCGGCGTTATCTCCAGCCCGCTGGAGGAGCGCGCCCGCTATATCTATGCCCTGTCGCAGGAGGTAGAAGCGACACTGTCACAAATTGATGGCGTCGTGGTGGCGCGCGTGCATGTGGTACTGCCGGAGCGTATCGCTCCCGGCGAGCCGGTACAGCCCGCTTCCGCCTCGGTATTTATCAAGTATCACGAAAACCTCGATCCGGACAGTATCGAACCACGCATTCGCCGGCTGGTGGCCACCAGTATTCCGGGGCTGGGCGGACGCGATGACCGCGACCTGGCGATCGTCTTTGTCCCGGCGAAAGCCTGGCAAGATAAAGTTGAAATGGTGCAACTGGGGCCGTTTCAGCTGACTCCGGAGCGTTACGGCATGGTCAAAATAGTGACAACCTGCTTAGGGGTGCTGCTGCTGTTACTGGTGGCAAACGCATTTATTCGACAGGCACTCAATCGCAAGCGCCTGGCTGCACAGGCGAAGTGACGGATATGCTGAGCGCTGCGCCCGACGAGGAACTCGCCCTGCGCTGGCTACGCTGGTGGCACGCTGACTTTTGGTTACAGGCCGATGAAAGCTGGCGCACCCAGCCGCTGGCCCGCTTATCAGCCCCTTTGCAAAAGCACTATCTACGCCAGCATGCCGCATGCTGGCACCGCACGCTGGGGGTAACGGGCGAGCTGGTAGCGCCGGAGCCGATGGTGCTGGCAATCAGCGACTTAAGCTTTGAACAGCGCGCGCAACTGTTGGTTCTGGTGGCGGAAATTTGCGCCGGAGCCATGCCGCTACCCGCTGAGTTAAAGATCTGGCTGCGGCGTGTGGCGAAAGGGATGCGCACGGAGTGCTGGCTGCCCGCCGGGCTCTTCACCGCAGGCGGCAGCGCCGACAGCCTCTGCCTGTTGCAAGCGTTATTCCCGGCCATCTGGCCACGCCTGCGGCTGCTCTTTCCTGCCAGCGACGCGCCGGTAAGCCCGGCGCTCTCACTGCCTGTCCATCGTCTGCGTCCTTTATGGGAAGTGGCGCTCTGGCAGGTGCAACAACATTCGGAAGAGACGCGCGATGTGGAAACTTAAACGCCTGCACCTGGCGGAAGGTAGCGCGCCAGGTGGTAATTTGTTACGCCGCGAGGAGATTGCGCTCGGGCTTGAAGCCGCCTCAATTATCGAGTTGGCCCACAAAGAGGCGCAGACGATCCGCGAGCAGGCACGCGCTGAGGCGCAAGCTGAAAGGGAGGCCTGCCAGCGTGAATGGGAAGCCGCGTTCTGGCAGCAGGCGCAGGCGCTGCTTGCTGGCTGGCAGCAGCAGCGCACCGCCGAAGAGGCGCAGCTGGTGGTGCTTGCCGGGAAGATTGTCAACGAGGCGCTGCAACACCTGCTTGATGAGGTGGACGATGAGCGCCGTTTTCACGCGTTGCTCAAACAGCTATTGCGTCACTATCCGCGCCAGCAGCAGGCGACGCTCTATTGCGCAAGCCAACAGGAGCAGGAGATTAACGGCTGGCTGGCCGCACAGCCGCAGCTTAGCTGGACGCTGTGCGCCGACCCGGCGCTTGAGTCAGACCATTTGCGGCTCATCACTGATGCGGGCGAACTGATGGTTGACTGGCAAACGCTGCGCCAGCAGCTCGCGCCCTCGCTTGCAGAAGAGGGGGCATAAAAAAAAGCAAACTGTGTGGAACTGCTTCGCTTGCCGCACCACTTAAGAGTGGTGCCTAACAAGAGGAGTGAACATCATGAGTTCAAACGATCTGTTTCAGCGTCAGTTATCTTCCAACTCCACCCGCAAACATCATGAAGCCTATCAGTTTGCCCGCGATATCTCGGGCGAATCCTTCAGCCTTGCGGATATGTATGCCTTCCAGAACCGGCTGCAGGATATGTCCAACGCCAGTTGGGCTAGCTCGCAATATACCCAGTTTAAGTTTGGTATCCGTAAAGCGATTATCGACGCTATTAACTAAGCCCCTGTCAGCAAGGAGTCAGGCGTGTTTACGTTTTCTTTTCCGGGCCGCCTGCTGGCGGCCATTACCCTGCTGATGCTGAGTATGGGCATGACTAACGCCCGTATGCCGGATGAGTGGAAAAACGGTGCGTATGCCTATTCGGCAGATAACACCCCGCTTAGCATTATTCTTGAAGATTTTGCCACCAGCTTTGGTGTCGAGATCAATCTTGGCACGCTGGGCGACAGCAATGTCACTGGTAAACTGCGCGCAGACAGCCCGGAAGCGTTTCTTAATCGCCTGGCGCTTGAGTATCGCTTTCAGTGGTTTGTCTACAACGACACGCTCTACGTCAGCCCGCAGGCCGCGCAAACTTCTCAGCGTATTGAGATTTCGCCGGAAGCCGCGCCGGATCTGAAAGAGGCGCTGCGCGGTGTCGGCCTGCTGGAGCCACGCTTCGGCTGGGGCGAACTGCCGGATGAGGGCGTGGTGCTGGTGACCGGCCCGCCGGAGTATGTGCGCCAGATAACTGAATTTGCCCGGAAATCGGAGAGCAAACCGGAAGCCGAGGAGAGTAAAGATATGATGGCATTCCCGCTGCGCTATGCGGCAGTGGCGGATCGCACCATTCGCTATCGCGATCAGGAGCTGCTGGTGCCGGGGGTAGCCACCATTCTCAATGAACTGCTGGGCCAGGCCAGTAACGCCTCTGCCGGTGGCAGCTCATCAGGTCAGGGGGATGATGAGCAGGTATCACGTGAACAGTCGCAAACGATTTTGAATGAGCTGATTAATCGCAACATGCCGGTCTCCGGGCGTAAAAAAACGCCGGTCAGCAAGCTGGCGGGGAAAGTGTCGGCGGATGTGCGTAACAACCTGCTGCTGGTGCGGGACGATCCGAAAACCCGCGGCTCTTATCAGGCGTTAATCAACTCCATTGATGTTCCGCAAAAGCTGATTGAGATCGATGCGGTGATTGTCGATATCGACCGCAGCGCGCTGAAGCGCTTCTCCAGCAGCCTGGGCGGTCAGTTCGGCAGTGTCGCCAGCGGCGCTAATATGCTCTCCGGTGCCAGCACGCTGTTTGTCACTGATTTCCAGCGCTTCTTTGCCAGTATCGAAGCGATGGAGGGGGAAGGGACGGCAACCATTATCGCCAACCCGACCATCCTGACGCTGGAGAATCAGCCTGCGGTGATTGATTTCAGCGATACCGCCTTTATTCGCGCCATTGGCGAGCGGGTGGCGGATATTCAGTCTGTCACCGCCGGGACCAGCCTGCGGGTGACGCCACGCGCCATCAGCACCTCACAAAAATCGGCTATCCAGCTCATTGTTGATGTGGAAGATGGCAAGCTCAATAAAGATGACGAGGGCGATGCGCAAGGCACTCATAACGCCGCGGTCAGCACCCAGGCGCTGGTGGAAGCGCGCCGCTCATTAGTATTGGGCGGATTCCACTCCAAAGAGACGGGCGATCGCGAGCGACGCATCCCGATCCTCGGCAGCATTCCGCTGATTGGCAAGCTCTTTACCTCCACGCGCTACGAAACCTCCCAGCGTGAGCGGCTGTTTATTATTACGCCGCATTTGATTGGCGACCAGGTCGATCCCTCGCGCTATATCGCTGCCGAGTCGCGCGAGCAGCTTAATAACGCGATGGATGAAGTGAGCAACCGGCATAAATACACCGACATTCGCGGAATGGTGGAGGGCGCGATGCGCGACCTGGCCCTGAACCGGGTGCCGACGGGGATGACCAGCGGCGGCACCGGCCAGACTCTCTCCGCGTTATGCCGTATTCCGGGCGCGTTCCAGAGCGATTTCCGCCGCCATCAGTGGTACGGCAACAGCAGCGTACAGATAACCGTTGGGGTGATCACCAATAACACCCGTCAGACGCAGCGGTTTGATGAGAGCGTCTGTCGCAGCGATCGCACGCTGGCGGTGGCAGTCTGGCCGCGCGCTGAACTGCCGCCGGGAGGATCGGCGGAGGTGTTTGTCGCCTTCGACAGCAATGCCCCGGCACGTCCGTCGCGCGCTTCGCTGCTCTCGGCATCAGGCGGCGCACCGGCACAAAACTTCAACTGAGCTGATAAGGAAAAAGCATGTTACTGCGAATGATGTTGCTTGCCGCCGCCGCGCTAATGCTGAGCGCCTGCGCGCGGCCGCAGGCCGGGTGTAATGACGTAAGCTGCCGCCCGTCGTCCGATCTGCATAAGCTGACCATCTGGTGGCAACCGCAACTGCGTAATGGCCCGAACGACTACACGCAGATAGCGGTCGATAACTAACCGCGTTTCGGCAGTCTCAGACCCCGGGCGATCGCCGGGGCCGTATTTGAGCGAGGATCATCATGGCTATTCACCTCCCTTTTCTGGGAAGCCTGCGTGCGGCGCAATCTGTGTCGCACGCCAGCACTGGTAACGCGATTCCGTTACGTCAGTTTTCCCGCCGCCCGCAGCAGACCGCAGGCGGCTCGCTGCACCAGGAGGTGGCCAGCCAGGCCGCGCCGACCCTGCGCCAGCAGGCAGCCGAAGCCCGCCAGCGTATGGGAAACCTGCGCCAGAGCCTCAGCCGCCTGCGGGAAAGGCGCCACCCTCAATCCACACCCGCTGCATCGAGCTGCCCCCGCCCGTCGGATGAGATCAATAGCGCTCCGCAGGCGGCGAGCAGGCGCCACAGTGAAGCCGCTGCCGACGAACCGCCGTTGCGCCCGATGCGCGAGCCGGAACCGCGGCCATCGCGCCGCCGCCATCTGCTTTCCCCCATTGAAGAGGAGCGCTACGCCGCGCTGCAAGAGAGCCAGCGCAATACTCAGCAACAGCGGGCATACCGCGCGGGAGAAGAGAGTGCAGCCACACGGCGAGGTGGACTGCAACCGCAGTTTGCCCGGCTTGCGCTTACGGATAACGGCAGCTTAAGCGTCCTCGACAGCGCATCGGAGCCTCTTACCGCGCTGCTCAACGAAACCCTCGCCCGACCACAGCATCGCTGGCTGGCGCACCAGGCCAGCGATGATAATTGCCAGCATCTCCTGCTGGATCCCGGCGGCAGGCTCTTTACGCTGCAAGGATCGCCGCTGGCGTTTGTCGGCCTGACCAGCAGCCGTCCGCTGCCCGGCTGGCAGCATCAAACCCCACAGCAGCGGCTTGCAGCATTACCGGATGAGGCGACCCAGGCGCTGATGACCGGCATCTTTCGCCACCAGCGCAAACTCAGCAGCGGTGATGAAGCAGGCAGCCCGGCTGGGGAGCCTGTTTCGGAGCAGTTGCGCGAGCATAACGGGCGGCTTTACCGGCTTAACGAAGCCGCCATGCGCTGGGAGCAGGTCGATAAAGATGAAGAGAAAAGCTATAGCAAGTTAAGCAAGCAGCCCGACGGCATGCTGTATGCCATTTACGATAAGAAGACCCTGCATAACCTCTCCAGCGGCGAGAAGTCGGCAAAAACTGGCAAAATCACCGCCTATTGTGTCAGCGCGCAGGGTTCTGCACTGCTGCTGCTTAGCGATGAGAAAACCGCTGAACAGTCGGTAATGTTGCTCAACACCCTCACTGCTAAAAAGGAGCAGCAGCAGAAAATCACCCTTCAAACCGGGAGCGCGGAAGGCGACAAGCAGGCTTTTCACGCCACCGGCGTCGCGCTGCATAACCAGCGTCTCTATGCGCTGGACAGCGAAGGGGTGCTCTGGCGCGCGGCATTACCGCAAGGGCAGGAGCACAGCGAGATTGTTATGCAGCCTGATATGAAGCAGGCGGCGCTGCCGGAGCAACTGGGCGCAGGGGTGATGCTAAGCAGCCTGGTCTCCCATCAGGATGGACACCTGATGGCGGTGGTAAAAAGCGGTGCTGACCAGAAACACCTCTGTACGCTCAATGCGCAAGGGCAATTTGCGGCGCGCTGGAATCTTAGCGAGAGCCTGGTGCTGGATCATCACGAAGGTCTGTTTCAGCCGCGCCCCTTAGCCCATGAGCGTGTCGATCTTGGCCGCGCCGGGCAACTGCTGGTGCATGAAGGCAAACTCTATGCCTGGGATAAAAACGCCGGGCGCTGGGAGGCGAGCCAGGAGAAGGCGGATAGCATCAAGCGGGCGCAGGATGGCAGCGGCTGGGTGATCCGTGACGGGCTGCCTGCGCGCGTTAAGATAAGCCAGAAGAGCGACAAAATTGACGGTGCGCACCACCGTTTCGCCCTGCGGCAGTTAAAAGCCAGCCTGAGCGTCGAGCTGCCACTGCCGGGGTTTGATGAGAGTAATAAAGCGCGCGCCATTGCGCCGCTGGATGGCGAGCACTGTGCGGTTATCAGCGAAACCAACACCCTGCAATATCACCGCACCCAGGCCGGAACCCGTCAGGCGCATAAGATGATGCAAACCCTGACGAAAGCGGGGATCGCCAACTGGCTGCCGCACACCCGCGCCACGCTGCCTGCGAACGGCGAGGGCAACACCCTTACCGATATCACCACCGATCAGAAGCGTAACCTCTATGTTCTCGACTCACAGGGCAGGCTATGGACGATGCCGGAAGCGGAGTGGCGCGCATCCCCCGGCAGCCGCCCGGATGCTCGCTGGCAAGCGGTGACGCTGCCCCCCGATCTCGGGCCAGTAGAGCGATTGCATAACAGTTCCAGCGGCGCGCTGATGGTGGCGGATAAAGGCGGCCGTAACGCGATTTTGCAACTGGCTGGTTTACCGCTGGAGGGGGCGGACGCGCAGCAAGAGGGCGTAAGCCCGCCGCCAATCGCTCTGGAGGCGAGCTGGCTGATAGCGGGGGAGTTTGACCCGACAGCGCTGCCCGTCAGCACCCCTCGCCCTGAGCCGCTAAAAGCGATGGAGCGGCTGGATGAAGCCTCGAAAAGTGTCAACCTTCGCGGCATGACACTGAAGTATGAGACCAGTATCGCCGGAATGACCGGGCGAGACGGTAACCATGTCAACAGCCGCCTGCGCGACCGGCTTGGCGCGCACTTAATTAATACCCGGCTAACCACGCCAAGACCCCTGAAAACCGCCTGGTACGCCACGCGCCATAACTGGCAGGGGCGTGACGGGCTGCGTCCGCTCTATGCGCAGCAGGCGCAGCTCTATCAGCGGCTTAAAACCTTACAGGCAGCGCCTGGCGCGACACCGCAGGAGAGTTTAGCGGCTCGGCTCGCCGCGCTCGATACCCGCCACTTTGACCGGCAGTTTATCGCCCATCTGCAAAACCTTATCGACACGGTTGCCGACAGCGCGCAGCACCACGGCATGCTGCTCGGACAGCATATGGGCGCGCTGCGCGGGGACGGGCGTGAAAAAGAGGACTTTAGCCCTTCGCGGATCAAGGCGGCTACGCAGGCGCTCAACCCCTACAGTGATGATGAGAACCTGCTGAAACGGCTGGATGAGGTTTACCGGCGCTATCCGCTGCGCGAGGGCAGCAGCACACCGGTAAGCGACTTGCAGGCGCACGGCGTGGTGGCCCGGCACCAGAAAGCGCAGCCGCCGCTGGCGCGCAGGCGCGATCCCCATGATGAGATGGGGCTGGTGAAATCCCGCCTGATCCTTGATGGATTAATGATGTCTGCCCTGCACGAGGTGGTGGACCAGATGGCTGCCTGTCATGCTAACCCGCAGGCCAGCCCGGCGCAGATCGCGGCGATTAAAGAACGGGTGCGTTTTTTGCGTGACGAGGAGTATGGCGAAAACCTGGTGCAAAAAGCCACCAGTCAGGGTTTTTTAAATAACAGCCAGCTGGAGGCCTGCTATGACGCCATCAAATCCTTTATTAATGCGCTGAGTAAGCCGCACCACGGCCTGAATATGACCACCCGCACGGTGCTGAAAACCCCCGACCAGCAGCAGATGGCGGCGCAACTCCTTAAAACGCTCAAAGCGCTGGAGCCGGGGGAAAACTTCGCCTTTGGCCGTAACTATGGCGGCATGGTGACCCTGTCGGTGATCCCCGGCGGTGAGGTTATCGGCATTCCGGGCGTGCGCGGCAACCTCGATCGCGCTTACAGCGCCAGCTTCTCCCGCGGCGATGGGGGGATTAATGTCACCTTTAGCCGTAACGGCGGCGGCACCGGTACGGTGTTTGGTGCCGTAGGCTGGAACCCGTTGAGTCAGCTTGCCGACAGCAGCAAAAAGGAGCCTGGCGGCAACCGCAGCATCGCCCCCTCTGTGCGGCTCGGTGGTCTGGTGGCCATCGCCATGCAGCGCCAGTTGCAAAACAGCGTCAGCTTTACGCTGAGCGAAGCGGAGCTTCAACCCTTTATCGCGCAGCTTACCGGTGGGGAACTCAACCCCGGCGAGCTGCTGGAGAAGGGCGTCAGCCATAAAGTGAAGCAGGGCACCACGCTTAATTTTAATGTTGATGCCACGGCAATGGCGATGGCTGGCGGCGCTCTGCGTTTTCCCGCCGGTGGCGGTGATGGCAAGAAAAACAGCGCCACGGTGCGCGCAGGCGGCATGGCGCAGATCGGGGCGAATATCCTCAATGCGCAACGTGAGCGCTCCACCACTCACAGCGCGACGGGCAGCACGCTCGGCCGCAGCGATAACCGCCTGCGGATGTTTAACACTGCCAGCGCCGGGATCGGCCTTAACGGCGGCGTGGGCATCACCGCCAGGCCTGCGTCGAACCTGCGCATCCCGCTATTTGGCGTCAACAGCACCACCATTCAGGCCAGCATTGATAACCGCACCAAACACAGCATGAGCATCGATATTGCCCGGGCTGAGCCGGTTCACCCGCGCCAGCTGGAGAAGCTGATAGAGCAGGCAGGCAGCAACTTTGACGATCCGCAAACCAATAAGCTGTTGCAGGAGATAAAGGATGCCGACAAACCGCCGGAGAAAGCGAAAAGCGAGCTTTCGGCCGGGCTAAACGCGCTGCAAAAAGCGAGCCTGAGCGCGCGCAAGGCGCACCCTGGCACCTTACGTCCACTTTCTAAAACCGAACGCAACACGCTTGAGACGTTGAACAAAGAGGACGGTACGGCAAAGACAAAAGAGAAGCGCGACACGTTCAGCACCTTTTTGCAGGATGAACCGCAGGCAACGGCCAATAAGCTCGATAAACTGCTGACCCATCTGCTGGCGCTAACGCCTGCCAACAATGGGCAGTACGGCGTGATTAACAGCGCCCGGGCGCTGGATCTACAACGCCAGGCGCATGGGCTGCACTGCCATCAGCTCAACAGTGCCGAGTATCAGAGCACTTATAACAATCTGCGCAAAGTCGACAGCAATAACCTGATGCATGTGGTGCATAGCCTGTTTGCCAGCGAACTGCCGGAGAGCGCCGCCGAGGCGATTAGCCGTTTTATGGAGGAGAAACCGCTGCTTAAAGAGGCGATCCGCGAGCTGCAAAAAAACCGCAACACCCAGGCGGTAGTGACCCTTGAGCTACACGATGAGCGGCGCTATGCGCTTCAGCAAATGTGGCTGCGTCATGAAACCCAGCCGGAGGAGATCGCAGCGCTGCTGCGCGATCGGCACTGCCTGCGGGTCAAATCGATTGCTTTTAGCGAAACCGACAGCAAACAAGAGGGCATCTCCATCCCGCTGTTTGTCGCCGGAAGCAGTAGCGCCGCCAGCGTCAGCGTCACTCGTAACCTCGGAAAAATTAACTTTAACTATGGTGCAAACCAACTGTCACCTCTCGCCTTTACCCTTGAGGGCGAAATCGCCCACGCCAGCCAGGCGCTGGTGGATGCGCTGACGAATGCCGAAATTCAGGAGAAGCGCGGGCGGCTGTAACCCGCGTTAAATCTTACTTTTACAGGAGGTTATGATGACGCAGCAACGACAGCTACAAGGGCTGCTGGATGATTTTGGCCGCCGCCAGGGCATCTCTCTGACGCTGGTCAATGGCGTTTGCGCATTGCAGGATGAGCAGGGCCAGGAGGCGGTAGTGCTGGAGCTGCCGCCGGGAAGCGATACGCTACTGCTCCATTGCCAGCTCTTTGCCGCCACCCAGCTTGCAGAGCAACTCACCACCTGGCGGCTGTTAATGAAGCTCAACTTCGAGATGCATGCGATGCGCGGCTGCTGGCTGGCGCTGGATGAAGAGGAGCAGGTGCGGCTCTGCTACCAACAACCGCTGGCCGCTTTAACCCCGGCTACCTTTAGCGCGTTAATGCTCGCCTTTATGCAACAAGCCCGGGAAGCGCGGGCGTTACTGCCGGAGATTGTGGCTGCCTGATAAGCGCAGATCCGCGCACTACTCTTCGCGGATCTCAATGACCTCATCCAGGTAGTGATCTTCCAGCTCCCGTAACAGGCGATAGACGTGGGCCACGGCATTTAACGTTTCGCGCGGGATATAGGCACCTTCGCGGGTGGTGCGCCACAGCGTGCGGGTCAGCCAGATAAAGCGGATCACCGGTCTCTTTTTACGCTGCGCCTCTTCAATCAATGCCCGCGCCTCTTCATCACACGCCTTAAACAGCAGACGCGGCAGCGGCGTTTCATCCGGGCGGTAGTAGAGGCCGACGGCGAAATGGGTCGGGTTAACCAGCAGCACATCCGCTTCTTCGACGTTGATCTCGCGCGCGGGAACCGGCTCTTCATTCAGGATCTCCTGCGCCACCTGGCGGCGGTGGCCTTTCATATGCGGATCGCCTTCGCTCTGCTTGAACTCGTTTTTCAGATCTTCATGGCTCATACGCTGCTGTTTCAGGAAGAAGTAGCGCTGAATACCAAAATCGAAGAGGCTTATCACCAGCATGACCATCAGCACCCGGCGCGACACCTTCATAAACAGCGCCATTACCCCTTGCCAGAAACCATTGAGATCGCCAAGCGCCAGTTGGGCAAGGCCGCCGAGATCCGGCAGGATCGCTTGCCATACCACCAGGCCTATCACCACCGCTTTAACGATGCTGGTCAGAAGCTGGGTAAACTGACGGGCGGAAAACATATTCTTCAGGTGATTAACCGGGTTAAGCGCATCCAGTTTCGGTGCCAGCGCTTCGCTGGAGAAGAGCGGGCCGAACTGCACCCAGCCGCCCACCACGCGCAGCAGCATAGCAATGGCGCAGGCGAGACCGACCAGCACCAGCATAACGGTGACGCTGTCACTTATTACCTCTTCCAGCGCATGATCAAATGGGTCGCGCAGGCGGGATAACGGCAGCAGCATCATCGCCTGCAACCGCTGCATACTCGAGTCGACCATGGCAAAAATGGTCTCAAGGATGCCGATAGAGATAAGCAGCTTAGGGATATCCTGGCTCTGGCTGACCTGGCCTTTTTTGCGCGACTCTTTCAGTTTTTGCGGTGTGGCGTCTTCGGTTTTTTCGCTCATGGCGCGCTCCCGGCGGAAGGGGTGAAGATCTGCGGCAGGATATGGATAAGATCGCGCAGCTCATACAGCCGCGCATTTCCCAGATGGTCCAGCAGCGGCAGATAGAGGATAAAAAAGAGCATGCCGAGCAGGCATTTCAGCGGAATCGTCAGCGCCGTTGCCTGGAGTTGCGGGCTATAGAGGCTCATAATCCCGATGGCAAAATCGAGCAGCAGCATCAGCGCCACCGGCGGCCCGGCGTAGAGCACCATATCGCTGAAGACTTTCCCCACCAGCGTCAGCCAGACGTGAAAACCTGCCTCTTTGGGAAACGGCATCCACTGGGTAGCGGACCACAGATGGTAGCTATCCCAGATCACCTGGGTGATGGTTGATAATCCCAGCCCGGTCACCAGCAGTAATATCAGCACCTGCTGCATTAACTTGCCGAGCGGCGTCACATCCGGCCCCAGTTGGGGGTTGATCTGCCCACCCATCAACGCGCCGCGCTGGTTATCGAATAATGCACCGACAGACTCATAGAGCCAGAAAGGCAGCGCCAGCAGCAACCCGAGCATGGTGCCTATCAACAACTCTTTCAGCACCAGACCTGTGAGCGTCATCATCGTCGGCTCAAGCAGATCAATCTGCTCTTTAATACCCGGCGCGATAAACAGCGCCAGCGCTACGGCAATCGCGGTGCGCAGTATCCCTTTGATGATGCTAAAGGAGAAGATTGGCGTCAGTAGCAGGCAGGGAAAGATGCGCGCCATACCAAGGGATAGCGCGAGGATCCCATTGAAGGTGTCGGTAAGCGGGTAACCTATCAGCATCAGGAGCCGACCGTTGACATCATGGCAAATGCCGCCTGCGCCAGCTCCATCAGCTCAACACCGACCCAGCGCCCGGTGAGCGCCAGCGTCAGGCCGACCGCCATCAGCTTGATGCAAAACGGCAGGGTCTGATCCTGCAACTGCATCGCGGCCTGCACCAGCGAAATGATCACCCCGGAGATCACTGCCACCAGCAGCGGCGGCGCGGAGAGAATAACCACCAGCAGTAACCCCTGGCGAAACAGCGTCAGAATATCCATGCGGGCCTCATAAATAGCTGTAGAACAGACCGTCGAGCAGCCGCGTCCAGCCGCTGATGAGCACAAACAGCAGGATTTTCAGCGGCAGCGACACGGTCATCGGCGAGACCATCTGCATCCCGAGCGCCAGCAGGATATTGGAGACGATCAGGTCCACGACAATAAAAGGAATGAAGATCAGAAAGCCGATTTTGAAACCGTTTTGCAGCTCCGACAGCACGAATGCCGGGATAATAAGCAGCATATTCTCCGGGGTGACCGAATCAGCCATGCGCTTTGGCCACATACGCTGGGCATTTTCCTGCAAATGGATAACGATGTCCGGGTCGGTGTTTTTGCGCATAAACGTTTTCAGCGGTTCGATCCCGTTAGCGGCGGTATATTCGAGCCGCTCCATACTGCTGAAATCGACCGGGACCGCTTTCAGCCGGTCGGTCATATCGCTAAACACCGGCGCCATAATAAAGAGCGTTGCCGCCAGCGCGATGCCGTTGAGCGCCATGGTTGGCGGTACCTGCTGCACGCCCATCGCGTTGCGCGTCAATTGCAGCACCATGGTGATCTTCAAAAAGCTGGTACAGATAATGAGCATCATCGGCAGCAGCGCCAGCGCGCCGAGAAACAGCGCCAGCATAATTGGGTTTAGCGGCCCCATCTCCATCGGAATCACCTGTTCACATCCACGACGCTCGCCACGCCCGGCAGCATATGAGTAATTTGCAGTCCCAGACGCCCTTCGACATCGACCAGTTCGCCTTTCGCCAGCGGAAACTCGCCGTGACACAGCAGCGCTTCACCGGGCACCACGTTATCGACCGTCACCGTCGAGCCGACATCCAGGCGGTTTAACTCACCCAGCGTCAGTCTGAGATGGCCGCAGCGCACGGTTAACGCCAGCGGCAGCGCATCAAAAGGCGAGGCCGCAGGCGTCGTGGTTTCAGTCAGGTTTTCATCCGGGTGTGGGGTGTCGGCAGGCAGATTATCTTCGGGGGTCACATTCACGTAAGTATTCTCCAGACGGGTAATAAGAAAACGGGCAGGATGCCCCTCCTCGAACAGCAATTCGCCCTCAAGGTGTAATTGCGCAAGGCGAAGCTCGCCGCGACCGGTCGGGGAAAAATACGAGGTAGCAGGGAAAACCACATCATCGGGGCGAAGTGTGCGTAACTGCGCGGGGGCAAACGACACCACGCCCAGATCTATCGGCAGCGATAACGGCAGGTCGCTGCAAAGCGGCGCAGGCAGCGAAACCCAGCCAGGCTGGTTTAACAACGCCGCAAGCGTAGCGGGCGCAAGGTATAGCTGACTCTGCGCCTGCGACTCGCCGAGCGTGACGCTCATCGCAAGCCAGATACCGTCAACCGGCGCGCAGGTGGCCTCCTGCGGCGTCAGGTCGCCAAACAGCGCGCGCAGCGCCGGGCTGAGATGCTGGTTAAAGAGCGGCCAGTACCACTCCGCGCACGCGCCAGGCTCTGGCAGCAGCGGGCAGGCGGAAAAGAGGCTCAGCAGCGCTTCACTGCCCGCCAGAGATAACAGCCCCGCCTGGCAGGAGAAGCCCTGCGTTGGTGGCCGCTCGCCGGGTTCGGTAAGCCGGAGCTGAAGCTCACCCGCTTCCTCCTCAAGGGTGAAGGGATAGCCAACACCGTGGCCGATACGGCGGCGCAGGCTGGCTTCCTCGCGCGGCAGAGTGCGCAGGGTCAAGGATTTCATTCCCGGCCTCCGCGCTGCTCAAAGCGCAGGCGCACGGCGCAGGCCATCCGGCGGCGCAGCGACTCCCGGCAACGCTCCTGATGGGCAGCCATCATATTCATCGCCGCTGGTGCAAAACGCAGGCTGATATCCCAGCCCGCAGCAAAAGGGCTCACGCGGGCATCCACTTCGCCTAACAGGGGCAGCAGCAGCGTCATGGAGACCGGGTCGGCAGGCTGCTTCTCCACCATGGCGCACAGCGGGGGCTCCAGCTGTTGCCAGGCCCTGGCCGGTGAAGCAGGAGGCTCATGCTCATGGCCTAACTGTGGCCCAAAAGAGGCGCTGCCTTCCCACGGTGTGATAAGCGGTTGCGGCACGTCGCTGGTGGGGAGCAACAGCGCGTCAAACAGCGAGCTCTCTTCGCGAAACGGCTCGGCGCGGGATTTACGCTCGGGGTTAGCGGCGTCTGACGATGCGGTTTGCGGCGAACGGCGCTGCACCTCCGGGCGGGCAGGCGGCGCGGGGTTATTTTGCTGGGTGTGGGGTAAAGCTGTCATCGTAATGCCTCGCTATGCTCCATCAGGTATTCCAGTTTTTCCACATCACGCAGACGCGCCTGGGTTTGCTGCTGCGCGTGCTGCACCTGCTGCTGCTGCGTGACCTGCTGTGTGCGGCACTGTTGCAGCTGATGACGCTGCCCGCTCACCGCGTCGCTGGCCTGGCGCTCCTCCGTCAATCCTTCGACCAGACGCTCCTGTTTTTGCAGCCCCGACTGGTGGTGTTCGGCAAAGCTCTCGCGCAGCTGTTGATAGTGCTGTTGTGCGGCTGCGAGCTGTTGTTCTGCTTCGGCTGACTGACGCTGCGTTTCGCGCAAAGCCTGCTCCGCTTGCCGTTGCAGGCGTTCGCAGCGGCGTAAGCGCTGGCGGCGAATCGGCAGCAGCAGAGAGAAGGCCTGCTGCAATTCAGCGCTGCCATCGTCAGTAATGATGTCGTTATCAGGCAGCGGATGACGGCGCATGCTGGCTTACCTCCGATAAGTGGTGCAGGGTGTCGTCATACTCTGTGGGGGCGTGCATTGCCTGTTGCAGATAGCCATTAATCGCCTCCTGAGCCGCTACCGCCGCATCGGTCATCGCATCGTGGCCCGGCTGGTACTCCCCAAGGCGAATTAACATCTCAACCTGCTGCCAGGCGGACATCATGCGCCGCAGCTGCGTGGCGTCGCGGATATGCTCGCGCGTGGCGACGTTGCTCATGGTTCGGCTCAGGCTTGCCAGCACATCGATAGCCGGGTAATGCCCGCGCTCCGCCAGGCGGCGGGTCAGCACAATGTGGCCATCAATCAGGGAGCGCACTTCATCGGCGACCGGATCGTTCATGGAGTCGGCTTCAATCAGCACCGAGTAGAGGGCGGTAATAGCGCCGCGGGAGGTCTGCCCGGCGCGCTCCAGCAGGGTCGGTAACAGGGTATAAACCGAGGGCGGTAGCCCGCCGCGCCCCGGCGGCTCGCCAAGGGCAAGGCCGATTTCACGCTGGGCGCGGGCAAAGCGCGTCAGGGAGTCGAGGATCAACAGCACGCTTTTACCTTTATCGCGCCAGGCTTCGGCAATGGCGGTGGCGGTAAACGCGGCTCTGGCGCGCTCCATGCTGCTGCGATCGGAGGTGGCGCAGATAAGCACCGTACGGCTGCGCAGCGCCTCGTCCAGCTCGTGGTCGAGAAACTCCCGCAATTCGCGCCCGCGCTCGCCAATCAAACCAAAGACGATGACATCGCAGGGGGTGTTACGGGCGATCTCCGCCAGCAGGGTGGTTTTCCCGCAGCCCGCACCGGCAAAGATCCCGACCCGCTGGCCGACGCCGAGGGTCAGCGGGCCGTCGATCGCGCGAATACCGGTCGGCAGCGGCGTATCGATGCGCGGACGATCGGTGGGGGCCGGGGCATCGCCCAGCACGCCGACCGCATTCTCCACCGTACCGGGCAGGGCGAACGCGCCAGGCTGGTCAGCATCGAGCGGGCGGCCAAAGCCGTCCAGCACGCTGCCGAGCAGGGCGTCAGACACCACAATCGAGTGCGGCAGGCGCAGCGGAACCACGCGCGCGCCCCGGGCGATGCCGTCGAGCTGGCCGAGGGCGGAGAGCAGCGTGTGCTGCGGATTGAAGCCAACAACTTCCGCCAGCACGCTCTGCCCGTCATCCCGGGCGATCTGGCAGAGATCGCCAATCCGTGCCTGAGGCAGGCTGCTTTCAAGCAATATGCCGTTAATCCCGGTGATGCGGCCAAAGCTTTCGACTGGCGAAAAGCTTGCCAGCCGCCGCTGCTGCTGTTGATACCACTCCTCAAGCGCCACCGTCATTACCAGCTCACCTTAATGTTCTCGCGACCGTTGAACTCAATCTGATCGCTGGTGATCGATACCAGCCGCAGGTTGTCCACTTCATCGCCGACAAACAGGCGTTGCCCGTCGTCGGTGACGATATTGGCGCGGCTACCGGTGGTGATTTGCACAATCCGGAAGGGCAGGCTGACCTTCAGCAGCTTGACCTGGTTATCCAGCGGGGTAGCGCTGGTGTAGGTGGCGTTAAAGCGCTCCAGCATTCGGTTAAAGACCTGCATCTGCGATTTACTGAGACGGCCCGTCAGGCGCAGCCGCTGGTTATGCATATCCAGCTTCACCACCTTTGCCAGATCGCGCTCGCGCAACATTTTCTGTAACGGTGCCTGCAACTCTGCGGGCGTGCTCTGTGGTGTCGAGGAGGCAACCTGGGTCTGGGCAACGGTGGGCTGCAAAACCCAGCTGGTTACCGTCAGGGTGAGCAGCAACATCAGGCTCCATGAAAGCGTGCGGATGCTGCGGGTGAAGAACCCTTTACTGGCGGCGACGGGGGGAGCGGCCTGTGGCTCTGCTTCAGCCGAACCCTCTGGCGCAGACGGTGTGGCAGGCGGCAGGCAGGCGGCCCACGGCGTGTCGATCCGCGCCACGCACAGCCAGACGTCGGCGACCTGGAAAGGCGATTCAATATTGACAGTAAAAGCCTCCGCACCCTCCGGCTGTGCCAGCCACTGCGTCTCTTCCCGGCGTAGTTCGCACGCCCGGGCAGTAACGCGCGCATCGCTAAGCATCAGATCGGCCTCATCGGCCTGGCCAATCAGCCATTGATCGCCGAAGAGGGGTAACGCGGCGCCCAAATGCAGGCCAGACAGCACGCGCAGTTCGAACATGATCAACTCTCCCACGTGGTAAGCGAGTAAGCGGCCGGATCCAGCTCTATACGCCCCAGCACATTTACTGCGAGATTAGGTTGTAGCTCTGCAAACGAGAGCACCGGCACATAGTGAAACTCTTCCTGGATAAGCCCGCGCATCGGGCTGCGCAGATCCTGGGCGACCAGCAGTACGGCGCTTTCCGGGGTGTCGGCCGGGAAGGCGTTAGCGATGACCGAGAGAATGGCGGTGATCTGCTCATGGGTGAGCGCAAAGAAAAGGTCGTTTTGCGTCTGACGCAGCGAGTCGCGCAGTTGCTCTTCCAGCTCCGGTGTCAGCAGCCAGACATGCAGGCCATCCGGACGGGCATACTGGTAACAGAGGTGATTTTTTAGCGAGATGCGCACCTGGTCGGTCAGCAGCCAGACGTCGCGCTCATGCTGCCCATGCTCGATCAGCGCTTCGGCAATGGCGCGAACCGATCGCAGCGGAATACGTTCGGAAACCAGTTTTTGCAGCACGCTGGAGAAACGAGAGATCGGCATCACGCGCTGTAACTCCTGCGACAGTTCTGGCTGCTCTGCTTCCAGCCAGCTCACCAGCGCGCGGGTCTCCTGAAGGCCGATAAAGTGCGGGCTGCTGGCGTGAATGGCATTCTCCATGCGCTTGACCAGCATTTCGCGCGCCGTCCAGCGCTCGACCTCTTCGTTTTGCAGCAGCGGATGATCCGCCGCCAGCCAGATAAGATCGCCCTCCTGACGCCGCTCATCGCCCTCGACCACGCTCTCCCGGTCGGCTGGCGCGATCTCGTCCAGCCAGCGGCGTTTTACCGCCCGGTGCGTCACAGTAAATGTGCCGATCACTTTCGGGATCTCATACACCGAGAAGCGAAACTCATCTTCCGTTTGCTGGTCGAGAAACTCGATATCGAAAGCGGGCAGGGTAAAGCCGAAGTGGTAAACGATACGGTTACGCAGGCGGCGAATATCCTGCACCAGCTCCAGCATCTCCGGATGGCCGCGCCATGAGGAGGGGAAGTTGATCAGATAAGGGCGCGTTGGGTTGAACTGACGCAAATCTTCTTTACCGTTTAGCTCAGGCGGAATGACCTCATTCTCCATTTGTGGCTGCGCCAGGCTCAGGGTCTTTCTGATGCGCCAGATCTGAAAACCGCCGCTAATCATCGTTAATGCTGCCAGCAGCAGAAAAATCGCCGTTGGCATACCGGGCAGCAGGGCAAAGCCCACCATCCCCATTGAGGAGAGCAACCAGGCTTTCGGCTGGCTGGTTAACTGCTCGGCAATCTCGCGGCCGATATTATTATCCGCCGTCTGTTCATTGTCGGACGAGACGCGGGTAATCAGCATCCCGGCGGTAAGCGAGATCAGCAGCGCCGGGATCTGTGCAATCAGCCCGTCACCGATGGTCAAAATGGAGTAGATATGCATCGCTTCACCGGCAGGCATGCCCAGTTGCAGCACGCCAATACTGATGCCGCCAATCAGGTTGATCACCACAATCACCAGCCCGGCGATGGCGTCGCCCTTCACAAATTTCATTGCGCCATCCATCGCCCCGAATAGCTGGCTCTCTTTTGCCAGCTCATTACGGCGGTTTTTGGCCTGCACCACATCAATCAATCCGGCGCGCAGATCGCTGTCGATGGACATCTGCTTACCGGGCATCGCATCAAGGGTAAAACGCGCCGCCACTTCGGCCACCCTTTCGGAACCCTTGGTAATCACCAGGAAGTTCACCACGGTGAGGATCAGGAACATCACCATCCCGACCGCAAGGTTGCCGCCCACCACGAAGTTACCGAAGGCCGCCACCACATGGCCCGCGTCCTGCTGAATTAGGATCTGCCGGGTGGTGGAGATGGAGAGCGCCAGGCGAAACATAGTGGTCAGCAGCAGCACGGCAGGAAAGGTGGAGAACGCCAGCGGCTTGGGCAGATACATCGCCAGCACCACCAGCAGGGAGGAGAGGCAGATATTCACCGCAATCAGCGCATCAATTAATGGCAGCGGTAACGGAATGATCAGCATAAACACCAGCGCCATGGCAAAAGCGGCACCGACCACTTCGGAGCGTTGCATGGCGCTGATGGCGATTCGATTTAATATCTGAAACAGGGTATTCATCTTGATTGCCTCACGACGCGGCGTTCCGGTTGCGGCGCTGCTGTTGCTGCTCCGCTTTGGTGACGTCCGTAATGATGCCGCGCAGTAATTTCAACGCGTTACCACGTTTTTCCAGGTCCGGCCACAGCGAGCGAGGCACGCCGCGCAGCAGCGGAAAAAGCGAGCTGTAAAAGAGCGGCTGATGGTGTTTGCTCTGGCCGATGATCTCCTGCGCAAGGCCGGTGAAATCACTCTGGTAAGCGCCGTTGTGGCTGATCTGTAACATCCGGCGCGCCAGCGTCAGGCTGTTCATATCAACATTGGACAGTTTGCTGCGCATACGCTGCAAAAAGGCAGTGCTGTCGCTCAGCGTCTGGCTTATCCCGGCGGCATCGCGCAGCCCGTGGTGAATACGCCCGAGGGTAAGGACGCTAATCGAGGGGGCAAGCGCGGCCATATCATCCGCCAGCGCGCGCTGCAGGGTACGCAGCGTCGGTATCAGATTGCGTGAGCCGATCGCCTCCAGCAGCATATCCAGCATCATGATGGCGGATTGCTGGTGGACGATGCCGTCGTAATAGAGGTTGCGCAGCGACTGTTTACGCTGCGGGTCGCTGGTATACCCGGCGATGGCGGGGGCCGTGTTGTTGCCTGCGCGGATGCTCTGGCCGTGGGTCTGCTCTAGCTTATCCAGTTGCGCCCCGGCGAGCGTGGCCAGTTCCCCGTCGCCTTCATCGTGTGCCTGTTTGCCGAGCATCCGCAGCAGCAGGGCGGTGCGCGCCGGATCGCCGCCGGTCTTTTCCAGCAGCGTGTCGCTCTCCGGCGGCGGGTTCTGGCGCAGGGCGTTACGCAGCCACTCCATCTGCTCAAGGGCTTGTTGTTCATCGCCGCCATCGAGCAGGGAAAAGAGCTCATTCAGCTCGCCAATTTTGCTGAGCGCATGCTTGCCACGCAGCTGGTTACGCAACCCATTACGGCGCTCTTGCGCCTTTTGCTTACGCTCCATCTTTTCACTGAACGCGGCGCCAATCTCTTCCATCGCGTCATTTAATGACTCTGCCCGCACGCGGACATTATCCGGCACGTTGGTTTTGCCTGCCGCTTGTGGCGTGTTTCTATGCAGGGCTTTTAGCGAGTGCGCTAGCGCCGGAATCGCATGTTGTATCTTGAACATCGCCAGCCATCCTCAGTGGTCATTACCCTCTTTCTGTGTCAAAGCACGCTTCCCGGTTCCGTAAAAAGCAGCAAAAAAAAATGTGAATAATTTCATTAAGTAACCAATGCAATTTTTTGCATAACGCAGCGGCCACGCGAGGTAAAAACTGGCTCGGAAAAGTCTGCATCCAGAATTAATTGCTTTTATAAACAGTTGGTTATTCAGAAACAGGCCGCTGGCATATCTCTTGCTAAGTAGCAGCGCACTCATTTGCTACCTAACAGAGAGACAAGAAAATGATTAATTCAACGCTCGTGTCCACTGTCGTAGAGTCACCGGTTGCGATGAACGTTAACTGGGATGAGATCTTCGTTACGCATAATAAGAAGCTCTTAAACTTCATTCGTAAACGTATCGCCAGCCAGGAGGATGCTGATGACATCTTGCAAATGACCTGTCTGGAAGTGTTGTGTAACCGGCATAAGTTTCGCGGTGCGTCCCGCCCGGAAACCTGGGTGTTTGGCATTGCCGTTAACTTGATCCGCAACTACTACAAATCGAAACAGAGCCACTATCTGTTCGACAGGCTGGATGATGAGATTACCGCCGATCTGCTGCTGGATGATGATCCCAGCGATTTGACGGAAAACAGGCAGCTCCTTAGCCATACGCTGGCATCCATTGAAATTTTATCGAAAGACGTCAAGTTGATGCTCTCTATCCTTGTGGAGGAGGAGGGCAGTTATCAGGATATTGCGCAGCAGTTAGCTATCCCGGTCGGCACCGTGCGCTCGCGCCTTTCACGGGCGCGGGAGACGCTAAAAGGGAGAATTTACGCCTGAATCCGGGTTTGCTGAAAAGGACAAATTAACTGCTAAGATTATTAGCTCATTAATATTTAGCGGGTTATGACTATCATGCCGTCGGAATGCTATTCCCTGCGGCATGATATATCCGTGGAGGGAATGATGCTTTTACAGGGTGTATCAGGCCAGGCTGATAATCATGAGGTTAATATCAGCGGCTTATCAAACATTGCCTTAGACAAAATCCATGATGCGATTTATTTGATAGACAGCCAGCTGCATATCAAATATGTCAACGAAAAAGCCTGCCAGTTGACGGGATATTCCCGCGAGGCATTTTCACAACTCAGCTTTGATATTATTGATAAAGAACTGCGCGACAATGATGTTTTTGCCCTGTGGTGGAAACTCAGTACACGTCCTGAAGGGATAACATTTACTTCGCAACATACCGGACGCCATAACGATTTTCCCGTCGAGGCGAGCTGTAGCGGATATAACCATGATGGTGAGCTGCATATATTATGTATTGTTCGCGATATGCATGAAATTCGCCGGCAAAAAGAGCAGCAGCTACTGCGGGAAAAACAGATGCACCGGGTGGTGGAAAATTCTCCCGATCTCATTTTACGTTTTGATTTGCAGACCCGCTGCCTCTACGCCAACCTGGCCGTCCGCAACTGGTTTAATCTGAGCGAAAACGATATCAGCCGCGTGCCGCTGACCGAAAGCGTGCCGCGCGGAGGCGTCGGCCTGAGCCTGTTTAAGCTGGTTTCGCGCACCATGGTGGATGAAAACATTGCCGAAGATGAGCTTGTGGTAAAGCGTAACGGGGAGAAACGCATCCTGCATGTGCGCTGCGTCCCGGAATATGATCTGCGCGGCGAGATAATGAGCGTGCTGGCGGTGGGGCGCGATATTACCGCTATCCGCAAGACTGAAGAGGAGTTGCGGCAACTGACGCATAATCTGGAGCGGGCGCGGGAAGCGGAAAAAAAACAGCTGGCGCGTGATATTCATGACGAGCTGGGCCAGCATTTAACCGCCTTGCGTACGGGGTTGTCGCTGCTGGCGATGCGTAAAGATCAGTCTGCCGATGCGCAGCAGGCGGAAATTCAGCAACTGATGGGGCGTCTGGACAGCACCATTCAGGTGGTGCGGGATGTCTCAACCCGGCTGCGGCCCAATGTGCTCAATCTCGGGTTGATTCCGGCGCTGGAGTGGCTGCGGGATCAGTTTATAAAAAACAACGGTATTCGCTGCATTTTGCTGGCACCCGACGAGCATACCGTGGTGCTGGATGATGCAACGCTGACGGCGGCATTTCGCGTGGTACAGGAGTCCCTCACCAATGTCGCCCGCCATGCCAGAGCCAGCAATGTCTATATCTTCGTCAAACTCACGCCGGATGCGCTGCTTATCGAAGTTGTCGATAACGGCAGGGGCTTTCATCTGCATCGTGTGAAGAGAGGAACCTGTGGGCTGCACGGGATCGAGGAGCGTGGCCGCATGCTAAATGGCGAGGCGACCATCAATAGCACACCCGGTAAAGGAACACGGGTTAAACTGAAGTTCCCCCTCTCTGTAGGTGTTAAATCAGCACCATCCTGTTCGAAAACCAGGAGGATCGATCGATGAGTGAATGCATACGTCTGATGATTGCCGACGATCATGCCATCATGCGTGAGGGCCTGAAGCAAATTTTTGCACTCGATGACACTATCGAGGTGGTGTGTGAAGCGCCGGATAGCGGCCAGGTGCTGGAGCGTTTGCGCCAGCACGACGTCGATCTGCTGCTGCTGGATATTTCGATGCCGGGCATGAGCGGGGAAGATCTGATCACCCGCCTGATACCGCTCTATCCCCAGTTGCGTATTCTGGTATTGAGTATGTTTAACGAACCGCAAATTGCCCGGCGGGTGTTAAATAATGGCGCGCTGGGCTATATCACTAAAGATAAGTCGCCAGAGATTTTACTCAAAGCGATCCGCACCGTGGCGCAGGGATCACGCTATATCGATCACGATCTGGCGCAGGAAATTATCTTTTCCGACTACCAGAACAATAATCGTGCGCCGCATGAGAGCCTGACGATGCGCGAACGGCAAATAATGATCATGCTGGCTCACGGCGAGTCGATTAATGCGATAGCCGATGCGCTTTCGATCAGTAATAAAACCGTCAGCACCTATAAATCACGCATGATGAAGCGAATGAAATTCACCAATAACGCCCATATCGTCAAATATTCCCTGCGGCATAACCTGGTGCAATAAGGGATTTCACCACCACCGCCTGACGGATGGATGATTAAATCGATGCATACGCGAACTCATTTTTAGCGGCGCTGTAGTGAGATTGAAGATAGGGTATGAAAACAAAAATCCACGCAGTTGCGTGGATTTTATCGTTTTTGTGATGCGTGTGAGATTCAGCAAAACCTCATAAGACAATATAATCGTCAAGCGTTATCACCTTTTTAAATTTCCCCTTTTGTCCTGAGATAATTTCTCAAGCGTTAATAATTCCTGGCTTTTGACTTTGCGGCAAAGAGAAACCTATAGTAGTGCACCGCCTTCTATGAATAGACGGCCATTTAATCGCTGGAAGAAAAAGTATTGGAAAGCTGAGTACTGGGCTTTTAGGAGGCTAAATGATTGATATTTATAAAGAACTTGATGATTTAATTAGTGCAAGTGGTGAGGGAGCGCAAGGAAGTGGTCCCGCCACTGAGGATGTAATTGAGCTTTATGAGAAAGAGCTTAAGGTTAAATTCCCTCCCACATATAAGCTTTTTTTAGAGAAATATGGAACGCTTTCATTTAATGGAGAGTCATTTTATGGCATCTCAAAGTTAGGCTTGGCCGCACAATCTGCACCTGATGTCAGGTATACAACCCTTAAGGTCAGGGAACTTGGCGATATTGATAACAATATGATTTTCATAAAATCCTCTGGTTATGGCCCGCTATTTTCTATTGACGTATCTGTTCAAATTGGTGGCGAGGCAGCAGTAGTGGAAACAGACTTATCATTCAAGAGAGATGGCAGTAAAAAAATCGTGGCAAAGACTTTTGCAGATTTTTTGGTTTGTGAAACTAAAAAATCTTTGGAAGATTTATAATATCTTTGAAGAGCTTACATGCGCGCCGTGTTAACCAGGCTTCAAGGTATAGTATCCAGAGCAGGATTCAGTATGACGCTCTCGGTGGCATGAGTGTCCCAGGAATTCCAGGTATAATAAATTAGATGAACTTATGAATATAAACCAAGCATCGATCGAAAAGTTATTAAGAATCAATTGGCTTTCAAACGCAGGAAAAGATAGCTCTATTCCTGACACTATACGCGTTAAAAATATAAATGCTTTTCAAATTAATCTGGAAAGTGAAGAGTGGGAAAATGTTACTTTAGAAGCCCGAAATAATATCACAGGTTGGTTGGCGAAAAAACATGTGAATGCTTTTCTTGAGTGGAACAAGCTCGCAGATGCTGCTGCTATTATCATTGAAAGTAAAATTGTTCCACAAATCCCTCCTATAGGAGGGAATCAAAAGGCTTTGCTCAGTAATATAAAGTGGGATTTATTAAATTATCTATTAGAGGATGCTTATAGTCCCTTTTTAAATAAGTCACTTTTTTTTATGAATCTTATTTCTATTTATGAGCAAGGTCATATGCCCTGTGGCTGGGCCGGTCTGTGGCCCCAGGGCGAGCTAATAATTTACTAGCCCTACTGGCGGAATGCGCCGCGAACTGGTTTTCGAGCGCCGCTACCGCTGGGACCGCACCGATCAGAGAGTCCAGCAGATACACACCGACGCGACGCCCGCCATGCCGGGCGAGAAGTACAGCCAGTACGTATGGTCTACGACGCGGCGTGGCAGGTGACAAAGGCTGTCGAACCGCAGAAAAAAGAGCGCTTCTTCTGGGACCCGGCAGGCAACCGCACCGAAGAACACCGTAACCCGGTGTGGCACAACCTGCTGCTGCGCCTGGGCGGGCTGAAGCTCGATTACGACGGGTTCGGGCGGCTCACGCGCCGTCAGGATAAAATAGCGTGGTGCAGCATTTTGCGTATGACGATGAGCAGCAGATGAAGGAAATCACCTTCACCGGTCATGCCGAATTCAGAAAGGTGGAATACCGCTACGACCCGGTCGCCGGGCGTTACACCCAGATGGACCCGATTGGGTTAGCGGGCGGGATTAATACCTACAGCTATGTGGGTGATCCGCTGGTGTGGGTGGATCCGTTGGGGTTGGTTGCATGTTATAAGCCACCGCATGAGAATGTTTTTTACAGGACCATGTCAAAAGAAGATTTTGCTGTTTTACAAAAAACAGGACGGATGCCAGGTACAACCGAAACAACAATATCTCCCACCCGTGAGTTTTCAGAAGATTATGACGGGATATTGGTACAATTCAATCTAAAACCAGGTACGCGAGCACAGTTAGAAGGTATTGGCATTAGAGATAAGTCTGATCTGGCTGCTGTAACCCATCCTGATATACCAAGCCCAGCAAAATCAAAAGGTTGGGGATTGAAAATGCTCGATTTAAAGGCGATGATGACCAGATAAATATTGGTCCTGGAAGGGAAGGGGGCGCTGCTTTAAAAATCTTTAACGATGGTATCGATTCTTTTAATATGTTGAGGAAATAATGAATTCAGAGCAAAAGAACTTAGTGCTTTCCGTGGTTAATAATAAGCCACTTAGAGCTGGAAAAATAACAGATGAAGAATTTCTAAAGCTTTTTCCATGTACTCAGGGAAATGTTGAGGGTTTTATAGATGACATTTTAAAAAATGCGCATTCTTCTAAAGACCTGAAAGAAGTTGAATACGCTTTATATATTGGCTTTCATTTTGGATTTACAAGCAAGCATAAAGATATCTTGATACATCTTTTGGGTGATGATTTTCATTGTAAACATGATGATGTTGTGCGGGCTTTAGTTAAAATAAAGGCTAAAAGCGATGATGCAGTAAATGCCCTGTATAACTGTGCTTTGTCTGAATATGATTACTTGGCTGATGACAGAGAGGATGATAATTACATGTTGGCATTAAACTGTATATACGCTTTAGCGAAAATAGGTTCAAAATACGCTGCTGAGAAATTAAAAGCATTGTCAAGAAATTCCATCCCTAAAATAAAGAACAAAGCAGTGCAGGTTGGAAAATCTTACGGTGTTTTAGATTAAAAAATAAATTTTTATTTAAGCCAGTTTTCGGCTTGAATTTTATAAGGCCGTTCTTGAGGGAGAAGCGAAATTGCTAAGTGTATGTCCCCAGCATCTATACACCCTTTTATGTTCTCGACAAGGCTGGTTACATCTGAAATGTTGGTGATCCATTTTTTGCAATAATCTTCAACGGCTTGATTACGTAATCCTATTTGTATGGTGCGATAGTTTAGTTTATTTAGATATAAGTCCCTTTCTGGATCCCATTGTATTATTACATCTGATTTTTTTATACCGGTGCGCCAGCTGTCTAAGCTATTATGAATAGACTCGCCATGACTGCTAAGTACTCCGCTTTTTAGTATTTCACGGAATCCTGTGTGGCTTATATCTATTGCCAGAATTCTTTTTTGTCTTGAGTCTTTTTTTGCCCATCCTGAACGGTACATCATCCATAAAAAAGAAGGCTTAATCCATGTCATTCTGCTCATACTGAACGGTGGAGATACGAAGGTTTTTTTCTCAAGAGCGCTTTCTGCTATTTCATCGGAAAACGCCTGATAAACTCGAATAAATTCATCCGTATAATATGCTCTAATTTCATTTGTTGGAGTTAAAGAGGTGGTTATTTTATTCATGGTTTTTCAATTATAGATTGTAGATGTCATTATTTATTATAAGCAATATCCAGGGATAATACCATGTCCCACATTGATACTTCGGGCTGTATTCTGGTAAAAATCAAGAGTAAACCAGACCCTTAAATATTTTGCTGACGGCAGCAGCTGGTAATACGGCTACGACGATGTCGGGGGATGTCCTTTCTGATAGGGAGCATACCGATTAAAACAAAAATCCACGCAGATGCGTGGATTTTATCGTTTTTGCGATGCGTATGAGATTTAGCGAAACCCCATAAGGCAACAAATCTTATTAGACGTTGAACCGTAATTTTATTGTTATATTATTGATATTTAACGTTTTTGTTCTTATTAACTAATATTGTACTCATATTCGTACTCACTTTGGCTGATGCTACCAGCTGAGGCCAGTTATAACAGCTACAGCCAATTCTTGTTCACCCGGATTGTGTGGTACGACTTTTCTTTATCAATGAATTGTTTTGATGGGATTGTCGAGTATTCAATAAGTGGAAGTGTAGTTGTAAGCACTTTCACAGGAATATATCTTATTTGACAGAGAGATTTTTGCTGGTAACGGGCATTTCGAACGCGATTGATACGTCAATCGATGGAGAGCCCGGCCAGAGTCCTTTCAATGACCAGCAGGCAAAGATTTCTGATAATTTTAGCCAAAGAAGGGTAATGTGATGTCAGATATTAATCCACAGGATGCTGCACATATTTTCCCCCAAGATCGGGAAGCGCTGTATGACTGGGTCTGGCGTGAGCCTGCGGAGCGTATAGCTGCCCTGTATGGCATTAGTACGGATTTACTGGCGAAACAATGCAGTGAAATGCGTATACCCAGGCCGCTTGCGGGTTACTGGAAAGCACTGGCGAAAGGGGTTGCACCTGCAATCCCCGAGCTACCAGCTCTGAAAAAGGATAAGGTGGTGAAGGCGCTTGAGAATAGCAACCCACCAGTGCAACCTTCCACCACTGCGTTACCAAAACCAGTACTTTCCGTAACCCGAAAGCAAGCTCCTGTTACAGGGAATGGCTATGGGTTAATAAATGATCTTAAAACGTATCTGCCGGCCTCCTCGGTTACAGAAGATGGCTATTACAAGCCTACGAAAAAGAAATTATTGGATCTCAACGTTTCTGATACGGGATTTGATAGTGCGATAGAGTTCCTGAGTAGATTCTTTGATGCCCTGGGAAATAAGGGATACCGGGTTACGTTGGATGCACTGGGAGAAAGGCTACATCGTGCGGATATTGATATTAAGTAAGATTCGAAAGAGGGTGGGTATCGCAGGGGCAATCTATGGCGGCCTTATACGCCAAGTATTATTTGTATTGAGGATATGTACTTTGCGTTTAGTCTTGCTGAAATGACGGAGTATGTTCCAGCGAAAAAAGTCAAGAATCGCTATGTACGTGACGAACAGATGGGGAGATGGATACGGGGAAGAAATAGTGAACCTTTTCTTCACGTATCGAAACATACCTTGCCTACTGGGCGATTTCTGTTGCAGCTTTACTCACCTTATACTTCCGCAAAATGGTTACTTCAGTTCCGGCAGACAAAACAATGTGGATTAATTAGTCAGATCCCTAAGATGATTTCGGCAATGCAACAGGCTGTTCCGTTAATTTCAAAGCAACTAGAACAGGCCAGAATTGAAGCTGAGGAGTGGCGCATTCAGCGTGAGCGGGAACAAGCCATATACTTGGAAAAGAAGCGGATAGAGCAGGCGGAGGAAGCGCGTAATGCCAGTCGTACTGAGCTGAAATCCATTATTGCCCAGTGGGCAGAAGACAAACGGCTGGAGCAGTTTTTTTACGAAGCAGAGATGGATGCAGCAATGCTTGATAACCAGCAGAAGATACAGGTCATGGAACGCCTGCAACTTGCCCGTCAGTTCCTGTCTGACGATACGGCAATTGAGCGGTTGTTGAAGTGGAAAACACCAGGAGAGTGGTTAAACAAAGGATGAGTCTATTTCCTCGTCACGGTGTTAAATTAATGTGGATTGAACCTGATAACCCAAAGCCGACATTTGGCCCGGATCGGCCAACTTAGCTCTGAGATACTTCGAATATTCTACAGAACTTTTTCTTACTAGAAATCAACTTGGGTCAAATCCGAGTTCGTGGGCAAGTTTATTTGAGTCAGTTATGAAGGCAAATACTGGCCAAGCCTTAGGATTTTCATTAACAGCAAGATTGTATTCAGCTTCACTTGCAGGAATGCGATTGTCGATCAGAAAATAACCGATTAGCGGTTTGCGAAGCGCGAACCGTTTGGTGATTCCATCCTGATCCAACTCATAATCGATCACGATTAATGCCTGCTGATCTTGGCTGAGGTGTGGATTAGGCCTCAGCTCAAGTTCGATCATCTGCTCCCACTCAGTATCAGGATTAGGTGGGACACCTCTACAACGTTCAAAGGCAGGTGCATTATCGCCCCAGTTCTGCGTGTTTTTCGAGGGTTTAACTACTTTTGGGGTGTTTTTGAAACGACCAATGAGAAAATCGCGATACGCCATATTATCCCAACAAAAAGCGCGTACGTGGTAACGGTTATTAACGAACGCGATAGCCGTGGGTGTTAGCCGTCGGCTACGTCCTTTAGGTGAATTCATTGTTGCTACTACAGCTTCAATAGACTGCTGGTGCTCAATGGCCGAGAGTAATCGGGCCAGAACACGCAAATTATGATGGCGTAACAGCATGGGCATTTCAGTGGTGTGTGCAGCTATGGGCGGCGCGAACTCTTCAATGGCCTGCCACTGCAAATCTGCCTTGGATAATAACACCGGCTCAAACCCGTCAGTAGGTTGATAGTACGGAATACCCAACTGATATGGCTTTAGCGCCTTAGGCGAGAGTTGCTGGTAAAGCTTTATATCTTTCTGAGCCTGAGGGCGTGAGATACCAAAGGTTTCCATCAGCATGGTCGTTGTTAGCCGACGCTCCCAGAGCAACTGACGCTCAATGTAACACAAACGCAGCCACTGAGGGTGCGAGTATGCCCCAGTCTCTAGCCGCTTACTGGCTAAATCCGTTACGGAGACTGTTTGCGTGTCTGATGCGATCGCGGGTTTCATGTACTGTGAGTACTGCATATAGTGGCCCTTCTAATATCTTAAATGTGCAGACATCCGAAAGTATAAGTTGGCACTGTATAAATATCTACTACCATTACTTAATAATGGGGTGTATAAAATATACATATAGCTATGTTGTACTTTCAGGTGAACTCAAAAAGTAACGAAAGAGCGTAGGACGATTCCGTGAGCTTTAACACACTCAATACCAATCTGTTTAAACCGATCTCGGGCGAGAATGGACGATCGATGCTTGCGTTATTAGTCGATCTCGATACTTTCTTGGATCCGACACAACTGGTAGATGAACCTACGCCGCAACAGGTACGGGTCTTTCTACGAGACTATATCGCCAATAAGAATTTGAGCCTTGAGATAGCGTCGGTTGAGTCAACGATAGGAAATCCCGCTCTGGAACATTATGTCTATAACCGGTTGCGAGATACGGGGTGGATTCGAGAAGAGCAGGAGAGCGGGTATCGATACGTCGTCTGGATGGCGCAAGATGCTCGTAGGCTGTTGAACTTCCTTGGCAATATGAGTGCTGAGCATCCCTCGTTAGGTGTGGTGTGTCTGGCGGTACGCTCGAACCTTTCTGAAGTGGTTAAAGACCCAACCAACGGATCGTTAGTGCGCAAAGCGGCTGATGACATGGAGGATTTCTTAAATCGACTCAGAGCTCTCGTGGGCAATATCCGCGAAATCCACCATGCAATTAGCGGTGGTTCCGTCCAAGGTAGTGGCCATTTCACTTTTTACTTTGAAGAATACTTGGCCGAACTCTTTCTACCCAATATTGAGAAACTCTCCCTGAAAGGAAACCCCAACCTTCATGCCAGTAAAATTCGTAAGCTAGTTAGCGATATCCGTTTCAGCTCAGAGCGCCTGGAAGCATGCGCTAGAGCCTATAAGCGTGATGATATTTCTAATCCTTCGGTTCAGCTTGTGGAAGCAGATCTAGATCGATTGAGCAAAGCGTTTGACGGAATTGCTCCACTGTTCAAGAAAACGCAGGACTATGCTCGTCGTATAACCCGGCAGATGTATGAGAAGATCAAGTATACCGTGCATACCCCAAGTAATATGGGGCAACAGATTCAGGCGCTGCTTGAGCGCATCGGGAGTGAAGCCTTGTTAGGCTCATTACCTAGCCCGTTGATAGGTGAAGAGCTCCTTGCTGATTGCCGGTTGGCCACACCCAAGGCAAAGTCAATACTGCCTGTTCCGACGGTGCGCAGACAGCCAAAACCGTTGTGGGAAAAACGGGCATACAACCAGCTCAAGCAAGAACATATCAGTTTCCAGAAATGCGACCCTACACGTGTTGCCAACTTCATTGAATCGAATCTTGGAGAGCGAGTACAGATGACCACGGATGATCTTAGGATCGATACCGCTGATGACATGATGGCAGCGCTTCATTTGCGCCTTTTGGCACAAGGCATATCGAAAACTCATCCACTTTTTTCTCTGCAGTCCATGTACTGCGTTGAGTTCGATGAAGGGGAGTGGACGGACCTTAAACAGATGGCCGGTCGTCGCATCATAATTCGTCGGATCGTCACTATGGAGAAACGCACACATGACCAGTGAAATTGTGCTCAGAGAGTTGAAAGATATCGAGGCCAAGACATCTGCTGACTATGCCGATAGCTTACGTAACACGGCAGCATACCTACTGCAGAAGCAATGGGTATGGAAGGGAAAACGCGGCCAAAAAGAGCACTTCAAGTTGTGTGAGGATAATCTGGCTTATTTTAACAAGCTTTTTGATGGGTTGGATATGGGGTGGTACTACGATCGTAACTTCGGTTATGCGGGGATTTTACCGCGTGGTTCTGGTAAGCAACTGGATATCACCTCTACGCTGTTCCTGCTCATTCTACGGAAAATGTATGACGCTGAAGCGTCGATGGGACGTACGGAGCTTGGGTGTGTAACACCGCCAACGGTCGAGCTTCTTAATCAGTACGAACATGTCAGGGGGGAGATGCCCCCTATAACAGAAACCAATAATGCCCTGGAGAACCTAAGGAAGAAGGGAATTATTGAACTCGGAATTAAAGACCCCGATACCAAACTCCACGAGTTGACCGTTCTCCCTAATATTACCCGTGTGGTCGATCAAACCTATGTGGGCATGCTTAACCGCTTTATGGATAGTTACACACCTGAATCTGCGTCTGGCGAAGCGGTTTTCGAAGGAACTGATGATCTTGAGACACTGGAGGTCTACGATGACAGTGCAGAATAACCCCATACAAGCACATATTCTTCATAATGTGGTGTTGGCGCAGTGGTATCTGTTTGAACTGGAGACGATCCATCTCAATGCTCCAGCCACGCTAGTATCAGGCGAAAACGGAGCGGGAAAAACAACGATTTTTGATGCGATCCAGTTTGTTCTGATGGGGGGAGATCAACGTAAAACCCGCTACAACTCTGCCTCTGAAACCAAAACCTCTGGGCGTTCTGCGCGTAGTTATGCGCTGGGCGAGTTCAAAGAAAACGATGCAAAGAGTTGCCAACGTGAGAATGCCAATACTTACATTTTCTTAAACTGGTACGATAATCATCAATGTCCTTACGCTTTTGGACTGTCTGTTTATGCCAACAGTCAGTCACCAAACATTGAGACCCGCGGGCATATCATTAAAGGCCGCCACATTACTGAAGGTGATTTACTGTCCGGGGATGACGCCTTTCTACCATGGCGTGACTTTGTTGACCGCATGAAACAGGATGCCAAAGAGCGTCATGGTGCGATGAGCTATGAGTTGCTTGACAGTGCGCGGACGATACGTGAAAAAATGGCTGAGGCGATGTCGGTTAATCAGACGCGCAGCGCCAAAATTGAACCTGATTTATTGGTTAAGACATTATCAAATGCGTTACAACTGAAAATGGACAGCCCGATTGATCCATTTATCAGGGACTTCATTCTTCCTCCCGACCTCATTGAAACCTATCAATTGCGCGAAGATCTTCTTGAGCACCAGCGTATTGAGGCGGAAATCGCACGTGCCGAGAGCCACAAAAATGCGCGCGAGTTACTGATTGCCGAAGCGAAGAAGCTTACCCGGCATTACGCCAATGCCCACCATGCTCTTTGGGTTTCGCAAGAGGCCGATACTGTTCGGCTCAATGAAGAACTTGGCCGCACAGAAGATGCTCAAATAGCTGCGCAAGAGCGCCAGACAGCAGCTAAACGCACCATTGACAGAGAAGAGCCACGACTGCCGGAGCTGAAACAATGTCGTGATGATGCCCTGATCGCTTGGCAAAATTCTGATGCTGCAAGTCTGAGTAGAGCCGTTGATGCTGCAAAAAGCGCCGTTTCTAAATCCACAAACAGTCTTACCAACCGAATATTTTCACTGCAAAATGCTGTGCGTGAAGTTATCCGTCAACGATTTCCTGACACGCTGGGTATCCAGAGTGTCGAGCTATTAGCCCGGCACTGGGCGACATCCGTGGACATTCTCAATCGGGCAGGCATTGAGAGCCTCTCAGCATCGGAACATGAGAATACGCTTAAGGTAACCGATAAACTTAAAAGCGCAAAAAAATTACTGGACGAGATAGCTGAACGTATAGAAGTGGCTGATAAAAATGTGAGCCACGACTTAACACAAACCATGCATGAATGTAAGGCCTTGCAGGTGCGTATTGAACGGCTGAGAAAGGGACTTTCGGACATCAATCCGGCGACGGCTAAGGTCATCGAATTACTCAAACAAGAGAGAATAGAATCCATGCCCGTCTGTGACCTCTGTGAGATCGCTGATAGAGACTGGCAAGAAGCAGTGGAGTCGTACTTGGGTCCGAATCGCGAAGCACTGGTGGTGAGTGTACGTGATTTTGACCATGCATTGGAAGTGTACGAAGTTGCACAGAAGCGAGAGCCGCAACTCAAACGAGTACGCATGATTAACCCTGATCATGCTTTAGCCGCCAACAAAGCGCCCACTGAAAGAATGGTTTCAAAGCTGATCGAAACCAGCGATCCGATCGCTCGTGGTTTTATGAACATCATTCTGGATAGAACTAAGATGGCGGCAACGCGCGATGAACTACGAAGAGAGCGCAAAGCGCTAATGGCATCAGGCCTTGCGACCGGTAGTGGAACGGTGGGCGGTACCGCTCATATTCGCGGGTTATTGATGGGGAAACAGGCTAAAGCTGAGCAGCTTAAGCTCCTGGAGCATGAACGGGATGTGCTCGCACAACGGCTCTCTGGCGTTGAGAGATCAGCACAAACGCTGAGCAGGCTTAACCGCAACTGGGCTGGGCTATCTACATCTATTGTGGAGGGCTCATCGTCCGTACGGGAAAATAGTATCCGCCTGATGCAAGATAAAAAAGCATTGTCTGCCGCTCAGGAACAGTTGAAACCGCTGACATCGAAAGATGAACAGCTCAAAGCCGCAAAGGCGCAGGCTGACGACAATTATGAAGCATGTAATACGGCGATCATCAATGCCACGGCCGAACAAAAGAACGCTATTGCAACGTTAAATAGCTTGAACACCGAGATTGAAAGCCTCTCAAAAAATAGGGACGAGGCAGAACGAATCCGCAGTGAAACAGAAAAATCTCCTATACACAATACCGCCAAAGCAGATGAACGCTGGCAAACTTATGAGCAGAAGTTTGGGGGCGAAGAAGGATGCTATTCCCTGATTCGAAACAAAGCCCTGAATGAGGCTCAGGTTGAACGGGAGAAGGCGCTCAATACACGTGGAGATCTGTATTACAAGGTCGTTAGATTCACGACAGACTTTGCAGAGGATATAGCGAATCGTCAGGCGCTTCTTGAAGCCGCAAAAACTGATAACGTGAATACAGAGGCGTACCACTTTATTGAGGCAGATTGTACGGAATGGGTTGAGCGTATCCTGGCAGCACAGCTTTTAGTGCATCGTCAGGCGGCCCGGGAAGCTGCTGAACAGATGGAAAAAAACTTTCGAGGCATCATAGTAGGGGAGCTTCAAAGCCGCTTTGAGCAGATGAGATATACCTTCAATCAACTCAATAACTTGCTCAAGAAAGTCCCGTTTCACGACCACATCTACAGCTTCCACTTCAAGGTTCGCGAGATAGAGAGCTTGCGCACCGTCTACGAGTACATTACGACTGCAGATAGAGAAGAGACCGAGTTAGTTGGGACAATGTTCGAAACAGCATCAGAACATCCTGCTATAGACCTGTTGAAAGAGGCATTGCTCAGTGGTGACGATCTAATTAATGAGATCAGTGATTATCGCAGTTTCTTCACCTATGACATGAAGATGCGTAACCCTGACACCGGGACTGAGCGCAGCGTGGCAGATATGCAAAGCACAGGTTCAGGCGGAGAGCAACAAACACCAGCGTATATTGCGCTGGCTGCGAGTTTTATGAACGTTTACAAGATTAGTGGTCATTCAGATCGAGGGGCGTCTTTGGTACTCCTTGATGAAGCGTTCAATAACATGGATGGTGGCAATGCGAGCGCAGCAGTGGCCTTTCTTAAAGAAATCGGGTTGCAATTACTGATTGCTGCCCCGCCAGAAGTGACCCTGAAAATTGGTAAAGAGATGGAGCAAATTTATACCATTTGCCGTGAGGACAGAGATGTGGTGATTGACCACACGCAGATTTTCGAGGCAGGGCAGGAGCTTATAGACCAACGTAATCCAGTTTACCATCCAGAGCTTGTGGCTGAACGCGCTGCTGAATTGAAAGCTAAAGCCAAGATGGTTGAATGATATGAACTCTTATGTTGAGAAGTTCATCAATCAATTGATCAAGAAGATAGATAAACCAGAAGGTGTGGAACTTGAGTGCAGGATACGTATCACAGATCACGCCTATCGTTGGTACTTCGCCCTCAATAATAGTACCAAAACGGCGCTGCATAAGACGTTGGAATCCATTGCATACTTGAATATCCACTATCAGCGTAAAGTCGCGCTGGGAGCGTTTAAACATATTGAGTATATCGAGATCGTTGATGGCTACAGATTAATGGATAGTCAGGGAGTTATACCACAGGCTGATGAAATCAAAGTTTCATTTCGGCATTTAGAGACAACGGTGTTCAATGTACCTTGGTGGGATAATACGAAGCTGGAGATTGCCAAGGAATGGTCGAGCAACAAGACGTTTTGTGGTGTGAATCGCAACCAGGCAGACCGACTTTTTGATGCAATGAAAGTTATTGAGTGGATCGTTCAACTACCTGTCTCTGAGAATGTTCCCGATATTCGGACCCTCAGTGCCATGTTGTATGGCAACTCCAAGAAGTTAGAATGTAAGAGCTTTTCCGGTCTTATTCGAAAGTTGATGTTGCCGCATATTGACGATGATGTTGTGGATTTGCTTGACGATGGGGTTAAGCTGCTGGAGTATTTTGGGATTAGTAAATACCCAATACCAATGCGTTTCAAAGCCAATGGGTTGTTGCATTGCAGGGGGATTATCGATTTATCTGCACTCCACTACGGAATCGGTGTTTCCCCGGATGAAGTCAAAGGCATTGTGTGGGGACAACGGCCACCCTATGTGCTTTTCATTGAAAATCGTGCTAGTTTCGAGCGGTATGTGCGCGAAATTGATGATTTGGGTGTAATTATTTACACCGCCGGCTTCCCGCCGCGCTCTTGGGTACATGTAATAGAGATCATTATCGCTGAACTGCGTATGGAGATACCGATTTACCATTGGGGGGATCGAGATGCCGGTGGCTATCGTATTCTTGCATTTTTGGCGAAGCGACTTGATATTGATATTCAGCCATATCTGATGGGGGTGGGGGCTGAAGCATTGACTCAGGCTGATGATGAGCTCGTTGATAAACCTGTAGTCGAATTAATGCAGGCGCTGGAGTCAGCAAAGCACTATCCAGCTATTTTAGCGCTTTATAGAGATCTAGCGAAACTCCAAATTAAGAATCTACCTTGGATCGAGCAGGAGCAGATAGCCCCTGTTAGCCCTCGGAAATATTGAAAGTTCTCCCTATTCGTTGATATTTCATGTCCTTATGTTGGGATCTCAAAATTGCGTGGAACTAAAAGGGGGGTGCTTACAATAGCACTTCAAAAGGATATGCCTACCTCCAATACTCATTTGCAAATGATGATGTGTGTCAGGCGGAGATTGAGGGAGTGAAAAAGAGCTCCTTGTAACTAATTGTGCGAAAAGCCTCATGAACTGGCGCTTTTGCTGATGCTATAATTAAAAGTATTGTGTTTATGGAGGGGTTATGAATTCACGCGATGAACCTGGTTCGTTTGGTTTGCCTGAAGGAGAGAAGGGCGAAATAATTTCCATGATAAATTTTGGTGAGTTTATGGAGGTTTACACAGAAGAATCTACATATAAACTCATGACTCCAGATAGTATTGATCCTGAGAGAGAACATCAAAATGTGCCTTGGATATACACTAAAGTTTCTGATTTTGGAGCATCTAACCCCTTGGTTGCTAATACAGTAATTCTAACTGATGAATTTTTACGGCAACTTTACTCCAATGAAGATAGTAACCGCATCCAAATCATTGGTAAGGCCAGAGACATTAAAAATGTTCTGTTGAATTATTTGCTGTCTTTGCAGTCTTTAATAGATAATTCAAATATTGAAATCAATAAATTTATTGATAATGAAAATGTCATGAACGGCAAGGCTCATGCTTACTTCCCTCAGCTAAAAGGTCTTGATGGATACGCAACGGATTTTTTAATTTCAGCTAAGCGATGCATTCAGGAAGTTTCTGGGATGGTGAATTTTTTCTTACCATTAAAGAGCAAGCATGGGCGAATTGATAGGTTGTTACAGGATGTAAAGGTAAATCACCAGGATGCGACAATGCTAATTAATGTTCTAAACGAGCACTTGCCGATGTGTGAGCATATATATAGCCTTAGAAATGCTCAGGAACACGCCGCCACAACTGATACTCCATTGATAGTTAATAACTTTAAATTTGAAAATGGAAACGAATTAAATCTTCCCAAATGGGGGTTAAAAGGACAGGGATTTAAGTGTGTTTATGAAGAAGCAAATGAAATACTTTGGTTTCTGATTACATTCTTCGAAGAAGTATTTTTGTCATGTGTGACGTTGGCTTTCCCTACATTCCCAAAATATGAAATAGTTTTTAATAAAAATCCAGTGAAAGAGAACCCGGTGCGCTACAGTCTCCATTTATCACTTCCAGATGAATTTATTAATAAAGAGTAGAAATACGCTTCTTAAGGAAACTTATAATGTAGTTGGGTATACTAATTTTTATAGCATGTATCTGTTGTTAACTAATGCAGCTTATGCCCATCACTTTGACCTGCTCCCCGTTGATTAATACACACCGATGTTAGTAATGTCTTCATAAGCCACATGAGGACATCCCCATGAAGAAGCGTTTTTCCGACGAACAGATCATCAGTATTCTCCGCGAGGCTGAAGCCGGGGTTTCTGCCCGTGAACTCTGCCGTAAGCACGCCATTTCCGACGCCACCTTTTACACCTGGCGCAAGAAGTATGGCGGTATGGAGGTGCCCGAGGTTAAGCGCCTGAAGTCGCTTGAGGAAGAGAACGCCAGACTCAAGAAGCTGCTTGCTGAAGCCATGCTGGATAAGGAGGCGCTTCAGGTGGCTCTGGGGCGAAAGTACTGACGACAGGCCAGAAGCGGGAAGCCGTTGAGTTTATGTGTGATGCGACCGGTCTGTCGCAACGTCGAGCCTGCAGGCTTACAGGTTTGTCTCTGTCGACCTGCCGCTACGAGGCTCAGCGTCCGGCGGCTGATGCGCATTTATCAGAGTGCATTATTGAGCTGGCACTGGAGCGCAGGCGTTTTGGCTACCGCCGCATCTGGCAATTACTGCGCCGTGAAGGCCTTCAGGTTAATCACAACCGCGTGTACCGTCTTTATCATCTCAGCGGGCTGGGCGTAAAACGCAGACGACGTCGTAAAGGACTGGCAACGGAACGTCTGCCGCTGCTCCGCCCGGAAGCGCCCAACCTGACCTGGTCGATGGATTTCGTCATGGACGCACTGGCTATCGGTCGCAGGATAAAGTGCCTGACCTGTGTGGACGACTTCACGAAGGAGTGCCTGACAATTACCACAGCATTCGGGATTTCAGGCGTTCAGGTCACGCGTATACTGGACAGCATTGCACTGTTTCGAGGCTATCCGGCGACAATAAGAACTGACCAGGGGCCGGAGTTCACCTGCCGCGTACTGGATCAATGGGCCTTTGAGCATGGTGTTGAGTTGCGCTTAATCCAGCCGGGCAAGCCAACGCAGAACGGATTTATTGAGAGCTTTAACGGACGATTTCGCGATGAATGTCTGAATGAGCACTGGTTCAGCGATATCGCTCACGCCAGGAAAATCATTAATGACTGGCGGCAGGATTATAACGAGTGTCGTCCACATTCGGCACTGAATTATCAGACGCCATCAGAGTTTGCAGCACGGTGGCGAAATGAAAAATATGAAGATAAACAAACCGACATTACTAACTGACGGTTGTATCTAATACTGGGGGCAGGTCATAACTTATACTTGGTGAATCTTTAATCAGTGGTTTAAATCCTCTGCTGGGAAGATGTGGTGCAAAACACCAAATGTTCGTTCTTGGTACAAAGTGGACCTTGAGGAATGAGTTCTATCCGCGTGGTTCACTAACTAAGTGCAGTAAATTTTACTCGGATCCCGCTACCCATTTGTCCAACATATCCGCCCATTCCTGCATCATCACTGTACGCTCATCAAGATAAGTTGCATGGTTGTATGTGCGACGAACATTGTTGGTATCAGCGTGCGCAAGCTGAGCTTCGATAGCATCAGGTCGATAGCCCATCTCGTTTAAGCGGGTACTTCCTGTGGTTCTGGTTGCATGTGGGCTATAAGTACCGCTCCAGCCGAGGCTTTTAAGTAGTTGACGCAGTGAGTGTGATGTCATCGGGCCACGCGGGTTATCACGGCCCGGAAAGAGATGGTGCCGATGCCCGGTTAATCCTTGTAGTGTTCTGAGCATGTTGACAGCCTGGGAGGGAAGGGGAATAACGTGTTCTCTGCGAGCTTTCATTCGCGTTGACGGAATCTTCCACAGTGCGTTATCGAGATCGAATTCTGTCCATTCTGCCTCAGTTACTTCGGCTGGTCGCGGCAGCGTCCACCACATAAGCCACATGCAATAGTTAACCTGGTATGAGCCGCGACTGTTGTCAAAACAGCTTAATAGTTTCCCGATTTGCTGCGGATTCAATGCCTGTTTGTGCTGCGTTTTGTTTGCCGGAAGAGCTTTGCGCACGGGCCAGACAGGATCACTATCAGCTCTAAGTGTCGCGACTGCCAACTCGAAAACTGATGAAATTGTTCGACGGGCTTCAGCGGCAACTGTCGGTGCTCCTCGTTTAGCAGTTTCTTGAAGAATTTTGAGAATGTGGTGTGGGGTGATCTCTCTGACCGGGAGCTTACCGATTGCGGGAAAAACCACACGTTCAAGCATATCCAGTCGCCGCGTTTTGGTAATTTCGGCCCAGTCTCTCATCTGCAACCACTCTTTGGCGATCAGCTCAAAGGTGTTGGATGCGTCGTTGACCTTGCGAATCTTATCTAACTGACGAGCCTGTGTTAGGCTAACTCCATCCGCGACCTGCTTTCGCGCTTGCTCGCATTTCTCGCGGGCTTCGGCAAGTTTGACCGTCGGGTACTCACCTAGTGCAAACATGCTGGATTTACCGTTGAGTTTAAACCGATAACGCCAGGCCTTTTTGCCATTGGGTTTAACTTCCAGGTAGAGACCGTTGAAATCATTAAGTCGATAAAGTTTTTCTTTCGGCTTGGCAGTGCGGCATTGTGTATCGGTGAGCATAACGGGGCCTTGTTTATTTATTATACCGTTATTGTACTCACTTAAAATGAAGATGGAAGAATGTTGTACTCACCCATGTACTCATTTTTGACAGCGTTGTTACGAGATGTGTTGAGACATTGTGAAGTGAAAAATCCACGCAAGTGCGTGGATTTAAAGTGTATTTTCTGTTCTCTGAGACGATAGGAGACCGCCAGAGATAGCAGATTATATTTAGACGTTAAACAGGAAGTTCATCACATCGCCATCTTTAACGATGTACTCTTTGCCTTCTGAACGCATCTTGCCGGCTTCTTTCGCGCCTTGCTCGCCTTTATAAGCGATGAAATCTTCATAGGCGATGGTCTGGGCGCGGATAAAGCCTTTCTCAAAGTCGGTGTGGATTTTACCGGCTGCCTGCGGAGCGGTTGCGCCGACAGGAATGGTCCATGCGCGCACCTCTTTCACGCCAGCGGTGAAGTAGGTTTGCAGGTTCAGCAGCTCATAACCGGCGCGGATCACGCGGTTCAGGCCAGGCTCTTCCAGACCCAGTTCAGCCATAAACTCGTCGCGGTCGGCATCGTCCAGCTCTGCGATATCAGACTCAACGGCGGCGCAAACGGCAACCACCACGGAACCCTCTTTCGCGGCGATTTCGCGCACGGTGTCAAGATACGGGTTGTTCTCGAAGCCATCTTCATTGACGTTGGCAATGTACATGGTCGGTTTCAGGGTCAGGAAGCTCAGGTAGCGAATAGCCGCTTTCTCTTCAGCAGAGAGATCCAGCGAGCGCAGCATACCGGCATTTTCCAACTGCGGCAGGCATTTTTCCAGCGCGGAGAGCTCAGCTTTCGCATCTTTGTCGCCGCCTTTGGCTTTCTTCTGCACGCGGTGAATTGCGCGTTCGCAGGTATCAAGGTCAGCCAGCGCCAGCTCGGTATTGATAACGTCAATATCGTCAGCCGGATCGACCTTGTTGTTGACGTGAATGATGTTGTCATTCTCGAAGCAGCGCACTACGTGGCCGATGGCTTCGGTTTCACGGATGTTGGTCAGGAACTGGTTGCCCAGGCCTTCACCTTTGGACGCGCCTTTTACCAGACCGGCGATATCAACGAACTCCATGGTGGTCGGCAGAACGCGCTGCGGTTTAACAATTTCCGCCAGCTTATCGAGACGCGGATCGGGCATCGGTACGACACCGGTGTTCGGCTCAATGGTACAGAAGGGGAAGTTCGCCGCTTCGATACCCGCTTTGGTGAGCGCGTTGAACAGGGTGGATTTACCTACGTTAGGCAGACCAACGATACCGCATTTGAATCCCATGATGTAATTACCTTAATCTCTTGATAATCAACCCGTTATTGAAAACGGATTGTCGAAAAGTGAAAAACTGCGCCTAGTATACACATAACCAATGTTACGCGCGGCAAAAAAGGCGCTGCGCGCGCTTACTGCGCCTTAAAAGCGTGCAGGCGATTGGTAGCTTTGGTCAGCCCCTCTTTCAGCCACACTTCGGTACAACGCGCCGCTTCGTCTACCGCATCGTCGATCAGCGTCTGCTCTGACACCGGCGGTTTACCCAGCACAAAACCGACAACTTTGTTTTTATCGCCCGGATGGCCAATTCCGATGCGTAAGCGGTGAAAATTGGGGTTATTGCCCAGTTTGCTGATGATATCTTTCAGGCCATTATGCCCGCCGTGGCCGCCGCCGAGCTTAAACTTTGCCACTCCTGGCGGCAGATCGAGCTCATCGTGCGCCACGAGGATCTCGTCGGGGTTGATACGGTAAAAAGTGGCCATCGCCGCGACCGCTTTACCGCTCAGGTTCATAAATGTCGTGGGTACCAGCAGGCGCACATCTTCGCCCGCCAGCTGAATGCGCGAGGTAAAACCAAAGAACTTCGGCTCATCGCGTAACGGCGCGCGGGCGCGCTCCGCCAGTAAATCCACATACCATGCGCCAGCGTTATGGCGTGTCGCGGCATACTCCGCGCCGGGGTTTGCCAGCCCGACAATCAGTTTAATCGTCACTTTCTTTTCCTGACCAGGTCAATGTCCGGCGCGTAGTTTACGTCGAGCGGCGCGCGATGACAAAATTCTCACATCTGATGATGCGTTAAGGGAAAGTAATTACTCAGATCAATCATTCGAATTTCAACTAGTTCATGGGGTTATGTGTAAATTTATGTTAGGCGGATATGTGTAATTGTGATCCTGCCCGCAACCGTTAAAAAGGTCGCTGTCTATACTTTGCACACAAGGATTGGGGATATCCCATCCAACCCACTGTTCGGAGGTGACACATGAAACGTAGAAACGCGTCGTTACTCGGCAATGCGCTCATGGGGTTGGGGTTAATTGTGATGGTTGTCGGCGTCGGTTATTCGGTTCTCAACCAGTTACCGCAGCTTAACCTGCCACAAATTTTCGCCCACGGCGCGGTGCTCAGTATCTTCCTTGGCGCGGTGCTCTGGCTGGCTGGCGCGCGCGTCAGCGGTCATGAAGAGGTGTGCGACAAATACTGGTGGGTGCGTCACTATGACAAACGCTGCCGTCGCGACAGGCAAAACCACGGCTAACCAGTACTGATTTCGATAACGGCTCCTGCGGGAGCCGTTTTTTTTTGGTTTTTTGCTTGACCCTGACGTAACGTGAGGCACGAAAGTGGCGTCTGTGGAGCACGAAAGGAGCAGTTATGTTAATTCAGGTAGGTGAGCTGGCGCGGCGCGCGGGCATTAGCGTTCGCACCCTTCATCATTATGAGCACATTGGCCTGCTGCTGCCTTCTGCCCGAAGCGCCGCCGGTTACCGGCTCTATAACCTCGCTGATGTGAAGCGCCTGCAGATGATTCAGGCGCTGGCGAAATCGGGGATGGAACTGGCGGCAATTGGCGACTACCTGGCGCGGGAAACGCGTCCGCTGGCTGAACTGTTAAATGACCAGATTACCCGGCTCGACAGGCAGGTGCGCGATATCGTGACCCTGCGCGATCGCCTTGTCGATCTCCGGGATGGTCTTGCCCGCGGCGCGGAGCCCGACCTCGAGTCATGGCTACAGACACTGGAGTTGATGAAAATGTACGATCGTTGGTTTACGCCGCAAGAGTTAGACGAGTTACCGTTTGCCGCCCGGGATGAAGCGCGTGACCGCGTCTGGGCGACGCTGGTTAGCGAAGCGCAAATACTGATGGACAATAACGTGGCAGCGGATGATGCGCAGGCGATGGATCTGGCGACCCGCTGGATGACGCGTCTTGAGCAGGATACGGCCAACAAGCCGCAGTTTTTAACGCGGCTTAATGAGATGCACAGCGCCGAACCGCAGATGCGTGAGCAGACCGGCATTACCCCTGCGATGACCGGGTACATCACCCGCAGTTTTGCCGAGAGCAAGCTGGCTATCTGGCAGCGCTACTTAACGCCGCAGGAGATAGCCTTCACCCGCGCGCACTACTTCGACCGCATGATGGAGTGGCCTGCGCTGGTGGCAAAACTGCACGATGCCAGCCGCCGCGAGCTTGATCCACACAGCGATGAGGCGCAGGCGCTGGCGGAAAACTGGCTGGAGCTATTTCAGTCTTATGCCGGGCGCGATCCGCAGACGCAGCAGAAGTTTCGCACGGCGATGGAGCAGGAGCCGCACCTGATGAAGGGGACGTGGATGACGCCCGCGGTGCTGCAGTGGCTCCAGCGGGCAATTGAAGTGATGATGCGCGCCCGTTACGGCGCGCCGGGATCAGAGATCGGCTAACGCCGCGTCGCGGTTCGGGAAGAAGGCCAGCCTGCCGGGGATCGGTTGAATACCGGCGCGGGCAAAGGTGCGCAGCGGCTGAAACTCCAGGTTGCTGACGCGAAGCTCCACGCCCTCCGGCAGGCGGCTGACGAAACGGCGGAAAGCATCAAGCCCGCCAGCGTCAAGCACCGGAACCGCGTCCCACTTCAGCACCACAATGCGTTTTCCGGCGATGCGCGTCTCCAGATCGCTGAACAGCCCCTCTGCCGCTGCGAAAAAGAGCGGGCCGATCACTCTCAGCACCAGCACATCATCCGGCACGCTGACATTCACCGCCGCAAGACGCGTCATGCGCGCGATGCGGCGCATAAACAGCAGCGAGGCGAGGACGATCCCGACGCTGATGGCAATCACCATATCGAACAGCACCGTCAGCGACATGCAGATCAGCATTACCACAATGTCATCGGCCGGCGCGCGGCGCAGCAGATCGACCACTTTATGCGCTTCGCTCATATTCCACGCCACCATCAGCAGCAGCGCCGCCATTGCCGAGAGCGGCAGCCAGGAGAGCAGGGGTGCCAGCACCAGCAGCGCCATAATCACCAGCAGGGAGTGGATCACCGCCGAAATGGGCGACGTGGCACCGGCGCGTACGTTTGCCGCCGAGCGGGCAATCGCCGCAGTAGCTGTAATACCGCCAAAGAAGGGCGCGACAATATTGCCCAGCCCCTGACCAATCAGTTCACTGTTGGCTTTATGCTTGGTGCCGGTCATGCCGTCGAGCACTACCGCGCAGAGCAGAGACTCAATCGCGCCAAGCATCGCCATGGAAAACGCCGCGGGCAACAGAGCGCGCAGGGAGTCCCAGCTTAAGGTAAAGGTTGAGCCAGGCAGATCCCATGGCAGCACCAGTTGCGGCAGCAGCTGCGGGATGCCGTTGCCCTGGCTGCCGTCAGCCAGCAGATAGTGAAACTGCGACCCGATGGTGGCGACATGGCCGCCGAGCAGGTTGACCACTCCCATCACCGCACAACCGGCCAGCAGCGCCGGCAGATGCCCCGGCACGCGCAAACGCAGGCGCGGCCAGAGGATCAGCGTGCCGAGCGTCACCACGCCGATGGCGGCATCGCCCGGGTTAATGGTCGGCAGCGCCATCACCAGTGCGCCCACTTTTTGCAGGTAATGCTCTGGGACGTGCGCCATTTGCAGGCCAAGGAAATCTTTGATCTGCATGGTGCCGATGGTAATGCCGATCCCGGAGGTAAACCCGAGGGTTACGGAGAGCGGGATGTATTCAATCAGGCGTCCAAAACGCGCCAGACCGAAAAGGATCAGGAAGACCCCGGACATCAGCGTCGCCACCAGCAGGCCGCCGAGGCCAAACTGTTGCGAAACCGGGTAGAGGATCACTACAAAGGCAGCCGTCGGGCCGGAGACGCTGTAGCGCGACCCGCCGCTCAGGGCAATCACGATGCCTGCGACGGCGGCGGTGTATAAACCGTATTGCGGCGCAACGCCGCTGCCAATCGCCAGCGCCATCGCCAGCGGAATGGCGATAATGCCCACTGTGACCCCGGCGATCAGATCGCGGGTAAAGCGGGCGGCGGTATATTTTTCTTTCCAGCAGGCATCAATCAGCGCGCGGAAAGGCATGATATGAGGAGAAAGTAACGTTTTCACAGGAGTCACTCTTTTGCGAAGCGTAGTCTAACTAATTAATAAATCATACAAATAAAAAAGAGGGTTAAAAAAACCCGCCGGAGCGGGTTTGATATGCAGCATCGATTAATGTTCGAACATCGCAGAGATCGACTCTTCATTGCTGATACGACGGATAGCTTCGGCCAGCATGCCAGAGAGCGTCAGCGTACGTACGTTCGGCAGCGCTTTGATCTCTTCGCTCAGCGGAATGGTGTCGCAGACCACCACTTCGTCAATCACGGAGTTGCGCAGGTTATTCACCGCATTACCGGAGAAAATCGGGTGCGTGGCGTAAGCGAAGACGCGTTTCGCGCCGCGCTCTTTCAGGGCTTCTGCTGCTTTGCACAGCGTACCGCCGGTGTCGATCATATCGTCAACCAGCACGCAGTCGCGGTTCGCCACGTCACCGATGATGTGCATCACCTGCGAAACGTTGGCGCGCGGGCGGCGCTTATCGATGATCGCCATGTCGGTATCGTTCAGCAGTTTGGCAATCGCACGTGCGCGAACCACGCCGCCGATATCCGGCGAAACCACAATCGGGTTATCGAGGTTCAGTTGCAGCATATCTTCGAGCAGGATTGGGCTACCGAACACGTTATCAACCGGTACATCAAAGAAGCCCTGAATCTGTTCAGCATGCAGGTCTACGGTGAGGACGCGGTCAACGCCAACGCTTGAGAGGAAATCGGCAACCACTTTTGCGGTAATCGGTACGCGAGCGGAGCGGACGCGGCGATCCTGACGGGCGTAACCAAAGTAGGGGATAACTGCGGTGATACGGCCTGCGGAAGCACGGCGCAGGGCATCGACCATCACAACCAATTCCATCAGGTTGTCGTTAGTAGGAGCACAAGTGGACTGGATGATGAAAATATCACCACCGCGTACGTTTTCGTTGATTTGTACGCTGACTTCGCCGTCGCTAAAGCGACCTACGGCGGCGTCGCCGAGAGAAGTGTACAGGCGGTTGGCAATACGTTGTGCTAGTTCCGGGGTGGCGTTACCAGCAAAAAGCTTCATATCAGGCACGAGAAGAACCTCAGGCATGCGTCCAGTGGTGGATAGGATACGCCAAAATGTGCGGTCAGGGCGAAAAACTATCCATGCGGTGTATTAAAGAGCGCGATGCAACGTCTGGAACAAGTGACGTTGTCACCGTGACTCAGCTTGCCCGGCGATGGTTTGTGCTAGCGGCGAGAGGTTAACGCCTCGCGCGACAAAACCGTTCAGCCATTCCGGGGCTTGCTCAAGCACCTGACGAGCGGAGGATTCGGTGTCAAATTCGGCAAAGACACAGGCTCCTGTGCCAGTCAGGCGCGACGGCGCGTATTCTAACAGCCAGGAAAGCGCCGCATCAACCTCACGAAAACGTTTTCTTGCGATAACCTCGCAATCGTTGCCGAATTCACAATTCAGTAACGTATTGATTGACCTGACGGGCGTATTGCGCGGGAGTTCGGGATCGCCAAAGATAAGCGGCGTCGGAATGCTGACGCCAGGGTGGGCGACCAGGTACCATTTTTCCGGCGGATCGACCGGCGTAAGCAGCTCGCCGACCCCTTCGGCAAACGCCGCATGGCCGCGCACAAACACCGGCACATCGGCACCAAGCGTTAAACCCAGTTGCGCCAGTTCATCGACGCTCAGCCCGCACTGCCAGAGATGGTTAAGCGCCACCAGCACCGTCGCCGCATTCGACGAGCCGCCGCCAAGCCCGCCGCCCATCGGCAGACGTTTTTCAATGGCGATATCCGCGCCGCAGCCTGCGGCCAGGCGCTCGGTCGCGGCGGCGCGCTTCATCAGCAAACGTGCCGCGCGCACGATCAGGTTCTCCTCATCGGGCACGCCCTCGACCGGCGTCAGCAGGCAGATTTTGCCGTCCCGGCGCGGTTCAATGGTCAACGTGTCGCCATAATCGAGAAACTGAAACAGCGTTTGCAGCGTGTGGTAACCATCCTCACGCTGGCCGGTGATGTATAAAAAGAGGTTAAGTTTTGCCGGAGCAGGCCAGGTCATCATTTAACGATCCAGTTATCCATCTTTAACTTGATGCGCTGCTTGCCGTCGCTCAGCTCCATATTGGAAGGCAGGGCCGGCTGGGTTTTGCTGTCATAACCGCCATACACCACTTTCCAGCTCTTACCGTCCTGGCTGTAGTTGACCTGGCTCAGGCGATACTGGTCGTCGAGTTTGTAATCGGTGGCGTCGCCCGGCAGGCCGAGGATCCACTGGCGCAGGCTGTTAAGCGGAATCGGCATGCCGGTCAGCTTGCCAATCATCTCTTCCGCGTCGTCAGCGGTGTAGTGCTTACCTTTGTTATCCACCAGCTCAACGTTGCCCGGCTGCGCCTTCAGCTCAAGCTCGGTGCTACCCAGCGGATTGGTGAGCAGTAAACGGTAGCGATCCTGGCCGGTTTGCTGCCAGAAGAAGCGGGCATAGACTTTTTGCTCATCCGAGAGATAAGCAAACGCGCCGCGCGTCTGATACTGGTGTAAATCGCGCACCTGCTGCTGATGCTGACGCCACTGCGGCGCATCGGGGCTTTTTCCCGGCCCTTTTGGCGCGGTCAGGGTACAGGCGGTGAGCACGAGGCTTGCCAGCGGTAGCAGGCGAATGAGGCGGAAATCCGACAGAATCATAACGATGACAAATCCTTGTAACAGTTTACAGACAGAAGCTTAATGCTAGCGCCGCACAGAAAGAGCGTCTACGTTCACGTTGTCTTAAATCATAAAAAGACCAATTACTCCGAAAGGATAGTCTCCCTTTTATTGACTCCGCTCATCCTGTATGATGCGTGCAGTCTAACCTTATCAACGTTGGTACTATTCCCGCGCCCATGACCCTTTTAGCACTCGGCATCAACCACAAAACAGCACCTGTTGCGTTGCGAGAACGTATTGCGTTTTCGCCGGAAACGCTTGACCAGGCGCTGGAAAGCCTGTTGGCGCAGCCGATGGTGCAGGGGGGCGTGGTGCTCTCAACCTGTAACCGCACCGAGCTCTATCTGAGCGTCGAAGAGCGGGAGAACTTACAGGAAGCGCTGGTGCGCTGGCTCTGCGACTATCACCATTTACGTGAAGATGAGGTTCGCCAGAGCCTCTACTGGCACGAAGATAACGACGCCGTCAGCCATTTAATGCGCGTTGCGAGCGGGCTCGATTCGCTGGTGCTCGGCGAGCCGCAGATCCTCGGCCAGGTGAAAAAAGCCTATGCCGACTCCCACCGCGGACACGGGAATGCCAGCGAGCTGGAACGCATGTTCCAGAAATCCTTCTCTGTCGCCAAGCGCGTACGCACGGAAACCGACATCGGTGCCAGCGCCGTTTCGGTCGCTTTTGCTGCCTGTACCCTCGCGCGGCAGATCTTTGAATCCCTTTCGACGGTTACCGTGCTGCTGGTCGGCGCGGGCGAAACCATTGAACTGGTGGCGCGCCATCTGCGCGAGCACAAAGTGCAGAATATGATCATCGCCAACCGCACCCGCGAGCGTGCGGAGCTGCTGGCGAATGAGGTCGGGGCGGAGGTGATCGGCCTGAGCGAAATTGATGAGCGCCTGAAAGATGCCGATATCGTCATCAGTTCGACCGCCAGCCCGCTGCCGATTATCGGTAAAGGGATGGTCGAGCGGGCGATGAAGGCGCGTCGCAATAAGCCGATGCTGCTGGTGGATATCGCCGTTCCGCGCGACGTCGAGCCGGAAGTGGGTGAAATTGCCAACGCCTATCTCTATAGCGTCGACGATCTGCAAAGCATCATTCAGCACAACCTGGCGCAGCGCAAAGCCGCGGCGGTGCAGGCGGAAACTATCGTCGCCCAGGAGACCAGCGAGTTTATGGCCTGGCTGCGCGCGCAAAGCGCCAGCGAGACGATTCGCGACTATCGCAGCCAGTCAGAACAGGTTCGCGATGAGCTGACGGCAAAAGCGCTCGCTGCGCTGGAGCAGGGCGGCGATCCGCAGACCATTATGCAGGACCTGGCGTGGAAGCTGACCAACCGCTTGATCCACGCCCCAACCAAATCTCTTCAGCAGGCCGCCCGTGACGGGGATGACGATCGCCTGCATATTCTGCGCAACAGCCTCGGGCTGGATTAGCACACCACACTCCTGATAATTACTAAAAGGTGCCTTTACGCCTATGAAGCCTTCTATCGTTGCCAAACTGGAAGCCCTGCATGAACGCCATGAAGAAGTTCAGGCGCTGCTGGGCGACGCGCAAACCATCGCCGATCAGGATCGCTTTCGCGCCCTGTCGCGCGAATATGCGCAGCTGAGCGACGTTTCCCGCTGTTTTACCGACTGGCGACAGACGCAGGACGATATCGAGACTGCGCAGATGATGCTCGACGACCCCGAAATGCGCGAAATGGCGCAGGAGGAGTTACGCGACGCGAAAGAGAAAAGCGAGCAGCTTGAGCAGCATTTACAGGTGCTGCTGCTGCCGCAAGATCCCGATGATGAGCGCAACGCGTTTGTCGAAGTCCGCGCCGGGACCGGCGGGGATGAAGCCGCGCTGTTTGCCGGCGATCTGTTCCGCATGTACAGCCGTTATGCCGAGGCCCGCCGCTGGCGCGTTGAGATCATGAGCGCCAACGAAGGCGAACATGGCGGCTATAAAGAGGTGATTGCCAAAATCAGCGGCGACGGCGTCTATGGTCGTCTGAAGTTTGAATCGGGCGGACACCGCGTGCAGCGCGTCCCGGCAACCGAATCGCAGGGGCGTATTCATACCTCCGCCTGTACCGTTGCGGTGATGCCGGAGCTGCCGGAAGCGGAGCTGCCGGATATCAACCCGGCGGATCTGCGTATTGATACTTTCCGCTCTTCAGGCGCGGGCGGCCAGCACGTTAACACCACCGATTCGGCGATCCGTATTACCCACTTGCCGACCGGGATTGTGGTCGAGTGCCAGGATGAGCGTTCGCAGCATAAAAACAAAGCCAAAGCGCTTTCGGTGCTCGGCGCGCGCATTCGCGCAGCTGAAGTGGCGAAACGCCAGCAGACGGAGGCTTCCACGCGCCGTAACCTGCTCGGCAGCGGCGATCGCAGCGACCGCAACCGCACCTACAACTTCCCGCAGGGTCGTGTGACCGACCACCGCATCAACCTGACGCTCTACCGTCTGGATGAAGTGATGGAAGGCAAGCTTGATGCGCTGATCGAGCCGATCGTGCAGGAGTACCAGGCCGACCAGCTGGCGGCGCTCTCCGAGCAGGATTAATGGAGTATCAACAGTGGTTGCGCGAGGCAATCAGCCAGCTGCAGGCGAGTGAAAGCCCGCGGCGCGATGCCGAGATCCTGCTCGGCTTTGTCACCAGCAAAGCGCGCACCTTTATTCTCGCCTTCGGTGAAACGCCTCTTACAGACGAGCAGCAGGAGCAGCTTGCTGGGTTACTGGCCCGGCGTGTGCGCGGCGAGCCGGTTGCGCATCTGATTGGCGAGCGCGAGTTCTGGTCGCTGCCGCTGTTTGTCTCGCCCGCGACGCTGATCCCGCGCCCCGATACCGAGTGTCTGGTTGAGCAGGCGCTCGCCCGGCTTCCCGCCGCGCCGTGCCGTATCCTCGACTTGGGTACCGGCACCGGCGCGATTGCGCTGGCACTGGCCAGCGAGCGGCCAGATTGCCAGCTGACCGCCGTCGATCTTATCCCGGAAGCGGTCGCGCTGGCGCAGCGTAATGCTGAGCACCTCGGTATCCGCAACATCGAGATTGTGCAGAGCCGCTGGTTTAGCGCCCTTGAGGGGCAAACCTTTTCGCTTATCGTCAGCAACCCGCCCTATATTGATGCGCAGGATCCCCATCTGGCGCAGGGCGATGTGCGCTTTGAACCGCTCAGCGCGCTGGTGGCGGCGGATAACGGCCTTGCGGATCTGCATACATTGATTAAAGACGCTCCGCGCTACTTACTGCCGCAGGGCTGGCTGTTGCTGGAGCATGGCTGGCAGCAGGGGGCGGCGGTGCGCGAGATTTTTGCCCGCTACGGCTGGCAGCAGGTGGAAACCTGCCGGGATTATGGTGATAACGAACGCCTGACGCTGGGACGGCGGCCGTAACGGGAGCAACAGGGAATGTGCCTCTTTAACATCCTGATTACGTTACATTTGACGTCGGTGGCGCTGACCATTAGCCTGTTCACCCTGCGTTACTGGTGGCGCTGGAGCAACAATCCGCGCTTTCAGGCGCGTTGGGTGCGGGTGTTACCGCATATTGTCGATAGCGTTTTGCTGCTCAGCGGCGTGGGGTTGATAGCCCTGACCGGCTATTTGCCTTTTACTGTTAAAGGCGCATGGCTGACTGAAAAGCTGTTTGGCGTTATCATCTATATCGTTTTGGGTTTTATTGCGCTCGGTCGACATCGTCCGCGCGGCCAGCAGGCAGGTTTTATCGCCTTTATGCTGGGGCTGGTGGTGCTGTACATCATCATTAAACTCGCCGCCACAAAAGTACCGATACTGGGGTAAGACATGAGGTCGTTAGCTGATTTCGAATTTAACAAAGCGCCATTATGCGACGGGATGATCCTTGTTTCCGAGCTGATACGCGATGATTTTCCTTCACAATACGTACAAGACGAACTGGAGCATCTGCTCGCGCTTGCCCGTGAAGAGATCAGTCAGGCAAAGCCTCAGGAGCATCAACTGGAGGAACTCCTCGCGCTGTTCTACGGCGAATGGGGCTTCAAAGATACCCGCGGCGTCTACCGTCTCTCCGATGCGCTGTGGCTGGATAAAGTGTTGCAGAACCGCCAGGGCAGCGCTGTGTCGCTGGGGGCGATTCTGCTGTGGGTCGCCGGGCGGCTCAATATTCCGCTGACCCCGGTTATCTTCCCGACGCAGCTGATTCTGCGCGGAGAGTGGCTGGATGGCGAAATGTGGCTGATTAACCCGTTTAATGGCGACACGCTGGACGAACATACGCTCGAAGTTTGGCTGAAGGGCAATATCAGCCCGGTGGCCGAGCTGTTTAACGAAGACCTTGATGAGGCAGACAACGCTGAAGTGATCCGCAAACTGCTGGATACCCTGAAGTCGGCGTTGATGGAAGAGCAGCAGATGGAGCTGGCCCTGCGCGCCAGCGAAGCGTTACTGCAGTTCAATCCGGAAGATCCGTATGAGATCCGCGATCGCGGGCTGATTTATGCGCAGCTGGACTGCGACCACGTGGCGCTGCATGACTTAAGCTATTTTGTCGAGCAGTGCCCGGAAGATCCGATCAGCGAAATGATCCGCGCGCAGATCAACACGATTTCCCATAAACAGATTACCCTGCATTAAGCATTCACACTCGATAAGGCGATTTTATGAAACAAAAAGTGGTCAGCATTGGCGACATCAACGTGGCGAACGACCTGCCGTTCGTGCTGTTCGGCGGCATGAACGTGCTGGAATCCCGCGATTTAGCCATGCGCATTTGTGAGCACTACGTCACCGTGACCCAGAAGCTGGGCATCCCGTACGTGTTCAAAGCCTCTTTCGATAAAGCCAACCGCTCTTCTATCAAGTCCTACCGCGGGCCGGGTCTGGAAGAGGGGATGAAGATTTTCCAGGAGCTGAAGCAGACCTTCGGCGTCAAACTGATCACCGACGTGCACGAAGCGAGCCAGGCCCAGCCGGTCTCCGAAGTGGTGGATGTGATCCAGCTTCCGGCCTTCCTTGCCCGCCAGACCGATCTGGTGGAAGCGATGGCGAAAACCGGCGCGGTGATTAACGTCAAAAAACCGCAGTTCGTAAGCCCGGGCCAGATGGGCAATATCGTCGACAAATTTATCGAGGGCGGTAACGACAAAGTTATCCTCTGCGATCGCGGCGCGAACTTCGGTTATGACAACCTGGTGGTCGACATGCTCGGCTTCAGCGTGATGAAAAAAGTCTCCAACAACTCGCCGGTGATCTTTGACGTCACCCACGCGCTGCAGTGCCGCGACCCGTTTGGCGCCGCTTCCGGCGGCCGTCGTGGTCAGGTAGCCGAGCTGGCGCGTGCGGGCATGGCAACCGGTCTTGCCGGTCTGTTTATTGAAGCGCACCCGGACCCGGATAACGCCAAGTGCGATGGCCCGTCGGCGCTGCCGCTGGCGAAGCTGGAGCCGTTCCTGCAGCAGATCAAAGCAATTGACGATCTGGTGAAGAACTTCGAAGAGCTCAACACCGAAGCGTAAAAGAAAAACCCCGCGAAAGCGGGGTTTTTTGTATCCGAATAACTCAGGCGAAGATGGTCATCAGGTAGGCGGCAAACAGCGCCAGATGCGCCGCGCCGTTAAGCACATTGGTACGCCCGGTCGAGAAGGAGATCTGGCACAGCATCAGTGACGCCACCATCACAATCATCTCCGGCGCATCGAGGCCGAACACCAGCTTATTATCGGTGAGCCAGGCAATCAGCGTCACCACCGGTACGGTCAGTGAGATGGTCGCCAGCACCGAACCGAAGAAGAGATTCATCGCGCGCTGCACCTGATTGTTCAGCACCGCTTTTAACGCCCCAAGTCCTTCCGGCGAGAGGATCAGCAGCGCGACGAGGAAGCCGGTAAAGGCCACCGGGGCGTTCACTTCCGTCAGCAGCGCTTCCAGCGGCTGCGCGTTCATCTTCGTCACCGCAATCACCGCAATCAGATGCACAATCAGCCACGCGGTGTGCCAGAAATTGCCGTGCGCCGACGGCTTACCGTGGTGCGGGTCGTCGCCGTCATCTTCATGCTCATAGACAAACAGGCTCTGATGGGTTTTGGTCTGGATCAGCAGAAACACGCCATACATCGCCGCCGAGATGAGCGCCACCAGCAACGCCTGGCCGGTGGTGAAGTTCGCTTCCGGCAGCGCCATCGGGAAGACCAGCACGATAATCGCCAGCGGAAAGAGGGCGATCAAATATTGCTTGATGCCAAACAGATTGACGTACTGCGTGGCAAATTTACGCCCGCCCAGCAGCAGTGAGAAACCCACCAGCCCGCCGGTGACAATCATAATGATGGAGTAGAGCGTATCGCGCATCAGTGTTGGCGCGGCATCGCCGGTCGCCATCAGCGCGGAGATCAGGCTCACTTCGAGGATAACGACGGAGAGGCTCAGAATTAACGAGCCGAAAGGTTCGCCCAGACGGTGGGCAAGAACGTCAGCGTGGCGAACCACGCTAAAGGCGCTGGCTAAAATCCCGATCAGCGCCAGCACATTGATACCGACTATCGCCGGCAGCGACTGCGAGCTTCCCCAGAAGAGCAGCACGGCCAGCGCCAGCACCGGGAAAATGAGCGTGGTCTCCTTGTGGCGGGTTTTAACCGCCTCGTGGGTTGTTGTCATTATGATTCTCCTCAGAGGGCAGGTGTTGTTGAAGTATAGATAAAGAACGAAAGGTGATTAAAATAGCAAAAAAGTCGCATTTACATGGTAATTTTTACCTGTTTTTACGGTGGTGAATTTTTTTCTACTTTAAACCATCAAAAGCACCTGTTTTCTTAAAATAATGAAATATAAACATAACGATAGTAAAGTTAAAAAGTCATTTATCCTCCATGCCTGGCGCTGAGGCGGGTTGTCGACCAGACTTAACCTTTTAGCCCAAGAAGGAGCAGAAAAGTGCCATATAAAGCAAAATCCGAGCTGCCCGATAGCGTGCAACACGTGCTTCCAGCCCATGCGCAGGAGATCTATAAAGAGGCCTTTAACAGCGCCTGGGATCAATACAAAGATAAAGATGACCGCCGCGGCGATGCCAGCCGGGAAGAGACGGCGCACCGCGTCGCCTGGGCGGCGGTCAAAAATGAATATGAAAAGGGAGATGACGACAAGTGGCATAAGAAGAAATAGCGCGTAGCAGCGCCACCTTCGCCATTTATAGCTTTATTCGATGGATTGATGCTGTTGCATGCGGCGCGTGAATTGCATATCGTCATATGGCGCTGCGTTGAAACGACGGCGTATGTCGGGAAGGCAGCAGTAAAGCAGTCGCAAGGACGCAGGCAGTGGCGGAGGTAGAAGATGTTAACGCGTGATTTCTTGCGAACGGCCGATTGCAAAACGGCGTTTGGCGACATAGAAGAGTCGTTGTTGTGGTCGGCCGAGCAGCGGGCGTCCTCGCTGGCGGCGACGCTGGCCTGTCGGCCGGATGATGGTCCGGTGTGGATTTTTGGCTACGGCTCGCTGATGTGGAACCCGGCAATGGAGTTCGATGAATCCTGCCCGGGAACGCTGGTCGGCTGGCATCGCGCCTTCTGTTTGCGCCTCACTGCCGGACGCGGTACTGCGTGCCAGCCAGGGCGCATGCTTGCACTGAAAGAGGGCGGGCGCACCACCGGCGTGGCTTACCGGCTGTCCGAAGAGAGTCTGCACGACGATCTCGCGCTGCTGTGGAAACGGGAGATGATCACCGGTTGCTATCTGCCGAGCTGGTGCAAACTTTCGCTCGACGATGGCCGCGAGGTCAATGCGCTGGTATTTATTATGGATCCGCGCCACCCGCTCTATGAGTCAGATACCCGCGCGCAAACCATCGCGCCATTAATTGCCGCCGCCAGCGGCCCGCTTGGCACCAATGCCCAGTATCTCTTCTCCCTTGAGCAGGAGCTGATTAAGCTCGGCATGCACGATGACTGCCTGAATGAACTGGTGGGAAGAGTGCGTATGCTGCTGGAGGGGGACAAACCAGGCCCGGAAATGGTGCCTGGTTTTGCCTGCTAAGAATGGTGTTTACGCCGCAACATAGCTGATCGAGTGCTCCAGCGACTGGCTGTGGCTGTCGATCAGCACGCTCCAGATGCCGCTATAAGGCACCGAAAGATAGGCGCTGGCGCGGTCCTGCACACTCAGAATATCTGCCTGCGCATTCGGCCTGCGGCTCTTCTCACACATCAGATGGATATGGCAATTTTCAGAACAGCGAACCACCACCGTATCCCCGCCAAACAGTTTTAAACTTGCTTTTACTACCGCCATTTTTTTAACCCCGTCATTTGAATAACGCCATCCCTGCGTGATGTTGTTCACAAAACACTCCGTGCATCACACCAAACGACCGTTAGCCAGATGCTGACTTTGATCAACAAATGACGTAAGGATTAAACAAAAATAACAATCTGCGGCGAGGGGGGAGATCCGGCGCGAGAAACCGAGGTCTTCACGCGCCGGTAAAAGATTAAATGCGGAAATGTCCGGCGGTGTCGGCAAGTTCACCCGCCTGGGCGCGCAGCGCCCCGGCAGCGGCGGTTGATTCGACCACCAGTTCGGCGTTCTGCTGCACCATGCGATCCAGATTAATCACCGCATGATTGATCTCCTGAATGCCTTTCATCTGCTCGCTGGTGGCGACGGTGATCTCGCGCATGATCACCGATACGCTGTCGATGCTGGTGACAATATCGGTCATGCTGTCGCCCGCCAGCCGCACATAGCGCGAGCCGGTGGCGACGCTGTCGGTGGTGGAGTCAATCAGCGTTTTAATCTCCTTCGCCGCCTGTGCGCTGCGGCTGGCGAGATTGCGCACTTCGCCTGCCACTACCGCAAAGCCGCGACCCTGTTCACCGGCGCGCGCTGCTTCCACCGAGGCGTTAAGCGCGAGGATATTGGTCTGGAAAGCGATGGCATCAATAACGCTGGTGATATCGCCAATCTTTGCCGAGGCAACTTCAATCGACTGCATGGTGTTGATCGCCTGCGTCACCACCTGGCCGCCGCGTGAAGCGGCTTCTGATGCGACGTGCGCCTGGGTATTGGCCTGCGCGGCGGCATCGGTGGATTGCGCGACCGATGCCGTGATCTGCTCTACGGCGCTGGCGGTTTCACGCAGGCTGGAGGCCGCCTGCTCTGTGCGCCCGGAGAGATCCTGGTTCCCGGCGGCAATCTCCTGCGCCGCCAGCTGCACCGAGTGGGTGGAGTCGCGCAGTTTCACCATCACCACCGCCAGCTTATCGCTGAAGGCGTTAAAGGCGTGGGCGATCTGCGCCACTTCATCGTTACCGCTCTCCGGCAGGCGCTGGGAGAGGTCGTTGGTGCCGCTGCTGATGGCGTTCATCGCATCGCGGATCACCACCAGGCGTTTAAGCAGTGCTGCGACCATCCACTGCATCAATGCCCCGGCAATAATCACCAGTACAATCAGCGACACGGCGGAGGCCTTTAACTGCGCGCGCAGACCGGCGGTAGCGTCATCCCCATCGAGGGCGACCACCAGCAGCCAGTCGGTTCCTTTTACCCGGCTGGCTAACAGCGACTTCTCATCACCGGCATACTCGCCAGAGACGGTTTTTCCGCTACTGAGATCGGCAAAGGAGACACCGTGAATGGCGTCAGAGAAGGGTTTCATCGTCAGCTTTTCGTCGGCGGCGGCAATCACTGAGCCATCGCTGGCAAGCAGCATACCGCTGCTGTGCGGTGTCGGGCTGATGCCGCGCACGTTAGCCACTACGCTGGTCATCGAGACATCCCCGGCGACCACGCCCTTCAGCGTGCCGTTCTCTTTTACCGGCACGGCAAAGGTCACCACCAGTTGACCGGTGCTGGCATCAACATAGGGGGCGGTAACCACCGGGGCATCGGCTTTCACTGCCTGCTGATACCACGGACGAATGGTCGGATCGTAATCCGCCGGGACACCGCCGGGATCGGAGAACTTCGCGGTTTTGCTGGCGTAGCCAACGTAGACGTTGATGAAACCCCCGGCGCGGGCAATTTGGGCAAATACCGGCACCGGATCGTCCGTTAACGCCACGCTTTGCAGGGAGGCGATCATCGCTGTTTTGCTGGCGACCCAGTCGGCAATGGCAATGCCATGGCTGTCGCGGGTGCTGGAGAGAATATCCTGCTGGGTTTGCTGGTTGTGCTGGCGCGTAACCTGGTAGTTGATGATGGTGTTAAGCAGCAAGGCGACAGTAAGACAACCTGCCGTCGCCGCCATAATCCGGGCCTTGATCGATGTGAACATTTTTATTGTACCTGCTGTGTTTGTCTTAAGTGGCTATCGGCAACACAGCAGGCAAACTTGATGACACAAAGCCATCCATAAGAAAATTGTATTAAACTCGCCGTTCCATTAGAAAGTTAATACTTTGTCTGCCGCCAGCGTCCACTGCGCCAGCTCGACAAGGGTACCGATCTCCACGCCTTCGACCAGCGGCAGGGCGCTGACGCCGCGGCCGTCGGCGCAGGTTTTGCAAAGTTTCACCGGTACGCCCTGGGCGGTAAGGATCTCCAGCATCTGCTGAATGTTGTAGCCCTCGGCAGGCTTCTGGCCGCGCAGCCCGGCGGTTACCGCATCGGACATTAAAAACAGCTTCAGCTCGACAGGCTCTTCCTGCTCGCGCAGCGCGATTGCCAGCCGCAAGCTGTTAAACAGCGATTCACTTCCGTAGGCCGCACCATTGGCGATGATCACAACGTTTTGCATTGTCACTCCTTCGATTAACCGTAGCGAAAAGGGCTATGCTACTGCGCCGCGCGGGCGGCGCAAAGGTAAAATCACTGCCCGAAGCGGCCAATCAGCCCGGCGGCGGCAAGCGTGTTGCCTTTAAGCTTGCTGAACAGCTCCTCGCGGGTCAGCCCCTCCTCTAAGGTCGGTGGCAGCGAGGTGGCAATAAGAGTAAAGGTGTAGTGATGCGCGCCGCTGCCCGGCGGTGGGCAGGGGCCATGCCAGCGGAAATTGCCGGGCGTGTTTTTCCCGCCGGTAAAACCTTTGCCGTCGCGCAGATCGTTTTGCGCAAAGCCCGCGCTGGAGGGCGCGATGTTATAAGCCACCAGATGCGTCACGCCCAGCCCGCGCGCGCCTTCAGGATCATGCACAATCAGCGCAAAACTCTGCGTGTTGGTCGGCGCGTTATTCCATACCAGCGCTGGCGAGAGGTTTTCGCCTGTGCAGTTGGGGTTATTGCTGGCGTTACCGGCGAATTTTTTCTCCATCATTGCGTTATCGGCAAAGGCCGGGGATTGCAGTGCGAAAAGGGGAGTGGCGCTGGCCTGCGCCCCGCAGAGCAGCATCCAGCCGCACAGCAGAGTTATTTTTGTTTTCATGACGCGTCTCTCGTGACAAGGATGCATTAACTGTAGCCGTAGCGAGGCGCGTCGATTAGGGATTTTCCTGATATATCGCCAGCGGCTGTAATCGCCCGCCAAAACCGCTAGACTAAGTGACTTACTTCACAAAACTGGCCCAGGAACCCCATTAACGTCGTGATGCGCAGCTCCTTTACCTCTCCCCTTATCTCCCTTCTTGCCTTTTTAGTGGCGGGAGGCGATGCCCATGCGCTGCAGAGCAAATATGTGCAGCAGGCGGAAAACCCGTTTGATAACAATGGTGACGGCCTGCCGGATCTCAGCATGGCGCCAGAGACGGATGCGCAGGAGAAACACTTTGCCGAGGTGGCGAAAGCGTTTGGTGAAGCGAGCATGACCGACAGCGATCTCAGCGCTGGTCAACAGGCGCGCCAGTTTGCCTTTGGAAAACTGCGCGATGTGGTGAGCGGCGAGGTCAATCAGCAGGTGGAGTCCTGGCTTTCGCCGTGGGGCAACGCCACCGTTGATATGAAAGTGGATAACGAAGGGCAGTTTAACGGCAGTCACGGCAACTGGTTTGTACCGTTGCAGGACAATAACCGTTACCTGAGCTGGAGCCAGCTGGGCCTCACGCAGCAGGATAGCGGGCTTATCGGTAATGTAGGGCTCGGGCAGCGCTGGGTGGCAGGCGACTGGCTGCTCGGTTACAACACCTTTTACGACACGCAGTTGGAAGAGAACACCGGGCGCGCCGGGTTTGGCGCGGAAGCGTGGGGCGAATACCTGCGTCTGTCGGCCAACTACTACCAGCCGGTGAGCCACTGGCGCTACGACACGGCGACGCAGCAGCAGCGCATGGCGCGCGGTTACGATGTGACTGCACAGGCGCGGCTGCCGTTCTACCAGTACGTCAACACCAGCGTCAGCGTGGAGCAGTACTTTGGCGACAGTGTCGATCTGTTTGATAGCGGCACCGGTAATCACAATCCGGTCGCCGTTAAACTGGGGGTCAATTACACCCCGGTGCCGCTGGTGACCATCACCGCCGAGCATCGCCAGGGGGAGAGCGGGGTAAGCCAGAACGATCTGGGGCTAAAACTCAACTACCGCTTTGGCGTACCGCTGCATAAACAACTCTCGCCCTCTGAAGTCGCCGTCAGCCGCTCGCTACGCGGCAGCCGCTACGATAGCCCGACACGCAACAATCTGCCGGTGTTTGAGTATCGCCAGCGCAAAACGCTTTCCGTCTTCCTGGCGACGCCGCCCTGGGATCTACAGCCGGGTGAGACGGTGGCGCTTAAGCTGCAAATTCACAGCACGCACGGTATTCGCAGCCTGACCTGGCAGGGCGATACCCAGGCGCTGAGCCTGACGCCGCCGGTGAATGCGCGCAGCGGCGATGGCTGGACGTTGATTATGCCGCGCTGGGACAGCAGCGAAGGGGCAAGCAACAGCTGGACGCTATCAGTGCTGGTGGAGGATGAGAAGGGGCAGAAAGTGGAGTCCAACACCATTGTGCTGAAACTGACCGAGCCGGTGATCCCACCGGCAACGGAAGGCGGTACGGACTGGTCGCTGCCAGCCGCGCCGTGATCAGAAAACCCGCTCCTGGTGTACCCAGACCGCCGCTTCGACGCGGGATTTTAACTTCATCTTTTTCAGCATATGTTTGACGTGCACTTTCACCGTGCTCTCGGTGATATCCAGACGGCGGGCAATCATCTTGTTTGGCAGCCCTTGGGCGATCAGTTTCAGGATGTCGCGCTCGCGCGGCGTTAACTGGGAGATATCGCGATCGGTAGTCGCGCGGTTAGCGCGCAGGCTGGCCGCCAGCACCGGGGTCAGCGCCTCGCTCAGCACCATTTCGCCTGCCGCCGCCTGCTGTAAAGCCTTCAGCAAATCTTCCGGCTCCATATCTTTCAGCAGGTAGCCGTCGGCACCGCGCTTCAGGGCGGTGACCACATCCTCTTCATGATTAGAGACGCTGAACACCACAATGCGCCCGGAAAGGGTCTTCTCCCGCAGCTTATCGAGGGTTTCCAGCCCGTTCATGCCCGGCATATTGAGATCGAGCAGGATCAGGTCCGGGTCCAGCGACTCCGCCAGTTCAATGCCTTGCTCCCCGTTGCTCGCCTCGCCGACGACGGTGATGTCGTGGGCCATGCTAATTAACTGCTTCACACCGGTACGCAGCATCGGATGGTCGTCGATCAGCAGGATAGTTGCCGGATCCTGATTACTCATGGTTATCTCCTTGCATGGATGAGAGAAACGTTTCGGGTATAAACGTCACGACAACGTCAGTCCCCCCGGAGGCTCCGGGACGCACCTGGCAGTCGCCGCGCAGGCTTTGCGCGCGGTCACGCATAATAATTAATCCGTAGTGGTTGGTTCGTTCCGCATTGTCCGGGATACCGCACCCGTTATCGCTGATGCGTAATACCACCCGGTTTTCCTGTTGTTGCACGGCGACGCTGACCGCGGTAGCGCCGGAGTGTTTTAACGCGTTGCTCAGCGCCTCGCGGGCGATCTGCAACAGATGAATGGCCTGATGCGCCGGGACAACGCGAGGTGGAAGCTGGTAATCAAGCCGCACCTCGAAGCCAAAATGGGCGCTGTACTCCTGACAGCTGGACTCCAGCGCCGGGCGCAGACCCGGCTCGGTGAGCTGTAAGCGGAAAGTGGTCAGCAGCTCGCGTAGCTGCGCCCAGGAAGTATTGAGTTCATTACGAATCTGGCTCAGCAACTGGCGGCTGCTCTCGGGGATTTCGTCACCCTGCATCTGCAAACAGCTGACCTGCATCTTCATACAGGAGAGGGACTGGGCAATCGAATCGTGCAGCTCGCGGGCAATGGTCGCGCGCTCCTCCATCACCATCAGCTGCTGCTGGCGATCCTGATGGCGATCCAGCGCCAGTGTGGCGGTAAGCTGTTCAACCAGGGTATCAACCAGCTGCTGCTGGTCATGGCTTAAATGGCGGCCCGGCGGCAGCTTCGCCAGCAGCAAGCCGTACTGCATATGGGCATCCGCCAGCCGCCATTTGAGCGTCGAGCCAATGCCGGTCGATTCAATCAACTTACCGTCGCGCGGGCAGAGGTGGCAGCCTTTCACATCGCAGCTGGCCGTCGACTGGCAGGTAAACTCCTGGTGATTCTCTTCATCTTCCAGGTCGTAAACCCGCAGTTCAATATCATGCAGCAGGGTCAGATTTTGTAAGCCGTTGAGCACCGGCGAGAGGCGCTCGCACATCGGAATGCGTGAATGCAGGCGGTGGTTGGCCTGCCATAAGAAGGAGAGGATCTCGTTTTTCTGCTCAAGCCCGGCGGTCTTCTCCTGTACGCGCCGCTCAAGCACCGCATAACTCTCGCCCAGCTCCGCAGACATATTGTTCAGCGCCTCGCCAAGGGTCGCCATTTCGTTGCCGCCGCTGATATGGGCGCGCTGGGTAAAATCACGCTGGCTGACGGCGCGCGCCATATGCAGCAACTGCTGCCACGGACGGAGCAGACGCGCTCGCAGCCACATCAGCGCAAGCAGGATCAGCAGGCCCATCAGGACAGCCATCACCCGGTGCAGCACCACCACTTCGGCGATGCGGTGCTCGGTGTTGCTGTCGAAAGCAGAGACCAGTTTATCGATGCGCCCGACAAAGACGGCGATGATCTCCGCGACCTGCGCGGGCTGCCGGGCATCTTTGATCGCCGGGATCACCACGTTGTGCCAGTAGGTTTGCAAATCAGCAAGCTGCGCCTGCTGCCCATCGCGTTTCGCCGCCAGCGCCAGTTCGGGACTGAAAGCGGTGTGCTCCATCTCATCGAACAGATATTGCTCATCTTCCTGCAGCGGGATGGCCGACATCAGGCGGTAGCTCTGCATACGCAGCGAGCCTGCTTTGTTGATGGCGTGCGCGCTGCCCTGAACGCCCTGCACCAGCCAGCCGGAGACCGCCATACCGGTCACGCCAATCAGCGTGGATAACAGCATCAGTACGGCCAGTTGGCTGACCAGCGACATCGGTGAAAAGAGGCGTTTAAGCATGGGGAAATGAGACTCCTTGGCCGCAAAAGGTGCGGGTGGCGTTATTGTCAGCTATCGCCTGGAGTATACCCATACCCACAAAGAGTTACTCCTTTATTGCCAGCGGGGTGACATTCGGAGGGACAAACGACCCGGCAGCGGTCAGCGCCGTGAAAAACCACACCTTTTTTGAAGGTAAACGCTACTCATAAATGAGCATGATGTTTTTTTGCGCTTTATAACGCCAGCTTTTCCTTTGATTTATATCAACTTAACGCGCGCCACAGAAATTAATGTGGCAGGCATCAAACTGCACATCAGAGGTGTCTATGCATCAAACATCCGTTCCGGATACGCGTTCGTCATCACGGGTTATTACCGAGTGGCGTCCCGAAGATCCGGCTTTCTGGCAGCAGCAGGGACAGCAGATTGCCAGCCGCAATCTGTGGATCTCCGTGCCCTGCCTGCTTTTAGCGTTCTGCGTCTGGATGCTGTTTAGCGCAGTGGCGGTGAATCTACCCAAAGTGGGCTTTCAGTTCACCACAGACCAGCTGTTTATGCTGACGGCGCTGCCGTCGGTCTCCGGCGCACTGCTGCGCGTACCGTACTCCTTTATGGTACCGGTGTTTGGCGGCCGTCGCTGGACGGCATTCAGCACCGGCATTCTGATTATCCCCTGCGTCTGGCTCGGTTTTGCGGTGCAGGATACCTCCACGCCATTCACCACATTTATCATTATCTCCCTGCTGTGCGGTTTTGCCGGAGCGAACTTTGCCTCCAGCATGGCAAACATCAGCTTCTTCTTCCCGAAAGAGAAGCAGGGCGGGGCGCTTGGCATCAACGGCGGCTTCGGCAACCTTGGCGTCAGCGTGATGCAGCTGATTGCGCCGCTGGCGGTCTCGTTCTCCATCTTTGCTGCCTTTGGCGGCGGTGGCGTAACCCAGCCTGATGGCACCATGCTCTATCTGCAAAACGCGGCGTGGATCTGGGTACCGTTCCTGGCGGTGTTTACCCTGGCGGCATGGTTCGGCATGAACGAACTGGCGACCTCAAAAGCGTCGCTCAGCGCGCAACTACCGGTGCTGAAGCGCTCGCATCTGTGGATCATGAGCTTCCTCTACCTGGCGACCTTCGGCTCGTTTATCGGCTTCTCTGCTGGCTTTGCGATGCTGTCAAAAACTCAGTTCCCAGAGGTGCAGATCCTGCACTTTGCCTTCTTCGGGCCGCTGGTTGGCGCGCTGGCACGTTCCGCAGGCGGCGCGATTTCCGACCGTCTTGGCGGAACGCGCGTGACGCTGGTGAACTTTGTGGTCATGGCGATCTTCAGCGCCTTGCTGTTCCTGACGCTGCCGTCCAACGGCGAGGGCGGCAACTTCACCGCCTTCTTCTGCGTCTTCCTGGTGCTGTTCCTCACCGCCGGGCTGGGCAGCGGCTCCACCTTCCAGATGATCTCCGTGATCTTCCGTAAGATGACCATGGAGCGGGTGAAGAAAGCGGGTGGTAGCGAAAGCGACGCGATGCGTGAAGCCGCGACGGAAACGGCGGCCGCACTGGGCTTTATTTCGGCGATTGGCGCGATTGGCGGCTTCTTTATCCCGAAAGCGTTTGGCACCTCGCTGGCGCTGACCGGCTCGCCGGCGGGCGCGATGAAAGTATTTCTCGTGTTCTATATCGCCTGTGTGGTGATCACCTGGGCGATATACGGGCGTAAAAAACAATAATAAATGTAGTGTGTTGATTATCATTGCGCGGCTTCGGTCGCGCATTTTTTTGCCCCTATATAGTTACAACATACTAATGGTTTTACCGTGCCTGCTTCGGTTAGCACTGTGACCGGTATCGCATCGCAGCGGCGTCTACCCCTTAATACCTGGATACCGGGATAAATCTGAATAATTCAGTAACTAAATATAATATATTTATGTGAATCAATTAGTTACGTAAAAATCATCGATAACTCTTTGGGAGTACTGCGTTGTCAGCCCATAAATGGCGCGCTATGGCGGCTTGATCATCATCAATTCTCTTTGTCTTTGCGGGGGTTACCTTCGCGGCAAATGCAGCAATGTCGATTTAGCCAGAGAGCCGAAAAGGCTCCAACAGGAGAACCCCGATGAGTAAATTCCTGGACCGGTTTCGCTACTTTAAACAGAAAGGCGAAACCTTTGCCGATGGGCACGGCCAGCTTGTAAACACCAACCGGGACTGGGAGGATGGATACCGCAGCCGCTGGCAGCACGACAAAATCGTGCGCTCAACCCATGGCGTAAACTGCACCGGCTCTTGCAGCTGGCAGATTTTCGTCAAGAACGGCCTGGTCACCTGGGAAACCCAGCAAACGGACTACCCGCGTACCCGTCCTGATATGCCAAACCACGAACCACGCGGCTGCCCGCGCGGGGCGAGCTACTCCTGGTATCTTTACAGCGCCAACCGCCTGAAATACCCCCTGATGCGTAAACGCCTGATCAAACTCTGGCGTGAAGCGAAAGCGCAGCACAGCGATCCGGTAAATGCCTGGGCTTCTATCATTGAAGATGCTGATAAAGCGAAGAGCTTTAAGCAGGCGCGTGGACGCGGTGGCTTTGTGCGCTCCTCCTGGCAGGAAGTGAATGAACTGATTGCCGCCTCTAACGTCTACACCGTAAAAACATACGGCCCGGACCGCGTGGCTGGCTTCTCGCCAATCCCGGCGATGTCGATGGTCTCTTACGCCTCCGGCGCACGTTATCTGTCGCTGATTGGCGGCACCTGCCTGAGCTTCTACGACTGGTACTGCGACTTGCCGCCTGCTTCACCGCAGACCTGGGGCGAGCAGACCGACGTGCCGGAATCCGCTGACTGGTACAACTCCAGCTACATCCTCGCCTGGGGCTCTAACGTGCCGCAGACCCGTACCCCAGATGCGCACTTCTTTACCGAAGTTCGCTACAAAGGGACAAAAACTGTCGCGATTACTCCGGACTACGCAGAAATCGCCAAGCTGTGCGACCTGTGGCTGGCGCCGAAGCAGGGCACCGATGCGGCAATGGCACTGGCGATGGGCCACGTGATGCTGCGTGAATTCCACCTCGATAAACCGAGCCAGTACTTCACTGATTATGTTCGTCGCTACACCGACATGCCGATGCTGGTCATGCTGGAAGAGCGTGATGGCTACTACGCCGCGGGCCGCATGCTGCGCGCCGCCGATCTGGTCGATGCGCTGGGCCAGCAGAACAACCCGGAGTGGAAAACCGTCGCGCTGGATAGCGAAGGCAATATGATCGCCCCGAATGGTTCCATCGGTTTCCGCTGGGGCGAGAAAGGGAAGTGGAACCTTGAGCAGCGTGATGGCGGCAACGGCGCAGACGTTGAACTGACCCTCAGCCTGCTGGGCAAACACGATGATGTTGCACAAGTTGGCTTCCCGTACTTTGGCGGCGACAACACCGAGCACTTCCAGGGCGTCACGCTAGATAACATCCTGCTGCACAAACTGCCGGTCAAACGCCTGCAACTGGCGGATGGCAGTAGCGCGCTGGTGACCACCGTTTATGACCTCAATATGGCCAACTACGGTCTGGATCGCGGTCTGGGTGATGAAAACTGCGCCAGCCGTTATGACGAAATCAAAGCCTATACGCCAGCCTGGGCAGAGAAAGTGACCGGTGTGCCGCAGGCACAGATCATTCGCGTTGCGCGCGAGTTCGCCGAGAATGCTGATAAAACCCACGGCCGTTCGATGATCATCGTCGGTGCCGGGATGAACCACTGGTATCACCTCGATATGAACTATCGCGGGTTGATTAACATGCTGGTCTTCTGTGGCTGTGTTGGTCAGAGCGGCGGCGGCTGGGCGCACTATGTTGGCCAGGAAAAACTGCGTCCGCAGACCGGCTGGCAGCCGCTGGCCTTTGCCCTCGACTGGCAGCGTCCGGCGCGCCATATGAACAGCACCTCTTACTTCTATAACCACTCCAGCCAGTGGCGCTATGAAACGGTGACGGCGCAAGAGTTCCTCTCGCCGATGGCGGATAAATCCCGCTACAGCGGTCATCTGATTGACTTTAACGTCCGCGCCGAGCGTATGGGCTGGCTGCCTTCCGCGCCGCAACTGGGTACTAACCCACTGCGTATTGCCGCCGAAGCGGAAAAAGCTGGCATGTCAGCGGTGGATTACACCGTGAAATCCCTGAAAGAGGGTTCGCTGCGCTTCGCCGCCGAGCAGCCGGAAAACGGTAAAAACCATCCGCGTAACCTCTTTATCTGGCGCTCCAACCTGCTTGGCTCCTCCGGGAAAGGGCATGAGTACATGCTCAAATATCTGCTCGGCACCGAGCACGGTATTCAGGGCCAGGATCTGGGCAAACAGGGCGGCGTGAAACCGGAAGAGGTGGATTGGCAGGATAACGGCCTCGACGGCAAACTCGACCTGGTGGTGACGCTCGACTTCCGTCTCTCCAGCACCTGTCTCTACTCTGACATCGTGCTGCCGACCGCAACCTGGTATGAGAAAGACGACATGAATACCTCGGATATGCATCCATTTATTCATCCGCTCTCTGCCGCCGTCGATCCGGCGTGGGAATCGAAAAGCGACTGGGAAATTTATAAAGGTATCGCCAAATCCTTCTCCGCGCTCTGCGTCGGACATTTAGGCAAAGAGACCGACGTCGTGACGCTGCCGATTCAGCATGACTCCGCTGCCGAGCTGGCGCAGCCGCTGGGCGTGAAGGACTGGAAAAAAGGCGAGTGCGATCTTATCCCGGGTAAAACCGCACCGCACATTATTCCGGTGGAGCGCGATTACCCGGCAACCTATGAGCGCTTTACCTCTATCGGCCCGCTGATGGAGAAAATCGGTAACGGTGGGAAAGGCATCGCGTGGAATACTCAGAGCGAAATGGATCTGCTGCGCAAGCTCAACTACGTGAAAGCGGATGGCCCGGCGAAAGGCCAGCCGATGCTTAACAGCGCCATCGACGCGGCAGAGATGATCCTCACCCTCGCACCGGAAACCAACGGCAACGTGGCGGTGAAAGCCTGGGCGGCGCTGAGTGAATTTACCGGTCGCGACCATACGCATCTGGCGCTGAATAAAGAAGATGAGAAGATCCGCTTCCGCGATATTCAGGCGCAGCCGCGCAAAATTATCTCCAGCCCAACGTGGTCTGGCCTGGAAGATGAGCATGTCTCTTACAACGCCGGTTATACCAACGTTCATGAGCTGATTCCATGGCGTACGCTCTCCGGCCGTCAGCAGCTCTATCAGGATCACCAGTGGATGCGTGACTTTGGCGAAAGCCTGCTGGTCTACCGTCCGCCCATCAACACCCGTTCGGTAAAAGAGATGCTGGGCGTGAAAGGCAACGGCTACCCGGAGAAAGCGCTCAACTTCCTGACGCCGCACCAGAAGTGGGGGATCCACTCCACTTATAGCGACAACTTGCTGATGCTGACGCTTGGTCGCGGCGGCCCGATTGTCTGGCTGAGTGAAACCGACGCCAAAGAGATGGGCATTGCCGATAACGACTGGATCGAAGTCTTTAACAGTAACGGCGCACTCACCGCCCGTGCGGTGGTCAGCCAGCGCGTACCGTCCGGTATGACGATGATGTACCACGCCCAGGAGCGCATTGTGAACCTGCCAGGCTCGGAGATCACCGGCCAGCGCGGTGGCATTCATAACTCGGTCACGCGTATTACGCCGAAACCGACGCACATGATTGGCGGTTACGCGCAGCTGGCGTACGGCTTTAACTATTACGGCACGGTCGGGTCCAACCGCGATGAATTTGTGGTGGTACGTAAGATGAAGAACATTAACTGGTTGGATGGCGAAGGCAATGACCAGGTACAGGAGAGCGCAAAATGAAAATTCGTTCACAAGTCGGCATGGTGCTGAATCTCGATAAGTGCATCGGCTGTCATACCTGTTCAGTCACCTGTAAAAACGTCTGGACCAGCCGCGAAGGGATGGAGTACGCGTGGTTTAACAACGTCGAAACCAAACCGGGCACCGGCTTCCCGACCGACTGGGAAAACCAGGAGAAGTGGAAGGGCGGCTGGATCCGTAAAATCAACGGCAAGCTGCAACCGCGCATGGGTAGCCGTGCGATGCTGCTGGGCAAAATCTTCGCTAACCCGCATCTGCCGGGCATCGATGACTACTACGAGCCGTTTGATTTTGACTATCAGAACCTGCATAACGCGCCGGAAAGCAAGCATCAGCCGATTGCGCGTCCGCGTTCGCTGATCACCGGCCAACGCATGAACAAAATCAGCGCCGGGCCGAACTGGGAAGACGATCTCGGCGGCGAGTTCGAGAAGCTGAGCCGCGATCAGAACTTCGAAAACATGCAGAAGGCGATGTACGGCCAGTTCGAAAACACCTTCATGATGTATCTGCCGCGCCTGTGCGAACACTGCCTCAACCCGGCCTGCGTCGCCACCTGCCCGAGCGGTGCCATCTATAAGCGTGAAGAAGATGGCATTGTGCTGATCGATCAGGATAAATGCCGCGGCTGGCGCATGTGCGTTACCGGCTGCCCGTACAAAAAAATCTACTTCAACTGGAAGAGCGGCAAGTCTGAGAAGTGCATCTTCTGCTACCCGCGTATCGAAGCGGGCATGCCGACGGTCTGCTCCGAAACCTGCGTAGGGCGTATTCGTTACCTCGGCGTGCTGCTGTATGACGCGGATGCGATTGAGAATGCGGCCAGCACCGAAAATGAGAAAGACCTTTATCAGCGTCAGCTGGATGTCTTCCTCGATCCGCACGATCCGGCAGTGATCGCTCAGGCTCTGGAAGATGGCGTACCGCAGAGCGTAATCGACGCGGCGCAGAAATCGCCGGTCTACAAAATGGCGATGGACTGGAAGCTGGCACTGCCGCTGCACCCGGAATACCGCACGCTGCCGATGGTCTGGTATGTGCCGCCTCTGTCACCGATTCAGTCCGCTGCCGATGCGGGCGAGCTGGGCAGTAACGGCATTCTGCCGGACGTCGAGAGCCTGCGTATTCCGGTGCAGTATCTGGCGAACCTGCTGACCGCCGGGGATACCCAGCCGGTGCTGCTGGCGCTGAAACGTATGCTGGCAATGCGTCACTTCAAGCGTGCTGAAACCGTCGACGGTGTGATTGATACCCGTGCGCTGGAAGAGGTGGGCCTGACGGAAGCGCAGGCGCAGGAGATGTATCGCTATCTCGCCATCGCCAACTACGAAGACCGTTTTGTGGTGCCGTCCAGCCATCGTGAACTGGCGCGTGAAGCCTTCCCGGAGAAGAGCGGGTGTGGCTTTAGCTTCGGCGATGGGTGTCATGGTTCGGATAACAAATTCAACCTGTTCAACAGCCGCCGCATCGACGCGGTGAATGTGACAGTGAAAACGGAGCCGCACGCATGATTGAACTGGTGGTTATCTCCCGCCTGCTTGAGTACCCGGATGCTGCCCTGTGGCAGCATCAGCAGGAGCTGTTTGATGCGCTGGCCTCCGGCGACAATCTGTCGAAAGCGGACGCCCAGCAGGTAGGTATCTTTTTACGTGACCTGACTTCGCAGGATCTACTCGATGCGCAGGCCACCTACAGTGAGTTGTTCGATCGTGGTCGCGCCACCTCGCTGCTGCTGTTCGAGCATGTGCACGGTGAATCACGCGATCGTGGCCAGGCGATGGTGGACCTGCTGGCGCAGTATGAGCGCCACGGGTTGCAGCTCGACAGCCGCGAGCTGCCGGACCATCTGCCGCTCTATCTGGAGTATCTGGCGCAGTTGCCAACCGCTGAAGCGATTGGCGGTTTACAGGATATCGCGCCGATCCTGGCGCTGTTGCAGGCGCGCTTACAGCAGCGTGAAAGTCACTACGCCTCGCTGTTTGACGCGCTGTTGACGCTGACGAAAACCGAGGTGGATAACGCGCAGGTGGCGGAAAAAATTGCCGGCGAAGCGCGCGACGATACGCCGCAGGCGCTGGACGCGGTATGGGAAGAGGAGCAGGTGAAGTTCTTTGCTGAACAGGGCTGCAATGATTCCGATATCACTGCGCACCAGCGTCGTTTTGCCGGTGCCGTCGCGCCGCAATATCTGAATATCTCAACAGGAGGAGAGCGCTAATGCACTTCCTTAATATGTTCTTCTTTGACATCTATCCCTATATGGCGGGCGCGATCTTCCTGATTGGCAGCTGGCTGCGGTATGACTATGGGCAGTACAGCTGGCGGGCAGGCTCGAGCCAGATGCTTGACCGTAAAGGGATGAACATTGCGTCCAACCTGTTTCACTTAGGCATCCTCGGGATTTTTGCTGGTCACTTCCTCGGTATGTTGACGCCGCACTGGATGTACGAATCCTTCCTGCCGATTGAAGTGAAGCAGAAGATGGCGATGATCGGCGGCGGTGCCAGCGGCGTGCTGTGCCTGGTGGGCGGTCTGATGCTGCTCAAGCGCCGTCTCTTTAACCCGCGTATTCGCGCCACGTCGACGGCGGCGGATATCCTGATCATGAGCCTGCTGATGGTGCAGTGTACGCTCGGTCTGCTGACCATTCCGTTCTCTGCACAGCATATGGACGGCAGCGAAATGATGAAGCTGGTGGGCTGGGCGCAGTCAGTGGTGACCTTCCATACCGGTGCGTCAGCCCATCTTGATGGCGTTGCCTTTATTTACCGCGTGCATCTGGTGCTCGGCATGACGCTGTTTGTGCTCTTTCCGTTCTCTCGCCTGGTGCATATCTGGAGCGCGCCGGTGGAGTATTTAACGCGTAAATACCAGATTGTCCGCGCTCGTCGCTGATAACGCTGGATTGACAATGAAAAACCCTGCCCCGGCAGGGTTTTTTGTTTTCGGCGCGGTGCGGGTTGTGTGCCGGATGGCGGCTGCGCCTTATCCGGCCTACGGGTTAGTTCTATATGTTCGATTGCCGTCGGCCCGATAAGCGGAGCGCCATCGGGCAATGGCATGTTGCACGATTCAACATTGGGCGCTGGTTTTGTAGGCCCGATAAGCGAAGCGCCATCGGGCAATGGTATTTTGCACGATTCAACATTGGGCGCTGATTTCGTAGGCCTGATAAGCGAAGCGCCATCAGGCAATGCAGCGGTTGCAGAACTGGTAAATATAAAAGAAGGGTAGCGGAATAAGCAGGGGGAAGGATTACTCGTCGCTGCGCTCCTCGCCCTGCGGGTCGTTGCCTGCGGCAACGCTCTCTCGCTACGCTCGAGTCGAACCTTGGTCGAAGCTTCTCATCCTTCCCCGAATGGAGAATATGAATGAACAGAACGCGTATAAGAATGGGAGTTTTATTCGAGAGATGGTGGTGGGGGAAGGATTACTCGTCGCTGCGCTCCTCGCCCTACGGGTCGTTGCCTGTGGCAACGCTCTCTCGCGATGCTCGAGTCGAACCTTAGTCGAAGCTTCTCATCCTTCCCCGAATGGAGAATATGGGTGAACAGAACGTGTATAAGAATGGGAGTTTTATTCGAGAGATGGTGGTGGGGGAAGGATTCGAACCTTCGAAGTCGATGACGGCAGATTTACAGTCTGCTCCCTTTGGCCGCTCGGGAACCCCACCACGGGGTGACTACATTGTTGCGGTATTGCAGAGGAAGGATTATTCGGAGCTACGCTCCTCACCCTTCGGGCCGTTGCCTTTGGCAACGTTCTCTCGCTGGTGCTCGAGTCGAACCTTCAAAGTCGGTGACGGCAGATTTGCAGTCAGCTCCCTTATGATCGCTCGGGACCCCACCACGGGGTAATTCAAATTGTGATGCAGGACGTAGATGGTGGTGGGGGAAGGATTCGAACCTTCGAAGTCGATGACGGCAGATTTACAGTCTGCTCCCTTTGGCCGCTCGGGAACCCCACCACGGGGTCACTACATTATTGTGGTATTGCAGAGAAAGGATTATTCGGAGCTACGCTCCTCACCCTTCGGGCCGTTGCCTTTGGCAACGTTCTCTCGCTGATGCTCGAGTCGAACCTTCAAAGTCGGTGACGGCAGATTTGCAGTCAGCTCCCTTATGATCGCTCGGGAACCCCACCACGGGGTAAAACTTTTTACTGGCCGCTTCCTTCTCGGGAAGCGGGGCGCATCATACCAAATGACGCGCCTCTGTAAAGCATTCAATCGTGAAAAATGAATCGGTTGCCTGCTTTTTACCCGCAACGCTGTAAAGCCAGGCAACCTGAAGAGAGAGCGCTTAAAGAATGATTGTCCGGTTACCGTAAACAAAAACGCGCTGGGCCAGCACCTGGTAGAGCGCGCGGCTGAGCACGTTCTTCTCCACGTCGCGACCGGCGCGCATCATATCTTCAGCAGTATAGGTGTGATCGACATGGATCACGTCCTGCATGATGATTGGGCCTTCATCCAGATTGTCGTTAACGTAGTGCGCGGTAGCACCAATAATCTTCACGCCGCGCTCATAAGCCTGGTGATAAGGGCGTGCGCCGATAAACGCCGGCAGGAAGGAGTGGTGAATATTGATGATCTTATTCGGGAAGCGCGAGACAAAGTCCGGCGTCAGGACGCGCATATACTTCGCCAGCACCACGTAATCAGGCTGATGGGCTTCAATCGCTTTCACCATCAGATTGTCGTGCGCTTCGCGCGTTAAGCCTTCGTGGCTGACCAGCTCGAAGGGAATGTCGAAGCGTTCAACCAGCGGGCGCAGCGTTTCGTGGTTGCCGATCACTGCCGCGATCTCAACATCCAGACCGCCATAGTTGGCTTTCATCAACAGATCGCCGAGGCAGTGCGCCTCTTTGGTCACCAGAATCACCACCCGACGACGACCCGCCGCGTTCAGCTCACGAATAGAGCCTTCCGGCAGCGCGCTGTCGAGATCGGCCAGCAGCGTGGCATCGTTAAAAATGCCCTCAAGTTCGGTACGCATAAAGAAGCGGCCGGTACGGTGGTCGACAAATTCATTATTCTGAACAATGTTCAGCTCGTGCTTATAACAAATGTTAGTGATACGAGCGATAAGGCCCTTCTGATCGGGGCAGATGGTGCGCAGAATTTTACGTTGTAAAGAGTGCATTGCCGGGTAAATCCTGTTGAGTGTGTTTGTTAAGGGTGCTGCCGGGCTTATTGCCCGCAGCACTTTTTGAATTTTTTACCTGACCCGCAGGGGCAGGGATCGTTACGACCAAACTGCGGGCGCGTACCGTCGATGTAATACCATTCGCCGTTTTCCTTTAAAAAACGGGAACGTTCAATAATTGCGCCATTTTTGTCATTCTCGCGAAAGCGAGCAACAAAACTGACATAACCTTCATTGTCATCGTGACCGTAAGCGTGCTCAAATAGCGTCAGTCCGAGCCAGGTTGTGGCCGCGAAACCGGCCTCAATCTGTTCGCGAAAGGTGTGTGCCGCGCAGGAGGGATGCCAAGTTTTCACCAGATAATCCGTCTGATGTAAGACAAAAGCGGTATAGCGAGAACGCATCAGGCGAGAGGGATCCGGCGCCGCGTGTTGACCAGACAGATAAGGCTGGCAACATACGCTATACTCCTGAGCGCTACCGCAAGGACATGTTTGAGACAAAACAGCATTCCTGAAACAATAATAACGGCGCAGCACGCGCCAGGGTGGCAATATGTTAACTGAGCCGCCGCGTTGTGGCTACAGTAAGCCGGGGGAAGTGAAGCACGCGGAATGAGAACGGTAAAAATCGGTCTGGCGCTGGGTTCTGGCGCAGCCAGAGGTTGGTCGCATATTGGCGTCATTAATGCGTTAGAGCGCGCCGGCATTACTATTGATGTCGTGGCAGGATGCTCAATCGGGTCATTAGTTGGCGCGGCATACTCCTGTGGACGTTTGTCTCTGCTGGAGAATTGGGTGCGCTCTTTCCGCTACTGGGACGTACTGCGGCTTATGGATCTCTCCTGGCGCCGCGGCGGTTTGCTGCGCGGTGAGCGCGTGTTCAATCAATACCGCCAACTCCTTCCTTTCGACGACTTTAGCCACTGTGAAAAACGTTTTGGCGCGGTCGCAACCAATCTCAGCACCGGACGTGAGTTATGGTTTACCGAAGGCGATCTGCACCGTGCTGTGCGCGCCTCATGCAGTATTCCGGGTTTGATGTCGCCCGTTGCGCATAATGGCTACTGGCTGGTCGATGGCGCGGTGGTTAACCCGGTCCCGGTCTCATTAACCCGCGCGCTGGGTGCTGATATCGTTATTGCCGTTGATCTTCAGCATGACGCCCATTTAATGCAGCAGGATTTGCTCTCCGTAACGCCTTCCGATAGCGAGATGGAAAAAGGTAGCGGTGAAGCCCTGCGCTGGCATCAGCGCCTGCGCGAACGGCTTAGCCGCACCACGCCGAAACGCCCGGTGACGCCGACTGCGATGGAGATCATGACTACGTCGATCCAGGTGCTGGAAAACCGCCTCAAGCGCAACCGTATGGCGGGCGATCCGCCGGATATTTTGTTGCAACCCATTTGTCCGCAAATATCCACTCTCGATTTTCATCGTGCTGATGCGGCGATTGCCGCCGGGCAATTAGCGGTGGAAAAGAGGATGGACGAGTTACTTCCGCTGGTGCGGACTTTAGCGTGAACATAATTTTTATAAGACTTCAGCAAATTCTGACAGGCGAGTGTCGGCGAAGCATGCCACTATTGATCTACTGTCAGGCAGGGGAGAAGAGATGACGCAGCCGTTGGTCGGAAAACAGATATTGATAGTGGAAGACGAACTCGTTTTCCGATCGCTGCTGGATTCATGGTTGCAATCTCTTGGCGCAACGACGTTGCTGGCCGGAGACGGAGTGGATGCGCTGGAGCAGATGGCTGGCAATCAACCCGATTTGATTATTTGCGACCTGGCCATGCCGCGTATGAATGGTCTCGCGATGGTTGAAGCGCTGCGCAACCAGGGCATGCAGACGCCGGTGCTGGTGATTTCCGCTACCGAAAATATGGCCGACATCGCAAAAGCCCTGCGTCTTGGCGTGCAGGATGTCGTCCTGAAGCCCGTTAAAGATTTTAATCGTCTGCGGGAAACTATCTTCGCCTGCATCTACCCAAATATGTTTAATTCCCGGGTCGAGGAGGAGGAGCGTTTATTCCAGGACTGGGATGCGCTGGTGGATAACCCGCAGGCGGCAGCGAATTTATTAAAAGAGCTTCAGCCTCCTGTACAGCAGGTCATTTCCGGTTGTCGGGTAAATTATCGCCAGCTTGTTTCCGCTGAAAGCCCCGGACTGGTGCTGGATATTGCACCGCTTTCCGGACACGATCTCGCTTTCTATTGTCTTGATGTAACTCGCGCCGGCAATAATGGCGTGCTGGCGGCGCTGCTGCTGCGCGCATTATTTAACGGCTTACTTCAGGAACAATTGTCACATCAACGCCAGCGCTTACCTGAAATGGGTGCTTTACTTAAGCAGGTAAACCAATTGCTGCACCAGGCAAATTTGCCGGGGCAGTTCCCGTTACTGGTGGGGTATTACCACAGCGAGCTTAAGAATTTGTTATTAGTTTCGGCCGGTTTAAACGCCACGTTAAATACCGGTGAACACCAAATTCAAATCAGCAGCGGCGTTCCTCTCGGTACGCTTGGGAATACCTACCTGAACCAGGTAAGCCAGCGCAGCGAAGCGTGGCAATGTCAGGTTTGGGGTGCAGGCGGGCGGTTACGCTTAATGTTGAACGCGGAATGAGCGATCGCGTGGCGAAGCTCAGATAGATTTACCCGTCATTTAAAAACGGGTGCTAATATCGCCGCAGTTTCTTCGTATTAATCCGAATTAGTTGTTAGCGCGTCCTTTTCAGACCTGGTCATTGGGTTGGTACTGATATACTCAGACGCGAGTTAATTCATGAACCTGTTCAAATCATGGACAGTCCAGGAGATTTCAATGGCTGCAATAAATTCGAAAGTGACTAAAGCAGTAATCCCGGTCGCGGGGTTGGGAACGAGGATGCTACCAGCTACGAAGGCAATTCCGAAAGAAATGTTGCCGCTGGTTGATAAGCCATTAATTCAGTACGTGGTCAATGAGTGCATCGCCGCGGGCATTACTGAAATCGTTCTGGTAACACATTCATCTAAAAACTCTATTGAAAACCACTTCGATACCAGCTTTGAGCTTGAAGCAATGCTGGAGAAGCGCGTTAAACGTCAGCTTCTTGAAGAAGTGCAATCTATCTGCCCGCCGCACGTGACCATCATGCAGGTGCGTCAGGGCCTGGCGAAGGGTCTTGGCCATGCCGTCATGTGTGCGCATCCGGTTGTCGGCAACGAGCCGGTCGCTGTTATCCTGCCGGACGTTATCCTTGATGAGTTCGAATCCGATCTGTCGCAGGATAACCTCGCTGAGATGATCAAACGCTTCGACGAATCGGGTGCCAGCCAGATCATGGTTGAGCCGGTTGATGACGTTACCGCATACGGCGTAGTGGACTGCAAAGGCGCCACGCTGAACCCGGGCGACAGCGTGCCGATGGTTGGCGTGGTTGAGAAACCGAAAGCGAACGTCGCGCCGTCAAACCTGGCGGTTGTTGGCCGCTATGTCCTGAGCGCTGAAATTTGGCCGCTGCTGGCGAAAACGCCTCCGGGAGCCGGTGATGAGATCCAGCTTACCGATGCAATCGATATGCTGATCGAAAAAGAGACCGTTGAAGCCTATCACATGAAAGGCAAAAGCCATGACTGTGGTAATAAACTCGGCTATATGCGCGCCTTTGTAGAATATGGCATTCGCCATAACTCTCTGGGCGAAGAGTTTAAAGCCTGGCTGAACGAAACGGTAGGCGCTGCTAAAGCATAACCCCCAGCGCAGAAAGTAAATAAGGTCGACATTAATCGTGCTCAGCACTGATTATCGTCGGCCTTTTTTATTGCGCGTTTATCAGAAGGCCTTTGTGAAAAGGGGAGATAAGAAAAAGCCTACAATGCTGGTAATAAAAATGGCGGGTTTTTGAGCGCTGCCAGCGGCGAAAACAAACATCGTCATCGTCCGGCCTATTTGTGAAGAAATTGTGTAGAACGGGCAAAAAAAAATCCCGCCAGCGGCGGGATATTAAAAGCAGATAAGCGTTTACTCACTTAAGCGAGCAGAAAGTCTTCCAGCTTTTTACCTTGTTCATCGATAGCTTTTTTGATTACGGCTGGAGTACGCCCCTGACCGGTCCAGGTTTTCGTTTCGCCATTTTCATCTACGTAGCTATATTTAGCCGGACGTGCAGCGCGTTTTGCTTTAGTACCCGTTTTAGCCGCAGCCATGCTGTTCAGCAATTCATTCGGGTCAATACCATCAGCAATTAACATTTCACGATACTGCTGCAGTTTACGGGTACGCTCTTCAACTTCAGCTGCGGCAGCGTTCTCTTCTTCACGACGCTCATTAACCACGACTTCTAATTTTTCCAGCATCTCTTCCAGTGTTTCAAGCGTGCATTCTCTTGCCTGTGCGCGCAGAGTACGGATGTTGTTCAGAATTTTAAGGGCTTCGCTCATTGTAGTAATCTCAAACTTATATTGGGGTGGTTTGTTGGGCTAATAATAGAGCGTTAAATTCAGCAGTGCAATAGCCGCGAATGTAAGGAATTCAAAATAGCTCTTTATTTAAGTCTTTCCTAAATACCGCTATCTTAAATTTTTAATCAACAACCACACTGCCAGACAGGTATAAGCGTGCAGCCCAGCTTCGTTCATATGCAAAGGTGAAACGATATTTTTTGATTATTCCTTTAGGAGAAATAGCCATAATGGATAAATAACAACCGCGTGTATTACCGTGTTAAATGCGCTTACTTTAGTAAAATATTAATAATTTCTGGATGATATGATAAGGATCATCGCATAACGACCGTATGCTAACTTCCTGAATTCGTTACGGCTGTTTCTTTTGCAGCTACAACCGCTGCGATCGGAAAATGCGTGTTTATGCGTAAATCTGTCTACAGGATTAACCTAAGCTACAACGCTTGCTCAGGTCCGGCCGTTAAAACATGATACAATTCGCCGCAGGATCATCACACTTTGATTAGGGTTTTGCGCGCAATGGCACAGCTTTATTTCTACTATTCAGCAATGAATGCAGGGAAATCGACGGCATTACTACAGTCCTCGTACAATTATCAAGAGCGAGGCATGAGAACGGTAGTTTATACCGCAGAAATTGATAACCGCTTTGGTGCAGGGAAAGTCAGTTCCCGGATTGGTTTATCCTCGCCCGCACGTCTGTTTAATCAGCACACCTCGCTGTTTGACGACATTAAAGCTCAGCACGAAGAAGAAGCCGTGCACTGTGTGCTGGTGGACGAATGCCAGTTTTTGACGCGGGAGCAGGTATATGCTCTTTCAGAAGTGGTGGATGAGCTTGATATTCCCGTGCTCTGTTATGGGCTGAGAACTGATTTTCGCGGCGAGCTCTTTGGCGGAAGCCAGTATTTGCTGGCGTGGTCAGATAAATTAGTAGAGCTTAAAACCATCTGTTTCTGCGGCCGTAAGGCAAGCATGGTGCTGCGACTGGATCACGCGGGACGTCCTTATAATGAAGGCGAGCAGGTGGTAATTGGCGGCAATGAACGCTACGTCTCCGTATGCCGTAAACATTATAAGGAAGCGCTGGCAGAAGGCTCTCTCGCGACGATACAGGCGCGGGTAAGAGGGTAGGGATTGCGTACCGCGACCTGAGTAAATAGATGCTGGTTGCGCAGAAAATAAAAAACCCGCCGAAGCGGGTTTTTTTATGACGCTATATCATTAAGCGGGTTTCTTGGCTTTTTTGTCAGCTTTAACCGGTGCAGCTTCCACTTTTGGCGCGGCAGCGGCTTCACCCTCTTTATATTCGCGACCGTAGAAGGTATCCAGCAGGATCTGCTTCAGCTCTGCGATCAGCGGGTAACGCGGGTTCGCGCCGGTGCACTGGTCGTCAAACGCATCTTCAGAAAGTTTGTCGACGTTGGCCAGGAAGTCCGCTTCCTGCACGCCAGCTTCGCGAATTGATTTCGGAATACCCAGTTCCGCTTTCAGGCTCTCCAGCCAGGCCAGCAGCTTCTCAATTTTTGCCGCGGTGCGGTCGCCCGGTGCAGAGAGACCCAGGTGATCGGCAATCTCTGCGTAACGGCGGCGTGCCTGCGGACGGTCATACTGACTGAACGCGGTCTGTTTGGTCGGGTTGTCATTCGCGTTGTAGCGGATAACGTTGCAGATCAACAGGGCGTTAGCCAGACCGTGCGGAATATGGAACTGCGAGCCCAGTTTGTGCGCCATGGAGTGACACACGCCGAGGAAGGCGTTAGCAAACGCGATACCGGCGATGGTTGCGGCACTGTGGACGCGCTCACGGGCAACCGGGTTTTTCGACCCTTCGTTATAGGAAGCCGGCAGGTTCTCTTTCAGCAGTTTCAGTGCCTGCAACGCCTGACCGTCGGAGAACTCAGAAGCCAGTACAGAGACGTACGCTTCCAGCGCGTGGGTTACCGCATCCAGGCCACCAAAGGCGCAGAGGGATTTCGGCATATCCATCACAAGGTTGGCGTCAACCACCGCCATATCCGGGGTGAGGGCGTAATCCGCCAGCGGGTATTTCTGGCCGGTGGCATCATCGGTAACCACCGCGAACGGCGTGACTTCAGAACCGGTACCGGAGGTGGTGGTCACGGCGATCATTTTCGCTTTGACGCCCATTTTCGGGAACTTGTAGATACGTTTACGGATATCCATAAAGCGCAGCGCCAGCTCTTCGAAGTGAGTTTCCGGATGTTCGTACATCACCCACATGATTTTCGCGGCATCCATCGGGGAACCGCCGCCGAGGGCGATAATCACGTCCGGCTTAAAGGAGTTCGCCAGTTCAGCGCCTTTACGCACCACGGTCAGTGTCGGATCCGCTTCCACCTCGAAGAACACTTCAGTTTCCACGCCCGCAGCCTTCAGCACGGAGGTGATCTGGTCAGCATAGCCGTTGTTGAAGAGGAAACGGTCGGTCACGATCATCGCGCGTTTGTGACCATCAGTAATCACTTCATCCAGCGCGATAGGCAGAGAGCCGCGGCGGAAGTAGATTGATTTCGGAAGTTTATGCCACAACATGTTCTCAGCTCGCTTAGCAACGGTTTTCTTGTTGATCAGGTGCTTAGGACCAACGTTTTCTGAGATGGAGTTACCACCCCATGAACCACAACCCAGAGTCAGGGAAGGCGCAAGTTTGAAGTTGTAGAGGTCACCGATACCACCCTGAGAAGCCGGGGTGTTGATAAGGATACGCGCGGTTTTCATCATCTGGCCGAAGTGGGCCACACGCTCAGGCTGGTTGTCCTGGTCGGTGTAGAGGCAGGAGGTGTGCCCGATACCGCCCATGGCGACCAGTTTCTCTGCTTTCACGACCGCATCGTCGAAATCTTTCGCGCGATACATTGCCAGCGTCGGAGAGAGTTTCTCATGGGCAAACGGCTCGCTCTCATCCACAACGGTAACTTCACCGATGAGGATTTTGGTGCTTGCCGGTACGCTAAAGCCCGCCAGTTCAGCAATTTTGTGCGCCGGTTGACCGACGATAGCCGCGTTGAGTGCGCCATTTTTCAGGATGATATCCTGAACCGCTTTCAGCTCCTGGCCCTGCAGCATGTAGCCGCCGTGGCTGGCGAAACGCTCACGCACTGCGTCATATACGGAGTCAACAACCACAACAGACTGTTCAGAAGCACAGATCACGCCGTTATCGAAGGTTTTCGACATCAGCACAGACGCAACAGCACGTTTGATATCGGCGGTTTCGTCGATAACCACCGGGGTGTTACCCGCGCCAACACCGATTGCCGGTTTACCAGAACTGTAAGCGGCTTTCACCATGCCCGGACCACCGGTCGCGAGGATCAGGTTGATATCCGGGTGATGCATTAAAGCATTAGAGAGTTCGACGGAAGGTTGGTCGATCCAGCCGATAAGATCTTTTGGCGCACCTGCTGCAATTGCAGCCTGCAGCACAATGTCCGCCGCTTTATTGGTGGCATCTTTTGCACGCGGGTGCGGAGAGAAGATGATTGCGTTACGGGTTTTCAGGCTAATCAGTGATTTAAAGATTGCAGTAGAAGTAGGGTTAGTGGTCGGGACGATACCGCAGATAATGCCGATAGGCTCAGCGATAGTAATCGTGCCGAAAGTATCATCTTCCGATAATACGCCGCAGGTTTTCTCATCTTTGTACGCGTTGTAGATATACTCAGAAGCAAAGTGGTTTTTAATCACTTTATCTTCAATGATACCCATGCCGGATTCAGCTACGGCCATTTTCGCGAGGGGGATTCGAGCATCTGCGGCAGCCAGGGCGGCGGCGCGGAAGATTTTATCTACTTGCTCTTGAGTAAAGTTGGCATATTCACGCTGGGCTTTCTTCACACGTTCAACGAGTGCGTTCAGTTCAGCGACATTAGTAACAGCCATAATGCTCTCCTGATAATGTTTAAACTCTTTTAGTAAACCATCTGCGCAAACTGTCAGTATAGTCAGCGCCGCCACAGGTTGCGTAAAGCTATGTAAGACAACAAGTTACAAAGCATAATGCCGCTGGTTTACTAAAAGAGCCTTAACGAACCGGGAGCAATTATTGACATTTCTGCTCTCTATTCGTGGCATCAAGATTACCCACTTCTGAGTAATTAATGCGTGATCCATATCAAGTTTTAACGAAGCTGACACCTTTCAGCCTGCCCATTTTCAGTGAGTTGTATCAATTGTTAACGGTTCCCCGCAGAAGATGGCTCGGATTTTTCACATCTAGCTCAACTCAATAACACCCTGTTTTATCAGGGTTATTGGTGCATGAACTGATGGACTCCAGAAAAAAATCGCGTATCTTCTGCATGGATTTTCCTGTCACGCTATTGTTTCTAAGGTACTGGCGATAACGCGGAGCTTGCTGTGGATCACTTTGGGTTTGATATTCCTCTCTATTTTAAATTTTTCGTCGGTCTTTTTGCGCTGGTGAACCCGGTTGGCATCATCCCGGTTTTTATTAGTATGACCAGCTATCAAATGGCCGACGCCCGCAATAAAACCAACCTTACCGCGAATGTCTCAGTCGCTATCATTCTCTGGACGTCACTCTTTCTGGGCGACACCATCCTGCAACTGTTTGGTATCTCGATTGACTCTTTCCGCATTGCCGGCGGCATTCTGGTCGTTACCATCGCAATGTCGATGATCAGCGGCAAGCTGGGGGAGGATAAACAGAATAAGCAGGAGAAATCGGAAACCGCTATTCGCGAAAGCGTGGGCGTGGTGCCGTTAGCGTTGCCATTAATGGCAGGGCCGGGGGCAATCAGCTCCACCATCGTCTGGGGGACGCGCTACCACACGCTTGCACATCTTATCGGCTTCTCAGTAGCGATTGCGCTGTTCGCGCTCTGCTCATGGGGGCTGTTCCGCATTGCGCCCTGGCTGGTGCGCCTGCTCAGGCAAACCGGTATTAACGTCATTACGCGTATTATGGGGCTGCTGCTGATGGCGTTAGGCATTGAGTTTATTGTTGCCGGCGCGAGGTCGCTTTTCCCTGGTCTGCTGAATTGATTCATTCTTTCATTTATATAGGTTTTATTTTTTCCTGAGCGCGAGAACATTGCGCTTTCGAATGTAAGCCTGCTCGCATAATTAGCAAAAGATATGAAGAATCAGCAGAAGGGCGGCAGGCATAACAAATTACAATAATCAGAAAAGCTGTTTTCTATCATAGAATTATAAGTTTCATGAATCATTGATGTCTGCATTTTGAGCAATTAAATCTGTTATTTCTCTCACATCATACTATTGGGCTTGCCGAGTCATTATCGAAATGATATTAGTACTTTCAATCTCCTCGCAGAGTAATGTGCTAAAAAGTAGTCAATTGTTGATTTTTTGTGCAAACTTCTGCGAAGGCAGCCAACAAGCATCACAAGGCGGTGATGCTTCTTTATCTGATTGATAATTAATAAGAAAAAACCAACAGGGAGACGCAGTCGTCATCTCGCTGCGGCTGTCGCTACGCCGTAAAAGAGAAATGGTTAACAAATTTGCAAAATGTATTGGCGGCGGTCTCGGGCATTTGTTATTTTCCGGCGAATGTCTTTATCAGCCTCATAATTTACAGCGTAAAGCGATTTGTTGAGAATCGTTTTCAATTAGAAAATAAATAGCATGAATACAACGCGGCTCGACAGGGGAGGCGCGTTAATGAATCGACGCGAGATTGCCGTTCGAGCGATCCGTAATAAAAAAGTCGGTGATAGCAGAAGTAAAAAAAAGATGTCTGAAAGCGCCAAAAGCTCCTGCGCTATTCAGGCCCCCGAACAGGGGATGATACAGCTGGCATAAATGTCGGTAATTATAATGATTGGAGTCACAACACAATGTCCATCATCACAAAGAAAAGCGTAGTTGCAGCGGGTATTTTAGCAGCGCTAATTTCCGGTAACGCCGCCTTCGCGGCCGACGTACCGGCTGGCGTTCAACTGGCGGAAAAACAGACGCTGGTGCGCAATAACGGTGCTGAAGTGCAATCTCTCGATCCGCATAAAATCGAGGGCGTTCCGGAATCAAACGTTAGCCGTGACCTGTTTGAAGGTCTGCTTATTTCCGATGTTGAAGGCCACCCGACTGCCGGTGTTGCTGAAAAATGGGAAAACAAAGATTTTAAAGTCTGGACATTCCATCTGCGTAAAAACGCAAAATGGTCAGACGGCACCCCGGTTACCGCCCATGACTTCGTCTATAGCTGGCAGCGCCTGGCAGATCCTAAAACGGCTTCTCCGTACGCCAGCTATCTGCAATATGGCCATATCGCCAATATCGATGATGTTATCGCCGGTAAAAAACCGACCAGCGAATTGGGCGTAAAAGCGATCGATGATAATACCTTCGAAGTCACGCTGAGCGAGCCGGTTCCCTATTTCTATAAACTGCTGGTTCACCCGTCCGTTTCCGCTGTGCCAAAAGCCGCGATTGAAAAATTTGGCGATAAGTGGACCCAGCCTGCAAATATCGTTACCAACGGCGCTTATAAGCTGAAAGATTGGGTGGTCAACGAACGTATCGTTCTTGAGCGCAACACCAATTACTGGGACAACGACAAAACCGTTATTACCCAGGTAACCTACCTGCCAATCTCTGCAGAAGTGACGGACGTTAACCGCTACCGCAGCGGCGAAATCGACATGACCTATAACAACATGCCGATTGAACTGTTCCAGAAATTGAAAAAAGAGATCCCGAAAGAAGTTCACGTCGATCCGTACCTCTGTACTTATTACTACGAGATCAACAACCAGAAAGCGCCATTCACTGACGTTCGCGTGCGTACCGCCCTTAAACTGGCGCTGGACCGCGATATCATCGTTAATAAAGTGAAAAACCAGGGCGACCTGCCTGCTTACAGCTACACCCCGCCGTATACCGATGGTGCAAAACTGACCGAACCGGCCTGGTTCAAAATGACCCAGGAGCAGCGTAACGCCGAAGCGAAAAAACTGCTCGCCGAAGCGGGTTACACAGCGGACAAACCGCTGAGCTTCAGCCTGCTGTATAACACCTCCGATCTGCACAAAAAACTGGCGATTGCCGTTGCCTCTATCTGGAAGAAAAACCTCGGTGCCAACGTCAAGCTGGAGAACCAGGAGTGGAAAACCTTCCTCGACACGCGTCATCAGGGCACCTTTGATGTTGCACGTGCCGGCTGGTGCGCGGATTACAATGAGCCGACCTCCTTCCTGAACACCATGCTTTCAGACAGCTCGAACAACACCGCGCACTATAAGAGCCCGGCGTTTGATAAGCTGATCGGCGACACGCTGAAAGTGACCGACGAAGCGCAGCGCGCTGAGCTTTACTCCAAAGCTGAACAGCAGCTTGATAAAGACTCCGCCATCGTTCCGGTCTACTACTACGTGAACGCCCGTCTGGTGAAACCGTGGGTGGGTGGCTACACCGGTAAAGACCCGTTAGATAATATCTACGTGAAAAACTTGTATATTATCAAGCATTAATGGCAATGAGTGGGGCAGGGCAACCTGCCTCACAGTGTCTTATTTTTATCGCACCAGAACACACATCGGTCGCAGACGGCACTTGGGTTGTCTGAAAGAGAATGTGTAAAAGGCACAGGCCAGAAGGTACGGGCAATGTTGAAATTTATCCTGCGTCGCTTTCTTGAAGCGATTCCAACACTCTTTATTCTGATTACGATTTCGTTCTTTATGATGCGTCTTGCGCCGGGAAGTCCTTTTACCGGTGAACGTGCGCTTGCGCCGGAAGTAATGGCCAATATCGAGGCGAAATACCATTTAAACGATCCCATCACCACCCAGTATTTCAGCTACCTGAAACAGCTGGCGCATCTGGATTTTGGTCCGTCGTTTAAATACAAAGATTACACCGTGAATGACCTGGTGGCGGCGAGCTTCCCGGTTTCCGCCAAATTGGGCGCCGCGGCGTTTATCCTCGCGATTGTGTTCGGCGTGACGGCAGGCGTTATTGCCGCCTTGAACCAGAACACCAAATGGGACTACACGGTAATGGGGTTAGCCATGACCGGGGTAGTGATACCCAGCTTCGTTGTAGCTCCTCTGTTAGTGATGATATTTGCCATTGTGCTGCAGTGGTTACCGGCCGGCGGCTGGAATGGCGGGGCACCTAAATTTATGATCCTGCCGATGGTCGCGCTCTCGCTCGCCTATATCGCCAGCATCGCGCGTATCACCCGTGGTTCAATGATTGAAGTGCTGCACTCCAATTTCATCCGCACCGCGCGCGCGAAAGGGCTGCCGATGCGCCGGATCATCTTCCGTCACGCGCTGAAACCGGCGCTGCTGCCCGTGCTCTCCTATATGGGCCCGGCTTTTGTCGGCATCATTACTGGCTCCATGGTTATCGAAACGATTTATGGCTTGCCGGGTATCGGCCAGCTGTTCGTGAACGGCGCGCTTAACCGCGACTACTCGCTGGTGCTGAGCCTGACGATTCTGGTCGGCGCGCTGACCATCACCTTCAACGCGATTGTTGATGTGCTCTACGCCATCATCGATCCGAAAATTCGTTATTGAGACTGGAGTTCGCCATGATGTTAAGTAAGAAAAACAGCGAGGCGCTGGAAAACTTCAGTGAGAAACTTGAAGTCGAAGGGCGTAGCCTTTGGCAGGATGCGCGTCGCCGCTTTATGCACAACCGCGCGGCGGTCGCCAGCCTGTTTGTACTGGTGCTGATTGCGCTGTTCGTGACGCTGGCACCGATGCTGTCGCAGTTCAGCTACTTTGATACCGACTGGGCTATGATGTCTAACGCGCCGGATATGGAATCAGGACACTACTTCGGCACCGACTCCTCCGGGCGCGATCTGCTGGTGCGCGTTGCTATCGGCGGGCGTATCTCGCTGATGGTCGGCATCGCCGCCGCGCTGGTAGCGGTAGTTCTCGGCACGCTCTACGGTTCGCTCTCCGGTTACCTTGGCGGCAAAACCGACTCGGTGATGATGCGTCTGCTGGAGATCCTCAACTCCTTCCCGTTTATGTTCTTCGTTATCCTGCTGGTCACCTTTTTCGGGCAGAACATTCTGCTGATCTTTGTGGCTATCGGCATGGTCTCCTGGCTCGATATGGCGCGTATTGTGCGCGGCCAGACCCTGAGCCTGAAGCGTAAAGAGTTTATCGAAGCAGCGCAGGTGGGTGGGGTTTCCACCGCCAATATCGTGATGCGCCATATCGTGCCGAACGTACTTGGCGTGGTGGTGGTGTATGCCTCGCTGCTGGTGCCAAGCATGATCCTGTTCGAATCCTTCCTGAGCTTCCTCGGCCTCGGTACGCAGGAGCCGCTCAGCAGCTGGGGCGCGCTGCTAAGCGATGGCGCAAACTCAATGGAGGTTTCTCCCTGGTTGCTGCTCTTCCCGGCGGGTTTCCTTGTGATCACCCTGTTCTGTTTCAACTTTATCGGCGATGGCCTGCGTGATGCCCTCGACCCGAAAGATCGTTAAGGAGTGCCGTTATGAGCATGACTGAAACCGTAGTAGCGTCAACGACGCGGCAGCAAACGGACCTCCTGCTGGATGTGAAAGATCTCCGTGTGACCTTTGGCACGCCGGATGGCGATGTCACCGCGGTCAACGACCTGAACTTCTCCCTGCGCGCAGGCGAGACGCTGGGCATCGTGGGCGAATCGGGCTCCGGTAAATCCCAGACCGCATTTGCGCTGATGGGGCTGCTGGCCTCCAACGGGCGTATTGGTGGCTCGGCGCTGTTTAATGGCAAAGAGATACTGAATCTGCCGGAACATGCGCTGAACAAACTGCGCGCCGAGCAGATCTCAATGATTTTCCAGGACCCGATGACCTCGCTGAACCCTTACATGCGTGTCGGCGAACAGTTGATGGAAGTGTTGATGCTGCACAAAGGCATGAACAAAGCCGAAGCGTTTGAAGAGTCGGTGAAAATGCTCGACGCGGTCAAAATGCCGGAAGCGCGTAAGCGCATGCGCATGTACCCGCACGAATTCTCCGGTGGGATGCGCCAGCGCGTGATGATCGCCATGGCGCTGATGTGCAGGCCGAAGCTGCTGATTGCCGATGAACCAACCACTGCCCTCGACGTGACCGTGCAGGCGCAGATCATGACATTGCTTAACGAGCTGAAACGCGAATTCAACACCGCAATCATCATGATCACCCATGACCTCGGCGTCGTGGCAGGCATCTGCGATAAAGTGCTGGTGATGTATGCCGGGCGTACCATGGAGTATGGCAAAGCGCGCGACGTCTTCTATCAGCCGTCGCACCCTTACTCTATCGGCCTGCTGCATGCGGTGCCGCGTCTGGATGCCGATGGCGAAGCGATGTTGACCATTCCGGGCAATCCGCCAAACCTGCTGCGTCTGCCGAAAGGCTGCCCGTTCCAGCCGCGCTGTCCGCACGCGATGGAGATCTGTAATAACGCGCCGCCGCTGGAAGAGTTCGCGCCGGGCCGTCTGCGCGCCTGCTTTAAGCCGGTGGAGGAGTTAGTATGAACGCCGTAACCGAAGAGAGAAAAGTGCTGCTCGAAATCGCCGATCTGAAGGTGCATTTCGATATTAAAGATGGCAGACAGTGGTTCTGGCAGCCGCCGAAAACCCTGAAAGCGGTCGATGGCGTGACGCTGCGTCTTTATGAAGGTGAGACCCTTGGCGTGGTCGGTGAATCCGGCTGCGGCAAATCCACCTTCGCACGCGCGATTATCGGCCTTGTGAAAGCGACCGACGGGAAAGTCGCCTGGCTGGGGCGTGACCTGCTGGGCATGAAGCCGGATGAGTGGCGCGCCGTGCGCAGCGATATCCAGATGATTTTCCAGGATCCGCTCGCCTCGCTGAACCCGCGTATGACCATCGGCGAAATCATTGCCGAGCCGCTGCGCACCTATCATCCGAAGATGCCGCGCCAGGAAGTGAAAGATCGGGTAAAAGCGATGATGATGAAGGTGGGCCTGCTGCCTAACCTGATCAACCGCTATCCTCATGAGTTCTCCGGCGGTCAATGCCAGCGTATCGGCATCGCACGCGCGCTGATCCTTGAGCCGAAGCTGATTATCTGCGACGAGCCGGTCTCCGCGCTCGACGTGTCGATTCAGGCGCAGGTGGTCAACCTGCTGCAACAGCTACAGCGTGAAATGGGGCTGTCGCTGATCTTTATTGCCCACGATTTGGCGGTGGTGAAGCATATCTCTGACCGCGTGCTGGTGATGTACCTGGGCCATGCGGTAGAGCTGGGCACCTATGACGAGGTGTACCAGAATCCGCTGCACCCTTACACCAAAGCGCTGATGTCGGCGGTGCCGGTGCCCGATCCGGATGTCGAGAAGAACAAAACCATTCAGCTGCTGGAGGGGGATCTGCCATCGCCGATCAACCCGCCGTCGGGCTGCGTCTTCCGCACCCGCTGCCCGATTGCCGGGCCGGAGTGTGCGAAAACCCGTCCGGTGCTGGAGGGGAGCTTCCGCCACGCGGTCTCCTGTTTGAAGGTCGACCCGCTTTAAGCGAGGCATAAAAAAAGGGCTGACAACATGTCAGCCCTTTTTCTTTCCAGCGTTTATTCGCGCCAGAGAATATGGCACAGCTTATGGTCTTTCTCACGGCACAGCAGCACGCGCGCAAAGATATCATTCAGCTCACCGCCGTCCGTCTCCGCCAGGCCAATGACCACCTCAGCAAAGAAATCGGGGTTTAAATCGAAATCCACATGCTCCTGCCAGTCCTCGCCGGGATCGAACAGTTCTGCACCGCCACGCTCTTCAAACTGCAGGTTGAAAAGAATGATGTCCGCCGGATCCAGGTTGTCCGCCGCCAGTTCCAGGAAGATGTCGTACGCTTGCTCAAGCGTTTCATCTTCCGTCAGGCGGTTATTCAGGTCCATTTCCATAAATTACCTCATCACGTCTGTTGGGCACGTTTTACAGCAACGGACTAAAGAAGTAAAACAGTCGTTCAGCAATGCGGTGCCAGAAGGGGCGTTTTACCCATAAGCGCGCATCCAGTAAGCGCGAGCGCGAGATGTAATCATCCTGCACCGCCGCCAGATCGCCGCCAAATCCCGCATCGTCAATTACCAGCGTGATCTCAAAGTTGAGCCACAGGCTGCGCATATCGAGGTTCACTGTGCCGACCAGGCTCAGCTCGCCGTCAACCAGCACGCTCTTGGTATGCAGCAATCCGCCTTCAAACTGGTAGATTTTCACCCCGGCGGCCAGCAGCTCGGTAAAGAATGCGCGGCTGGCCCAGCCGACCAGCACGGAATCATTTTTGCGCGGCAGAATAATGCTCACATCCACTCCACGCTGCGCGGCGGTACAGATCGCATGCAGCAGATCGTCGCTGGGGACAAAGTAGGGGGTGGTCATGATCAAATATTCACGCGACGCATACACCGCCGTTAGCAGCGCCTGGTGGATCAAATCCTCCGGGAAGCCCGGGCCAGATGCAATGGTGTGAATAGTGTGCCCGCTGGCCTCTTCAAACGGCATGATATTGGCATCGGGCGGCGGCGGCAGAATGCGCTTGCCGGTCTCAATCTCCCAGTCGCAGGAGTAGACGATACCCATTGCCGTGGCGATGGGGCCTTCCATACGCGCCATCAGATCGACCCACTGACCGACGCCGGAGTCCTGTTTAAAGTAGCGCGGATCGACCATGTTCATGCTGCCGGTGTAGGCAATATAGTTATCGATCAGTACGATTTTACGGTGCTGGCGCAAGTCCATGCGGCGCAGAAAGACACGCATCAAATTGACCTTCAGCGCTTCAACGACATCAATGCCCGCATTGCGCATCATTCCCGCCCACGGGCTGCGGAAGAAGGTGACGCTGCCTGCTGAGTCCAGCAGCAGACGGCAGTGGACGCCGCGGCGCGCTGCCGCCATCAGCGACTCTGCCACCTGGTCGGCCATACCGCCGGGCTGCCAGATATAGAAAACCATCTCGATATTGTGGCGGGCGAGCTGAATATCGCGGATCAGCGCCTGCATTACGTCATCTGAGGAGGTCAGCAGTTGCAACTGATTACCTTTGACCCCGGCGATACCCTGGCGGCGCTCGCACAGCTTAAACAGCGAGGAGGCAACGCTGCTGTTCTCGGTGGCAAAGATATGGTTGAAGTGTTTAAGATCGCTGAGCCACTTGGCGGTGGAGGGCCACATCGCCCGCGCACGCTCCGCGCGCCGTTTACCGAGATGCAGTTCGCCCAGAGAGAGATAAGCGATAATGCCCACCAGCGGCAGGATATAGATGACAAGCAGCCATGCCATGGCCGAGGTGACCGCCCGGCGCTTCATCAGAATACGCAGCGTAACACCTGCAATAAGCAACCAGTAACCAACAACAATGAGCCAACTCATTACGGTGTAAAACGCGGACATCGACAAAAATCCTTTTACAATCTGTATTGGTTGAGTTTACGCATACGAATTCATCTGGCAAATAAAAACGCCGAAAAGCGCTGGCCTGAAAGAGGTGACGGACTATAATGGCGGCTTCTCTTTTGTATAGAGTTGTAACAATGAAGCGTAGTCGAACGGAAGTGGGGCGCTGGCGTATGCTGCGTCAGGTTGGCCGCCGGAAAGCGCGCTGGCTGGAAGCGCAGTCCCGCCGTAATATGCGAATCCACAGCATCAGGAAATGCGGCGTTAATCGCCATCGTAATGTGCTGCTGTTTGCCATCTACGATATCTGAATCCCGGGCACCGAAAAGGTGCCCGCGGTCGTTTATAGTCCCTTAGATTCAGGAGAAAGACGATGTTGCGTAAGCCGCGCGTCATCCGCTGGATGGATCGCTGCACGGGTATCGTATTCCTGCTTTTTGCTACCCGTTTAGCATTAAGCAAGCGTTGATGCCATGCGGGGCAATGGAGTGCATTGCCCCGTACTGACTTAAAAAACTTTCTTGTACGGTTTAACCGTCACAGTCTGATAGACGCCCGCCGCCACGTAGGGATCGGCTTCCGCCCAGGATTTCGCCGCTTCCAGCGATTCAAACTCAGCAATCACCGTTGAGCCGCTAAAACCTGCAACACCGGGATCGTTACTGTCGACTGCCGGCAGGGGACCTGCGGTTAACAGACGGCCTTCATCGCGCAGCAGTTGCAGGCGTGCGAGGTGGGCCGGGCGTACGGAGAGGCGTTTTTCCAGAGAATCGGCAATATCTTCAGCAAAAATAACGTATAACACAGAGCAAGCTCCTGTCTTTTCAGAAAGGCATAACGTAAGTGAAAGGTGGATTGACTGCAATGCAAAGATTGCAACCGGCAGGAGATCCTGCCAATTAACGGGGCTTTTTTACCCGTAGCAGCGATAAATTTGATCTGCACCAGGCTGGCTTGTTGAATATGATTGCTATTTGCATTTAAAATCGAGCCCTGGTTTTTTAACTGACACGATTATGACTTCAATGACCCTGGATTTACCTCGCCGCTTTCCCTGGCCGACGCTGCTCTCCGTCGCCATTCACGGTGCTGTTGTGGCGGGTCTGCTTTATACCTCGGTACATCAGGTTGTTGAACTGCCCGCGCCCGCGCAGCCTATCTCTGTCACCATGGTGTCGCCTGCGGAGCTGGAGCCTGCTCCCGCTCCGGCACCGCCGCAGCCGGTTGTCGAGCCGGAACCAGAACCGGTTGTTGAGCCAGAGCCAATCCCGGAGCCGCCCAAAGAGGCACCGGTGGTGATTGAGAAGCCAAAGCCAAAACCCAAGCCGAAGCCTAAACCGAAGCCGGTGAAAAAAGTGGAGCAGCCGAAGCGTGAAAGCAAGCCGGTTGAGCCGCAGCAGGCGAATCCGTTTGAGAACAGCGCTCCGTCACGTCCGGCGGCAAGCACCACGACTTCGACCGCGACAAAACCGGCACCGTCTGTTCCGGCAGGCCCGCGCGCACTGAGCCGCAACCAGCCGCAATATCCGCCGCGCGCACAGGCGTTGCGTATAGAAGGGCGCGTAAGAGTGAAATTTGACGTCACGGCCGATGGCCGCGTTGAGAATGTGCAGATCCTCTCGGCGCAGCCAGCGAATATGTTTGAGCGTGAAGTAAAAGCCGCGATGCGCAAATGGCGCTATGAGGCCGGTAAGCCCGGCTCGGGGCTGATCGTCAACGTGGTCTTCCGCCTCGATGGCGGCACCTCGATGGAGTAAGAAAAAAAGCCTCCCTGCGGAGGCTTTTTTTATGGCAGTTCGGGCAACGGCCGAGGTTTGCCCTCATTGTCCACCGCGACATAGATAAACAGCGCTTCGGTGGCTTTATAGCGCTGACCAATCGGTTCAGACATCACTTTTTTTACCCACACTTCGACGTTAATCGTGATCGAGGTATTGCCGCGTTTGACGCAGCGGGCGTAGCAGCAGACCACATCACCCACGGCGACCGGGCGCAGGAAGGTCATGCCGTCTACCCGCACGGTCACCACGCGCCCGTGGGCGATCTCTTTCGCCTGAATGGCACCGCCCATATCCATTTGCGACATTAACCAGCCGCCAAAAATATCGCCGTTAGCGTTAGTATCGGCGGGCATTGCGAGTGTGCGTAGTACAAGTTCGCCCTGAGGCGCAGTTGAAGGCGTTGTCATTATTATCTCTTCTGTGATGAGGGATTTCTGGCGGGATGCTACTACGAATGCGGGAGGTTCGGAAAGAAAAAAGCCAGGCATTGCGCCTGGCTTTCAGCATCAGGATTTCTCATCCTGCGCCGGCATGTGCCGGTAGATATAGACGCCGCTCAGCACGGTGAACAGCAGGGTGAGAATAGTCAGGCCAAAGACCTTGAAATTGACCCACACGTCGAACGGCAGCCAGAAAGCGATATAGATATTCGCCAGCCCGCAGACGATAAAGAAGAGCGCCCAGGCGATATTAAGCTTCGACCAGACGGCGTCCGGCAGCGTCAGCTCTTTGCCGAGCATGCGCTGGATCAGCGTCTTCTTCATCACCCACTGGCTGAAGAGCAGCGCCGTGGCAAACAGACCGTAGATCACCGTCACTTTCCACTTAATAAATTCCACATCATGGAATTTAATCGTCAGCCCGCCAAATACCGCCACCAGCACGAAGGTAATCAGCGCAACTTTTTCTACCTTGCGATAGCGGATCCAGCAGTAGATCAGCACGATGGCCGAGGCGACAATCAGCACCTTGGTAGCGGTGAAAATGTCGTACATCTTGTAGACCACAAAAAAGAGCGCCAGCGGAAGAAAATCAAGAAACTGCTTCATTCTACGATTCCATCAAAAGGGTCACCCGGACGGGGGACCGGGATAATTATTTGCGCATCAGCATATAGAGGCGGAAAAGATAAATCAGCAGTGCGGCTGAGAGCAGATTGCTCAGGGTGTTGGCAATCACCGCGCCCACTTCCGGTGTGAACACCGCAAGGTGGTGGGCATAGAGCAGCAGCACGGTTTTTGCCAGCAACCAGCCGATCACCGCCGGTGCCACCAGACGCATATTTGCCCAGCCAAGACGCACACTGCTGCGCATGGCGGCGAAAATGCCTATTTTCTCCTGCACCAGCATAATCGGCGCTAAGGCGAGCAGAATCGCCAGAATCACGCCGGGTACAATGATAAACATAATGCCGAACTGCACAATGAAGGTGGTAAGCATGATGAGCAGGAATAACTTCAGCAGCATCGGTGCGCTGGCACCAATCGCCCGTAACGCGCTGACCGGCTGACCGGCAGAAACCATCTGAATCAGCAGTAACATACCACCGGCCAGAATCGCATTGCCGATCAGCCCCGAAAAGGTTGCCGCTCCAGACGCGCGTAGCAGCACCATCTGCTGTTCCTGGGTCATATTCTGCACCAGATCGAACAGACCTACGCTGCCCGCCAGGTTATCTCCCTCTGTCAGAATGGAGAGTTCCTCTTCACTGGGTGAAAAGGCATGCCCAATAACAGCGGTGATAAAAGCACACAACAGCGCGATCAGTAAAATCGTAATGAACTGATTACGAAAAAAATTCCCCGTGTCACGGTAAACGGATTTCGCCGTGATAGACATGCACTCTCCTTGAGTATGGCGATATTAATTGACGGGCGATTGTACCCCGAATAGGCCCTCAGTGGCAGCATCACGGCTTGTATGGAAAAGCATATCTTTGTAAAGGGGCGCTAAACCGTAGCGCGCCCGCGCCCGATCGCAGGCTTCATTCACTTTGCCCGCTTCGCCTGACATCTGAAATTCACGGCACGGCGAGGGGCGCTGCGCATAAATGCTGCAACTGGCGTTTTCGCCCGGCGTACCGACCAGCGCCACACAGCGGCTCTGTTTTTGATTGGTTCCGCTCATACAGCGCAAAAATGGGGTGAGAGGCTCAGTTAACTGAACCGGAACCGGGCCGCCAGCATCATCAGCTTCAGCCCAGTAGAAAGAGACACGAAAATACGCACAACAGGCTCCGCACGACATGCACGGGTTGAGATCACTCATAGCGCACCTGCACTTAACGACGCATCAACAGGAAAAGTCAGGCAGATAAATTATCGCTGCCGAATCGGGCGCACAAGAGGGGGTGAGAGGAATATTTTTTATGCCTTCATAAGGCAAAAATTGATGCAACAACAAAAGTTAAGGAGTGTAACGAAACGCAAAAATTAACCCAGATCAATGAATGTTAAATTACAGGGGTAAGTGTGATCAGGATTGGATCACATCCTACCTAATACCAGGTATAGTGCGCGGCGATAAAACCTCAAACATGGAGTGGATATGAAGAAGTTAGCCGTGGCAGCACTGATCCTCAGCACCCTTTCCGGGGTAGCATACGCGCACGACGCAGGCGAGTTTTTCATCCGGGCCGGTTCGGCCACCGTCCGTCCAACGGAAGGTTCAGATAACGTTTTAGGCGCGCTGGGCAGTTTCAACGTTGATAACAATACGCAGCTTGGCCTGACCATGACATGGATGGCGACCGACAACGTCGGTATTGAACTGCTGGCCGCAACGCCGTTCCGCCACCACGTTGGCACCGCGCCGACCGGCGATCTGGCTACCGTAAGTCATCTGCCCCCTTCGCTGATGGCGCAGTGGTACTTTTTTGACTCCCAGAGCAAAGTGCGCCCATACCTGGGTGCCGGTATCAACTACACCACCTTTTTCGATGAGAAATTTAACTCCACCGGCAAAGAGGCAGGGCTCTCTGATTTGAGTCTGAAAGATTCGTGGGGCGTAGCGGGACAGGCTGGCGTGGATTATCTGATTAACCGCGACTGGCTGATCAACATGTCGGTGTGGTGGATGGATATCGATACCGATGTGCGCTTCAAGCACAACGGCGTACAGCAGAACGTCCATACCCGTCTCGATCCGTGGGTGTTTATGTTCTCTGCTGGTTACCGCTTCTGATGGTAATGACGGAAACAGGCCTTTGCAGATCTGTTTCCGTTTTTTACGTCCCTTAACTCGCCAGCGTGGCGGCTTTCAGGCGCTGCACAAACCCTTTCAGTTCGGCCAGCATGGCGGTCGGGTTATCCAGATTGCTCTCGATAATCTTCACAATCGCCGATCCGGAAATCGCCCCCGCGGCACCGGCTTCAATCGCTGAAGCCACCTGATCCGGCGCCGAGATGCCAAAGCCCTGCAGCGCAGGCGCGGCATGATACTCCGTCAGTTTCTCCACCAGATGATGCAGCGGCAGCGCCGCGCGGTTCTCCGCACCGGTCACACCTGCACGCGACAGCAGGTAGGTGTAACCGCGGCCGTATGAGGCAATCTGGCGCAGCAGATCGTCATCAGCATTTGGCGGGCAGATAAAGATAGGCGCGATATTGTGGCGCATCGCCGCCTGGCGGAACGGGGCGGACTCCTCAATCGGTACGTCGGCGACCAGCACCGAATCGACGCCGACGCTGGCACACTGGGCGTAAAACTCATCGACGCCACGGCTAAACACCAGGTTGGCATACATCAGCAGGCCAATTGGGATGGTCGGATGCTTCTGGCGGATCGCCGCCAGCATTTCAAAACAGTGACCGACGGTAACGCCCGCAGCGAAGGCGCGCAGCGTGGCGCTCTGAATGGTCGGGCCATCCGCCAGCGGATCGGAGAAGGGAATGCCCAGCTCCAGCGCATCCGCGCCGCCTTCGATCAGCGCGTCGATAATTTGCAGCGACAGGCCCGGTTCCGGATCGCCGAGGGTGACAAACGGGACAAAGGCACCTTCCCGGCGCGCGTTGAGCTGGTTGAAGAGGTTGTCATAGCGTTCCATCAGATTTCGCCTCGCGCTTTCAGAATGTCATGGACGGTGAAGATATCTTTGTCGCCGCGCCCGGAGAGGTTAACCACCAGCAACTGCTCCTTCTCAGGGTTTTCGCGCATCATCTTCAGCGCGTGGGCCAGCGCATGGGAGGACTCCAGCGCCGGGATAATCCCTTCGTGGCGGCAGAGCGTTTTAAATGCTTCCAGCGCTTCATCATCGGTAATCGAGACATACTCAGCGCGACCGGTGCTGTTGAGATGGGCGTGTTGCGGCCCTACTGACGGGAAATCCAGCCCGGCGGAGATGGAGTAGGACTCCTCAATCTGCCCATCTTCGGTCTGCATCATCGGCGATTTCATGCCGAAGTAGATGCCGACGCGGCCATGTTTCAGCGGCGCGCCGTGTTCGCCAGACTCGATGCCGTGACCCGCCGGTTCCACGCCAATCAGGCCGACGGCGCTCTCTTCGATAAAGTCGGCAAACATCCCGATGGCGTTAGATCCGCCGCCAACGCAGGCGATCACCGCATCCGGCAGACGTCCCTCTCTTTCGAGGATCTGCGCTTTAGTCTCTTCGCCGATCATGCGCTGGAACTCGCGCACAATGGTCGGGAAGGGGTGCGGGCCGGCTGCGGTGCCGAGCATATAGTGCGCGGTTTCGTAGCTGCCGGACCAGTCGCGCAGCGCTTCGTTACAGGCATCTTTCAGGGTGGCTGAGCCGCTGTGCACCGGGATCACTTCCGCGCCCATCAGTCGCATACGGAAGACGTTCGGCGACTGGCGCTCCACATCTTTTGCGCCCATATAGATGCGGCACTTTAGGCCGAGCAGGGCGCTGGCAAGCGCAGACGCCACGCCATGCTGACCCGCGCCGGTTTCGGCGATGATTTCGGTTTTGCCCATCCGTTTCGCGAGCAGCGCCTGACCCAGCACCTGGTTAGTTTTGTGCGCGCCGCCGTGGAGCAGATCTTCACGCTTAAGGTAGAGCGTGGTACGGGTACCGGCGGTCAGGTTCTGACATTTGGTCAGCGCCGTCGGGCGACCGGCATAGTTTTTCAGCAGGTCGTTAAACTGCTGCTGGAACGCCGCATCGCTCTGCGCGCTGACAAACGCCTCTTCCAGCTGGCGCAGCGCGGGCATCAGAATTTGCGGAACGTACATACCGCCAAATTCACCAAAGTAGGGGTTCAGTAGTGTCGTCATCTTGCTTCCTTAATATGCACGCAGCGTACGGAACACCGAGGCCAGTTTGCTGGCGTCTTTAATACCCGGCTCCGACTCTACGCCAGAATTGAAATCTAATCCGGCACAGCCAGCTTTCGCCGCCTGTACGCAGTTATCCGCGCCCAGTCCGCCAGCCAGCAGCACATTGTCGAGCGTTTCGCCGGTCAGCAGGGACCAGTCAAAACTTTTGCCCGTGCCGCCCTGGCCGTTATCCAGCACATATTTATCGACGTGCTCAAGGTTGCGCGGCGGCAGAGTGGTACCGACGCTCAGGGCTTTCCAGATTTGCGTCTGCTCGCCAAGCTGCGCGCGCAGGGCGGAGATGTAGGCCTGATCTTCATCGCCGTGCAGCTGAACGGCACTCAGCTTAAGTTTAGCTGCGGTCGCCACAACCTCGTCGGCTGGAGCATTACGGAACACGCCAACATAACTCAGGGGCGCGCCCTGCATCACTTTTTCTGCCTGCTCAACGTTTACCGCGCGCGGCGAGGCGGCCACAAAAATCAGCCCGCCGTAAATGGCTCCGGCGTCATACGCCGCCTGCGCATCTTCGGCGCGGGTCAGGCCGCACACTTTGTTTTCACCCAGCAGAACGCGTTTTACCGCCGCATCCAGATCGTCGTGAGACATCAGCGCAGAGCCAATCAGGAAACCGTTGGCAAAGTGGCTCAGTTCACGCACCTGCGCATAAGTGTTGATGCCAGACTCGCTAATTACCGTGACGCCAGCGCCAAGACGAGGGGCCAGTTCACGGGTGCGATTAAGATCGATGGAGAGGTCGCGCAGATCGCGGTTATTAATGCCGACAACTTTAGCGCCCAGCGCCACCGCGCGCTCCAGCTCCTCTTCATTACTCACTTCTGTCAGCACGCCCATACCAAGGCTGTGCGCCACGGCGGCCAATTGGCGGTACTGCTCATCATCCAGCACCGAGAGCATTAACAGGCAGGCATCGGCGTGGTAGTAGCGCGCCAGGTAAATCTGATACGCATCGATAATAAAGTCTTTGCACAGCACCGGCTGCGGCGCGATGTCGCTGACGATACGCAGGAAGTCGAAGCTCCCCTGGAAATATTTCTCATCGGTCAGCACCGAAATCGCCGAGGCGTGATGCTGATAGATATCCGCAATGCGCGCCGGGTCAAAATCTGCGCGGATCACCCCTTTCGAGGGTGACGCTTTTTTGCACTCGAGGATAAACACGGTATGTGTTCCACGCAGTGCATCATAGAAGTGGCGTGTGCTCGGCTGCACCTCGTTCTGAAAAGAGGCCAGCGGTTGTTGCTCCTTGCGCGCCGCAACCCATACAGCTTTGTCGGCGACGATTTTCGCTAAAACGGTCTGCATTGTTTACCCTCTTGCCGCAAGTGCGGTGACTTTGTCGTAAGCGGCCCCGCTGTGCAGGACGTCCAGTACCTGTTGCGCGTTAGCCTTCAGATCTTCTTTGCCGTGCAGCCGCATCAACATGGCGACGTTGGCGGCGACGGCAGCCTCGTGAGCAGGCTCGCCTTTACCTTGTAATAAGCGGGTCAGAATGTCACGGTTTTCTTCCGGCGTGCCGCCCGCCAGCGCCTCCTGATGATAGGCGGTCAGGCCGAAGTCAGCCGCCGTTAACTGATAGCTCCTGATTTCCCCGTCGTGCAGTTCGGCAACCACGGTTGGCGCATGCAGCGACACCTCATCCATTCCGCCGCTGTGCACTACCGCCGCACGCTGATAACCGAGCACGCGCAGGGTTTCGGCAATTGGCAGCACTAGCTCCGCGCTGTAGACGCCAATCAGCGCTAGCGGTGGGTGCGCCGGGTTAATCAGCGGCCCGAGCACGTTAAACAGTGTGCGGGTTTTTAGCTGCTGGCGAACCGGCATCGCGTGGCGAAAACCGGTGTGGTACTTCGGTGCGAAAAGAAAGCAGACGCCGAGCTCATCGAGCGCCGTGCGGGATTTGTCCGCATTCATATCCAGATTGATGCCAAACGCCGCCAGCAGATCCGACGAACCAGAACGGCTTGAGACGCTGCGGTTGCCGTGCTTGGCCACCTTCAGGCCGCAGGCGGCGGCGACAAAAGCGCTGGCGGTGGAGATATTGATACTGTTGCTGCCATCCCCGCCGGTGCCAACGATATCGGCAAAGGCGTACTCCGGGCGCGGGAAGGGTGCCGCATTTTCCAGCAGGGCAGTCGCCGCACCGGCAATCTCCTGCGGCTGTTCGCCGCGGATCTTCATACTGACCAGAGCCGCCGCCAGTTGCTCCGGCTTCAGCTCACCGCGCACCACCGCAGAGAAGAGCTGGTGGCTCTCCTGCTGGCTCAGCGTCTCGGCCTGATAGAGTTTTTCAAGGATCGGTTGCAGCGTGTTTGCCTGTTCAAGCTTCTGTAATGCCCAGGCCAGCGTCTGCTCCAGCAGGCGCGCGCCCTGGGTGGTGAGAATCGATTCCGGGTGGAACTGGAAGCCGCAAACGCGATCGGCGTCATGACGCACCGCCATCACCATGCCATCGAAATGGGCATTGATGGTGAGCCCGGCCGGAATATTACTGCCAACCAGCGAGTGGTAGCGGGCAACCGGCAGCGGGTTGCTGAGGCCCGCAAACATCGCCTGGCCGTCATGTTCAATGCTGGAAGCTTTACCATGCAGGATCTCACCGGCCTGGCCGACATAACCGCCATAGGCTTCGACAATCGCCTGGTGACCAAGGCAGATGCCGATGATCGGCAGTTTGCCGCGCATACGCGTCAGCAGTTCCGGCATGCAACCCGCTTCAGAAGGCGCGCCCGGGCCAGGTGAGAGCATCAGCACCGGGTTTTGCATGGTTGCCAGGCGGTCAATTAAGGTTTGAGCCGGAACATGGTTGCGGTAAATCACCACGTTGTGTCCGCTTGCGCGCAGCTGATCCGCCAGGTTGTAAGTAAAGGAGTCGATATTATCGAGCAGCAGAATGTCAGCCATCAGAAAATCTCCTGTGCGTGGTGGGCGGTGGCAATAGCGCGCAGAACCGCGCGGGCTTTGTTACGGGTTTCATCGGCTTCAGACTGCGGAACGGAATCCAGCACCACGCCTGCACCGGCCTGAACGGTAGCGATACCATCCTCCACCCACGCGGAGCGGATGACGATGCAGGTATCGAGATCGCCATGGGCGGTGAAGTAACCCACCGCGCCGCCGTAGCTGCCGCGACGCGTGCCTTCGGCTTCGGCAATCAGCTGCATAGCGCGTACTTTTGGCGCGCCGCTGAGGGTGCCCATATTCATACAGGCGCGATAGGCGTGCAGCACATCGAGATCGTGACGCAGCTCGCCCACCACGCGGGAGACCAGGTGCATCACATAGGAGTAACGGTCGACTTTCGTCAGATCCGCCACATAACGGCTGCCCGGCGTACAGATACGTGCCAGGTCGTTACGTGCCAGGTCGACCAGCATCAAGTGTTCAGAGAGTTCTTTGTGGTCGGTACGCATCTCAAGCTCAATACGGCTGTCGAGATCGCGATCCAGCGAACCATCGGCGCGACGCCCGCGCGGGCGCGTTCCGGCAATCGGGTAGATCTCGATCTGGCGGTTGCTGGCGTCATACTTCAGCGAGCTCTCCGGCGACGCGCCGAATAGCGTGAAATCCGCATCCTGCATAAAGAACATGTAGGGGCTGGGGTTGCTCTTTTTCAGCACTTCATACGCGGCCAGCGGCGACGGGCAGGGCAAGGTGAAGCGGCGCGACGGCACGACCTGGAAAATTTCACCGGCGCGAATCGCTTTTTGCATTTTGCGCACCACATCACCATACGCCTCATCGCTCTGGTTACAGTCGCACTGCATATGTTCAACGGTTTCTACCGGCAGCGGCGTAACGGGCGCATCCAGCTGCTGGCGCAGCGTCTCGACGCGTTGCAGCAGGCGATCTTTTTCATTCGCAGACGGGGTAAAGAGGCTCGCCTGAATGCGCGTCTCTTTTTTCTGGTGGTCGATCACCAGTAAGGTTTCCGCGAGATAGAAGCAGTAGTCCGGGCAGTTGCGGTCGTGCTTCAACTCCGGCAGATCTTCAAAACCCGCTACCAGGTCATAGGCAAACAGGCCACCGAAAAACATCGCTTCACGCTCATCGGCCGGCAGTTCAACCAGCCCCTGTAGCAGACGAAACGCATCAAACACCGAGAGCGAGCAGAGGCGGGCATCTTCATCAAGTAGCTGGCTGACCGCCGGGAAGCGCAGCTCGCGGCCATTTTCCAGCACGTGGTTTTCAACGCCTGAAGGCAGTACGGTATCAAGCAGTGTCAGCAGGGCGGCACCATTAGCGGTCAGTGCGGTAAGCGTGACGGTGTCACCTAAAGCGGTAATGCGCAGTGCGCTGTCGACCAGCAGCAGGCTTTTGAGATCGTCTTTGCTGTCGATGTCGGCGGATTCAAGCAGCAGAGTTGCAGGACGGGCGTCACACAACTGGTGGAACAGCGCCGTCGGGTTGCTGTGGTAACGCGCCTGGGTGGTCAGAAGGTCGAGTGCTGGTTTTTGCATCTGCATCGCTCTCATTAATTTGTTCAAAAAAAAGCCCGCTGAAAAAAGCGGGCCTGGTATCGGTATGCTGAATGCGCACGTGATCACAAAGCCCTTAACAGGGAGTGCGCCACCAGCGATTGTTAAAGAGATGTGCATTCATTTTTGCGATACCGTTGTCGAGTGAACTTGCGTACTAGTTAACTGGTTCATGAAAAGAAAGTCAACCATGAATTCAGAAAATGTGTGCTACCCGTTATGATAGGTCACAAATTGCAGTTTGATGAATTAGCGGAGCCGCTTTGAGCGACACGAATTACGCCATTATTTACGATCTTCACAGCCACACGCTCGCCTCCGATGGCCTGCTTTCCCCCGAGGCGCTGGTGCACCGCGCGGTCGAGATGCGCATCGGCACGCTGGCGATCACCGATCACGACACTACCGACGCCATTCCTGCTGCCCGTGCTGAAATTGCCCGCGCCGGGCTGGATCTCAATTTAATCAGCGGGGTGGAGATCTCAACGCTTTGGGAAAACCACGAGATCCACATTGTTGGGCTGAATATTGATATCGACCACCCGGCAATGCGTGATTTTCTTGAGCAGCAATCCCAGCGCCGCACCGAGCGCGCAAAGCTTATCGCCGAGCGGCTGGAGAAAGCCCATATTCCCGGCGCGCTGGAAGGGGCGATGCGTCTGGCGCAGGGCGCGAATGTGACGCGCGGCCATTTCGCCCGCTTCCTGGTTGAGCAGGGTAAAGCGGGCAATATGGCCGATGTTTTCAAAAAGTATCTCGCCCGTGGCAAAACGGGTTACGTTCCGCCGCAGTGGTGTACAATAGAACAAGCCATTGATGTGATTCATCATTCTGGCGGGACGGCGGTAATGGCCCATCCGGGGCGTTATAATCTTTCTGCCAAATGGCTTAAGAGACTGCTGGCGCATTTTGCTCAATGCGGCGGTGAGGCGATGGAAGTCGCCCAATGCCAGCAGGCTCCCAATGAGCGAACCCAGCTGGCGGAGTATGCCCGTCAGTTCGGTCTGTTAGGGTCACAGGGGTCTGATTTCCATCAGCCCTGTCCCTGGATTGAACTGGGACGCAAACTTTGGCTTCCGGCGGGCGTCGACGGCGTCTGGTCGGCGTGGGAGCAGCCGCAGAACAACACAGAGAGGGTTGTATGAGTCAGTTTTTTTATATTCATCCAGATAATCCGCAGCCGCGTTTAATCAACCAGGCCGTCGATATCGTGCGCAAAGGCGGCGTTATCGTCTATCCCACCGACTCCGGCTACGCGCTGGGCTGCAAACTTGAAGATAAAGGGGCGATGGAGCGTATTTGCCGCATCCGTCACCTGCCGGACGGCCACAACTTTACGCTGATGTGCCGCGATCTCTCGGAACTCTCCACCTACGCGTTCGTCGATAACGTGGCGTTTCGCCTGATCAAAAACAACACGCCGGGCAACTACACCTTCATCCTGAAAGGGACCAAAGAGGTGCCGCGCCGCCTGTTGCAGGAGAAACGTAAAACTATCGGCCTGCGCGTGCCGTCGAACCCGATTGCGCTGGCGCTGCTGGAGACGCTCAATGAGCCGATGCTCTCGACGTCGCTGATGCTGCCGGGCAGCGAGTTTACCGAGTCGGATCCCGATGAAATTAAAGATCGGCTGGAGAAGCTGGTGGATCTGGTGATTCACGGCGGCTATCTCGGCCAGCAGCCGACGACGGTGGTCGATCTGACCGACGCTGCGCCGGTGGTGATCCGTGAAGGCGTCGGTGACGTTAGGCCTTTCTTATAGCGGCGCAAGTCGCTATACTACGCGGCCATTTCAGACGCGGCTTAAGCCGGGCTGATGACCCTATTCGACGCCTGTGAAGGCGACATAAAGGATGCTCTATGAGCGAGAAACTACAGAAAGTGCTGGCGCGGGCCGGCCACGGCTCCCGCCGTGAAATCGAAACTATTATCCAGGCAGGCCGCGTCAGCGTTGATGGCAAAATCGCCACGCTGGGCGACCGCGTCGAGGTCACTCCGGGGCTGAAAATCCGTATCGATGGTCATCTCATTTCGGTGAAAGAGTCCGTCGAACAGATCTGCCGCGTACTGGCTTATTACAAACCGGAAGGCGAGCTCTGCACCCGTAACGATCCGGAAGGGCGCCCGACGGTGTTTGACCGTCTGCCGAAACTGCGCGGTGCGCGCTGGATTGCCGTCGGTCGTCTGGACGTCAACACCTGCGGTCTGCTGCTTTTCACCACCGACGGTGAGCTGGCGAACCGCCTGATGCACCCGAGCCGCGAAGTCGAGCGCGAATACGCCGTGCGCGTGTTTGGCGAAGTGGATGACGCGAAGCTGCGCGATTTGTCGCGCGGTGTGCAGCTGGAGGATGGTCCGGCAGCGTTTAAGACCATCAAATTCAGCGGTGGGGAAGGCATTAACCAGTGGTACAACGTTACGCTGACCGAAGGGCGCAACCGCGAAGTGCGTCGCCTGTGGGAAGCGGTCGGTGTGCAGGTGAGCCGTCTTATCCGCGTACGCTACGGCGATATTCCGTTGCCGAAAGGGCTGCCGCGCGGCGGTTGGACCGAGCTGGATCTGGCGCAGACTAACTACCTGCGTGAGCTGGTCGGTCTGGATGCTGAGACGCAATCAAAAGTCGCGGTGGAGAAAGATCGCCGTCGCATGAAAGCGAACCAGATCCGTCGCGCCGTTAAGCGCCACGCTCAGCCGACCGGCGGTAAGCCTGCTGGCGGCAATCGCCGCCCGGGTGGCGGACGCACTAAAAACGATTAATGAAAAAGGGGGCGCAAGCCCCTTTTTTTATCGCTAGTAATCGATGCCGATCTGCGCTTTTATTCCCGCCTCAAACGCATGTTTCACCGGCCTTAACTCACTTACCGTATCCGCCGCCTCGAGAATATCGCGATGGCAGCCGCGTCCGGTAATGATCACCGTCTGCATCGGCGGGCGGTTTTGCAGGGCGGTTAACACCTTTTCCAGCGGCAAATAGTCATACGCCACCATGTAGGTCAACTCATCCAGCAGCACCATATCCAGCGCCGGGTCGGCCAGCATCCGCTCGGCATGCTGCCAGACTTCAAGGCAGGCGACGGTATCGCTTTCGCGGTTTTGCGTGTCCCAGGTAAAGCCGGTGGCCATCACCTGAAATTCGACGCCCAAAGGTTCAAGTAAGTTACGCTCACCGTTTGGCCAGGTGCCCTTGATAAACTGAATCACACCCACCTTTTTGCCATGCCCGACGGCGCGCGTGGCGGTGCCGAAAGCCGCTGTGGTTTTGCCTTTGCCGTTACCGGTGAAAACAATAACAATCCCGCGCTCATCCTGGGCGGCGGCAACCCGTGCATCGACGCGCTCTTTCACCTTCTGCTGGCGCTGCTGATAACGTTCATCGCTCATTGGGCGATCCCCGGCTTGCGGCCCGGTTGCGCATCGAAGGTCATGCCGGTTTTGCGGCGGCTGTCATCGCCCATCAGCCACAAGTAGAGCGGCATAATGTCGGCCGGGGTTTTAAGCTTCTGCGGATCTTCCGTCGGGAAGGCGCTGGCGCGCATGCTGGTGCGCGTTCCGCCGGGGTTGATGCAGTTGACGCGCAGCCGGTTTTGATACTCTTCCGCCAGCACCTGCATCATCCCTTCGGTGGCAAACTTCGAGGTCGCGTACGCGCCCCAGTTGGCGCGCCCCTGGCGACCGACGCTGGAGGAGGTAAAGACCAGCGAGCCACAGTCCGATTTGAGTAATAAAGGAAGCAGTGCCTGGGTGAGGTAGAACGTGGCGTTAACGTTGACCTGCATCACTTCGTTCCAGACGGCCGGATCCTGCTCGCTCATCGGGCAGATGTCGCCGAGCAGGCCAGCGTTATGCAGCACGCCATCCAGATGGGGTGTGGTGGTTGCGATTTCACTGGCGAGTTGTTGGCAATCTTCGGGGGTGCAGGTTGCCATATCGAGGATAAACCACTGCGCGGCCTGGCCTTCGTCGTTCACCTGCTGCGCGACGCGGCGCAGTTTCTCTTCATTACGACCCAGCAGAATCAGGCTGGCGCCGTGGCGGGCGTAGGTTAATGCCGCCTCTTTTCCAATACCGTCGCTGGCACCGGTGACAAGAATGATGCGACCGTTTAGCAGGTCGCGTTTGGGCTGATAGTGCACTCTGTCTCCTCAGGCCGCAGCCTGTAATCACCTTCACGTGTTGGCTTTATGCCTTAAACGTCCGGCTATTTCAATCGGTGAAGGGGAGAGTTACACACCCTTTACCCTAAGGAGTGCTAAAAAATTCAGCAACATGGCGAAGCGGCCGCACGCCTGGCGCGAGACGCGCCCGCACCCCTCATGTACACTGAGCCGATTATTGAGTGAAGTCACCGAGGTGGTATGCATGGAATTACTCTCTGAATATGGTCTGTTTTTAGCCAAAGTTGCCACCGTGGTGGTGGCGGTGGCGATCGTTATGACGCTTATCATCAATCTGCGTCAGCGCAAACGTCAGCGCGGCGAGCTGAAGATCACCCGCTTAAACGAGCACTATAAAGAGATGCAGGAGGAGATGTCCGTCGGCCTGATGGATACTCACCAGCAGAAGCAGTGGCATAAAGCGCAGAAGAAAAAGCTGAAGGCGGATGCAAAAGCGGCAAAAGCCCAGGCGAAGGCGGGCGTGTCAAAAGAGCCGGTCAAACCGCGCGTCTACGTACTCGACTTTAAAGGCAGCATGGATGCGGGTGAAGTGCACGGTCTGCGCGAAGAGGTAACCGCCGTGCTGAGCGTCGCAACGCCGAACGATCAGGTGTTGCTGCGTCTTGAAAGCCCGGGCGGCGTGGTGCACGGTTACGGTCTGGCGGCCTCGCAGCTGCAACGCCTGCGCGATAAGCAGATCCCGCTCACCGTTGCCGTGGACAAAGTCGCCGCCAGCGGCGGGTACATGATGGCCTGCGTGGCAGATAAAATTGTCGCCGCACCGTTTTCCATCATTGGCTCCATTGGCGTGGTGGCGCAGGTGCCCAACTTCAACCGCTTCCTGAAAAGCAAAGATATTGATATTGAGCTGCATACCGCCGGGCAGTATAAGCGCACGCTGACGCTGCTGGGTGAGAACACGGAAGAGGGGCGGCAGAAGTTTCGTGAGAACCTTAACGAAACTCACGATCTCTTCAAAGGTTTTGTCAGCCAGATGCGGCCGCAGCTTGATATTGAGCAGGTGGCGACCGGCGAGCACTGGTACGGTAGCCAGGCGCTGGAGAAGGGGCTGGTGGATGAAGTCGGCACCAGCGATGAGCTGTTACTGGGCCTGATTCAGGAGCACGAAGCGATTGGCGTGCGTTACCAACAGCGTAAAAAGTTGCTGGAGCGCTTTACCGGTAGCGCAACAGAAAGCGTTGATCATCTGCTGATGCGCTGGTGGCAGCGCGGGCAAAAACCGATGATGTAAACAAAAACGCGAGGCTCAGGCCTCGCGTTCTTTTTTAGTCGATCAGGTGGTACTTTTCAGAAAGTTCATGGGCTAAATATTTGAACATATTGAATACCGCCGTGCTTTTCCCCGTTGGCAACCCTTGCTCATCCAGGTAGTACTCTCCGCTAAACACCAGCACGCCGTTGCGCTGCGTCACACCGGTGGCCTCAATGCCCGCCAGCGTGTCGTCATGATCGCGAATTAGCTGATTCGCCAGCTCAAGCAACGCCTGACGATCGATAGGTTGAGATGTCTCGCTCATTTTCATCCTCCTCAATTTTTGTCGAAGTTTACCGCCAGCAAAGGTGAGGGGCAAATTTTCCCTTGTTTTGTGAGGGGCTTACGGGCTCGTTAACCTGGCGCGATGCGTTTTTGCATGCTAATAAAGTTGCTTAACAAATTTTATCAGGTACAGTGTGACCCTTTCGTCAATCTGGCAACAGAATTGCTTGACATTCGACCGGATTATCGTCTTGCTATACCACGCTGATATGAAAAAGCCTGAAATCTCAGTCACCTGAATGCCTCTATTCACGTGACCGGCAACGCCAAAGGGTTGATATCCCTTGACGCCGCCGCAATAGTGACTGTTTATCAGTGGATGTGACGCAATACGCGACGCATTTCCGGAAGAATACAATAGGTAAAGGTGAATATGGGTAAAGCTCTCGTTATCGTTGAGTCCCCGGCAAAAGCCAAAACGATCAATAAATATCTCGGTAATGACTACGTGGTGAAATCCAGCGTAGGGCATATCCGTGATTTGCCGACCAGTGGCTCAGCACCTAAAAAGAGCGCCGACTCCACCGCCACCAAGCCGGCTAAAAAGCCTAAAAAGGATGAGCGGGGCGCGCTTGTAAACCGCATGGGCATTGACCCGTGGCACAACTGGGACGCGCATTATGAAGTGCTGCCCGGTAAAGAGAAGGTGGTTTCCGAGCTGAAATCCCTCGCTGAAAAAGCTGACCACATCTATCTCGCAACCGACCTTGACCGCGAAGGGGAAGCCATTGCATGGCACCTGCGGGAAGTGATCGGTGGCGATGAGACACGCTACAGCCGTGTCGTGTTTAACGAAATTACCAAGAATGCGATTCGTCAGGCCTTTGAAACGCCTGGCGAGCTGAATATCGACCGTGTGAATGCCCAACAGGCGCGCCGCTTTATGGACCGCGTGGTGGGTTATATGGTCTCGCCGCTGCTGTGGAAGAAGATCGCGCGTGGTTTGTCCGCCGGTCGTGTGCAGTCCGTCGCCGTTCGCCTGGTGGTAGAGCGCGAGCGCGAGATCAAAGCGTTTGTTCCGGAAGAGTTCTGGGAAATTGACGCCGCAACGACAACGCCAGGCGGTGATACTCTGCCGTTGCAGGTGACCCACGAAGGGGATAAAGCCTTTCGTCCGGTCAACCGTGAGCAGACGATGGCGGCGGTCAGCCTGCTGGAAAAAGCGCGCTATACCGTTATCGATCGCGAAGATAAGCCAACCAGCAGCAAGCCTGGCGCGCCGTTTATCACCTCCACGTTGCAGCAGGCCGCCAGTACGCGCCTTGGCTACGGCGTGAAGAAAACCATGATGATGGCCCAGCGCTTGTATGAAGCGGGTTACATCACCTATATGCGTACCGACTCCACCAACCTGAGCCAGGACGCGGTCAGCATGGTACGCAGCTATATCGGCGATAATTTTGGTAAGAAATACCTGCCAGAAAACGCCAACCAGTACGCCAGCAAAGAGAACTCGCAGGAAGCGCACGAAGCGATCCGTCCTTCCGATGTGAGTGTGCTGGCCGAATCGTTAAAAGATATGGAAGCGGACGCGCAGAAGCTCTATCAGCTGATCTGGCGCCAGTTCGTTGCCTGTCAGATGACACCGGCGAAATATGACTCCACCACGCTCACCGTCGGCGCGGGCGATTTCCGCCTGAAAGCGCGCGGACGTATCCTGCGTTTCGATGGCTGGACGAAAGTGATGCCTGCGCTGCGTAAGGGCGATGAAGATCGCACCCTGCCGGCGGTTAATAAAGGTGATGAGCTGACGCTGGTTGAACTGACACCTGCCCAGCACTTTACTAAACCGCCTGCGCGCTTCAGTGAAGCATCGCTGGTGAAAGAGCTGGAAAAACGCGGCATCGGCCGTCCGTCTACCTATGCGTCGATCATCTCGACCATTCAGGATCGTGGCTATGTGCGCGTGGAAAACCGCCGCTTCTACGCGGAAAAAATGGGTGAAATCGTAACCGATCGTCTGGAAGAGAACTTCCGCGAGTTGATGAACTACGACTTTACCGCGCAGATGGAAGATAGCCTCGACCGCGTCGCCAACCACGAAGCTGAATGGCGCAGCGTGCTGGACAGCTTCTTTGGCGATTTTTCGCGTCAGCTGGAGCAGGCTGAGCAGGATCCGGAAGAAGGCGGCATGCGCCCGAACCAGATGGTGCTGACCAGCATCGACTGCCCGACCTGCGGTCGCAAGATGGGTATTCGTACCGCCAGCACCGGCGTATTCCTGGGCTGTTCAGGTTATGCGCTGCCGCCGAAAGAGCGCTGCAAAACCACCATCAACCTGATCCCGGAAAATGAAGTACTCAACGTGCTGGAAGGCGACGACGCCGAAACCAACGCGCTACGTGCCAAACGCCGCTGCCAGAAGTGCGGCACGGCGATGGACAGCTACCTGATCGATCCGAAACGCAAGCTGCATGTCTGCGGTAATAACCCGACCTGTGACGGCTACGAGATCGAAGAGGGCGAGTTCCGCATCAAGGGCTATGATGGTCCGATCGTTGAGTGTGAAAAGTGTGGTTCTGAAATGCACCTGAAGATGGGGCGTTTCGGCAAATACATGGCCTGTACCAACGACGACTGTAAAAACACGCGTAAGATCCTGCGCAATGGTGAAGTCGCGCCGCCGAAAGAAGATCCGGTGCCGCTGCCTGAGTTGCCGTGCGAGAAATCAGACGCCTATTTCGTGCTGCGTGACGGTGCGGCGGGTGTCTTCCTCGCGGCCAACACCTTCCCGAAATCGCGCGAAACCCGCGCGCCGCTGGTGGAAGAGCTCTATCGCTTCCGCGATCGCCTGCCGGAGAAGCTGCGCTATCTGGCTGATGCGCCGCAGGAAGATCCGAACGGCAATAAAACCATCGTGCGTTTTAGCCGTAAAACCAAGCAGCAGTACGTCGCCTCTGAGAAAGAGGGGAAAGCAACCGGCTGGTCCGCTTTCTATATCGACAACAAATGGACTGAAGCGAAAAAGTAATCGCTATCAAGCACCTAGCGAGAAGGGCCGGATAATCCGGCCCTTTTTTATTATCTGTTATTATTCTTAGTTCCTCGCTATACACAGAAGCTATAAATGATATAGTGGTTATAGTTTTTCTCTTTTTTATTATCAAATCGTCTTAAGCGCTCGCCGCTTGCCTCATTCGGATGGTCTGTCATGAAACTACAGCAGCTTCGCTATATTGTTGAGGTGGTCAACCACAACCTCAACGTCTCCTCTACGGCCGAAGGCCTCTATACCTCGCAGCCTGGCATCAGCAAACAGGTGCGGATGCTTGAGGATGAACTCGGTATTCAAATCTTCGCCCGTAGCGGAAAGCATCTTACGCAGGTGACGCCAGCCGGGCAGGAGATTATCCGCATTGCACGGGAAGTGTTGTCCAAAGTGGAGGCCATTAAATCGGTGGCAGGGGAACACACCTGGCCGGATAAGGGGTCACTCTACGTCGCGACTACCCATACCCAGGCGCGCTATGCGCTGCCAAATGTGATTAAAGGCTTTATTGAGCGCTATCCGCGCGTCTCGTTGCATATGCATCAGGGATCGCCGACGCAGATCGCTGAGGCGGTCTCCAAAGGCAATGCTGACTTTGCCATTGCCACCGAAGCGCTGCATCTCTATGACGACCTGGTGATGCTGCCGTGCTATCACTGGAACCGCTCGATTGTGGTGACGCCGGATCATCCGCTGGCGGCCAAGCAGTCCGTATCGATTGAGGAGCTGGCGCAGTATCCGCTGGTGACCTATACATTTGGTTTCACTGGTCGCTCGGAGCTGGATACCGCATTCAATCGTGCCGGGTTAACGCCGCGCATTGTCTTTACCGCGACAGACGCCGATGTGATTAAAACCTATGTCCGCCTCGGTTTAGGCGTAGGGGTGATTGCCAGCATGGCGGTCGATCCCGTATCAGACCCGGATCTGGTGAAACTTGATGCTGATGGTGTTTTTAGCCACAGCACGACCAAGATAGGCTTTCGTCGCAGCACCTTCCTGCGCAGCTATATGTATGATTTTATTCAGCGCTTTGCGCCGCATTTAACGCGCGATGTGGTCGATGCCGCCGTAGCGTTACGATCCAATGACGACATCGAAGCGATGTTTAAAGATATTAAGCTGCCGCAAAAATAATACCGACGGGTATCTTATCGCCCGAAAAGATACCCATAATGCCGTCTAAACCTAAATTAGAATTATCATCAACTCTGATAAAATCCTTTCGCAGAGTGATTGACGTCACATTTCAAATCCGCACCGTCTCTATTTTGCGACAAACATAGAAACTAAATAGCAACTCTGCAAATCCATTACTTCAATTATTTATTTGTTGTCAAAAGATTAAATATTTCTTTGGAAATGGTGAGTAAATTCACTGGATTTTCCGCTAAAGTTCTTTTAGGATTTGTCTCATCCCATGATTACTAATACCGATTGTTGGTGCACAGAATGATAAGCGATGTCGATTGTACGAGGTTAGCAATGCCAACAGGAAGTGAAGAGCCGCAAAGGGACCCTGAGCTGAAGCGTAAAGCCTGGCTGGCGGTATTTCTTGGCTCTGCCTTGTTCTGGGCAGTGGTTGCGTTACTGGTCTGGAAATTTTGGGGGTAAAATGGCGATAGCAGGTCGATACGAACCCGTTAAGCGAGTGTGTCAGCTTCATGACACGCCACCAAAAGCAAAAAGCAAAACTGTGACCGCTCTCCCGGCCTCCTGGAAGCTGACGCCGCAGCAGAAAGCGTTTATTGACGCCTTTGCTGAAGACGACATTAAAAAACAATAAATATACCAGCAAGATCAATGTGGGGAATTATCCCGCTATTCATTGACGTGCTCTTTTGTACTCTTTAAATAATACGCAGCATAGATGAATTGAGTAAAAACTCAGTTTCGATGAATAGATTCAAGGGGTAAATTTTTATGATTAATAACCTTGGTATGAAATATTGGTCATGGCTCACAGCGTTCTCGGTTTCCGCCCTCATCTGGGGTGAACTGGTCTGGCTGGCCCTGCAGTAACGAATTGAAAAACCTCGCGTCGGCGGGGTTTTTTATTATCTCCGCCTTATCCCCGCCCGTAAGATTTTCCCTTTTGTAGCAATTTGGGGTGTTATCAAAACGTTACGATATGTTTGTGTTATCTTTAATACAGACCCTGATAAGCATCAGGGTAAAGCTATCCCTGTAATAAAGGAGGAGCACATGTCGTCGACCCTACGCGAAGCCAGTAAGGACACGTTGCAGGCAGAGAACAAAACGTACCACTACTACAGCTTGCCGCTGGCTGCGAAACAACTTGGGGATATTTCGCGCTTACCCAAGTCCCTGAAAGTGTTACTTGAGAACCTGCTGCGCTGGCAGGATGGTGAATCCGTCACCGAAGAGGATATCCAGGCGCTGGCCGGCTGGCTGAAAAACGCCCATGCCGACCGGGAGATCGCCTATCGTCCGGCCAGGGTATTGATGCAGGATTTTACCGGCGTACCGGCCGTTGTTGACCTCGCCGCCATGCGCGAAGCGGTTAAACGCCTCGGCGGCGATACCGCCAAAGTGAACCCGCTCTCACCGGTCGATCTGGTGATTGACCACTCCGTCACCGTGGACCATTTCGGTGACGATGACGCGTTTGAAGAGAACGTGCGTCTGGAGATGGAGCGCAACCACGAGCGTTACGCCTTCTTACGCTGGGGCCAGCAAGCCTTTAGCCGCTTCAGCGTCGTGCCGCCGGGCACCGGCATTTGCCACCAGGTCAACCTCGAGTATCTGGGCAAAGCGGTATGGAGCGAGTTGCAGAATAAAGAGTGGATTGCCTATCCGGATACGCTGGTCGGCACCGACTCGCACACCACCATGATCAATGGACTCGGCGTGCTGGGCTGGGGCGTCGGCGGGATTGAGGCCGAAGCCGCTATGCTCGGTCAACCCGTATCAATGCTGATCCCCGATGTGGTCGGTTTCAAACTGACCGGCAAACTGGGCGAAGGCATCACCGCGACGGATCTCGTCCTGACCGTAACGCAGATGCTGCGTAAACACGGTGTGGTTGGGAAGTTTGTCGAATTTTACGGCGACGGGCTGGACTCGCTGCCGCTGGCCGACCGTGCAACCATCGCCAATATGGCACCAGAGTATGGCGCAACCTGCGGCTTCTTCCCGATTGACAGCGTTACGCTCGGCTATATGCAGTTGAGCGGCCGTAGCGAAGAGCAGGTCGCGCTGGTTGAAGCCTACGCGAAAGCGCAGGGGATGTGGCGTAATCCGGGCGATGAACCGGTCTTCACCAGCACGCTGGCGCTCGATATGGGCGAGGTCGAGGCGAGCATCGCCGGGCCGAAACGCCCGCAGGATCGTGTTACCCTTAATGAAGTACCAAAAGCTTTTGCCGCCAGCAACGAGCTGGAACTTAACACCGCGCAGAAAGATCGCAAACCGGTGGGCTATGTTCACAAAGGCCATCAGTATGAGCTGCCGGACGGGGCGGTGGTGATCGCCGCAATTACCTCCTGTACCAACACCTCTAACCCGAGCGTATTGATGGCGGCCGGCCTGCTGGCGAAAAAAGCCGTGACTCTCGGGCTGAAACGCCAGCCGTGGGTGAAAGCGTCGCTGGCACCGGGATCGAAAGTGGTCTCCGACTACTTGGCGCAGGCGCGTTTAACGCCATATCTCGATGAGCTGGGCTTTAACCTTGTCGGTTACGGCTGTACAACCTGTATCGGTAACTCCGGGCCGTTGCCGGAACCTATCGAGCAGGCGATTCGCGAAGGCGACCTGACCGTGGGCGCAGTGCTGTCGGGTAACCGTAACTTCGAAGGGCGTATCCACCCGCTGGTGAAAACCAACTGGCTGGCCTCGCCGCCGCTGGTTGTCGCCTATGCGCTGGCCGGGAATATGAATATCAACCTTGCCACCGAGCCGCTCGGGGTCGATCGCAAAGGCGACCCGGTCTACCTGAAAGATATCTGGCCATCGAGCGCCGAGATTGCGCGCGCAGTTGAGCAGGTATCAACGGATATGTTCCGCAAAGAGTATGCGGAGGTGTTTGAAGGCACCGACGAGTGGAAATCGATCGAGGTTGAGCGTTCCGATACCTATAGCTGGCAGGATGACTCCACCTATATCCGTCTGTCGCCCTTCTTTGACGAGATGCTGGCGGAGCCGAAACCGGTTGAGGATATCCACGGGGCGCGCATCCTTGCGATGCTGGGTGATTCAGTGACTACTGACCATATCTCACCGGCGGGCAGTATCAAAGCGGACAGCCCGGCAGGGCGTTATCTGCAAAGCCATGGCGTGGAGCGGGGTGATTTCAACTCCTACGGTTCCCGTCGCGGCAACCATGAAGTGATGATGCGCGGTACCTTTGCCAACATCCGCATTCGCAATGAGATGGTTCCGGGCGTGGAGGGCGGCATGACGCGCCATCTGCCGGGTAGTGAAGTGATCTCTATCTATGACGCAGCGATGCGTTATCAGCAAGAGGGCACGCCGTTGGCGGTGATTGCCGGGAAAGAGTATGGCTCCGGTTCAAGCCGCGACTGGGCAGCGAAAGGTCCGCGTCTGCTTGGCATTCGTGTGGTAATTGCCGAATCCTTCGAACGTATTCACCGCTCGAATCTGATTGGCATGGGGATCCTGCCGCTGGAGTTCCCGCAGGGCGTCACGCGTAAGACGCTGGGACTGACCGGGGAGGAGCGGCTGGATGTTGCCAATCTGCAAAATATCAAACCGGGTGGTGAACTGCCGGTGACCTTAACGCGCGCCGACGGCACGCAAGAGGTGATTCCGTGCCGCTGCCGTATTGATACCTCGACAGAGCTGACGTACTACCGTAACGACGGTATCCTGCACTATGTGATCCGCAATATGCTCAACTAAACAAAAAGGCCTGCTTGTGCAGGCCTTTTTTTATTACTTCAGCAGATGTCCCATCTTTTCCGCTTTCGTATCGAGATAGTGCTCGTTCTCCGGATTGCGCCCGACAATCAGCGGCACGCGCTCAACGATATTGATCCCGGCTTCGGTCAGAATCTCGACTTTCTTCGGGTTATTGGTCAGCAGACGCACTTCATCTACAGCCAGCAGTTTGAACATATCGGCGCAGAGGGTGAAGTCACGCTCGTCGGCGGCAAAACCAAGCTGATGGTTGGCTTCGACGGTGTCATAACCCTGATCCTGCAGCGCATAGGCGCGGATCTTATTCAGCAAGCCAATGTTACGGCCCTCCTGGCGATGATAGAGCAGGACACCGCGGCCCTCTTCGGCAATGTGGTTGAGCGCTGCTTCAAGCTGGAAGCCGCAGTCGCAGCGCAGGCTGAACAATGCATCGCCGGTTAAACACTCGGAGTGTACACGTGCGAGAACGGGCAACTGCCCGGAAATATCACCATAGACCAGGGCCACATGATCCTGTCCGGTCGCCAGTTCTTCAAAACCCACCATCAGGAAGTCGCCCCATGGGGTTGGCAGTTTGGCTTCTGCCACACGTTTAAGTTGCATGTGAATCTCCGGATTATTTGGGCGCAGCGCGCACCGTTAACCTGTAAGTTTTCTGAATCGCGCCATTTTGCCACAAGCTGCCTGACGACGCCTACATCTGCGCGGTGAATACCGCATAAACGCACAAATGCGCCGTTTCAGCGAAACTGTCATTTTTCGGTTATGATTGTGTCACTTACGCACAAGGAGATGAGATGCTGTCGATAGCTAAGCGAACAACCGCCGGTGCGGCGATTTTATTAATTATGCCGCTGGCTGTCTGGATCTCCGGCTGGCACTGGGAGCCCGGGCAAAACCACTGGTGGCTGCGCGTACTCTTCTGGATGACCGAAACGGTGACGCAACCCTGGGGCATTATTACGCACGTGGTGCTCTGCGCCTGGTTCCTGTGGTGCTTACGTTTTCGCCTCAAAGCCGCATTGATGCTCTTTGTTATCCTCGGCTGCGCCATTGTTGCCGGGCAGGGGGTGAAATCCTTCGTCAAAGGGCAAGTGCAGGAGCCGCGCCCCTTCGTCTTATGGCTGGAAAAAGAGCACGCTATCCCAACCGATCAGTTCTATAGCCTGAAGCGCAAAGAGCGCGGCGCACTGGTAAAAGAGCAGCTCGTCAATCAGCATGATATTCCTGGTTTTTTACGCCACCACTGGCAAAAAGAGACCGGGTTTGCCTTCCCGTCCGGGCACACGATGTTTGCCGCTAGCTGGGCGTTGCTTGGCGTCGGGCTGCTGTGGCCGCGCAGAAGGACCTGGACTATCGTGATTTTGCTCGCCTGGGCGACGAGTGTGATGGGTAGCCGTTTGTTACTCGGCATGCACTGGCCGCGGGATTTAGCCGTCGCGACGCTTATCTCCTGGATTCTGGTTACGCTGGCGACATGGCTGGCGCAGCGCATCTGCGGGCCGCTCACGCCGCCAGCGGAAGAGGTGCCGGAGATCGTTGAGCGTGACAGCGAGACTTGATTTCCATCATTTTGGCCGCAAATCAGAAATTAACATTATGCGTCCCCATTTCGCGGCGGGCGCTAAAATGGTAGTTTATAAGGCTTGTGGCAGTCAGTTGCACATAAATTCATCGCACGAACCACATAACGGGATGTAATGTGAAATATTTACTCATTTTTCTACTGGTGTTAGCGATTTTTGTCGTGTCGATTACGCTTGGTGCGCAAAACGATCAGCAAGTCACGTTTAATTATCTCCTCGCACAGGGTGAATATCGCATCTCTACGCTGCTGGCCGTGCTGTTTGCTACCGGCTTCGCGATCGGCTGGCTGATTTGCGGTCTCTTCTGGTTACGCGTTCGCGTCTCTCTCGCACGTGCAGAACGTAAAATCAAACGCCTCGAGCAGCAGATTGCTCCCGCCGCGGACGTTCCGGTTACGCCCGGCACGCCGGCGGTGAAGGAATAATATTTTATGCTGGAGTTGCTGTTTCTGTTGTTGCCTGTCGCAGCGGCCTATGGCTGGTATATGGGGCGCAGAAATGCTCAACAAACTAAACAGGATGAGGCTAACCGCTTGTCGCGTGAATACGTGGCCGGGGTTAACCTTTTACTGAGCAATCAGCAGGATAAAGCGGTCGATCTCTTTCTCGATATGTTGAAAGAGGATACCGGCACGGTTGAGGCGCATCTTACTCTCGGGAATCTGTTCCGTTCGCGCGGCGAAGTTGACCGCGCTATCCGCATCCATCAAACCCTGATGGAGAGCGCCTCCCTCTCTTACGATCAGCGCCTGTTAGCGGTGCAGCAGCTTGGCCGCGATTATATGGCGGCCGGGATGTACGATCGCGCCGAAGATATGTTTAACCAACTGGTGGATGAGACCGATTTTCGCGTCAGCGCGCTGCAACAGTTGCTGCAAATCTACCAGGCGACCAGCGAATGGCAGAAAGCGATCGACGTCGCCGAGCGGCTGGTGAAGCTCGGTAAAGATAAGCAGCGCGGTGAAATCGCCCACTTCTACTGCGAGCTCGCGCTACAGCAGATGGGCAATGAGGATATGGATCGCGCCATGGCGCTGCTGAAGAAGGGCGCAGCGGCCGATCGCGACAGCGCGCGCGTCTCCATCATGATGGGGCGCGTCTTTATGGCCAGCGGCGATTACGCAAAAGCGGTAGAGAGCCTGCTGAAGGTGATCGATCAGGATAAAGACCTGGTCAGCGAAACGCTGGAGATGCTGCAAACCTGCTATCTGCAATTGGGTAAAACCGATGAGTGGGCGGATTTCCTGCAGCGTTGCGTCGAGGAGAATACCGGTGCTGCCGCCGAGCTGATGCTGGCGGAGATTGTTGAGCGTCGCGAAGGGGCGGATGCCGCGCAAGGGTACGTCACGCGCCAGCTGCAACGCCATCCGACCATGCGTGTGTTCCATAAACTGATGGACTACCACCTCAACGAAGCGGAAGAGGGGCGCGCGAAAGAGAGCCTGATGGTGCTGCGCGAAATGGTTGGCGAGCAGGTACGCAGCAAGCCGCGTTATCGCTGCCATAAGTGCGGTTTTACGGCCTATACCATGTACTGGCACTGCCCATCCTGCCGCGCCTGGTCGACGGTTAAACCGATTCGCGGTCTCGACGGGCAGTGATTTTTTAAAAGCCCTCATTTTAGTTACAACATACTTGTGGGATTTTCTAAAACGGTTTCATCAACTCCTGTGCGATCTGCGCCTTGCAGGTAAGGGAAACTGTTATTTCACTCGCTGCGCAGGTAGAATGCTGCCCGTTTATCCATTTTGCGCCTGAGCGGGTGCCCTCATTTCAGAAGGTCTGATCATGACGTCCACTGCTTTATCGACTTCCCGCGCGGTTACCGACTCTCCGGTCGTTGTCGCCCTCGATTATGCCAACCGCGACAGCGCCCTGGCTTTTGTAGACCGCATCGATCCGCGCGATTGCCGCCTGAAAGTGGGCAAAGAGATGTTCACGCTCTTCGGGCCGCAGTTTGTGCGCGAGTTGCAGCAGCGCGGTTTCGATATCTTCCTCGATCTGAAATTCCATGATATTCCCAACACTGCCGCCCATGCGGTAAAAGCGGCGGCGGATCTTGGCGTCTGGATGGTTAACGTCCACGCCTCGGGCGGCGCACGCATGATGACCGCAGCTAAAGAGGCGCTGCTGCCATTTGGCGCAGATGCACCGCTGCTGATTGCGGTTACCGTGTTAACCAGCATGGAAGCGAGCGATTTGCAGGATATCGGCATTACCGCCACGCCTGCGGAGCATGCCGAACGCCTGGCACGTCTCACACAGCAGTGCGGGCTTGATGGCGTGGTCTGCTCGGCGCAGGAAGCGGTGCGTTTCAAAAGCGAGCTTGGGCAGGCATTTAAACTGGTCACACCGGGTATCCGCCCGCAGGGCAGCGACGCAGGCGATCAGCGCCGGATTATGACGCCCGAGCAGGCGCTGCAGGCCGGTGTCGATTACATGGTGATTGGTCGTCCGGTTACGCAATCTGCCGATCCGGCGCAAACGCTGAAAGCAATCAACGCCTCATTAGGCAAGGGGAGAGCATGAGCGATAACAACAGCCGTCTGGTCTACTCCACCGAAACCGGCCGCATTGATGAAGAGAAAGCGCCCGTTGAACGCCCAAAAGGCGACGGCATTGTGCGCATTCAGCGCCAGACCAGCGGGCGTAAAGGCAAAGGCGTCTGTTTAATCACCGGCATCGATCTTGATGACGAGGCGCTAAGCAAACTGGCGGCCGAGCTAAAGAAAAAATGCGGTTGCGGCGGGGCGGTGAAAGAGGGCGTTATTGAGATCCAGGGTGATAAACGCGACTTGCTTAAAACATTGCTGGAAGCAAAAGGCATGAAAGTAAAACTTGCCGGTGGCTAAAAAAGAAAGGCCGCGTTATTCACGCGGCCTTTTATTTACGAATTTTTTAAATCAGACCTGAAAGAAAGTAGATTTCTTGATATTTATTTGCCGTAGTACCGACTAATTATTTACCGACCTGATGGCCAATAATACCGCCGACTGCTGCGCCGCCCAGCGTGCCGAGCGTGCTGCCGTCTGTTAATACAGCACCGCCAAGCGCACCCGCACCCGCGCCAATCGCGGTGTTACGAGAACGTTTATCCCAGTGACCACAAGCGCTCAAAGACATTGCCAGGGTAACTGCCAGTACTGCTGCGGCCATTTTTTTACTTGTTAACATCATCATACTTTCTCCTGAATAATCGATTCACGGAATCAGAGGCTCTCTAAGTATAGTCTTAGAAATAATCTGAAAGATCTTCCGTGAAACCTTGCTGCGCAGGGGTAATGCAATCACCTGAGTGATAATTACTCCCTGTTATATCGCTGATAATAATTTTACGCAGCGGCACGCAACAAACCAGGTAAAAACTCTTAATAAAATGCTCAGAATCGTCTCAGAAAAGAGAGAGATAGCCCGCCTTAGCGGGCGAGGGAATCAGGCGATGGATGGGCTTTGAACAATATCAATAATCAGACCTGCCTCTTTAAGCTGGCGCTGTGCCTCGGCGGTAATGGCGTCATCTGTAATCACCCGCTGAAAACGCTCAACCGGCCCGAGCGTATAAGGATGCACGACGCCAAATTTTGAGCTGTCCGTCAGCACAATCGCCTCGCTCCCTTTTTCCAGCACCGCGTTTACCACATCGGTGCGCATCATATCGCGCCCGGTAAAGCCTGTTTCCGGTTGCCAGCCATCAATGCCGATAAAGGCCTTACTGAAATGCACCTGCGAAATGTACTGGCGCGTCAGCGGCCCCACCATGCTTTCACTCTTTTTCTGGTAAATGCCGCCGAGCAGAATCACTTCGCACTGCGCCGATTTAAGCAGATGCGCGATGTAGCTGCTGACCGTGATAATGGTGATATCCCGCTGCTCGCCAAGCTTGCGGGCGAGGAGGGCGTTGCTGCTACCGTTCTCGATAAACACTGTTTCACCGGCGCTGACCAGCGAAGCGGCAAAGTCAGCCAGCTCGCGCTTAACGGCATAGTTAGTCAGCATCCGCGTTTCGACATCTTCGCTGTCGAGCGGCACTGCAAACCCGTGAGTGCGACGTAGATAGCTCTGCTTCTCCAGCGTGTTCAGATCCTGGCGAATCGTCACTTCAGAAACGCCGGTCATACGGGCAAGATCGGCAACGCTCATCTGACCTTTGTCGATGACCGTTTGCAAAATAAGTTGTTGTCGGGAATTCATAGCCACACTTTTTATCTTTCGCGCGAATGTAAATCGCCACGACTGCGGTGGCATTCCCGGCTGCCGCGTCATGGCGAAAAGAGATTACTTAAATTTCCCAGGGCGTTTTCTGCGTGCCTGAGTGGGGGGGCTGGTCGCTGTTATCGAGATCCCGCAACTCCGTCTTCAGAATTTCCAGATTACGGATAGCGGACTGATAATCTCCGGCCACCAGAATATCAAGCACGGTATCGATCCGGCCGGCCAGCTGTTTTACATCGATCTCTGCCATACCTTCACCTTCATATCGAAAAACGAATAAATTCAATGATGCAGAAAAGCGTTTAAAAAGAGAAGGGAAAAAACCACATCTCAGGCGCTTCTCTGCATGAAGTATATATTCATCCCTCCGCCCGTGGTCGGTCAGAGCGTGACGTAGTCTTTGCAGGCGCGCAACGCGCACTATCTGGAGGAATACGCAATGACGATAAGTAATCAACCGACCTGCAAACTCTTTACCGATGAACAACGTTTCACGCAACTCTCAGGTTTTTACGAAGAGGAGCGGCGCACCGTATGGATGATGCTGCGCGCGAGACCGCGTCCCTGCTTCAACCATCAGCTGATTGAGGAGATCATGAACCTCTCCTGGCTGGTCAGGCAGAGCGGTTTTGCCGTTGACTTCTGGGTCACCGGATCGCTGGTTCCCGGTATGTTCAACACCGGCGGCGATCTGCACTTTTTTGTCGAGTGCATCAAAAACGGACGCCGTGAAGCGTTACGCGCCTATGCCCGTGCCTGCGTGGATTGTGTGCATGCGGCGTCACGCGGTTTTGACACCGGCGCAATTTCGCTGGCGATGATCGAAGGCAGTGCGCTCGGCGGTGGCTTTGAGGCCGCGCTGGCGCACCATTTTGTGCTGGCGCAGCGCGATGCGCGCCTCGGTTTCCCGGAGATCGCCTTTAACCTCTTTCCCGGCATGGGGGCCTATTCATTGGTTTCGCGCCGCTCGGGGATGAAACTGGCGGAAGAGCTTATCTATAAAGGGGAGTCCCATTCGGCGGAGTGGTATGCGTCAAAAGGGCTGGTCGATGTCGCGTTTGAAGAGGGACAAGGCTTTATGGCCGTGCGTACCTTTATCGATACGCTGCAACCTCGCCTCAATGGCGTGCGTGCCATGCTCAGGGCGCGCCAGCGCGTGCTGCAACTGCCGCGCAGCGAGCTGATGGATATCACGGAGGATTGGGTAGATGCCGCCTTCTGCCTGCAAGCGAAAGATATCGCCTATATGGAGCGCCTGGTGCTGTTGCAAAACCGCCATACGGCGGTTGCGCTCAGTAAAGCCGGTTAACGCGCCTTGCGTTGCCGGTAGCATGTAAACCAACGTTCAAACGCGGCAGCGGGCATCGGTCTGGCGAACAGAAACCCCTGCCGCTCATGGACGCCATTGTCGGTCAAAAACGCATCCTCCTGCGCACTCTCCACCCCTTCAGCAATCACCTGCAGTTTAAGCGCCGCCGCCACCGCGACAATGGCGCGCACCAGCGATTGCGAAATCGGCTGTTGATGAATATCGCGCACAAAGCTCTGATCGAGTTTGATGGCGTTAAGGGGAAAGCGTGCCAGTTGTGATAGTGAGGAGTAGCCGGTACCAAAGTCATCCAGATGCACCTGCGCCCCCAGCGCGCTGAACTGCTGGATCACAGAGAGCGCCAGCGCTTCGTTCTCAATAATGCAGCTTTCGGTCAGCTCAACGTCAATCGGGCAGTCAGTAAAATGAAGTTCACTGAGCGCCCGTTTCAGATCGCTGAAGATGGTCTGATCGGCGAGCTGTCGCGCAGAGACATTCACCGCCACGCGCAGGTCAATCCCCTGGTCGCGCCATTTTGCCACTTGCCTGACCACATCCAGCATCACCCAGCGGCCGAGTGGCACAATCAGGCCGGACTCTTCGGCGTAGGAGATAAAATCGAGCGGTGGGATCAACCCGCGCTCGGGCGACTGCCAGCGCACCAGCGCTTCGAGGCTGCGCACTTCGCCCTCCCGGTTCACTTTCGGCTGGTAGTGAATCACCAGTTGCTCTTTATCCAGCGCCTTGCGCAGATTGGTATCAAGCCAGAGATACTCAAATACCCGCTGGTTCATCTCGGCGCAAAACACACAAAACTTGCCGCGGCCACTCTCTTTGGCGGTGTACATCGCGGTATCGGCATTACGAATCAGATTTTCGCGGTCGTTACCATGTTCGGGGGCGAGGGCAATGCCAATTGAGCAGCCGGAGTAGATCTCAATCAGCCCGATGCGGAACGGCGCACGCAATCGACATAAAATGCGCGATGCCATCGCCTCCAGCGCCACTTGCGAAGTGTCGGTCGCCAGCACGATAAACTCATCGCCGCCAAGCCGCGCCAGCACCTGGCCCTCCTCAAGACAGCCCAATATGGCCAGCGCAACGGCCTGCAACAGCTGGTCGCCAAACATATGCCCATAGGCATCGTTCACTTTTTTAAAGTTATCGAGATCGAGATAGACCACGCCGACCTGCGAGTCGCCGCGCGCGGCAATGGCATCGCTGATGCGATCCTGGATAGCGTTGCGATTGGGTAAACCGGTAACGGTATCGGTATTCGCCAGCACCCGGAGCCGCTCCTGGGCATGGCGCTCCTCGGTAATGTCGGTACCGGAGCAGATAAGGTAAACCTCGTTTTTACCGCTACCGCTGTGCACAAATTTATTGCGGAAGATAAACAGGCGCTGGCCTTTGCGCGTCTTCACCCAGCGCTCCACTTCGTACGAGGAGCCATCGCGGAAAAACTGGGTGATATTGCGCTTTGAGGCCGCCGCTTCACTGCGGCTCATAAACAGCTTGAAGACGTTTTGCCCAATCACTTCGTGCTCTTTCAGGCCGGTGTACTCTTCGCTCAGGCGGTTAAAACGCTGAATATTGCCCAGCCGGTCAAGGATCACGATCACCGAATTGGCTTCTGACACCACCTGCTCAGCAAAGGAGAGGCCCTGCACCAGATCGCGGGCGACAGCCTGAGTATCGTCCCATGTCGATGCGCTACCCGCCCAGGCATTACGGGTAATTTTGCGCCCGACAAGGTGAACCGTCACCTCTTCGCCAAATAGGGTGAGGGGCATGGTCAGGCTGGAGGTGATCACCGTCATCGCGCGGATCTGTGCCGCCTGCTCATCCGTCAGCGCCACCACCTGCGTTGTATCGGCATGCTCTTCAGGGGCGAAATGCAGGGCGTTGCTGTCAGCCGTAAGCCGCCAGTAAGGACTGTGTGAACCCAGATAGCGAAACAGCACGCTCTGTTCCTGCGTCTCTCTCATGCGTTCTCCCAACCTACCCGCCACAGGACGGGCACCTGTTGATGACCGACAACCGCCGTTAATGACAAAGCGGTTCTCCGTTAACGTATTGTTTTTATAGGAGTGGTGAGTAAAGCATTACCTGGTGTGAAAAGCAGAGACGGCTGCCGCACGCAAATGTGGGCGGTAAACAAACCGCTGCCTGATGTGAAGTGTGGTTGGTTTTCGCTATTTGTGGGAGGGAAAGTGCTTAAAAATGCGCAATATATCGGCAGAAAAGCGCTCCCTCCCGGACGGGAAGGAGCGTAGAAGCGTTACATCACCGGACGGGCGATCACGCTGCGGGTTTCCATGCGCACTTCGGCGATGGTGACATCAATGACATCCGTCACTTTGAACACCACTTCACCTTTGATCTGCACGGTGCCGCTCTCCTGGCTGCACACCAGCTCATCACGCACGGCATGAATGAACGGGGCAGGGATAAAGGCGACCGCGCCGTTATCCACAAGGCGAACGCGCATCCCGCCGCGGCTGACATCGATGATTTCCGCTGCGAAGCGGGTGTCGGTGCCGGCTTTGTTTTGCAGGAAACGGGCATAGAGCCAGTCGCCGACATCGCGCTCGGCCATGCGGTTCAGGCGACGGCGCTCGGCCATCTGCACGGTGGTCTCATCCTGCGGACGCACCGGCGTTTCACCTTTAATAATCGCTTTCAGCAGGCGGTGGTTGACCATATCGCCATACTTACGAATCGGCGAGGTCCAGGTTGCGTAGGCATCCAGCCCCAGACCGAAGTGCGGGCCTGGATTGATGCTGATTTCGGCGAAGGACTGGAAGCGACGAATGCGGCTGTCGAGGAACCCGGAAGGCTGCGCGTCGAGTTCGCGGCGCAGTTTGCAGAAGCCTTCCAGCGTCAATACTTCTTCAGCGTTCACTTCAACGCCGTGGGTTTTCAGCATCGCCACCAGCTGCTCGCTGTTCGCCGGGTCGAAACCTAAATGGACGTTGTAGATACCAAAGCCCAGCTTGTCGCGCAGCACGCGCGCGGCGCAGATGTTGGCGGCAATCATCGACTCTTCAACGATGCGGTTGGCAATGCGGCGCGGCTCGGCAACGATATCCAGCACTTCGCCTTTTTCGCCCAGCACAAAGCGGTAATCCGGGCGGTCTTTAAACACCAGCGCATGGGTCTGACGCCACTGGCCGCGCAAATCGCAGGCGCGTTTCAGCAAACGGATCTGCGAAGCGATTGCGTCATTAACAGGCTGCCACTCGCCACGGTTTTCCAGCCAGTCAGAGACATCGTCATAGGCCAGTTTGGCTTTTGATTCGATGGTGGCGGCGAAAAATTCAATGTTCTCTTCGATCGTGCCGTCGCTGTCCAGCGTCATGCGGCAGACCAGCGCCGGGCGCACTTCGTTCGCGCGCAGGGAGCAGAGATCGTCAGAGAGTTCGCGCGGCAGCATCGGAATGTTGAAGCCCGGCAGGTAGTTGGTGAAGGCGCGAATTTTCGCCGCATCGTCAAGCTTGCTGCCTTCGGCAATCCACGCGGTAGGATCGGCAATCGCCACGGTCAGCTGCAGCTTGCCGTCCGCCAGCTCTTCAGCGTAAAGCGCATCATCCATATCTTCGGTGCTGGCGCTGTCGATGGTGACGAAATCAAGCGCGGTCAAATCCACACGCTGCAGGCCATCATCGAGCATCTCTGTCGCCACGCCGTTCGGCGCCTCTTTTTCGAGGTTATGACGGGCAAGCGTTACCCACCACGGCACAAAGTGGTCATCGGAGAAGGTGATAAATTGCGTGAGTTCCGCGTAGAAGCCGCGATCGCCTTTCAGCGGGTGACGGCGCATCTCGGCGACCGCCCAGTCACCCTCTTTAAAATCATGCTCCACGCCGCGCGCGGCGCGACAGGGAATGGAGTCTTTGAGTAAAGGATGATCCGGCACAATCGACAGGCGGTCATCTTTTTTGTGCACTTTGCCCACGAAACGGGTCAGAAAAGGCTCGACCAGCGTTTCCGGCTCCGCGCTTTCGCGCTCTTTTTCCGTGTGAATAACGGCAACAATACGATCGCCGTGCATCACTTTTTTCATCTGCGGCGGCGGGATGAAATAGCTTTTTTGAGCATCGACTTCCAGAAATCCGAAGCCTTTCTCGGTGCCTTTAACAACACCTTCTGCACGCGGTGTCTGAGAGTGGAGCTGCTGTTTAAGCTGCGCGAGCAGCGGGTTATCCTGGAGCATAATCATCTATTTTCGTGGCTAAAAGAGCGGCTGACAGTTTTACGCGATTCCGCCTGTTGCAGCAAGCGCTCTTTCAGCAAAATCTCCTGCGCGCCGCCCGGTTTATAGCCTTACGCCGCAGGCTCGCCGAGGGCGATCTTCAGCCGGTTGATCCAGCCGCACAGGGCACAGCGCAGCAGCAGACTGAATGCTACCTGAGTGCTAAAACCAGCGTCCGAGAGCGCTGCAAGCTGGCCCGGGCTGAATCTGTCCGGTGCGCAGGTCAGCATTTGCACCGCCTGCACCAGAGTGCGCTCTTTATCGTTATCCGCCAGAAACGCGCTGAGGGCAGGTTCGCCCTGGCGCAGCGCTTCCCGCAGCCCGGCAGCATGAACGCCACGTTGCAGGCGCTCAGCAAAACAGCCGGTGCTACCGTTGATGCGCGCGGTTGAGGCTCCGACCAGCCAGCCCAGCGTTTTATTCGGCGTAATGGTATTCACCTGCTGGCAAATCTCGCCCAGTTCGTTAAGCAGCAAATGCTCGTGCGCCAGCAGCGGCGCAAGCTGACGCAGCTCGGGCAGGGGCTGCCAGTGGGCAAGGGAGCCCATCTGCGCGGCGTTTGATACACGCGGGTCAACCCCCTCAATCGCCGGTTGCCAGCCCGCGTTTGCATCGGCAAACAGGCTGGCATCAGCGGGCGGCTGCGTCTCCATGCCGGGAATATAGCGCACCGGTTGCCCCAGCAGCGCCTGCAAAATGGCGAGCACCCGCGCCTGGAAGGCGATAAACCCGACAATCTGATTGAAGAGCACAATATCGAACAGCGTCAGGCCGACCTCTTCGAGTTGCTGACGGGCGCGGGCATCAATCACCGACGGCGAGGCAGCTAGCTGACGCGCATATTGCGTGATCTGCGCCAGTCGGCAGTTGCTCTCTCGCGATGAATCGGGGGCCGCCAGAGGAGCGAGCCGTGCGGCGTAGTGGTTGCATAAACGCTGGACGCCAAACACTTGCGCCACGGTGAGCGCGGTGCTGAGCCGATCGTAGGCGCTGAAGGTGCGCAGCCGCGTGGTCTGTATCCGCTGCGGAAAGAGCAGGGCGTAGAGTTTGCGCGCGGGCGCGGCAATGGCCTCGACATCGCCATGCAAATCATCCGGCACAGTCAGGTCGAGCAGAAAGGGGTCATTAACGGTAGCGGCTTCGGGAACCAACGGTAGCGCGTGTACCCGGCTGGCGCTTGACTGGGTCTCATGATACCAGTGGCTTTTGCCTGCAATCCGGCGTTGTTCCATGGTCGTTCCTTGGTCTCAAAGTGGCGATCCGGGGACGACGTCAGGTCTTGGCTTGCCGGATCGGTGGTGCTGCTTAATCCTGGCGTAAGGGGGAGGCGGGATAAAAGATTGTTAGGTGATAACAAATATCAGAAAGGCATAAAAAAACGCCCCTTCGGTAGAAGGGGCATTGGGGAATTATTTGATTTCCAGCTCGTTCATCGCTGCGATGTTGAAACCGCCGTCAACGTGAACCACTTCACCGGAGATACCGGCAGAGAGGTCAGAGCAGAGGAACGCCGCAGAGTTGCCGACGTCTTCGATGGTCACGGTGCGACGGATCGGGGTAACCGCTTCGCAGTGTGCCAGCATTTTACGGAAGTCTTTGATACCGGAAGCCGCCAGGGTGCGGATCGGACCCGCGGAGATGCCGTTGACGCGCACGCCTTCCGGACCCATCGCGTTCGCCATATAGCGCACGTTCGCTTCCAGAGACGCTTTCGCCAGGCCCATCACGTTGTAGTTCGGGATAGCGCGCTCTGCGCCCAGGTAGGAGAGAGTCAGCAGCGCGGAGCCCGGGTTCAGCATTTCGCGGCAGGCTTTAGCCATCGCTACAAAGCTGTAGGAGCTGATGTCGTGGGCAATTTTGAAGCCTTCACGGGTTACGGCGTTAACATAGTCGCCGTCCAGCTGATCGCCCGGTGCGAAACCGATGGAGTGCACGAAGCCGTCAAATTTTGGCCAGACTTTCGCCAGGTCAGTAAACAGGGCGTCGATGCTCTCATCTTGCGCCACATCACACTCCAGCACGATGCTGGAACCCAGCTGGGCGGCAAACTCTTCAACACGGCCTTTCAGCTTGTCGTTCTGGTAGGTGAACGCCAGCTCCGCGCCTTCGCGATGCATAGCCTGTGCGATGCCGTATGCGATGGAGAGTTTGCTGGCTACGCCAGTCACCAGAATGCGCTTACCGGAAAGAAAACCCATAGCTTTAATCCTTATATTCATTGTTGTGGCGCTCGCGGCTCTGTTGGGGCGAGCGTCGTTAAAACGCGGCGATTCTATCATGAGTCGCCGTCTCCGTTAATCCGACCACTGAAAGGTTTGGTCTCAGCGGTCTTTTCGCCAGGCGTCGGCGGTTAAGGCTTCGCCAAAATGACCGGCAATTAAGCGTTTTGTGAGATCGTGCAGCGGCGAGGCGAGCACATCGGCAGTGCTGCCGCGCTCCACCACTTCCCCCTGATGCATCACCAGCACCTGATCGCTGATATGTTTCATCATGCCGATATGCTGGGTGACATAAATATAAGAGATACCCTGTTTCTCCTGTAATTCCAGCATCAGGTTGATTAACTGCGAACGCATCGACATATCGAGCGAGGCCAGCGCTTCGTCAGCAATAATCACTTTCGGGCGCAGGATCAGCGCGCGCGCCAGCCCAAGGCGCTGTTTCTGCCCCGGCGCCAGCATGTGCGGATAGTAGCTGACGTGATCCGGCAGCAGGCCGACCATGCGCAGGGTTTCCAGGATGCGTTTACGCCGCGCGTCCGGCTCCAGATCGGTGTTGAGACGCAAAGGGAAATCAAGGATCTGCGACAGCCGCTGGCGCGGGTTAAGCGAGGTGGTCGGATCCTGAAAAATCATGCGGATATGCTGGCTGCGGAAGGTGTAATCGCCGTAATGCAGCGGCTTATCGTCAATCACCAGTTCCCCGGCGGTAGGGGCAATCATTCCCGCCAGCATTTTCGCCAGCGTCGATTTTCCTGAGCCGTTCTCGCCGATAATCGCCAGCGTCTGCCGTTCGCGCAGGGTAAAGCTGAGCGGCTTCACCGCTTCAACGGTCTGGCGGCGGAACCAGCCAGTGCGGTAGCGAAAGGTTTTGCTCAGGTTGCGCACTTCAAGTAAGGTTTCAACCATCTCACTCACTCTCCATATTCAGCGGGAAATGGCAGGCAAACAGGTGATTACGCGGTCCTGCAAGCCGCGGCGTTTCAATACATTTGCGCTGGGCATAGGGGCAGCGCGGCCCGAGGCGGCAGCCAATCGGCAGATGCTCAAGCAGCGGGATCGCGCCTGGCAGCGTATTCAGGCGGCTTTTATGCGGCATTGCGCTGCCAAAATCGGGGATAGCGCGGATCAGTGCCTGGGTATAGGGGTGATGCGGCGTGGCGATCAGATCTTCGCTCGGCGCGGTCTCAACCGTCTGCCCGCAGTACATCACATTGATACGGTCGGCCCACTTGCTCAGCATCTGCAAATCGTGGCTGATCAAAATGATGGTCGTATTGTTGTTCTGGTTCAGCCGGTCGAGCAGGCGGAAAATCTGCGCCTGGGTGGTCGGTTCCATGGCGTTGGTCGGTTCATCGGCAATCAGCAGGCGCGGCTGGTTGGCCAGCGCAATGGCGATCATCACTTTCTGACACTCGCCTTCCGTCAGCTCGTAAGGGAAACTGCGCATCGCATCTTTATGATCTTTAATGCCGACGCGGTGCAGCAGCTCAATCGCCCGGCGTTTGCGCCAGCCCATGCGCTGCCACCATTTGCCTTTAAAGGTCCAGCGCGGGATGTTTTGCATCAGCTGCTTGCCGACACGCTCGGAGGGATCGAGACAGGATTGCGGCTCCTGGAAAATCATCGACACGTTGTGGCCCAGCAGCTTGCGCCGCTCGCGCGCCGAGAGGCGCATCAGGTCGATATCATCAAAGCGCATACGGTCCGCCGTGACGCGCCAGTTATCCTTGGTAACCCCACAGATCGCTTTCGCAATCAGGCTTTTACCGGAGCCGGACTCACCCACCAGCCCACGGATTTCCCCCTCGGCAAGGGTCAGGCTGACGCGGTCGACTGCTTTCACCCATTCAGAACCGGTTTTGACTTCAATAGTCAGGTTACGGATATCAAGAAGCGGCATTACTCCACCCCCGCAGTGATGGCGCGACGGATGCCATCGCCCAGCACGTTAACCAGCAGCACGCTCACCATAATCGCCGCGCCCGGCAGCATTACCGTCCACGGTGCAACATAAATCAGCTCCAGCGCATCGCCCAGCATCGCGCCCCACTCCGGCGAGGGGAGCTGCGCGCCGAGATCGAGAAAGCCCAGCGCGGCAATATCAAGGATCGCCATCGACAGCGCGCGGGTAATCTCCGTCACCATACCGGCAGTGATATTCGGCAGAATCGCGTACCACAAAATATTCATCGTCGACGCGCCATCAAGACGGGCGGCGACAACATACTCTTTTTCCAGCTCGTCATGCACCAGGCTGTAGACCGAGCGCACCATGCGCGGCAAAAGCGCCAGCCAGACGGCAAACATCGCATGGGAGAGATGCGGGCCGACAAAAGCCACCACAATAATCGCCAGCAGCAGGGTTGGCAGCGAGAGCAGGGTATCGAGAATATGGTTCAGCACCGCCGAGCGCAGGCCGTGCGTCGCTCCGGCAAAAACGCCGAGCAGCAGCCCGCACACCGTGGCGGCGAGCGTAACCAGAAACGCGCCGCCAACGGTAGGCGCCGCGCCGCTCAGCAGGCGGCTTAACACATCGCGGCCGAGATCGTCAGTGCCGAGAAAAAACGACACATCGCCATAGCGCGACCACGACGGCGGCAGAAGCTGGTAGCCGAGAAACTGCTGGTCGATGCCGTAAGGGGCGAACCAGTGACCGAACAGGCAGAGCAGCGCCAGCGCGCCGCAGCCATAGAGGCCGATCATCGCGGTGGGATCGCCATAAAAGTGGCGCCACGCGGTACGCAGCGCGCCGGGCGCACGTTTTTCGCTGTAGACGCTATCGTAAGGCATACCATTCCTTATGTTTTAACGGGTTCGCCAGCGCGCCGAGAATATCGGAGAGCACGTTGACGATAATCACTAATGAACCGATAACCATCACGCCGGCGGAGATCGCGGCATAATCCTGCTGGCGGATAGCATTGATCAGCCAGCGGCCCAGCCCCGGCCAGCTAAAGACCACTTCGGTGATCATCGCCAGCGTCAGCATGGTGGAGAATTGCAGCCCGAGGCGCGGGATCACCGGCGGCAGGGCGTTGTGCAGCACATGGCGGCGCAGAATAGTAAAGCGGGACAAACCGCGCGTCGCCGCCGCTTTAATGTAGTTTTTCTCAAACACGTCAATGGTGCTGATACGCATCAGGCGGATCACTTCGGTGGTCGGTGCTACCGCCAGCGTCACCACCGGCAGGATGACGTGGCGCAGGGCGCTCATCAGCATCTCATCGCGCCACGGCGAGTCGGAAATCCAGGCGTCAATCAGCGAAAAACCGGTGACGGTTTTCACTTCATACAGCAGATCAAAACGCCCGGAAACCGGCAGCCAGCCGAGATTGAGAGAGAAGAAGAGGGTAAGCAGCAGCGCCAGCCAGAAGACGGGAATGGAGAAGCCGAGCAGCGCGACGGCGCTGATGGCTTTATCCTGCCAGCGGCCGCGCATCACGCCTGCCAGCATCCCCACCGGAATACCGACCAGCAACGCCGAGCCAAAGGCGAGGATACAGAGCTCCATCGTCGCCGGGAAAACTTCCTGCAACTGCTCGGAAATCAGCTGCCCGTTAATGCTCGAGACGCCAAAATCCCAGTGCAACAGGCCGTTAAACCAGAAGATCCACGCATTCCACAGCGTCGCGCCCTGCAAGGGCGCATGGGGGGTAAAGTAGCTCAGGCTGAAGCCGACAAAGGTCAGTAAAAAGAGGGTGACCAGCAGCAGCAGCAAACGACGCAAAGTAAAAATAATCACGGCGACACCTCTTTTTTATCCCGCGACACGCCAGCGAAAGAGGCGCTGCCGAACGGGCTCAGCACCAGGCCTTTAATATCGTACCGGTACGCCTGCAAGCGCAGGGAGGAGGCGAGCGGCAGCACCGGCAGTTCGCGGGCGAGGATCTGCTGGGCTTCATCATACTCATCGATGCGCGACGCCAGCTGCTGTGAGGCGAGCGCTTTTTGCAGCACCTCATCAAACTCGCGCTGGCACCAGTGGGCAAAGTTGGTTTGCGAATCAATCGCCGCACAGCTCAGCAGCGGGCGGAAGAAGCTATCCGGATCGTTACTGTCCGTGGCCCAGCCGGTGAGCGTCAAATCGTGATTCATGTCCATCAGACGCGCCTCCTGGAAGCGCCCCTCAACCGGCACAATCACCACTTTCACGCCCACCTGCGCCATATCCGCCTGAATCAGCTCGGCGGTTTTCAGCGGGCTGGGGTTCCAGGGCTGCGAACTGGTTGGCACCCACAGTTGCAGGGTGAGGTTCTCCAGCCCCAGCGCTTTCAGGCGCTCGCGCGCCTGTTTCGGATCGTATTCGGTAATATTCGCGTCATTATCGTATGCCCACGACGCGCGGGGCAGGATCGACGCCGCAGTTTCCGCTGTGCCGTAATAGATCGACTGCATCAGGCGTTGGTTATTGATCGACAGCGCCAGCGCGTGACGCACTGCCGGATTGTTGAGCGGCGGTTTGTTGGTATTGAACGCCAGGTAAGCGATGTTCATCCCCGGACGCAGGGTTAAACGCAGCCGCGGGTCGTCACGCAAAATCGTCAGCTGGCTGGCAGCAGGCCACGCCAGTACATCGCACTCGCCGGTGAGTAGTTTCGATAAACGACCGGTGCCGCCAGAGCCAAGATCGACAACCACTTGCTGCATCAACGGCTTGCCGAGCCAGAACTTTTCGTGACGTTGTAACCGAACGTACTGTCCGGCGCGATACTCATCCAGCTGGAACGGCCCGGTGCCGACCGGCTGACGGTCAATCAGCTCCTGATGGTCGTTTTTTTGCAATTGCGCGGCATACTCTGCCGACATCACCGAGGCGTAGTGCGTGGCGAGATGCCATAAGAAGGAGGCATCCGGCTTTTTCAGGCGAAACTCGACGGTGCGGTTATCCAGCTTGCGCACGCTCTCCACCGAGTCGGCAAATTGCAGGCTGTCGAAATAGGGGAAGCTGTCGCCATTGACGTTATGCCACGGATGGTGGCGATCGAAAATGCGCTGGAAGGTAAACACCACATCGTCAGCATTCAGCGTGCGGGTGGGAGTAAACCACGCGGTATGCTGGAAATTGACGCCGCTGCGCAAGCGAAAACGGTAGGTTGCGCCGTTATCCAGCACCTCCCAGCTCTCCGCCAGCTCCGGCACCAGACGATAAGTATAAGGATCAACATCCAGCAGGCGGCTATAAAGCTGCGCGGCGAGGGTGTCGACAATCAGCCCGCTGCTCGCTTTTTGCGGGTTAAAGGTATTAACCTGGCCATTCACGCAATAGACAAAGCCGCTGTCGCGGATATCCGGCGCGGCGGCGGGCAGAGGCGCAGCCTGAGCCGTACCGGTCGCCAGCAGTGCGGTGAAAAGCAGGGAAGAGAAAACCAGACGCATGATTTTTTCAACGGTTTTAAAGTAATGGGCAAAGTGTATCGCACTTACCTGGGCTACGTACAAATGTCTGCGGACAACTGCTGTTATTGTCGACGATTTCAGCGTATTTGATGCTTTTTCAGCAGTGCGCGTAGCTGGTGATAGGTTAAACCAAGCCGCTCTGCCGCCCGTTTCTGGTTGAATTCGGCCTGTTGCAGGCTCTGCTCGAGCAGGTTTTTCTCCTGATCGAGCTGAAACTGTCGCAGATCCAGCGGCAGTTCGGGCAGCGAAGTTGCGCTATTTTCTTGCCTCGGCGCTGGCGCTTTTTCACTCACATCACGGCGGAAAGGGTCGAGGATAATGGTGTCCAGCGGCGTGTCGCTGCTGCCGTGACGGTAGACGGATCGCTCCACCACGTTTTTCAGCTCGCGGATGTTTCCCGGCCAGCCATAGTTCATCAGCACCTCGCGGGCATGCTCGGTAAAACCCGGGAAAAGCGGCATATGCAGTTCACGGCACATCTGGATGGCGAAATGGTCAGCCATCAGCATGATATCGCTCTGGCGCTGGCGCAGCGGCGGTAACAGCACCACATCAAAGGCCAGCCGGTCGAGCAGGTCGGCGCGAAAGGTTCCTTCCTGCACCATCTGCGGCAGATCGGCGTTGGTGGCGCACACTAGCCGTACATTAACCTGTAACGGCTGGCTGCCGCCGACGCGCTCCAGCTCGCCATACTCAATCACCCGCAGCAACTTCTCCTGCACCAGCATCGGCGCGGTTGCCAGCTCATCCAGAAACAGCGTACCGCCGTCGGCGCGCTCAAAACGGCCAGGGTGGCGCTTCTGCGCCCCGGTAAAGGCGCCCGCTTCATGACCAAACAGCTCGCTGTCGAGCAGGTTTTCATTCAGCGCCGCGCAGTTTAAGGAGATAAACGGCCCCTGCCAGCGCGAGGAGAGATAGTGCAGGCGGTTGGCAATCAGCTCTTTACCGGTGCCGCGCTCGCCGATAATCAGCACCGGTTTATCGATCGGTGCAAGGCGGGAAACCTGTTCCAGTACCTCAATAAAGCTGTTGGCTTCGCCAAGAAGGTTATCTTTCTGTTCTGCCATGATGAAATTCGCCACAAGTTGGTCTCTTTAACCACTCTAGTCTAAGTTATGGTTAAGGTAAAATCATTCATTCCCTTTATAATCAAGCAGATGAAAAGTTGGCACGGAGATTGTATTAATCAGGCAGCAGGGCTCAGCCCGATAACAGAAATCAAGAGGATTAGATTATGGGTATTTTTTCTCGTTTTGCCGACATCGTGAACGCCAACATCAACTCGCTGCTGGAGAAAGCGGAAGATCCGCAAAAACTGGTCCGCCTGATGATCCAGGAGATGGAAGATACGCTGGTTGAAGTGCGTTCTACTTCTGCACGTGCGCTGGCTGAAAAGAAACAGTTAACGCGCCGTATTGAGCAGGCGAGCGCACAGCAGGCTGAATGGCAGGAAAAAGCCGAACTGGCGCTGCGTAAAGAGAAAGAAGATCTGGCGCGTGCGGCGCTGATCGAAAAACAGAAAGTGACCACGCTTATCGAAACGCTGGAGCAGGAAGTGACGCTGGTTGATGAAAGCCTGGCGCGCATGAAGAAAGAGATTGGCGAGCTGGAGAACAAACTGAGCGAAACCCGTGCTCGCCAGCAGGCGCTGACGCTGCGTCACCAGGCTGCCAGCTCCTCGCGCGATGTGCGCCGTCAACTCGACAGCGGCAAAATGGATGAAGCAATGGCTCGCTTTGAGTCCTTCGAGCGTCGTATCGACCAGATGGAAGCCGAAGCGGAAAGCCACGGTTTTGGTAAGCAAAAACCGCTGGATCAGCAGTTTGCCGATTTGCAGGCAGATGATGAAATCAGCGAGCAACTGGCGCAACTGAAAGCCAGAATGAAACAGGACAACCAATAATAACGAGCGGCGGCATCAGAAGATGCCGCTGGCATCCCTGTAAGGAGTACACATGAGCACGCTTTTTCTGGCTATACCCCTGACGTTATTCATTCTGTTTGTTTTACCGGTCTGGTTATGGCTGCACTACAACAACCGCGCTTCACGCGGCGCGCTTAACCAGAACGAACAGCAACGTTTGCTGCAACTGACGGATGAAGCAACGCGCATGCGCGAACGCATTCAGGCGCTGGAAGATATTCTGGATGCAGAACATCCAAACTGGAGAGATCGCTGATGGCTACCCTCAATCTGAATAAAAAATTATGGCGTATTCCGCAGCGCGGTAAGCTCGGCGGCGTCTGCGCCGGTATCGCGGAATATCTCGATATCCAGGTCAGACTGGTGCGTATCATCACCGTGCTGGCGATGCTGTTTGGCCTCTTTTTCTTTGTCGTCGTCGCCTATATCGCGCTCTATTTTGCGCTCGATCCGCTGCCGGATAACTACACTGAAGGTGAAGTTCCGGCCAGCAACAGCGAGTTGCTGGATGCAGTAGATGCCCAGTTGGCCGCCGGCGAGAGCCGTTTGCGCCAGATGGAGCGTTATGTCACATCCGATACGTTCTCGCTGCGTAGCCGTTTTCGTCAGCTTTAAGAGGTGAATATGAATCGACACTGGCAACAGGTAAACCGCAATGTCAAACCCGGCCTGAAGCTGGTCGGCAAACTGATGTTGCTGACCGCACTGCGCGTTGGACCTGCGGGCGTGGCGGGCTGGGCGGTAAAATCCGTTGCCCGTCGACCATTGAAAATGGTGCTGGCATTCGCACTGGAGCCGCTTCTTAAGCGCGCGGCGAATAAGCTCTCCCGCCGCTTTGATAACAAGCCTGTTACGCGTAAGCGTTGACAACTGCGTCGCCGCCCATATCTCATAGTGAGCAGGACTCTTCCGGATTTAAGGGCGCATACGCATGGCGATGGAACGAATACGAAACGAAATCAACTCGCTGGTCAACCGCGGCATGGACAAGCATCTCCGTCTCGCGGTGACCGGCCTTAGCCGCAGCGGTAAAACCGCGTTTATCACCGCGCTGGTTAATCAACTTCTCTCAATTCACACCGGCGCACGCCTGCCGCTGTTCAGCGCGGTGCGCGAAGAGCGCTTACTCGGCGTTAAACGCGTTCCCCAGCGTGATTTCGGCATTCCCCGTTTTACCTATGATGAAGGGCTGGCTCAGCTTTACGGCTCGCCGCCGGTATGGCCAACCCCGACGCGCGGCGTGAGTGAAATCCGCCTCGCGCTGCGCTTTCGCTCCCGCGACTCGCTATTACGTCACTTTAAAGAGACCTCCACGCTCTATCTGGAAATTGTCGACTACCCCGGCGAGTGGCTGCTCGATCTGCCGATGCTGGCGCAGGATTACCTGAGCTGGTCGCGGCAGATGACCGGTCTGCTTAGCGGGCAGCGCCAGGCCTGGTCTGAGAAATGGCGCGCGCTCTGCGCCGGACTCGATCCGCTTGCGCCCGCCGATGAGAACCGGCTGGCAGAGATTGCCGCCGCCTGGACCGAGTACCTGCACCAGTGCAAGCGCGAAGGGCTGCACTTTATTCAGCCGGGGCGATTTGTGCTGCCGGGCGATATGGCAGGCGCACCGGCATTGCAGTTCTTCCCGTGGCCGGATGTTGATGGTACCGGCGAGGCGAAGCTGGCGCAGGCCGACAGGCACACCAACGCCGGGATGCTGCGCGAACGCTATCAGTACTACTGCGATCATGTGGTAAAAGGCTTTTATAAAAACCACTTCCTGAAATTTGACCGGCAGATCGTGCTGGTTGACTGCCTGCAACCGCTTAACAACGGCCCGCAAGCCTTTAACGATATGCGCCTCGCGCTTACTCAACTGATGCAGAGCTTCCACTACGGCCAGCGAACGCTGTTTCGCCGTCTCTTTTCGCCGGTGATCGATAAGCTGCTCTTTGCCGCCACCAAGGCGGACCACATCACCGTCGATCAGCACGCCAATATGGTGTCGCTCCTGCAACAGCTGATTCAGGACGCGTGGCAAAACGCCGCCTTTGAAGGCATCAGCATGGATTGTATGGGGCTGGCTTCCATTCAGGCGACGCAGAGCGGAATGATCGAGGTTAACGGCGAGACGATTCCGGCGTTACGCGGTCACCGATTAAGCGACGGTTCGCCGCTCACCTTCTACCCCGGCGAAGTGCCGGCGCGCTTGCCGGGGCAGGCATTCTGGGAGAAGCAGGGCTTTAATTTCGAGGCGTTTCGCCCGCAGGTGATGGATGTCGATTCGCCGCTGCCGCACATCCGGCTGGATGCCGCGCTGGAGTTTTTACTGGGAGATAAATTGCGATGACCGAGCCGCTAAAACCGCGTATCGATTTCACCGGGCCGCTGGAGACGCCAGCGCAGGAGCAGTTTAAACAGGCGCAGCGCTTTGACGCTCTCGCCGCCGAGAAGTTTGCCCCGGTTGCCGTAGATGAACTGCCCGAAGAGGGGCAGGCGGAAGCGGTAGTTGAAGCCGCGTTGCGCCCGAAGCGCACATTGTGGCGCAAAATGGTCACCGCCGGGCTGGCACTGGCCGGTATTACCGTTATTGGTCAGGGCGTGCAGTGGGCGATCAATGCCTGGCAGACCCAGGACTGGGTGGCGCTCGGTGGCTGCGCAGCGGGTACGCTGATCGTTGGCGCAGGCGTCGGATCAATTGCCAGCGAGTGGCGGCGGCTGTGGCGTTTACGTCAGCGCGCGCACGAGCGCGATGAAGCGCGCGAACTGTTGCAGAGCCACGGCACCGGCAAAGGACGCGCTTTTTGCGAAAAACTGGCGCAGCAGGCGGGGCTTGATAAATCCCATCCCGCCTTGCAGCGCTGGTACGCGGCGATCCATGAAACCCAGAGCGACCGCGAAATCGTTACGCTCTACGCCTACCTGGTGCAGCCGGTGCTGGATGCGCAGGCGCGGCGAGAAATCAGCCGCTCGGCGGCGGAATCGACGCTGATGATTGCCGTCAGCCCGCTGGCGATGGTCGATATGGCGTTTATCGCCTGGCGCAATCTGCGCTTAATTAACCGCATTGCCGCGCTCAATGGTATTGAGCTGGGTTATTACAGCCGCCTGCGTCTTTTTCGCCTGGTGCTGCTGAATATGGCTTTTGCCGGGGCCAGCGAACTGGTGCGCGAAGTGGGGATGGACTGGATGTCGCAGGATCTGGCAGCCAGGCTCTCAGCCCGCGCAGCGCAGGGGATCGGTGCCGGGCTGCTTACCGCGCGCCTCGGCATTAAAGCGATGGAGCTTTGCCGTCCGCTGCCGTGGATCGATGGTGACAAACCCAGGCTCGGCGATTTCCGCCGTCAGTTAATCACTCAGGTCAAAGAGACGCTACAGAAAGGCAAATCCTCCGGCACAGCCGGTTAGAAGGCAGGCGCTGCGCGCTTATCTTTACGCCGCCGCGCCGCTTTTTTCCGCAGGCTGTCAATATTTGTTGACAGACATCTTCCTGCCGACCGTTAAGTGGCATATCATCCTTTCATTACGTGAATGAATAAGGGTGAAGGTTCCCATGCGTCTTGAAGTTTTTTGTGAGGACCGGCTTGGTCTGACACGCGAATTACTTGATCTGCTGGTGTTGCGCGGTATCGATCTGCGCGGCATTGAGATCGATCCCATCGGGCGTATCTACCTCAATTTCGCCGCGCTCGACTTTAACAGCTTCAGCAGCCTGATGGCGGAGATCCGCCGTATTCAGGGCGTCACCGACGTCCGCACCGTGCTGTGGATGCCCTCCGAGCGCGAACACCGCGCGATGAGCGCACTGCTTGAAGCGCTGCCGGAACCGGTGCTGTCGCTTGATATGAAGTGCAAAATCGAACTGGCAAACGCCGCCAGCGCGCAGCTCTTTGGCCAACAGCCGGATAAACTGCTCAATCATAATGCGGCTCAATTAATCACCGGTTTCAACTTCCAGCGCTGGCTGGAGGGCAATCCGCAGCATTCGCATAACGAACATGTGGTGATCGGCGGGCAGAACTTCCTGATGGAAATCACGCCGGTGCATCTGGAAGGGGAAACCGGCGAGGCGGTGCTGACCGGCGCGGTAGTGATGCTGCGCTCGACGGCGCGAATGGGCCGCCAGTTGCAAAATATCAGCCAGCAGGATGTCAGTGCGTTCAGCCAGATTGTCGCCGTCAGCCCGAAAATGCGCCACGTGGTTGAGCAGGCGCGCAAGCTGGCAACCCTCACCGCACCGCTGCTGATTACCGGCGACACCGGCACCGGGAAGGATCTGCTGGCGCACGCCTGTCATCTTTCCAGCCCGCGCGCGGCAAAACCCTATCTGGCGCTGAACTGCGCCTCGATTCCTGAAGAGTCTGTCGAAAGCGAGCTGTTTGGCCATGCGCCGGAAGGCAAAAAGGGCTTTTTCGAGCAGGCGAACGGCGGTTCGGTGCTGCTGGATGAGATTGGCGAGATGTCGCCGCGTATGCAGGTGAAACTGCTGCGTTTCCTTAATGATGGTACTTTCCGTCGCGTTGGTGAAGATCACGAAGTGCACGTTGATGTGCGGGTGATCTGCGCGACGCAGCGTAACCTTGTGGAGCTGGTGCAGAAGGGGCTGTTCCGCGAAGATCTCTACTACCGCCTGAACGTGCTGACCCTCAATCTGCCGCCGCTGCGCGACCGCCCACAGGATATCGTGCCGCTGACCGAACTGTTTGTTGCGCGCTTTGCTGATGAACAGGGTTTACCGCGGCCGAAACTCGCCCACGATTTGACGCAGCTGCTTAGCCGCTATAACTGGCCGGGCAACGTGCGCCAGCTGAAAAACGCCATCTATCGCGCCTTAACCCAGCTGGAGGGGTATGAACTGCGCGCGCAGGATATTCAGCTGCCGGATTACGATGCGGCCACCTTGCCGGTCGGGGATGATGCGATGGAGGGATCGCTGGATGATATCACCAGCCGCTTCGAGCGCTCGGTGTTAACCCAGCTCTATCGAAATTACCCCAGCACGCGCAAGCTGGCGAAGCGCCTCGGCGTCTCGCATACGGCGATTGCCAACAAGCTGCGGGAGTATGGCTTAAGCCAGAAGAAGAGCGACGAGTAGCTTGTAACAATAAAAAAGGCCGGATAGCGGTAAGCGCTTATCCGGCCTGTTTCATTCCAGAGGCGATTAGCCTTTCAGCACGTCCAGTGCAGCGGTGTAATCCGGCTCGTTGGTGATCTCATTCACCAGCTCGCTGAAAATAACCGTATCGTTCTCATCAAGCACTACGACCGCACGTGCAGCCAGACCTTTCAGCGCGCCGTCGGAGATACCGACGCCATAGCTATCGAGGAAATCGGCACCGCGCAGGGTGGAGAGGGTAACAACGTTGCTCAGGCCTTCCGCGCCGCAGAAGCGGGACTGGGCAAACGGCAGGTCAGCAGAGATGCACAGCACAACGGTGTTGTTCATCTCTGTCGCCAGCTGGTTGAATTTGCGCACGGAAGCGGCGCAAACACCGGTATCGATGCTCGGGAAAATGTTCAGCACTTTGCGCTTACCGGCGAACTGGCTCAGCGCAACATCGGAGAGATCTTTAGCGACAAGCGTGAACGGCTGCGCTTTTGCGCCAACCTGCGGAATAGCGCCAGCAACGGGAACCGGGTTGCCCTGAAAATGAACGAGTTGCGACATAATAGCTTCCTGTTTACATATAGTTAACGTCGGCGCTAGTTTATGCCATCGTTCGAGACCACGGCAAACCAATTTTCGTATCTATACTGGTTTACATTCCGTCAAAGGAGCATGTATGAGAAATGTGAACGTTTATGAGGAAACCTGGCCGCTGCATTCGCCGTTTGTGATTTCGCGCGGCGCGCGCAGTGAAGCGAAAGTCGTGGTGGTCGAACTGGAAGAGGACGGGATCAAAGCGGTTGGCGAATGTACCCCTTACGCGCGCTACGGCGAGAGCGAGGCCTCGGTGATGGCGCAAATCATGACCATTGTGCCGCAGCTGCAAAACCGCCTTAGCCGTGAAGCGTTGCAAACCCTGTTGCCGCCCGGTGCGGCGCGCAATGCCGTCGATTGCGCCCTGTGGGATCTGGCGGCGCGCAAAGCGGGGCGTTCGCTGGCGCACTATACCGGCGTAACCCTGCCGGAAACCGTCATCACCGCGCAAACGGTGGTGATCGGCACACCAGAACAGATGGCTGCCAGCGCGGCGGCACTGAGCGAAACCGGCGCCGGGTTGCTTAAAATCAAACTTGATGATCATCTTATTAGCGAGCGGCTGGTGGCGATCCGCGCCGCCGCGCCAGAGGCAACGCTGATTGTCGATGCTAACGAGTCGTGGCACAGCGAAGGACTCGCCGCGCGCTGCCAGCTGCTGGCTGATTTAGGCGTGGCGATGCTTGAGCAGCCACTGCCTGCTGGCGAGGACGCGGCGCTGATCAACTTTATCCACCCGTTACCGATCTGCGCTGATGAGAGCTGCCACACGCGCGAAAGTCTCGATGCGCTGCAGGGGCGCTATGAGATGGTCAACATTAAGCTGGATAAAACCGGCGGCCTGACCGAAGCGCTGGCACTGGCTCATGAAGCCGCCGAGCGCGGCTTCGGATTGATGCTCGGTTGCATGATCTGCACGTCACGCGCCATTTCGGCTGCGCTGCCGCTGGTCAGTGGTGTGCGCTTCGCCGATCTTGATGGCCCCACCTGGCTGGCGGTGGATGTCGAGCCGTCGCTGCGTTTCTCCACCGGCGAGCTTCATCTTTCAGCATCCCAGCAAAGCAGCGAGGTCATTGCCGCGAGATAGTCTTCGCTGGCGGCATCGGCTGAGATCGGCGGCAGTTCCATGGTAATGCAGGGCAGGTTGATCTCCGCACACCAACTGCCGAAGGAGCCGGGCGTTTCATACCCGACGCTTTTCACTAACGGCAGCGAAAAAGCCTGCGCCAGCCACTCGCCGAGCGGGCTTTCGCGAGGATCTTCCACGCAGGCCAGCGGATCGTGAAAGCTGACCACCCACGCCGGATGCAGGCGATGAATTAACTGACAGAGCGCACGGGTTTCCGGCTCGGAACCCGGAGCCGCCCCCGTATGCAACACCACATCCCGCTCGGGCGCCGCGCTGTTCCAGCGATAAACAGTCTCGCCCGCCTTCCAGTTTGCCGCCGGAAAGTTACGGTTGAGATCGACGCCGTTGGCGTTAGCACGCAAACCGAGCTGACAACCATCCGGATTGACCGCCAGCACCACGTGATGATGGCGCAGATCGCTCCTGAGCGTGCGCATGGCGCAGGAGAGGGCGACCATGGCGGCATTTTCGTCCCCGTGCGTACCGGCAATAATCAGCCCGCTTTTTGCCGTTGCCAGCGGTGCCGGAAACCAGAAAAGCGGGGCACCGAGCAGGGACTCGCCATACTGCTGACGGCTATCGGCAAAGTTTCCCCGTAAAGAGCGCGGACGTGTCGCTGGCATAGGTTTACCTGTTTCTGCATTGAATAAACCAAGTGTTGGATAGAAAGCGGTGCGACGCAAATCATTTTCCTGATGTATGAGTTTGCATTCCTTAGAGCTAAAACAAATAATTACCGCATCTTTTTTGCGGGATGTGGCACATCACAAGGGGCTTTCATGACATACCGATTTTCAAAACTTTGCTGCGCGCTGGCGCTGTGCGGCTTATCTGTCAGCGTGTTTGCAGCGGATGTGCCGCCGGGAACCCCGCTTGCGGAAAAACAAGACGTGGTGCGCCACCTCAAAGATGAGCCGGCAACGCTCGATCCGGCAAAAGCCGTTGGCCTGCCGGAAATTCAGGTGATCCGCGACCTGTTTGAAGGTCTGGTCAATCAGAATGAGAAGGGTGAAATCATTCCCGGCGTGGCGAAAAGCTGGCAGAGCAGCGATAACCGCATCTGGACCTTTACGCTGCGTGATGATGCCCGCTGGTCCGACGGCACGCCGGTCACGGCGCAGGATTTTGTCTACAGCTGGCAGCGGCTGGTTAATCCGCAAACCACGTCCCCATTTGCTGGCTTCGCTGCGTTAGCGGGCATCAGTAATGCGAAAGCGATTACCGATGGCAAAATGGCAGTTGATAAACTGGGCGTCAGCGCGGTGGATGCAAAAACGCTGCGCGTGCAGCTTGATAAGCCGCTGCCGTGGTTCCCGAACCTGGCGGCCAGTTTTGCGCTCTATCCGGTGCAGAAAAAGAACGTCGAGAGCGGCGCAGAGTGGACGCGTCCCGGCAATCTGGTCGGTAACGGCGCATTTGTGCTGACTGACCGCGTGGTGAATGAAAAGCTGGAGCTGGCGCGTAATAAACAGTACTGGGACGATGGCAAAACGGTGATCAATAAGGTGACCTTTGTGCCGATCAATCAGGAGTCCGCCGCCACCAAACGCTATCTGGCGAATGGCGTTGATATCACCGAATCTTTCCCGAAAAACCTCTACCAGAAGCTGCAAAAAGAGATCCCGGGTCAGGTCTATACGCCGCCGCAGCTGGGCACCTATTACTACGCGTTCAATACTCAGAAGGGGCCGACGGCAGATGCGCGCGTGCGCCTGGCGTTGAGCTTAACCATCGATCGCCGGGTGATTGCCGAGAAAGTGTTGGGCAGCGGCGAGAAACCGGCGTGGCGCTTTACCCCGGATGTGACCGCCGGGTTTAGGCCGAAGCCGTCGCCGTTTGAACAGATGAGCCAGCCCGAGCTCAACGCACAGGCGAAAACTCTGTTGCAGGCGGCGGGTTACGGCCCGCAGCGGCCACTGAAGCTGACGCTGCTTTATAACTCCTCTGAGAACCATCAAAAGATTGCTATTGCGGTGGCCTCGATGTGGAAGAAAAATCTCGGCGCGGAGGTGAAGCTGCAAAATCAGGAGTGGAAAACCTATATCGATAGCCGTAACAGCGGCAATTTCGATGTCATTCGCGCCTCGTGGGTCGGGGATTACAACGAGCCATCGACCTTTCTCTCGGTGCTGACCTCCAACAGCAGCAGCAACATCCCGCGTTTTAGCGATGCGGCTTATGACAAAGCGTTTAACCAGGCGACACAGGAAAATACGCCGGAAGCGCGCAATGCTGATTACAACGAAGCGGAACAGATCATCTCCAGCAAAGCGCCGATTGCGCCCATTTACCAGTACACCAACGCGCGGTTGATCAAGCCGTGGCTGAAGGGCTACCCGATCACCAACCCGGAAGATGTGGCCTACAGCCGTACGCTTTACATCATCAAACACTGATAAAAAAATCCCCCTTGCATCACGGGAGGTAAGGGGGAAAGTCGTTGATTACTGAATGTTTCCTGTCTGGGCAGGTATGGCGAAAATTTTAGTTAGGCATTGTGGAGGCACAATGGAGGAAAAAAGGAGACGCAGCCGCAGATGAGCAAAGGGCAAAAAAAAGCCCGCTACAGAGAGCGGGCAAAAAATACTGGAAGCAATGTGAGCAATGTCGTACTGAATAGTTGAGTGGGTTACTCAACTATTCAGTAATGAGAAAGATAATCTTTATCATTTGAACATGCAACTCCTTTTTACATTTTTCCCGCAGGCCGCGTATAGCGGGCGTTTCCGGCAGATTTTTCCGACATTGGTCAAAAAACAGGCAGCTATTTGTGCTATAGTGCTGATGTTTTAACCAACCAAGAGGATGTTATGTCGAACCCACTCAACCCTACCGAACTGGCCATCGAATACCTGCGTCGCGACAAAAGCGCGCTTACCCCGGCTGAATACCTGAAAAGACTGAATCTGCTGAAACTTGAGTTTGAAGATCTGCTTACGCTCTCCCATAGTGAACTGAAAGAGGAGATCGACTTTGCCTGGCGGCTTGGCATCCACTGATTGTCGCACCACGTTAAAAACGAAAGAGGCGTTATGCTGGCTTGTAAACAAGCAGCAGCGCCTGTTTGATTTCGCTATTAAATAAATAAACGGCTGGATTTAACATATTATTATCGGCATTAAAAACCAAATCTTTAATTATTTAAACAAGCTTTATTCTGGCTAAATTAAATATGTAGCGCGTCAAAATTATCTCGCTAATTAAACTCTTTTTATATGATATATTGTTATGCCCGCAATCTGTTTTTGCCTGTTTTGTGGTTTTTTGTGCTGACGAGATTGCTATGGAAAGGTCAATTCATATTACTTAAGTAAAATCTAAGGCGCTTTAAGGCAAACCTGGCATTGCGCTAAATTAGCCGTGTCAAAGCGGATTGCGAGTGTTATAACGAGGCTACCGTTCTCCGGTGTTCTGGCGAGTCTCATTATGTTAAGAAATCTCAGTGTTCGTACTTTTATATTTTTTTACCTTCTGGTCTCTTTTGTTATCGTTGATGCGATAGTGATCGTGCTCTCGAAAAATATCCCATTAATTGCTGCGGTAAGTAGCGTGTCCGTTATTTCGCTGGCATTAATATGGATATATTTAACGCAGTATCTGGTGACGCCAATTAATACGGTGAAGAGAAGTATTGAAGCGGTAACAGCAGGTAATCTGTCGATTGTTATTCCTGAATTTGGTAATAACTGCGCCGGCCGGTTAATCCCTGGTATCAATAGTTTATCTGCAAGTATTGCCGTGCTGGTCAAAGAGATACGCCTCTCCTCTGATAATGCGCTCGGGCTTTCCGCCCAGCTCGCTTCACGCAGTGCCGATTTGTCGGTGAAAACGGAAGAGCAATCCGCAGCACTGGTGCAGACCGCCTCCAGCATGGAAGAGATGGCTTCCAGCACCAAAAACAACGCCGATAATACGCGGCTTGCCAGCACCCGCGCTAATGATGCCTCTTCCTGCGCTGAACGCGGCGGCCAGTTAATGGGGCAGGTGGCGAAGAATATGCAATCCATTACCGATTGCGCGGAGCAGATGCGCGAAATTATCTCCATTATTGATGGCATCGCTTTTCAGACCAATATTCTGGCGCTGAACGCCGCGGTGGAAGCGGCGCGCGCCGGCGATCACGGCAAAGGTTTCTCGGTGGTGGCGGGCGAAGTGCGCAGCCTTGCGCACCGTAGCGCCGAGGCGGCGAAGAACATTAAATCGCTGATTGCCGTCACGACCGATAACGTCACTCAGGGCGCGACAGTGGTGAGCGAAGCCGGGCAGAACATGCAGGAGATTGTCTCCGGTGCCAGCATTGTCAGTAAGCTGATGGATGAGATTGCCGTCTCCACGCTGCAACAGGAGAAGGGTATTGCGCAAATCACCCTTGCACTGGCGGAGCTGGAGCAGGTTACGCAAAGCAACGTATCGGTGGTTGATGAACTTGCCGGTTCGTCGGATCTACTGAAACATCGCGTTGAAGAGTTACAGCAGCGCACCAGTAAATTTAGCCTGGCTGATGAAAAGCCTGCGCCTGCGCGTCAACGCGATGCGCAGCCAGAGAAGCCGCGGGCTCCGCTTACGGCGGCGGTCGGTGGCGGCCAGGAGAACTACTGGCACTCGTTTTGATAGCGCCCTAGTGGATAAAAAGCCCGCACTGCGGGCTTTTTTTATGGCAATCCGTCGTAATTTGTTAGCAAATTCAGCGCCATGATTGCTTAACCTTGGCGCATGGCTAGACTGTCATCAACAAAGACTGAATGTGGAGGCGCAGTGGAAGCCATTAAAGGAGCCGACCTGCAGGTGCCGGACGCGGTTTACGCGTGGCAACTGGACGGCAAAGGCGGCGTCAAACCGCTGGCAGCGGATGATGATATCACCGCCCAGACACCCTGCTGGGTGCACCTGAATTACACCAACCAGGAGAGCGCGCAGTGGCTGGAAACGACGCCCGTCTTACCGAACAGCGTGCGTAACGCGCTGGCGGGCGAGAGTTTGCGGCCCAGAGTAAGCCGCATGGGCGAGGGGACACTGATTACGCTGCGCTGCATTAATGGCAGCACCGACGAACGCCCCGATCAGCTGGTTGCCGTACGCGTTTATATGGACGAGCGGATGATCGTTTCGACGCGCCAGCGGAAAGTGCTGGCGCTGGATGATGTCGTCAGCGAACTGGAAGAGGGCAGCGGGCCAACGGATTGCGGCGGCTGGCTGGTCGATGTCTGCGATTCGCTCACCGACCACGCCAGCGAGTTTATCGAATCACTTCACGACCGGATTATCGATCTCGAGGATGACCTGCTTGACCAGCAGGTTCCACCGCGCGGCATTCTGGCACTGCTGCGTAAGCAGTTAATTGTGATGCGTCGTTATATGGCACCGCAGCGCGATGTCTTTGCGCGGCTGGCCAGCGAACGTTTGCCGTGGATGAGCGACGATCAGCGCCGCCGCATGCAGGATATCGCCGATCGCCTCGGACGCGGGCTGGATGAGATTGATGCCTGCATTGCGCGTACCGCCGTGATGACCGACGAGATCACCCAGGTGATGCAGGAGTCACTTGCGCGGCGCTCCTATACCATGTCGCTGATGGCGATGGTTTTTCTCCCCAGCACCTTTTTAACCGGGCTGTTTGGCGTCAACCTTGGCGGCATTCCCGGCGGCGGTTGGCACTTAGGTTTTGCCATCTTCTGCGCCGCGTTAGCGCTGCTGATCGGTGGTGTGACCTGGTGGCTGCATCGCAGTAAATGGCTGTAAAATTTAACTTTTTTAACATTAATTGAACATTAAAACGCCACTTAAGTTGAGCGAGGTCAATAAACGCCGCGGCTATTCAGGGCAATATTCACGTCGCAGGTGAATGCAACGTCAAGCGATGGGCGTTGCGCTCCATATTGTCTTACTTCCTTTTTTTGAATTACTGCATAGCACAATTGATTCGTACGATGCCGACTTAATCAGTCGGCTTTTTTTTTGCCTCTGCGCCATGAGCTTCTACCTTTAAAGTAACGACAATGCTGAAGTGGAGATCACCATGGCTACTCTGACGTTACGCAACGCGCTCTATTCACTGCCGCCCGACCCCGTGCCGAATGACACGGTGCCAATCCCGGACCCGATCCCCAAACCGCAGCCGTTGCCGGATCCGCCACCGGATGAAGAGCCGATTAAAATGTCGCGTTAAGAGGGCAGATCTGAGAGGATACGCGCCTGCTGAACCGAAGCCTTTTATCGCGAGACTCTATTTTGACCGCTTTTTCAACACTGAACATGCTGCCCGCCGCCCAGATCGAAAACCTTAACGAGCTGGGCTACCTCACTATGACGCCCGTGCAGGCTGCTGCGCTCCCCCTGATTCTGGCCGGAAAAGATGTCCGCGTGCAGGCAAAAACCGGCAGCGGTAAAACAGCGGCATTTGGTCTTGGCGTATTGCAGCACATTGATAGCAGCCGTTTTCAGACCCAATCGCTGATTTTATGCCCGACGCGCGAGCTGGCGGATCAGGTAGCCAGCGAACTGCGCCGTCTGGCTCGATCCATGCCGAACACTAAAATTTTGACGCTCTGCGGCGGTCAGCCGTTTGGCGCGCAGCGCGATTCGTTGCAGCATGCGCCGCATATCATCGTCGCCACGCCGGGCCGCCTGCTGGACCATCTGCAAAAAAGCACGGTTTCGCTGGAGAACCTGCAAACGCTGGTGATGGATGAAGCCGATCGCATGCTCGATATGGGCTTTAGCGACGCCATTGATGAGGTGATCCGCTTCGCCCCGGCGCAGCGCCAGACCTTACTCTTCTCCGCCACCTGGCCGGAAGCGATTGCCGCGATCAGCGGGCGCGTACAGCGCAACCCGGAAACGGTTGAGATCGATACCGTCGACGATCTACCGGCTATCGAGCAGCAATTTTTTGAAATCTCCCGTCACGGCAAAATCGCGCTGTTGCAAAAACTGCTGAGCGTTCACCGCCCGGCCTCCTGCGTGGTCTTCTGCAATACCAAAAAAGATTGCCAGGAAGTGTGCGATGCGCTGAATGCCGCAGGGCAGGAGGCGCTGGCGCTGCATGGGGATCTGGAGCAGCGCGACCGCGACCAGACGCTGGTGCGTTTTGCTAACGGCAGCGCCCGCGTGCTGGTGGCGACCGATGTCGCCGCGCGCGGTCTGGATATCAAATCCCTTGAGCTGGTTGTTAACTACGAGCTGGCATGGGATCCGGAAGTGCACGTTCACCGTATCGGGCGCACCGCGCGCGCCGGAAATCAGGGGCTGGCGATTAGCCTCTGCGCACCGGAAGAGGCGCAGCGGGCAAATATTCTCTCTGAAATGCTGCACCTGAAGCTGAACTGGCTGACTGCGCCAGCCAATGTCGCCATCGCGCCGCTGGCGGCAGAGATGACTACGCTCTGCATTGATGGCGGTAAGAAAGCCAAAATGCGTCCGGGCGATGTGCTGGGTGCGTTAACGGGTGAGATGGGGCTGGACGGGGCCGATATCGGCAAGATCACCGTCCATCCGGCGCATGTCTATGTCGCGGTGCGACAGAGCGTGGCGCGCCAGGCGTGGAAGCAGCTGCAAAACGGCAAAATCAAAGGCAAAGCCTGCCGCGTGCGCTTGCTGAAATAACGCCAGCGCCATTAAAAAAGCCTCTCAGAGAACATTACCTGAGAGGTTTTTTTTTACTTCACTTCAATCACATTCAGCCGTAGCTCATCGAGCTGGGCATCATCCTCTTCTGGCTGCCAGCCAACCGGTTGGGTCGGGATCTCTTCGCGATCGAACGCCAGATCGCCGCCGTTGACCACTTCCGAACCATGTTTGATCCCTTTGAAATCGAACAGGTTGATATCGCTCAGATGTGACGGCACCACATTCTGCATCGCGCTGAACATGGTTTCGATACGGCCCGGGTAGCGTTTATCCCAGTCGCGCAGCATATCGGCGATTACCTGGCGCTGCAGGTTCGGCTGCGAACCGCAGAGGTTGCACGGAATAATCGGGAAGCCTTTGGCTTCGGAGAAGCGCTCGATATCTTTCTCGCGGCAGTAGGCCAGCGGGCGGATGACAATGTGCTTGCCGTCATCGCTCATCAGCTTCGGCGGCATGCCTTTCATCTTGCCGCCGTAGAACATATTGAGGAACAGGGTTTGCAGAATATCGTCGCGGTGGTGGCCGAGAGCAATTTTCGTTGCGCCCAGTTCAGTCGCGGTGCGGTAGAGAATGCCGCGGCGCAGGCGTGAACAGAGCGAGCAGGTGGTTTTGCCTTCCGGGATCTTCTCTTTCACGATGCTGTAGGTGTTCTCTTCGACGATTTTGTACTCGACGCCCTGCGCTTCAAGGTACTCAGGCAGAATATGCTCCGGGAAACCGGGCTGTTTCTGATCGAGGTTGACCGCAATCAGCGAGAAGTTGACCGGCGCGCTCTGCTGCAGGTTGCGCAAGATCTCCAGCATGGTGTAGCTATCTTTGCCGCCGGAGAGGCAAACCATAATCCGGTCGCCTTCTTCAATCATGTTGAAGTCGGCAATCGCCTCGCCAACGTTGCGGCGCAGACGCTTCTGCAACTTGTTGAGGTTGTACTGTTCTTTTTTGCTAATTTCTTGATTTTGCGACATGAAAAAGGCTCAATTCGGTTTTTTTGCGCCAGCGGTCCATAAACCACGGGCAGAGATACGCGATTAGGGCGGGATTGTACCAATGATTTACGCCTAAGGCAGGTATTTATCACCTGGCAAGGGCAGCTCAGGCGATGCGCTTTTCCTTATATTTGCCTTTCACCACGCCATCATAAAAACGGCCTTTCGAAACGACGGTAAGAAAAAGGGTAAAAATGCGCTCGGGCACCTCGTGATATTGAAAGGTGCGCTTGTCGTGAAAGCGGATCTCCAGCGTGCGGCTTTGCGGGTCATACCCGACAGAGACAATTCGTGATGATGTAACAGGGTGATGACGCATGAAGATGTCCTGGCCGCCGGGTTGAGTGGTGATTATTAGCCAGCTTGCCGCCCGTTGTCATGCAAAACAGTGACATAAAAAAGCCGCCGGGTGTCATCCGGCGGCTTTTATTTCGTCTGAGCGTTATTCGGCCGCGCTTTTTTCCGCTTTCCCGGCCAGCTGCGCGAGGAAGTCGTAGCGTTTTTGCAGATCCGCCGCCGCATCTTTCCACAGCTGCTCAGCCACCTCCGGCTGCTGCGCATTCAGGCGTTTGAAGCGCTGCTCATTAAGCAACGTCTCTGCCAGCGCATCCGAAGGCGGCCGGGAGTCGAGCGCCAGCGGGATTTTGCCCTCGGCTTCACGACGTGGATCGTAGCGATAGAGCGGCCAGAAGCCGGTGGCGGTAAGCTGGCGCATTTGATCGTGGCTCAGCGCCAGATCGTAGCCATGCTCCTCGCACGGGCTGTAGGCGATAATCAGCGACGGGCCGGGGTAAGCCTCCGCTTCCTGAATCGCTTTCACCGTCTGGTTAAGCTGCGCGCCGAGAGAGATCTGCGCAACGTAGACATGACCATACATCATCATGCTGACGCCGAGATCTTTGCGCGCTTTGCGCTTACCGTGCTCGCCAAACTTGGTGACCGCACCGAGCGGCGTCGCCTTTGAAGCCTGTCCGCCGGTGTTGGAGTAACACTGGGTATCAAGCACCAGGATATTGACGTTCTCGGTCAGACTCATCACATGATCCAGGCCGCCAAAGCCGATATCGTAAGCCCAGCCATCGCCGCCAATCAGCCAGATCGACTTCTCGACCAGCGCATCGGCATCGGTCAGCAGTTGCTGCGCACCTTCCACATCGGCCAGCGCACTTCGCAGGGCCGCCACCTGATCGCGGCGCACCTCTGGCGTGGCATCGGCACGCAGAGCCGCAAGCAGGTCGGCGGGCAGCGCGTCAGCAAACTGTTCCACCAGGCGCATAACGCGCTGGCGATGCTGGTCAACGCTCTGGCGGAAGCCAAGCCCGAACTCGGCGTTATCTTCAAACAGCGAGTTAGCCCACGCCGGCCCGCGCCCGTTCGCATCGGTGGTGTAGGGCGTCGAAGGCAGGTTGCCGCCATAGATCGAGGAGCAGCCGGTGGCGTTAGCGATCATCATGCGGTCGCCATAAAGCTGCGTCAGCAACTTGATATAGGGCGTTTCGCCACAGCCGGAGCAGGCACCCGAGTACTCAAACAGCGGCGAAATAAGCTGCGAGGTACGGATATCAATGCGCTCCAGCTGGCTGCGGTCAATCTCCGGCAGGTCGAGGAAGAAGTCATAATTGGCTTTCTCCTCTTCGACATGCTCAAGGCGTGACATCATGTTGATCGCCTTGATCTCCGGGTTCTGGCGATCTTTCGCCGGGCAGACTTCAACGCAGAGGTTACAGCCGGTGCAATCTTCCGGTGCTACCTGCAAAACATATTTCTGGCCGCGCATATCGCGCGCTTTCACATCCAGCGAATGCAGGCTTGCGGGCGCATCCTCCATCGCCTGCGGCGGTACCACTTTGGCGCGGATCGCCGAGTGCGGGCAGGCAGCCACGCAGTGATTACACTGGGTGCAAAGCTCCTCTTTCCAGATCGGGATCGCCTCGGCAATATTGCGCTTCTCCCAGCGCGTGGTGCCCACCGGCCATGTGCCGTCCGGCGGCAGCGCAGAGACGGGCAGGGCGTCGCCAAGCCCGGCCAGCATCGCCGCCGTCACCGTTTTAACAAAGTCCGGCGCGCTGTCTGAGACCACCGGCGGGCGATGCGCGCTTTGGCTATCAACCTCTTGCAGCGGCACTTCGGCCAGCGATTCGCGCGCCAGCGCCAGCGCCTGCCAGTTGCGCTCAACCAACTCCTGGCCTTTGCTGCTGTAGCTTTTGGCAATCGCGCCCTGCAACGCCGTTAACGCACTGTCGCCCGGCAGAATGGCGGTGAGATGGAAAAAGGCCATCTGCATCACGGTGTTAATGCGCGCGCCCAGCCCGCATTCGCGGGCAATTTTTGCCGCATTAACCACATAAAAACGGGCGTTTTTCTGCCTGAGCACCGCCTGCACTTCCTGCGGCAGACGCGACCACACCTCATCCGCGCTGTAAGGCGTGTTGAGCAGGAAAATACCGCCCGGTTTCAGGCGCTCTGCCATCTGATATTTGTCGATAAACTGCAACTGGTGACAGCCGACAAAATCGGCCTGCGATACCAGATAGGCCGAGTTGATCGGCCTTTCGCTGACGCGGAGATGAGAAACCGTCAGCCCGCCCGCTTTTTTGGAGTCATAGACAAAGTGACCCTGGGCGTACCACGGCGTCGTATTGCCAATGATCTTGATATTGTTCTTGGTCGCCGAGACGCTGCCATCGCTGCCGAGCCCATAAAAGAGCGCTTCCAGTTTGGCGTGCGTCGGCAGGGTGTTTTCCGGCAGCGGCAGGGAGAGGTGAGTAACATCATCATAAATGCCGACGGTGAAGCGCGGCTTCGGTTTATCGGCGCGCAGCTCATTAAAGACGGCCAGGACACACTCCGGCCCGAACTCTTTCGACGACAACCCGTAGCGGCCGCCAATCACGCGCGGCAAAGTTTCGCGCTCACCGCGATTAAAGGCTTCCGCCAGCGCGGTCATCACATCGAGATAGAGCGGCTCTGCCTGCGCGCCCGGCTCTTTGGTGCGATCCAGCACCGCCACGCTGCGCACGCTTTGCGGCAGCACCGCCAGCAGATGCGCGGCGCTGAAGGGGCGATAGAGCCGCACTTTCAGCACGCCGACTCTCTCGCCGCGAGTCAGCAACTCATCAATCACCTCTTCGCAGGTGCCAATCGCCGAGCCCATCAGCACGATCACCCGCTCCGCCTGCGGGTGGCCATAGTACTCAAAGGGTTTGTAGTGTCGACCCGTGGCGGCGGCAAAATCATCCATCGCCTGCTCAACATGGTCGTAAACGGCGTTGTACCACGGGTTTGTCGCTTCGCGGGACTGGAAATAGGTGTCCGGGTTCGCCGAGGTGCCGCGGATCACCGGGTGTTCCGGGTTGAGAGCTCGCGCGCGATGCTGGTCAATCTCCTGCTCGGGCATCAGCGTGCGCAGGTTGTCGTCCGAAAGCGGCACGATCTTGTTAATCTCGTGCGAGGTGCGAAAACCATCAAAGAAGTGAATAAATGGCACGCGGCTTTTCAGCGTCGCAATATGGGAGATAAGGGCAAAATCCTGCGCTTCCTGCACGCTGCTGGCGCAGAGCAGGGCGCAGCCGGTCTGGCGCACCGCCATCACATCGGAGTGGTCGCCAAAAATCGACAGCGCATGGGTGGCGACGGTTCGCGCGGCAACGTGCAGCACAAAGGGAGTTAACTGCCCGGCCAGCTTGTAGAGGGTCGGGATCATCAGCAGCAAACCCTGCGATGAGGTAAACGACGTTGAGAGCGCCCCGGTCTGCAATGCCCCGTGCACGGCGGCAATCGCCCCCGCTTCTGACTGCATCTCTACCACGCGCGGCGTGTCGCCCCAGATATTTTTCAGGCCGTTGCCTGCCCAGGCATCTGCCTGTTCAGCCATCGTTGAACTGGGGGTAATCGGGTAGATGGCGATAACTTCACTGGTGCGGTACGCAACGGATGCGACTGCGCCATTACCGTCAATTGTGATCATAAAGCACCCTTACATTGCTCAAAAGAAGGGACGCGTTTTACGGCGACGAGTCCTGTAATTGTTAAGCAAGTATAAGACTTTTCTCTAATCCCCTGAACTTACGTGGTCTTCGAGTGCACAAATTGATCCAGGCGGTGCAATAAAAAAGCGGAACATAATGTTCCGCCTTACGCTGTTACCACCAACTGCTGGCTTCTTTTTCTCTGGCTTTACCTTCGCTTTGCATTAACGCTTTCCCCCCTGATGAGAGGTTACGCCGGGCGTCAGCTTCAGACTGAATGACATCCGTTTGTGCCGCTCGCTGTTTAAGCTCTTGCTCAACGAAATCCTTCTCTCGCTGCACGCGAGCTGATTTTGCCTGCAGCTCAAGACGGCGCTTTTCAATCTCAAGATCGCGGAGTTGATCCTCAAATTGCCGATCGCGTTTTTTATCTGCGGCTATTTCAGCTTCACGCTTCGCCTGCCTGGCATTTATAGCCGCACGCTGAGCCGCGGCCGCTGCTCTTTTTTTCTCCCGGTGCTGGCGTCTTTTTTCTCGCCAGTACTCTTTTTCCTGCTGTGCCTGCATTTCGCCTTCACTTTCAGCAGTAGCGACTGCTTTTAATTGCTCCTGAAGCGTTGCGGCACAGAGATAATCAGGGGTAAAAGTTACGGCCGCCAAAAAAACAAATAAAGCTGCGCGTTTCATTTTTGACCTTTTATTTTTTCTCAGGGCAGGTGGCATTGGGTTGAATACGCGTCTCGTCTTTGCCCATGGAGATAATTACCGCAAGGCCCGGTGTAAACATGCAGCTTTTTCCTACCTGGGTGGAGGAGAATACATGTTTACCCTCTTTGTAGCTTAAGGTAACGGCTTCAACCAGAACCTTATCTTTGACAAGAGATCCCGCCGCCGCACCGATTGCGCCGCCGCCCACGCCGCCAGCTACGGTGTTCAGCGTAGAGCCACTCTCGATATTGTGCCCGGCAACGCCACCGGCAACCGCGCCCAGTACGGCACCAAATGTCTGCGCGGCTTTTTTATTCTCACTATTATCTACCGCAACTTTAGCTGGCAGGACAGATAAAATCGTGACGGTTTTCGTTTTTTGTTTGGCATTAACCTGACCGGCGCTGTAAACATCTGCCGCCAAATAATCAGCATTTGATTGACAACCCATTAACGAAAAGCAGGAAAGAAGCGTTGCTGCACAAAGCGTTTTTTTAAATAACATAACGGTAACCATTTTTTAATTAAGGAAAAAATCTGTGCGCGATATTAAGGGAGCGTGTAATTATTTTTCAATTACTTTTGGAAATATTGAGATCTGTTTGGATAAAAAATGGTGTAAATATAATTCATATGTATTAATTAAAAGATAAGGATATAAAAAACAAATAAAAGTGACCGCCGTTATTTAAAAAAACGCTAAAAAGTCTCGCGTGATCGATGATGAAAACGCTTCTCCCATCCGCCGCGGCGAACGACCACGTGCGAGGGGCGATCCCGGTTCATTATTAGAAAAATCGCAAAAAAGTGTTTCACCGCGCCACAAAGATGAGTTTCAGCCCTCGACGTATTGCGCCGGGCTGCCTATGATGCTTGGGTTTCGCTTTTTTGATGGGGGAGAGGAAGAGATGCGTTCAGCATTATGGATCGGGTGTGCCGCACTGTTATTGTCAGCCTGCAGCAGTGAACCTGTTCAGCAGGCAACCGCCGCGCACGTTGCGCCAGGGTTAAAAGCGGCGATGTCCAACAGTGGGCAGGCCAACTGCGCGATGATCGGCGGTTCAATGTCCGTCGCACGCCAGCTTGATGGGTCAATGACAGGGATGTGTGCACTGCCAAATGGCAAACGCTGCAGCGAGCAGTCGCTTGCCACCGGCAGTTGCGGAAGTTACTGAGCGTTCGCGGCGCGGGTGTAAATCAGGGTCTGCGTCGCGGTGGTCAGCGTCAGCTGATTCCCGGTCAGATCGACCTGCGCGCCCTCGGCGAGCATTGCATTAATGGTGTGATCCAGTTCGTTACGCTGCGCGTCCGGACACATCATCATCGTCATCGCCAGATGTTTCACGGTTAAGGCACCTTCAGAGAGCTTGCCCTGGCCGGTGAAACCGTTACACATTTTGCCGGATACGCGCAGATCTTTATCAAAGCGGATCTCGGGTTTCGGCTCGTCTGGCGCAACGCTTTTGCCATTAAATGTAGTCAATACAAAGCGCTGATTTTCCAGTTGTTCTGGTTTCAGCTGTACGGCGCGGGAACTGACGCAGCCAGCAAGCACTGCGCTCAACGCGACCAAAGCGATCAATTTTTTCATCTTTTCCTCTGGGTTCGTTCCATCAAAACGGTGGGAATTGTACCCGGTCGAACAGCCGTGTCACCGGGGTTACTCTTAAAACGCTCCCCGGCGATGGGGAGCGCGTCTCAGGTCAGCGCGTTCGGACAGCTTTCGCCCTGATGCAGCTGACGCAAGTTTTCCAGCGTCGTTTCCGAAATACTGGTCAATGCTTCGGCGGTCAGGAAGGCCTGATGGCCGGTAAACAGCACGTTGTGGCAGGCGGACAAGCGGCGGAAGACATCATCCTGAATCACATCATTAGATTTATCTTCAAAGAAGAGATCGCGCTCGTTCTCATACACGTCCATTCCCAGCGCGCCAATCTTCTGCGTTTTTAATGCTTCGATCGCGGCCTGGGAATCAACCAGCCCGCCGCGGCTGGTGTTAATGATCATCACGCCGTTTTTCATCTGCTCAAACGCGGTCTGGTTGAGCAGGTGGAAGTTCTCCGGCGTCAGCGGACAGTGCAGTGAGATGACGTCCGACTGTGAAAAGAGGGTTTGCAGATCGACATACTCGACGCCCATATCCAGCGCCGCTGCGCTCGGGTAGGGATCAAACGCCAGCAGGCGCATACCGAAACCTTTCAGAATACGCAGCGCGGCAACGCCGATTTTCCCGGTGCCAATGACACCCGCCGTTTTACCGTACATGGTGAAACCGGTCAGGCCTTCAAGGGAGAAGTTGGCATCGCGGGTACGCTGATAAGCGCGGTGAATGCGGCGGTTCAGCGTCATCATCATACCGATAGCATGTTCGGCCACCGCTTCCGGCGAGTAGGCCGGTACGCGCACCACGCTCAGCCCTAACTCTTTTGCCGCTTCCAGGTCGACGTTGTTAAAGCCAGCGCAGCGCAGGGCGATAAACTTCACGCCGAGCTTTTTTAGCTCTTCCAGCACCGTGCGGCTGCCGTCATCATTGACGAAAATACAGACACCTTCGCAGCCATTAGCGGTTTTGGCGGTCTTTTTCGTTAACAAAAAGTCGAAAAATTCAAGATCGTAGCCATAACGCTCGTTTACCTGCTGCAAATACTTTTTATCGTATTGCTTTGTGCTGTATATCGCGAGTTTCATAAGACTTTTCTCCAATGATTTTCTGCCTCTATTATCACGTTTTAAAATTATTAAGTAAATGCTCAACTATTGTTTAGAGACAGAGGCGAGGTGAATGCTTCCAGATTGAGTATATGTCCATCCCGCGAAGAGAGATCAACGGCTCATCGTCTGAGCGCCCATTAGGGGTAAACGCAGCGGCCAGTCTATGATTAACGAGGCGTGTGCGTTCAATATCGCGCCGCGACGTGGCACAATAGACGCCAGTTTCGCCTCAATTAGATGCAAAATCAGGATATTAGCCGCCCATGAAGGGTAAATACAAGGCCGCCATCGCACTGGTACTACTGTTTATACTGCTGCCGCTCACGCTGCTACTGACGCTGGCGCAGTGGGTGCCGACGCTGGTCGGCATCTGGTTGCCCGCCGGCACGCGCATCGCCATGAGCGACAGCCCGCGCCTCACGCTCCGCTCCCTCTATATACCCGATTTACGCTACATCACCGATGACTGTACCCTCGCTGAGCTCAGCAATGCCCGGCTGACCCATCCCAGCCGCTGGCAGCTGCATATTGATGCGCTGGAGATTAACACCGCCTGCCTGAATAAACTCGCCAAAAATGACGAAGATAACAGCGCGCCGCGCTCGCTGGCGCAGTGGCAATCGCTGCTGCCTTACAGCTGGGTGACCGTCGATCGCCTGACGGTATCGCCGTGGAAAACGTGGCAGGGCAAACTTTCGCTGGCGCTGACGCCGCAGGTTCAGGCGCTCACTTATCAGGGCGATCGCGTTGAACTCAGCGCCCGCCTGCAAGGCCAGAAGCTGAACGTCAATCGTATGGCGCTAAAGCTGTTTAACGATCAGCCGCCGTTTACCCTTGGCGGTGAATTTACGCTGCCCAACGATCCGGCGGGGATCCCGGTGAACGGGCATATGGAGAGTACCCTGACGCTGCCGCAGCAGCCGCACACTCTTGATGTCGATCTCGACTGGCGCGATAACCAGGGGCAACTGATTGTGATGGCGCGCGGCGAAGGGGAGCCGCTGCTGGATCTTCCCTGGCAGATGAGCGAACAGCGCTTCGCCATCAGCGATGGGCGCTGGAACTGGCCTTACCAGGGCTTTCCGTTAAGCGGACGTGTCGGCGTGAATATCGACAACTGGCAGGCCGGACTAGAAAATGCGCGTATCAGCGGTCGGTTAAATGTCTTAACCCAGGGCGACGCCGGCAAAGGTAATGCTGTGCTCAACTTCGGCCCGGGGCGTCTCAGCCCCGGCAACAGCGATATGCCGCTACAGCTGACCGGTGAGGCGAAGCAGGGCGATTTGATCTTCTACGCCGTGCTACCCGGCCGTCTCAGCGGTAGCGTTGAGGATCTGCGCCTGGCCTTCAGCCCCGGCGCGCTGCTGCGCTCACGAGGGCGCATTATTGATTCGCTCAATATTGATGAGGTGCGCTGGCCGCTGGCGGGTGTCAGCCTGACGCAGCGCGGTATCGACGGGCGCTTGCAGGCCATTCTGCGCGCCCATGAGAATGCGCTCGGCGACTTTACCCTCCATCTTGACGGCCGCGCCGAGGATTTCCTGCCGGATAATGGGCTGTGGCGCTGGCGCTACTGGGGCGATGGCTATTTCACGCCGATGCACGCCCGCTGGGATGTCGCCGGGCGGGGCGAGTGGCGCGACGAAGCCATCACCTTAACGGAACTCTCTACCGGCTTCGATCAACTGCAATATGGTGCCATGCAGATGAGTAAGCCGAGGCTGGTACTGGATAAACCGGTACGCTGGCTGCGTGATAGTGCAAAACCGCGCTTTACCGGCGCTCTGACGCTGGATGCGGGCAAAACGACCTTTAGTAGCGGCAGCGTTTTGCCGCCGTCAACTCTGCATTTCAGCGTCGACGGCCCGGAGCCGACGCGCTTCCAGTTCAAAGGCGCGCTTAACGCCGAAGCGATTGGGCCGGTGCAGGTGAATGGGCGCTGGGACGGCGAGCGCCTGCGCGGCCAGGCGTGGTGGCCACAGCAATCCCTGACGGTGTTCCAGCCGCTGGTGCCGCCGGAGTGGAAAATGAATCTGCTCGACGGCTCGCTCTATGCGCAGGTCGCCTTTTCCGCCGCAGCCGATCAGGGCTTTGAAGCGGGCGGTCATGGCGTGCTGAAGAACGGTAGCGTCTGGACGCCGGATAACGAAATCCACGGCGTCGACTTTGTGCTGCCGTTCCGCTACCGCGATGCTACCTGGCAACTGGGCACGCGCCACCCGGTGTCGCTGCGCATCGGTGAAGTAGTTAATCAGGTGACGGCGAAAAATATCACCGCCGATTTACAGGGTGCGTGGCCCTACAGTGAGCAAGATCCGCTAACCCTCAGCGATGTCAGCGTCGATGTGCTCGGCGGCAAAGTGACGCTGCAACAGCTCCGTCTGCCGCAGCATGATGCGGCGCTGCTGCGCCTGAAGCATATTGAAGCGAGTGAAGTGATAAGCGCGGTGAATCCGAAGCAGTTTGCGCTCTCCGGCCCCGTTGACGGCGCGCTGCCGCTGTGGCTCGATAACCCACGCTGGATTATTAAAGATGGCTGGCTGCATAACCCAGGGCCGATGACGCTGCGACTCGATAAAAACACCGCAGACGCCATCGTCAATGACCATATGGCGGCGGGCGCGGCGATTAACTGGCTGCGCTATATGGAAATTTCGCGCTCGTGGACGAAGATCGATGTCGATAATCTGGGGCAATTAACCCTGCGCGCGAAACTCTCGGGCACCAGTTATGCCGAAGGCAAAAGCGGGCGTGTTAATCTCAACTACACCCATCAGGAAAATCTGTTCACGCTATGGCGCAGTCTGCGTTTTGCTGACAACTTACAGTCATGGCTGGAGCAACATGCGGCGCTGCCCGATACGCGCTGCAAAAAGGGCACGTCGTGCGAGGAAAAGAGATGAGAACCCTGAAAATCGTGCCAGGCCTGCTGGCGGTAACGCTGCTGGCTGGCTGTACGCCACGGATTGAAGTGGCGGCGCCGAAAGAGCCGATCACCATCAACATGAACGTCAAAATTGAGCATGAGATCCATATCAAGGTCGATAAAGATGTGGAGAGCCTGCTGAAATCCCGAAGCGATCTCTTCTGAGGCGATGATGAAAAAACGAGTCATATGCGCGCTGCTCGCGCTAAGCCTGGTAAGCGGCATCGCCCAGGCGCTCACGCTGGATGAGGCCCGCAGCCAGGGCCGCGTCGGCGAAACGCTGAACGGCTATCTCGCACCGCTGCGTCAGGATCAGGAGACGCTGGCGCTGGTTGAACGCATCAATAAAGCGCGTACCGAGAGCTATCAGCAGTTGGCAGACCGCAACAATATTCCGGTGGATGATGTCGCCAATATGGCGGGGCAGAAACTGGTTGCGCGGGCGAAGCCGGGTGAGTATGTGCGCGGCATTAACGGTAAGTGGCTGCGAAAGGAAAATTAACCCTCTCACCTGCAGGTGAGAGGGTACAAACTTACGCGGCAACGATGCTGTCGATAGCCGCTTTCGCATCGTCCTGCGCTTTTGCCGCCACTTCCGGGCCGTAGGCGATGCCTTCAGCGAAGACAAAGTTAACGTCGGTGATGCCGATAAAGCCGAGGAACAGCGTCAGGTACGGAGCAACCAGGTCAGACGGGGTATCTTTATGAATACCGCCACGGCTGGTGACGATCACCGCACGTTTGCCGGTGACCAGACCTTCCGGGCCATTTTCGGTGTAACGGAACGTCACGCCCGCACGCGCCACCAGGTCAAAGTAGTTTTTCAGCTGCGTCGGGATGTTGAAGTTGTACATCGGCGCGTTGATAACAATCACATCATGCGCCTGCAGTTCAGCAATCAGTTCGTCAGAGAGCGACAGCGCTTCCTGCTGACGCGGTGTCAGCGGGGCATCGCTCGGGCGCAGCGCGCCAACTAACTCACCGTCCAGCACCGGAATCGGGTTTGCCGCCAGATCGCGCACGGTGATTTCATCATCAGCGTGCTTTGCGCGCCACTGTTCAACGAAGTAGTCAGAGAGCTGCGAAGATTGAGAATACCCTGCCAGAATGCTGGATTTAAGAACTAATACTTTACCCATTGGGTTGTTTCCTTTGTTGTATTTACGCTGGGTTGCCCCCGTGAATTCGTCACACTCTATTCACAATCCGTAATCATGAATAGCGCAATATATCGAAGCCCATGTTCGAATTTCTTGAACAAGAAAAGGATTGTTGCGATGTGCTATTCTACGCACATTGCAAACTGATCCAGTTTCCCGGCAGTGCTCTGCCCGATAAATCTATGACTGAACAACAAAAATTGACTATTAACGATCTCTACGCGCAGCTCGACACGCTGATGCTGCGCGATAAACAGCGCTTCGCCCGCCGTCTGCAGGGCAGCAAGAAAGTTAAAAATCCTGAATCTCACCAGGCCTTGTTACAACAGATCGCAGAAGAAGCCGCACAGGCTGCAGCGAAAGTGGCGCAGCGCGAAGCGTCTCGCCCGGTAATTGACTACCCGGAAAACTTGCCGGTCAGCCAGAAGAAGCAGGCGATCCTCGAAGCGGTACGCGATAACCAGGTGGTAATTGTCGCTGGTGAAACCGGCTCCGGTAAAACCACGCAGCTGCCGAAAATCTGTATGGAGCTGGGGCGCGGAATCAAAGGACTGATTGGTCATACCCAGCCGCGTCGTCTTGCTGCACGTACCGTGGCGAACCGTATTGCTGAAGAGCTGAAGACCGAGCCGGGCGGCTGCGTTGGCTATAAAGTCCGCTTTAACGATCACGTCAGCGATAACACCCTCGTTAAGCTGATGACGGACGGTATCCTGCTGGCAGAGATTCAGCAGGATCGGCTGCTGATGCAGTACGACACCATCATTATCGATGAGGCGCACGAACGCAGCCTCAACATCGATTTTCTGCTCGGCTACCTGCGCGAGCTGCTGCCGCGCCGCCCGGATCTGAAAATCATCATCACCTCGGCGACCATCGATCCTGAGCGCTTCTCGCGCCATTTTAACAATGCGCCGATTATTGAAGTCTCCGGGCGCACCTATCCGGTGGAAGTGCGCTATCGTCCGATTGTTGAAGAGGCGGATGACACCGAGCGCGACCAGCTGCAGGCGATTTTCGATGCCGTGGATGAGCTGGGACGTGAAAGCGCTGGCGACATTCTGATCTTTATGAGCGGCGAGCGCGAAATTCGCGATACGGCAGATGCGTTAAATAAACGCGATCTGCGCCATACGGAAATTTTGCCGCTCTATGCGCGCCTCTCCAACAGCGAGCAGAACCGCGTCTTTCAGCCGCACAGCGGGCGGCGCATTGTGCTGGCAACTAACGTGGCGGAAACCTCGCTCACCGTGCCCGGCATTAAATATGTGATTGATCCCGGTACCGCGCGCATCAGCCGCTACAGCTACCGCACCAAAGTGCAGCGTCTGCCGATTGAGCCGGTGTCGCAGGCCTCTGCCAACCAGCGTAAAGGGCGCTGCGGCCGTGTCTCGGAAGGGATCTGCATTCGTCTCTATTCGGAGGATGATTTCCTTTCGCGCCCGGAGTTTACCGATCCGGAGATCCTGCGAACCAACCTGGCGTCGGTCATTTTGCAAATGACCGCGCTGGGGCTGGGCGATATCGCCGCCTTCCCGTTTGTCGAAGCGCCGGATAAACGCAATATTCAGGATGGTGTGCGCCTGCTGGAAGAGCTGGGTGCGATTGCCACCGACGAACAGCAGACCGCCTATAAACTGACGCCGCTTGGTCGCCAGCTTTCGCAACTGCCGGTCGACCCGCGTCTGGCGCGCATGGTACTGGAAGCGCAGAAACATGGCTGCGTGCGCGAAGCGATGATCATCACCTCGGCGCTGTCGATTCAGGATCCGCGCGAGCGGCCAATGGATAAGAAACAGGCCTCGGATGAAAAGCATCAGCGCTTCCACGACAAAGAGTCCGATTTCCTCGCCTTTGTGAACCTGTGGAACTACATCGGCGAGCAGCAGAAAGCGCTCTCCTCGAACCAGTTCCGCCGCCAGTGCCGCGTCGATTACCTCAACTACCTGCGCGTGCGCGAATGGCAGGATATCTACACCCAGCTGCGCCAGGTGGTGAAAGAGCTTGGAATTCCGGTGAACAGCGAGCCGGCAGAGTACCGCGAGATTCATATTGCGCTGCTTACCGGGCTGCTGTCGCATATCGGTATGAAAGATGCCGATAAGCAGGAGTTTACCGGCGCGCGCAACGCCCGTTTCTCCATCTTCCCTGGCTCCGGTTTGTTCAAGAAACCGCCGAAATGGACGATGGTGGCCGAACTGGTAGAAACCAGCCGCCTGTGGGGGCGCATTGCTGCGCGCATCGATCCCGAGTGGGTCGAACCGGTTGCGCAGCATCTGATTAAACGCTCCTGGAGCGAACCGCACTGGGAGCGCTCGCAGGGTGCGGTGATGGCGATGGAGAAAGTGACGCTTTACGGTCTGCCGATTGTCGCCGCGCGTAAGGTCAACTACAGCCAGATCGATCCGGCGCTGTGCCGCGAGCTCTTTATTCGCCACGCGCTGGTGGAAGGGGACTGGCAAACCCGCCACGCCTTCTTCCGCGACAACCTTAAGCTGCGCGCCGAAGTGGAAGAGCTGGAGCATAAATCCCGCCGCCGCGACATTCTGGTGGATGATGAGACGCTGTTTGAGTTTTACGATCAGCGCATCAGCCATGAGGTCATTTCGGCCCGCCACTTCGACAGCTGGTGGAAGAAGGCGAGCCGTGAAACGCCGGATCTGCTCAACTTTGAAAAGAGCATGCTGATCAAAGAGGGCGCGGACAATGTCAGTAAGCTCGATTACCCGAACTTCTGGCATCAGGGCAACCTCAAGCTGCGTCTGAGCTATCAGTTTGAGCCGGGCGCGGATGCCGATGGCGTGACGGTACACATTCCGCTGCCGCTGCTCAATCAGGTGGAGGAGAGCGGTTTTGAGTGGCAGATCCCCGGCCTGCGCCGCGAGCTGGTGATTGCGCTGATCAAATCGTTGCCGAAACCGACGCGGCGCAACTTCGTCCCCGCGCCGAACTATGCCGAAGCGTTTTTAGGCCGCGTGACGCCGCTGGAGATGCCGCTGCTCGACGCGCTGGAGCGCGAACTGCGCCGCATGACCGGCGTAACCGTCGACCGCGACGACTGGCACTGGGATCAGGTGCCCGATCACCTGAAAATCACCTTCCGCGTGGTGGATGATAAGAATAAGAAGCTGCTCGAAGGCCGCTCCCTTAGCGAGTTGAAAGAGCAACTGAAGGGCAAAGTGCAGGAGACGCTGTCGGCGGTGGCCGACGACGGCATTGAGCAGAGCGGGCTGCATATCTGGAGCTTTGGTCAGTTGCCGGAAAGCTACGAGCAGAAGCGCGGCAGCTACAAAGTGAAGGCGTGGCCAGCGCTGGTTGATGAGCGCGACAGCGTGGCGATCAAGCTGTTCGATAATCCGCAAGAGCAGCAAAATGCAATGTGGGCCGGTATTCGCCGCCTGCTGCTGCTGAACATCCCGTCGCCGATTAAATATCTGCACGAGAAGCTGCCGAACAAAGCCAAGCTGGGGCTCTACTTCAACCCGTACGGTAAAGTACTGGAGCTGATTGATGACTGCATCGCCTGCGGTATCGACAAACTGATTGATGAAGCGGGCGGCCTGGTCTGGACGGAGGAGGGCTTTGCCGCGCTGCATGAGAAAGTGCGCGCCGAGCTGAACTACACGGTGGTGGAGATCGCCAAACAGGTCGAGCAGATCCTGACGGCGGTGTTCAATATCAACAAGCGTCTGAAAGGGCGGGTTGATATGACCATGGCGCTGGGGTTATCGGATATCAAAGCGCAGATGAACGGGCTGGTGTATCGCGGTTTCGTCACCGGCAACGGCTTCCGCCGCCTCGGCGATACGCTGCGTTACTTACAGGCGATTGAAAAGCGGCTGGAGAAGCTGGCGGTCGATCCGCACCGCGATCGGGCGCAAATGCTGAAAGTGGAGCAGGTGCAGCAGGCGTGGCAGCAGTGGCTGAACAAGCTGCCGCCCGCGCGTCGTGACGATGAAGAGGTGAAGGCGGTTCGCTGGATGATCGAGGAGCTGCGCGTCAGCTTCTTCGCCCAACAGCTCGGCACGCCGTACCCCATCTCCGACAAACGCATCCTGCAAGCAATGGAGCAGATTAGCGCGTAATGCCTTTGTAGGCCGGACACGCGATGGGGTTGTAGGCCGGATAAGGCGTCAGCCGCCATCCGGCAGTTAACCACGGCTTACCAAACGGAACAGTTCGCCATCCGAGCAGGATTGCCGGATGGCGCTACGCTTATCCGGCCTACGGTATCGAATTCACCCGCACGCGATGGGTTTGTAGGCCGGATAAGGCACCAGCCGCCATCCGGCAGTTAACCATGGCTTACCAAACGGAACAGTTCGACATCCGCGCAGGATCGCCGGATGGCGCTACGCTTATCCGGCCTACGGTATCGAATTTACCCGCACGTGATGGGTTTGTAGGCCGGATAAGGCACCAGCCGCCATCCGGCAGTTAACCATGGCTTAGCAAATGGAACAGTTCGACATCCGCGCAGGATCGCCGGATGGCGCTACGCTTATCCGGCCTACGGTATCGAACTCACCCGCACGCGATGGGTTTGTAGGCCGGATAAGGCGTCAGCCGCCATCCGGCAGTTAACTACGGCTTACCAAACGGAACAGTTCGACATCCGCGCAGGATTGCCGGATGGCGCTACGCTTATCCGGCCTACGGTATCGAATTTACCCGCACGCGATGGGGTTGTAGGCCGGATAAGGCATCAGCCGCCATCCGGCAGTTAACCACGGCTTACCAAACGGAACAGTTCGACATCCGCGCAGGATCGCCGGATGGCGCTACGCTTATCCGGCCTACGGTATCGAATTCACCTGCACGCGATGGGTTTGTAGGCCGGATAAGGCGTCAGCCGCCATCCGGCAGTTAACCACGGCTTACCAAACGGAACAGTTCGACATCCGCGCAGGATCGCCGGATGGCGCTACGCTTATCCGGCCTACGGTATCGAATTTACCCGCACGCGATGGTTTTGTAGGCCGGATAAGGCCCCAGCCGCCATCCGGCAGTTAATCACGGCTTAGCAAACGGAATAGCTCCCCATCCGCGCAGGCTCGCCGGATGGCGCAATGCTTATCCGGCCTACGGTAACGAATTTACCCGCACGCGATGGGGTTGTAGGCCGGATAAGGCCCCAGCCGCCATCCGGCAGTTAACCACGGCTTAGCAAACGGAATAGCTCCCCATCCGCGCAGGATTGCCGGATGGCGCTACGCTTATCCGGCCTGCGATTTTTACGAGTTTACCCACGCCAGCGTAAAGCCATCCCATCCTTTTGTGCCGACGGTCTGCATTGCCGTCGCCGTCAGGTGCGGGTTGTCGCCAATCATCTCAATAAATTTACGCACGCCCTGCACCCGGTCATCGGTGGAGGATGGGTTGGTCACTTCGCCGTCGCGCACCACGTTATCGCCAATAATCAGCGTGCCGGGACGCGAATAGTGCAGCGCCCACTTCAGGTAGTTCGGGTTATTGGGTTTATCGGCATCGATAAAGATCAGATCGAACGGCGGGCGCTCGCCGAGGGATTCCAGTGTTTGCAGCGCCGGGCCCTCTTTGACTCTCACCTGGCGGGTTAACCCGGCAAATTCAATGTTCTCACGGGCAATCGCGGCATGTAACGCATCGAACTCCAGCGTCAGTAATTCGCCATCGGAGGGCAACTCTCGCGCCATCCACACCGTGCTATAAGCGCCCAGCGTGCCGATCTCAAGAATACGTTTCGCGTGCGTCATGCGCACCAGCAGCGCCAGCAGCTGGCCCTGCATTGGCGAAACATCAATTTCAGGTAACCCGGCGCGCCGGTTATTGGCGAGGATCTGCGTCAGAACCTCATCTTCAGGGAGAAGCTGTTGTGCTAAGTACTCATCTACCGCGGACCATTTCTGCTGCATAGCATAACTCCTGGTGTTGTTGAGAATTAGTTCATACCGGACCAGCCTCCACCCAGCGCGCGATAGAGATCCACCTGCGCCAGTAACAGATTATTTTTCACCTGCACGGCGTTGAGCTGCGCGCTGAAGAGCGTGCGCTGCGCATCAAGCACCGTCAGGTAGGAGGAGTAGCCGTTCTGGTAACGATTTTGCGCAATGCGCAGCGTCTCTTCCGCCACCTGCTGCTGGCCTTCCAGCTCGCTCAGCTGCTCGCCGAGGCGAGTGATAGCATCGAGACTGTCATTCACCTCTCTGAACGCATTGCGCACGGTACTTTCATAGCCATAGAGCGCCTGGTTGCGCTGCGACATGGAGACATCCACCTGCGCATTCAGCGCCTGGCGGTTCAGCAGCGGCGCCAGAATGCTGCCGCCAATGTTCCACAGCCGCAGCGGGTTATCGAGCAGGCCGGGCAGGGTGTCGTCCTGCATACTGCCGCTGGCGGTGAGATTGAGCGACGGCAGCAGTTTCGCCTGCGATACCGCAAGCCCGGCATCAGCGGCAACCAGCTGGCGCTGAGCCTGCACGATATCCGGCCGCCGGTTAAGCAGCGTAGATGGCAGCTGCGCAGGCAGCGACAGCGGGGTAAGCGCCGAAAAATCGCCGCGCTGGATTGCGCCCGGGTTGCTGCCGAGCAGCACGCTGAGCGCATTCTCCTGCTGGCTAATCTGGTGCTCCAGCTGCGGAATTTGCGCCCGCGTTGCGCGTAGTTCCGAATCCGACTGCATCAGCTCCAGCCGCGAGGTATAGCCAGTTTCATACTGACGCCGGGCGAGCCGCCAGGCATCTTCCCGCGCTTTTAGCGTCGAGCGCGTGACGCGCAGCTGCTCATCCAGTGATAGCAGGGTGAGATAACCGGAGGCGACATTGGTGGCAACGGTTAAATCGGCCGCCGCAGCCGCCGCTTTTTGCGCCTCCAGCGAGGCTTCTGCCGCCAGCGATGCGCTGCGGCTCGCCCCCCAGATATCGACATCGTAACTGGCGGTTAAATTGCCCTTATAGAGCGTGCTGTGCACCGGCTGACCAGTGGCGGCGGATTGCGAACGGGCGCGGGTGCCGGATAAACCGACATCCACTTCGGGAAACAGCGCACCGTTGGCGGCATAGACCCGCGCCTGGTACTCATTGACCCGCTCGCGGGCGACCAGCACGTCGCTGTTATAACGCAGAGCCTGATCGACATAGCGGTTGAGCTGGCTGTCGTGAAAGTTGCGCCACCAGACGCTGTCGACTTTGCCCAGCGGCCCGCTTTCGCTGCGCCACGCCGCCGGGATCTGTAACGAAGGCTGTGCGCGTTCCACATCCACCGACTGGCAGCCCGCCAGCAGCAGGCTGAGCGCGATAAGTGTCGGATAGCGCCTCATTGCTGCGCCTCCCGCGTATCAATATGCACCTGCACGGACATACCGGGACGCAGACGGGCGATCTCATCGGCTTTGCCCTCCACCTGAATGCGCACCGGAATACGCTGGGCGATTTTGACAAAGTTACCGGTGGCGTTGTCCGGGCTGATAGCGCTGAACTCCACGCCGGTAGCGGGCGAAATGCTCTCAACCCGGCCGTTAAAGCTGCGGCCATCAAGGGCATCGACACTAAAAGTGACCGGTTGGCCGACAACCACATCAGCAAGTTGCGTCTCTTTGAGGTTGGCAATCACCCAGCGCTGGGCAGGCACCAGCGAGGTGAGATGCGTCCCGGCAGTGACATACGCGCCGAGGCGCACGCTGATCTGCCCAAGCTGCCCGTCGCGCGGGGCGACGATGCGCGTATTTTGCAGATCGATCTGCGCCAGCTCCAGCGCCGCCTGGGCGTTTTCCACATCTGCCTGTAGCGAGGCGCGATTGACGATGGTGGTTTGCAGATCCTGGCGCGACATCTCAAGCGTTGCCTGCGCCTGGGCGATACTGGCGCTGTTTTGCGCGGCGGTTGCCAGCGCGGCATCGCGCTCGCGAACCGAGAGGGAACCGTCCGCCGTCAGCGCTTTGACGCGTTTTAAATCCGCCTGCGCCTGAAGGTTCTGCGCTTTGGCGCTGGCGAGCGCCGCTTCATTACGCGCGATCACCGCCTGCGCGCTTTTGCGCTGTTGCAGGTTGTTTTCCAGCGCGGCGCGCTTCATCGCCAGCGTCGCCTTCGCCTGATCGACGCGCTGACGATAGATGCGGTCGTCAATCTGCATAATCAGGTCGCCTTTTTTCACATTGACGAAATCCTGCACCGGCACTTCGGTGATATAGCCATTGACCTGCGGGCTGATAAACGTCGTCTGCCCGCGCACATAGGCGTTATCCGTCGACTGCGTATGCCGCGTAAACGGCGGCAGTTGCCACGCGTAAAGGATCACCAGCACGCCGACGATCACGATCGCCGCGGCGGTAAATAGGGACACCACGCGCACATTGCTGCGGGTACTTGCCTGCTCTTTAGCGGCGTCCTGCTGGCTCATAGTAAGAACTCCAGTAATGTCATCATTATTATTTGCTACCCGTTGCCCGTTTCAGGGCCAGACGAGCGGTAATACGCAGGCGCAGCAAGCGCCATACAATCCATAACAGCGTGGCGGCGGCGACGCTCGCCGTCAGCATATAAGTGTCGTTATAAGCCAGTATCGTCGCCTGTAACGTCGAGGCGGTCTGCAACTGGGTTATCGCCTGCACGCTGAGCAGGCTGTTGTCGCCGATCATGCTCTGGTACATCTGGCTATAGAGTTGCAGGCGCTCATTGACCAGCGGGTTAAGGGTGGTGAGCTGATCCGCCAGCAGGCTTGAGTGATACTTTTCGCGCCACGTCTGAAAGGTGCCGAGGATCGCCGAGCCCATCAGCCCGCCGATATTCTGGCTCATGCCAAACAGCACCGAGAAGCTGACGAGGTTGCGCGGTTCGGCGATGACGCCACCAATCCCGGCCAGCATCGCGGGGGCGATAAAAAAGGCGCTGGCAAAGCCGAAGAGGAACTGGCTTATCATCAGCTGATCCGGGCGCGTCAGGCTGGTTGACTGGCTATCCATCAGCGAGGCGATAATCATCAGCGCCAGCGCGGTGAGGATCGGCCACCCCAGCCGCTGCGGCTTGATGGTCAGGCAACTGGCGACAATCCCGCAAATAATCCCGGCGAGAATCGACCACGCCAGCCGGGTCATCTGCTCGTTTTGCAGGCCAACATACTGCAACCAGCCAAAAACCCCGGTGTTCTGTTCGGCAAGCACAATGCGGATCAGCAGCATAATCAGGCCGAGGCGCACAATACTGCCGCTGGAGAGCCAGCGGGTGTTGAGCAGCGGGTTCTTTCGGTTGTGCTCAAACACAATCGCCGAGACGATCAGTACCAGCGCACCGGCCAGCGCCCAGCCGAGCCACGGTGTTTCAAACCACCAGTCGAGACGCCCGAGGGAGAGCACCGCGCAGAGCAGCGCCATGCCGGGTGCCAGCAGAAAGAAGGTGATGAAATCCTTCTTCTCAAACACCTTTTTACGATCGCCCGGCGGCAGCTTGAGGGCAATCACGCAGCCGAGCGAGATAAGCGCCAGCCCAAGCTCGAAAAGATAAAGCCCGCGCCACTCCTCGAGTTGTAGCAGTTCGGTAGAGAAGAGGCGGGCAATCGGGATCGCCAGCGTCGAACCGGTAATACCGATGGTTAGCGCTTTCAGCCGATGTTTCGCTGGCCAGGCCTGAATTTGATAGTAGATGCCCAGCGAGCTGAGCGCGGCGGCCACCATGCCATGCGCACCGCGTACCAGTAGCGCAGAACTGAGATCGTTAATAAAGAGGTGGAAAAAGGTGACCAGCACATAGAGCACCAGAAACCCTTCGGTAAATGCCCGCAGGCCATACTGCTGGCGAAACTTTACCAGCAGCAGGTTGATGGAGACGTTGGTCATCACGTATACCGCCGGTAGCCAGGCGATCTCCGTTGACCAGGCGGCAAAGGTGCCCTGCAAATTTTGCAGGTTCGCCGTCACCATTGCGTTACCCAGTGCGCCGGTCATGGAGACCAGCAAACCGACAATGCCATAGGCGATGCGCCGCGGCGTGCTGTGCCAGGGCGTTGAAGGGGAGCCGAGCAGCATCGGCTTTTCATGAGCGGCCCATTCACGCGGCGCGTAGGGGTCGCGTTTGGGTTCAGACATTACTTTTTGACCTCATGGGTAACGATAGACGGCAGAGAAAAACATCGAGTGTGGTTATGCATGAAGACCTAAAGATTACTTTGCTGAATAGTTAGGGGGCTAACGATTCTACGTGCGCCCATAAATGCAATGCAAGTGCATAAGAAAAATATAGATTACGCGCTACACCGTGGCAGGGGAAGCTAACAAAAATAGTCGCTCGTTGCGTGACGTTGTCACGAAATGTTTTCTTTTTGTGCGGTGCTCAGTGGTGAAAACCGCGATTAGGAGAGATCCTCTGTTCAGTATTCGGCGTGCGGTTAGGCTGGAGACAGCAATGTGAAGGAGGTTTCCATGCTTAAAACAACATTTCCCGCTCTGCCTGAGCCGACGCTCGCCGCCGTAAACAGGCTCGGTGAATGGCTGGCGCAAAATGACTTCACCGGCAAACCGTCGCCGGTGCGGGCAGATGTGGTGATCCTGGCGGGTAATGCCGTCATTCCGACCATTGAAGCTGCCTGCGGACTGGCGGCAGCGCAAAAAACACCGCTGCTGATTAGCGGCGGTCTTGGTCATTCAACCACCTTCCTCTATTCAGCGATTGCCCGCCATCCACGCTATAACGTGATTCGTACCACCGGGCGCGGCGAAGCGGCGATCCTCGCCGATATCGCTCGCCAGTTCTGGCAGATTGGAGAGCGCCAGCTACTGATTGAAGACCGCTCAACCAACAGCGGCGAAAATGCCCGTTTGAGTCTTGAACTGCTGATGAGCCGACAGATTGCGCCGAAAACAGCGGTGATTGTACAGGACCCAACCATGCAGCGGCGCACGATGGCGACCTTCGCCCGCGCCAGCCAGCAGTATGCTAACGCACCGCACTGGTTCAGCTGGCCCGGCTTTACGCCACGGTTGATCAACACGCCGGATGGGCTGGCTTTCCAGCCCCGCGTTCGCGGGTTATGGCCCGTTGAACGTTATCTTTCCCTGATGATGGGGGAAGTGCCGCGCCTGCGGGATGACGCGAACGGTTATGGCCCTAACGGGCGCGATTACCTGGCGCATGTTGAATTTCCCCCGGAGATCGAGCAGGCCTGGCAAACCCTGCAGGCGGATCCTCAACTCACCGACGCCTTATCCCAGCGCGCGCTGTAAGGCCAATGCCCGTTTGCGTCAGCTGTGGCGCAAACGGGCAGCGCCATCCTCTGAACACGTAATTTTTTGTTCGCTTTTCCCGCCGCTTTTTTGCGTTCCCTCACAAAAGTTGCTCCTGAGCCTCGGCATCGCCCGCCGCGGCGATAGATTTTTAACAACACGTTAGCTTTTTAAAAACAATGCCATTACAGGAGCAGATCATGACAGCACCCGTACAACACCCGATGTTTATTGATGGGCAATTTGTCAGCTGGCAGGGCGAAAGCTGGCTTGATGTGATCAACCCGGCAACGGAAGAGGTTCTCGCACGTATTCCCGACGGGCGCGCAGAGGATGCTCGCCAGGCCATCGAGGCCGCCGAGCGGGCACAGCCCGGCTGGGAAGCGCTACCCGCCATTGAGCGTGCAGGCTGGCTGCGTAAAATTGCCGCTGGCATTCGTGACAACGCCAGCGAAATTAGCGCGCTGATTGTCGCCGAAGGGGGCAAAATCCAGCAGCTCGCCGATGTCGAAGTCTCCTTTACCGCCGATTACATCGACTATATGGCCGAGTGGGCGCGCCGTTACGAAGGGGAGATCCTGCAAAGCGACCGCCCGAACGAGAATATCTTTGTCTTTAAACGTGCGCTGGGCGTGACCACCGGCATCCTGCCGTGGAACTTCCCGTTCTTTCTTATCGCCCGCAAAATGGCGCCTGCGCTGATTACCGGCAACACCATTGTGATCAAACCCAGCGAGTTTACCCCGAGTAACGCCATCGCATTCGCCAAAATCGTTGAGCAGGTTGGCTTACCGAAAGGGGTCTTCAACCTGGTGCTCGGGCGCGGCGAAACCGTCGGCCAGGAGCTGGCGGGTAACCCGAAAGTGGCGATGGTCAGCATGACCGGCAGCGTCGGCGCGGGGGAGAAGATCATGGCGGCGGCCGCGAAAAATATCACCAAAGTGTGCCTCGAACTGGGCGGTAAAGCGCCAGCGATTGTACTCGACGATGCCGACCTTGAGCTGGCGGTGAAAGCGATTGTTGACTCCAGAGTGATCAACACCGGACAGGTGTGTAACTGCGCCGAGCGCGTCTATGTGCAGAAGGGCATTTACGATCGCTTCGTCAACCGCCTCGGCGAAGCGATGAAAGCGGTGCAGTTTGGCGATCCGGCGCAGCGCAACGACATTGCGATGGGGCCGCTTATCAACGCCGCGGCCTTGCAGCGAGTGGAAGAGAAGGTGGCGCACGCCGTCGCCGAAGGGGCGCGAGTTGTCCTCGGCGGCGAAAAAGTTGCAGAAAAAGGGTACTTCTATCCGCCGACGCTGCTGCTGGATGTCAAGCAGGAGATGGCGATCATGCATGAGGAGACCTTTGGCCCGGTGCTGCCGGTGGTGGCGTTCGACACGCTTGATGAGGCGCTGGCGATGGCGAATGACAGCGACTATGGCCTCACGTCTTCGATCTACACCCGCGATCTCAACCAGGCGATGAAAGCGGTGCGCGGGCTGAAGTTTGGTGAAACCTACATCAACCGCGAGAACTTTGAAGCGATGCAGGGGTTTCACGCTGGCTGGCGTAAATCGGGCATTGGCGGCGCGGATGGCCGCCACGGCCTGAATGAATATCTGCAAACCCAGGTGGTCTACCTGCAATCGTGATAAGCCTGCCCCCGCAGCACGCGGGGGCGTTTTCACACCTTGCTTTCGATCCACGCCATCATCAACTCCGGCCAGACGGCAACCGGTAAGCCCAGCGCATCGCGAATACCAAACCCGTGTTTCCCCTGCTCAAACAGATGCATCTCCACCGGCACGCCGAGGCGGCGCAGCGCACTGAACATCACCACGCTGTTTTCCACTTTTACCGCCGGATCGTCGACCGCATGCAGCAAAAAGGTTGGCGGCGTCTGGCTGTTGACCTGCTCCTCGGCAGAGTAGCGGCGGATCTGCGCCTCATCGGGCGTATCGCCAATTAGCTGCTGGCGCGACATCGGGTGATCGATATCGGCATGCATAGTGATCACCGGGTAGACCAGCGCCATAAACGCCGGGCGCGCGCTCTGCTCATCGATGGCGTCCATTGGTGTATAGACCGAATCGTGGTAACGCGTGCCGAGACTCGCCGCCGCGTGGCCGCCAGCGGAAAAGCCCATCACGCCGAGTTTGTCGCCGTCAAGCTGCCAGCGCTCCGCCTGGGCGCGGATAAGGCGCATTGCCCGCTGCACATCCGCCAGCGGCGCGTCTGCTCCCTCGGCATGACCATCGCCGGGGAAGCGGTAGGTCATCACAAACAGGGTATAGCCGCGTTCATTAAAGAAGGGGGCGAGGGCGCTGCCCTCTTTATCCAGCACCACACGGCGGTAAGAGCCGCCGGGCGTCACCAGAATGCCGACACCGTTGGGGTGCTGTGGCGCATAAACGGTGATTTCCGGTGCCCGCACGCCGGTCACCGAGCGATCGAAAGGCGAGGGGCCGGTATGCTCTGTTTCCAGCTGAAACTGTACCGGGCTGACCTTCGCGCCGGGCGCTTCGCCCTGCGGCCAGACGGGAAAGGTGGTGGCGCGCGCGACGGCGTCCTCCATTAAACTCAGTAGTTTTTGCGGCGTCAGCTTATCCACACAGGCTCCTTATGTTTTGTGCTTATTCATTATTGCGTTGTCGGTTTTTACTGCGCAAACCACGCGCGCCGCGTAAGCGCTAAGTGGCTGAAAAGTGATACAGAAAAGTTAATGAATTTTTAAGGAAACCCCGTTATGTTGAAAGCCGGTTCGTTCTTTCAGGGGTTTCATATGCGTAGCAACTATTCAGGCCCGCAGATCGCCATCCACTGGTTGGTGGTGCTGCTGGTCGTCGGCGCATACTGCGCCATGGAGTTTCGCGGGTTTGCGCCGCGCAGTTACCGGCCATATTTCAATATTGTCCACGTCTCATGCGGTATCTCTGTTCTCGTGCTGATGGTCGCACGGTTACTGGTGCGGCTAAAACACCCGGCACCGCCTATTGCGCCTAAACCCTCCGCGATGATGACCGGGCTGGCGCACCTCGGGCATCTGGCGATTTATCTGCTGTTTATCGCCTTGCCGCTGCTGGGCCTGCTGATGATGTATAACCGCGGCGGCCCGTGGATCGCCTTTGGCCTGCCGATGCCCCACGCAGCCGAGGCTAATTTCGATCTGGTCGACACGCTTAAGGAGTACCACGAACTCCTCGCCACGCTCGGTTACTTTATTGTTGGCCTGCATGCCGCCGCCGCGCTGCTGCACCATTACATTTTCAAAGACAATACGCTGCTGCGCATGATGCCGAAAAAGCGCGAACGATAACGCCTTCTGCCCGGTGACATCCGTGACCGGGCTGCATATCCTGCGAAATTCCTTAACCGTTTTTGCGTAACTTGCCCCAGAATGCTGTGATCCCGCCTGATTTTTGTAAGAAAAAGCTGGGGAGAAATCACATTTTCTATCATCGCCTGTGGGCGAAATTCGAACAAGCAGTGTAGATATTATATCTATTATAGAAACACTATCGAGAGCGGGAGAGGCAAATGACACAGCCAGTACAGGAATCACTCGACCGGGTGGCTGCCGATGCGCAGGCCGGCGGATCGCGCAAATTACGTAAAGTTCTGCTCGCCACCGGCATCGGTCACTTTGTGGAGTGGTTCGACTTCGGCCTCTACGGCACGCTGGCGGCAATTATCGGCCTGCAATTTTTTCAATCCTCCAGCCCCAGCGTTGCGCTGCTCTCCTCGTTCGCGGTATTTGGCGCCGGGTTTATCATGCGCCCGCTCGGTGGACTGTTCTTCGGCTCGTTGGGCGATCGTAAAGGCCGACAGAAGGTGCTGGCGACGGTGATTTTGCTCACCTCGGGCGCAACGTTTGTCATGGGGCTGCTGCCGACCTATCACCAGATTGGCATTACCGCCACGGTACTGCTGGTCATCACCCGCCTGGTGCAGGGCTTTGCCGCAGGCGGTGAAAGCTCGGGCGCAACAACGTATCTGGCAGAATACGCTCCGACCGCCAGACGCGGTTATTTCACCTGCTGGATCGACAACTTTGGCTTTATGGCCTTCGTTGTTGGCTCCGGGCTGGTGTTCTTGCTCACCGCTGCGCTGGGTGAGAGCACCATGAACGACTGGGGCTGGCGCATTCCTTTCCTGATTGCCGGGCCGCTCGGCTGGGTCGGGCTCTATCTGCGCAGGCATCTGGAAGATTCGCCGGAGTTTCTTGAGGCGATGAAAAGCGGGCAGATTGAAACCGCGCCGCTGCGCAAAGCGGTGACGACCGCCTGGCGCGCGCTGCTCTTCTGTGTCGGGTTTGTGGTGATCAAAGCGGTAGGGCACTGGACGCTCCAGACGTTTATGCCAAGCTACCTCGCCACCGAGCTGCATTTCAGCAAACTTAATGCCTACGCCATCACCACTATCGGCCTCTTCTCCGTTGCGGTATTGGTGCCATTTATGGGTTATCTCTCTGACAAGTACGGCCGTAAGCCGCTGATGCTGGCGGGTTGTGCGGGGTTTATTCTGCTGAGTTACCCGGCGATGATGATCATGGCGAACGGCGATGTGCTCTCAGCGGTGCTGGCGATGGTGATGCTCGGCGCGTTTATCGCTGCGTTTGATGGCGCATGTACGGCAGCGATGGCGGAGCTCTTTCCTACCAACGTGCGCTACGGCGGCCTGTCGATTGCCTATAACTTTGCCGTGGCCTTCTTTGGCGGCATCACGCCGTGGTTCTCCGCGTGGCTTATTACGTCGACAGGCGATAAGTTTTCACCCGCCTTCTATGTCATGGGGGCTGCGTTAATCACCTTCATCACCGTGATGCGCGCCCGTGAAACAGCCGGACAGCCTTTAAAACGTTAAAATAATGCCCGGTGGGGATTATCTCGCCGGGTTATAAAATGATCGATATATTCTTATAGTGAAATATAATATATCCGATGCGAAAGCGCCTAGGTGGAAAGTTTTATCCCATAGGGGCACAGCGGAAATAAGCATTCGTTTTGTTTATCACATTCGCGCAAAGAAATATTATCATTCCCTGGACATGAGCAACTATTTTTTAAAGTTTTCCAGATGGTTGGGAAATAGGGCATGGTATGGATAACTTTGAATTCATGCATTCTGCCATCCATGATAATCCCTTTTGAATCAGTAACTAATATATTCCCCGGGCGCAGGAAATAGTGGCCCCGGTACCAGACGATCACCGCTTTGTCCTGCTGTGTCCTGGCTAAAGCAAATGCCGTACCCGTGGCAGGGGAAACTAACATATCCGTAATATTCCAGCGCATACATCTTCCTTACATAATATCTACTCATTCGCCAGGAAGAATCTTAGCAAACAATATAGAAAGAACCTAAGCGAAACGTTAATTTAAGTTCAATATGCTAAACGAGAATAATATTTAAAAATTTTTACGCTAAGTTGTGCGCTGAAACATGCTAACGGGAAGAGTGTCATGCGAAATTAATAACCTGAGTTAATATATGGTTATTTCATTGGCAGGCGAAAAGTCCCCTTTAACTATTATCTTTTGTGATGCTATCGAGATATCAATTCATAATTAATCCCTCAGTGGGTCAATCGACGAGCAGGATAATTAACGCATTTACCCCGCCAGCGCTTTTACAGCCATACTCTTTTCTTCCTCAAAACGTTTGTTTGCATGACCATCGCCGCTAAGTTACCATACCCCCCTATAGTATCCAGGAGGTTCTATGCCCCATTCACCTGAAGATAAAAAACGCGTGCTGACGCGGGTGCGGCGTATTCGCGGCCAGGTTGACGCGCTGGAGCGGGCGCTGGAAAACGGCGAGCCCTGCATCGCAATTTTGCAACAAATCGCCGCCGTACGCGGCGCAGCCAACGGCCTGATGGGCGAAATGGTTGAAATTCACCTGAAAGATGAGCTGGTCGCCGGAGAAACTACCGCCGACCAGCGCGCAGTGCGGATGGCAGAAGTCGGCCATCTGCTACGCTCTTATCTAAAATAAGCAACACCGTATACATAAAAAGGAAAGCGAGATGAAATCACGTGCAGCTGTAGCCTTCGGGCCAGGCCAACCCCTCAAGATTGTCGAAATCGACGTTGCGCCACCGAAAAAAGGGGAAGTGCTGGTACGCATTACGCACACCGGTGTTTGCCATACCGATGCCTTTACCCTTTCCGGTGACGATCCGGAAGGCGTTTTCCCGGCGGTACTAGGTCATGAAGGCGGCGGCATCGTTGTGGAAGTGGGCGAGGGCGTCACCAGCCTGAAGCCAGGCGATCATGTTATTCCTCTGTACACCGCCGAGTGTGGCGAGTGCAAATTCTGTAAATCGGGCAAAACCAACCTCTGCCAGGCCGTGCGCGCCACGCAAGGTAAAGGACTGATGCCGGACGGCACCACCCGTTTCTCCTATAACGGTGAGCCGATTTATCACTACATGGGTACCAGCACCTTCAGCGAATACACCGTTTGTGCTGAGATCTCGCTGGCGAAAGTCAACGAGGAAGCGCCGCTGGATAAGGTCTGCCTGCTGGGTTGCGGCGTTACCACGGGTATTGGCGCGGTGCACAACACGGCGAAAGTGAAAGAGGGCGATACGGTTGCCATCTTTGGTCTCGGCGGTATCGGGCTTGCGGCCATTCAGGGCGCGGTACAGGCAAAAGCGGGCCGCATCCTGGCTATCGATACCAACCCGGATAAATTCGCGCTGGCGAAAGAGATGGGCGCGACCGACTTTATCAACCCGAAAGATCACGATCGCCCGATTCAGGAAGTGATTGTGGAAATGACCGATGGCGGCGTTGACTACAGCTTTGAGTGTATCGGCAACGTCAACGTTATGCGCGCAGCGCTCGAGTGCTGCCATAAAGGCTGGGGCGAAAGCGTGATTATTGGCGTTGCGGGCGCAGGCCAGGAGATCAGCACCCGTCCGTTCCAGCTGGTCACCGGTCGCGTATGGCGCGGTTCCGCATTCGGCGGCGTTAAAGGCCGCAGCCAGCTGCCGGGCATGGTGGAAGATGCGATGGCGGGCAAAATCCGTCTCGACCCGTTTATTACTCACCGCCTGCCGCTGGATAAAATTAACGAAGCCTTCGATCTGATGCATGAAGGTAAATCGATCCGCACCGTTATCCATTTCGGCGAAAAGTAATCTCCCTTCGCGCCAGCAGGCCCTCCGCTGGCGCTACCAAACTCCAAATCTGTGACCGCCGTTGCGCTTTTCACCATAAGAAAAATCCAATTATTGCCGATGCCTATATATCATTCCTTTGTACTTAGCAGACTAATACGAGAGTCGACGCCATGGATAACAAAGCAGCAATGCAACAAACACAAGGCATTGGTTTTATGCACAATATTCGCCTGGTTCCCCTTTTTTCCTTTATCCTTTCCGGCATTCTGGTGCTATTTGCCTTAAGTTCCGGTTTGGCGGGTTACTTCCTGATGCAGGCCGACCGCGATCAGCAGGATGTGACGCAGGAGATCCAGGTGCGCATGGGATTATCTAACAGCTCCAACAACCTTCGCGTCGCCCGAATTAAATTGATTCACGCAGGTGCTGCAAGCCGTATCGCCGAAATGGAAGATGTGAAAACCAACATCGCCGAAGCGGAAAAACGCATTAAACAGTCGCAGGAAAACTTTAAACAATATATGGATCGCCCGGTGAAAACCGAGGCCGACCTGACGCTGGATAACGATCTCACTGCCCGTTTTGACGCCTACACCGCCGGGCTGCAACCCATGCTGAAGTATGCCAAAAACGGCATGTTTGAAGCGATTATCAACCATGAAAGCGAGCAGGCGCGCCAGCTGGATGACGCCTACAACGCCGTATTGTTGAAAGCGATTGAGATCCGCACCGAGCGTGCGCAGCACCTGAAAGAGCAAGCCCACAGCCGCACGCAGCTTGGCCTGATCTTTATGGCCGCCGCGTTTGCTTTTGCACTGGTGCTGACCATCATCACCTTTACCGTACTGCGTCGTGTGGTCATTAATCCGCTGCAACGCGCTGCCCAGCGTATTTCACGTATCGCCTCCGGCGATCTGACGCTGCCGGACGAACCAACAGGCCGCAGCGAGATTGGGCGTCTGAGCCACGACTTACAAGCCATGCAGCACTCTCTGGTTACTACCGTCGCCACGGTGCGCCAGGGTGCGGAAGAGATCTACCGCGGGACCAGCGAAATCTCCGCCGGTAACACCGATCTCTCTTCGCGTACCGAGCAGCAAGCGGCAGCGATTGAAGAGACCGCCGCCAGCATGGAGCAGCTTACCGCAACCGTGAAGCAGAATGCCGATAACGCGCATCACGCCAGCGGTCTGGCGCGCGACGCGTCGGGCAAAGCGACGAAAGGCGGCCAGATTGTCTCCGGCGTCGTGCAGACAATGGGCAATATCACCACCAGTTCGCGCAAAATCTCTGAAATTACCGCCGTGATCAACAGCATCGCCTTCCAGACCAATATCCTGGCGCTCAACGCGGCGGTGGAAGCCGCGCGCGCCGGTGAGCAGGGTCGCGGCTTTGCCGTCGTTGCCAGCGAAGTACGTACTTTGGCAAGCCGCAGTGCTCAGGCGGCGAAAGAGATCGAAGCGTTGATCAGCGAGTCCGTCAGCCTGATTGAGCAGGGCTCCGGCGAAGTGGTTTCCGCCGGGGAAACGATGGATGAGATCGTGACTGCCGTTAAACGCGTCACCGATATCATGCTGGAGATTGCCGCGGCATCGGATGAACAGAGCAAAGGCATCACGCAGGTAAGCCAGGCGATCACCGAAATGGATAATGTCACGCAGCAGAACGCCTCGCTGGTTGAAGAAGCCACAGCCGCAGCCACCTCGCTGGAAGAGCAGGCCGCACGTCTGACCCAAGCGGTTGGTGCATTCCGGCTGAATGGCGCAGAGGCGCAGCGCCAGAACAGCGCGACACCGACGGCAAAACCCTTTACCCCGCAGCGCCCGGCACTGGCGAGCGGTGATAACTGGGAAACCTTCTGACCTTGAGATAAATGTTGAGATAAAAAAAGAGGCCGGATAATCCGGCCTCTTTTATTACATCCTTTTCCAGCCTGACTTCAAACGAACATTAACACTGATTAAGATTCATCGTATTAATCATGTTGTTGAAGTTTTGCATCAAGTCTCTGGTGTCATTATTTATACTGTTATTCGTTGACATCCCAAATGGGTGCGCCCGTTTGGCTTCTTCTTCGTAGCGGCCCTCTTCAGTGTGCTTTATCACATCGCGACCTGTAGATAGATAAGCGTTCGCTTTAAAGATCATATTCGAACAGCCCACTTTATTTCTTTCACGCATTTTGGTGTCATACGAGGTCATCATGGCATTGAACTGATCAAGAGAGGTTTTAAAGGCCTCTTTCTTATCGCCCAGGCCCTCGCCGTTAAGAAAACCACTTGCGGCATCCATGCTCTCTTTAAGGTAATAGATAGAGCCGATCCGGTAGTACGCAAGGGAATCTTTTTCCGCTTTGTCAAATTCCGCTTTGATACGTGCGCGGTCTTTCGCGTCGATAGCATTCAGGTAGTTTGCCTGCGCAACCACAAGTTTTTCCATGCTGCTAAGATAAGCTGGCTGCAATTCGCGGCCTTTTGCCCCGTTGTCGCTACTATAGGATTTTGAATTGATATAGTTTTCTAAATCACGAATAACAGGCGTGGCTTTAGCCACTGCATCGCTGTAATCACGAGCAGGCTGATCCAGTTCAGGCATCGGCGGTTTCATTGCGATAGCTTTATCCAGGAAATCCTGAAGGGTCGTCATCGCGCTACTTGAACCGGATGAGTAGAGCTCTTCCAGCGGTTTTTTACCATCGAGTTGCGGCTGATTATATTTCTTATACTTTGCCAAATCTTCGCCGAAAGAGTATGTAACATAGTTCGCTGCTTCGACATGCGCATTGTATTTCGCGATTCCATCCTGCTCGGCAGTACTTTGTGACTCTTGTGGCTGTTCAGCCTTTTTGTTGTCATCACAGGCCGACAGTGCAAACAAGCACGCCGCAACGGCCAGTGAACGAGCGATCTGTTTTACGAACATCCCATTCTCCATGTCCAAAAAGTATAAAAGTTATTTTATTCTCACCGAAGCGTGAGAGCCGCGTAGCGTAGCATCAATATCCGTTGCACTTAATGCAGCCTACCCAATTTGGTAGGAATGGGAATCAAGCACAGAAACAGACAAAAGTGGAGTTTTCATATGAGATCGCCCGGCAACTTTTAGCCCAACTTCATCACAATGTTATAAGCAATAATGGCTAACTCAGAAGAGGCGAGCTGGCCGGATAGCTGCGGTGCTATCCGGCGCAGGAAGTGATTTAAGCGTTAAATAAAGCTGTCGTCATCGTTACTGAAATCGTCACTGCCGAAATCATCATTTTGATAATCGCTGACGCTGTCTGCCTGGTAAGGATCGCTATTGTCGAGAAAGTGCGTGTCGGAAGCGTTATTAAATGCATCGGAATTAAACGCATCATTTTGCGTGACGTCGCTTGCGGCGGCGGCTGGCTCTTCGATGATATTAACGATCTCTTGCGGCTGGGAGTGGTGAAACATACTGGTCAGCATATCGGCGATCACCACACCGCCCGCCACGCCCGCAGCGGTTTGCAGTGCGCCCGCCATAAATCCGCTCCCGCGCGACGCAGTAGGTGGCTGGGAAGCATACTGCTGCGGTTGTTGTTGCACCGGTGGCGCGCCCCAGTTTTGCGCGGGCTGAACAGGCTGGTTTTTATTACCGCCAAACAGACCGCTGAGGAAGCTGCCGCCGCCGGATGAGTGCTGGCTCTGCTGCTGCGCCAGCTGATTTTCCAGCTCCTGCACACGCGCCTGCATGCGTTTTAATGCCGCTTCCTGGATCAGCATCGATTGCGCCATATAGTAGGGCGCAGCCGGCTGCTGCCTGACCAGTTCGGCAATCTGGCGCTCGGCTTGCGCATCGCGCTGGCCGTTTTGTTGTTCAGCCTGTTTCAGGCGCTGAAAAAGCCCATTGATAAGCTGCTGTTCATCATATTGCATAACAATGATCTTCCTCTTGCTGTCGTGAGTACCTTTGAGTCTATCAGCGCCTTTCGCTGGCGTCCTCGTGCTGAAATGTTTGTTTAAGATTGGTTTCAGGTAAAGGTAAACAAGCCTTTTTCACAGCGAATTTAGAGCAGAGAAGCATCAATCGGGCAGCGTTTTACGGATATAGCTTATTAAGGTGAGCGCCGCCGGCGAGAGCGGGGCGTCAACGCGGGTGATAATGCCAATCGGATCGCCGATGCCCAGCGGTGGAATAGGGAGCGCCACCAGGGAGCCAAGGCGCAAATCGTCTTTCACCGCCCCGGATGGAACAAACCAGACATAGTCATATTCAACGGTCAGCTGCCGCGAAAGGGAGGCTGAGAGAGTTTCAATACAGCCTGTCGGCAGGGTGCAGTTCTGGCTGGCGAGGAGTTCCTCGGCGTTCTGTCGCGGCACCGTGCCCTGCGGCAGCACCACCACCGGCCACTCCAGCACCCGGCTCAGGGTGACGGTGCTCTGCAACAGCGGGTGGCGCGGGCGCACCACCAGTTTAAGCGACTCCAGAAACAGCAGCTCATAGTGCAAGCCGCACATCAGGTCAGGATCGGACATGCGCCCGATACCGACATCCAGCTCGCCGGTCTTCAGCCCGGCCAGCAGCATCGGGTTATTGGCGGTCGCTACCTGGATGGTGATATCCGGCTGCTGCTTGTGCAACTGACCAATCACCGCCGGTAAAATACCCAGCGCCGCTGTCGGCAGCGCGCCGACGCGAATCAACTCACAGTTTTTCTCTTCCTGATCGCTTAGCGACTGCCCGGCAATATTGACCGCGTCCAGCACCCGCACCGCATGGCTTAAAAACTGCTCGCCAACGTGGGTAAGCTGCGCGCCCATGCGTCCACGCTCAAACAGCCGTTTGCCGGTAAGCTGTTCAAGTTCGTTTAAGGTCTTTGAGAGAGCAGGCTGGCTCAGGTTAAGGGTTTCCGCAGCGCGACCCAATGTTCCTTGTTGCGCGACCGCGACGAAAGTATGCAGGTGGCGCAGTCGGATGCGCTGTGAAAAGAGAGCGTTTTTTTCCATAAGATAATGTTAAAACCGAGTGGCGAAGGTGGCTCGCAGATTTGTTTAATTTTGATAACCAGTTTGCAAAATATTATTAACATCCAATCCTTTTGAGTTACAAACACATTCTGCCCGCAATGTGACGAAACCAGCATGTTTCCAGGGTTTTGTCCGCGCTGCGTTCCATAATCTTTTGTTATGTTCGATTGCGAGCAGCGGACGCGCGTTTTTTGCCACGATCACACTTTGTAAATTTCCCCGCACGGGCGCGTGCAGGCTTCTCTACACTCCAGAGATAACAGCGTGGAGAGAGAAGACTATGACGTACAGCATCACGGCAGATGAGATCAGGGAACAATTTTCACAGGCGATGTCGGCCATGTACCAGCAGGAAGTCCCGCAATATGGCACCTTGCTGGAGCTTGTGGCTGATGTGAACATGGCTGTACTGGAACACAATCCACGTCTTCACGAACAGCTGGTGAATGCCGATGAGCTTGCCAGGCTGAACGTTGAGCGCCACGGCGCGATCCGCGTCGGCAGCGCGGAGGAGCTCTCCACCCTGCGGCGCATGTTTGCGATTATGGGGATGTTCCCGGTCAGCTATTACGACCTCTCCCAGGCCGGTGTGCCGGTTCACTCCACTGCCTTTCGCCCAATCGATGATGAAGCGCTATCACGCAATCCGTTTCGCATCTTCACCTCACTGTTACGCCTGGAGTTGATTGAAAACGAGACGCTGCGCGACCGGGCGGCCGCGATCCTGGCGAAGCGTGACATCTTCACGCCCGCCTGTCGGCAACTGATTGAAGTGCATGAACTGAACGGCGGCTTTACTGCTCAGCAGGCAGAGCTGTTTGTCAAAGAGGCGCTGGAGACGTTCCGCTGGCATCGCCATGCCACCGTCGATGAAAAAACCTATCAGGCGCTGCATGACGAGCATCGCTTAATTGCCGATGTGGTCTGTTTCCCCGGCTGCCATATCAACCATTTAACCCCGCGCACGCTGGATATTGATCGGGTACAGGCGCTGATGCCGGAGTATGGCATTGAGCCAAAAATCCTCATCGAAGGGCCGCCGCGCCGCGAAGTGCCAATCCTGCTGCGCCAGACCAGTTTCAAAGCCCTTGATGAGCCGGTGCTGTTCAGCGGCGAGCATCACGGTACCCACACGGCGCGCTTTGGTGAGATTGAGCAGCGCGGCGTCGCGCTGACGCAGAAAGGGCGCGAACTTTACGACCGGCTGCTGAATAGCGCCGGGACGGGCAAAGATAACCTCACGCATCAGCTCCATTTGCAGGAGGTGTTTAAAGCCTTTCCCGACAGCGAGATGCTGCTGCGCAAGCAGGGGCTGGCCTGGTTCCGCTACCGCCTGACGCCGACCGGGGAGGCGCACCGCCAGGCGATTCGCCCCGGTGACGATCCGCAGCCGCTGATTGAGCGCGGCTGGGTCGTGGCGCAGCCCATCATCTATGAAGACTTCCTACCCGTCAGCGCCGCCGGGATTTTTCAGTCCAATCTCGGGAATGCTACCCAGGCGCGCAGCCATGGCAACGCCAGCCAGCAGCAGTTTGAAGCCGCGCTCGGCTGCCCGGTGCTTGATGAGTTTGCCCTTTATCAACAGGCTGAAGAGCGCAGCAAACGCCGTTGCGGTCTGCTGTAAAAACGGTAATCTGCCAGAATTCAATATGTTCTGGATATGATTATGGAAAATGCATCAACCCCGATTGTGAATACCCGACAGGGCAGCGTAATGGGGTGTCGCGAAGAGGGGATTGACGTCTGGCGCGGCATTCCCTTTGCCGCGCCGCCCACGAGCGATCTGCGCTGGCGCGCGCCGCAGCCGGTTGAGTCCTGGCAGGGCGTGCGCGACGCGACGCGTTTTTCCGCCTCAAGCTGGCAAAATAAAGAGTTCTGCCGCCTGCTCGGCGGTGGCGATCCCGGCACCTTCTCGGAAGATTGTCTCTATCTCAACGTCTGGTCGCCTGTTTCTGCGCCACAAAAAAAACCGGTGATGGTCTGGCTGCACGGCGGCGGCTTTGCCATCGGCGCGGGCGGGTTGCCGCCTTACGATGGTAAAGCGCTGGCAGCGCGCGGCGTGGTGCTGGTGACCGTCAATTATCGTCTCGGTCATCTTGGCTTCTTTGCCCATCCGGCGCTGGAGGCAGAAGCCGGAGAGCGCATCTACAACTTTGCCTTGCTCGATCAAATCGCCGCCTTGCAGTGGGTTCAGGAAAATATCGCCGCGTTCGGCGGGGATGCCGACAATGTGACGCTGTTTGGCGAATCGGCCGGGGCGCGCAGCGTGATGTCACTCATGGCTTCGCCGCTGGCAAAAGGGCTATTCCATAAAGCGATCGTACAGAGCAACTACACCTTACCGGATACGCCGCGTAAGGCTGCGCTGGCAAAAGGCGAAGCGATTGCGGCGCACTTTGGCCTGGAAAATGCCAGCACGGAACAGCTGCGAGCGATCCCGGCGGAGGCGTTCTGGCCGCTCGATACCCCGTTTAAAATCGATCCTGTTCCTGTCGCGGGCGATATCGTGCTGCCGGAACCGGCGCTTGATACCTTCTTTGCCGGTCGTCAGCACCCGATGCCGGTGATCGTCGGTTCGAACAGCGATGAAGCGAGTGTGATGGCGGAGTTTGGCGTCGATCTGGCAGGGAAAATCGGCGAGTTGCGCCGCAAGCAGCGTTTCGGCCTCGGGCTTATCCGGCTGCTCTATCCGGGCGTGCGCGGCGACACCGAACTGGGCCGCCAGGTGTGCCGCGATATGGCGTTTACCACCCTTGGCCTGGTGGTGATGCAGGCGCAGCAGCAGGTAAATCAGCCATGCTGGCGTTACTGGTTCGATTACGTCGCCGAAGCGATGCATGACACCTACATCAACGGTGCCTGGCACGGAAATGACGTGCCTTATGTGTTCGACAACCTGCGTCTGTCGGAGCCGTCATGTGATTACGTCAATGAGCGCGATCTCGCCTTTGCCGCGCAGGTTGCCGATTATTGGGTCCATTTTGCCACCCATGCCGGTTCGGCAACGACAGCGTTGCCCGGCCCGGTGACGTGGGAAGCCTGTACCGGCGGGCGCGATCGCCTGCTGCGCATTGGTATTAATAAGCAGGCCGGTTTTCGCCTGGAGAAGCGCTTTATGCGCGCGCGGTTAGGCTTCTTTCGCCGGGTGATGCGCCATCATGTCAATCTCGATTGATCGCAGTGCAACATGTTCATACACAACTTTACGCACTTTTCAGGCTGCTCCTAAAGCCTGGGAAAATTTCGCGATTTGCTCAGATAATCAGCGGCCAACAATTGGATTCTCAATGAATTTTGTCTAGAGTGGTGCCTTCATCAGTCATACGCTTTTGCCGCTGTTTCGCGATATCGCGAAATGCCATTTTACGACCAGAAGGACGTGTTACCAGGCATGAACCGCAGACGATTTATTCAAGCATCCATGGCCCTCGCGGCAACTTACGGCACCACTGGCGTTGCCTCGCTCTTTTCGCGAGCGGCATCTGCAGCGCAGACCGACATCGCCGATGGTCAAAGCCGCCGTTTCGACTTCTCCGTGCTGCAATCCATGGCGCACGATCTGGCCGAACAGCCATGGGGAGGCGCGCCGAAAGCGCTGCCGCCGACGCTGGCTAACCTGACGCCGCAAGCCTATAACAGCATTCAATATGATGCGCAGCACTCGTTATGGAATAACGTTGAAGGCCGCCAGCTGGATGTGCAGTTCTTCCATGTCGGCATGGGTTTTCGCCGCCGCGTGCGCATGTTCTCGCTGGATCAGGCGACTCACCAGGCACGTGAAATTCACTTCCGTCCGGAGCTGTTCAACTACCACGACGCAGGCGTTGACACCAAACAGCTTGAAGGGCAGAGCGATCTCGGCTTCGCCGGTTTCCGCGCCTTTAAAGCCCCGGAGCTGGCGCGCCGCGACGTTGTCTCGTTCCTCGGTGCGAGCTATTTCCGTGCGGTAGATGACACCTTCCAGTACGGCCTCTCCGCGCGCGGCGTGGCGATTGATACCTTTACCGATACGCCGGAAGAGTTCCCGGACTTCACCTCCTTCTGGTTCGAAACGGCGAAGCCGGGCGATACCACTTTTACCGTCTATGCGCTGCTCGACAGCGCCAGCCTGACCGGCGCCTATAAGTTCGTTATCCACTGCGAGAAGAGCCAGGTGATCATGGAGGTGGATAACCGCCTCTATGCCCGTAAGGCGATTAAACAACTGGGCATCGCGCCGATGACCAGTATGTTCAGCTGCGGCAATAACGAGCGCCGCGTCTGCGATACCATCCACCCGCAGATCCACGACTCCGACCGCCTGGCGATGTGGCGCGGCAACGGCGAGTGGATCTGCCGCCCGCTGAATAACCCGCAGAAACTGCAATTCAACGCTTTCCAGGATGAGAACCCGAAAGGCTTTGGCCTGCTGCAGCTCGACCGCGATTTCAGCCACTATCAGGATGTGATGGGCTGGTACAACAAACGCCCGAGCCTGTGGGTAGAGCCGCGTAATAAGTGGGGCAAAGGCGCGGTGAGCCTGATGGAGATCCCGACCACCGGCGAAACGCTGGATAACGTGGTCTGCTTCTGGCAGCCGGAAAAACCGATCAAAGCCGGAGATGAACTGGCCTTTGAGTATCGCCTCTACTGGAGCGCGCAGCCGCCGGTGCGCTCACCGCTGGCAAACGTCTATGCAACGCGAACCGGCATGGGCGGCTTCCCGGAAGGCTGGGCACCGGGCGAGCACTATCCGGAGAAGTGGGCGCGTCGTTTCGCCATCGATTTTGTCGGCGGCGATCTGAAAGCCGCCGCGCCGAAAGGGATTGAGCCGGTGATTACGCTCTCAAACGGGGAAGCAAAACAGGTAGAGATCCTCTACGTCGAGCCGTTTGACGGTTATCGCATCCAGTTCGACTGGTATCCAACCAATGCGTCAACCGACCCGGTTGAGATGCGCATGTTCCTGCGCTGCCAGGGGGAGGCGATCAGTGAAACCTGGCTCTATCAATACTTCCCGCCCGCGCCGGAGAAGCGGAACTACGTAGACGACCGCATCATGCGCTAAGCTTTTTAATCGCCCCCGAATGGGGGCGATGTTTTTAAGGAGGAACGATGTTAGAGGAACCGACTTGCCCGGATGCGGTGATTAAGGTTGACGATCACATCACGCTTGAGATGATTGATGAGTGCTTTGTTCACGATCTGCACCAGTTAATTGTCAAAAACCGCGACAGCTTACAGCGCTATCTCGACTGGCCGCAGTATGTCACATCCATTGAAACCACCCGTAAAACCGCCCAGAGCAACCGGCTGTTACATCAGCGCGGCTACGCGAAGATGTTCCTGATCCTGCGCGATCACCTGCTGGTCGGCGTTCTCTCCCTCAATGCCATCGAGCCGACCAACAAAGCGGCCTACATCGGCTACTGGCTGGATGAAGCGGCGCAGGGGCAGGGGATTTTGTCCCGCGCGATGCAGGCGATGATGCGCTTTTACGCCGAACGCGGCGATATCCGCCGCTTTGTCATCAAATGCCGGGTTGCTAACGAGGCCAGTAACCACGTCGCAGAGCGTAACGGCTTTACCCTCGAAGGGTGCCAGAAAGAGGCCGAATTTCTCAACGGCCGCTTCGACGATCAGAATATCTGGGGCAAAATCGTCACGCTCAATGATGAATAAGCCTTAGCTGTTTGCCTGCGAAACCGCTTTTCGCAGCCCGTTTACCGCCGGGGCGTTCAGCGGCGTGACCAGCGCATAGTTGTAATGGTCATCGCTCCAGTACTGCGTCATCACATCCTCAGCCTTGCGCTCACCGTGGGGTAATTTCCCCGGGCTTAAGGGGCGGATATACCAGCCAACCCGCGTGCCGCGCGGATCCTGATACATAATCAGCGCCGCCGGGCCCTGCGCCGTGGCAACAAGCCGTGCGCCGACCAGCGTAAAGCCATACTGCTCCAGATTTGGCGGCTGATTGCCGTTAATAAAGTAGCGCCCGACCCAGTGGGTAAGCTCCGTTTGCTGCGTCGTCGCCACATCCATCGGGGTGATAGCGGTATTATCAAACAATTTGTAGGCCTGCACCGCGTCCTCCATCGGCGCGTGGGCCAGCACCATCTGAGACTCTTTCAGTTGCCAGCCGGTAAAACCACCGATGCCGAGCGCCATCACCAGCGCGAAGGCCGTTGCCAGCTTCCACTGCCGCAACTGACGCTGCTGGCGGCGCAGCGCGCGGGGTTCCGGCATCTCAAGCGAAACAGTATGGCGATCCATTGCCTGCCGCAGGCGCTGCGCATCCTGCCGCCAGCCTGCAACCTGGCGGGCGGCCTGCGGGTTCTGCGCCAGGTAATGTTCGATGCGTGCTGAGGTCGCCTCATCGGTCTCGCCATCAAGCCAGGCGTGCAGATCGTGTTCATCCGGTGGCAACGTCATTTCAATCTCCTTAACGCTAACGGCGTTGGCTGGCCTTCCAGTTTTTCATGCAGCATTTTGCGCGCCCGTGACAGGCGTGACATCACCGTGCCGGGCGGAATGTCGAGGGTTTGCGCCACCTCTTTATAACTCAGCCCTTCAACGCTCACCAGCAGCAGCACGGCGCGATACTCCGTCGGCAGCGTGGCAAAGAGGGCAAGCGTATCATCGGCAATAGCCAGCGACTCGGTGGTAAGCCCGCCAGGTTCTTCGCCGGTGAAAAAGGTGAGCACTTTCAGGTAGCGTTTGCGCCGCCGTTCACCATCGACAAACTGACGATAGAGAATGGTGAAGAGCCAGGCGCGCAGGCTCTGCCCGCTATCACGCTGCCGCGTCAGGGCTTTAGCCAGACAGCTTTGCACCAGGTCTTCTGCGGTGTGCGGGTTACGCGCCAGCCACAAAGCAAAGCGGTAGAGATGCGGCATCACCTCGCGGATTTCATCATCGTTCATCGTCTGCGGCTTCCCGACATGCTCTCAAACACCCCATCGCGCAGCACCAGCGCATGCAGCAGCGCGGCGGCGAGGTGTGCCATTACGGTGACAAACAGCGCCAGCGCTACCACAGAATGCAACGGACGCAGCAGCGCATACCAGTCATTATTCACCGGAACTATCGGTGGCAGCACAAATCCGCCGCCGAGCGTCACCGGATAACCGGCCGCCGAAAGCATCGCCCAGCCGATCAGCGGTTGCGCCAGCATCATCGCATACAGCGCCCAGTGCGAAAGATGCGCCATCGCGCGTTGCCAGACCGGCAGCGAGGCAGGCAACGGTGGCGTGGCGGTATAGAAGCGTAACCACAAACGCACCAGCGCCAGCACAAGGATCATCAAACCCAGCGGTTTATGGATCGTCAGCAGCAGGCTGTGCAGCGAGGAGACCGTGGAGACCATCACGACGCCGATAAACAGCATCGCAATAATGGCGGCGGCCATCAGCCAGTGAACCGCGCGCAGCAGCGGGTGGAAATAAGCGACCTGTTTCATCAGTGGGCTCCGGCTTGTTCGCGGGTGCGAAGGTTGTAGGATTTGGCATACGCGGATGAACGGGCATTCAGCAGCGGGTCGTTCGAGGCGGCGATACCGTCCGGCAGGATCAGCGGATCGTAATTGATGTCATTGCAGTCACCCTGCGCCTGCTCAACGGCGCGGTTCAGCACCAGCGTACCGGCATTGATGGTTTGCCGCCCGGCAGGCCAGGCCCGCGAGGCATCGCTGCCGTCATCCTGCGCGCTGGCGACGGTGATCACCATCTCCCACTTCAGCGGTGCCTGATCGAGGCGCTGGTGCAGATCGCGCTGTAAAAAGTTTTTATCCTGCTTCTGCTCTGCGCTGATGGGTTGATAAGGCGTCTGCGGCACCATGCTCCAGCGCACCAGTTTCTCGTTGCCTGTTTTATCGATCATGCGAAAGGCATTGAGGCTGTTAAAGCGGTCGCTGGCCCAACTGCCGGAGGGCACGTTCGCTTTTGCCCACGCGAAAAAAGGCGCGGCTTCCGGGTGCTTCTCAAGAAACGCTTTTACCTTTGCCGGGTCCGGTTTGCCGGTGGCCGGATCGGGGCGCGTTGCCAGCTGCATATCATAAAAACCGTCGACGCCACGTACCGGGAAAAAGGGCATCGCGTTCATGCCGGTGCGCCACTGCTCGCCGTCCGGGAGTTCAAAGGCCAGCGCCAGGCTGCGCACCGGCACGGCGTAATCTGGCGCAGCGGGGTTGCCGCCCGCAATGGCAAAACGGCCAATCACCGGCGTAGTTCCCGGCGCAAACAGCGCGGCGCGAGAGATCACGCTTGCCTTGCCGCTGGAGATAAACTCGCCGCTGACGCAGATCCCTTTGGCATGGTTGCGGCGAAAGCCGGGGTGCTCGCCACCGGACTGCTGTAACGCATTAACGAGTTTGTCCGAAGTGAGCCGTTCGGGCGTCAGCCAGCCGCCGCCCCAAAGAAACAGCAGCATAACCAGAAGTGGCACCAGGCCAATCAGCGCAAGGCGCACCGTTAGCTGCGTGGAGGTTAAAGGAGTGTTGTTCATCATTCGCTCATCCTGCTCATAGTGAGCAGATAAGACGAAGGGCGCGGCGCTTTATTCCCGGCGGATGAAAATAAATTTATGGGTGCTTGTCAGAGTGAGCCGACCAGCGGGGTGCGGGTGATGTGTTGATCGCCGTTAACTACTTTCGGGCCGCGCAGCAGCAGGCTGTCATCTTCTGTGGCAATAATCACAGCATTGTCGGCGATCTCCACCTCATGCGCGATAAGCACATTCCCTTCGATGCGCGCGTTGCCCTGAATCACCACCTTTTCATCGAGCTGTAGTGGCCCGCCGCGCAGCTGCGCATGGCCGCCAACTAATACGTGATGTTTCAGTACACAGTTGCCCTCGACGCGGGCATTTTCCGCCACCTGAGCGCTGTAACGAAGGGTGGGGATCTCATCCTCCTGGCGTCCGGCAATCACCCGGGCGTGCCCATAGACTTTCGCGCAGTCGCACACCCAGACATCGTTAATCTCATTGCCGTCGAGGAGGGCAAAATCAAACACCTCGGCGCGGTGCTCAATAAAGGCGTAATTGACGATGGCATCGCCATAGATTTGCGCCTGGTGAACCACACGCGAATGGCTGACCGTCGCGCGATCGTAAATTTGCAGCACCTGTTCGCGCTCCTGAGTTAATCCGCGCGCAGCGATGATATCGCAACCGCTAAGAATGCGTGCCTCACCGCGCAACTGGCAGACGCCGCGCACGGTAGAGGATTGCACCGTGACGTTGTCACGTAAAATCGCGCCGTGGCTTAGCTCGCAGCCATCTACCCAGGCGTTATCGCCGATCTCGACATTCAGGCAGATGACGCACGATCCCGTAATGCGCGCGTTGCCCCGGATACGGCAACCATCAAACACCATGCTGTTTTCATCGTAGATCCAGCAGTTTGCCTCCTGATCGAGCACCTGCTCATCATCAACCCAGCCGCCCGCGCTGCCGGCGGTGACATCATTAAAATCGCGCAGGGCGATAATCTGGCGCAGCGCAACGCTCTTTTTCTCGCCGCCCAACTGATAACTGAAGAGGCGCGTCTCATCACTGAGGCGGTATTTGCTCATGCTTATCTTCTCCGGGTGTCATCACTTAACCGTAGCAAATATTTGGGCGCTGGCTATCAACGGGTGAAATTCATAAAATGCATGCAAAATACCAATTAAAGGCTGTGAATAATGACCATGCGTGATGAGAACTACTTTACTGAAAAATATGGGATGACCCCGACGCACTCGGAAGTGCTGAACGCGATGAATTACATCACGCCAGGCAAGGTGCTCGATCTCGGCTGCGGTAACGGTCGCAACAGCCTCTACCTGGCAAATAAAGGTTTTGATGTCACGGCCTGGGATAAAAACCCCAACAGCCTGAGCAATCTCCAGCGCATCCGTGAAGCGGAAGGGCTGAATAACCTGCATATCGACAGCGTCGATTTAAACAACCTCACTTTCGACGGCGAATATGACTTCATTCTCTCCACCGTGGTGATGATGTTCCTCGAAGCGAAAACCATTCCGGGGCTGATTGCTAACATGCAGCGCTGCACCAAACCGGGCGGTCATAACCTGATTGTCGCGGCGATGGATACCGCCGATTACCCGTGCAATGTCGGCTTTCCGTTTGCCTTCAAAGAGGGTGAACTGCGCAACTACTACGCGGGCTGGGAGTTGCTGAAATATAACGAAGAGGTGGGGGAACTGCACCGCACCGATGAGCAGGGCAACCGCATCAAACTGCGCTTCGCCACGCTGCTGGCGCATAAACCTACGTGATAAAAAAAGCAGCCCATTGCCGGGCTGCATTATCTTAACGGGCCGCCAGCAGGCAGAGCTGCAACGCCACGTTGTAGGAGGCTTCAAACGCGCGCAGGGGTAAAAACTCAAAGCGCGAGTGGAAGTTGTGCGCGCCAGTAAAGAAGTTTGGCGTTAACAAACCCTTAGCCGAGAGCGCCGCACCGTCTGTACCGCCGCGCATCGGCGTCGGTTTCGGCGTAATGCCGAGCGTTTCCATCGCTTCGAACATCAGGTCGATGGCGCGGCGGTCCTCACCAATCGCGTTGCTGATATTGCTGTAGATATCGCTGACGCGGTACTCGACTTTTGCCGTCGGGTATTGCGCGCCAATCATCTCAGCTACCTCGCCAATCTGCGCTTTACGGCGGGCGAAACTCTCTTTATCGAAATCACGAATGCTGGCGCTCAGGCTGGCATGTCCCTGAACGGCTTCCATGCCGTTAAACCAGATATAGCCTTCGCGGCCTTCGGTATTTTCCGGCGTCTGCTGGCGGTCGAAATGGCTGATGTAATCCATCGCCATTAGCAGCGGGTTAACCAGCACGCCTTTGGCCGACATTGGGTGCGCAGTCACGCCGGTAAAATCGATCTGCGCGCTGGCGGCATTGAAGTTCTCGTAAACAATCTCACCCAGCTCGCAGCAGTCGATAGTCCACGCGAAATCGACGTCGAAACGCGCCAGATCCAGCGCTTTCGCGCCGCGCAATCCAACCTCTTCATCGGGAACAAAGGCCACCACAATATCGCCGTGGCGTTGCTCTGGTGTCAGGTTCTCCAGCAGCGTCATCACCACCGTTACTGCGGCTTTGTTATCCGCGCCGAGCACGCTGGTGCCGTCGCTGAAAATAATCTCCTCCCCGGGATAGGCGAGGATCTCCGGGTGCTCCTGCACGCGCAGCCAGATATCTTCTTTGGCATTGAGGCAGAGATCTTCTCCCTCAAAACGCAAGATCTGCGGATGAATATGCGGCGATAAACCGACATCAACGGTGTCGATATGGGTGATAAAACCGATGCGCGGCGCGCCTTCAACGTTACCTTTTTTCACGGCGGTAACGGTGGCGCAATCGTCGATAACAATCTCCTCAAGACCGAGGGATTTCAACTCGTTGGCCAACTCGCGGGCCATATCAAACTGGCCGGGCGTAGTGGGAAGGGTGGTGGCATTTGCGTCGCTTTGACTGGTGATACTCAGGTAGCGAAAGAAGCGCTGCGTTAATTGACTGGCTAGCGGCGAGGGCATAGTGATTCCTTCTTTATTCGTATTATCAGGTGTTTGCAATTTCACTTTAATGTTATTTATGAGCAGGCAAACAACAAGCATTAAAAATAAAACAACAGGAAACACTATGATTAGCAAACCGACAACACTTGCTCTGGCGTTGACCACGTTGATAGTCACTTCTTCTGTGGCGGCGAAAACACTGGTTTATTGCTCTGAAGGCTCACCGGAAAACTTTAACCCACAGCTTTACACCTCCGGCACCAGCGTGGATGCCAGCGCGGTTCCGGTCTATAACCGGCTGGTCGATTTCAAAGCCGGTACCACCGAGTTACAGCCGAGCCTGGCCGAGCGCTGGGAGGTCAGCGAAGATGGCAAGGTCTACACCTTTCATTTGCGAAAAAATGTGAAGTTTCAGAGCAATAAATACTTTAAGCCGACGCGGGACTTTAATGCTGATGATGTGATTTTCTCGTTTATGCGGCAAAAAGATGCGAAAAACCCCTATCACAACGTCTCTAACGGCACCTACTCCAACTTTGAAAGCCTCGAGTTTGGCTCACTGATTACCGCCATTGATAAAGTCGACGATCATACGGTTCGCTTTACGCTGGCGCACCCCGAAGCGCCGTTTGTCGCCGATCTGGCGTGGTACTTCGCCTCGATCCTCTCCGCCGAGTATGCCGATGCGATGTTAAAAGCCGGTACGCCGCAGCGCGTCGACAGCGATCCGGTCGGCACCGGGCCGTTCCGCCTGGCGCAGTACCAGAAAGATTCCCGCATTCTCTTCACCGCTTTCGATGACTACTGGCAAGGGCGATCAAAAATCGACAGGCTGGTGTTCAGCATCACGCCGGATGCCTCGGTGCGCATGGCGAAGCTGGAGAAAAATGAGTGCCAGGTGATGCCGTTCCCGAACCCGGCCGATCTGCCGCGCCTGAAAGAGAACAAAGATATTACGCTGATGAGCAAAGCGGGGCTCAACACCGGTTTCCTTGCCTTCAACACGCAAAAAGCGCCACTCGATAATGTCAAAGTGCGCCAGGCGCTGGCGATGGCAATTAACAAACCGGCGATCATCAAAGCGGTCTTCCAGGGCACCGGCACGGCGGCGAAAAATCTGCTGCCGCCGGGCGTCTGGAGCGCGGACAGCGAGCTGAAAGATTACGACTACGATCCGGAAAAAGCGAAGGCGCTGCTGAAAGAGGCCGGGCTGCCGCCGGGCACCACCATCGATCTCTGGGCGATGCCGGTTCAGCGCCCCTATAACCCGAACGCCAAACGCATGGCGGAGATGATCCAGGCGGACTGGGCAAAAGTCGGCGTGCAGGCGAAAGTGGTGACCTACGAATGGGGCGAATATCTGAAACGGGTGAAGGGCGGCGAACACCAGGCGGCGTTAATGGGCTGGACCACCGCCACCGGCGACCCGGATAACTTCTTCGGCCCGCTCTTTACCTGCACTGCCGCTAACGGCGGATCTAACTCGGCGAAGTGGTGCTACAAACCCTTCGATCAGCTGATTGCTGAAGCGAAGGCGACCACCGATCACGACAAACGCGTCGCGCTCTACAAACAGGCGCAGCAGATGATGCACGACCAGATGCCGGCGGTGATGATTGCTCACTCGACGATTTTCGAGCCGGTGCGCAAAGAGGTGCAGGGCTATGAGGTCGACCCGTTTGGTAAACACCTCTTCTGGCAGGTGGATCTGAAAAAGTAAACGTTTTGCCGCCTGTTCCGCAGGCGGCATTCGCTTAACAGAGTGACGGTTTGCGCCGCACGAACCACGTCTCCGGGCGGGTAAACATCACCAGGTTGCCCGTCAGGATCAGCCCCAGCCCCAGCACGCCCTGCGCATGCCACTGGTAGCCTTCATAAAAGGTTGAAACGGTCAGCGCCACCAGGGGAAAGAGCAGGGTGCTGTATGCCGCTTTGCCGGGGCCGATGCGGCCAACCAGCGTAAAGTAGGCACCGAAGCCAATCACCGAGCCAAACAGGGCAAGATAGACCAGCGCGCCAAGATAGCTGACGCTCCACAACGGCGTAAAATCCTCGCCGCGCAGCAGCGCAACCGCCCCCATAATCAGCGTACCGTAGAGCATCGCCCAGCTATTTGTGGTGGCGATCTCAAGCCCCTTACGTTGATGGCGCAGGCTGATCATATTACCAAACGAGAAGCCGAGCGTGCCGAGCGCCGACAGCGCAATGCCCAGTAACACGCTGCTGCTCCAGCCGCTGGCCACCAGATCCTGCCAGAAGAGGGTGACGATCCCGCCCAGCCCCATCAGCGCGGCGGCAAAAAAGCGCGCGGGCGGTCTCTGGCCGAAGAAGAGGAAGCTGTTGACGGCGTTAAACAGTACCGCCATCGAAAAGATCACCGACTCCAGCCCGGTGTTAATCCACGCCGCGGCGGTATAAAAGCACCAGAAGTTGAAACCAAAGACGCACGCGCCCTGCAACAGGCAGAAGAGGTGATCGCGCCGCGACAGCGCACGCAGTTTGCCCCGCGCCAGCAGCACCAGCATCATCACCGTGGTCGCCAGCGCAAAGCGCCAGAAGATCGACACCGGTGCCGCAACCGGCCCCTGCTGCAAAAATATGGCAATCCACGTTGTGCCCCAAATCACCACCACCAGACTATAAAGTAATGCGTTCATATCGCTTCCCGTTCGCTTTCATGAACGCCCATTGTCGTCAGGCACGGCAAGCCTTGCTTGCACCCGCTTGCGGGCGACTTGCATATTCTTGCGCTTTTCTTTACACAACGCTGGCTTCTGCGATTCGCTCTTCATAGACTGGGGTTCTGGTGGAGAAACGATAAGTGCCGCGAATGACTGATAGCTATGACGCCTTTGAAAACCTGCGCAAACACAACGCCGTGCTGCATAACTCGGTGGCGCTGCACGACGGGATTCAGCTGGCAGCATGGTCCAACAAGCGCGATAACATCACCCAGTATTGCAACCACCACACCCTCAGTCTTTATATTGCCGACGGCTATGAGAGCTACCACAAAACCGCCTCCGGCTGGAAAAACGGCGGCGGGCCGGATCGCTTCTGTTTGATGCCAAAAGAGAGCGAGTCGGTGTGGGATATTCGCGACAATCTCGCCTTTGTGCACCTTTACTGCACCGATGAGCATCTGCGCGAGGTGGGGGAGAAAGTGTGGGATCGCAGCCCGGCAACCTTCACCCTCGATGAAAAGACCTTCTCCCAGGATGCGCGCATCACCGCGCTCTACCGCCAGTTTCTGCTCGGCTGCGACTGGCAGCAAAACGCCAACCAGCTGACGCTCAGCACCGCCTCGACGCTATTGCTGACGCACCTGGTTCAGCACTACAGCAATGTGCAGTGGCAGTTGCCGACGGTCACCGGCGGCCTGGCGCCCGTCGCGCTGCGCAATGTGCTGGAGTATATCGAGTCGCACCTTGGCGAGCCGCTGCTGCTCTGCGATCTTGCGGCACAGGTTTCGCTCAGCGAGTACCACTTCGCGCGGATGTTTCGCCAGTCGATGGGCGTGGCGCCGCACCAGTTTGTGATGCAGCGCCGCATGGCCCGCGCGAAGGCGCTGCTGCTGAGCAGCAATCAGTCGCTAACTGATATCGCGCTGGCCTGCGGTTTCAACTCTGCCAGCCACTTCAGCAACCGCTTTAAAGCGGCGAAGGGCATCACGCCCTCGCAGCTTCGCGCGACGCAAAAGCGTTAATTAGCCTCCTGCGCTGCGGGCGTTAACCCGCGTCCCGGCAGCGTGCGGCAGGCTCCGCCTTGCGCAGACGGCGCAGTATCCGGGTAGATGCCATCTGGCGTGATATAGACCTGGCTTGTCGCCACAAATCCATCGCTGAAGGTCGCTTCCACAAATGTTGCCTGCCACCCATTTTCCGGTGGCGTCAGCGCTACGCTGAGGGTAGTGCCTGACATCGCGGGCGGCGGGGAGGCTTCATATCTGATGCCGCAGGCATAACGGAAATCCCGTGCCAGCGGGTTGTTCGCGCGCCAGACGACCACTTTTTCCGGCTGCCCGGAGAAATGGAGTACCAGCTTATCTGAACCCTGGCGGCGCTCGGCAATGGCGGGCAGGGATTTACGCGCCTGGAAACGGTTAACGAAGGCAATCAGCGATGGCTCGGCGACCGAAAGAACCGCCTCATGGGATGCGTTCGCCACCACTCTAAGCGACTTCTCGCCGGGTAAGCGCGGGTAGTAGAAGCGGCTGTTGTCCGGCGTGTAGAAGTCATCTCCGCTGGCATTAATCACGTACTTCTTAATTTTCAGCCGCTCGCCCGCTTTGCTGCGCAAATAGGCCAGCGGATCCAGCACGCGTATCAGCCGGGCGAAATTGTCGGTGTCGATCTGTTGATCGATTTGCTGACGATAGTAGGGATAAAACGCGACAGGCCAGTTGTTGCCATAGGAGCGATACATATGATCCAGCGCGGCGCGGGTGTTAAGCAGATCGACGGCAAACGGCACCACGGCGACCACATCCGGGTCGGATATCGCTGCAAGCCAGGCGGCCCAGCCGCGCTTTGACGCGCCGGTGACGATAAACCTGGCGATTTTCTGTTGCGAAAGCTCCCTTTTCACCAGCCGGAATGCCTGAGAGACCGACGCTGACATCGGGATCTGTAGCGGCGCATCGCCATTCTTAAGAAAGCGTTTCCAGCTGTAGGCAACGCTGTCATCTTCCGTCAGCGGCGTTGAATTGCCCTGATAGTGCAGCGGCTGATTCGGCACATTGCTGACCGAGACCACCACGGTGTGGGTGGCAAGCGCAATGCGTGCCAGCGACGCTTCATTGAAACTGGTCGCTTTACCGGCATCGTTATTCACTACCATCAGCGCAACGGTCGGTTTGGCGGCATCAGGAAGATAGATATCCACCTGGTGCTCCCAGCGTATCGGGCGTACCGCATCTTGCGGTGACCAGTTTTGCGAATGGAGCACATAGCGCTGCACCTTTACGCCGGGCAGTTCGCGGGTATCCATCCGCACATAATTGACCGGCTGAGACGCAAGTGACTGACGATAATCAGAGAGAGTATCGGCAAGCGACGAGGGAAGTGGGGTCGCAAGCGAGAGCATAAAAAACAAGGTGGCAATTTTCACCGCAAGACTCCTTTCATTAATTCATTACAGATCCGCTGTAGGGCGAGGTCATCTCATAACTTAACGGAATGCCTCTGTACGAATTATGATCAGGAGCGATTAAAAAGTCACCTGTTTCATTGCTCAGGCTTTAGGTGCACGGCTGAAGGTGAAATAGCATAGACCGCCGAGAACCAGCCCCCAGAAGGCCGATCCCAGCCCGAGCAGCGTAATGCCGCTGGCGGTAACCAAAAAGGTGACAATTGCCGCATCGCGTTCGCGCGGGGCGTTCAGCGCCTGGTGCAGGCTGCCGCTAATGGTGCCGAGCAGCGCAAGGCCCGCCAGCATCTGCAACCAGCTTGCGGGCAATGCCGCCAGCAGCGCGGTAATCGAGCCGCCAAACAGCCCGGCCAGCAGATAGAACACCCCGGCAGCGGCAGCGGCTAACCAGCGCTTGCTGGCATCCGGGTGCGCATCCGGGCTTTGACAGATCGCGGCAGTAATGGCGGCAATCGACACCGAAAAGACGCCAAACGGCGAGAGCAGCAGCGCCAACGCGCCAATAAAGATCATTAACGGCGACACCGCAAGCTTGAAACCTGCTGCCTGCATGGTGGCGAAACCGGGCGCATTCTGCGACGCCATGGTAACCAGAAAAAAGGGCAGGCCAATGCTGACCAGCGACGCCCAGTGAAAGACAGGTGCGGTAAACTGCGGCGCAACGGGGGCGAGACTAATGGCTTGCGGCGTCACGTTCCCGCTCAGCCAGGCGACCAGCGCGCCAATCAGCAGCGTGGCGACAATCGCGTAGCGCGGCGCAAGGGCTTTGGCGATAAGCCATGCCAGCAGCATCGATCCGCCGAGCACAATATCCCCCTGAAGGTGCGAGAACGCCTGCAAACCAAAACGCAGCAGGATCCCCGCCAGCATCGCGGCGGCAAGCGTCGGCGGAATAATCTTCATCAGGCGGGCAAACAGGCCAGTCACGCCGCACAGCACAATTAGCCCATTGGCGAAGATAAAGATGCCGACCGCCTCATTAAGTGAAACGCCCTGCAAACTGGTCGCCAGCAGCGCCGCGCCCGGCGTCGACCAGGCGGTTAACACCGGCATGCGATACCAGACGCTTAGCACCAGCGTACTGATACCCATCGCCACGCCGAGGGCGGTCATCCAGCCAGCGATCTGCGCAGGCGTTGCTCCCGCAACAGATGCCGCCTGCCAGATGATGGCTGCGGAGCTGGCATAACCGACCAGCACAGCGACAAATCCTGCCAGTAGGGTGTTAAAGGGAAGAGAGGAGGAGAGTGAGAGTGTGGCCGGGCGCATGTGGGTGCCTTGTGCGTTATAACATCCGCACAAAGTAGCACCGTGCGCTATAGCGCACAAGATAGTGGCAGGCATTTTGTCTATGCGCCAGAGGTAAAAATGTGAGCCATCTCCGCTCCTGAGGGCGATAGCAGATTTCTCAATGTTGCTAGCAGCTAATTTCATCCGGCCCGGAATTTTCTGCGTTATGTTTCCGGTAACAATGAGGAGAAGCTGATGGATAAATTACTGTTTGGTGCCGCCTATTACCGCGAATATTTGCCGATGGAACGCCTGCACGAAGATATTAAATTGATGAAAGAGGCGGGTATTAATTATGTGCGTATCGCCGAGAGCACCTGGAGCACCTTTGAGCCGCAGGAAGGGGAGTTTGATTTCAGTTCCGTGCTTACCGTACTGGATGAAATGCATAAAAACGGTATTGCCGTGATTATCGGCACACCGACCTATGCCTTACCGGCATGGCTGGCAAAAAAATATCCGGATGTGATGGCCACCACCAGTAGCGGGAAAAATGTCTACGGTCACCGGCAAAAGATGGATATTACCCATCCCGCTTTTTTATGGTACGCCGAGCGCATTATTCGCGCCTTATTAGCGGCAACCGCGAACCATCCGGCAGTCATTGGCTTTCAAATCGACAACGAAACGAAATATTACGACACCTGCTCAACCGGGGCGCAAATCGAGTTCGTGAAATACCTTAAAAAGCAGTTCAACAACAGTACAGAGGAGATGAATCACGCCTTTGGGCTGGATTACTGGAGTAACCGCATTGATGCCTGGGAAGATTTTCCGCCGATTGAAGGGACGATTAATGCCAGCCTCGGCTGCGCCTTTAAACAATTTCAGCGCTCGCTGGTGACGCGTTTTCTCGGCTGGCAGGCTGAGATTGTGAAAGGCTATAAAAGCGATGCGCAGTTTATTACCCACAACTTTGATTTTGACTGGCGCAACTGGTCGTATGGTATTCGCGCCGAGGTCGACCATTTTAAAACCGCCAGCGTGCTGGATATTACCGGCGTGGATGTTTATCACCCGAGCCAGTTTCAACTCACCGGTGCGGAAATTGCCTTTACCGGCGATCTTGCTCGGGTGACAAAAGACCAGCCCTATTTTGTGCTGGAAACCCAGGCGCAGGCCTTTAAAGAGTGGACCCCTTTCCCGGGGCAGCTGCGCCTGCAAGCCTGGAGCCATGTTGCCAGCGGCGCAAGGCTGCTGGGTTACTGGCACTGGCACTCCATTCACAACTCCTACGAAACCTACTGGAAAGGGTTGCTCAGCCACGATCTGCAACCCAACCCGGTCTATCACGAGGCCTGTACGATCGGCGCGGAGTTCAACCAGCACGCGGCAACCGTAACGCGCTTCGCACGCCGCAGCCGGGTGGCGCTGGTGATCAGTAACGAATGTTTAACCGCCATCGACTGGCACCCTTTCCACGGACATCAGTTTAGTCGCGATGCGCTGCACCAATATAACGACCTGTTCCGCGACTATTACGACACGCTCTATAAGATGAATATCGAAGTGGATATTATCGCCGTCGACGATGCGCGCCTGTTCCGTTATGAAATGCTGATCTTCCCGTTGCTCTACAGCGTTAGCGACGAGCGCTTACAGCAGATTAATCGTTATATTGAACAGGGCGGCCATGCCATTTTCTCCTTTAAATCCGCCTTTGCCGACGAGCATATGAAAGTGCGCACCTGCGTACAGCCGGGAATTATCAGCGAAGCGATCGGCGCTCACTATCAACTCTTTGTTGATCCTGACCGCACCTTATTGCATTCAGAAAGCCTCGATCTTTCTGTCGACGAGGCGCAAATCAGCGACTGGATGGAGTTAATCACTCCTGATGAAAACACCGAGGTGCTGGCGCGTTACGACCATCCTTACTGGCAACACTATGCGGCAATCACACACAATCGGTACGGGCAGGGAACCGCCACCTATATTGGCTGCCATATCACCCCCGCAGCACTGGCAAAAGTTTATCGCCATGTTCTGCGCGACACGCTTTATCAACACGACACAATGCCGACGGAAACCTTCCCGGTAATTATTAAGCGCGGCTTTGATAAAGATGAAAATATCCTCCTCTACTACTTCAACTACAGTAGTGAGCCGCAAGCCGTCACGTTTACTAAGCCTGCCGGGCGAGAGATGTTTAGCGGAAAAACCCTCAGGCAGAATGAGGTAATAACGCTCAAGGATTGGGATGTGCAAATTATTCTCGTGGAGAGTACAAAATGAGTGCATTAACGATTGAAGAGCAGCAAAGCGAAACCAGCACGCCCGGTTTTCGTGAGCGTTTCGCCTTTGGCCTGGGCGATTACGGTACGAATTTAACCTATACGCTGATGGTGACCTTCCTGGCCTACTTTTATACCGACGTGGTCGGTATTTCAGCGGTGCTGGTTGGTTCACTGATGTTTTTCGCCCGCGTTATCGATGGCGTTATTTGTGTCTTTGTCGGGATCCGCATCGATAAAACCGATACCCGGCTGGGTAAAGCGCGGCCGTGGGTATTATGGACCGCCGTACCGTTTGGATTGTCAGCATTTTTAATGGCAACGGTGCCCGGCATCAGCGATAGCGGCAAGATTATCTATGTTTGCGTCACCTATTTACTGGCGAACATCTTTTTCACCGCCAACAATATTGCCTATGGTTCGCTGCTGGCGTTGATAACCCGCGATACCTATCAGCGCGGTATTTTAAGCGTCTTCCGTAAAGGCTTATCAACCTGCGGTTCGCTGACGGTAGGCGCATTTACGCTACCGCTGGTCGCCGCCTTCGGAAATAGCCATACCTCATGGGTAATTGTGTTCGCTATTTTTGGTTTCTTTACTGCGTTGTGCCTGTTATTAACCGCCGCCTGGACGCGCGAGCGCATCAAACCGGTCAATAAGGAGAATCGCAACAATATCCGTGCGGGGGTGGTCGCCGCCTCGATGCTGAAAAACCGCTACTGGCTGATGATCTTCTTTTATCTGCTGATCACCTTTACCAGCTTAACGGCGCTCTCAACCACCAGCGTCTACTACTCGCGCTATATTTTGCAGGATGTCTCAATGATGTCGTGGATTAGCGTGGCGCAATATCTGCCGGGGCTGATCACGCTATTGGTTATTCCTTATCTCATCAAGCGGCTGGGTAAACGCAATTTAGCGCTGCTCGGGCTGACCATTTGCAGCATCGCCTATTTACTGCCGTTGATTGATAAAACCAGCTCGCTGTTTGTCATTCTCGCCACCGTGGTGCGCAGCATCGGTTTTTGCGGCATTGGTGCCACGATGTTCGCCTTTCTTGCTGACACCATTGATTACGGCGAGTGGAAAACCGGGCTGCGCATCGAGGGGATCTTATTCAGCGCCGGAACGTTAGGCCAGACGCTCGGCATGGGGCTGGGCAGCGCGAGCGTGGGCTGGATCCTCGGTGCGGCTGGTTTTGTCAGCGGCGGCAACGTCCAGCAGTCAAAACATGTGCTTGATATGATTGAGTTCTTGTTTATTTTCTTCCCGTTTATCCTCGCCATGCTGAATATGGTGTTGATCTGGTTTTATAAACTGGATGGTTTTTATGACCGCGTGGCGGCCGATCTCTCGCGTGGTGTATTCGCCAAATAAATGACTCGCCGCAGGCGGCTGCGGCTTTTCCTCTTTGCCTGTGCTAGCGTAAGGACGCTCAATAATGTGGCCGCAAACACTTCCCATGAATGACGTTGATGATGAATTGCTGATCTACTCGCCTTTAATGCGTAGTTTTACCTTTAACGCCTATCTGGTGGCGGGTTATACGCCTATCGTCAAAGGCAATAAGCTGGACTTTTTTATTAACCGCCAGCAGGGAATGAAAGGCTATATTTTAAATATCACCCTGCGTGGCGCAGGGGTAATTCACCGTAATAACGAGACGTTTATCTGCCGGGAAAACGATATTTTGCTTTTCCCACCCGGCTGCCCGCATCACTATGGCCGTGAAACGCAAAGCGCTTACTGGGATCATTTGTGGATCTATTTTATTCCACGACCTTACTGGATTGACTGGCTGAAATGGGATCGTAACTGGCATCAGATTGGCCTGACGCAAAGTGCCGATTTGCTTTTTGTCGAGCAGTTAAAAACAGCGGTAAAAGAGGTGATTCGGCTTAACTCCTCACCAGACCGCGTGGATAAGATCCTCGCCATGAATAGCCTGGAAAAAGCACTGCTTTACTGTTTCAAACAGCAACCGGCGAGTAATCGCGCCTCGGTCGACCCGCGCATTAACGCTATTTGCCAATATCTGGATGAGAATCTGGCGGCCAGACTGACGATTAGCGAACTGGCGGCGAAAGCCTATCTTTCAACCTCAAGGCTGGCGCATCTTTTTCGCCAGGAAATTGGCATGACGATTTGGGGCTGGCGGGAGAAACAGCGGATGAGCCGGGCGGCGATGCTATTACAGCATACGCAGCTGACTATTTCGCAAATCGCCCAGGTGGTGGGTTATGACGATGCGCTCTATTTTTCGCGTCTATTTCATCAGCAATACCATGTCGGCCCGCGCGAATACCGCAAACGTTATGAGCAGTTGCATTCGCTTTAGTTTCGCTCTCTAAAATAGAAACGCTGCGCTATACTCGCTGCGTTTTAATTTCCCGGAGGCGGTATGAATATCGCGGATTATCTGGCAAAAACCCTGAAAATGCTGCGTCAGGCGCGGGGCTGGAGCCTCTCAAAACTTGCAGAAGAGACCGGCGTGTCTAAAGCGATGCTTGGGCAGATCGAACGTAACGAGTCGAGCCCGACGGTGGCGACGCTGTGGAAAATCGCCACCGGCTTAAATGTGCCGTTCTCAACCTTTATTGCGCCGCCGCAGAGCGACACGCCGCAGGCCTACGATCCCGACAGGCAGGCGATGGTGATCACGCCGCTTTTCCCGTGGGATGAACAGCTCCATTTCGATCTCTTCTCCATCACCCTTGCGCCGGGCGCGCTGAGTGAGTCAACGCCTCACGAAAAAGGGGTGATTGAACATGTGGTGGTCATCAATGGGGTGCTGGATATGCAGCTTAACGGCGAGTGGCAAACCCTGGAAGCGGGGAGCGGCGTGCGTTTCGCGGCGGATCGGGCGCATGCCTATCGCAACAGCACCGCGCAAACCGTGCATTTCCACTCATTAATCCACTATCCAAAAGAAAAAGCCGCGAGCGAACCCGCGGCAAAAAACGACGACGATTAATACCCCATAACATCCACACCGTGACGATTTCTGTTCCTGTCACCACACTAACGCGCCAGCGACGCCGGGGGAAATAGCGATTTCGGCATAGCATTGTCGCCTGGCGCAAATTCCCGGCACGACAGGTGGTGTAACGCCCCGGTTCTGACTACAATAGCCGCCATTTTGCACATAATGGATAACGACGATTGTATGCGCCTGCACCCTCATCATCTTGAACTGCTCAGCCCGGCTCGCGACACCGCCATTGCCCGTGAAGCGATCCTTCACGGCGCGGACGCAGTCTATATTGGCGGCCCCGGCTTCGGCGCCCGCCATAACGCCGGCAACAGCCTGCGCGATATTGCCGAACTGGTGCCGTTCGCCCATCGCTATGGCGCGAAGGTGTTTATCACCCTCAACACCATTCTTCATGATGATGAACTGGAACCGGCGCAGAAACTGATCGGCGATCTCTACCAGGCCGGTGTTGATGCGCTGATTGTGCAGGATATGGGCGTGCTGGAGATGGATATCCCGCCGATTGAGCTGCATGCCAGCACCCAGTGCGATATCCGCAGCGTTGAAAAAGCCAAATTCCTCTCCGACGTCGGCTTCAGCCAGATTGTGCTGGCCCGCGAGCTGAACCTTGAGCAGATCCGCGCCATTCACCAGGCGACGGACGCGACCATTGAGTTCTTTATTCACGGTGCGCTCTGCGTGGCCTACTCCGGGCAGTGCAATATCTCCCACGCGCAAACCGGCCGCAGCGCCAACCGTGGCGACTGCTCGCAGGCCTGCCGCCTGCCTTACACTCTGAAAGACGATCAGGGCCGTGTGGTGGCCTATGAAAAGCACCTGCTGTCGATGAAAGATAACGATCAGACCGCTAACCTGGCGGCGCTGATCGACGCGGGCGTGCGCTCCTTCAAAATTGAGGGGCGTTACAAAGATATGAGCTATGTGAAAAACATCACGGCTCACTATCGCCAGATGCTCGATGCGATTATCGACGATCGCCCGGAGCTGGCGCGCGCTTCCGCCGGGCGCACCGAGCACTTCTTTATTCCCTCGACGGACAAAACCTTCCATCGCGGCAGCACCGACTACTTTGTTAACGCGCGCAAAATCGATATCGGCGCGTTTGACTCACCGAAGTTCGTCGGCCTGCCGGTGGGCGAAGTGCGGAAAGTGGGCAAAGATCATCTCGACGTGGAAGTGACCGAACCGCTGGCCAACGGCGACGGGCTGAACGTGCTGGTGAAGCGCGAAGTGGTTGGTTTCCGTGTTAACGTCGCGGAGAAAACCGCCGAAAACCGCTACCGCGTCTTCCCGAACGAGATGCCGGATGCGCTGAAAACCCTGCGTCCGCACCATGCACTCAACCGCAACCTCGATCACAACTGGCAGCAGGCGTTGCTGAAAACCTCCAGCGAGCGGCGCATTGGCGTCGATATTGAGCTGGGCGGCTGGCAGGAGCAGCTGGTGCTGACGCTGACCAGCGAAGATGGCGTCAGCGTGACTCATACGCTGGATGGTCAGTTTGATGAAGCCAATAATGCGGAAAAAGCGCTCGATAACCTGAAGGATGGCCTGGCGAAGCTGGGGCAAACCCGTTACTACGCGCAGAAGGTCGACATCAACCTGCCGGGGGCGCTGTTTGTGCCGAACAGCCTGCTCAACCAGCTGCGCCGCGAAACGGTGGAGATGCTGGAAGAGGCCCGTCTGGCGAGCTATCAGCGCGGCAGCCGTAAAGCGGTGGCGACGCCTGCGCCGGTCTACCCGGAAACCCATCTCTCGTTCCTCGCCAACGTCTACAACCATAAAGCGCGTGAATTCTATCACCGCTATGGCGTGCAGTTGATTGACGCGGCGTATGAAGCCCACGAAGAGAAGGGCGAAGTGCCGGTGATGATCACCAAACACTGCCTGCGCTTTGCCTTTAACCTCTGCCCGAAACAGGCGAAGGGCAATATCAAGAGCTGGCGCGCGACGCCGATGCAACTGGTACACGGCGATGAGGTGTTAACCCTGCGCTTCGATTGCCGCCCGTGTGAAATGCACGTGATCGGCAAGATGAAAAATCACATCCTCAAGATGCCGCTGCCGGGCAGCGTGGTGGCCTCAATCAGCCCCGACGATCTGCTGAAAACCCTACCGAAAAACAGATAACCCGCAGGGTGGCGCAATGCCACCCTGTTTTGTTTATGGCGCTGAGTTGTAGCGCCAGTAGGGGGGCGATCCGAAACTCGCCAGCAGAAAGTCGATCACCGTGCGCGTATTCAGTGACGGGTATTTTCCGCCCGGGTAGAGCATCCACAGCGACTGCTCGCCCGGCGAATAGGAGGCGGTGTACTCCGGCAGCAGGGCAACCAGCTCGCCGCGATTAAGCAACTCGCCCACCTGCCAGTCCGGAAAAAGTAGCATCCCCGCGTCGTTGCGCGCCGCCTGCAACAGCAGCTCCGCATTATCCGAGAGAATTTTCGCCTGCGGCGAGAAGGCGAAATCCTGCTCACCGCGCTGAAAGCGCCAGCGCTGCAACCCGGTTTTCCCGCGATAGGCCAGCAGGCGGTGTGTCAGCAGATCTTCGGGCGAGGCGGGCGCGCCGTAGCGGCGGAGATAGTTGGGCGTCGCCACCAGGTGGCAGGTCTGTTTTGCAATCAGCCGCCCATGCAGCTCCGAGTTTTTCAGCGAGGCGATACGCACCAGCAGATCGGTACCGTCGGCAAAGGGGTCGATATAGTCATCGTTAAGATTGAGTTCAATCTGCAAGGCGGCGTAGCGCTCGCTCAGTTCGCTGATGCGTGGCCCGATATGGTTCAGGCCAAAGGAGATGGGGGCATTGATGCGGATACGGCCGCCCGGTTCGCCGCGCCGCTCGCCGACCTGCGTCTGCGCATCGCTTAGCTGCTGCAACATCGCGCGGAAGGTTCGGGCATAAATATGCCCGGCATCGGTGGCGATCACCGCGCGGGTGTTGCGATAGAGCAACTGGGTTTCCAGCGCCTGCTCAAGTTGCTGAACCACGCGCGATAAGGACGAGGCGGCAAGCCCCTCGTTGCGAGCGACTTCCGAGAGATTGCCTTCGCGTACGATGGCAAGAAAGAGGTGCATCGATCGGGCGCTAATCTGGCTGAGGTTTTTCATCTGTGCGTAATCCGCAAAGGTCCATGGCGCATTGTACTGTTTTTACGCACGGAGTTCATCGCTAAGATACGCCGACACTCAGCACGGAGACTATTTATGAGTACGCCTGTTTTAGCTTTCGATGAAACCGTCCGCCAGCGCACCTCGGTACGCGCCTTTTTGCCCACGCCGTTGACGGATGAGCAGATCCACGCCGTCCTGGAGGACGCGCAATACGCGCCCTCCAACTGCAACACCCAACCCTGGCATGTGCATGTTGTCTCTGGTGAAACCAAAGATCGCCTTGCGCAGTTGATGATCGAGAACGATATTGCCGGCAAACAGACGCCGGATTTCACCTTCGCCTATGAGGATTTCCACGGCGACTATTTTGACCGCAGCCAGCAGCAGGCGAAGCTCTATTACGAAGCGCTGGGTATTGCGCGGGATGACAAAGAGAAACGCCGTGAATACTACCTGCGTAACTACCGCTTTTTCGATGCGCCGCACGCGGCATTTCTGTTTATGCCGACCTTTGGCGATAACGTTCGCGTGGCGTCGGATATGGGCATGTACGGGCAGACCTTTTTGCTCTCCTTAGCTGCCCGCGGCTTTGCCGGTATTCCGCAGACGCTGCTCGGTTTTCATGCCGATCTGGTGCGTGAAGCGCTGGGCGTGTCGGATGAGTACCGCCTGCTGTTTGGTATCTCGTTTGGTTACGCCGACACCAGCAATATCGCCGCGACGCTGCGCATGCCGCGTATTCCGGTGGAAAGCAGCGTGGTGATGCACAAGTAGGGGTGATTTGCCGGATGGCGCTTACGCTTATCCGGCCTACAACACCGCTCGATCCGCGTAGGCCGGGTAAGGCGGAGCCGCCATCCGGCAAAAAACCAGAAAAAAGGCCGGAAACATTAACGTGTTTCCGGCCTTTGTACTTAATGGGATTTAAACCCGGCGGCTGACATCAACAGCCGGAACACCATGCTGACGGCAGCCAGCGCCAGTACGCTTCCGCCCCAGATGACGACCAGCCACATCAGCCGTTTCCATAGCGGTTGTTTCATCAGTGATACCCCTCGCCATGCTGGATTTTGCCGCGGAACACGTAGTAGCTCCAGAAGGTGTAAACCAGAATGATAGGGATGATCAACAGCGCGCCAACCAGCATAAAGCCCTGGCTCTGCGGCGGTGCCGCCGCCTGCCAGAAGCTGATATCCGGCGGGATAATGTTGGGCCAGATACTGATCCCAAGGCCGCTAAAGCCGAGGAAAATTAACCCCAGCGTCAGCAGGAACGGGCGTCTGTGCACCTCTTCATTGCCGAGGCAGCGCCACAGCCAGATGCTAAGCGCAATCACCAGCAGCGGCACCGGCGAGAAGAAGAGCAGGTTCGGCATGCTGAACCAGCGATCGGCAATCGCGCCGTGGGAGAGCGGCGTCCACAGGCTGATAACGCCCATCACCACCAGTAACGCCAGCAGCAGTTTTTTCGCCGCCGCGCGCATTTTGCCCTGCAACGGTTCGCCACTCTTCATCACCAGCCAGCTTGCACCCAGCAACGCATAAGCGATCACCAGACCAAGGCCGCAGAAGAGGTTAAACGGCGTCAGCCAGTCCAGCGCGCCGCCGCTGAAAGTGCGGCCGGTCACTTTAAAGCCATTGATAAACGCGCCAACCACCACGCCCTGCGAGAAGGTCGCCAGCAGCGAGCCGGAGAGGAAGGCTTTATCCCAGAAGGGACGGTGCGCTTCGGTCGCTTTAAAGCGGAACTCAAAGGCCACACCGCGGAAGATCAAACCAATCAGCATCAGCGTCAGCGGAATGGTCAGCGCGTCGGTAATGACCGCATAAGCCAGCGGAAAGGCGCCAAACAGCCCCGCGCCGCCCAGCACCAGCCAGGTTTCGTTCCCATCCCACACCGGCGCGACGCTGTTGACCATCACATCGCGATCGTGGCCGTCACGCGTCACCGGGAAGAGGATGCCGATGCCCAGGTCAAAACCATCCATCACGATATACATCAGGGTCGCGAAGACGATAATGACAAACCAAATTAACGGAAGATCGATACCCATTATTTATCCTCATCAGCCGGAAGACGTTCACCTGCCGCTGAAAGCGGACGTGCCGGAGTGCCCTGCGTGGTGTTTTCATCGTGCGGCTGCGGCCCTTTGGTGATCAAACGCACCATATAGAGATAGCCGACGCCAAACACCGAGCAGTAGACGATAAAGAAGGCCAGCAGGCTGAGGCTCATCTGCAAATCGCCGTGACCGGAAACCGCATCAGCGGTGCGCAGCAGACCGTAAACCACCCACGGCTGGCGACCCACCTCGGTAGTCACCCACCCGGCGAGAATAGCGATCAGCCCCGCAGGCCCCATCCAGAGCGCAAAGTGCAGGAAAGGCCGCGACTCATACAGCCGCTTGCGATAACGCAGCCACAGCGCCATCACGCCAAGACCAATCATCAGCATGCCCAGCGCCACCATGATGCGGAACGACCAGAAGACGATCGGCGAGTAGGGGCGCTCATCTTTGGGAAACTCCTTCAGCGCCGGAACCTGCTTATCGAGACTGTGGGTCAGGATCAGGCTGCCGAGCGCCGGGATCTCCACTGCGTAGCGGGTGCGCTCCTGCTCCATATCCGGCAGGCCGAACAGCAGCAGCGGCGTCGCTTCTCCCGGCGGGTTCTCCCAGTGGCCTTCAATGGCAGCAATCTTCGCTGGCTGATGCTCCAGCGTATTCAGGCCGTGCATATCGCCGACCATCGCCTGAATGGGTGCCACAACCAGCGCCATCCACATCGCCATGGAGAACATTTTGCGGATCGCCGGCGTATTGTTGCCGCGCAGCAGGTGCCAGGCCGCAGAAGCACCGACAAACAGCGCGCTGCTGAGGAAGGCGGCAATCGACATATGGAACAGGCGATAAGGGAAGGAGGGGTTGAAGACAACCTTAAACCAGTCCACCGGGATCACCTGGCCATTCTCAATGGCAAAGCCCTGCGGGGTATGCATCCAGCTATTGGAAGCGAGGATCCAGAAGGTCGACATCAGCGTGCCGAGCGCCACCATACAGGTGGAGAAAAAGTGCAGCCCGGGGCCGACTTTATTCCAGCCAAACAGCATCACGCCAAGGAAGCCAGCTTCGAGGAAGAAGGCGGTTAACACCTCATAGGTGAGCAGCGGGCCGGTAATGCTGCCCGCAAATTGCGAAAATCCGCTCCAGTTGGTGCCGAACTGATAGGCCATCACTAGACCAGAAACTACCCCCATGCCGAAGTTAACGGCAAAGATCTTCGACCAGAAGTGGTAAAGGGTTTTCCAGTCCGGGTTCCGGGTTTTCAGCCACAGACCTTCCAGCACCGCGAGATAACTGGCAAGGCCAATGGTTATCGCCGGAAAGATGATGTGGAACGAAACGGTGAAGGCGAACTGTATCCTCGCCAGGTAAAACGCATCTAAACCAAACATGCACATCCTCAGAATCAATGGTGTGGCGTCAATGTTAATGACTACGCCCGCCGACTTGCAGAAACAGTTGACAGCAATTTACATATAACAGTCCCTTACAAGGGTACGGCAGGTTGCGGGATAGTCCAGGCGAAACGGGAAATATTCACCAGAAAGTCATGGTTGTAACTGTCTATAACAGTTCGGCGCATTGCGCACTTTTTCTAAACTGATATAGCGGGATCGCTATTAGCGTGCCATCATGACGTACTCTTCGGTCACGTGAACAACCATGAAAAAATATCAGCGCCTGGCGCAGCAAATCGTTGAACAAATTGAACTTGGCGTCTGGCGTCCGGGTGAAAAGCTGCCGTCGCTGCGCGAACAGGTGGCGAGCAGCGGGCTGAGTTTTATGACCGTCGGGCATGCGTATCAGCTGCTCGAGAGCCAGGGGCGGGTGATTGCGCGCCCGCAGTCGGGCTATTTTGTCGCACCGACGCCGGGGTTGACGCGCGCACCTGCGCCACAGGTGATGCGTGACGAAGCGGTTGATATCAACACCTATATATTTGATGTATTGCAGGCGAGCTGCGATGCCTCGGTGCTGCCGTTTGGCTCCGCGTTTCCCGATCCAAAACTCTTTCCGATGCCGCAGCTTAACCGCTCGCTGGCGAAGGTAAGCAAGAGTGCAGGGGCGATGAGCGTGATTGAGAACCTGCCGCCGGGCAACAGCCAGTTACGCCATGCTATCGCCCGGCGTTACGCCCGCCAGGGAATGAATATATCGCCGGATGAGATTGTGATTACCGCCGGTGCCCTCGAAGCGCTAAACCTCAGTTTGCAAGCCGTCACCGAACCGGGCGACTGGGTCATCATTGAGAGCCCCTGTTTTTACGGCGCGTTACAGGCGCTGGAGCGGCTGAAGCTGAAAGCGCTCTCGGTGCCGACGGATGTGAAAGCCGGTATCGATCTCGACGCCCTTGAGCAGGCACTGACCGAGTACCCGGTAAAAGCCTGCTGGCTGATGACCAATAGCCAGAACCCGCTCGGCTTCACTCTCAGCCCGGAGAAAAAGGCGCGGCTGGTTGAGTTGCTGACCGCGCACAACGTCACGCTGATTGAAGATGATGTCTACAGCGAGCTCTATTACGGCCGTGAACAGCCGCTGCCCGCCAAAGCCTGGGACAAGCAGGATATGACCCTGCACTGTTCCTCCTTTTCAAAATGTCTTGTCGCCGGGTTTCGCGTCGGCTGGGTGGCGGCCGGGCGTCACGCGCGGCGCATTCAGCAACTGCAATTAATGAGCACGTTATCCACCAGTTCGCCGCTACAGCTGGCGCTGGTTGATTATCTCTCCACCCATCACTACGACGCGCACCTGCGCCGCTTACGCCGCCAGCTGGCGGAGCGCAAGCATCTCGCCTGGCAGGCGCTGCTGCGCCATCTGCCGCCGGAGGTGAAAATCTACCGTAACGAGAGCGGCTATTTTTTATGGCTGGAGTTGCCGAACGGCCTGGATGCGGGCGTGCTCAGCCAGCAGGCGCTGGCGCACCACATCAGCATCGCGCCGGGCAAGATGTTTTCCACTTCCGATAACTGGATCTCCTTCTTTCGCTTTAACTGCGCCTGGGCGTGGGGCGAGAAAGAGGAGCGGGCGGCGATGCGCCTCGGCGAGCTGATACGCCAGATGATGCAATAGCCTTTTGCCGCTGCGCTGACCGCTATTCATAGGAAATGTGAATAGCAACACAGATCGGCACTGGCTGCCCACCCGTTCTCTCTGCGCGCCGTCTATTTTTAATAGAGTGGGGGCCTTGCGGCTAATCCGTAAACAGACTTATTGACCGGGCAGAGGGAACGCAATGCAACATCAACTGTTTATTAATGGCGAACTGGTTAACGGCGAAGGTGAAGAGCAGGCGGTCTACAATCCCGCCACCGGCGAGGTGCTGCTGTCGATCGCCGAAGCGTCACATGCGCAGGTCGACGCGGCCGTCGAGGCAGCAGACCGGGCCTTTGTCGAGTGGGGGCAGACTACGCCAAAAGCGCGCGCCGAGGCGCTGCTGCAACTGGCGCAGGTGATTGAGGATAACGCAGAGATGTTTGCGCGCCTCGAGTCTCTCAACTGCGGCAAGCCGTTGCACTGCGTATTAAATGATGAACTTCCGGCGGTGGTGGATGTTTTCCGCTTCTTCGCCGGTGCCGCCCGCTGCCTGAACGGGCTGGCGGCGGGCGAGTATCTGGAGGGGCACACCTCAATGATTCGCCGCGATCCGTTAGGCGTGGTGGCCTCTATTGCGCCCTGGAACTATCCGTTGATGATGGCGGCATGGAAACTTGCCCCGGCGCTGGCAGCGGGAAACTGCGTAGTCATCAAACCCTCCGAAATTACACCGCTGACCCTGTTAAAGCTGGCGGAGTTAGCGCAAGGCATCTTCCCGGCGGGTGTGCTGAATGTGCTGTTTGGCCGCGGGCAGAGCGTTGGCGATCGCTTAACCGGCCATCACAAGGTGCGCATGGTTTCGCTGACCGGATCGATTGCCACCGGTGAGCACATCATTTCTCATACCGCTTCCTCTATTAAACGCACCCATATGGAGCTCGGCGGCAAAGCGCCGGTGATTGTGTTTGATGATGCCGATCTCGACGCGGTGGTCGAAGGGGTGCGCACCTTTGGCTTCTATAATGCCGGGCAGGATTGCACCGCTGCTTGCCGCATCTATGCGCAAAAGGGCATTTATGATGCGCTGGTTGAGAAGCTGGGCGCAGCGGTGGCGAGCCTGAAGATGGGCGAGCCGAACGATGAGTCCACCGAGCTTGGGCCGCTCAGCTCGCAGGCGCACCTTGAGCGCGTGGCGCGCGCCGTCGAAGAGGCAAAGGCGCTCGGGCATATCAAAGTGGTGACCGGCGGCAACAGGCAGCCGGGGGCGGGTTATTACTATCAGCCAACCTTGCTGGCCGGGGCAAAGCAGGAAGACGCCATCGTGCAGCGCGAAGTGTTTGGCCCGGTGGTCAGCGTTACGGAGTTTGATGACGAAGCGCAGGTGCTCGCCTGGGCCAACGATTCCAACTACGGCCTCGCCTCATCGGTATGGACAAAAGATGTCGGACGCGCGCACCGCATCAGCGCGCGGTTACAGTATGGCTGCACCTGGGTCAATACCCACTTTATGCTGGTCAGCGAAATGCCGCACGGCGGGCAAAAACACTCGGGCTACGGCAAAGATATGTCGATTTACGGCCTGGAGGATTACACGGTGGTGCGGCATGTGATGATCAAACATTAATATTTATCGTCGCCAGGGACGATAGTAAATTACTTACAAATAATGTCATTACCCCGTCACAAAAAGCGGTAATAATAGCTGGCTTTTTGAATAATCAGGCAGGGGAATTAAATCATAATGAGTAAAATCGTAGTCGTACTGATTCCCGGGCGTGCTGCCGAGTTTCTGACGGTGGATGACGGCGACACAACTATCTCTTCAACACTATCAAATGGCGCAATGCCGATTGAAAGTTACTGGTGTGAAGGAGAGGAATTTTATTTTGCCCGCGCACAGCTGGCGCTAACAATGGAATGTGGCGTGGTGGCACAGTAATAAAAAAGGGCTCAGTTGAGCCCTTTTTTATCGCGTAATTTAACGGCGGAGAAACGCTTCATTTTCGCGCGGTGCCCAATCTTTCTCTGAAAAATCGTAGGTAGGTAGCGCCTCATCTTTAATGCCCTGCGAGCGCAGCACGGCGCGGACTTCCGTCGGTAAGTTTTCGTCGCGGAACAGCTCGGCCAGCACAAACAGCGTGTCGATAAAGGAGAGCTGTTTCACTTCAAATGGCTTCCAGCCGGTGCGTTTAAAGATTAAATGGTAGAGCGCCTCCTCACCGGCGAGGGGAACAAAGTTACAGGCATACTTTTCACGATGGCGCGCCAGCAGGACTTCGAGGATAAAAATTTGCGCGATGCGCTGCCTCGCAGCATGGCCCCGCACGCTATCCGTGGTCCAATCGTTAAGCGTGATGTCATTATTTTCACGCACCCGAACTTCAATGGCTTGCCACAGATCGTCATATTTCTGCATAAACTTACCTTGTTTCACCTTTTCTTTGCCTGTTAAAAACAATAACAGAGAAGATTCTGGCTCGCCAAATATAGCAGTACTAAATTACTGGCTTTCGCTATTAATAATCAGACTTAAGTTAAATCTCACGTGGAAATGCTCATGGATGGGTCGGGTTGTTTTTAATCAATATCCAACAGGCATAATAAGAATATTTTTATGATTCATACCTTCACGGGATACGAAAATGAAAATAGCGACGTGGTTGGCAGGCTTTATTGTGGTTTGCAGCGTGATGATGGCACCGCAGGGAGTGGCAAAAGGGCAGGCGCTAAGCGATGCGCAGGTGAAACAGGCGATTATTGAAGAGTCGATCGCTGAGTATCCGGGCACCTGCGCCTGTCCGTTCAATCGCGCACGGAACGGCAGTTCATGCGGGCGGCGTAGCGCATGGAGCAAAGCAGGGGGCTATGCGCCCATTTGTTACGCTAATGAGGTGACGAAGGAGATGATCAGGGCGTGGCGCGAGCGCCAACAATAACCAGAAAAGAGACGTCCGCTGACGCTGCGTTTATCCTCCCCATCAAGGATTACTCCTGGCGGACGTTTATCAGTAGATTCAGCCCGTTAGATCAAAATAGCGACATATAGCCTCTTTTGAGAAACTATTTAAACTTGATAAAGGTCAATTAAAAGAGCATATTGCGCACGTTTTGTTACTTCTGGGTTAATGTTTGTTATGTCCTTATACCAAAAAATGTTGGTGTTCTATTGTGTCATGGCGTTGATCTGCGCCTTTATCACCTGGTTTCTGTCGCACGATCGTAAACGCATCCGCCTGCTGAGCGCTTTTCTGGTCGGTTCCACCTGGCCGATGAGCTTTCCGGTGGCGCTGCTGTTCTCCATTTTCTGATCTCTGCCTGACCGCTAAAGCAAAGCGTGACCGCCCCGACAGCATGCGGGCAAAAAAGGGAGCAGCATAGAGAGTGCACGTTGGCCTATGGACAGGAGAAGGTGGATGGATCTCTACACAAAACTGCTGATTTTTTACGGGGTAATGGCGACGATTTGCGCGCTTGTCACCTGGTTTCTCACCAAAGAGAAGCGCACCATGCGCTTGTTGAGCGCGCTATTAGTCGGTGCAACATGGCCGATCAGCTTCCCGGTGGCACTTCTCATTTCACTCTTTTGAAATCGCTCGCAATCTTGCGCTGGAATGCTGTATAAAATACCAGTATCACGCAAGAGGGGGAGCAAATGGACGAACTCTATTCACATCACGCGCAGTGCCGCGTTCGCTGGCATGCCTTACCGGGCGAAGGCGATCCGGTGGTCTTTATTCACGGCCTGGGCTGCGCATCATCGTTTGAATATCCACGCATTATTACCGACCCGGCACTCGCCGGACGACGCGCAGTACTTATCGATCTGCCCGGCAGCGGCTACAGTGAACGACCCGCCAGCTACGCCTATCGCACCACCGATCAGGCAAACGTCGTAGTCGAAGTGCTCGATCACCTTGGACTGGATGCCTTCTGGCTCTACGGTCACAGCATGGGCGGCAGCATCGCCATTGAGGTCGCCTCACTTATTCAATCTCGTCTTAACGGACTTGCCGTTTCCGAGCCTAATTTTTACCCCGGCGGTGGGCAGTTCAGCCGCGAGGTGGCCAGCATGGACGAAGGGGATTTTGTCACCTGCGGCTATGCGGCGATGCTGGCGCGGGAGACCTCGCCGTGGGCGGGCAGTTTGCAGAGCACTGCGCCCTGGGCGATGTGGCGGGAAGCGAAAAGCCTGGTTGAGGACATCACGCCCGGCTGGATGAAGCTGTTTGTCGACCTGCCGCGCCCGAAGACGCTGATTTTCGGCGCACACTCGCTGCCGGATAACGACGCCGATGAAGTTCGCCAGCAGGGGATCGATCTGCGCATTATCGCCGACGCCGGTCACTCGATGTCGTGGGAGCAGCCAGCGGCGCTGGCGCTGGCGATAGGATCGTTTATCGCGCAGCACGAATAAAAAACCCGGCGGAGTTCGCCGGGTTGTGGGTTAAGGCAGCAGCGCTTTGAGCGCGGCGCGCGCCTCAGGGGTGACATCGAGCGGGTGGCGGTAGCCGATATTCTCAATCGCCCGGTTGTAGAGCGCGACCAGCCAGTCGTAGACGTAGCGGGTTGCGGCGTGCACCGGCTGATCGCCGAGACGCGTCAACCGCTCGCCGCCCACTTCAATCACCGCGGTAGCAAAAATGGTGCTGCCTTTCTGCACGCGGCTGGCCGGGCGGCTCTCCGGCGGAAGATCGGCATAGCCGAGCCAGGCAACAAAGTTGCCAATGGCCGCATGCAGCTGCGCTGCGCAGGCGGTGTCGCGCTGCATGATTTGTTGCAGGGTTTCCGGCAGGCGCAGGCGGTAGCTGCTGATAATCACAATCTCCGCCATCTGGCGCAGCGTCGCCGGGCTGACGCCCAGGCGCACGGCATTGTCATCGTTGCGGCTCCACTGGCGCACGTGGTTAACCCACAGCGCGTGCGCCTGCTGACCGACGTCTTTCGCCATTGCCTGCGGCTCGGCGTTCTCAGCCGATTCAGCAAACAGATCGATCGACTCGTTAAACAGGCCGCTCACTTTCTCTTCACGCGGCTGCTGTACCTTCCAGAGCGTATCGAACTGCTGCATATCCGGCATCAATCCTTCCAGCAGTTCACCGTGGCGTGAAGCCTGAACCTGCAATTCGCGTACCACGGACTCCGCCCGTTTACGCTGCTCATCCGCATCCTGTTCCGGGCTGACCACCCATGCCTGCAACAGATCGCGCAGGGCGCGCTGCTGGCGTTCGCTCAGCGCTTTCAGCCGCTGCTGGCGCAGGGCGGGCGCTGTGGCTTGCGCCAGCCACTCGAGCAGACGCTGCAAACTGCTGGCATCCAGCGCCTGCAATGTGCCCCAGTGCTGGCCCGGTTTGCCAATCAGTTGCTGGACGGTTTCATCCAGATTTTGCGCCAGCGTAAAGCGGGCATCCTGCGGGGTGATTGCCCAGACCAGGCCCGGCAGCGCCGACTCCTGGCCCGACTGCGTCTCTTTAACCCAGTTAAGCAGCGCGCGTGCGATTGTCGCAGTTTCCGCGCGTTCCAGCGTGGCGTTGCAGATCATCAACACATCCGGTTGCAGGCGCTGGCGGTAGTTCTCCAGCAGCCAGCGGCATTTACTGCGCCACAGCGGCTGGCCTTCACGCGGGCCGGGGGCGGGGATATCCAGAATATCGACGCCCGGTAACAGGCTGTTTTCCACCGGCAGCACCAGCTCGCGGGTGATCAGCGCCAGCGTCGCCAGCGGAATGCTGACCGCATTTTGCAGCTGCTCATTGGCCCACGGGTGGACTACGACTTCATCCTGGATCGCCTCTTCCTGCTCAACCGCCGGGGTTAAAAAACCGTCGGTCGGCAGCGCGAAGGTATCCACCAGAATGCTCAGTGGTGCTGCGATTTCGGTGGCATTACCGGTCTGGTGCAGGGTATGCGCAAGGGCAAACCACTGCTGGGTTAACTCTTGCTGTTCCCCCCACAGGAGCGACCAGGCGCTGGCGCGTGCAGTCAGATCAAGGGAGGGCAGCAGGGCGGCGAACTGATACCAGAGCGCATCATCCATCTGCTGCTGCGCAGCGGGGACGACCGAACGCCAGAAGCGGGCGATTGCGCCAATCTCCTCGGCGGTAATTCCCGGCACGGCGTTAGGCTGGCGCAGCGCGCGCCATTTCGCGACCCGATCCTCAATCACCGCTTTATCAACCGTACGCACATCCAGCTGCTGATGCGCATGGGCGATAAACAGCTGGACCAGCTCCGCTTCGCTGAGAATGCGCAGGCAGAGCGGGAAGCCCTCATCCATAAACGGCACGCGCTGGCTAAAACGCAGCGCCATGCTGGTCAGGGCGTGGCCAGGGTTAATGTGGCTGAAGTAATCCAGCGTCTTTTCGCCAGGACGCACATGCATGCGGCCATTGCCGCTGCCGCACAGGGCGGCAAGCAGATGCGCTTTTGCCGCCTGCGAGCGACCATACAGCCCGACGGTGCAGGGAGCATCAGCCACCTCCGTCAGCGCCTGTTCATCAGCCGCGGCGGCGGTAACGCGCGCCAGAAGGGCATCGGCGTCATCATCGAGCAGCGGTGAGTGCTGACGGTTGTTAGTGATCCATGCAGTTAAGGCTTGGGTGGTTTTTACGCTCGCACTCATTTCAGGTACACACTCCCGCTGTCGATCCAGTAATGGCTTCCGCTGTGTCGGCGGTCGGCCAGCGTATTCAATTTAAACGTTAACGCATCGGCAGGAACCGGGGTGCCATCCTGCAACCAGGCTTCGCTCAGGATAAACGCCTCCGGGCCGTGGTGTTTATTGCCGCCGCTAAACTGTAGCCGCACATTCAGCACCCCGTCACCGGCGATGGTTTTCGCCAGCTCCTGCGAGTTGATACTCAGCGTATAGAGCGGCGTCGCCGGCCAGCGGGCGTTCGCCAGTTGGCGGAAACCGAGCGTGACATTGCCGCGCAGCGGGAAGTGCAGCCGCGCATCCAGCTTGGCACCGGGTTTATCCAGATCGATATCGTGATACCAGATGTTCTCATCGCGCAGGGTGTTAACCACGTTATCGAGCACACCGAGGTAGCGCACCGTCGAATAGGCACCAATATCTGCCGCTTTAAAGTTGAAGCGCGGCAGGCGCAGATCGAGCGCCAGGCTGCACAGCATCGCGCCAACGGCGGCGGTCGATTTCGGGTTGCCGATTTTGCCCTGCTGGCTGAAGGGGTACCACTCATGCACGCGGTACTTATCCAGCCACACCATGCGGTTGACCGGCACCGGTTGCAGGTGGCGAATCAGCGCCTGCACGCCCGGCAAGCAGCCCGGGCGACCGGTGATCAGCAGCACGTCACAGTTGTAGTGGCTGATCGCTTCGCACACCGCATGCAGCGGGGCGGTAAGCGTAAACTGCCCAGCCAGCATCGCCTCCTGCAGATCGCGGAAGGTGATTTGCAGCGGGACCGACAGCACATCAAACTCCGCTGAACCGGCAGGCAGGGCGTGATCGATCGCCTGCTTCAGGTAGTTCATCACGTTGCGCGTCGGTGTCTGCTTCAGCAATTCGCCAAAGGTCGCATAGAGACCGGCCAGCGGATCGTTAATGTCGCTCTCTTCCCACGCCGCCAGAATCGCATGGCCGACAGGCATAAAGAGTTGCAGCGTGGTTTGCTGGCGCAGCACCGCCTGGGTGTCGATACGCCCGGAGTCGCCAAACAGCGTTGCCATGATCGCCGCCGCGTCGGTGATACCCGCTTTCTGCATATGCGTTTGCAGCGCAGGCAGCACGCAGCGCTGGATGACATCTAACAGAATGTCATCGCCCGCCACTTTAAACCCTTCACGGAAGAGCAACTGCGGGGTGATTTTGACATTGCTGCCGGTACCATCATCCAGCTGATAGTGGGTGATCGCCATATCGGTGGTGCCGCCGCCGATATCGACGGAGGCCACGCGCAGCGAGCGTCCCGGCACCGCGCCCGGCGCTTCGGTGCGATCCGGGCGGGCGAGGGAGGCAAAAAAGGTTTCGGTCTGCCCGGCAAAGCGGGAGATCGCTTCGTTATAGAGCCACACCAGCTGGCCGCAGCTTGCTTCGTCCCACTCCATCTGGATATAGGGCACCGGCACCACGCTCTTTTCCTGCTGCTTACGCTGGGCAAAATCCTCATCCTGCGGATGCCAGCCCATCGCTTTCCACACCAGGGCAATCGCTTCAAACATGCGGCGGCGGAAGATCTCGCGCTCCTGCTTTGGCATCGCCGACGGCAGAGTGAGAATAATGGTGCGCAGCTGGCGCGGCGAGGCCGGGAAGCCAAGGCGCAGGCGGGTCGCGACGCTGTTGATCTGCCCGAGCGCCTGCGAAAGCAGCTCGCACAGCATATGGGTCATCAACGTGCTGCGGCTGTACTGCGGCGAGAAGACCGGCAGACGCTCATCCAGCGGCAGGCTGTAAAGCGGCTGGCCTTCGTCATTCATCAGGTTCATCAGCGGGAAGGCGGTCGCCAGCGGTTCACGCTGCGTTTTGCTGTTCATCTGGCTGAAGCGCCAGTCCTGCAACACCGGGGTTTCATCCCACAGATAGCGACGCGGGCTGGAGATGCCGCTGTTGCCTTCGGTACCGATACGCTGCATCGCCAGCTTGCGTGCTTCATCGCCGACGCGAACAATCGACGGCCAGATAAAGGCATCTTCACGCCCGCTCTCGACCGAAAAGTGCTGCTTGCCGAAGCGCGCTTCGGAAAACTCAAGCCGGCTGGTAAACAGCGGCTCGTTAAGAAATTGTGGCTCGCTGAGCGAGCGGACTTGCAGTTCGGCGGTCTGGCGCAGGCCATCGTTGGCGTCGCCATGATCTTCAATAATCACGCCACAAGTGTGCGTATTACCGACATCAAGGATCAAATCAACCGGAATGGCCGGGGTGCTGAGCGTATGGGTGACGATTTTCACTTCCGGCACCTGAATCTGCATGCCGAGCAGCGACATCAGGTTCAGCCAGTGCGCCTGGTACTCAAAGCCGCGCAGGGCCTGATGGATTTCGCGCTCGCTGCGGCTTTCATGCTGGGTAATAAAGTGCAGAAACGCTTCACGCAGCCAGCCATCGACCCACGTTTGATCGAGAAAATCAGCCACTTCATCATCGCGCCAGGCGAGCGAAAAGCGGGTGCCGTTGAGAATGTCATTCTCCTGCGGCGCGAGTGCAGCAGGCGAGTTGCCGTTGATCTGGCTGTCGAGCGCCAGCGCTACGCGATGCGTATTGCCGGCGCTGTCCGGCGCCGGCAGTTTGCGGATCTGCACGCGCGCCCAGTTATCCGGGCCTTCAACGAAGGTACGCGGCGGGTTGAAGCGCAGAAACGGGATCGGCAACCAGACGCCGTCGAGGATCGATAAAGAGTATTGCAGCGGATGTGTGCTCTCGGGTTTGACCACTTCCGGCTGACCGCCTTCGCGGTTGGGCAGGGTGTAACGCTCATTCACTACATCGAAATCGAGGCGCAGCAGCGGCCCGTTCGCCGTTTTACGCACAAAACGGCCGCTGTTCGCCGAATCCTGCGGCGTCAGACCGAAATCGAGAAACTGCACGCCGCTATTGGCGATCAGCGTGACGCTCTGTTTGTAGTCGCAAAGATTAACCAACATAAATCAATCACCTGTGTTTCTGAACGTCACCGGAACGGTGGTTTTTGCGTCAAAACGCGCGCTGCACTCCGCCACGTCGTTGGTGCCTGCTTTACAGGAAATATCCGGCATCGGGTAGCGCGTCCCGTCGCTGCAACGCGCATTACCGCGGCTCTTGATCAGCAACTCGCCCGTCTGATGCAGGCCGGAGAAGAGATCGGCGCGGCAGGTGACGTTCTTGCCCATCACAATGCGGGCGCTGCCTTTATTATTCTGAATCTGATAACGCACGTTCGGCGCTTTGCCGGTGACCGGATCTTTAATATCCATCGCCAGTCGCCAGCTGCCGTTAAGGAATTTGGTCGAGCCCATTTTGACCTGCTGGGCATCCATCACCATTGCCCCTTTCGGGATCGGCATAATCACCACCGGCTCGTTTTCCGCCGTTTTTTCTTCTGGAGCTTTCACTTCAGCCGGTGAAACCGCGGCCTGATGCAGCGGCAGGTTGGCGGAAAGCGCCGGGATCGGTTCTGCCTCAATCGGCTTCGGTGCAATGGCGACCGGTTTTGCCGGCTCGGCAACCGGCGCGGAAGCGGTTTCTGCCTTCTGCTGCTGCTGTTTGAGCACAACCGGCACGGCAACCGCGGCGGCGACAGCGGCCGCTAATGGCAGCAGCCACAGCGCGGTGCGGCGACGTTTTTTCGTTTTCGGTGCGGGCGCGGCGGCGGGCTCTTTCGCCGGAGCAGGCTCCTGATCGGCATCCTGCACCGCCTGATAGATCGGCGCGACATTCACCGGCTGCGGTTTAACCGGCGGCGGTGGGGTTAAAAGTGGGGCATCGGCCTGGCTGAAGCTCGCTTCCGCGACAGGTTCACTCTGCGCTTCTTTTTCCGGCTCTGGCTCGGGTTGCGGCTCTGGCTCCGGTTCCGGCTCGATAATAATCTCCGGCACTTCCGGCTCAGGCTCGTAGAGACACTCAAGCACATTTTCGCGCGCGCTTTCATTCAGATTGACGAAGCCCCAGAAGGTGATGACCGGTTTGCCATCAACGAGAAAAACATGGTTTTCGCCGGGGAATTGCAGCGCTTTTTCCAGCAGCGAACCGAAGAGTTGCTGTGCGGTTTTTGGCGACTGCATACATTTACGGCTCAGGGCGGCCGCGCTATCGAGCGTGCTTTCAAGGAAGCGCAGGGCGCGGGCGCGCGCCTCCGGCTCAGCCGCTTTCCATGAGCGGGAGTGTCCGTCGATGGGCGAGTACCAGTCGACGCGATCGCCTTCATCATTAACCTGCGGTATTGCCAGGCAATCCACTAACGCCTGCTGTTTACGCAGACGCAGCGCTTCCCGAATTTGTAGTGCCGAATCGAATACGGCCTGACCGCCGCCGCCAACGGCCTGGAAATCATCCAGATCGCCGCTGCGCAAGAGTGTTTTTGCCACGTTTTCATCCCATAGACTTCTTCACGCGTCTACTATACGCGTTCCCGCCGCCAGTAAAAGGCAGAGGAAAGCGCAAAACCATTGAATTCTCGACGCATTGAGCGCATCGAGACCTTATGACGGTCAAAATACGCCCTACAGTAAATTTTCTTATTAAGCATGGTGGATATTTCAGCAAAAACAACCGCTTTAGCATAACTTGATAGAGATTGGTTATTTGCCAGTTCGCCCGGCCTGTGCTGAGATTAGAATTCCATATAAAAAAAGAAGGCTCCTGCACATGACCACAGGGAAAACACTGCTCGCGCTGGCGTTGAGCACACTCTTACCGGCAAGCGCCGCATTTGCGGCTTCCAACGACACACTGATCTACTGCTCCGAAGCCTCACCGGAGTCCTTCAACCCGCAAATTGCCAGCTCCGGCCCGTCGTTTGTCGCCAGCTCGCAGGTGCTTTATAACCGCCTTGTCACCTTCGATCCGGTAAAAAATACCCCGGTGCCGTCGCTGGCGACGGAGTGGAAAGTCTCCGACGATGGCAAAACCTGGACCTTTACGCTGCGCCAGGGCGTCAAATTCAACAGCAACAAATATTTCAAACCGACGCGCGACTTTAATGCCGATGACGTCATCTTCTCCGTGATGCGCCAGATGGATGCCAAACATCCGTACCACAACGTCTCAAAAGGCAACTACGAATACTTCACCGATGTCGGGCTGGATAAGCTGATTAAAGAGGTGAAGAAGGACGATGATTACCACGTTCAGTTCGTGCTCAATGAACCGAACGCCGCCTTCCTTGCCGACTGGGGAATGGATTTTGCCTCGATTCTTTCGGCCGAGTATGCCGACGCGATGCTGAAAAAAGGCACGCCGGAGAATGTTGATAACTGGCCAATCGGAACCGGCCCCTACGCCTTGCAGCAGTACAAAACCGATGCGCTGATCCGCTATATCGCTAACCCGAACTACTGGGATGGCCCGGTGCCGACTAAGCACCTGATCTTCTCCATCACCCCGGATGTGCAGACGCGTCTGGCGAAACTGCAAACCAACGAGTGCCAGATTATTCCCGCCCCGGCCCCAGTGCAGTTTGAGCAGATCAAAAAGAATAAAGATTTAACTCTTCACACGGTTGAAGCGCTGAACGTCGGCTATCTGGCGTTTAACACCGAGAAAAAACCGTTTGATAACGTGCTGGTGCGTCAGGCGCTGAACTACGCCACCGATAAAAAAGCGATTGTGAATGCGGTGTTCCTGGGCTCCGCCAGCGTGGCGAAATCGCCGCTGCCGCCCAACATGCTCGGCTACAACAAAGACCTGCCGGAGTACAGCTACGATCCTGAAAAAGCAAAAGCGCTGCTGAAACAGGCGGGGCTGGAGAAGGGCTTTGAAGCGACGCTCTGGTCGATGCCGGTGCAGCGCCCCTATAACCCGAACTCGCGCCGTATCGCCGAGATGATCCAGAGCGACTGGGCGAAAGTGGGCGTGAAAGCGAAGATTGTCTCCTACGAATGGGGCGAGTATCTTTCCGGCATGCGCAAAGGCGAGCACGATACCGCGCTGTTTGGCTGGATGTCCGATAATGGAGATCCCGATAATTTCGCCGATACGCTGCTCGGCTGCGACAGCGTGAAGACCGGCTCCAACGCCGCACGCTGGTGTGACAAGCCCTACGACGATCTGGTGAAAAAAGCGAAGCTGGTCAGCGATCCGGCCGAGCGCGCGAAACTTTACGGCCAGGCGCAGGAGATTTTCTATAAGCAGGCACCGTGGATCCCGCTGGCAAACGGCAAAACCTTCTACGCGACGCGCAGCAATGTCACCGGCTACAGCGTCAGCCTGATGGGCAGTGATTTTTCCAAAGCGAAGCTGAATTAAGGAGAGGATATGTCACATCTTGATGAGGTTACCGCCCGCGTCGACGCCGCCATTGCCGACGGGGCAATTATCGGCATGAACGAACTGCTGGTTATCCTGAGCGATGATGGCGAACTGAGCCGCGAAGCGCGTTACGAGCAGCAGCAGCGTCTGCGTAACGCCATCGCCCATCATGGTCGCCAGCATAAAGAGGATGCGGAAGCGCGGCGCGAGCAGCTCACCAAAGGTGGCGAGATTCTCTGATAGTGCACTGACAAAACGGGCCAAACGGCCCGTTTTTATATCCCTCAAAACTGCCGCCGGGCGACCAGCCAGGCACCGATCACCAGTAACACCGCGCCGCATACCGGGCCAATCAATGCCCGCAGCGCCACACCTTCGCTCTTCACCACATCCATCACCAGGCCGCCGATAAGCTGGCTGGCGATCAGCACGGCGATGGTGGTTGCCGCGCCGACATTTTGATAGCCGCTGATGCTGGCGAAAACAAAGAAGGAGCCGAGCAGGCCGGGGATCAGCGTCCACCATTTGACGCTGCTAACCAGCTCCTGAAAGCCGCCGACGCCCTGTTTGATCAGCAGAATAGAGACAAACAGCACAATGCCGACCAGCGAGTTGAGCAGCATGGCGATCAGAATGGTGGAGGAGGACTGGGTAATGCGCACCATCAACGTGTTCTGGATAACCAGCCCAATACCGGCGGCAACCAGAAAGGCGAGGGTCAGGGACTGGTTCATGCCGGGGCGTCCGGATCGGTGCGGTTATCGAGCTGAAGCTGCATAAAAGTAAGATCCAGCCAGCGGCCAAACTTAGTGCCGACCTGCGGCATCTGCCCGGTAATGGTAAAGCCGAGCTTCTGGTGGAGATGAATCGAACCCTGATTTTGCGCTTCGATACCGGCAACCATCACATGTTTACCGATGCGCCTCGCTTCCTCAATCAGCCGCACCATCAGCGCCAGGCCAAGGCCTTTGCCCTGGTGATCCGGGTGGATATAGACCGAGTGTTCAACCGTGTGGCGAAAGCCGTCGAACGCGCGCCAGTCGCCGAAGGAGGCGTAGCCCGTGACAACGCCATGCTCTTCGCTCACAATCACCGGATAGCCGAGCAGGGCGCGCGCCTCAAACCATGCAATGCGGTTATCGGCATCCACCGTTTGATCATTCCAGATCGCCGCCGTATTAATCACGGCGTGGTTATAAATAGCGGCAATCGCCGCGCAATCCTCTTTCACGGCATAACGAATCGACATGGTTGAACCCCTGATCTGTACACTATAGTATGACGTTATGAATACTATCTCAGACAATATAAATCAACGGATCAGTGCGCGAATTCGCCTTGAGCGCGAGTCGCGCGGCTGGTCGCTGACGGAACTCGCCGAACGCGCGGGCGTGTCGCGGGCGATGATCCACAAAATCGAGCGCGCGGAGAGCAGCCCAACGGCAACGCTGCTGGCGCGCATCTGCGGCGCGTTTGCCATTAGTATGTCGACGCTGATTGCCCGCGCCGAGATGCAGGAGGGCAAACTGCTACGCTTCGTCAGCCAGCCGGTGTGGCGCGATCCGCAAACCCACTATCTGCGCCGCCATGTTTCGCCGCGCAGCGACCTGCCGATCGATCTCGTGCAGATTGAGCTGCCGCCCGGCAGCGATATCCCGATGCCTGCCTCCTCTTATGCGCTGGCGCGTCAGCTTATCTGGTTACAGGAGGGCAGCCTGGTGTTTCTTGAAGGCGAGACGCGCCATGAGATGCAGCCTGGGGATTGTCTGGAATTGGGCCCGCCGAACGACTGCCGATTTATCAACGAAACCCTTGCGCCGTGCCGTTATCTGGTGGTGCGCCTCAACCATGCCGCCACGTAATGCCAACGCGCGGGGGACGTTAACCGTCTACTATCATTAGTCAGTCCATACTGCACAGGAGAGCAAAATGAACCAACATTCACACCGCAACCGCCGCTGGGTACTGGCTTCGCGTCCGCATGGCGCGCCAACCACAGAGAATTTCCGGCTGGAGGAGGATGAGGTCGCCTCACCGGGCGAAGGCCAGGTGCTGCTGCGCACGGTCTATCTCTCTCTCGATCCCTATATGCGCGGACGCATGAGCGACGCGCCATCCTACTCGCCGCCGGTAAAAATCGGTGAAGTGATGTGCGGCGGCACCGTCAGCCGCGTCGTCAAATCGCAGCACCCGGACTTCGCCGAGGGCGACTGGGTGCTCGCCGGTAGCGGCTGGCAGGATTACGACATCGCCAGCGGCGACGATCTGGTGAAACTCGACAGCAACATTCCGCATCCGTCCTGGGCGCTGGGTATTCTTGGCATGCCGGGCTTTACCGCCTATATGGGTTTGCTGGATATCGGCCAGCCGAAAGAGGGCGAAACCCTGGTGGTTGCCGCAGCTACCGGGCCTGTTGGCGCAACGGTCGGCCAGATTGGCAAAATTAAAGGCTGTCGCGTAGTCGGTGTTGCGGGCGGCAGCGAGAAGTGTCGTCATGCCGTGGAAGTGCTCGGTTTTGATGAGTGTATCGATCACCATGCCGACGATTTTAGCGAGCGTCTGGCGAAGGCCTGCCCGCAGGGCATCGATATCTATTATGAGAACGTCGGCGGCAAAGTATTCGATGCCGTGCTGCCGTTATTAAATACCTCAGCGCGCATTCCGCTCTGTGGCCTGGTGAGTGGTTATAACGCCACCGACCTTCCGGAAGGCCCGGATCGCGTTCCATTATTAATGGCGACGATTCTGAAGAAGCGTATTCGATTGCAGGGGTTTATTATCATGCAGGATTATGGTCACCGGCTGCATGAATTCCAGCAGGAGATGGCAAGCTGGCTGAAACAGGATCGCATTCATTACCGTGAGCAGGTAACGGAGGATCTTGAGCAGGCGCCAGAGGCGTTTATCGGCTTACTTGAAGGGAAAAACTTCGGCAAAGTTGTAGTAAAAGTAGCCTCAGAAAACTAAATAAAAAAATGGCGGTAAAAACCGCCATTTTAAATTGGGCATTTTTGTGAAAAACAGCTTTAATTATACATGCATAAGGAATTGTTGACCTTGTGGAGGCAGTTCCTGGTGGTCGTGCATAATAAATAACTTTTTGTTCTAACTTTACGCAATAACCCAATACCAGGCATGCACTTATAAAATATATCTTTAGGCATAACCATATGGACACGCTACCAGGCTGAGAAAATAAAGAATTTATACAGGATGCAAACATGCTTGATTTGGAGAAAGCGCAGCGAACGAGTCTTACCATGCAGGTCGAGGCAAGTTTAAAGAGCGCGCTTATTGTCGGTGCCCTGAGACCCGGCGCCAGACTTATCACGAAGGAAATCGCCGATCAACTGGGTACGAGCATTACCCCGGTTCGTGAAGCGTTGCTGCGATTGGTTTCCGCAGGTGCGCTGCATGCCACACCGGCGCAGGCTTTTCTCGTGCCGGAGGTCAGTGCGGAACGCTATAACGAAATCAATCAGATTCGTAAAAACCTCGAAGGCATGGCCGCGCGAGCTGCCAGCCAGAATATGACCAGCGATAAGCTGCGTGAGCTGCGTACGCTGGCAATTAATGTTGATGAAGCGATGAAAAGCGGCAACACCGAGCAGGCGTTACAGGCCAATCGCGTGTTTCGTTTTAGCGTTTATGCCCACGCTGGCATGCCGACGCTCAGCGCTTTAATTGAGCAGCTATGGGTGCGAATTGGCCCTTGCTATAACTACTTATATCCGTCATCTGAACACCTGATGCGCGTGCAGCATTACCACGATCTGCTCTGTGCATTAGAAGAGGGCGATGCTTTTGCCAGTGAGCGCGCCGTGTGGCGAGCCATTGATGAAGGCTCAACCATTGTGCACAGACAATTTGAACGCTAAGTGATAATTCTCTGACTCAATAATTTCATGAGAAATATTGATGCACCCCGGTAATAATTTGCGAATGGGGCGCATCAATATCACACTTTTAATCTATAACCTCTCCGCTACCTGAATCTGCTTATTTTCCTGCCGATAACTTGTCGCGTGCGCAGTCGGGCACTCACTATGGACGTTAGACAAGGGGAAAAAATGTCAATTAGCCAACGGGTAAGCAATATAAAAATTAGTCGAAAGCTGTCGGTCGGATTCGGTGTAGTTCTTTTTCTGGTCGCGTTTGCCACCATTCTCAGCGTGCTGCGCTTTAAAGAAATTCGCGACGTCTATGAAAAAACAAATTTGATGTACAACATCAATATTGAAGTATTCCAGGCAAAAATTAATCGGCTGAAATATTTTTATGGCGATGATAAATCAGGCCAGGTGATGGCGAACTATGTCCGTCACTCCTCCGAACTGACCGCCAGCGCCGACGCGCTCAGCTGGTCAAGCAACGAACGTAAAATCATTAATGATGTTGCCCGCAATTTAGCGACCTTTCAGGCCAGCATTGGCGAGATGCAAAAAGCGACCGGCGATCTGCGCGCCCTGCGTGAAAGCCTCGATAAACTGAGCACCGAAGATCTTTCCGCTCGCTATACCACGCTGGTACGTACCCCGGTGGCCGACCCGGCGGTAATGGCGCAAATCTACGAGCAACTTTTTGCCATCAGCAGCGTGCGCGATGCAGCGCTGGTCGTGCGTTACAGCCCGGACCCAGCCACGCGCGATCGCCTTGAGCAGCAGTTCGCCGCCACCGCAAGCCACGTGCAGGCGCTGAACAGCCAGTTGCCGGGCGAGCTGCAAGCGCCGTTACAAGCCATCTGGGACAACACCGTCAGCTATCGCAGCCAGGCGCTGAGCTACTTTACCGCCTGGCAAGCACTGAAAGCGGCGGAAGATAAAGTCAAAGTGGGCGGCGACGCCAGCAGCGCCTCGCTGCGTGACATCATCGCGCTGGTGAAAGCCCACAACGAAGAGCTGGCCTACACCTCCAGTTCGATTACCGCCATCACCGGCGCGATTGCCATTCTGCTCGGCATGCTGGTCTCATGGTGGGTCATTCGCCAGATCACCCGGCCGGTTCACCGCAACCTGGCGCTGGCAGAACGCATTGCCAGCGGCGATCTGAGCTCACAAATCCGCGCGCAAAGCCGCGACGAGCTGGGGCAGTTAACCGGCGCGATGGGACGGATGAATGATCGGCTGCGCGATATGATCCATGAAGTGCGCAACAGCGTTACGCAGCTCTCCCGTGCGGCAACCGAGATTGCTGATGGCAACACCGATCTCTCGTCGCGCACCGAACAGCAGGCCGCCGCGGTAGTGCAAACCGCCGCCAGCATGGAGCAGTTAACGGCCACGGTGAAAAACAACGCCGATAACGCGCGCAACGCCAGCAGCCTGGCGGCGCAGGCATCGAAAACGGCCAGCGAAGGCGGGACGGTGATGCGCCAGGTGGTGGATACCATGGGCGATATCAACACCAGTTCGAACAAGATTGCCGACATTACCGCGGTGATTAACAGCATTGCCTTTCAGACCAATATTCTGGCGCTGAACGCGGCGGTGGAAGCGGCAAGGGCGGGCGAGCAGGGGCGCGGTTTTGCGGTGGTTGCCGGTGAAGTGCGTAGCTTGTCCCAGCGCAGTTCGCAGGCGGCGAAAGATATTGAACAACTGATCAACGAATCGGTTTCGCGCATCAATATTGGCAGCAAACTGGTGGTCAAAGCGGGCGAAACGATGGATCAGGTGGTGCAGTCGGTCACGCGCGTCAACGATATTATGGGCGAGATCTCCTCCGCTTCCGAAGAGCAGAGCCGCGGCATTGAGCAGATTGCCCGCGCGGTCGGCGAGCTTGACAGCACCACCCAACAGAACGCCTCGCTGGTAAGCGAATCCTCCTCCGCCGCGGGTTCGCTGGAGGAGCAGGCGCGCCTGCTGGAAGAGCTGGTTGCCGCCTTCCGTCTCGCCAGTGATGAGGCAAAACCGGCGAAGGTTCAGGGCGGTAAAAGCACGCTTATCCCGCCAACGCCGCGTGCAGCGACACTCGCCGAAGAGGGCTGGACCACCTTTTGATGGCCTGAAGCGATAAAAAAGCCCGGCGCATGATGGCCGGGCTTTTTATTGCCTGCGGTGTGGCTTAATTAAACTGGTAGGCCACCGATAAGCCAACGCCGTAGTTACGTCCCGGAGCCGGTTCGTAGTAACGGTTATTGGATTCGTTGACGATCACCGACCCGACATAGTTACGGTCGAAGAGGTTATCGACGCGGCCAAAGAGATCCATCATCCAGTTGCCGTAGTTGAACTTATACCCGGTATTCAGCCCGGCGACGGTGTAGGAAGGGGCTTTGGCGCTGTTCTCATCATTAGCCATGATATTGCTCATATAACGCACGTCCGCGCCAGCATACCAGCCTTCCTCCGGCATCCAGCCGAGTGAAGCAAAGCCCATATTGCGCGCGATGCCCGGAATGCGATTGCCTTCGCAGGACGCGTCACCACACACTTCGCTGCGGTAGGTTGCGTCCAGCCAGGTCCAGGCCGCTTTCGCACGCCAGTTACCGGCGAACTGCTGATCGACAGAGAGTTCGACACCCTGGCGACGCGTTTTACCGGCGTTTTTATAGCTGGTGCGTCCGCCGCTGCTGCTGTCGGCAACAATTTCATTATCCGTATCGGTGCGGAACAGCGCCGCCGTCAGCAGACCGTTACCGATGCGGGTTTTGCTGCCGATCTCCAGCGTGTCGTTGGTGGCTGGTTTCAGCGCGAAGTTCAGCCCGCTCTGATCGCCGGAGCGGTAAGAGAGCTCGTTAATGGTCGGCGTTTCAAAACCGCGCCCGGCGGCGGTGTAGAGATTCCACGCCGGGGTGACGGCATATTTCAGCGAGGCGGCCGGGAGCCACTTGTGATAACTCGCATCACCGCTGTCATCGCCATTCTGCGCGGTGACATAGTGGTCGTTGGAATCAAACCAGACCGAGCTATAGCGCACGCCCGCATCCAGGGAGAGTTTGTCGGTGAGCTGCCAGGCGGTTTGCAGATAGGGATCGACGTTCCACATCAGGTTGCGCTCGTTACGACGCAGGTTGCCTTTCTGCCCGTACTCCGGCGTGGCGCCACTCATGATGAAGTTTTCGTAGCCTTTACGCTCTTCACTCATGTTTTCGTAGTTCAGCCCGGCGGTGAAGGTCATCGGCACGCCCAGTTCGCCTTTGTGCGTCCAGCGCGTATCAATGCCCTGGTAGTGGCGGCTCAGGTTGATCACTCCGCCAGCGTGGGTCGGTTTGAGCTGCGGCGCGCGGGGAATCGACTGGTACTGCGTAGTTTCGCGCTCACCGGCATACATCATCACGCTGAGATCGTCGCGCTCGGTCAGTTGACGCTCATAACGCAGGCCCGCCTGGGTCTGTTTGATGGTTTTGCGCGTGTGAAACGCATCGGCGCGCGGTGACTGGCGCGGATTGGCCCGCCACTCTTCGCGGCTCAGCCCGCCGGCATCGTCCGCTTTAATATCAACGCTGTTAAAGATGAGGTTCAGTTTGCTGGCCTCATCGATGCGCACGCCCAGTTTGGCGTTAGCCAGATTTTTGCGCGCGCCGCTGCGGTCGCGATAGCCGTGAGTTACAAAGCGAGTAGTCGAGGCTGTGTAATCCACATCGCCCGCGTGGGTGCCATCGCCCATTGCGCCGGTGGCTTTCATGCCATAGCGCCAGCTGCCAAAGCTGCCGTAATAGCTGCTCGCTTCGACGGTGGCCGGTTCGCGCCCGGTCTGCGTCGTCACGTTCATCACGCCGCCAGAAGCATTGCCGTAGAGAGCAGAGAAGGGGCCGCGCAGCACATCAATATGCTCGACGCTGTTGAGATCGATATTCGAGGTCTGCCCCTGGCCATCCGGCATGGTGGCGGGAATACCATCGACATAGAGGCGAATACCGCGCACGCCATAGGTTGAGCGCGAACCAAACCCGCGAATGGAGAGTTGCAGATCCTGGGCGTAGTTCTGGCGGTTCTGCACCTGTAACCCGGGGACACTGCCCATCGATTCAGAGAGATTGACGCGCGGCGCGGCCTGGCGAATATCGTCGCCCTGAACCACGCTGACCGCGGCGGGGCTATCCAGCTCCGAGACCGCCTGCGGCGCAGCGCTGACGATCATGGTTTGTTCACCAGAGGCCGCCCAGGCGGAGGTAGAGAGTGCAACAGGCAGCAGCAAAACGGGCAGCGTGACCTTTGTAACTGAAATGATTTTCATGACGGAACCGAGTTGAAAGAGGAGCAAAAAAAGAAAAATGCGGCAACATGTTAATGGATATGTAAATTATTTGAAAATGTTGAACGCACGTTAGGTTAAGAATGAGCGTACAGGGCGACAGAAATTTTGCCACACCCGGCGATTAAGGCTCCACTTTATGAACATTAATGATTATTATTCTCACCTAAAACAATAAACGAAACCACAGTTTCGTGCACTGGACGCGTGTGAAAACGTAATCATCATTTCAACAAAGGGAGTCGTTATGTCTTTAGCTCAATTTTCCCCGTCACGCCTGCACCGCGCGCTGTTCCTCGGTTCGCTGCTGCTGGCAGGCTCATTCAGTGCCCACGCTGCCGAAGAGATGCTGCGCAAAGCGGTCGGTAAGGGTGCGTATGAGATGGCCGTCAGCCAGCAGGAGAACGCCTTATGGGTTGCCACCTCGCAAAGCCGCAAAACCGACAAAGGCGGGGTGATCTATCGCCTCGATCCCGCCAACCTTGATATCACCCAGGCCATTCACAGCGATGTGAAACCGTTTGGCGCGGCGATCAACCAGCAGACGCAGACGCTCTGGTTCGGCAATACGGTGAATGGTTCAGTCACCGCCGTCGATGCAAAAACCGGTGATATCAAAGGCCGCGTAGTGCTTGATGCGCGTAAACGCTCCGACACGGTGCGTCCGCTCAGCCCACGCGAACTGGTAGTGGATGACACCACCAATACCGTTTACGTTACCGGCGTGGGTAATGAGAGCGCGATCTGGGTAATTGACGGCGCGGCGATGACGCTGAAAAACACGATCGCCAACACCGGCACGTACAGCACCGGTCTGGCGCTGGATGCAGCCGCGAAACGCCTTTACAGCACCAACGGCGATGGCGAACTGCTGACCATTGATACCGCGACTAACAAGATCATCGACCGCAAGAAGTTGCAGGATGACGGAAAAGAGCACTTCTACCTCAACCTGAGCCTTGATACCGCCGGTCACCGCGCCTTTATTACCGACTCGAAAGCGGCGGAAGTGCTGGTTGTCGATACCCGCTCCGGCAAGGTACAGCAACGCATCGCCGCACCGGAATCGCTGGCGGTGCTGTTTAACCCGGCGCGCAACGAAGTCTATGTCACGCACCGCGAAGCGGGTAAAGTGAGCGTTATCGATGCGAAGAGCTACAAGGTCGTGAAGACCTTTGATACGCCGACGCACCCGAACAGCCTGGCGCTGTCGCCGGACGGCAAGACGCTCTACGTCAGCGTAAAACAGGCGTCGAGCCGCGAAAAAGAGGCCACCCAGCCGGACGATATCATTCGTATCGCGCTGTAACAGCCAGATGCAAAAAAACTCCCTGCGGGGAGCTTTTTTATCATAGGGGAACAATGCGTAAGGCTGTCATCGCCGCTGCGGTGACTCTGCTCACTCTTGTAGCCGCCATTTACCTGCGGCTGACGGCGGTTGATATAGCTCGCGAAGCGCAGCACGTGCCTGTGCCCCTTAAACAGGACGCGCATCATTTAAGCGACACTCTGCTACTGCCAAAAGAGGTTATCTCCCAAATTGCCCGCACGGTTGGCTGGATAAATGACGGGAAATGTCTCCCTTAACCCATGATACGAGGAACAACTATGGCTATCGACAGAATGGACTGGCACTACGGCGGCGAATATCCGCAGGAGCTCCCGACCGAAAACGGCGGCACGCATATTGGTTTTTACCTTGCATGGATCATCAATAACCACCTCGAAGGCGAAGATCATCAGGATGAGTCTGCCGACGAACTGGCGGCGGTGCGTAAACGCACCCTCAGCGGACGCGAGTTTCTTATCGACATGTGCGATGAAAAATTTTGGGACCAGGATTTAAACGAAGAGGGACGGGCGTTTACCGCGCACTACTACCACACCGAGCCGGGCGGCTATTTTGACGATTATGAGCGCATCCTTGCGCAGGATCTGCCCTCGGTCTACCACGTTAAAGATAGCTGGGAAAATTACGACAAGCTTGCGCCAGCGATCGATGCCGCCTGGCAGCAGTGGAAAGCCCAGCGCTAAACTTACACGCCGATAAAATGGCTGACCCGCCCCTGCGGGCCGATGTCGTGAAGCATCAGCGAAACCGGATCGGTTATCGGCGGAACGTTTTTCTCATCCAGCAGAAGCGGATTCGCCGGGCAGATGGAGCCGCAGCAGTAGGCAGCCACGCCAGCGAAGGTCGCTGCCATCGCGCGGTGTACATGCCCGCAGCAAATCGCCAGCGGCGCGTGCGGCAGGCGGTGAATCAGCGCTGCCAGCGCCTTGTCGCCTTCGCACATTGCAACATCCAGCGGCGCAATACCGCTCGGGAAGAGGTGCTGATGCAAAAAGAGCATTGCCGGGTGCGCCGCCTCGCGCAAAGCCTGCTCCAGCCACGGCAGATGGGGCGTAATATCGCCGCCGCTCTTCCCGGCAACCGTCACATCCACACCAATCAGCGAAATTCCTTCAACCGTTTCATTGAAATGGAGTGGTTCATCGGCTGAATATCCCGCCAGCTGCGGCATCGTCGCGCACATCACCGCTTTATCATCGGCATTACCCGCCAGCAGCAGGGTGCGGCAGGGCAAACGGCTGAGCTGTGCAGCAATATCGCGATACCCCTCAGCCCAGCCATCGTCCACCAGATCGCCGCTTACCACCACGATATCGGGCGGGAAGGCGAGAAGCCACGCAATGGCGGCACGCAGGCGGGCAAGGTTGTCATTATCCGCTGCGGCGTGAATATCGCTAAGTTGAGCAATGCGCATCGTGTCCCCGGATGAGGTTAGTTATCAATCAGCAGTATGGCAGCGCTGCGCCATCAGGCATAATCCGGCAGATATAATATTCATTCCACGACAAGGATTATCGCTATGCATCTGCCTGCTAAATCATTTCTCGCGCTGCTGCTGCTCGGCGCCTCTGCCGCCAATGCCGCTACCATCGATGCGGCAACCCTCACCGCCATTGCCCGTTTGCAGGAGGAGAAGCTGCACGCGCGCATCGGTATCGCGGTGATCGACACCGCCTCGGGTAAGAGCGTCAGCTACCGCGGTGATGAACGTTTTCCGCTGAACAGCACCCATAAAGCGCTGCTCTGCGGCGCGCTGCTCAGCAAGGTCGACCAGGGCGAGTTCGCCCTCAGCGACACCACGCAGTTCAGCAAAGAGACACTGGTGGACTATTCGCCGGTAACCAGCAAATTTGTCGCGCCAAAAAGCATGAGCTGGCAGCAGGTGTGCAGCGCGGCGATTAGCTACAGCGATAATACCGCCGCTAATCTGGCGGCGCAGAAACTGGGCGGCCCGCAGAAGGTCACCGCCTTCTTTGCCGGTTTAGGTGACAACGTCACGCGACTGGATCGGAAAGAGCCGGAGCTGAACAGCGCCGTGCCCGGCGATCTGCAGGACACCACCACGCCGCTCGCCGTCAGCCGCACGCTGGAGAAACTGACGCTCGGCGACGCGCTCAAACCCGAAAGCCGTGCGCAGCTGGTGCAGTGGATGCGTGATGATAAAGTCGCTGACGCGCTGCTGCGCGCCTCTCTGCCGTCCGGCTGGAAAATCGGTGATAAGACCGGCGCAGGTGCCCACGGTTCACGCTCAATTATCAGCGTCGTGTGGCCGAAAAAAGGGCAGCCAATAATCGTCTCTGTTTATATTACGCAAACAGAAGCGACGCTGGTGCAAAGTAACGATGCCATTGCACGCATCGGTAAAAGCATATTTGAGGCAACGCGCTAAATAGACGGGCAGAGATAAAACCGGCTTAAGTTAAATCTTATCTCTGCCTCGACAAGATGAACGACGGCCCGTTCCCGACCCATCAAATTGCCGATTGGCACCTACCCGCTGCGCCCGCAAGTGGTTTCCAGCCCGCTGGCAAGGATCTTTGCCAGTGACCGAAACAAAATGGGCAACGCGGAAACATTTTCCTATGTCGCCACCACTTACTCGATTACCGAGCTGTTACGCCACTGGACGATGATGCTCGCCATCCTCGTGCATATCTACATGGCCTTCTGGGTGAAAGGCTCAATCACCGGAATGATTGAGGGGAGAGTGAGCCGCCGCTGGGCTAAGAAGCACCATCCGCGCTGGTACCGTGAGGTCGAAGCGCAGGAGGACAAGCAGAGACAATAACTCCTATCGCCCGGTATACAGTGCTGTACCGGGCGACGTACACCGCCGACCAGTGCCCATCGGGTTGCCAATTATCGTCTATGATTGTTCATCGTGGCATTGTGGAGAGGTAATTGCATGGCGACCAAAACGTTTTCAAAAACATGGGGTGCAGAACGACTGGCCGACGGCGCGGTTCGCTTCCGTTTGTGGGCCACCGGTCAGCAGAGCGTAACGCTGCGTCTTGACGGGCAGGAGAAGCCGATGACGCGCAGCGAAGAGGGGTGGTTTGAAACCACCGTCTCCCGCGTTAATGCAGGCGCGCAGTATCAATTTGTCCTCGCCGACTGTATGGCGATCCCCGATCCCGCCTCGCGCGGCCAGCTGGCAGAGGTTAACGGCCCGTCGCTGGTTGTCGATCCTGACAGCTATCAGTGGCAACACGCTGACTGGCAGGGCCGCCCGTGGGAAGAGGCGGTGGTTTACGAATTACACATCGGCACCTTTACGCCGCAGGGCACCTTTCAGGCGGCCATCGAAAAATTACCCTATCTCGCCGAGCTTGGCGTCACCATGGTTGAGGTGATGCCGGTCTCGCAATTTGGCGGCACCCGCGGCTGGGGCTACGACGGCGTGCTGCTCTATGCGCCGCACTCCGCCTACGGCACGCCGGATGATTTCAAAGCTTTTGTTGACGCTGCCCACGGCTACGGCCTGTCGGTGGTGCTCGATATCGTGCTTAACCACTTTGGGCCGGAGGGCAACTACCTGCCGCTGCTGTCGCCTGATTTCTTCCATAAAGAGCGGCAGACGCCGTGGGGCGCGGGCATCGCGTATGATGTCGACGCCGCGCGCGCCTATATTGGCGAAGCGCCGCTCTACTGGCTGCATGAGTACAACCTCGACGGCCTGCGTTTCGACGCTATCGACCAGATCGAGGACACCAACGAGCCGCATATTCTGGTTGAGATCGCCAAACGCATTCGCCAGGAGATCACCGACCGTCCGATCCATCTCACCACCGAAGACAGCCGCAATATCGTCTCGCTGCATCCGCGCGATGAGTCCGGCACCGCCACGCTCTTTACCGGCGAGTGGAACGATGATTTCCACAACGCGGTACACGTCTTCGCCACCGGCGAGACCCATGCTTATTACGAAGATTTTGCCGACAGCCCGGAAAAATGGGTGGCGCGCGTGCTGGCTGAAGGCTTTGCCTACCAGGGCGAAGTGTCGCAGCACGCGGGCGAAGCGCGCGGCGTCGACAGCACCCAGCAGCCGCCGGTGGCGTTTGTCGACTTTATCCAGAACCATGACCAGGTGGGCAACCGCGCGCAGGGCGATCGCCTGATCTCACTGGCCGGAGCCGATCGCACCCGCGTGATGCTCGCAACGCTGCTGCTGTCGCCGCATATTCCGCTGCTGTTTATGGGCGAAGAGTATGGCGAAACCAACCCGTTCCTCTTCTTTACCGATTTCCACGGCGATCTGGCAAAAGCGGTGCGCGAAGGGCGCACGCGCGAATTTGAAGGCCACGCCGGGCATGAAGGGGAAGATGTGCCCGATCCGAACGATCCGGAAACCTTTACCCGCTCCCAGCTCGACTGGACGCGTCCGCACAGCGTGGAAGGACAGCGCTGGCTGGCGTTTAGCCGTGAACTGCTCGCCCTGCGCCAGCAGCACATTGTGCCGCTGCTACGCGGCGCGACCCGCCAGCAGGGCGAGATTATCGCCACCGCGCCCGGTTTTATCGCCGTGCGCTGGGCGCTGCCGCAGGGCACGCTCTCCATGGCGCTGAATATCGGTACGGCCAGCCAGCCGTTACCGGAACTGCCGGGCGAAACGCTTTTTGCCTGGCCTGAGGCGGGTGCCGAACTGGCGCAGAATGCCATTATTGTTCGTTTATCGCAGGGAGAAGCCGAGTGAGCACGCCAACCGCAACCTACCGCCTGCAGTTTCGTAACGGCATGACCTTTGAGCGCGCCGTAGCGCTGGTGCCCTATATCAAAAAGCTGGGCATCAGCCATCTTTATGCTTCACCGATTTTTACCGCCACTTCCGGCTCCACGCATGGATATGACGTCACCGATGCTAACGAGATCGACCCGACCCTGGGCGGTCGGGAAGGGTTCGACAAGCTGGCGCAGGCACTAAAAGCCGCCGGGCTGGGGCTGATCATTGATATCGTGCCGAACCATATGGCGGCCTCGCTGGAGAACGCCTGGTGGCGCGATGTGATTGCGAAGGGCGAAAAGAGCCCGTGGGCGCGCCATTTTGATATCGACTGGTCGCGCCGCCTGACGCTGCCGTTCCTCGGCGACGATTTTGACGCCGTGGTGGAGAAAGGCGAGCTGAAAGTGGAAGCCGACCCGCAAACCGGTAAACCGGCATTTGTCTATTACGAGAGCGTCTACCCGCTGGTGGAAGAGAGCTGGCAGGGGCGCGAGCAGGAGATTATTGGCCTGACCGATGCGGCGAAAATCGCTGAACTGCACGCGCAGCAACCCTGGCGGCTGATGAGCTGGCGCGATGCGGCAAGCGATCTCTCCTATCGCCGCTTCTTTGAGATCACCGGCCTGGTCGGGATGCGCGTGGAAGATGATCAGGTGTTTGATGACACCCACAAACTGATCCTCGAACTGGTGCACAGCGGCGCGGTCGATGGCCTGCGCGTCGATCACGTCGACGGCCTTGCCGACCCGCGTGGTTACCTGATGCGTCTGCGGCAGAAAGCGGGCGATGAGTGCCATATCACCGTTGAGAAGATCCTCGGTAAAGGTGAGCATCTGCCCGAGGACTGGCCGGTCTCCGGCACCACCGGGTATGAGTTTATCGCTGCGCTCTCCGATGTGCTGGTTGATGATGAGAATCTCGACGGCCTGCGCGAGGCCTACGATCAGGTGGTCGGTAAACCGGTCGACATGAAAGCGGAGCTGCGCGCGGCGAAGCTGCTGATGGTCGATCGTAACTTTGCCGGTGAGTTCAGCGTGCTGCTGCGCCTCGCCGGTGAGATCGCCGCACATGAGGCCTCCGCGCCGACAGAAGGCGCGCTGCGCCAGGCGTTGCGCGAGTTGCTGATCGCTTTCCCGGTCTATCGCACCTACGGCACGGCGCAAGGTCTGCCGCCTGCCGACCTGGCGCTGCTGCAAAAAGTGGTCTCGAAGGTAAAAGCCAGTAGCTTTGCTCCGGAGCCGACTGCACTCGATTTTATCACCCGCATTCTGACCGGCGATCTGCCCGACAGCGCGCGTGATGACGCTGCGCGTTTCCGCACCCGCTTCCAGCAGTTAACCGGGCCGCTGATGGCGAAGTCGGTGGAAGATACGCTCTTTTTCCGCCAGAACATGGATCTCGCCCTTAACGAAGTGGGTGCCGAGCCGTTACGCCGTAACTTTTCTCTTGCCCGTTTCCATCAGGAGATGCAGACACGGCTTGAGAAACAGCCCGATGCGCTCTCCGGTACCTCGACCCACGACACCAAGCGCGGCGAAGATGCGCGCGCCAGGCTCTACACCCTGACGGAAGCGCCCGCACGCTGGGCCGAGTGCGTTACCCGCTGGCGTGAAATGAACAAAGAGAAAGTGAGCATGCTGGAGGATGGCCCTGCGCCGCGTCCGGCGGTGGCATGGATGATCTACCAGGCGCTGGCAGGCGTCTGGCCGGTGACGTTGCAGCCGGACGATGCCGAAGGGCTGAAAGCGCTGGAGGGGCGTTTTGTCGAGTTTGTCGAAAAGGCGCTGCGCGAAGCGAAACAGCGTACCGACTGGGTCGACAGCAACGATGCCTATGAAAGCGCGGTGCTGGACTACGTTCGCCACCTGCTTTCGCCGGATAATCAGCCATTTTTACAGGATTTCACCACATCTTTACTGCCATTTATCCGCGCCGGGCTGGTGAATAGCCTGACCCAGACGCTGATCAAACTGGCCGCGCCGGGTGTACCGGATATCTACCAGGGCAGTGAAGCGCTTAATTTCAGCCTCGTTGACCCGGACAACCGCCTTGAGCCGGACTACCCGGAACTGGAGCGTCTGCTCGATGCCCAGGAGCACGCCGACCCGCGTTTGCAGGAGGGGTGGTCGAGCGGTCAACTGAAGCAATCCTTTATCGCGCGCCTGCTGCACCTGCGTCAGGAGAAACCGGCGCTGTTCCGCCACGGTGAGTATTTGCCGCTGAACGCCGACGGCGAGCAGGCGGATAATGTCATCGCCTTCGCGCGAGTTGACGAGGACGACGCGCTGATTGTGCTGGCACCGCGCCTGCTGTTTGGCGCGCTGGATGGCAGCCTGAACGGCGCGGTGATCCCGTTACCGGAGCGGCTGGCGCATCGCCATTACCGGGATATGCTTAGCGGAGAGGATGTGTTGCTCAACGATCGCGTCAACTTGCGTTCGATTGGCGGTTTTACGTTTGCAGTACTGGTCAGCGCATAAAACGACTTTATGCGTCTGGTTGGGTTAAGTCAGGTGACGCTCTAAATAAGAGAAAGAGGGATCATGTCTAACGGTAAGCCTTATCACATCACGGCGGGGCACGGCCAGCAACTCGGTGCGAATTACGACGGTGAGGGCGTGAACTTTGCGCTCTTTTCAGCTCACGCTCATCGCGTGGAACTCTGCTTATACGATCCGAGCGGCAAACAGGAGATTGCCCGCCTGGAACTGCCGGAATATACCCATGAAATCTGGCACGGCTATGTGCCCGGCCTAAAACCCGGTGCCCTCTATGGCTACCGTGTGCATGGCCCGTACGACCCGGAAAACGGCCATCGCTTCAACCCCAACAAACTGTTGGTTGACCCGTATGCGCGTGAACTGGTTGGCGATATCGAGTGGAACGAAGCGCACTTCGCCTACGATCTGCTGCACGAAGATAAAGATTTAACCTTTGACGAGCGCGACAGCGCGCCGTTTACGCCGAAGTGCCGGGTTATCGATCCCAACGAGTTTGAGTGGCAGGATCAAAACCGCCCGGATATCGCCTGGCCGAGCGCCATCATTTATGAAACCCACGTTAAGGGCTTCACCCAGCTCAATCAGGCTATCCCGCAGGATCTGCGCGGCACCTTTGAAGGGATGGGGCACAAGGCGACGGTCGACTATATCAAGAGCCTCGGCATTACTTCTGTTGAACTGCTGCCGGTGCACTGGTTCCCGGACGATCAGCACCTGCTCGATAAAGGGCTGCACAACTTCTGGGGCTACAACACCCTCGGTTTCTTTGCGCCTGCCTCGCGTTACTACGGCCCGCGCGGCATCCAGGGTTTTCGCGACATGGTGCGCGCCTTCCACGATGCGGGCATCGAGGTGATCCTCGACGTGGTTTATAACCACACCGCCGAAGGCAACGAACTCGGCCCGACGCTCTCCTTTAAGGGCATCGATAACTTCTCTTACTACCGCACGCTGCCGGATCAGCATCGTTACTACATCAACGATACCGGTACCGGCAACACGGTGAACACCTCCCATCCGCGCGTGCTGCAGATGGTGACGGACTCCCTGCGCTACTGGTCGGAATCGATGCATATCGACGGTTTCCGCTTCGACCTCGGCACCATTCTTGGCCGCGAGCCGGAAGGGTTTGACCAGCGCGGCGGCTTCTTCGACGCCATCACCCAGGATCCGGTGCTCTCAAAGCTGAAACTGATTGGTGAGCCGTGGGATATCGGCCCCGGCGGCTACCAGGTTGGCGGCTTCCCGCCGGGCTGGGCAGAGTGGAACGATAAATACCGCGATACGCTGCGCGAATACTGGAAGGGCGATAACGTCTCGACCGATTTCGCCGCCCGTCTGCTCGGCTCCGGCGATCTCTACGATCTGCGCGGGCGTCGTCCGTGGGCGAGCGTCAACTTCATTACCGCCCACGACGGTTTTACGCTTAACGACCTGGTGTCGTATAACGAAAAACATAACGAGGCGAACGGCGAAGATAACAATGACGGTCACAACGACAACCGCTCCTATAACTACGGCGCGGAAGGCCCGACCGACGATGAAGGCATCAACGCCGTGCGCGAGCGCCAGAAACGCAACTTCCTCGCCACGCTGCTCTTCTCCCACGGCACGCCGATGCTGCTGGCGGGCGACGAGTTTGGCCGCAGCCAGTCCGGGAATAACAACGGATACTGCCAGGATAGCGAGATCTCCTGGATCCACTGGGACACCTTAAACGGCGCGAATGAAGCGCTGCGCGAGTTTACCCGCCAGGTGATTGAACTGCGCGCCGCGCAGCCGCTGCTGCGCCGCGAAAACTGGCGCGACGGGATGGAGATCAAGTGGTACAACGCCGGCGGCGGCGAGCAGCTGCCGGAGCAGTGGGAAGAGGGAACTACCCTCGGCGTCTATATTGGCCGCGCCGATCTGCAAGAGGAAGAGGGCATCTGGCACGACGTGCTGATGCTGTTCAACCCGTTTGAAGGCAACGTACCGTTCCGCATTCCGCAGTTTGGCGAAGGCGGCTGGGTGCTGGAGCTGACCACCTCCGATACGGTGAAACGCGGGATCGTTATCACCAAAGAGAAGGATTTCGAGTTGGAAGGCCGCAGCATCGCGCTGTTCCGCCGCCCGTAATCGTTTCCTGTTACTCCGCAATTTTTCAGGCGCACTCGTTGCGCCTGTTTTTTTATTTCACTTTTTTAGCAATATTTCCCGCGCTCATTCGTCTACTTCATCACAGGCATTTATTCGCTAATCTGATGAGGAAGAAAAACAATGAGAGATTTTCATATGAATGAACGGCAGCACGGTTTTGGTCGCCATCGCGGCGCGAAGCCGCTGATCATTGGCGCCGCGCTGTTTGTGGTGCTCGGTCTGGTGGTGATGTCGCTGTGGAACGCGCTGCTGCCAGCGATCCTCGGCGTGAAAAGCATCGGCTTCTGGCAGGCGCTCGGGATCCTGGTGCTGTCGCGCATTCTCTTTGGCGGTCTCGGTTTTCGCCCCGGCATGTTCGGCATGGGGCGCGCCCACCGTCGTATGCATGAGCGCTGGATGGCGATGACGCCGGAGCAGCGCGAAGAGTTTGTTGAGAAGCGCCGCGAAGGTTTTCGTCGCCACGGCCACTGCGGCTGGCACGAACGTCGCGGTGAGCCGGAGCAGCAGCGTCCGAACGCGGGTGAGCGCGATGACCCGCGTCATGACGACTGAGTCCGCACTTATCACGGCGCTGAACGCCTGCCGCTCAAAGCTGAAAGCCTTTATCCGCAGCCGCTCACCGGTGAAAGAGGAGAGCGAAGATATCCTCCAGGAGATCAGCTGGCAGTTAATGAAGGTCGAGCAGCCGGTGGAGAATGTCGCCGCCTGGCTGTTTCGCGCCGCGCGCAACGAGATGACCGACCGGGCGCGTAAAAAGCGCGAAGTGCCGTTATCGGGTCTGTTTGCTGACGGTGATGAGGAGTCAGACTTCGTTGAAGATGAGGTGGCCGAAACGCTGTTCGGCATCGCCCAGACGCCGGAGGAGGAGTATCTGAAGGGGCTTTTGTGGGAGGAGCTGGGCCAGGCGCTGGCAGAGCTGCCGGAGGCGCAGCGCGAGGTGTTCGAAAAAACCGAGTTGCAGGGTTACACTTGCAAAGCCCTGGCGCAGGAGCTGGGCGTCAGCGTGCAGACGCTGCTGTCGCGCAAGCATAAAGCGGTGCTCTATCTACGCACGCGGATGCAAACGCTCTATGACGCGCTGACCGGGGAGTAACTGAAGGCCACCAGTAAGGAGAAGGGCGTGACGAATGAGGAGCTCACTCGGCTCGTGCATGACAAAAGCGACTACCGCAAGCGGCTGGATCTGATTGCCCGCCTGCAACAGGAGCAGAGTGCGCGCAGCACACAAGCGCTGGTCACGCTGGCGAAAGAGGATTTTGTCTTCGCCGTGCGCCACGCGGCATGGGAAGTGCTAAGCGAGCGGGGCGTGGCACTCAAGGAGCCACGGCTACGCTCGCGCTTTGCGGACTGGCTGGAGAGGATTATCGACAAAACAGCACGTGTAATACGCTTTCTTGGCGATTTTTACTGGAAATGGATCCCGTAATTACCGCCCCCAGCGCCCCTGTAAATAGTCCACCGCCTGGCGGGTCTGCGGCTGCGTCAGGTAACCTTCGCGGAACAGGATCGTCCCCGCAATGCCCGGCAGGGTTTCATTCATCTCAATCTGCTTTCTCAGCTCCGGCACGCCGCCGTCGCGCGTCCACTCCGGCTCCATTCTGGACGGCTCACCCACTTTATAGAGCGCCACGCCAATATAGAGCTTTGTATTTGTCGGTTTCACCACCTGCGCCCACCACTTCGCCAGCACATCGTAGCGCGCGGCATCGCGGGTAAAGGGCCAGTAGATCTGCGGCGCAATATAGTCGAGCAGCCCCTGCTGCACCCAGCGGCGGGTATCGGCAAAGGACTCGTCATAGGCCGCCGCGCCGCGCGTCTCTGAACCTGCCGGATCGAACGAGCGGTTACGCCAGACGCCCGCCGGGCTGACGCCAAACTGTACGTTAGGATTCAGTTGCTTGATGGTGCGCGACACCTGCTCAATCAACAACTGGGTGTTGTGCCGCCGCCAGTCGGCTTTGGCGACAAAACCTTGCCCGTACTGACGAAACGTCTGGCTGTCATTCAGCGCTGAACTGGCCGTTTCGCTGTAGAAGTAATCATCAAACTGCACGCCATCCACCGGGTAGCGCGCTACCACCTCGGCGACAATACTGGTGATCCAGTCGCGCACCTCCGGAATACCGGGGTCGAGCACATAACGGTCGCCCGCCGTGCGGATCCACTCCCGGTGCAGAACAAAAATCGACGCCGGGCGCAGGGAGAGGGTGCGGTTAAGCTCCGCGACCGTGGAGGGTTTGGTATTGGTCGAGACGCGGTAAGGGTTAAACCAGGCGTGCACCTTCATGCCGCGCTGGTGCGCCTCATCCAGAATAAATTGCAGCGGATCGTAACCCGGATCCTGACCAATCACCCCGGTAAGCGTGTCTGACCACGGCAAAATTTTTGACGGCCACAGCGCGGTAGCGTCCGGTTTCACCTGGAAGAAGACGGTGTTAATGCCGAGGCGTTGCAGCTTATCGAGCTTCGCGGTTAGCGCCGCTTTCTGCTGCTCTGCGCGCAGCGCCGGGCTGAGGGTCACCGAGTTGATCGGCGGCCAGTCGAGACGGGAAACCGTCGCCAGCCAGATGCCGCGCATGGTTTGCGGCTGGCTCAGCCCGCCATCGGGCAGCGGCTGTTTGCTCACCGGCGGGTTCGGCGTCACAAGAGATTTCGGCGGTTTCGACGCGCAGCTGGCAAGCAGCAAAGCAGCCATCAGCACGGCCATCTTTTTCAGGCGGCCTGTGCGGGTAACACAACGCGGGTGTGTGGTCATAGGTTTCTGTTTTTTCAGCGAGATACGGGGCAAATACATTCTGGTCGGATTACCGGCTAAGTCAAACAATTCGGTGAGTGAATCTATCTAGCGAATGCTAAAGGTCTCGTGAACACGTTTCAGGGTGCCGTCCGGCCTCTCCTCGTAACTGGTTTCACCAAAGCTATAAACGGTTTTCTTGCCGGGATGGATGAAAATCAGCATCACCATCTCTTTATAGATGCAGTTTTCCGGCGCGCTGATATCGGTAAAGCAGTTGTAGTCGTCAATACTGCCGTCGCGGGTGCCTGTCGGCAGGCGATCGTAGCGATCGAAGTTCATGATCATCACCACGGCTTTACCGGGGCGCACCAGCAGGGGAAACTGCTTTTGCAGCGCTGCGCGATTGTCGCGCCACCAGTTCACTTTGCCTCTATCGCTGAACGGCAGGTTTTTCACGTAGAGCGCGCTGTCATCGGCTCTGATTACCTGCGGCGGGTGCAGAAAGAGCCACGCCAGCCAGACCACGCCGATAAGTAACAGCAATGCCACCGTTTTCTTCACCATATCCTGACCCTCTCCCTGTGATGTGAGTGGCATTCTCACCCGCCTGCGCATGATGTCAATCGCGGCGGCACACTTCTTGCTTCAGTAAAGCTACGGTTTTCTGGATAAGGGTGTGCGATGACGCTTTCAGCTCTCGATTTTGTGCTCGCCTCGCGGCGCAGCGAAATCACCGGCCTGCAACAGCTGTTGCAGATGGGCAAGCTGGTCGGCGCGGTGAGCCAGCTTATTCATCTGCTGCAACGCGAGCGCGGCACGGCCAATATTTTTCTCTGCTCGCAGGGGAAAACCTGGGGCGGGCGGCTGCGCGAGCGGGCAGAGCAGGTGGAGCGCGCCGCGCAGGCGGTGCATCAGCAGCTGGCAACGCTCGATCAGGAGGGGCTGGCGCGGGGCAACGCTGCGCGGCTTTTTAGCCGCATCGCCAGCGTGCTGCACAGCCTGAGCACGCTGCCGCCGCTGCGCGAGCAGGTGCAGCAGCTCGCCATTGCCCAGCCGGAAGCGATGCAGCGCTACAACGAGGTGATCCGCTGCCATCTGGCGCTGATCGTGGAAACCGCTGACACCTCCGGCGATCCCAGCGTCTCACGCGCATTGCTGGCGCTGTTCAGCTTTATGCAGGGCAAAGAGCTGGCCGGGCAGGAGCGGGCGCTGGTGGCGGCAGGCTTTACCATTGGTTCGGTTGATGAGTCAGCAAGCCAGCAACTGGTGGAGCTGATTGATGCCCAGGAGCGCTGTTTCCACACCTTCAGCGAGTTTGCCGATGCCGCAAGCCTCGGGCTGTGGCAGCAACAGCAGCAGGAGGAGAGCCGCGAGCTGGAGCGCTTTCGCCGCCTCGCCTGTAGCCGCACGCTGCCGCCGGGCGAGCCAACGGAGGCGGCGCTGCGCTGGTTTGAGGTCACCACAATGCGTATCGATGCCATGAAACGTATTGAAGATGCGCTGGAAAAAGGGGTGATGCAGTGTTGTCGCCAGCGCATTGCTGCCGCACAGCGCGACGCCGAGCAGCAGCGCCAGGAGATCGCCCAGTTGCCGCAGGCTGAGGATCACTTTACAGCGCTGATCCCGCCGCAACTGAGCCGCGCGGTGCTGGAGCTGGTCGAGCAGCAGTCCCGCCAGTTGCAGGCGCTGGATTCCGAACTCGCCGGGCTGCGCGCCACGCTTGCCGAGCGCAAGCTGGTGGAGCGGGCGAAAAGCCTGCTGATGCAGCACCACGCGATGAGCGAGCCGCAGGCGCACAAAACCCTGCGCGAGATGGCGATGCAGCAGAACAAGAAGCTGGCGGAGATCGCCGACGCGATGCTCTCCGTCGCCGCCGTGATGGGCAAAAAGCCTCTCTAACCCCAAAGGAGTAGCTGCACCGCAGGTGTGCATTTCGCCGCCCGTTGCGGTGCAAATTTTGTGAGCCAAATCGCTAATCGCCTGTTTTTACAGGCATCAAAAACCTGGCACACATTCTGCTTATCTTATACACGAAGGTGCTGGCTAATGGCGGTCAGCATCACTTCCCGGATAAAGGCGTCCGTTAGCGTTCAGGAGACTGAGCGCTAACCGGACGCTTTTTTTTGCCCCTTTTTAACTGACAGGATGCCGCAATGACGCAAGATGATGACAACACCGTGGGGAAATTTTCGCGCCGCCGCTTTCTGGCGGGCAGTGCGGCGCTGGGCGGCAGCCTGCTGATCCCGGGCCTGATGAACAGCGTATGGGCCGCAGGTTCAGACGCGCCGGAGAAGAAGACCCTGCGCGTCGGCTTTATCCCGCTCACCGACTGCGCGCCGGTGGTGATGGCGGCGGTGAAGAAGTTTGATGAGAAGTACGGCATCACCATTATCCCGAGTAAAGAGTCGAGCTGGGCCTCGGTGCGCGACAAGCTGCTCTCCGGCGAACTTGATGCCGCCCATGTGCTTTACGGCATGGTCTACGGCTTACAGCTTGGCGTGGCTGGCCCGCAGCGCGAGATGGCGGTGTTGATGACGCTCAACAACAACGGCCAGGCGATCACCTTATCGAATCAACTGAAAGCAGCGGGTGTTACCGATGGCGCATCGCTGAAAAAGGTGATCGCCGCCAGCCCGCAGGGAACCTACACCTTTGCGCAGACCTTCCCGAGCGGCACCCACGCCATGTGGCTCTACTACTGGCTGGCGAACGCCGGGATCGATCCCTTTGCCGATGTGCGCAATGTCGTGGTGCCGCCGCCGCAGATGGTGGTGAACATGAAGATTGGCAATATGAGCGGCTACTGCGTCGGCGAGCCGTGGAACCAGCGCGCCATTATCGACGGCATCGGCTTTACCGCCGCCACCAGCCAGCAGATCTGGCCCGATCACCCGGAAAAAGTGCTCGGCACCACCTCGGCGTGGGTCTCGGAAAACGGCAATGCGGCGCGCGCCTTGACCGCCGCAGTGCTGGAGGCCTCGCGCTGGATCGACGCCTCCGATGAAAATCGCCGCGAAACGGCAAAAACCATCGCCGCACGCGCCTATATCAACACCGCCGTTGAGACCATCGAAGGCCGGATGCTCGGCCACTATCAAGACGGATTAGGGAAGACGTGGCAGGACGCCCATGCGATGCGCTTCTTCAATGATGGCGCGGTGAGCTACCCGTGGCTCTCCGACGGAATCTGGTTTCTGACCCAGCAAAAACGCTGGGGCCTGCTGAAAAGCGATCCCGACTACCTCGCCGTCGCGCGCCAGATCAACCGCAGCGAACTCTACACACAGGCCGCGACGGCGGTGGGCGGCATCAGCGTACCCACCAGCCAAATGCGCAGCAGCACCCTGATTGACGGAAAAGTGTGGGACGGCAGCGATCCTGCGGCCTACGCCAACAGTTTTGCCATCCACCGCTAAGTGAGGCCGAGAATGTCTGCGAACACCCAACCGAAAGTGATCCCGCTGGAGCCAACGCCGCAGAGCGCGGCGATTGTGCCGCTGAAAACCCCTGCGCCACAGGCTGCACCTTTAGTGGCAAAACGCGCGCCGGTAAACCGCCTGCGCAGTATGCTGCAACGCTTTATTACCGCCGCGATCCCCGGCCTGCTTGGCGCAGTTGTGCTGATCGCCCTCTGGCAGGTGGCGGCGCTCAACAGCAAAGGCTTTCCGACGCCGCTGCAAACCTGGGAAGCGGCGAAAACCCTCTTCGCCGAGCCGTTCTATATCGACGGGCCAAATGATATGGGCATTGGCTGGAACGTGCTCGCCTCCCTTGAGCGCGTGGCGCTCGGCTTTGGCCTGGCGGCGCTGGTCGGCATTCCCGTTGGCTTTCTGATTGGCCGCTTCCGCTTTATCGCCCGCATGTTTGGCCCGCTGATCGCGCTGCTGCGTCCGGTCAGCCCGCTGGCGTGGTTGCCGATTGGCCTGCTGCTGTTTCAGCGCGCCGAACCGGCCTCAACATGGACGATTTTTATCTGCTCCATCTGGCCGATGATCCTCAACACTGCCGAGGGGGTGATGCGTATTCCGCAGGATTACCTCAACGTCGCGCGCGTTTTGAAGCTCAGTGAGTTCACGGTGATGCGCAAAATCCTCTTTCCCGCCGTGCTGCCGCACATCCTAACCGGCGTGCGCTTATCGATCGGTATCGCCTGGCTGGTGATTGTCGCCGCCGAGATGCTGACCGGCGGCGTCGGCATCGGTTTCTGGATCTGGAATGAGTGGAACAACCTCAATGTGCAAAACATCATCATCGCCATTCTGCTGATTGGCGTGGTGGGGATGGCGCTGGAGCAGGGGCTGATGGCCATTGCCCGCCGTTTTAGCTACGACACTCGCCGGGAGTCATAAATGAAAAAGACGCACGCCATTATCCGGGTCGAAAACGTGACCCAAACCTTTGCCACCGCCAGCGGGCCGTTTGTCGCCCTTGATGATGTCAGCTTTACCATCTCCCAGGGGGAGACGGTGAGTCTGATTGGTCACTCCGGCTGCGGGAAATCAACGCTCTTAAACCTGATTGCCGGGCTGAGCCGCCCGACGCAGGGGGTGTTGTTGTGCGATAACCAGGAGATCGTCGGCCCCGGCCCCGAGCGCGGGGTGGTGTTTCAAAACCACTCCCTGCTGCCGTGGCTGACGGCGGCGGAGAATGTCGCGCTGGCCGTACACCAGGTGTTTAAAGGCGAGATGAGCAAAAGCGAGATGCAGGCGTGGATCGCCCACAACCTTGAACTGGTGCATATGGGGCATGCGATGAACAAGCGCCCCGGCGAGATCTCCGGCGGCATGAAGCAGCGCGTTGGTATTGCCCGCGCGCTGGCGATGAAGCCGAAAGTGCTGCTGATGGATGAACCTTTCGGCGCACTCGATGCCCTGACGCGCGCCCATTTGCAGGATGCGGTGATGGAGATCCAGACCCAGCTCAACACCACCATTGTGCTGATCACCCATGACGTCGACGAAGCGGTACTGCTCTCAGACCGGGTCATGATGATGACCAACGGCCCGGCGGCGAAAGTGGGCGAGGTGCTGGAGGTGACGCTGCCGCGTCCGCGCTCACGGCTGGCGCTGGCTAACGATGCGCAGTTTCATCACTACCGCCAGCAGGTGCTGCACTTCCTGCATGAAAAACATAAAGCCGTGGCCTGAGGAGTACGCCGATGGAGAAACCGCGTCTGATAGTGATTGGCAACGGCATGGCGGGTGCGCGGCTGGTCGCACAGCTCTGCGAACGCGCGCCTGACCGCTTTCACATTGTGCTGATCGATGAGGAGGCTAGAGCGGCCTATAACCGCATTCTGCTGACGCCGGTGCTGGCGGGCGAGAAAACCTTCGATGAGATCCTGACGCATGACGAGGCCTGGTATGCCCGTCACGGCGTGACGTGGCTTGCAGGCCAGCCGGTGACGGCGATCGATCGCGCCTCCCGCACCGTGCGCCTCGGCGGGGAATCACTCGCTTACGACCAACTGGTGATTGCCACCGGTTCACGCCCCTTTATGCCGCCGTTTCCCGGCATCGACCTGCCCGGCGTATATGCCTTTCGCCAGCAGGCAGATGTCGAGGCGATGCTGAGCCAGCTCAGCGCCGGAGAGACGGCGGTGGTGCTGGGCGGCGGGGTGCTGGGAATTGAAGCTGCGGCGGCGCTGGCGCAGCGCGGTATTCACAGCGTGATTGTGCATCGCGGCCCGCACCTGATGGATCAACAGCTGGATGCGCACGCGGCGGGGCTGCTGCAAGCGAGCCTCAACGCGCGCGGCATCGACACACTGCTGGCGGTTGAGACCCGCGCCTGCTGCGCCGATGCGCAGGGTCGGGTTTGTGCGGTGGAGTTGCAGGATGGACGGCGGATCCCGGCGCAGGCCGTGGTGGTCTGCGCGGGCGTGCGGCCCAATATCGCCCTCGCGCAGGCCGCCGGGCTGGCGTGCGATCGCGGCATCCTGGTGGATGGTCACTTGCGCACCAACGATGCGGCGATTTCAGCGATCGGCGAGTGCTGCCAGTTTGGCGAGATCACCTTCGGGCTGGTTGCACCCTGCTGGCGGCAGGCGGAGACCCTTGCCGCCAGGCTTCTCGGTGAAGCGCTCGCGCCGTTCGCCCTTGAAGAGGTGCCGCTGCGCCTGAAAGTGAGCGGCCTCGACCTCTACTGCGCCGGGGCGCGCGAGGGCGATGCGGTCTACACCGCAACCGACCCGTTTACCGGCGATTACCGCCGCCTGGTGATGAGCAATAACCAGCTGCGCGGCGTGCTGCTGTGGGGCGATATCAGCGACGGGCCGGGTTACTTCGCCCGGCTCAATACCCCCGGTCAGCCGGGCCTCTTTACCCCTGAAGAGGATCTTCCCCCCATTCTGAACCAGCCGTTATCCACTGAGATAGCGAGGAGCGATGTGATGTCAAAACCCGTTTTAGTTGTCGCCGGACACGGCATGGTCGGCCACCACTTTCTGCAACAGCTGGTGGAGCGTGAACTGCATCTGCGCTATCAGGTGATTGTCTTTGCCGAAGAGTCGGTTCCGGCTTATGACCGCGTGCATCTCTCGGCCTGGTTCTCCGGGCGTAGCGCCGCGTCGCTGTCGATGGTGGAAGAGGGCTTTTTCGAGGCCACCGGCATTGAGTTGCGCCTGAATCAGGGCATTACGCAGATCGACCTTCAGCACCGTTTTGTCGTCGATAAACTGGGTCGCCAGACGGCGTGGGATCGGCTGGTGCTGGCTACCGGCTCGTCGCCCTTTGTCCCGCCGATCCCCGGTAACGATGCACCAGGCTGCCTGGTCTACCGCACCCTTGACGATCTGGTGGCGATCAAAGCTTGTGCCGACGAGGGCAAAACGGGCGTAGTGGTGGGCGGTGGTCTGCTGGGGCTGGAAGCGGCGAACGCGCTGCAAAACCTCGGCCTGCAAACCCATGTGGTGGAGTTTGCGCCGCGACTGATGGGCGTGCAGCTGGATGAAGGCGGGGCGGCAATGCTGCGGCGCAAAATTGAAGCCCTTGGCGTGCAGGTGCATACCGGCAAAGAGACGCGCGAAATCGTTGCCGGAGAGAGCAGCCGCTATCGCATGAACTTTGCCGATGGCACCTTTCTTGAAACCGATCTGGTGCTCTTCTCGGCAGGCATTCGCCCGCGCGACAACCTGGCGCGCGACTGCGGGCTGGCGATTGGGCCGCGCGGCGGCATTGTGATTGATGACCAGTGCCGCACCTCCGATCCGGACGTCTTCGCCATTGGCGAGTGCGCGCTGTGGAACGGGCAGATTTTCGGCCTCGTCGCGCCGGGTTACCAGATGGCGCGAACGCTGGCGGAGACGCTGGCCGACGGCGAGGCGAAATTTACCGGCGCGGATATGAGCACCAAGCTGAAGCTGCTCGGCGTTGAAGTCGCCTCGATTGGCGATGCCCACGGCCGCACGCCGGGGAGTGAGAGCTACAGCTGGGTCGATGGCCCGGCGGAGATCTACAAAAAAATTGTCGTCTCAGAAGATGGCAAAAAGCTGCTTGGCGCGGTGCTGATTGGTGACAGCGAGTCTTACAGCACGCTATTGCAGATGATGCTCAATGAGATGCCGCTGCCCGCGAGGCCCGAGACGCTGATCCTGCCTGCCAGCAGCGGGGAGGCAGCGCCAACGCTTGGCGTTGCGGCGTTGCCCGACAGCGCGCAGATCTGCTCCTGTCATAACGTCAGCAAAGCGGATATCTGCGGCGCGGTGAATAGCGGCTGTAGTGATATGGCAGCGATCAAATCCTGTACCAAAGCGGCGACCGGCTGCGGCGGCTGCGCAGCGCTCACCAAGCAGGTGATGGAGTTCGCGCTTGAAGAGATGGGCGTCGAAGTGAAAAAGGATCTCTGCGAACACTTCCCGTACTCGCGCCAGCAGATCTACCACCTGGTGCGGGTGGGCAATATCCGCACCTTTGACGAGTTGCTGGCGAAACATGGGCGCGGGCACGGGTGCGAAATCTGTAAACCGCTGGTTGGCTCGGTGCTCGCCTCCTGCTGGAATGAGTATCTGCTGAAGCCGCAGCACCTGCCGTTGCAGGATACCAACGACCGCTTTTTTGCCAACATCCAGAAAGATGGTACCTACTCCGTGGTGCCGCGCATTCCCGCAGGGGAGATCACGCCGGACGGGCTGATTGCCATCGGGCAGATCGCGCGGCGTTATAACCTCTATACCAAGATCACCGGCGGCCAGCGCGTTGACCTGTTTGGCGCACGCCTCGAGCAGCTACCGGAGATTTGGCAGCAGCTGGTTGAAGCCGGTTTTGAGACCGGGCATGCCTATGGCAAATCTCTGCGCACGGTGAAATCCTGCGTCGGATCCAGCTGGTGCCGCTACGGCGTGCAGGACTCCACCGCGCTGGCGCTGCAACTGGAACACCGTTACAAAGGGCTGCGCTCGCCGCACAAAATCAAGATGGCGGTCTCCGGCTGCACCCGCGAATGCGCCGAAGCGCAGAGTAAGGATGTCGGGGTGATCGCCACCGAAAAGGGCTGGAACCTCTATGTCTGCGGCAACGGCGGCATGAAGCCGCGGCACGCCGATCTGCTGGCGCAGGATTTGAGCACCGAGGCGTTAATCCGCACCGTCGATCGCTTTTTGATGTTCTATATCCGCACCGCCGACCGCCTGCAACGTACCAGCACCTGGATGGATAATCTCGACGGCGGCATGGCTTACCTGCGCGAAGTGGTGCTGGAGGATAGCCTGAACATCGCCGCCGAGCTGGAGAGCGAGATGCAGACGGTGATCGACGCTTATCAGTGTGAGTGGCAAACCACGCTCGCTGATCCGGATCGGCTGGCGCTGTTCCGCCCGTTCGTCAACAGTGACCAGCCCGACGAAGGGGTAGTGATGGTGCCGGAGCGCCAGCAGATCCGCCCGGCAACGGCGCAGGAGCGCGCCGCGCTGCCTTCTTCTGGACACAAACCGCTGCCGCAGGGCTGGGTCGATCTCTGCGCATTATCGGAGATCCCGCACCATGCGGGGATGGCGGCGCGGCTCGGCCATCAGCAAATCGCGCTCTTCCATCTGCCGGATCACCCGCAGCAGGTGTTTGCCCTCAGCAACCATGAACCGGATAGCGAGGCGAATGTACTGGCGCGCGGGCTGCTGGGGGACGTTAACGGTGAACCGGTGGTGATTTCGCCGCTCTATAAGCAGCGTTTTCGCCTGCGCGATGGCCGCAGCCTCGATGATGAGCAGACCGCGCTCAGCGTCTGGCCGGTGAAAGTGGAGGGCGGGCGCGTGTGGGTGCTGGCGCAGCCGCAAAGCGTCGCGGCAGGGCGCGAACAGCGCATCGCCACGGTGAGCCTGTGACGGGCGCGGCGGTTTCTACCACCTGCGCTTACTGCGGCGTCGGGTGTGGCGTGCGCATGCAGCCCGAAGGGCAAGGGTTTAGCGCCCAGGGCGATACGTTGCACCCGGCGAACCACGGGCGGCTCTGCGTGAAAGGCAGCGCGCTGGGTGAAACACTGGATCTCACCGGACGACTGTTGCAGCCGGAGATCGACCAGCAGCCGGTAAGCTGGGAGCGCGCGCTGGATGCGGTGGCGGAAGGGTTGCAGCGGGTGATTGCGCAGTTCGGCCCGCAGGCGGTGGCCTTTTACGGCTCCGGCCAGCTGCTGACGGAGGATTATTATGTCGCCAATAAGCTGATGAAAGGCTTTATCGGCAGCGGCAATATGGACACCAACTCGCGCCTCTGTATGGCCTCGGCGGTGGTGGGCTATAAACGGGCGTTTGGTGCCGATGCGGTGCCGTGCAGCTATGAGGATCTGGAGCTTGCAGAGTGCGTGATCCTCACCGGCTCAAACACCGCCTGGGCGCACCCGGTGGTCTATCAGCGGCTGGCACAGGCCAAACAGGCGCGGCCAGAGATGCGTATTATCGTTATCGACCCGCGCATCACCGCCACCTGCGATCTCGCCGACCTCCACCTGCCATTGCGGCCCGGTAGCGATGCGGCGCTGTTTTGCGGCGCGCTCCATTTTATGGCGCAGCAGGGCAAACTCGACAGGGAGTTTCTCAATCATTACACCACTGGCGCAGAGGAGACGTTGGCGGCGGCAGAGAACTGGACAGTTGAGCGCACCGCCGACTATTGCCAGCTGCCGCAGGAGGCGCTGCTGGCCTTTTACCAGATGATTGCCGCCAGCGACAGGCTGGTGACGCTCTACTCGATGGGCATTAATCAATCCACTTCCGGCGTTGATAAGTGCAATGCCATTATCAACCTCCACCTGGCGACGGGGAAAATCGGCCGGGCTGGCTGCGGGCCTTTTTCGATAACCGGTCAGCCAAATGCGATGGGCGGGCGGGAAGTGGGCGGGCTGGCGAACCAGCTGGCCTCACATATGGGCTTCTCGCCGCAGGAGGTCGACCGCGTCGGACGCTTCTGGAAGAGTGACAACGTCACAAAAAATCCCGGACTGAATGCCGTCGATCTCTTTCGCGCCGTGGAAAAAGGCGAGATAAAAGCGGTGTGGATTATGGGCACCAACCCGCTGGTCTCACTGCCGGATGCTGACCGCGTGCGCGCCGGGCTGGCGCGCTGCGAGCTGGTGATTGTCTCCGATGTAATGCGCGACACCGATACCACTCGCGCAGCGCATATCCGCCTGCCGGCACTGGCCTGGGGCGAGAAAAATGGCACCGTTACCAACTCTGAGCGCTGCATTTCCCGCCAGCGCGCCTTTTTACCCACGCCGGGCGAGGCGCGCGCCGACTGGTGGATCGTAAGCCAGGTGGCGCAGCGCATGGGGTTTGCCGACGCCTTTAGCTGGCAGCATCCGTCGGAGATCTTTTGCGAACATGCCGCGCTGTCGGGGTTTGAAAATGAGGGCACGCGGGCGTTTGATATCAGCGGCCTGGCGACGCTCACCCGCCAGCAGTGGGACGATCTTAAGCCCATTCAGTGGCCGGTGAATGGGCTGCATCCCCACGGCACGGCGCGCTTATTTACCGATAACCGCTTCTTTTTTGCCGACGAGAAGGCGCGCCTGATTGCCGTGACGCCGCGTCTGCCCGCCAACCCGCCGACGCCGCGCTGGCCGCTGGTGATGAACACCGGGCGCATCCGCGATCAGTGGCACACCATGACGCGCAGCGCTAAATCCCCTCGGCTGATGCAGCATATCAGCGAGCCGTTTTGCCAGTTTCACCCCGACGATGCGCCGCAAATCGGCGCCAACGATCTTGTGCGTGTTTCATCAACGCACGGCTGGCTGCTGCTGCGTGCGCAGCCGGATGCGCTGCAACCGCGCGGCAGGGTGTTTGTGCCGATGCACTGGAACAGCGCCTTTAGCCAGCAGGCGCGGGTCGATGCGCTGATTGCCGCCGAGACCGATCCCCTTTCCGGTCAGCCGGAGAGTAAACAGATGCCGGTCAATATTCAGCGCTGGCAGGCCGCCTGGCAGGGCGAGCTCTTTCTGCGTGAAGATACGCTTTCAGCACCGAAAACCGCCTACTGGAGCCGCATTACTCAGCCCGGCGTCACGCACTTTGCGCTCGCCGACAGTGCGTGGCCGACTTCGTGGATGGCGTGGCTGCACGAGCATTTTCTGGCCGACGCGTGGATGTGCCAGCCTGCCACTCTTGGCGACGAGGGGTTTAATCTGCTCGCCTGGGCGGATGGTGAACTGCAACTGGCCTTTTACGCGCAGCGCCAGCGCCCGCAGCCGGACCGGGCAGCGGTGATCGCCGCATTTGCCCAACCGCCGCAAAACGCCGCACAACGGCTGGCATTGCTGGCCGGGCGCAGCGCCAGCGGCAAAGCGCCTGCCGGTGCGACAATCTGTAGCTGTTTTGCTATCGGTGAGCGGGCGATTAGCGAGGCGATTCAGTCCGGGTGCGACAGCGTGTCGCGCCTTGGTGAAAAGCTTAAGTGCGGCACCAACTGCGGCTCCTGTATTCCCGAACTGAAAAGGTTGATTGCCCGCCCGCAGTGACGCGCGTCTGCTATCTTTTGAAGGCATAAACTGCTTTCAGGAGAAGCACTATGTCAGCCAGTCAACCGCTTCGTTTTGCCATCAATTTAGGCAATGCCGTGCTTGCCCGCCAGACCGCGGCGGATGAGCCTGCCGGGATCACCGTTGAACTTGCCCGGCGGATTGCCGCCGATATGAGAAAAGAGGCGCAGTTCATTACCTATCCGACCGCCGGAAAAGTGGTGGAGGATGCAGAGAACGGCGTCTGGGATATCGCTTTCCTTGCCGTCGATCCGAAACGCGAAGAGACATTACGCTTTACCCAGCCCTACATCACGATTCAGGGCACGGCGCTGGTAAAGGCGCAAAGCCCGTGGCAGAGCGTGGCGCAGATGGATAAACCCGGCGTAGTGATAAACGTCGGCAGGGGGGCGGCGTACGATCTCTACTTAACCCGCGAGCTTGATCACGCCACGCTCAATCGCCTGAGTTCATCGCAGGCGGCGATCGAGGCCTTTCTTCACGGTGAGGGGGATATGGTCGCCGGGATCCGCCAGCCCCTTGAGCAAACGGCGGCAGAACACCCCGGCTACCGCGTGCTGGAGGATGATTTTATGCAGATCGCCCAGGCGATTTGCCTGCCGCGCCAGCAGGATGCGCTCTTTCACACGGTAGTGGAGAAGCTGACGCGCTGGCAGACAGAGGGGGTGGTTAAAGAGATAATCGACAGTGAGTTGATTGCTTCGAATAATTCAGGAACCCAATGAATGACATCACTATTGCGCCAGCCCGCACCGGGCATCTCGCCGCGCTAAGAGAGATTGAGCTTGCCGCCTTCGAAACGCTGCGGACAGCCGGGGCGGTGAGCGGCGAACCGGCCGCCTCCAGCCTTGAGGATCTCGAACACTTATCTCACAACGGTCTGCTGTTGGTGGCGTTGACTGCCGACCAACAGCCGGTCGGCTTTGCCGGGGCGCAGATCGAGGATAACTGGCTGCATATCGCCGAAATGGATGTCCACCCAACGTGGCAACGCAAAGGGATTGGTCGCCAGCTGCTGCATGCGCTGCTAAGCGCAGGAGAGAGGCGCGGTTTAGCGGGCGCGTCGCTGACCACCGATCGCTATGCGCCATTCAACGCCGCGTTTTACGCTTCGCTGGGTTTTGAGGAGATCAAAGAGGAGGCGCTTTCGCCACGGCTTAAAAACCTGATTGCCGCAGAAGCGGCAAGCGGGCTGGATGCAAGCCGACGAATTGCGATGCAGCGTGATTATTAAATCGCAGGCAAAAAAATGCCCTCACGGGAGGGCAGCAGAGTCAAAATACTATTTTTGCTTTTAGTACATCATCAGTTTTGCTCAGTCACGAGCGGGTCTTGATTAGGCAGGAGACACCGTCAAGACAAGAGTAAATATCGCATAAAAATAGTGTCGATCAACAATAATTGCCTACCATAATTAATGGTTTTGCAATGATCTGAGATTTATCTGTGCCCGAAAAGCGTGTTAACACATACTTTTTTACATTGATAAACAATCTGTTATGTCCACAGGCTTTACGTCACCATCTCCACCTCGGGCTGCCCGGCGCCGTTATTCCAGCTAAACAGCACCAGATGCCAGAGACCCGGCGCTTTGCGCGAAGGGTCAATTAAACCCGCCGCACCCAACGTTTCCAGCTGCTGGCGCACGCGCCAGGAGGAGGGCGTACCGCCTGCGGCGACAATCTCCTGCCACGGCGCAACGGCATCAGCAAGATCGATACCGGCGGCCGTTAACGCAGCAGCGTTGCGTAAATCGAAAATGCGGGCGGCCTGAACGCGCAGTTGAATGATCTCCTGCTGCGCGCTGCGGTTCGCTTTATGCGCCTGCATCGCCGCGTCGACGCCCTCGGGTGAGGAACTCAGGTAGAGCGTCGGTTGATCGGCCCGCGAATATCTGCCCGCATTTCGCGACCCCGCCAGTGCCAGATCGCGGTAAGCAGGATCGATTGCCCGATAAAAAATGCCACTGATGGTGGTAAGCGTTGGCAGCATGATGAACTCCATGAAAAAAAGCAGGCAAAGGCTGCCTGCCGTTGATGTTAATCAGTTGGAAAGGAGCTGAACTACCACAAGCCTGCCGCCTTCTTCCTGGGAGAGAACGAACTGCGCGTTGTCCGTCAGCTCGATTTTGTCGCCAATCGGGATGATCTTTTTATCCGGGAGCGACATCAGCCCCTCAATCCCTTCATTCACCAGCCACCACTGATCGTTATGGTAAACAAAGTAGCCAACACGCTTTTTCTGCTCCGCGGTGGTGCGCTCGTTTGGCGCAATCAGCCGGTTCACATGCCAGGCGTAAAGAGATTGACCGCTCCAGACCATTAAGCGGTGATCGTCAGGCCGGAAGCTGCCTGCCTTACGGGAGGAGTAGAGGTTGAGAATCGGCAGTTTCCCGCTATAGGGCGTTCCGCAGTAAGGGCAGACCGGTTTGGTTTTCCCGGAGAAGACATACCACTTCTGATCACAGCTGCTGTTCTGGCAGGGCTGGATCAGATCCACGGTTTTCACCAGTGCGCTTTCCCACTCATCAGCGGTCGGGCGACGGGTGGGGTTATGTAACCCCTCGATAAAGGCACGATCGAACAGCGGCGTCAGATGGGGTCCCATAATGGTATAGGGAATTTTCTCCGGGTCGGCCCAGGGCAGCGCAAACGGGGAGATCTGGTTAAGCTTAACGGCATTGCTTCGGTCCGTCGGGTGTTCGATAAACAGCGCCCGCTCGCCCATCGCCAGCGTTTCGTCCCGTGTCTCATCATCGAGATCGTGGATTTTTCCGCCTCTGAGCGGGTGGCGGAAAAAGAGGTACATATAGATCAGCACCGCCAGTGCGTGGCGATCCGTCGCGATGCTCGGCAGCACGCGTTTAGGATCCTCCTTCGCAAGATGGCTGGTTTCCACCACTTCCGGCGCGATAAAATCAGGGGTACCGACCACATCAGGCGGATATTTTCCCGGTACCACCAGCCCATCGACGTCGATAATACAGGCGTGACCCTGCTCGGGATCGACGAGCACGTTTTTGTAGCTCAAATCACTGTGGCAGAGGCCTGCGGCATGCATCCTTCTTACCGCGCGGGTCAGCAACAGGCACACCTTCAGATAGGTGAGGGTGTTGCCGCGTTCGCGCGGATCGAGGAATTTGTTCTGGTTACTGGCGCTGGCGAACCATTTCCCCTCTTTTTCGCGCCCTTTGATGCCGAGGAAGTCATCATTCTTCGAGCCATACTTAAAGAAGAAGTGCTGCTGATAGACGGGAACGACAATACCGATTTTGTTGTTGTGCTCCACGACATGCGTCGGCCAGCAGAAGAGATCTTTCCAGTAGTCACCACCCGCCTGCTCAAAAATATTCTGCCGGTAGCGCCCGGTGATCATATCAATCCGCTCTCGCGCCTGGGCGTTTTGCGGCTTGTGGTAGAAGGCCACCACATAGGACTTGTCCGGCGAGAAGTAGACATCTTTCATCGAACCGGATCCGATGACTTCGTCGACGTACTGCACCGTCTGCCCATCTTTTGTTGTACATGTAACGATATTTGCCATATTCAGTCACCCGTAACGCGTGTCAGTCACCATGCCAGCACAAGGGTGCGGTCATCATGGTTGCCTGGGGAGAAAAAGTTGAGCCACTCGGCGAGACGTTCCGGTGCCTGCCCGGCATCCGCAAGCAGGGGTGAAAGCTCGTTGACCAGCTGCGTCCACTTCTCGTCGCTGCGCAGGCCGTTATCCGTTTCAAAGCGCGGATCGGAGACGCCATCGGTCATCAAGATAAGATGCGAGACATCCTGCCACTTGCCGACGCTGATGCGCCCGGAAAAAGCGGGATCGGCAATGATCGAGGCATCGAGAAAGCGCGTCTGCCCGGCGTACTCGCCGCTGTCAGGATTGCCCAACACGCGCACTTTGCCCGAGGGGCTGTAAGCGGCAATTGCGCCGTCGCCCAGCCAGAACGAGGCGGCAAACAGTTGCTCGCCGAGCCGCAGTGAGACGGTTGCCAGCAGTGTGGTGGAGTAGGATTTTACCGGCTGCTCCGCGCGAATAGCCTCATTCGAGATGCTGTTAACCGCAAGGGTTGCCGCCTGCTTAAAGTGGTGCAGCATCGCGTTAATGGTGTTTTGCTGCTCCTCTGTGCCCCAGCGCGCGATCTGCTGCTTTAACTCCGCGCCTCGCGGCCCGCGTAGCTGGCTGAAGAGATACTCCCCGGCCACTTCGGCGGCAATTCGCGACCCTTCGCGGGAGTTTGCCGCGCTGCCTGCGCCATCGGCCACCAGCATCACGCTCCAGCCCGTCTCTTCGCTGTGGTTGAGGTAGAAGTCATCATCGCGGAAACTGCCCGCATGTTCATGGGAGCGCCCGCGGCGGCTCGCCCCGGCAATCTTCACGCCATCGCGGACAATCCCTTCATGTTCGACATGCGCTTTCGGGTAGGGGGCATCCGCCGGTGGCTCAATAATTTTCCACAGGCTGCGCGGATCCGGGTTCACCACAAACAGCAGCGGCGTTTCACCATTGGCGTGCGAAGCGCAGGACCAGCGCACCAGCATCTCAATATCACCGCTCTGCGACGGTACGCCGCTCAGCACTTGCTGCACTTTGTCGAAATGAAGCCCACACGCGTCAGGGGTCACGACATCGTTAATGGTTGCTGTCTGCCCATCATCAAGGGTGATCACCAACGGCGCACAAAAAGCTTCGCCTGCGCGGGCATTCGGCACGCTGATGCGTGCGCAGGGCGCTGGACGCGGTCTTGGCGTTTCAGCGGATCGCGCTGGCGGCACCTGGCCTGGTTTCAACACCGGCGGCGTTGGCTCAAGGGTCGCTTTTGCCGGGGTCTCAAATTCGTAATAGGGCATTAACTTCCACAACTCCGGGCGCGGTGCGGGTTGCTCAGCGTCGGGCTCTGTTACCGTTTCGTCTGGCGGTTCGATCGCTTCAGCGCGCTCCTCAGCCTGCGGTGTTGTGGCGTGATCCCCGACGGTCGCCAGCTGGTTCTCCAGCTCGGTTAATAACGCGTCGAGTTTGTCCCGCAGCGCAGGCTCCCCGGATAACGCGGTTAACTCTGCCTCGCCGACTTCATGCCCGCGCGACTGCAGAATAAAGCCGATAATCTCTTTTTCAACGCTCATTAGCCTCGTCCTCTGCTCACGTCAAAATCGGAATCTCCGCCGTTATCTCTGAAGGAGAGCACTCTTTCGCACCAGGGGCAGACAACCTCATCAGGCCCATCGATGCAGAGCAGTTTGCCGCAGGCGCACATAGCAAACGCGCTGGCGTTGCCGCAGTGGGGGCAGCCGGGCACGCCGTGCAGATCGCGGGTATTCACCTGCACGTTGTAGGTCGATGCATCAGACCAGTCGAAATACTCTTCATCGATAGGGTAGCAACCGGCAATATTGAAGTTGTTCAGGTTAAGACGGAAATCGAGACCGGAGACGTTCACCGGCGGGCGCTCATATTTCATCAGATAGGGGCGGCGGGTTTTACTACACCGCCCGGTGAGCGTCACGCAGTTCTCATCATAGGCGCGGATAACGTCCTCTTTCGCCAGCCGGACGATATACTCCGTCTGGTTGAGTTCGGGCGGTTTCTCTTCACCCACGCTGCGGCTATGGGCGGTGACGGAGGCGGTGATCCACTTAATAAAGCGGGTAAAGTCACCTTCGCGGGACTCGGTAAACAGCATCACATTTTCTGTCAGCTGCCTGAGGATGTTGAGATCTGCCGAGGGGCCGAGACCGACCGCGATAAGGTTAACTTTGCGGGCGTAGTGCTCTTTCCAGCGTTTGATCTCCGCGCTGGGATCATCCGTCGGGCGGCCGTCGGTCAGCAGGTAGACAACCGGTTTCCAGTCCCCTTTAACTTCATGGGTGGTGACCCTCACCTGGGTGTCGATCTGCACGCTTAGCTCCCGTAGCGCGGCACCAAGGTGCGTGCCGCCGCCAATCGGCAGGCGCGGCGGATAAAACGAGGCGATCTCATGGAGCGGAACAATGGTGCGCGCAATGCCTGCAAAGGCGATGACCGAGACCCAGGCGGTCTCCAGCGCATGGGGATCCTTTCTTAAATCGCTGACGATCATTTGCAGACCATCGTTCATTTTTTTCAGGTTTTCACCAATCATGGACTCTGAGCAGTCCAGGACAAAAAATACCGGAAGGCGTCTCATGTCTTATCCTCGTGAGGGCCGTGTAACGCGAACAAAAGGGGAGTGGCAGAGAGGCGCAGCACGGCAGCGCGTTACCTCTCCTGTTCCTTACAGCACCAGCTGGATCTCCGGCGGTGGCGGCGGAAGGTTATCCGAGTCGTTATTCACGCCCGCGCTGGAGCTGCCCGATGAGACGCTCGCCGAGACCCATTTAAAGAAGCCCGCGAAGGCCGTTGAGTCGAGGGTTTCGAGCGACACCACTTTATCTGTCAGCTGTTTGAGGTGCTCGTGGCCCGCTTTCGGGCCAACCGCACAGGCGATGATCGAGCCAAATGCGCGGCTGCGAATCGCTTTCACTGCTTCACCATAAGCGAAGGCATCTGAAGGCGTGCCGTCAGTCATCAGAAAGACCAGCGGTCGCCAGTCACCTTTCTGGTCGCCATCGGCGCGACGCACATCCCGGTCGACGCACTCGATCAGGCACTCCAGCGCCGCACCGGTAAAGGTGGCACCCGCGCTTGGCACCACGATATCGGCGAACTGGAAATCCTCCAGTGGCGTCAGCGGAATAAACTCACGCGCTGCGTTATCGAAGGTGATGATGGAGATATGGACGCTTTCAAGGGCGTAGGGATCCTGACGAAGGGCGCTCAGCATCGCCTGGATACCGACGTTAACGGCGTGAATTGACTCGCCGCGCATCGAGCCGGAGGTGTCAATTACCAGGTAAACGGGTAAGCGGCGCATCACATATAGTTCCTCAGGTGGGCGACAAAGGAGTCTGAAGGGGACGGCTCGCCGATGGCATTCAGCTTCCAGCCGGTCGGTTCACGTACCAGCTCGGCAAAGACCATTGAGCGCTGGTGCGTAAAGTTCGGCCCGCCGGAGAGGTCAAAGCGCGCCATCTCAACGTTACGGGCATCAACGGCACGGATAAATGCGTTCTGCACTTTACCGAAGTGCTGCTGCAATTTTTCCCCGTTATAGATCTGCACGATAAAGACAATTTTTTCATATCTGGCGTCCAGCGCATTCAGCTTGACGATGATCTGCTCATCGTCGCCGTCCCCCGCGCCGGTGCGGTTATCGCCCGTCAGCCAGATATCGCCCGATTTGTGGCGCAGGCTGTTGAAAAAGATAATGTCGCCATCGACCAGCGTCGGTTTGCCATTCTCCACCTTGCCGAGATCGGTCACCTTACCGGCGGCGTTACAGAGGAAGGCGATCACATCAAGGTCATACTCCTCCTCTTTCTTACCAAACAGCCCGCCCAGTAAGCCTTTCTTCTCTTCGTTGATATCCCAACCGAGGCCAATGGTGACGGAGGAGAGATCGTGCTCATTTTTCTTCAGGCTCACGCCCTGGCCTTTGCTCAGACTGACAGACATAACGTCCCCTTAATCAAAGATTTATAAAACGACATTCACTTCCGGCGGCGGTGGCGGCAGATCATCGAGGCCAATCACCTCTTTTTTGCTGGATTCCACCTTCTGGCTGCCTACCGAGATGCTGGCGCTGACCCATTTGAAGAAGGCTTTGATGGATGAGCTGTCGGCGGTATCAAGCTGCAGCACCACTTCGGTGATCTCTTTCAGCACGCTGGTGTCCGCATCATGACCCGCTGCGCAGGCGACGACGACGCCGGTGCGCGCCGATTTAAAATCCTGCAACCCTTTGCGCCAGTCGTCGGTGGGGGAACCGTCGGTCATCAGAAACACCAGCGGTCGCCAGTCACCTTTGGTATCTGCGGTGGTTTTCTGCACTTCACTGCTGATAGCGCTGGCGGCAAGAGAGAGCGCTTCGCCAAGGGAGGTTGTACCGCTGGCGGCAAGCGTCGGTAACTGGAAGCTCAGCAGATCGGTCAGCGGAACCGCCTGGCGTGCCGATGAGTCAAAGGTGATCACCGAAACATAGGCGGTTTCCAGAGCGTAGGGATCTTGCTTAAGGGTGGTAAGGAGGGTCTGCACGCCGTTTTTGACGGCTTCGATCGGTTCGCCATGCATCGAACCAGAGGTATCAAGCAACAGATAAACGGGTAGTCTTCGCATTATCTAATCCTGTTAGAGGTATGAAAGGTTTGTATCCAGCAATAGCAGAGAAAGCCGGGAGAGACTGTGAATTGCAGCGAAGCGCAGGAAAAAAAAGAGAGCCTTAAATGAAATTTGCGCTTTTTCAACAACTAAATAGCGTTATGCCGCGCGGCCTCTGCGAAGTTTAGTCCGCATTCAGCGTGGCGACCATGCGCAATGCGTGTCAAGACGCCAACTTTCATAGGCATCAACAGGGAAAGATGAGGAGAGGGGCAAAAAGAGGCGCCCGGCCTGCTGCCGGGGCACGGGTATTAACGGGCGAGCTTTTTGGCGTTGAACTCTTTAATCAGATCGTCGACGGCGCGTTCAGCCAGTTTTTCCACCGCTTCACTGCGCGTCGTGCCGCTGAGATTCGCCAGACGATCGATTTTGCGCAGGATGCGCATACGCAGCGAGAGCGAGACGGCGGTTTTTTTATTCTTATCGAGATAAACTCTGCCGCCCGTTTCGCTGGTTTTCAGCTCGGCGTGCGCCGCGAGGGCTTCATTCATACGACGCAACGTCTTCTTATCCAGATGCCCCGGATTAACAAGATGGTAAGAGTGCGCCGCCTTGCTGTACTTGATCTCCGCGGAGTAGGATTCACGCAGCTCTTTCAGTGCCCGGGTGAGCGTCGGCTCCGAGCATTCAAGGCTGGTGATAATATCAGCCGCGGCGACGGGTTTACCGGAACCCAGTAAATTGGCGAGCTTAAAAATCCTTTCCTGTCTGGTGTTTAATTGCATCGTTAGGTTTAGCCTGCCTCAAAGGTAGTGGATCAATTGCGTTCAAACGTCTGACATTAACGTTGCGCTATTCTTCTCTCAGTTCGCTTCCCTGAACAAAATGGCCATCAATGCTAGCAGGCCGATCCTCAATATGAGCTAAATCACGCGCGCCTCAGCCTTATTGATGCTGAGAGGCGGGAAGCAGCCTGATGCCATCTGCGCTTTGCTCATTCACCAGACCATACACCTGCGCGCGTTCAAGGATACCGGCGGCCCAGCGACGGTGCGTGGCCGGTTCGCACATCGATCCCTGGGATTTAAAGACCGCCTGGGTCGAGTTGAGAATGCGCAGGGCGTCGGAGTGCTCTCCCTGAGTGACCATCAGCGCTCGCTCAATAACCGCAATCTGCCGTGGGTGGATCGCCGTTTTACCGACCAGGCCGTGCGCCATATCCAGCGCCAGCTCGCGCGCCATCACTTCATGATCGTCAATGTGTTCACAAACGGGCGCGGTCAGCGCGAAATCACGCGGTGCAAAAACTGACACCAGCATTTTGATCACGTATCCCATCGGGCTGTCGTAGAGCGTCAGATCGCGCGGACGACGCAGGGAGACCACGTTCATCAAATCGTTGCCGCCGATGCGCAGCGCAATAATGCGGCCGTGACAGGGGTGAGCAAGCAGGGCGATAGCCAGCTCGCGCATCTGAACGACGTCAAATACCTCTTCGGTTTCAAGGGTAGGCATCATGCAGAGGTGCGTATTGCCTATGATCTCCCACCACTCCGGCAGTGCGCTGAGGGTGAATTTTGGCAGCACAAACCCGTCAACGGCGGAGAGATCGAAGTGCTCCGTCAGCCATTTCCCCATTTGAGGGTGGCGCGGGCGAATGAACACCAGCGGCCACTCCGCATTGCCGCCGGCCTGTTTAGCGTCGTTGAGAGTGTGTAACAGCTGCGCAAGGTTAGCGAGAGCATCCGGCATATCCGTTTCGCTGACCGCGTCTTCCAGACAGATCACCAGCGAGCGCAGGCCGGGGATCTTCCCTTCGAGGATCGCCCCGGCAATATCGTTACGTGTCGCGGGCATGTAGAGCGTCGCGCCCAGATGCCAGGGTGAAAGGCGTGTAGTCATCAGAGTACCTTCTTGATTATCGTGACGGCCCGGTACTGCCCGAGCTGCTCGCCCATCTCAGTAACGGCAATGCCTTTTTCGTGCGCCAGCCCGACGAGCAGAGCAACGTCCGGATCGTCGGTTGCACGCACAAAGACGTGATCGGGTACGCGGCGCAGCACCGCGCGGGTCGCTTCCGCAATCCCGGGTTTGATCCGGTTGACGCTGTCGACGTTAAACTGCTCAGCAAGAGCGGCGATCACCTCGCGGCTTTTTTGCCATAACGCCTGCGCGGCATCCAGATCCCAGTGCAGGGCAGGGAGGCTCGCGGGTTGCAGCGTTTTACGAAACTGCGCAACGGTATCGGCCAGCATGCGGCTGCACTCATACTCGCGCAGATGATCGCAGACGACACAGCCGTGTAGCCCCGTTTCAGTCCACACCGAGCGGGAGATAAGACCCGATACCGGCGCACCCATAATACCAAAGGGGATCAGCCAGTCATCGTCGCTCGCCGCCAGCCATGAACAGCCGCAGGGATCGGCCAGCACCACCAGACGCGGCTGCGGCGGATAACCCTCGCGCCCTTTGAGGGTGCGAATCAGCTCCCCGGTGATGGCGCCTTTACCGGTCCAGCCATCGACAAACACAATGCCGCGCGTGCCGTGCTGACGCTCGATAATCTTCAGCGCTTCGCCGTCGATGCCACGGTCACGGATGATACTGATGCCGTAGTGAAAAGAAGTTTTGCCCATATCGCGCAGTGCCTGGTGCAGCATCACGCCGAGCGGGACGCCCGCGCGAACAAGGCTGACCAGAATAACCGGTTCGTCGCCAAAACGTGCCGCCAGTTCGCGGGCAAGCTGCGTGACCTCTCTGGCAAGCCGTTCAGCACCGCTGTCGAGCGCCCGCTTAAACAGATCGAGGTGCCACGGTGTCGGGGCAGGCTCCTGGCTGAGCATGTCGGAGTAGTGCTTTTTGCCTGACTGGATCAACGCCTCTTTTTGATCGACCGGGGTCATCTCCATCTCAACAGGCTGAAGCAGGAACTCCACGTCACCGGGTAAGTAGGAACCGGAAAATCTCTCTTGTGGCTGCATGTTAACCCTCATTAAAAATGCGCTGCGCAATGGCGTCGGCAAACTGGCTCTGACGCGGCATGCCAAACCAGCTGCAAAGCTGCATAAAACGGTGATCGCTCAGGCTGTCGCCGAGGCCCAGCACCGGGAAAATGCCGCGCTCGGCGCGCAGCTTCTCCAGCAGCCAGCTCACGGCCAGCCCTTTTTCGACGGGCTGCGGAAGCCACGCGACATTGTTGCTGTTGCGGTGAATGTAGAAGCCGTCGGTCGGGAACTGCTGCTCGATCTCATCGGCAATCGCATTCAGCTCATCAAGGCGCGTGCTGTCCCGGTGTTTCATCACCATATAGACCGGCGTGCCGTCGTACTCATAATTGAGTCTCGCCCAGGCGTTAATACCCTTTGCCTCCATCATTTCGGTGATAAGGCGCTGCATGGTGACCAGTCTCTCCCCATAGGCGGACAATTTATCGAGCATATGGGCTTTCCACTCCTCATCGGGCTTGCCCTCTGGCGTCAGGATCACCGCGCCATGGGTGGTAATGGCCCAGGAGCGGAAAGGGATCTGCACGCGGCTAATCTCTTCCGTTCCCCTGGCGGTGACCGGAATAAGCTCGGCCTGCTCCAGCAGCCAGTCCACTAACATCGCCTGCTCTTCGGTCATAAAACTGCGTGGCGACAGCGAGCGGTCCACGGCACCGGTGCGAAAAGGCTCCAGCGCCAGCTCATCGACCATTTTGCGGCGCGTCTGGAACAGGGTGTCATCAAGATCGCTCAATACGACGGGCTTATTCATAGGTAACAACCTCAACAACAGGGGCAACATCCGCCAGCGCCTTCAGCAACAGGGGATCGATACTTTCAGCCGCCGTCTCGGTGCAGAGCAGCACGCGGTCAAAACGCTGGTGGCCGACGTTATAGACAAAATTGGCAATGCCGAGACCATAGTTGTCGGTAAAGGAGATGACCGACTCGATGGCAAAGCCGAGCGCAATCGGGGAGCGGGTCGTGGAGCTGTAAAAGGCCTGCGCGCCGGCGTTTTCAAGACGCTCCGCCAGCAGGAACGGCTCCCAGACAAACTCACCGCTGCCAAGAACCAGCACGCGTTCACCCGGCGCAACGCGAATCTCGCGGCCCAGATCGGCAGCAGGCGCGATCATCCCGAGACGGCCCCAGCTCTGTTTTCCGGTAATGTCCCACGTGCCACGTGAGGTGACATTCACGGCGGGCATGACGGGTACAGGCGCATCGGGAAACGGTGTCCAGCTCCATTCGCCGCTGACAAGGGAGATCGCCGTGACCGGCAGCGGGCAACGCGCCGGTAAGGCATTGTTGCTCCAGTCGGTCAGCGTAATGGCAACCACCTGCTCCAGTTGCGGCAGGTGACCAGTTTCACGGAGCGCCGCCAGCAGGTTAATGAAGGTGTTACCGGTTGTCGCTTCGTCATCAATCATCACCAGCGTGCGCGCGTCGCTCACCCGGCGGCGCTTCTCTTCATCATCCGGCCAGTAGATCAGATGGTCGGTGGCATGGCTGTGCTCCTCTTTAAACTCGCAGAGCAGTTCGCCCTCGACAGGGTGGCGGGTCGAGGTGAGATAAACCGACTCTCTATAGGTATGGCGCAGTTCGTCAAATACGCCAGCGCCCAGACCGACGGCGGTTTCCGCCATGCCGATAAAGAGCACCGGGCCCGGCAGATCGGCCGGAAATTGACTGGCGAGCTGTCTGTAAGCCTGGCGCATGATGGCAGGCGAAACGGGAATATGGCGGCCGAGCACCTTACTGACAAAGAGAAACGCCCGTTTAGGGTTGCGTCGCTCGGCGATTTCAAACAGGTTTTGCAGCGCGATCTCTCCCTGGTTGCGCGTCACCTGGATGACGCCGCAGGAGAGCGTACGGCGATAGAGTGCATCTTCAGGCACTAAAGACATAATCCAGCCTTAGTTCAGTCGGTTAGAGAGGGTCTGCGGATAGAGCAGCACGTCTGTCACCGCTCTCACGGCGACGGAGGAAAAGGCGGATGCTGCACGCCCAGTGACCTCATCTTTTGTCAGCAGGCCAAGCTTAAAGGCCGCAAACAGGCCCGGTAAGTTGACGCCGCTATGTTGGGTATAGCCGATGCCGCCGGAAGGGCGCATGTTAATCTCCAGCAACAGTGGCGTTCCCTGATGATCGTTGCGTGTCTGCACGTTAACCAGCCCGTCGGCTTTCATCACGCGGGCACACTCACAGGCCAGTTCGAAGGCGGCACCTTCATTAACCAGATACTGAATCGCGCCCTCTTTTCTGCGACCAACGGCCGCGAGGATTTCGCCGTTGTCGGCAAAAATATCGACGGAGTACTCCGGGCCTGGCAGGTAGGGCATCAATACCAGCGGCTTAAACGACTCTGCGCTGGCGAGCGCAGCAAGATAGTGCTGCGGGTTAACCGTGCGGTTTTCGGGATGGTTAAAGAGATCCATCGCCGATGCGGTGTCATCAAAGCGCCAAAAACCCATGCCATAAATGCCGGTTACCGGTTTTACGCAGATCGGGCTGTCAGAGAAGGGCGGCGACGCGAGATAAGTTTGCAGATCGCTCACGGAATCAATCCGCCATGAGGGGACGACCGGCAGCGCGTGCTGTTGCATCAGCCCGGCAAACGCGACTTTATCTTCGGCTAATGCGAGCCACTCTGCGCTGGTGGATCCGGTAGTGAGAGTGACGCCGGTGGCCTCAATGGCGGCGCGGTTCTCTTCAAACCACAGGGTGTTGCGGCCGGCGTGGATATGGTGAATGCCGTGTGTCGCCACATTATCGGTGATAAACGACAGGCGCTCAGCGGCCTCTTGTGGCTCGATCAGCGCGTGGTCGGCAACGGATAAGATCTCATTGCGCTCATGGCGGTGTGAAGCATACACGGTGAGCTGAAGGTGATGAGCTGCGGCGAAGGCTTTAATTCCCTGAATAATATCTTTTTGGGATGACAAACCTTCCATGAGCCAAATTTTGTTATTCATATTTTTTATTACCCGAAAAAGCATGCGCCAGGAGGTGATGGGTGAGTCTAAGAATGTCATCAGAGCATGTCAATCATAATATGATGAGTAAAAGTGGCATCAGAGTGCGCTTTGCTAAAAAATTTATCTGAAAAAATAAATATTATTTTCAGTAAGTTAATCATGTAAAACAGGCCAGTTGCAGAGCAGAGATTTTGCCTTTTCGCCAAAACCTACCAATATTTACCTTGTCAGAGAACTTCATCATGATATGATTTTTTTCGTTCGCGATTAGCCTACCTTTGATTGTCATGACCATTACCAATTTAAGGAACAAAGCATGGTTTCATTAACGAAGAACCAGACGGTATCACTCAGCAAACAATCCTCGGCACTCAGTCAGCTTCAGTTTGGTCTCGGTTGGGATCCGATTAAGAAAAAGGGCCTGTTCGGCGGGCTGTTTAGCGGCAGCGACTCTATCGATCTCGATGCGGGCTGCGTATTGATGGACAGCATGGGCAATACCATCGACACCATCTGGTTTCGCAAACTGACTTCCAGCTGCGGCTCCGTCGTTCATAGCGGTGACAACCTCACCGGGGAAGGCGATGGCGATGATGAGGTCATCACCGTTAATCTCACCCGGTTACCTGCCAACGTTGAATACCTCGCCTTCACAGTAAACAGCTTTCGTGGCCAGACGTTCAATGACGTTGAAAATGCCTTCTGCCGCGTGGTCGATCAATCTGGCAAAGAACTGGCGCGCTACAAACTGACCGAGCAGGGCTCCCATACCGGCATTGTTATCTCCTCGCTGCGCCGTAACGGCGGTAACTGGGACTTTACGGCCCACGGTCACGCCTGCCGCGGTCGCACCATTGACGATATGCATACCGATATCGTCGCAACGGTCGTACGCTAATGAACCTGACGCCGGGGGGCAATGCCCCCGTTCCAGCACAGGAGCTTCGGGTTCGCGTCACCTCTGGCGGCGCGGTTGATGCCTCAGCGTTTCGCCTCTATGCCAGCGGCAAAGTGCAGGACGATGCGGATATGGTCTTCTATGGCCAGCCGCGCAACGACGATGGCTCAATCAGCCTCGCCAGCGAAAGCCAGTACTCCACTTTTACTGTGGCACTTAATCGCCTGAAGCCTGATGTACAGAAAGTCGCTTTTACCGTCACCTGTGACGGCGGGCAGACGGTTGCCGGGCTGCGCACGCTGACTATTGATGTAGAGCAGGGCGCAACCAGCCTGGTGAGCGGCGTTGTCGATGTCAATGGTCGTCAGGAAGCCGCGCTGATCCTGGGCGAATTCTATCGCCGTAACGACGAGTGGAAATTCCGCTTTGTCGCGCAGGGTTTTAACGGCGGCCTGAAACCGCTGGCAGAGCATTTCGGTGTCAACATCGCCGACGATCCTGCGCCTGCGCCTGTTTCACCACCACCCGCGCCGCCTGTGGCGCCTCCGGCACCGCCGAAAGAGAGCAAAATCAGCCTGAGCAAAGTGTCACTCACCAAAGAGAAACCGGCGATTAGCCTGACCAAACGGGATAACTTTGGCGAGATCCGCATTAACCTCAACTGGCACCGTGGTAACGGGAAATCGGGTCTGGCCGGCATTTTCGGCGCTAAGGGCATCGATCTCGATCTTGGCGCGTTTGTTGAGTTGCAGGATGGCTATAAGTCGGTTATCCAGGCGCTCGGTAGCGCGTTCGGGAACTATCACGGCGAGCCGTACGTTCAGTTGCAGGGCGACGATCGTACCGGTGAAGTGTCGGATGGCGAGTGGTTACACATTAATGGTCGTGAATGGAAACAGATCCGTGAAGTCCTGATCTACGCTTTTATCTACCAGGGCGTGCCGAGCTGGGATAAGACGGATGGTGTTGTCACGATCCATATGCCGGATCAACCTCCCATTGAGACGCGTCTTACCGAAGGTGAGAACCGCCGCACACTGTGCGCTATCGCCAGGCTGGTAAACGAAAACGGTGCAATCAAAGTCGAGCGAATTAACCAGTACTTCAAAGGCCAGGACGAGATGGACCGGGCATTTGGCTGGGGGTTTCGCTGGAGTGCCGGCTCTAAATAACACAGTAATAAAGGAAACCGCTATGAGTTTTTTTGACAAAGTAAAAGGCGCCATCAACTCCAGTCGTGATGAACTGACCCGACAAGTTGGCCGCTTCAAAAACAAAAAATTTATGCAGGGCACCGTGGCAGTATGCGCGCGGATCGCCGTCTCCAGCGACGGCGTGAGCTCTGAAGAGAAGCAGAAGATGATGGGCTTTCTGCGCGCTTCCGAAGAACTGAAAGTCTTCGATACCAATGAGGTGATCGATTTCTTTAATAAACTGGTCTCGAGCTTTGATTTCGATATCGAAATCGGTAAAGGCGAAACCATGAAATACATCCTGGCGTTAAAAGATCAACCGGAAGCAGCGCAACTTGCTCTGCGTGTTGGTATTGCCGTTGCGAAAAGTGACGGCAACTTTGACCAGGATGAGAAAACTGCCGTGCGCGAAATTGCTCTCGCGCTGGGCTTCGACCCGGCTGAATTTGGCCTCTGATCTGCATCCCTAAGGGTAAATTATGGTTTCAACACACATCGGTTTTCCGACTGAAACAGTTATTGTTTTTATCGCGCTCTCAGTCGGTGCCATCTTTATTGACTTGTTTATGCACCGTGACGACAAGCCAATATCCCTGAAGAGTGCCGCGCTCTGGTCACTCTTCTGGGTTGCGGTTGCGATGGCATTTGCCGGTTTCCTCTATATTCATCACGGCGCGGAAGTCGCCAGCCTGTTTGTGACCGGTTACGCGCTGGAGAAAGTGCTCTCCGTCGATAACCTGTTCGTAATGATGGCCATCTTCTCCTGGTTCGCCGTGCCGGATCGTTATCGTCACCGCGTGCTCTACTGGGGCGTGATTGGTGCCATCGTGTTCAGGGGTATTTTCGTTGCGATTGGTACCAGCCTGCTGAGCCTCGGGCCATACGTTGAAGTGGTTTTCGCCATTATTGTGGCCTGGACTGCGGTGATGATGCTGAAAAGCGGCGACGACGATGATGAAATCGAGGACTACTCCCAGCATCTGGCGTACCGCATGGTAAAACGCTTCTTCCCAATCTGGCCAAAGCTGAAGGGTCATGCCTTCCTGCTTAATCAGAAGGAAGTGGATGCGGAACTGGCAAAACCAGAAAACAGTGATGTGACCATCGGCCGCGGTAAGAAAGCCGCCCTGTATGCAACACCGCTGTTCCTGTGTGTGGCCGTCGTTGAACTTTCGGATGTTATGTTTGCATTCGACTCTGTCCCGGCCATTATTGCTGTTAGCCGTGAACCACTGATTGTTTATAGCGCCATGATGTTTGCTATCCTCGGCCTGCGTACGCTCTACTTCGTTCTCGAAGCGCTGAAGCAGTACCTGGTTCATCTGGAGAAGGCGGTTATCGTTCTGCTGTTCTTTATCGCAGTGAAACTTGGCCTCAATGCCACCGACCACATCTGGCACCATGGCTACAGCATTTCGGCGACGACCAGCCTGTATGTTGTACTGGGTGTGTTGGCGCTGGGGATCATTGCCAGCGTGATGTTCCCGGCAAAACCCGATTCAGAGGAAAAGGGGAGTTAATCCCCTCACGAATTACGCTAAATCCACAACAATTTGAGAGGTTATTTTATGAGTGTTTCTCTTTCCAAAGGTGGGAACGTATCCCTGAGTAAAGCCGCGCCGTCAATGAAAAATGTCCTGGTGGGCCTTGGCTGGGATGCGCGCTCGACTGATGGTCAGGACTTTGACCTGGATGCGTCAGCTTTTCTGCTGGCCGCTAACGGCAAAGTGCGCGGTGACGCCGATTTCATTTTTTATAACAACTTAACCTCTTCTGACGGCTCCGTAACCCATACCGGTGATAACCGCACCGGTGAGGGCGACGGTGATGATGAATCGCTGAAAATTAAACTGGATGCGGTGCCGTCTGACGTCGACAAAATCATCTTCGTGGTGACAATCCATGACGCGCAGGCGCGTCGCCAGAGCTTCGGCCAGGTTTCCGGCGCGTTCATTCGCCTGGTTAATGATGATAACCAGACTGAAGTGGCTCGCTACGATCTGACCGAAGATGCCTCAACCGAAACCGCGATGCTGTTTGGTGAACTCTATCGCCACAATGGCGAGTGGAAATTCCGCGCGGTCGGCCAGGGTTATGCTGGTGGCCTGGCATCCGTTTGTGCTCAGTACGGCATCAACGCATCTTGATCTCATACATGGGCTGATTATTCAGCCCAAACACAACTGTTAGCAGGAGCTAAAAATGGCAGTTTCTCTCGTTAAAGGCGGTAACGTATCTCTGACTAAAGAAGCACCTACCATGAATATCGCCATGGTCGGTCTGGGTTGGGATGCACGTGTAACTGACGGTCAGGGTTTCGACCTGGACGCCTCCGTATTCGCAGTTGGTGATGACGGTAAAGTGCTGTCAGACGCCCATTTCATCTTCTTCAATAACAAAACCAGCCCTGACGGCGCAATCGAGCATCAGGGTGACAACCGTACCGGCGAAGGCGACGGCGACGACGAGCAGGTCAAAATCGATCTGACCAAAGTCTCTGCTGACATCAAAAAACTGGTGTTCGCAGTAACCATCTATGAAGCCGAAGCGCGTAAGCAGAACTTCGGTATGGTGAGCAACAGCTTCATGCGCGTTTACAACAACGACAACGGCACTGAAATTGCTCGCTTCGATCTCTCTGAAGATGCGTCAACTGAAACAGCAATGATCTTTGGCGAACTCTATCGCCACGGCGCAGAGTGGAAATTCAAAGCCGTTGGTCAGGGCTTCGCGGGTGGTCTGGCCGCGCTTGCTTCTCAACACGGCGTTAATATCTAAGCGATATAAAAATATAAAACCCCGGAGAGTAAGCCGGGGTTTTTTATTTGCTTCTTATATTTAAAGCATTGCCGCATTTAAAATTTTTATGGCGATTGTGGCATCCGCGCTATCACTTCCTTAACGATGCAAAAGAGATGAATCCGCTTCAGCGCTTCAGGCACACGCATGTCTGAGGGCAGGGAGCTGGGTTATTGATAAGGACAACACCTATGAGATTACAACCGGGACAAAACACGCCGCTGGCGGAGAACTTCATCACCCTGAACCTCAACTACACGGGACGGGCAGGGTTTAAGAGCGAAGTCGATACCTGTCTGTTTATGCTCAATGCCCAGGGAAAAGTGAGCGGCGATGCCGACTTTATCTTCTTCAATAATCTCACCTCTGCGGAAGGCGCGGTCAAACTGGCGCTCGGCCAACAGCAATCCAGCGTAACGATCGCGCTCGATCGTGTTCCCGCCAGCGTCAGCAAGATTAGCATCACGGTCGTCATTGACGGCAGCGAAAGCATTGATGCCCTGAGCCGGTTAAGTATTGAGGCTCAGGGCATTGCGGACTTTCACGTTGAAACCGCAGGACGCAGCGAAAAAGCGATCATTCTGGCGGAAGTCTATCGTCACAGTAGCGCCTGGAAATTACGTGCAATGGGGCAGGGGTTCAACGGCGGGCTTGAACCGTTAGCCGTCAGCTATGGTGTGGAGGTTGCCCAGCCTGCTGCACAACCTTCAGCGCCGGCGCCGACGCGCATTAGCCTTGAGAAAAAACTGCAAGATAAATCGCCGCGGCTGGTTAGCCTGGCGAAGAAAGCCACGGTCAGCCTGACGAAGAATAAACTGGATACGCTACAGGCAAGCGTTGCGTTTGTGCTTGATGCTTCTGGCTCAATGAGCGGGCAATTTAACAAAGGTAACGTTCAGGCGGTACTCGATCGCATCGCGGTGCTTGCCGTTCAGTTTGATGATGACGGCGAGATGGATCTGTGGGCGTTCGGTAAGAAACATAAAAAATACCCGAACGTCACGCTGGATAATCTTGACGATTACATTGAGACAATACGCAAGAACGGCAAGCGTACGATGTTTGAGATCCTGCCGGGGCTGGGCGGTGTGAATAATGAGCCGCCGGTGATGGAAGAGATCGTCGACTATTTCAAAGAGACCAAACTGCCGGTTTACGTGGTCTTCATTACCGATGGCGGCATCAGTAAGACGCGCGAAATTAAAGAGGCGATTCGCCGCTCCGCAAACTATCCGATCTTCTGGAAGTTTGTCGGCCTTGGCGGGTCGAACTACGGCATTCTTGAAAATCTGGATGACTTTACCGATCGCCGGGTAGATAACACCGATTTCTTTGCGATGGATGATTTCGGCACCATGAGTGACGAAAAACTCTATGACAACTTGCTGCAAGAGTTCAGACCCTGGATCGATGAGATCAGGAAGATGGGGATTCTCTGACGATACGCATAAAAGAGCCGGGGATCCTCCCGGCTTTTTTTATGGTGGCGTTTTCCACGGCAGCGGTGAGGCTGATTTAGCAAAGAGAAGCATCTTTATTAATGGAGTGCGTAACCCGTCGACAGATATGAGGTTTGCTCATTGCCGACCATAAGAATGAGTCGAGCAGGGAACAACATGGCCGGGGCGCGAAGGCTGAGATAACAGAGAGTCTGGATGGATAACCAAATATGGCATTTAACATAATATACATTATGCGCACCAAAGGTGTGGTAGCTAAATGCTAATGTTTAATACTGCCTAGATGGTAATGTTTATTCTACAGTTAACAAGTCCTAGGTTCCGCTTCACTCATGGTTCTCACTCAGACTTCATGCAGAGGTGCGTTATGCCTATGGCAGAATTTGGTATCTTCACTATGAAAGAAGTCGATCGCCTCAGAATCCTGCAGGACGTGATTGATAGAAAACTGCGCCCAGGGCAAGCCGCCAGACAGATTGGCGTGACCGCAATTCATTTCAGCAGACTGCTTCGTAGCTACCGTGAATTTGGCTCATTAGGTATGAGTAATCAGCAGCGTGGAAAACCTGGTAACCGTAAAACACCTGCGCATATATATGAGCAAGTTGTGAAATTTCTCAGTCAGAAAGGCTACTCCGATTTTGGCCCCACCTCTTTGCAGGTGAACAACTTTCGAAAGAACTTGGGATTCAGCTTAGTAAAGAAACACTCAGGAAAATGATGATCCATGCCGGTTTATGGGTACCACGTAAACTCCGGGCGCCGAAAATTCAGCAGCCGAGATATCGACGTGCCTGTACCGGTGAGCTTATACAGATTGATGGCTGCGACCATCACTGGTTTGAAGATCGTGCAAGACCGTGTACTTTACTTGTTTATGTGGATGATGCTACGAGTCGTCCGATGCATCTGCGTTTTGTTCTTTCCGAGTCAACGTTCTCCTATTACGAGGCTACACGGGGTTATCTGGAAAGTTAGTTTGTTCATCCAACGCGGAACAGACCCGTGAGACGAACTTCGACGTTATACTCCTTACTATGAAACTCAACTATATGTAGGTCAGCCACAATTCAACTCAAGCTTAGAGGTTCAAGTTAACATGTTAGATGATCGTGAAGAGTTATTGAAACTCAAACTGTCATCACTTACTGTGGAGTTGCTGGATGGTTAAGAAGAGCGGCTATTAACATAGCCGCTTCTAATTTACCATTCTCCACCCGTACGACAGGTGATCCATTGTTCAGGCTCATAAGAACGAGCTCCTAACTTCTCTAGGCCGAATACAATCGTTCCATCGTCCTTTACAGTGATACCTATTACTTTGTTGAATTGAGTCATTGCCCCCCCTTGTGGTTTAACCAACTCTCCCTTTACAACTTCATCAGCTCTTTTTCGGATGAACGTAGCCTTTTCACCAGTCGAATTTTGCGCACAAATCTGGATGAACTCACCACAGTCAGGGCATTTCCAGTCGGCTTTTACGTCGTCGTAAGCTTGTGGATTTCCATTACCAGGACACTTATAAATTTCACCAGGAATACGGGTGACAACTTGCGTTTTTTTCTTAGCCATAATTACTCCGATTCGGCTCTAAGTTTTTCATACTCACTAATATAGAGTGATTCCATAATCATAAGAGAAGTATGGCGAATGAAATTTTCTAATGTGTTATTGAAGGCAAGGAAACCATCATCTTTAACTTGGGCAACTATTTTCCCAAAGTTCATGTGGAAAACATCAACCAATGATTCGCTGTTTTCCTCTTCAGATATTGCTGCTGCAATATTATTGTAATGCTTTTCAAGCGTTAATTTTTTATTTTCATCATACTGATTGTTACTATGCGCTTGATTATTTCTAATGAAGTTCAAGAATCCCCATGAATGCATTAAGACTTGTTTGTTAATAAAAAACTTACTTCGTTCGTGAAGATTTTCATAAAATGGGTTCGTTATTGCCTTTGCCTTTAATATTTCTTTTAAACAGTGCTCAATAATAATCCCACCAGTGACCACAGCAGGTGAATTAGGTTTAATTTCACGATAAATATCTTCAATAGTGCTTTCAAATAAACTAAAATATGAGAAGTAGGCACTGGCGTTTAAGGTTCGTATTACGTGAATACGATTACTAATTTCCAGATTTCTTGATTTTGTTTTAAAGTAGTCAGTTACGAAAGATCTATTCTCTGAGTTTTGTACAAGTTCGCCTTGATCATAACCAAGTATAACACTAGACACAGGGAACATTTTCCTTACTCGCATTGCACCATCAGTGAGTTCATCTATAAACTCATCTACATGAGTATCAAGAAACACTACCGATTCCTGAAACATTTTCTCGTCAAAATTCCCCTGCGATACGATGGCAGAAACAGCTATCTCACTGAACTGGGATATAAACCTATCGTAATGAGGTGATTTGAGTTCTTTTTTAGGAGTAAAAAAATCACATAAGCTCGATGTAACCAATAATATTGGGTGCGGAATGTCCATTTTAAAATCCCCTTAAGTTAATATCGCTGTTGCGAAGTTTATTGTATTTTCTAATTAATAGCTCACTAGAAATTTAATTAGGTTGAAAAAACGCTGATAAATACCTTCATCTGCAGCATCTTTTGCATAGTATCATTATAAGAACCGTTTATCCATCAATGATATTCTCACGCACTAATATTTCCCGCGCATCATGAAAGACTGCCGATATTCGACCTTTTGGAAATCTTAACAGCCCAACACGAATTTATATTCGTAAACTCTCAGCAACCATCTTCTAGTAATAAAATAGCTCTATCAAAACCTAATCTACCCTGAAACAAACCAACCTCATCAATGACATTCATTCTAGCTTGTCTATTGCCATCAGCCTTCTCATCCTCCACGGTCATTATAATAAAAGCGATGCAAGCGTTATCTAACATTTGAGAAAATCGGGCAATATTTGTTACTCCAGCAATAGCAACCCGGTTAAACTCATCATAAGGAAGATGTAACGTTTCTTATACGAAGTCTTTTAGCTCTCGCCACATTAATGAGCGACCGTGTCCAATAAAGATATTCGTTCCTATGCGTTCCGACATGATGGCTTTTCCTTCGATATTATTGATATGACTGTAGAATTTTACTAAGTTTTTTCTTAGTTCGTCACAAGCTCCATATGGTTCTTGTAAAGCTATTGCCTTTACTCGTACGGCCAAATGGGGTGGCGTTAACAAACCTTGAGAAACAGCCAGATGGTCAGCACAACGGAACTTTCCTTTGGGGCTACTGACATTTACGAAATCACTTCCGGAGAATATCTGAATTTTCTCTATTTTTTCAATTGAAGTGGTTTACTGGATTTATCACCTGATGGAAGATTTTTCATGTTGTGACCTGCTCCCCGTTGATTAACACTCCGCAATGTTAGTAATGCGACTATCTGGCTGCGAAACCAACTGCGAACTTTCTCGCCTCGCTCACAGCAGACATCACGGTACTTCAGGCGGTACGCTTCGTGCCAGAAGAAGAAGTTGCTACCAACCATCTGTGTTGTTCAACGAATAGCAGGTCAGCGGGGCTTCCAGAATGAAGAATCTCTGGACACTCATCCTAGGCTGCGATAGAAATCATGATTTCGTATTCGACTTCAGTAGCCTGCCTATATGACGGCAGAAACTCAACAAGGATTTTTAATGAGACTGGTCCATCGCCCTGAGTGCCCTTCATTCTTACTCCCCTACTTGGCACTTGTGGATGCAGAGAGAAATCAAACTAGGGAAATCGGCCGACTTCAGCAGCCTCGCCCTATGCCTTACTCAAAGTTATTTAGCAGAAACGATTATTCTAATTTAGTAGAAATGCTGAGGCATATATTTGAATACAAGTGTTGCTATTGTGAATCGCAGCTAGGATTGTCAAGTGAAGGTGAAATTGAACAGTTCAGGCCCAAAGGCCCGGTATTGGATAGAGAAGGAGGACATTCTCATCGCTACTGGTATTTATCGGCCGACTGGAGAAACCTATATTTAGCCTGCCCGGTATGCAATCGAAATAAAAGCGCGCGCTTTCCGTTAAAGGGTGAGTCTGCTCAAGAAGGCTGGAGCTATGACAAGGTCATTGCTTTTGAACAACCACTGTTACTTGACCCCTGCAATGATGATCCCGATGAACATCTTGCCTTGGCGTCCGATGGCAAACTGATTGGATTGACCGAGCGAGGACTCGCAACCATTGAGACGCTGATTCTGAACAGAGAAGCACTGGTTCTCGCCCGCAAAATGGAAATTGAAAAATTTCAGGAAGCTACATCAATAACCCGAGCTGAGAATGCAATTAGATCACCCTATTCTCTCGTCTGGCGGCAGCTTCTTTCAGGAAAATCGCTCGAAGAACGTATGCAGGGTGATGATCAACAACTGATCAGGCAACAGGAAGGTTACGAAACTTCGCTTTCCAATTTTTCAACTGAAAGCGCCAGTGAAGAAGATAAAGAAAAATATCGTGCGAAGGCACGCTATATAGAAAAAATTTCCATCATCAATTTCGGTCCTGTTGAGAAACTGACCCTTGATCTGAGCGCGCCCAATGCCAGCAGAATTCCTTGTTTTGCCCTTTTGGGTGAAAATGGGGTTGGGAAAAGTACTGTGCTTCGCGCGATCGCCATGACTCTTAGCGGTAAAAATTATCTTAGAAAGTTAAAACTTACTAGTAATCGTTTTCTCCCTCATCGTGCCTATAGTGGGGAGGTTAAGGTGACTTGTGCTGATAACTCAGAATATGTGATGACCTTAACCAGAAACAAACCCATTTCACTCAGTCATGAGAGGCCTCAATCGCTTCTTCTGGCCTACGGTGCCACACGCCTTCTGCCGTCAAAAAACCGCAAAAGCAAGTCCGGGGAAGCATTTGCAAAAATAGATAACCTTTTTGACCCCTTCCTGCCACTGACAGACCCTAAAGCCTGGTTGCTTGAACAGGATGAGGGCCGGGTTACTGACATCAATGCGGTTCTGAACAACCTGCTGCCAGCAGATCAACAGCTTGAATTGCAAATTAGTGGTGATAAGGAAGTCAGGATCTCAATATGCAACGATCCCTATCGCGAATTCAGTGAACTGAGCGATGGATATCAGGGTATGCTCGGTATCGCCGTCGACATGATGAAAATACTCTATGATGTCTATGATTCCATGGCGTCTGCACAGGGAATTGTATTGATTGATGAGTTAGGGAATCACTTCCATCCAGCTTGGCGTCTTCAGCATGTTACCGCCTTACGCAATGCCTTCCCAAATATTCAATTTATCTATAGCACGCACGACCCTCTCTGCCTCAGAGGATTGCAGGAAGGGGAAGTTGCGGTACTGCTACGCGATAAATCCAGGCGAGTTTATGCATTAGAAGATCTCCCTCCGGTTGACAGATTCCACGTTGAGCAACTACTCAAATCTGAGCATTTTGGCCTGCGCAGTACGGTTGATCCTTCTCAGGAAGAGAGAATTAAGGAATATGAAGGCCTACTCTCCGTTACATCAAGAGATGTAGAGCAGGAAACACGCCTAGATGAGCTTATTCGCGAACTCACAGATGAACGTTATCTTGGCGAGACACGGCGAGAGCGCTTGGCGCTCAAGCTTATAGACATGGAATCAGCAACAGCTGTTCCTTATCAGTCGTCAGTTAGCGCCAGAGAGTTATCAGAAGGAACAATTTCTAAACTTCGTCGTATCATGAATGAAATAGATAACAGGGTGGGGAAATATCATGATTAAAATACAACGCCCGGATGGGTCTGAGCCCGCTGAATTAAGAAAGGATGCTGCTAAGGAGCTACGAAGTAACCGCAAAAAATACAGAGATGGCAAAAATCTTAGTTTCAGTGTCTATTCGCAACTTTATGTCAAAAACGCGCTCAATGAGATATTTCAGCTAAAGTGTGCCTTTTGTGATTCCAGACTAAATGGAGCCGGAGACGTTGAACACTACCGTCCTAAAGGTAAAGTGCATGTTAAAGTTGATACAGGTGTGAAAAAAATTGAGGGATATTACTGGCTGGCAGCGGACTGGGACAACCTCCTCATCTCCTGTGTTGACTGTAATCAACTCAGAAAACAGCTGCATGCAGATGGAGTGACATGGAGTCTGACCGGTAAAGGTTGCTTCTTCCCACTTGTAAATGAAGATGCGCGTGCAAAAAGCCGCCGCAGTATTAATCTTGAACAGCCACTTTTAATTAATCCCTGTTTAACAGATCCAGAACAGCACATCAAATTATTGGAAAACGGTAGTATCGAACCAGTTCAGCTGAATGGTTCTCCCAGCCCTCAGGGAGAGTCAACGATAGAAATATGCGGATTGACACGTGTGGAACTTCTTACGTCCCGTGCGGAAAGAGCTATATTTATTAAATCTACCATCAGACATATCATTCGAAATATTGAGGAAGGAAACGATCCTACTGACGATCTCAATGATCTGCTCATTATGTTGGACAAATCAGCGCCTTATCTGGCATTAGCACGCAGCCTTACTAGAGATAAGCTGGGACCCTACATTAACTCACTGGGTTTAGCACCGTTATTATGACCGTAATTACCCTCCCTTAGTTTCCACATTACGTACGCTAGGTGCTTTGCCCGCAATTAGGAAAACGCGGGCAAACTAAATTCCCCTGCCCTGAGCGCATTCCCCTAGTCACGCTGCTCATGGTATATCCCAGATCATCCCAGTCAGAGAATCACCACGCCAAGTGCATTACAGCTTTCAGTTCTAACGCTTGAATAGTTATCAAAATCCATCTGGCTGGATCACAACATTTGGTCATCTGAAACTAGTTTCTGGATGTGTCTGTGAAATATTTCTTGATGTCAGACTCTCAGCCAAACAGTTCTATAGGCGAGCTGGATTCAGACAAGAAGCTCATCCTTTTTTCAAAACCATATTGTGTACATAAGAATGACTCAACACTTACGAACTCACACTAAAAAAGCATTAAACTTCAATAAATCATGAATGGGGGATTATAAATTTAGAGTCTGCCCCTCTTGTAAGTAACGCCTCATCTTTACGCATGGATGTTAATTGTACGTATAATGCGTAAACTTTACATTCAACACGTACAATCGAGCGCAATACGTACTATAATCTATATATCTTATCTGGTCACGCTGAGTATCATATACATATAATCGTTGCTCTTTCATCTAAGAATAAACATTTCTATTTAGCCAGCGAATAAACATTTCTATCTAGCCTTGACAAAAGGAACTAAAAGCCCAATCCAGCATTTCCCGGCCATAATCCGCTTGCTCAAACGCGCTGCTCAACACGCCTCTGGCGTACCCTGATGAAACTGCATTTGCCACGCTTCACCCGTTATTATCCATATCGATGCGCGCAGCGTTGGCCTGGCGATCTCGCCTTGTGCATCAAAGGTAAAACTGCGATACGTCAACAACGCACATCCTTCGCTCAGCACCGTGACTGCGAAATCCTCCGCGTGGATTTCATCTTCCGGCGCGTCGTTGATCAGCGCATCAACAACCTGCGCTCTGTCGTAACGTCTTCCGGAGCGACCAATCTCAAAAAACTGTTCATGCAACAATTCGTCGACCACGCTGTGTTGATTACGGGTTTCCGGGCAATGCAACTGCCGCTCACGTTCGCTAAGCTTCGCGCACAGCGTTTGGTTGTCGTCCATAATCTGCTCCAGTTTCGTAAAACGCTACGTGGTTTATAAAAACCAGTTATTACATTCACTGATTTCTGCGAAGCTGAAAATCAGCAGTAACCAGGCTGCTGCGGGAAGCGATCCCGCAGCGCCTTTTAGCCTTAATGCTCGCTCTTGTCGCCCTTCTCTTTGGCTTCCCCGAGCTCCTCGCGGCTCAAAACCCGATAGCGGTTAAATTTATCGCCAGTGGTGCATCTTACGACTACGCCGTGTAAATCCCCGTCCGTCAGGAAAAAGCCTCGGTACTGATTTATACCCACCGCTAAATAATACGGCCGCCCCCCTAATTAAGGGAGGCCAGGTATTATCTTAAGGCGTTACTGACTATACTTCGCTGCTTGCCTGAAACAGGTGTTATAGAGAGATATGAGGAAGAGATGCATACTTTAGGAATGATTTGCGGTGCACTGATTGTCATTTTTATCGTTATGGCGATGAAAAAGCGTAAGCGTTAATCGCTCACGCCAGCGCCGCTTTGCTGCGGCGCTTGTGCGCTTAAGCCGCCGCTCCTCCACGAACTTCCCACCACAAGATTAATGGCTTTCCCCCTTCAGCTTTCGCCATAAACTCATTTTGCTGATGCCAAGCGTAGCCGCGGCTTGCTCCTGATTCTGCTCATACCGGTCAAGATAAAAACGTATCACCTGGCGCTCCACATCTTTGGTGATCTCTTTCAGAGAGCCTTTTGTCAGATCGACATGCAACGATGCGTTGGGTTGCAGCACTGGCGCAGCGGAAAAAGCCGAGCCGGTGAGCGAGAGCATCTCCGGCAATGAGTAATGTGGAAAGCCGACAGAGAGCAGCGCCAGCCGCTCAATGATAAACCGCATCTCGCGCACGTTGCCCGGCCAGGAGTAAGCCGCGAAAAAATCGATAAACTGCACGAGCAGATGTTCTGCCGCCGCGTCACACAAAAACTTACTCGCCAGGTAACGGAAATCACCTGCGCGCTCGCGCAGCGGCGGCACGGTCAAAGGTAAAACATTGAGCCGGTAAAAGAGATCGCGGCGAAAACTTCCCTCCCCGGCCATGCTGGAGAGCGCGCGATTGGTCGCGCCAATAATTCTCACATCAACGGGAATAATATCTTTCCCGCCGATATGCATGATTTCATACTCCTGCAGAACGCGCAGCAGCCGGCTCTGGATCGGCAGCGGCAGCTCGCCAATCTCATCGAGAAAAAGCGTGCCCTGATGCGCCAGCTCAATCAAACCCTCCTTCCCTTCCCGCTTTGCGCCGGTGAACGAGCCGCCCTCATAACCAAACAGTTCGCTCTCCAGTAAACTCTCCGGAATGGCGGCGCAGTTGATGGCCACAAACGGGCCGCTTTTGCGGTGACTGTGGTTATGAATACTTTGGGCAAACAGCTCTTTGCCGGTGCCGGATTCGCCATAGATCATCACCGGCGAATCGGTTCGCGCATACACCTGCGCCAGCTTTTTCACTGCCTGCATTGCACTGTCGGCAGTCAGGATATGATCGAAGGTATAGCGGGCATGAAAGCCCTTCTTCTGTAATTTGCCGCGAATAATGCGCTCAACTTTCTGGATCTGCGGCGTATCGGTAAATGAGCAGACCACGCCAATGCAGGCTTTCCCCATAAACATCGGTACGCGGCTGGTTATGATCGAGGTGTTTTCCAGCTCCTGCAGTTCGCGGATCTCTGGCGATTTCGATAACAACACCTGATTAATGCGCGTGTTTTTAATGATGGCGTCAATCTGTTTTCCCAGCGCCTGCGGAGCGGTTATGCCAATGATATTTTCAGCCGCTTTATTGAATAGCTGAATGTCATTATTTTCATTGGTGACGATAATCCCCTCAGTGATAGAGGACAAAATGATCTCCAGCCGCGTCATATCCAACATTTTGCGTTTGGTCGTCTCAACGATGGCCAGCGCCTCTCGCAGTGCGCTGTTAACTGACTCCACGCCGTTTTCAATCAAAATCCCCTGCATCTGATAGTGCCGTGCCGTTTCGGTCACCGGGCAACCGCCCGCCACGATGGTGTAGTGCCTGGCATAACACTGCTCCAGTTGTGACGTCATATCCTCATGAGAAATAAAGACAAACTCATCAATAACGATATTCAGGGAGGATGCCAGCAACACAACATCGGGTAAATAGCGCTGGTAATTAAAAAAGGCAATCGGTCGCTGACAATCCCGAACTGGAATTAATGCTTTCAGTAAATCAGAAATCGACATTTGAATAGTGACGACAGGAATATCCGTCGCGCGGGCAATATACTCTGCGGTTCCGCCCCGGCTCAGGATCACATCGTAATACTCTCTATCAAGCGTGCGTGCGATAGTCGCCGCTTTTTCCAGGCTGCCATGATAAACATGACAATTAAATAATCCGGTGCACTGTGCAATTACGACATTTGCTAAATAAGGATAAGGGGTAATTAACGCCAGGTTGGGCAATGATTTATGTTTCATATTTCCGATCTGCTTTGTTGTTATCTTATTAACTGAATAACATATTTGAAATTGCTAACACAATTGCTATAAAACCATTACGCCACACAGATCATTAATAATCATAAAAATATATAACTATCAATAAGTTAAATATAAAACTTACGCACAACATTTCTGGCACACATCTTGATTACTCTTTAACGGGTGCAATAAATGCCCACATATTCATTGTTAACGTTAAAGGAGTAATTTATGAGTCATCAGTCAGGTGTATTATCCGGCGTGCGGGTTCTCGATTTAACGCGCGTATTAGCCGGTCCCTATTGCGGTATGATGCTGGCGGACTTTGGTGCCGATGTGATTAAAGTTGAATTGCCGGGCAGAGGCGATGATTCACGCGCTAATGCACCGCAAATAAATGGCGAAAGCGCCTATTTTATGAACTTAAACAGAAATAAGCGCGGCATCACACTTAATTTAAAATCAGAGGAAGGCCGTACTATTTTCCTCGAGATGGTACGTAATAGCGATATTGTGCTTGAGAATTATCGCCCCGGCGTAATGGAAAAGCTCGGTCTCGGTTACGAAGATTTGCGCAAAGTTAACCCGGCGATTATTTATGGCGCCGTCTCTGGGTTTGGTCATACCGGTCCCTACTCCAGGCGCGCGGGTTACGACATTATCGGCCAGGCAATGAGTGGCCTGATGAGCACCACCGGCTGGCAAGACACACCTCCAACCCGCACCGGCACGGCCATTGCGGATGTTGTAGGCGGCATGAGCTGCGCCATCGGCGTGCTGGCGGCCTATGCGAACCGCCTGAAAACCGGCGTTGGCGACAAAGTCGATATTGCGCTGGTTGATTCCATGGTCTCTTCCCTTGAGATCATCAATATCATCTACCTGAATACGGGGCGTATTCCGACGCGTATCGGCAACCGTTATGAAGCCATCTACCCCTACGACTCCTTCGAAGCGCAAGATGGCTACGTCATCATCGCCTGCGGTAACGACAAGCTCTATGGCCTGCTAAAACAGACGCTCACTATTCCGGCGCTGGAAGATGAACAATTCCGCACCAATATCGATCGCGTCACTCATCACGCGGAGCTAAAAACAATTATTGAGGCCTGGACGCGCACGCTGCCTATTGACAGCATCGTTGAGCGCCTGCTGGAGGCCGGTATCCCCGCCGCGCCGATCAATACCATCGATCGCGTCACGCAAGATCCGCATATTGCCAAAGCGCGCGAGATGTTCGTCGATATTGACCATCCGGTCGCCGGAAAAATCACCATGACCGGAAACCAGGTCAAATTCACTAATAAGAAAGCCTCGATTCGCTTCCCTGCCCCAACTCTCGGTCAGCACAACCACGAAGTATTAAAAGAGCTGCTGGGCTACTCCGATGAAAAAATCGCAGAGCTTATTCAGACAGGCGTTTTATAAGGAGATAACGATGCCAACAGCTATTCAGATTACCGAAGTAGGCCCGCGCGATGGTTTTCAAAATATTAAATCGTTTATCGACACCGATTTAAAAACGCTGATCATCGACAAACTCGTTGACGCAGGATTAACCCAGATTGAAATAACGTCGCTGGTCAGCCCAAAAGCGATCCCGCAAATGGCAGATGCCGCTGACGTTATTGCGCATGTGCTGGCTAAACATCCGCACATTACGCCCTGGGTATTAGTGCCTAACAGTAAAGGCGCGCAGTTAGCGCATCAGCATCAGATTAAGCACATCAACTATGTGATATCGATCAGCCCGGCGCATAACAGGGCCAATATCAATCGCAGCCATCAGGAGTCGCTGGCGGATCTCTGTGCGATTCGCCACCGCTGGCCGGAGTTAACTATCACGCTGTCGCTGGCGACAGCATTCGGTTGCCCCTTTATTGGCGCAACGGATAGCAACACCCTGCTGGAGATCATCGACTCCGCCCATCAGCTGGGCATCCGCCGCGTCACCCTGTGCGACACCATTGGCGTTGCCAACCCGCGCCAGACCGCGCAGGTGCTGCAAACGGTGCAGCTGCGTTTCCCGAATGTCGATTTCGCCCTGCATATGCACAACACCCACGGCATGGCGCTCGCCAATATGTTGGTGGGGTATCAGAACGGGATCAGGCGCTTCGAAACGGCGGCGGGCGGGCTGGGCGGTTGTCCTTTCGCTCCCGGTGCAGCCGGGAATTGCGCCACGGAAGACGCGGTAAATATGTTTAACCGCATGGGCGTCAACACCGGTATCTCTCTCGAAGCACTGTTAACCGTTGCCTCAGGCATACGGGAAACCATTGAGCCGCAGCTATTAAGCGCCCTTTCCCGTGCGCGTCCTTACAGCGAATTTGATTTTTGCGGCGATAAAAAATAATAAACCCTACGGAATTACCTATTATGGATAACAAAACAGTCAGACCTAAAATGACGCACTACAGATGGTGGGTGATGAGCTTTATTTTTGTCATCTACACCGTCGCCAATGCGGATCGCGCCAATATTGGCTTTGCCATCCCTTTTATTCAGGAGGAATTTAACCTCTCTAACACCATGGCAGGTGTACTTATCAGCCTGTTCTTTGCCGGTTATGCCTTCTTTCAAATTCCCGCCGGTTATTTAATTAAACGCTATGGCATGCGCAATATTTTCGCCCTCGGCATGCTGCTCACCTCGATATTTACCGGCTTGATGGGCGTGGTAAATAATGTCTGGCTGCTGAAGCTGCTGCGCTGCCTGGTGGGCATCAGCGAAGCGCCGGTGGTAATTGGCTCCACGGCCACCATCAATCAGTGGTTCCCGGCGAAAGAGAAAGGCACGGCAACCGGGCTGTTTCTCGCAGGCTCCAAGTTCGGCCCACTGATTGTGCCCGCTCTTTGTGCCTGGATAATCATGACCTGGGGCTGGCGCTATATCTTTGTCTTCTTCGCCATTCCCGGCATTCTGCTCTCGCTGTTCTGGTATCTCATGGTGCGTAACAAGCCGGAAGAGAGCCGCTTCGTTAATGCACAGGAGGTGGCCTATATTCGCGAAGAGTCGACGGCAGTCGCCCAGAGTGCGCAACAGGAGACGCTGAAATATGGCTGGCTGGATAAGCTGATTCGCACCAGGCAGGTGGATAAACTCACCACCTCAAAACAGGTGTTTCGCTGCTGGGATATCTATGGCGTGGCGCTGGGCTACTTTTCGATGGTCGGCATTGTCAGCGTGCTGATGTCCTGGCTGCCCAAATATCTGATCACCGAACGCGGTTTCGACTTAACCAGCTCCGCCGTGCTGGCAGCGGCACCCTTCCTTGGCACGGTATTAGGCAATTTTCTCGGCGGCGTGCTATCGGATCGGATGTTAAATAAACGTCGCAAGCCACTGATGCTGCTGAGCGCCGGTGCCACTATCTTCACCATGTATTCGCTGGTCTATGCGCCGGAGAGCAAAATAGTCCTCTCGCTGATGCTCTTTATGCTGGGGCTGATGCTGTCGCTGGGCTACTCGGCCTACTCCGTTTACGCCATGGGCCGCGCCAGTAAAGAGATCTACCCGGTGGCCTACAGCGTTATCAATATGGGCGGGCAGCTCGGCGGGATGTGCATGCCGCTGCTGGTCGGCGTGATTCTCGATACGTGGAACTGGGACGCGGTATTTATTGCAATGACCGGCTTCTGCGCGCTCTGCTTTATTATGGTATCGACGGTGATTGAGCCACTGTCAAAGAGCATAAAAATCATCAGATAAGCGTCAGGGGTGGAAACGCCCCTTTTTTCCACTTACGCCTGACGCTGCGCCAGCCAGACGGAATGCCCGGTGCAGTGCGGATCGTTTAGCACCACATCCACCACTTCAAAGCCTATTTCCGCCAGCAGTGTGCGATACGTCTGCGGTGCAAGGCTGGCATGATAGAGCGTTTCGCCCTCCATCTGGCCGAGTGCCTCGCCCTCTTCCGGCCCGCTGGTAAACATCAGGACGCTGCCTGCCTGGCTGTGCTGTTCAAAGCGGGTGAACATCTGCTTTTGATCGTCGCGCGTCAGATGAAAAAAGCTGTCCCAGGCGATAAGCCCGTCAAAGGTTTCACCCAGCGCCAGCTGGCGCATATCCTGCAACAGCCAGCGTTGATGCGGGAAATCCGCACTGGCACTATCGATCATCGCGGGCGCGCCATCGACGCCTGTTAACTGAAAACCCTGCGCAATCAGCCAGCCCGCGATGGGCTGACCATTCCCGCAGCCGATATCCACTACTCGCGCCCGGGGCGGTAACAGAGCTGCGAACTTCTCCAGCCACATTTTTTCAAACAACGCCCGTGAACGCCGCTCTGCAAAGACCGCGGCATGGCGCTGATAGAGCGCAAGAATCTCCTCTGCGGCGTTGTTACTCATCACTACTCTCCTTTCAGGTGATAGACCATATCCATACAGCGCAGATCCGCTCCCGCCAGCTTCGAGTGGTAAACACTCTCCCGCACTACCGTGAACCCGCGCTTTTGATAGAAGTTGCAGGCATTGGGGGTTGCCGCAAGCGTCAGACGGCTAAAGCCACGTCTGAGCGCCTCCTGTTTCAGAGTATTCACGATGCGCGTCGCCAGCCCGTGGCCTTCCCACTCCGGCAGGGTAAAAATTGCCTCAATGCTGCCGGTGGCAATATCGAGAAAGCCGGTCGCCACCGGCTGCCCCGCTTCAGATAGCGCGATATAAAAGGGATTCTCGATAATCATCGCGACCTGCCCCTGCGGCATCGCCTCCGGCGTCCAGGCAGCAATAACCTCATCGGCGTAGACTCCCTTGCAGCCGTGGCGGATCGCCGCATTGCGAACGCGCCAGATAGCCGGTGCCTCATTGGGTTGTGCCAGCCTGATCTCCATCCTCTCTCCTTACGTATTCTCCGATTCCATCCGCATGCTCTGCACGCGCGCGATGGGCTGCTACAGTTTTACGGTAGTGATTCGAAACGCGAGGCGCATCTGCCGCGATACGAACATTAATGAATAACCAGCAAGAATGTGTCACCACTCAACAATGAGGTAAGGCAATGAGTACTATCAAAACGCAAGATGGAACGCAGATCTACTACAAAGATTGGGGTTCAGGTAAACCGGTGCTGTTCAGCCACGGCTGGCCGCTCGATGGTGATATGTGGGACAGCCAGCTCAACTTCCTTGCCGAGCGAGGTTACCGGGTTATCGCCTTTGACCGTCGCGGCTTTGGCCGTTCTGAGCAGCCGTGGAACGGCTATGACTACGATACTTTTGCCTCCGACATCAACGATCTGATCACCGCGCTGGATCTGCACGATGTCACGCTGGTCGGCTTCTCCATGGGCGGCGGCGATGTGGCGCGCTACATTGGCCGTTATGGCACCTCGCGCGTGGCAGGCCTGGCGCTATTGGGCGCCGTCACCCCTATTTTTGGCAAAACGGACGACCATCCAGAAGGCGTCGACAAAAGCGTGTTTGATGAGATCAAAGCGGGTCTGCGTAAAGATCGCGCGCAGTTTATCAGTGATTTCGCTACCCCATTTTATGGGCTTAACGCCGGGCAGAAGGTCTCTGATGGCGTACTGACGCAGACCCTGAATATCGCCCTGCTGGCGTCGCTGAAAGGGACAATTGATTGCGTCACCGCGTTCTCAGAAACCGACTTCCGCGAAGACATTAAAAAAGTGGATGTGCCGACGCTGGTGATTCATGGCAGCAATGACCAGGTGGTGCCGTTCGAAGCGACCGGTAAGCTCTCAGCCGAGATGATCCCCGGCGCCGAACTGAAGGTTTACGACAATGGTCCGCACGGCTTTGCCGTTACCCATCAGGATCAGCTTAACAACGATCTGCTGGCGTTCTTGCAGAAGATTTGAGTTACACACTCCGTAGGCCTGATAAGACGAAGTCGCCATCAGGCATTGCTTGCCGGGTGGCGCTGCGCTTACCCGGCCTACAACTGCAACTCCCCGTAGGCCTGATAAGGCGTAGCCGCCATCAGGCATTTCTTGCCGGGTGGCGCTGCGCTTACCCGGCCTACAATTGCGATCCCCGTAGGCCTGATAAGACGGAGTCGCCATCAGGCATTCTGCCGGGTGGCGCTGCGCTTACCCGGCCTGGGACTGCGATCCCCGTAGGCCTGATAAGGCGAAGCCGTCATCAGGCACTGCTTGCCGGATAGCAATCTGACAAAAGCCCGGCGACATCATTGTCACCGGGCTTTCTCGTTACTTCTTATGGAACAACTGACTGGCGGTATCGCTAATCACCTGCACCGCGCCGCGATCCCCTTTCGCCATCGAGGCCATAAAGGCTTTCGCTTGCTTAAAGGTAATATGCGGCGGCAACGGTGCCACTTCCGGGTCCGTCTTCACCTCCAGCACCACCGGGCGGTCGGACTGCAACGCCTGCTGCCAGGCGGTTGAGAGCGCATCCGGGTTATCAACAAAAATCCCGCCCAACCCCAGCGATTGCGCAAACTCGGCATAACGCACATCCGGCAGCTGCTGGGTTGCTTCAAAGCGTGGATTACCCTCCATTACCCGCTGCTCCCAGGTTACCTGGTTAAGATCCTGGTTATTGAAGACGCAAATCACCAGCCGCGGATTCGCCCACTGCTGCCAGTACTTCTGAATGGTGATCAGCTCTGCCATATTGTTCATCTGCATTGCCCCATCGCCCACCAGCGCGACAACTACCTTCTCCGGCGCGGCAAATTTCGCTGCAATTGCATACGGCACCGCCGCCCCCATACAGGCCAGCCCGCCGGAGAGCGACGCGCGCTGCCCCTGCTTAACGCGGTAATCGCGGGCAAACCAGTTGGCGCACGAGCCGGAATCGGAAGTGACTATCGCGTCATCCGGCAGCAGCGGCGACATCTCCCACACCACGCGCTGCGGGTTGACCGGGTTTGCCGGTGCCATCGCGCGCTGCTCCATCAGCTCCCACCAGCTCTGCACATTTTTAGCAATCGACTCCTGCCAGCTGCGGTCGGTTTTCTGCTCCAGCAGCGGCAGCAAGGCGCGTAACGTCTCTGCTGAGTCGCCGTGAAGATTAACTTCGCAGGGATAACGCAGCCCCAGCATCGCCGGGTCGATATCAATCTGCACGGCGCGGGCGCTGCCTTCCGCCGGCAAAAATTCGGTCCACGGGAAACCGCTACCGATCATCAGCAGCGTGTCGCACTCCTGCATCAGTTTCCAGGAAGGTTCGGTGCCGAGCAGGCCAATCGAGCCGGTAACAAACGGCGCATCGTCGGGAAGGACATCTTTACCGAGCAGCGCTTTCGCCACGCCGGCACCCAGCACATTCGCCGCCTGCACCACTTCCACCGCCGCATTGCGCGCGCCAGCACCAATCAGGATCGCCACTTTTTTACCGGCATTCAGCACGTCAGCGGCGCGCTGCAGATCGACCTGATGAGGAATAACGCGCGGGCGCTGATAGCCCGAACCAGAGTGGGTAAAGCCGTGAGCGTGTTGCGGAGCCTGCCAGGGTTCATCCTGCACATCTTTCGGGATAATGACTACCCCGACGCCATTCTGCGCCATCGCCACGCGCACACCGCGATCCACCAGATGACGCACCTGGGCAGGCGTTGCCGCCTCCTGGACAAAGTTGGCGACATCAGAGAAGACCCGATCGAGGTTCATCTCCTGCTGATAGCTCGCCCCGCGCGCGGTGGTCTCTGCCTGGCCGGCAATCGCCAGCACCGGGGCGTGATCCATCTTCGCGTCGTAGAGGCCGGTCAGCATATGCGTCGCCCCCGGGCCGCCGGTTGAGAGACAGACACCCAGTTCGCCGGTAAATTTGGCATGACCCACAGCCATAAAAGCCGCCATCTCTTCATGGCGAACCTGGATAAACTCAATGCCGTCGCCGGATTTATTCGCGCGCTGAATAGCCCCGAGCACGCCGTTGATGCCATCTCCCGGGTAACCATAAATGCGTGTAACGCCCCACTCTTTCAGGCGCTGAACGAAGAAATCGCTGGTTTTCATGCTCATCGTGCTCTCTCCTTGCAGCTTCATTAGAAACATTAAGGGTAGTCGATGATGATGCAGGTATTGGATTTGGAAGCTGTAGGCCGGGTAAGCGCAGCGCCACCCGGCAAGGACTTATATCAGGAAGCGGACAGCGCCCGGTCGCGCCCGTCGATTTTCGCCTGGTAGAGCGCCTTATCCGCCCCCTCTTTCAGGCGAATGGCGTCATCATAATTTTGGTCGGCAACCAGGCTATAACACCCGGCGCTGATGGTGACAATGCTCTGCTGCGCGCTGGTCTTAACGTGCGGGATCTGCGCATTGCGCACCGCGGTCACCGCCTGACGGGCAACAAACAGCGCCGCTTCAGGCCCGGTATCCGGCAGAACAATCGCGAACTCCTCGCCACCGTAACGGGCAATCAAATCATTCGGCCTGAGTTTCAGCTTTTGCAGGATCTCGCCCACCATCCGCAGACAGTTATCCCCGGCAACATGGCCGTAAAAATCGTTATAGCGCTTGAAGTAGTCAATATCGATCATGATCAGCGCCACCGGTTTTTGCGTCAGCGCAGAGGCCTTCAGGCTTTTATTTAAAAAGAGATCGAACTGGCGACGGTTCGCAAGCCCGGTCAGGCCATCGGCCAGCGCCATCAGTTGCAGCGTATGGTTGATACTGGTCAGCTCATCACGCAGCACCGCAAGCTCGGTCTGATTTCGCACGTTGAGCCGCACCTGGCGAAAAATAATCGACCCCATCAACAGAGTGCCGAGCAGCAGCATGCCGTTAAGCACCAGATCCGGCAGGCTCTCCTGCAACCATCTGTTCCACAGCGCCGGTCTGTCATAACCGGCAGCAACCACCAGCGGATATCGTTCAAGCCGGGCAAAGCCGTAGGTGCGTTCAACGTGATCGAGCGCGGAGACCCAGGTACCGTTACCGCGATCTTTTCGCGCCAGCTCCCGGGTAAATAGCGGGCTGGCAGAGAGATTGCGGTTGATGATCTCGTCACCATAGGGGCGCACATAGAGCGCGGTGCCGTCAATATTCAGCAGCGCCAGCATGTCGCGATTACCCAGCTCAAAATAAGCGTAAAAATGGCGGAAATAGTCGATTCTCACCGTCGCCAGCAGGATGCCTTCAAAGCCGCCCGCTTTGTCGCTGATGCGTAACGACACCGGGATCACTAAATCGCCGGTTGTGCGGCTACGGATCACATGACCAATGTGGACGCTACCGTGACCATTACGGCGGTGATAGATGAAATATTCGCGGTCGCTGTTGTTCGACATCACCGGGATTTTGCCAAACGACGTCGATTTCATATTGCCCTGAGCGTCATAGACCATCAGGCCATGCAGTTGCGGCAGGCGGGATTTCAGATCGGCGAGATAGATATCAAACTGTGGTGCATTGATCTGGTCAACGTTCTCGACCGGCAGATTACGGCGAATGTCGCGCAGCACCAGCTCCGCCTGAAGAAAGGTATCTTCCGCTTGCCGCGCCTGTGAGATCGACAGGTTAACCGCATCACGCTCGATATCCTCGACCGCGCGCTCCCAGGAGCGTGTCAGTGTCCATGTGGTTGTCGCCACTCCGGCCAGCAGCAATGCCACGATAAAAAAGGTGATACTGCGCCCCAGCGAAGATTCGAGAGCCAGTTTCCGTGCGAGCTGCTTTCTAAATTTCATCCACGCTCCTTTTGTCACATCCACTGTCGATACGTTAAGCATAGAAGCACGATGATCCATAAGCCAAACCGGTTAAGCGTTTCGTGCTATGAGGGTTTCTTGTTAACAGGAATGCGCTCAGGCCAGTTAATCGCCGGGACACCATTTAACATCGGGCGGGCAAACAAGAAGCCCTGAAAACGCTCGACGCCGACGGCTTCAAGCCAGCACCACTCTTCCACCTTCTCCACCCCTTCCGCGACAACGCTAATTTGCAGCTCGGCGCAGCACTCGAGAATGGCTTTAACAATCGCCTGTTTCGGGCCATGAAGATGAATATCGGTAACGATAGTGCGGTCGATTTTCAGCTTATCGGGCTGAAACTTCGCCAGCAGCGACAGGCCGGCGAACCCAGAACCGAAGTCATCAATCGCCAGGCCAATCCCCGCTGCACGCAGCTGGCGGATCGCCCAGGTGAACTCGTCATAGCTGGAGATCACCTCATCTTCCGTCACTTCGACAATAATCTGCCCGGGGCTGAGCTTATTACTCGCAATGTGCCCAAGGAGCATATCCACCGCGCCCGGGATCTTGACCAGCGACATCGGCAGCAGGTTAAGGGCGATTTTGTGATTGCCGATGCCAATACGACGCGCCATTGCCAGCGCCCACGCTTTGGAGGCGAGGTCCGCTTCGTGCAGTTTCTCCGGTGCAATGGTCGCGAAATAGTCCTGCGGGCTGCCGCCGTCCGGCCCGCGGATCAGCGCTTCCAGCGAGGAGATTTTGCCGCGCAGTGGTTCGATAATCGGCTGAAAGGCAAACTGACAGGGCTGCCCTTCGAGCATGGGCAGCGTCTCCTGGCTAAACGGCGAGGCTTTGCGGGTAAAGCGCCACTCGTCGGGCGAAGTATTGCGCACCCCGCCGTTGTTATTGGCAGAAGAGATAAAATTGCGGATAAATTTGTAGGCCCGATCGCTGCTCGCCTGGTTGTAGCGCACCATGCCAAAGCGCAGGACGGCGCGTAACACCGCCGCAGGTTGCACCGTTCGCAGATCAAACAGCACCATACCGCGATCGACAAAGCGGCGGCGCGGCGCAAAGTCCCGCAGCAGTTCGACGATATTACCGTGGCGAATATCGTTGTTGATGCGCTCAAAAACGCTGTTAACCGACTCCAGCGGTCCTTCAAGAACCTGCAAAAAGTACTCGCCGTCGAACAATAAGATACCCGTCACCTGCAACGTTGCGTTGCTTTGGTTTGCTCGCTCGACAATAGCAGTCAGTTGAGAGGGGATTAATGCCCGATTCAGTCGGCTACGGTATATCAAAGTCGCTAACACGCGATGCTACCCTCAAAATGCCCACAAAGAACCCGAATGGATGATGCCATCGCGGGAGTCTAGCAATAGTCTGCCCATCCCGTTGGCTGAACAGAGGCCAATCTGTTAGCGTGATCGCAGATTAAAGTGACTTTATGGTACACATTCCTTCACGCCCCCTTCGCAGCCCAATGTTAAGACCTCCTTTTCGCCGCTGCGTTTTTTTGTCCCCTCCCTACATCGCCAGCTATCAATTTGGCTTAAGGGTTTACTTAATGCTAGCTGATATTTCGCAGCGCATTTTTATTTTTCAAAATAATAACAATTATGATCATCACTCGTTAAGCGCCACTTAAAAAATAATTAACCCAACCGCTTTTCGTGTCGCATAACTTCATGGAAAATGACGGAGTAAAAACAATAACGGTATTCCCGTAAGAAAAATGAAAATGCTATTTGCGCTTGCGACAATAACTGGCGCGATCCAGCGTGGGATCATTATGAAAATCAACACACCCGTTACACAAAATGAATATTTGCTTAACGAAGGCTCGACATTATTGTCGACGACCGATACGCAGAGCCATATTACTTATGCCAATACGGCTTTTATTGAGGCCAGCGGTTTTACGGAAGAGCAGCTGAAGGGTCAGCCACACAATATTATTCGCCATCCGGACATGCCGCCCGCCGCCTTCGGCGATATGTGGTTTACCCTGCAGCAAGGCGACAGCTGGACCGGGATCGTCAAGAACCGCCGTCAAAATGGCGATCACTACTGGGTGCGCGCCAACGTCACGCCGGTCTACCAGCACGGAAAATTAACCGGCTATATTTCGGTGCGTAATATTCCGGCACGCGAGGAGATTGATGCCAGCGCGGCGCTTTATCAGCGTGTTAATGAAAATAAAATTAAAGGTTATAAATTTTATAAAGGATTACTGGTTCGCCGCGGTTTACTTTCATTTTTATCTTTATTTCAGCGCATCGGCGCGGCCGGACGCATTTATTTCAGCATCATCCCCTCTGCTGCTCTGTTAGTGGCATTGCAATTCATCTATTTTAATGCCGTAGAAAAATCCGCAGCGGTGTTAATTATTTTCGCCCTCCTCACGATCTTTTTGCAGCAGCAATTTTCCCGACCGCTGAAAATTGTACTCGCGCAAATGCAGCGCGTCGTTTCCGGGCGCAAAGCCGATTACCAGCACTTTAATCGCGTCGATGAAATTGGGCTTCTGATGCGCCTGGTTAATCAGTCCGGGCTTAACCTCAATTCGCTGGTCGGCGATGTCTCGGCGCAAATTGCGGGTATTCGCGAAGTTAGCGAGCAGATCGCCCGCGAAGGCGACGCACTGCACAGCCGCACGGCAGAAACCTCCGCCGACCTGCACCAGACGGCGGCAGCGGTAGAGGAGATTGCCAGCGCGGTGAAACAGACGGCGGAAACGGCGGCGGCGGCCATGAGCCGGGCGGACGAAACCAGCGCCAGCGCCGTGAAGAGCGGAGAGGCAACGAAACAGGCCATCGCGACGATGCAGGCGGTCTCGGCAGATAACAGCAAGATCGTCGACATTATCGGCGTCATCGACAGCATTGCTTTCCAGACCAATATCCTCGCTCTCAACGCTGCGGTGGAGGCCGCGCGCGCCGGTGAGGCGGGTCGCGGGTTTGCCGTGGTGGCCGCCGAGGTGCGTAACCTGGCCCAGCACTCCGCCTCAGCGGCGCGGCAGATCCAGACGCTGATTGAACACAACGTGGCTAATGTCAAAAGCGGTGTCGGAATGGTCGCCAGCACGGAGAGCCACCTGACGGCGATGATCGACAATGTCGTTACCATGTCGACGATGATTAAAGAGATCGGTACCGCCACCCATGAACAGACGCTGGCGCTGGCGCTGATTAACGACTCGGTCTCCCGCGTGGGCGGCATGACGCAAAACAACAGCGGCATGGTTGACCATGTCACCCAGGCGGCGGAAAACCTCTCTGCGCGCGCTGCCCGCCTGCACCGTGCGGTGCACGTTTTTGGCGGCAGCTGAAAAACAAACGACCATGCTATAGTCCCCCTTCCAGTAGCGGAAGGAGAACGTAGCATGGTGTTTCTGCGCGCAGGGCTGATCTTTATCCTCTTTACCGCGGCAACGATGGCCGCCCCTCTTGTCCCGCCCGCAGGCTTTACGCAGCCTCCGGCAACGCACGCGCTGGCTAAAACCGTCTCCTGCCCCGACGCGCCGCCGCCTTTTACCGGCGCGCTCGACTTTCGCAGTAAATATGAAGGCTCAGACAGCGCCCGCGCCACGATTAATCCGCAGGCGGAAGCGGCGTTCCACCAGCAAACCCGTGCCATCGCGGATATGGAAAAATTTGTCAGCGCGCAAATCACGGCCTGGCACCGTAGCGGCGATGCCCGCGATGTTTCCTGTGTTGTCACCGCGCTCAATCGCTGGGCAACGGCCGGGGCGCTGCTTGGCGAGGCGCAAAACCACACCGGCAAATCGATGCGCAAATGGGCGCTGGCAACCTTCTCATCAAACTGGATACAGCTGCAATTTTCAGCGAGCCATCCGCTGAACGCCTGGCCCGCGCAGACGCAAAACATCACCCGCTGGCTGGGCGAAATGGGGGAGTTAACCGCCAGCGAGTGGCGGGGTTTGCCGCTTAGCAAGGTGAATAACCACAGCTACTGGGCGGCCTGGGCATTAATGGCTACCTCGGTGGCAACCGGGCGGCAGGATCTCTTTGACCAGTCACTGGCGATCTACCGCACTGCCATGCAGCAGATTGATGCCGACGGTTTCCTGCCTAATGAACTGCGTCGCCGCCAGCGCGCGCTGGCCTACCATAACTACGCTCTGCAACCGCTGGTGATGATCGCCCTTTTCGCCCGCGCCAATGGCGTCGATATGCATCAGGAGAATAAGGCTGCGTTACAGCGGCTTGCCACGCAGGTAATTGCCGGGCTGGATAACCCGCAGCCCTTCACCGACAGAAGTGGTGCCGGACAGGATATGGCCTTCTTGCAGCAGCCGACGAATCTCGCCTGGCTTGAGGCCTGGTGCCAGATCTCAACCTGCGATAACGATTTACGCACGCGGCTGGCCAGCCTGCGACCACTGCAAAACAGGCGTCTCGGTGGTCCGCTGACGCTGTTACTCGGGCCAAAAGCGTGATGCGGCGCACAGGTCAGCGAGACTGTTCTTAAAAGTGCCTGCCAGGGTTGAGATTTACGCAACGATAGCCGAGGATAATCTTTCGGTATGGAAACATACTTTGCAATGATGTGATTGTATTTCGCCCGGCCATTTACCGGGCTTGTCCTTGAAACACGCAACTGGATTAAGGAGTAAGCATGAAATCGAACCGTCAGGCACGTCATCTTATGGGACTGGATTACAAAGTGTCGAACACCCGTAAGGTTGTCACCAAAGACAACAACGAGGAGACCGTTGTCTCCCACCGCTCCGGCCGTCATCGCCGCGCGGGTTAAGACCCACTCCCACACCACCCTGCGGGGTGGTGTTTATCCCAGGTTTGCTTCGCACGACTCCCTCTTCTGTTTTATGCCCCCAGCATGACATTTCAGCTCCCCATACGCCGCTTACCAGGAAAGTTGATAAAAATTCAATCAACGAATAGGTCAATCGGGAAGTATTTGCTCATTCAATGCTTTATAATTGCGCCCGCCGCTGTACCCGCGTGCGACCTCACCCCCCGTGCGCGCGTTCGTTTCTCAAGGAGCTGTTAGATGAATGCCAAACATAATAAGAATCGGTCACTGTATATCCCCTACGCAGGACCCGTATTGCTCGAGTTTCCCCTGCTGAACAAAGGTAGCGCCTTCAGCGTTGAAGAGCGCAGCAGTTTCAACCTGCTGGGCCTGCTGCCGGAAGTGGTGGAAACCATTGAAGAGCAAGCCGAGCGCGCCTGGTTGCAGTATCAGGGCTTCAAGACCGATATCGATAAACACATTTACCTGCGTAACATTCAGGACACCAACGAAACCCTCTTCTACCGCCTCGTCGAAAATCATCTCGAAGAGATGATGCCGGTGATCTACACCCCGACGGTCGGCTGGGCGTGCGAACGCTTCTCAGATATCTACCGCCGCGCGCGCGGTGTGTTCATCTCCTGGCAAAACCGCGGCAGCATGGATGACATCCTGCAAAACGTGCCGAACCACAATATCAAAGTGATTGTGGTCACCGACGGCGAGCGCATCCTCGGCCTTGGCGACCAGGGCATTGGCGGGATGGGCATTCCCATCGGTAAGCTGTCGCTCTACACCTCCTGCGGCGGCATCAGCCCGGCTTACACCCTGCCGGTGGTGCTGGATGTCGGCACCAACAACCAGCAGTTACTCAACGATCCGCTCTATATGGGCTCCCGCCATCCGCGCATTACCGGCGATGAGTATTATGCCTTTGTGGATGAGTTCATCCAGGCGGTGAAACAGCGCTGGCCGGACGTGCTGTTGCAGTTCGAAGATTTCGCCCAGAAAAACGCCATGCCGCTGCTGAACCGCTACCGGGATGAGATCTGCTCCTTTAACGATGACATTCAGGGCACGGCGGCAGTCACCGTCGGGACACTGATTGCCGCCAGCCGCGCGGCGGGCAGCCAGCTCAGCGATCAGAAAATTGTCTTCCTCGGGGCCGGTTCCGCTGGCTGCGGTATCGCCGAGCAGATCATCGCTCAGACCCAGCGTGAAGGCCTCAGCGAAGAGGCTGCCCGCCAGAAAGTCTTTATGGTCGACCGTTTTGGTCTGCTGACCGACGGCATGCCGAACCTGCTGCCGTTCCAGACCGGATTAGTCCAGAAGCGCGAGAACCTGCAAAACTGGGATATCAACGTGCAGAACGAAGCGATCTCCCTGCTTGATGTGGTGCGCAACGTGAAGCCGGATATCCTGATTGGCGTCTCCGGCCAGACCGGGCTGTTCACGGAGGAGATCATCCGTGAGATGCATAAACACTGCCCGCGCCCGATCGTAATGCCGCTCTCTAACCCGACCTCGCGTGTGGAAGCGACGCCGCAGGACATTATCAGCTGGACCAACGGCATGGCGCTGGTTGCCACCGGCAGCCCGTTTGCCCCGGTGCAGTGGCAGGATAAAGTCTTCCCGATTGCCCAGTGCAACAACGCCTATATCTTCCCGGGCATTGGCCTTGGTGTGATCTCCTCCGGCGCGTCGCGTATCACTGACGATATGCTGATGGCGGCAAGTGAGACGCTGGCCGAGTACTCGCCGCTGCTGCTTAACGGCGAAGGGCTGGTGCTGCCGGAGCTGAAGGATATTCAGGTGGTGTCGCGCGCGATTGCCTTTGCCGTCGGCAAAATGGCGCAGCAGCAAGGCGTGGCGGTGAAAACCTCCCCTGAAGCGCTGAAGCAGGCCATTGATGACAACTTCTGGGAGCCGCAGTACCGCAACTATCGCCGTACCTCGATCTGACTCTCCCCGCAACCCGGAGCACGCTGCTCCGGGTTTTTTATTGCTGGTAAATCATTCACCTCCTCGCTAAACTCCTTTTTACCCATCAACTTACTGAATATAAAAAAGGAGGCTACCTATGCTGTATTGTGAATTGTTTGACTATTCACATGCATTTGGCGATCGCGCCAGCTCAAGCGTTACCGGTATCGTGCTGCGATAACCTCTGCTTGAGCGAAGCATAACTCTCCCTTCCCTCGGGCTTACCGGGTTGTCGTCAGCGATGTTTGACGAGGCGTTTTCACGCCTGTAACTCTTGAGTAAGCAATGAGCACACTACTATCTGCACAATCAATCCGTGTTGAGACCGCCTTCGGTCCGCTGTTTTCCGACCTCTCCTTTACCCTGAAAAAAGGCGATCGCCTTGGGCTTATTGGCGACAATGGCTGCGGCAAAAGTACCCTGCTGAAGGTGCTTGATGGCACAATCTCCCCCCTTTCCGGTACGGTGACACAGGCGCATCACTGCCTGCTGGCGCGCGTGGAGCAACATCTGCCCGATGAATTGCTGGCGATGACGCTGCTTGATGCGGTGCTGGCGCAGCTCCCCTCTGCTGAACGGGACACTCAGCGCTGGCGCGCAGAAACGCTGCTCGCCACCATGGGGCTGAACGAGCAGGAGATTACCTTAACGGCGGCGACGCTGAGCGGCGGACAACATACCCGCCTGCTGCTGGCGCGGGCGCTGATCCGCGAACCCGACCTGCTGTTACTGGATGAGCCGGGCAACCACCTCGATCTGCCCACTCTGCTGTGGCTGGAGCAGTTTCTGCAAAGCTGGTCCGGCAGTTTTGTGATGGTCTCTCATGACGCCGCGCTGCTGGATGCCGTCACCAACGGCACCTGGATCCTGCGCGACCACACGCTGCACGGTTTCGCCTTACCCTGCACTCTGGCACGAAAATCGCTTGAGGAGCGGGATGAGAGCGATGCCCTGCGCCACAAAGCGGAGCAGAAGGAGATTGACCGCGTGACCGCCAGCGCCAAACGGCTGGCAACATGGGGTCGCGTCTACGACAACGAGGACCTGGCGCGTAAAGCAAAACAGATGGCACGCCAGGTGGATCGCCTGAAAGCGAGCCAGACGGCGCTGACCGACGGTAGCCAGTGGCGGCTGGCGCTGCATGGCGAACCCTTAGCGGCTGACCGCTTGCTGGAGATGGAGAACCTGGCGGTCTCCCCCGCGCCGGGGCTGCCTGCGCTGTTCCGCATCCCGCTTGCCCGCCTGAAAAGCGGCGATCGGGTGGCAGTGCTTGGGCGCAACGGCTGCGGGAAATCCTCCCTGCTGAGGCTTATCTGGCAGGTTTACCACCAGCCGGAACATGACGCCCTGCGCCTGCATCCGCGGCTGCATGCCGGATATTACGATCAGAGCCTGCACCAGTTGCCGGACGAGTCGACCCTGTTCGACGCGCTGGAGCCTTTCGCCCCGGCGCCAGATGACAGGAAAATGGCCTTGATCAGCGCCGGTTTTGCCTTTCCTCGCCATGGCCAGCGCGTGGCAACACTCAGCGGCGGCGAGCGCTCGCGGCTGCTCTTTGTCGGGCTGTCGCTGGCGCGCTTTAACCTGCTGATGCTCGATGAGCCGACCAACCATCTTGATATGGCGGGCAAAGAGGCGCTGGCGCTGGCGTTAACGCAGTTCAGCGGCGGCGTGCTGCTGGTGAGCCACGACCGGCAGCTAATCAGCCAGAGCTGTAACCGATTCTGGCTGGTGGAAGATGGCGAACTGAGCGAGTGGCATGATGCCGACGCGGTGTTTGGGCGTCTGCGTGAACGCGCTGGCTCGCCGGTTGCGGCGGTTGACGCGCAATCCCTCGGCGCTGCGGCACCAGATGATGATGACGCTCTGCTGGAGCGGCTAATCGATCTGGAAACGCGGCTGGAGGAGGATCTGGCGCGCAAAGAGAGGCATCAAAAACCGCAGTTGCAGGCGCAGTGGCGCGACGAGATTGCGCGTCTTCGCTTACTGCTGTAGACGTTTTATCTCTCCTTCAAAGGCACCGTAAGGTGCCTTTTTTTGCATATTCACTACACATTCAACACATCTATGCAGCACGTTTTGTAACCACGTTAACCGACTGATTACTAACCATTTACCCTACCTGATATAAGGGTAATGGCGGCAAAGTATGTCATTCTGTTGCCAGGCTATTGAATCCCTTTGCTAAACCATTAACTCTTAAGGGGTATTGAGGGATGAGGCGATAGCGCTTCACCGTACTTTTGCCAGCAAGGAGATAAAGATGAAAGCTGCCGTTGTTACTCAGGATCACCAGGTCGCTATTGCAGAGAAGACGCTGCGCCCGCTTAAACATGGCGAAGCGCTGCTGAAAATGGAGTGTTGCGGCGTATGCCACACCGATCTGCATGTCAAAAACGGTGATTTTGGCGACAAAACCGGGGTGATCCTCGGTCATGAAGGGATTGGCATCGTCACCGAGATCGCCGAAGGCGTCACCTCGCTGAAACCGGGCGATCGCGCCTCTGTTGCGTGGTTTTTCCAGGGCTGCGGCCACTGCGAATATTGCAATAGCGGCAATGAAACCCTGTGCCGTGAAGTGGTGAACGCCGGTTATACCGCCGATGGCGGTATGGCGCAGGAGTGCATTGTGGTAGCGGATTACGCGGTAAAAGTGCCGGACGGCCTTGGTTCCGCGGAAGCCAGCAGCATCACCTGCGCGGGTGTGACAACCTATAAAGCGGTAAAAGTGTCGCAGATTAAACCGGGCCAGTGGATCGCGATTTATGGTCTGGGCGGCCTCGGCAACCTGGCGTTGCAGTATGCGAAAAATGTCTTCAATGCCAAAGTGATCGCCATTGATGTGAATGACGAGCAGCTTAAGCTCGCCGCCAGCATGGGTGCCGATCTGACCATCAATTCGCGCAACGAAGATGCGGCGAAAGTGGTGCAGGAGAAAACCGGCGGCGCGCATGCGGCCGTGGTTACCGCCGTGGCGAAAGCGGCCTTTAACTCGGCGGTCGACGCCGTGCGCGCCGGTGGACGTGTGGTCGCCGTCGGCCTGCCGCCGGAAGCGATGAGCCTCGATATTCCGCGTCTGGTGCTGGACGGCATTCAGGTGGTGGGTTCGCTGGTCGGCACCCGTCAGGATCTTACCGAAGCATTCCAGTTCGCCGCCGAAGGGAAAGTGGTGCCGAAAGTGGCGCTGCGCCCGCTGGAAGATATCAACGCCATCTTTAAAGAAATGGAACAGGGCCAGATCCGTGGCCGTATGGTGATCGATTTACGCCATTAATCTGCGTAGCCGGTAAACAAATGTCGGATGGCGCTGCGCTTATCCGACCTACGGAACCATGCAATCTTTCATCTCCCGTAGGCCGGATAAGGCAAAGCCGCCATCCGGCATTTATCACCGCACCTCCCCCCCAAACCGGCCCCGTAGGCCGGATAAGGCAGAGCCGCCATCCGGCATTTCATCACCGCACCTCCCCCAAACCGGCCCCGTAGGCCGGATAAGGCAAAGCCGCCATCCGGCATTTATCACCGCACCTCCCCCCAAACCGGCACCCGTAGGCCGGATAAGGCGGAGCCGCCATCCGGCATTTCATCACCGAGCCTCAACCCCTCACATCGGCATTGCGTTACACCGTCACCACTTCTGCCTGATGTCTGGTGATACGACGGTTATAAATCAGCAGCGAGGTCAGCGCGGCGAAGGTCAGCACCGCCGCCGGCAGCGCCAGATAGTTATAGGTAAAGCCAAAAGCGATAATCAGCCCGCCAAACCATGCTCCTACCGCGTTACCGAAATTAAACGCCATCTGCCCACCTGCGGCACCCAGCATTTCGCCCCCCTTCGCATTTTGCAGCAGCATGATTTGCAGCGGCGCAGAGAGCGCAAACAGCCCGGCGCAGCAGATGAAGCCCAACGAGAGCGCCCCCGCTTTGCTGTCACCGAGGAAAAACAGCGCCACCATTGCCAGCATGATCACCAGTTCGGTCGCTGCCGCGATGCGTATCGGGCTGAATCTCGCCGATACTCTGCCGCTGAACATGTTCCCCAGCACCATCCCCAGACCCATCAGCATCATAATCAGCGTCATGGCGTTTTGTGAAAAGCCGGAGACGCTCACCATAAAGGGCTTCACGTAGCTGAACCAGGCAAACACCCCGGCATTGCCGAACATGGTGGCGGCAAAGATGAGCCACGGCTCCGGTTTCTTCAGAAAGTGAAACTGTTCGCTCAGGCGGGTCGGCGCAGTGTCATACAGGCTCGGCACCCAGAAAATGACCGACACCAGCACCAGCACGAAAAAGAGCGAGATCAGCACAAAGGTGTAGCGCCAGCTAAAGAGATGACCGATCCACGTGCCGAGTGGAATACCAATCAGGTTAGCGACGGTCATCCCGGCGATCATCCCGGCCACCGCCATCGTCACTTTCCCCGGCGGCGCGATTTTCGAGAGGATAATGGCACCGACGCCAAAGATAGCGCCATGTGGAAAGCCAGAGATCAGCCGGCCAATCACCAGCATCGGGTACGCGCTGGAGAAGGTGAAAATCGTATTGCCGACAAAGCAGAGCGCCACCAGAAAGAGCAGCACATTTTTCAGCGAGAAGCGGTTGGAGAACATCGCCATGATCGGTGCGCCAATCACCACACCCGCAGCATAGGCGGAGATCATATGCCCCGCCGACGGAATGGAGATCCCGACGTTATTCGCAAGTTCGGTCAACACGCCCATAATACCGAACTCAGCCATCCCAAGACCAAAGGTCGCAAGTGCCAACGAAAAAACCGTTTTTTTCATACCACTAACCACTTGTTAAAAGTTTGCGACGGGCATTATTGACCATTCGCGTAAGGCAGACCAGTTGAAACCTGCCCACTGACGTTTTAATCCATGAATACAGTTTTTCTGCCCCTGCTTAATCAACGGGGCTTTGCAGCCCCTGCTGCAAAAAATCAATCAACGCCCGCGTTTTGACCGGCAGATAGCGACGGCTGGAGTAGATCGCAACCAGACGCAGCGGCGCTGCGGCCTGCGGGAAGGCGATCTCCACCAGACGCCCCTCGTTAATCGGCTGCTGGCAGGCCTGTTTTGACAGGATGGCAAATCCCACTCCCGCCAGCGCGGCTTTAAAGGCCATCTCACCACTGTTGACTCGGTAATGCCCTTTCACATTGACCACCTCATGCTTACCCACGGCATCGACAAATTGCCAGGCCGCGCCGTTCAGCGCACTGACGGTGGTAATGCAGGGTAAGGTTTCAAACTGGCGGACGGAAACCGGCATGCCGTAGCACTCAATTAACGCAGGCGCAGCCACAATGATGCAGGGAAAGGTCGCCAGAGGCCGGGCAATGTAGTCGCTGTCATCCAGATCGCCACGGGTGACGATAACGGCGACATCCACCTCTTCGCGCAGGGATTCGAAGCCGGATAAATTGGTTATGCAGCTTATCTCCAGTTCCGGGTAACGGCAGGCGAAATCCGCCAGCAGATCGCCGAGCAGCGCCGGTCCCATCTCGCTCGGAATGCAAATGCGCAGCGGCCCTTTGAGCTGCACCTGCCGCGACATCAACTCCGCCTCCGTCTGCTCCAGCGACTCAAGCAGCGGCTTTGAGCGCGTATAGAGAAGTTGCCCGGAGGGTGTCAGTTTCCGGTGCCGCGTTGTACGCTCGATAAGTTGCACATTGAGCATCTCTTCAAGCCGGGCAACCGCCCGGCTGACATTCGATGTCGGCATGGTCAGCGCCTTCGCCGCCGCCACAAAACTCCCTTTATCTACCACCGCACAGAAAATCTTAAGCGCGGTGAAATCCAGCCCTGTCCGCATGTTTATCCCACTTTTGATAACAATGATGGTCATTTTTACCGGCTTATTCTCAAAACCGCCAGGTATTAGAGTGCCTGCTCCTCTTTTTTACAGGTTTAACTCGTTGCTTATGTCACAACAAAACGCATCTCGTACACTTGGCACCCTCGCCCTCGTTGTCTCCTTTATCCAGTTCGCTAACGCGCTGGAATATATGGCCTTCAACCCAATATTCGCCTTTATGGCCCCGGCGTTTGCAGTGCCACTCGCCTTCTCCGGCTATGTCTCTGCCGCCTACACGTTCGCAGCGATGTTCTCTGGAGTGATCGCGTTCTACTTCATCGGCGCAATCAATCAGAAGCGTTTTTTACTAAGCAATATGGCGCTACTGTGCATGCTGACTGCCATGACGACTCTCACTACCCACTTTGGCGTGCTGCTGGCGCTGCGCTTTTTTGCCGGGCTGGTCGGCGGCACGACTATGGGGGTGGCAACCAGCCTGCTGATCAACGCCGCGCCAGCACAGCTACGCGGCAAGATGGTGTCGACGGTGATCGCCGCGTTTTCCATGATCAGCATTGTCGGTATGCCAGCGGTGCTGTTTATCTGCTCCCGCTGGGGATGGAAAACCTCACTGCTCTCAATCAGCGCCTGCTGCCTTGTGGCGCTGGTGCTGATTGTGTGCGTCATTCCCGCCCAACAAGTCTGCTCAGGCTCACGGCAGAAGATCACCCTTGATGCGCAGACGCTGCTCTTCGCCTCCGGCAATGCGCTGGTGCAGTTCAGCCCGATGCTGCTCATTCCTCTGCTGGTGCCGCTGTTGCAACTGCTTGGCGCAACGGTCACAGAGCTTGCCTGGCTCTTTTTTGCCGGTGGCTTCGCCGGGTATCTCGCGACCCGGTTTACCGGTCTGCTCACGCAACGCTATACCGCCCTGACGCTGGCGCTGACCTCCAGCGCCCTGTTCGTCGCCAGCCTGCTTATTCCGGCGCTGCACTACGCTAATCCCTGGCTTTTTATGGTGCTGTTTCTTGCGGCTGCCTATAGCCGCCTCGTCTCCTCATCGGTGCTCACCCTGCAGTTCCCGGATAATGCACAACGCGCAGGATTTAGCTCCTTGCAAACGGCGCTAATGCACCTCGCCACAACCGCCGCATTTTCACTCTCTTCGTGGCTGCTCTCCGCCCGGGCACTGACCCTCGACGCTCTGCAACCGTTACTGATAGTTTGCGCCCTCAGTGCCCTTCTTTTTCCTCTGCTGGTGCCGCTGTTGCAGAGGAAGCTGGCATTGCGCAGCGCAGCGTCACACCCATAACGTAAAGCGCCCGGCACGCTCTTCGCCGGGCGCAATCATCACCATAACGGCGCGCGTCGTCACCAGGAAAACCAAAGGGAATGCAGGATTCTGGAAGATGCCTCGCAAAGATTTTCACCGTTTGCATGGCGTTGCTTTATTCAGGAAGCGACCTCGCATTTTCTGCACAAATCTGAAGAAAGGACGTTGTTTGCAGGGGGGCGGATTGCTAATTTTCGCAGCGCATAACCAGGGAGATGATGCGTATGGATGGAAGAAAAAGAGGGATTAATTGCATTGATGCACGCAGCGAAACAGGAATGAATCGTCATAAGGTGCAGCTAAAAAACCGCTCCGGACACGATGCCGGAGCGGTAAACGCATTACTTAATGCCTTCCGTACTCTCTTTTTTCGCTTCGAGACGTTCGACGTCGCGATACCAGCGCGGATGGTGCTTCATCGCCCACCGGCGGCTCACTTTGCCTTCGATCATGCCTTTGATCGAGCCTTTCACCCAGAAAGCCATATACATATGGATCAGAATGGCGTGGATCAAAATAATCGCCGAGGTCGCGTGCAGCAGCAGGCTGTAGCGAATGACCTGTATCGGAAAGTAGTGGGCAAAGTATGGACGCCAGATCACCACACCGGTAACCAGCAGCACGGTCATCATGCTCATGATGGTCCAGAACATCATCTTCTGCCCGGCATTATATTTGCCGACCTTCGCCACTTTGTGCTCGTTGCCCTTCAGTACCTCAACGATATTTTTTACCCACGGCCAGTCTTTCTTGTCCGGGATGTTGTGATGCACAAAGCGCACGAACATAAACATCAGCGCCAGGAAGATCACCACACCGAAGAAGGGATGCAGGATGCGCCCCATCTGTGGCGTACCGAAGGTTTCCGTCAGCCACTGCAGCGTCGGAAAGAAGAAGGAGATGCCGGAGAGCGCCACCAGAAAGAAGCAGATCACCACCGTCCAGTGACAGGCGCGATCAATAAATTTAGTGCGCACAATCATTTTCGACTTACTCATGATGATCTTCCTCTTCGTCATCCACCTCTTTATTGGGGCCAATGCCAATGTAGTGGTAAATCAGCCCGGCGAACGTGGCAAGGAAGCCCGCCGCCGACAGCGGTTTCAATACCCCTTTCCACAGCCCAACCGCCGTGTCGATATGCGGATCGTTGGGCAGCTCGTGATAGAGCGCTGGCTTATCGGCATGATGCAGCACATACATCACATGGGTGCCGCCCACGCCCTGCGGATTATAGATACCCGCATGGCTGTAACCGCGCGCTTTCAGCTTCTCAACGCGCTGCTCGCCAAGTTCCAGCATCTCCTTTTTGGTGCCGAAATGAATAGCGCCAGTCGGGCAGGTCTTCACGCAGGCGGGCTCCTGGCCGACGCTGACGCGATCGACGCAGAGCGTACATTTATAGACCCGGTTATCCTCTTTACTGAGGCGCGGGACATTAAATGGACACCCGGCGATGCAGTAGCCGCAGCCGATGCAGTTCTCCTGCTGGAAGTCGACGATACCGTTCGCGTACTGAATGATTGCGCCAGCAGAGGGGCACGCCTTCAGGCAGCCCGGCTCCGCGCAGTGCATGCAGCCATCTTTGCGGATCAGCCACTCCAGCTTGCCGTTCTGCTCGGTTTCGCTAAAGCGCATCACCGTCCAGGATTTGGCGCTGAGATCGGCGGGGTTGTCATAGACCCCGACGCAGTGCCCCACCTCGTCGCGGATGTCGTTCCACTCCGAGCAGGCCACCTGGCAGGCTTTGCAGCCCACACAGGTGGAGACATCGATAAGCTTGGCGACCTCCGCTTTATAGTCACGCGCCCTCGGTGGTGGCGTGACGGGGTTGGTCGCAGAGCGTTTGATAATGTCCTGAGTTTCCATAGCCATAATGTCGCGCCCTTACGCCTTCTCGATATTAACCAAAAACGCTTTATATTCCGGCGTTTGCGAGTTCGCATCGCCGACGTTAGGCGTCAGGGTGTTGGCGATATACCCCTTCTGCGCTACGCCTTCAAAGCCCCAGTGCAGCGGAATGCCCACGGTCTCAACCTGCTGACCGTGCACCTGCAGGGTTTGCAGACGCCTTGTCACTACCGCTACCGCGCGAATAAAACCGCGCTGGCTGCTGACCTTAACGCGATCGCCATTGCGGATGCCTTTTGCCGCGGCCAGCGTTTCGCTGATTTCAACAAACTGCTCCGGCTGGGCAATGGCGTTAAGCCGCGCGTGCTTGGTCCAGGTGTGGAAGTGCTCCGTCAGACGATAGGTAGTGCCGACATAAGGGAAGTGCTCTTTTTTCCCCATACGCTTCACATCCTCTGCGTAAATGCGTACCACCGGGCTGGAGACCACGTTCGGGTGCAGCGGGTTAGTGCCGAGCGGCGTTTCCACCGGTTCATAGTGTTCCGGGAACGGCCCTTCGGCGAGTTTATTGAGCGCAAACAGACGCCCCATCCCTTCCTGCTGCATGATAAACGGCCCGGTGTTGCTTCCCGGCGGCGCGGTGTTGTAGTCCGGAATGTCATTCCCGACCCACTTCGTACCGTTCCACTGGATCAGCATCCGTTTCGCATCCCAGGGTTTACCCAGGAAATCCGCCGACGCGCGGTTATAGAGCACCCGGCGGTTCATCGGCCACGCCCAGGCCCAGCCGAGCGTGTTGCCCAGCCCCGATGGATCGGCGTTATCCCGGTTTGCCATCTGGTTGCCCTGCTCGGTCCAGCTACCCGCATAGATCCAGCACGACGAGGCGGTGGAGCCATCATCACGCAGCAGCGCAAAGCTGTTCAGCAACTGGCCTCTCTTCGCCAGAAGTTGACCGTTGGTGTCATAGAGATCTTCCAGCGCGTAGCCGTTGTTCTCTTTTGCCACCTCTTCGGAGTGCGGGTTATGCGGCTGGCTGTAGTGCCAGGACATATTCAGCAGCGGCTCCGCGCCTTTACCGCCTTCCGTGCGGTACATTTCGCGCATCCGGTGGTAAATACCCGCCAGGATCTCACCGTCGTTAAGCGCTTCGCCCGGCGCATCCTGCCCTTTCCAGTGCCACTGCAGCCAGCGCCCGGAGTTGGCAATCGAACCATCCTCCTCCGCAAAACAGGTGGAGGGCAGACGGAACACTTCCGTTGCAATGGCCGACGGGTCAACGTCGTTCATCTCGCCGTGGTTCTGCCAGAAGCTGGAGGTCTCGGTGACCAGCGGATCGATCACCACCATGTACTTCAGCTTGCTCAGGGTGCTGACAACCTTGTTCTTATCCGGGAAGGAGGCCACCGGGTTGAAGCCCTGGCAGATGTAGCCGGTCACTTCACCTTTCGCCATCATGTTGAAATATTTGATGACGTCGTAGGATTGATCCCACTTCGGCAGCCAGTCGAAGCCCCAGTCGTTCTCTTTTTGCGCCGCATCGCCATAGAAAGATTTCATCAGGCTGACGAAGAACTTCGGATAGTTGCTCCAGTAGTTCACCTGATCGGGCAGCATCGCTTTCGGCGTATTTGCTGCAAGATACTGTTGCAGATCGGTCTGTTTTTCCGACGGCAGCGTCAGGTAGCCCGGCAGGCTGGTCGAGAGCAGACCCAGATCCGTCAGCCCCTGAATGTTGGAGTGGCCGCGCAGGGCGTTAACCCCGCCGCCAGCCATGCCCATATTGCCGAGCAGCAGCTGGATCATCGCCATGGTGCGGATGTTCTGCGCACCGACCGTATGCTGCGTCCAGCCCAGGGCGTAGAGGAACGTCGTGGTTCTGTCTACGGCGCTGGTCGAGGCGAGCACCTCGCACACCTTCAGGAAGTCCGCTTTCGGCGTGCCGCAGATATTCTCCACCGTCTCCGGGGTGTAGCGATCGACATGCTGTTTGAGCAGGTTCCAGACACAGCGCGGATGGGTCAGTGTCTCATCGCGTTTTGCATAGCCGTTGTCATCAAACTGGTAGTTCCACGTCGTTTTGTCGTACTGCCGTTTTTCAGCATCGTAGCCGCTGAACAAGCCCTCTTCGAAGGCAAAGTCATCCCGCACCAGCAGGCTGGCGTTGGTGTAGTGCCTGACGTATTCCGCGTTGATCTTGTTGTTTTCAATCAGGTAGCGCAGCACGCCGGAGAGGAAAGTAATATCCGTTCCGGAGCGGATCGGCGCATAGATATCCGCCACCGACGCCGTGCGCGTAAAGCGCGGGTCGACAACGATAAGCGTTGCGTCATTGTTGTTTTTGGCTTCCATCGCCCAGCGGAAACCGACCGGGTGGGCTTCAGCGGCGTTGCCGCCCATCACCATCACCACGTTGGCGTTTTTGATATCAACCCAGTGGTTGGTCATCGCACCGCGACCAAATGTTGGAGCAAGACTTGCTACCGTTGGTCCGTGTCAGACGCGCGCCTGGTTATCCACCGCCAGCATGCCGAGAGAGCGCACAAATTTTTGCGTCAGCATGCCCGTTTCATTGCTTGCCGCCGAGGCGCACAGCATGCCGGTGGAGAGCCAGCGGTTAACCTTCACTCCGGCGTCGTTGGTTACGACAAAGTGCGCATCGCGATCCGCTTTCATCAGGCGAGCGATACGGTTAAACGCTTCATCCCAGCTGATGCGCTGCCATTTATCCGAGCCAGGCGCGCGGTATTCGGGGTAACGCAGGCGGTTTTCACTGTGGACATAATCGAGCAGCCCCGCCCCTTTCGGGCAGAGCGCGCCCCGGCTGACCGGATGATCCGGATCCCCTTCGATATGGTAAATCGCTTCTCTGGCGTTCTTTGCGCCATCGCCGAGGCTATACATTAATAGCCCACAACCCACGGAACAGTATGTACAGGAGTTTCGGGTCTCTTTTGCGCGCAGTAATTTATAATTTCGCGTCTGAGCCAGTGCCATCTTCGGGGCGAACCCTAAAGCAGCGACCGTGGTTCCTGCCATCCCGCCCGCGCAGATACGAAAAAACTGTCTGCGGTTGACGTTCATTGCTTTCCTCAATAATCAATCTTCGCTTGCGGCGGGAAAACTAAACATTTCGCGGGGTTTAATAATTGCGGTAAATCAATAACGCCGGGAGCCTGACACCTAATAGTCGCTGCCGTTGCGTTTTAGTGCCTCCTAAGAGGTAGGAGAGTTCCGGCCGCCCGGAAGATGACAACGTTTTCGCAATCCGTGTCAGGTATCAGGTACAAAAGGTGAATCTATTGCGAGGAATTAGAGGGATGGGCGCCCCGCTCTTTTACTGCTGGCGGTGCGCCCTGTTGCGGTGAAGGGATCAGCTTTTCTCAACGCGTGCGAGGCTAAACCACATCCCTATTGCCAGAACCACTAACAGCATGCTGGCGGTGCTGAGCGCGACGCTGTGCGAGTGGGTAAATGCCGTTTTTGCTGCGGCAATAATACCCTCGGCCAGCGCCGAATCGGACTCGCGCGCCAGGCGGAACGCTTCACCGATGGATGACGACGCCTGTGCCGCCGCTTCGGCGCTCAACTGCTGTGGCAGGTTAATGGTCGCGGAGAATGTACGGCTTAAAATCAGGCCGAACACCGCAATACCGAGACCCGCGCCCAGCTCGTAGGACATGGTTTCAATCGCCCCTGCCGCTGCCGCTTTCTCCTTCGGCGCGGCGGCCATAATGGCCGCCGTCGAGGCCAGCAGCGCGCTGGCGGCGCTAAAGCCGAGCAGCGCCATCAGCACCGCCGCCTGCACCGGCTGGGTCGAGAAGTTGGTCAGCGACAGCCCAAAGAAGCTAATTGCGCTGAGCGCCATCCCGCCTGCCGCCACGTAGCGTAGCCCCAGTTTTGAGACCAGCACCCCGGCAATCGGGCCACTAAAGCCGCTGGCAATCATCACCGGCAGCATAAAGACCCCGGCGGCGAAAGGCGTAAAGCCGTGTACAAATTGCAGCTCCTGCGCCATCAGCAGCTCGAAGCCCACCAGCGTCACCATGGCCATGATCGCCATCAGCGCGCCGCTGAGGATCACGCGGTGCGTAAAGAGCCGCATGTCGATCATCGGGCGGCTCGCCGCCAGCTGGATGCGCACAAAACCGGTGAGTAGCAGACCACCAATCAGCAGCGTGCTGGTGACCAGCCACAGCGGCACCGTCCCTTTCATGGCGGTTTTCGCACTCCACACCAGCAGCAAGATGGCGGCAATCAGCGCCAGCGCCTGGTTGAGGTGCAGCGGCTGATCGGCACGCCCTTGCTGGCGCGGAACATACCGGGCGGTAAGCGCCATCACGACCAGCACAATCGGCACGTTGATGAGAAATACCGAGCCCCAGTAAAAGTGCTCAAGCAGCATACCGCCAATCAGCGGGCCAAATGCCGCGCCGCCGGAGCCAATCGCCGCCCAGACGCCGAGCGCGGTGTTGCGATGGTGCGCCTGAGAAAAGGTGGTGCGGATCCCGGCAAGCGTGGCGGGAACAATCATTGCCGCACCCACGGCGAGCAGCGCACGGGTGGCAATCAGCCAGCCTGCGGTGGGGGCGAATGCCGCCAGCAGCGACGCGCCGCCGAACAAACCGCTGCCAATCAGCAGCAGGCGCTTAAAGCCGATTTTATCGCCCAGTGCGCCCATCGGCAGCACCATCCCTGCCATCACCAGCGAATAGATATCGATGATCCAGAGCAGCTCATTCCCGCTGGCATCTAGCGCGGTGCTGAGCGTCGGCGCGGCAACATGCAGCACCGTCGCATCAATCGCCACCGGAATATAAACCAGCACAATGATGACCAACGTTAACCACTGACGAAACATAACTTCTTCCTCTTTTATCCGTTCTGGACGCCTGTCCAGAAATGCGATCCTACGGATTGTTGAACACATGTCCAGCTTTTTGTTACACTGCGCGGCACGTTTTAAGGGGAAAATATTTCATGAGCTATTTAAATCGGGACGATCGCCGGGAAGTTATCCTGCAAGCCGCCATGCGTGTCGCGCTGGCAGAGGGCTTTTCCGCCATGACGGTTCGCCGCATCGCCAGTGAAGCCGGAGTGGCAACGGGCCAGGTGCACCACCATTTCATCTCGTCAAACGAACTCAAATCGCAGGCCTTTATCCGGCTGATCGATGAATTGCTGGAGGTTGAGCTGGTTCCGGAAACCGCACCGTGGCGCGAGCAGCTGTTCGCGATGCTCGGCAGTGATGAAGGCGGGCTGGAGCCCTATATTCATCTGTGGCGCGAAGCGCTGCTGCTGGCGAATAAAGATCCGGAAATCAAAGGTGCCTATCTGCTGACCATGGAGATGTGGCACGTCAAAGTCGTCGGGATTATCGAACAGGGCGTAGCGGCGGGTGAATTCACTCTGCGCGATCCAGCGGCGGATATTGCCTGGCGGCTGATTGCGATGGTCTGCGGCATGGACGGGATTTGCATCCTCGGCATGCCAGATGTCGATGAAGCGGCCTTCAAACGCCATCTGACACGAATGATTGAGAAAGAGCTCTGCTAGCGCTTGCCGCTTTGCAGATCAAAGCCGTCCATCACGGTTTGCAGCTGTTGCAGGGTAAAGCCCGACTGCGCATCGCTCACCCCCAGCCCGAAGCGGTGCTGTAGCGTTTCATACAACGCGGCAACATCGGGCAGATGCGTCTCCTCCACCACTTTGCCCTGCTGCCAGTGGGTGAAGTGGAAGTTGGTGAGGGTCATTTTGCCACCGTCCGGCAGATGGCGGCACATCAACAGATGGTGGCGAAAATGGGAGGTCGGCCAGTGCGCGGAGTGGAAGTTGCCCAGCACGTAATCCGCCTGGTACTGCTCCCCCATCTCAAACTGATACATCGTCTGCCAGTGCTCATGATGACGGAACTGCAACTGCCAGTTTTCACCCGCGCGCAGCAGGCGATAAAGGCCGTGCGGCGTCGCCTGCTCAATCTCTTCTTGCAGGCGGATTGGCGCGGTCAGGCTCTGGCCGCCGAAGCCGACATCGGCGATCCACGGCTCTCCGTCAAGCTGCACCAGCAGCAGGCGGTGGGTGCGCGGCGGCATCTGCTCCGGGTTGGCGAGCAGCACGCGCGCCAGCAGGCTGCGCACCTCAAACCCCATCTCGCGCAGCGCGCGCTCAAAAAGGCCATTCTGCTCAAAGCAGTAGCCGCCGCGCCGGCCCACCACCAGCTTGGCGAAAATCGCCTCATCGCTGAGATCGATTTCACGCGGCAACACCACGTCGATGTTTTCGAACGGGATCGCGGCGTTATGGTGCAGATGCACGGCGCGTAAGGTTTCAAGGGTGGCATCCGGCGTGTGATGCCAGTCAATGCGGTCCAGATAAGCGCTTAAAAACGGGGTCATACAGGCTCCTTGCGTGTAGTGTCCATTGGTTATAACCCATATTTTTCCGGCCACTGGCGTTTTCGTGCCCTCACTTTATCCCTTTGTGCTCCGCTGCATGATGGCCAGCGCCGTCAGCATCAAGCCCAGCCCGGTAATCAGCGTCAGCGTCGCCATCGCCATCCCCTGACCCACCGAGCCCTGCTCAAACTGCCGCCAGATAAAGACCGCCACGGTTTGCGTGCCCGCAGGCGACAGCAGCAGCGAGGTGACCAGTTCGCGTGAGGCAATAGCAAAGACCATCAACATCGACGCGAGCATCGCCGGGAAAATCAGCGGCAGCACAATAAAGCGCAGCGCCTGAAACGCGCTGGCACCATGCACCCGCGCCGCCGGTTCAAGGTTACCGCCCAGCTGCCGCATGGCGCTGCCGATGTAGCGCACCGGCCAGGGCAGTAACAGACAACAGTAGGAGAGCAGCAAAATCGCCCACGTGTTATAGGGTGAAACCGGCCAGAAGGCGCGGTTCCACAGCAGGATCAACCCGACCCCGACCACCACCCCCGGCAGCGCGGCGGGCATAAGCGACAGCGCATCGATAAGCGCGCGCCCTTTTATCTTCTGCATCACCACCAGCCAGGCGGCGCATAACCCGAGCAGGCCGGTAATTAGCGCCGCCGCAAACGCGAGGGAAACGCTGGTGCCGAGCGCAGGCAGCGCATCACCGCGCTGGGCAAAGAGTGCCGCAAAGTGAGCGCCGGTGAGATTGTCCCACGCCAGCCCGCCAGAAAGTGTGGCGCTAAAACCCGTCACCGCCATCGACAGCCCTGGCAACACCACCGCGATAAAACCGATCATCGCCATCACCAGTACCACCGGCGTGGTAAACAGCCCCAGTTTTGCGCCGACATGCGCGGCGGGTTTGCCGGAGACGCTGGTGACATCGGTGCCGCCGGTCAGTTTGCGTTGCAGCGCCCAGCCGCCGAGGGCGACCGTAATCAGCACCAGCGACAGCAGCGAAGCGCCGGGCAGATCGATCGGCCAGTCGGCGAGCTTCTCCTCAATGCCGACCGTCAGCATCACCACGCCTGAACGGGTGCCCAAAGCCGCCGGCACGCCATACTCCTCAATCGCCAGCGTGAAGGCCAGCAGCATGCCTGCTGCTAATGCGGGTGACAGCAGCGGCAAAGTGATGTGGTAGAAAGCCCGCCACGGCGTGGCGCCATGCACCCGCGCGACCAGCGCCAGCCGCTGACCGCTGGCAAGCAGGCTCCGCGAGACGGCAAAATAGACCACCGGGAAGATATTGAGCGTCATCACCAGCACAATGCCGATCTTGCTGAAGAGCAGATTATTGAGATCCAGCCCGGTGAGCTGCATCAGGTAGCCCTGGGTTTGCAGCACCAGCATCCACGAGAGCGCGGCAATGTAGGGCGGCGTGAGAAACGGGATGAGAAACAGCAGATCCCACAGCTTCGGACACGGCAGATCGAACAGCCCGCGCGCGACGCCAAGCGGCAGGCCAATCACCGCGCTGAGCAGCGCCACGCCAAGCGCGATTTGCAGCGTGCCGCTGAACATCGCCGGCAGCTGCGGCTCGGCGAGCAGGTGCGGGATCGCCGAGAATGCACCGCTGAGCGAGCCTGCGCTGAAGTGGGGAAAGAGTGCCTGCAAAACAATAAAGAGTAACGGCAGCGCCACCAGTATCACCAGCAGCGCCGTGGTTATCCGGGCGATAACGGTCTGATTCACGGCAAGGGATCCTGAAAGCGGGGTTGCCCCCGCGATGGGTTTTACTGGGCAAACAGCGTGTTGAAGCGCTTAAGGATCTCGCCACGCTCGGCACCGTTGTCGCTCTGGGTCGGCAGCAGTTTCAGCTCGCTTAACAGCGGGCGTTTGGCGGCAACATCGGTACGGGCCGGCATCAGCCAGGCGTCGGCGACCATTTTCTGCCCTTCCGGCGACAGCACATAGTCGATAAAGGCTTTCGCCTCCTGCTCATGCTGGGTGGACTTGAGGATCATCATCGGGCGCGGCGCAATCACCGTGCCGCTGGCCGGGAAAATGACCTTCAGCGATTCGCCCTGCGCAATATTGCCGTAGGTGACGTAATCCACCGCGCCGAAAACCGCCGCTTTTGCCCCCTGCATCACCGGCGTCACCGCCTGCGCGTTCGGGCCGCTCACAACCATGCCGTTCTTTTTCAGATCGTCAAACAGCTGCCAGGCGTTATCGCCCATGCCATTTTGCAGCCCGATCAGCAGATCGAGCGACGCACCAGAGAGCGCCGGGTCGGGCGTGGTGACTTTATCCTTGAACGCAGGCGCGGTCAGATCGCGCCACTCTTTCGGCTCCGGGGTGCCGCTTTTGCTGTTCCAGACAATGCCGAGCGCCGAAATACCCTGCGCCACATAGTCCGCGCTTTTCAGCGTCTGCGGCACTTTTTCCGCATTGGCGCTGGTAAATGGCAGCAGCCAGCCACGTTTGTGCAGATCTTCCGCCGTCTCCCACGAAGCGGAGATCAAAATATCCGCCTGCGGATTGGCCTGCTCCGCCTCGAGGCGCGCCATCACTTTGCCGGTGGTGGCCTGGAAGATATTCACTTTTACCCCGCTCTGCTGCTCGAAGCCGCTGGCGAGATTTTTCGCCAGCGAGCCCGGCCCGGCGGTGTAAACCGTCAGCGCATGCGCGCTGGAGATGATCATCGATGACAGCGCCATAGCGAGGGCGACTCCTTTTTTCACGGACAGTAAGCCTTTCATGCAGATTCCCCTGAGGTTGACGTAACGGTGCGAACAGACTCCACCTCGCCGGAGGCGAGATGAACAATGCGGTCGGCGAGCAGCTCTGCTTCACGGCGATCGTGGGTGACATAGACGGCAGTGGTACCAAGCTGGCGCAACAGGCGCGCCATCTCATGGCATAACGCTTCGCGCAGCGCGGTATCGAGATTGGAGAGCGGCTCATCAAACAGCAGCACGCCCGGCTCGGCGACAATCGCCCGCGCCAGCGCGACGCGCTGCTGCTGGCCGCCAGAGAGCCCGGCGGGTTTGCGCTGGGCGAACTCCGCCAGTCCGACGCGGGTCAGCGCCTGCACCACGCGCGCATCACGCTCGCCGCGCGGCACAGCGCGCATTTTCAGCGGAAAGGCGACGTTTTGCGCCACGCTCATGTGCGGCCATAGTGCGTAATCCTGGAATACCATGCCGATATCGCGCGCTTCGGGCGGTAATGACCAGCCCGCTTTCGCCACACAGCGATCGCCAAACCAGATGTCGCCAGCGGCCGGCTGCGCGAGCCCCGCCAGCAGGCGCAGCAGCGTGCTTTTGCCGCAGCCGGAGGGGCCGAGCAACGCGACGATGGTGCCCGCCGGAATGGATAAGTCGATTCGATTGAGAACGGTGTGCGCGCCAAAAGCGTACGAAACGCCTTGCAGCCGGATGTCAGTGAATACGCTCATCGACGCCCTCCTGTTTCAGGAAGCCGTGCGAAACCCGCGGTCTGCATCCGCAGGGCGCATCCACCTGAGCAGAAGTCAGGGGAGCAAACATCTTGTTATCCTCTTTGGGATTTGATTGCGGCTGACTATAGGCAGGGAGTGTGACGGTGAAATGACACTGATATTGCGCCTTGATTTTTAAGGAATGTCTACACTGAAAAGAACGCTGTTTTTAACCGAAAAGGGATGCCCGTGCGGATCGCCACGATAACCAATTTTGCCTATATCGCCACGGTGGTGTTAACGCTCAGCTCCGGCGTCGCGCTATTTCTGGCCTCCAGCGCGGAACACAATGAGCGCGAGGCGGTGACGCAAAGCCGTCTCTTCGACACCCTCACCGATTCGCTGGAAAAAGAGGCCTGGGCATTAAGCGAGCTGGCGCGCGAAGCGGTGATCAAAAAACAGCCGGAAACCCTCCAGAGCTGGAAGACCCGCGCGGAGCAGGATATTGATCTGGAGAATCATCTCGCCGCGCTGCGGGATAATGGTGCCTCCGATGAAGAGTTGCTTATTCTGCGCGACGGCCTTACGACCCTCGATCAGCTGGAAGATGAGCAGCGGATCGCCATCAGCGACGTTGAGGCGGGAAAAACCGATGAGGCGATGAATCTACTCTTTAGCACCAGCTATGAAGAGCGCCTTTCAGAAACCGAATATCGCTTCGCGCACTTTCGCAGCCTGATCGATCAGCGCACGCAAAGCGCTATCGCTAACGCCACTGACCTCTCCCTGCGCCTGCGCACCCTCTCTGAGATCATGGTCGGCCTGACCGCCCTGCTGTTTCTGTTTGTGCTTGGTTTTATTATCAAACACCGCATCCTGCGTCCGGTAGTGACGCTAAGCGACGTGGTGAACCGGCTGGCAACGCAGGATTACAACGTCGAAGCGCCGGTGCTGGCGCAGGTCGATGAGATTGGCGATATGGCGCAGGCGATCCGTATTTTTCGCGAGAACGGGCTGGCTCGCCAGCGCCTTGAGCTGGAGCGCGATGCGGAATGGGCGACGCGCACCCTGCTGGCGCGCATGACCCAGCGCTTGCAGGGGTGCGACTCTTTGCAGGCGATTGTGCGGGTGGTGAGCCGTTTTGCGCCGCAAATCATTCCCGATATGGGCGCGCGGCTCTATCTGCTGGACAGCAACACGAATCGTATGAATTGTGTCGCCCGCTGGGCGCTGCCGCCTGGCGAAGATGCACCTTTCGCCCCGGAAAGCTGCTGGGCGCTGAAGCGTGGCCAGCTGCACAGCCCCGGTAACGGCGACGTCGATATGCCCTGCGATCATGTGGTGCCGGAGATCGCAGCGCGCGCCATCTGCGTGCCGCTGAATGCGCAGAACAAAAGTATCGGCCTGCTCACTTTTGACAACTACACGCCGGGCAAAGAGCCACCCTATATCTATCTTGAACTGCTGGCAGAAACCCTCGCGCTGGCGTTAGCCAACCAGATGCTGCGCGATACGCTCACCGAAAAAGCGACCTATGACTCCCTGACCGGCCTGCGTAACCGCCACAGCCTCGAAGAGACGCTGCGCAATATGATCGATCAGGCGATGGTCGACAATACGCTGCTGAGCTGCCTGATGCTGGATGTCGACTACTTCAAAAAGCTCAACGATCTGCACGGGCATGACGCGGGTGATAAAGTGCTGCGCGAGCTGTCGCGCATTATTACCGACACGCTCGGCGAGTGCGGCGTCGCCTTCCGCTACGGCGGCGAGGAGTTTTTACTGATCCTGCCGGGTAAGAGCGAAACCGAAGCGAAAATGCTCGCCGAGCGGCTGTTAAACACCATACTTAAACACCCGATGCGCTATGAGTCGCAGGATATCGGCCCGGTGTCGGTCTCCATCGGCCTCGCCACCTGGCCGCGCCACGCCAGGGCTGATAACCTGGTGCGTGCCGCCGACCTCGCGCTCTATATGGCGAAGGAGCAAGGCCGCGGGCAGATTGTGGTTGCCCGCCACGCCGGGTAGTTGCGGAAATTTTGCTAAAGGAGAGGTTATGAGCCATTTTCGCCCGGTGGCGTTAGAGCACGCCAGCCGCCTGTTAAACCACGGCCCGACCGTGATGATCACCAGCCGCGATGAGCAGATCGACCGCCGCAATGTGATGAGCGCCGCCTGGTCGATGCCGGTCGAGTTTTCACCGCCGCGCATCGCCATTGTGGTGGATAAAAGCACCTGGTCGCGCGAACTGATTGAGCGCAGCGGCATGTTCGGGATAGTCATCCCCGGTGTCGCCGCCGCTAACTGGACCTATGCCGTCGGCAGCATTACCGGGCGCGATGAGGATAAGTTCAACTGTTACGGCATTCCGGCGATTGCCGGGCCGGTGCTCGGCCTGCCAGTGGTGGAAGAGAAGTGTCTGGCGTGGATGGAGTGTCGCCTGCTGCCGCCGACGGCCGCGCAGGAGAAATATGACACGCTGTTTGGCGAAGTGGTCTCTGCCGGCGCCGATGAGCGCGCCTTTGTGCAGGGACGCTGGCAGTTCGATGATGATCAGTTAAACACAATTCACCATCTCGGCGGCGGTACCTTTGTCGCCAGCGGCAAAAGGATGGTTGCCGGGCAGTAACACCTGCCCGGCCAGCAGTCACATGCTGTAGCCGGGCTTTTTAATCAGCTTCTCCATCTGCGGCGCAATCTCTTTATCCCAGGCGTTCACCTGCCACTCTTCCGGGGCGATCTCGGTGAGCGCCACGCTGATGGAACTCTCTTTGCTGTTGAGATGGCGAATAATCACCTCGGTGATATCCGCCGCCAGCGCACTCTTCTGCTCGTCGTTCAGATCGCGGGGAAAACATTTGATATCAATATGCGGCATGGTCTGCTCCTTGTTTTTAATAAAAAAATGACGATAACACAGCGGTCAAAGCGTGCTAGCCGATAATGTCGTTACGCCGCAGCACCGCCTCCAGTTTTGGCAGCACGCAGACGGCATCGGCAATGGCGTTTATCTTCGGCGTGTTGCTGGCAAACCACGCCTGGCGCGGCCCCCAGTTGCGCATCACGCAGAGATAGATATCCAGCAGCGTAAGCTGTTCACCGAAGGCGTAAGGCGCGGCCTGCAACTGACTTTCCAGCCACCGATAGAGGGTTTTGCGATAAGCGATGCAGCTCTCTTTCAACTGCTCCGCCGCGTCCGGCGCCCAGCGCTCAGGGTAATCGGCATAGGTAAAGGTCGGGTAGACATTCGCCACCAGCCATATCAGCAGCCGCCAGAACTGCTGGCGCTCCGGCGTCCCTTCTGGCGGAGCCAAATCAGGACGACTGTCCAGGATCATCAGCGCCACGGCAGCGGATTCGGTCATCACGCTGCCATCCTCCAGTTGCAGCGTCGGCACCTGGCAGAGCGGGTTGAGCTTGCGCAGCCTCTCCTGCTGCGGGCCGGGCTGGTCAAAGCCTGCGACATCGTGAAACTGATAAGGGATATCCGCCAGCGTAAGCATCGCTTCGCTGATGGCCGATCCAAAGCCGGGTACGCCATAAACGGTGATCATCGGGTTACCTCGCACGTCATATGAGGCTTAAGCTTAGGTCAGAGTGGCGAGAAATTCGTCAGCCTGCTGCGGCGAGGTCAGGCGCACAAAGCGCAGGTGCTGGTAATGCGGATCGGCCATATCACGCGCGTAACGCACGCGGTTGCTGCGCCAGGTCTTGATGGTCCAGAGAATGATCGACTCGCGGCTCAGGAAGGAGCGGCGAAAGCTTTCGCAATTGCCGGTGCCGGGCCACAGCTCCTGTTTGTGCCACGCGCGTTTTATCGCCCGCAATACCGCCTGGCGCAGGGTGCGCCAGAAGCCGTAATCGATCCAGATAATCAGATCCACATTGCGCCATTTGATATCGCGGCTGCGGTTATAGTTGCCGTCCAGCACCCAGCCCGGCTGTTGCAGGAGCTGTTCAAGTTTCGCGTAGAGCTCTTCGTCCGGCGTGCCCTGCCAGTTGGGCCGCCAGTAAAGGGTGTCCATATCGATATAAGGGACGTCAAGCTGGCGCGCGAGACGCTTACCCAGCGTCGATTTGCCGCTGCCGCTGGTACCAATAATGTTGATTCTCATCTTTTTACGCCGATTCCCGCTCAGTCAGGTGAAAGCCAATATCGATAATCTGCTCGCCGTCGCTGCGCCCTTCGATGCGATTAGCCACCAGTGTCGCCGCCCGCGCGCCAATGGCGTGACGGTCGAGAGCAATAGTGGTAATGGAGGGCACATTTGCCGCCGCAAAGTCGAGATCGCCAAAGCCGGTTACCGCCACATCCTGCGGCACGCGCAGGCCGCGCGCCTGAAGCTCGCTAATCGCCCCCTGCGCGAGGGTGTCGGAGCTACAGATAATCACATCTAATTCTGTGGTTTCCAGCAGCTGCGCTGCCCCCGCCCGACCATCAGCAAAGCGGGCAGGCAGTTGCGACTCAACACAAGGTATGTCGGTAATGCCGTGTCGCGCCAGCCCTTCGTACAGCCCGTTTTTACGCTGCGCAGCCGTTCTCTCTGTCGTCCATACCAGCCCCGGACGCCGGTAGCCTTTGCCGAGCAGATACTCTGCCGTTGCCAGGCCCGCTTTCTCATGGGAGAAACCGACCAGCATATCGATGGGCGTTGGCGTGATATCCCACGTCTCCACCACCGGCACGCTGGCGTTGAAGATGATCTTTTTCAGATCATTACTGTGATGGATGCCGGTGAGCACAATGCCGTCCGGGCGGCGCGACATCAGGGTCGAAACCAGCTCGGTTTCCGTTTGCGGCGTGTAACCGGCGCTGCACAGCAGCATCTGATAGCCGCGCTGCGAGAGGGTTTCCCCCATTGTCTGAAGCGTATCAGCAAACAGCGGATCGTTGAGGTGGGGCACCAGCACGGCAACCAGTTTGCTGCGCCGTGAGGCCAGCCCACCGGCCAGCGCGTTGGGAATGTAGCCCGTCGCTTTGACTGCGGCGAGCACCTTTTTCACGGTTTCCGGCCGTACCTGGTCCGGCGTGTTAAGCGCCCGACTGACGGTCATCGAGGAGAGCCCGGCGGCGCGGGCAACGTCATCCAGCGTCGGCGCACGGGAGATAACAGCACGAGAAGGTCTTGCCATCTTCACTCACAGAGCCCGCAGAGGCGTTAGCATTGGCTACGTTATATTTTGTAGTATAACTATAACTCCAATCAATACCTCTGTTCACTTTTAAATCAGTGCATTACCTCGCCATTTTGCTTAAAAAATGTTAGCGCTAACATTAAATAACACGCCAGTTACCGCTGAGCTGATACCCTCCTGACGGACATTTTTGCAGCCGATCGCATTTTCACTTTTTGTACAAGTTTGGTGCACTAAACAACCTGCAAAAGCCAACCATAATCATGTTAGCGCTATCATTTTTTACCAGTTCACGCCCGGCGGATTGACCTGCGAAGTTTCAACCCCTTCGCCCTGCTCACCCCAGCGCGCCAGCACCTGTTGATACTCGCCGCGCGCGATAGCGCCGTTGATCGCCGCCTGCAAAGCCAGCACCAGGCCGTTACCCTTTTTGCTGGTGGTCGCCACCCAGGTTTTCTTCGGCCCCAGGCCGACCACTTTTGTTGTACCGTTCAGCGCCGCTTTATATGCCGCGACCGACTGCGGACCAAACACCACGTCCGCGCGCCCGGACTGAATATACAAATTGCCGGAAGCGTCATCCGTCAGGTAGATCGGTTTTGCCGCCTCGCGCCCGGCTGCGCGGTTCTCCTCATTCCAGCGCAGCAAGATCCGCTCCTGATTGGTGCCGGAGCCAACAATTACCCTGCGCCCGGCCAGGTCGGCTGGGCCGCTAATCGCCTTTATCGGGCAGGTGGCTTTCATTGAAAAAGCGAGTGAGTCGGCGCGATAAGTGGCGAAGTCAAACTTCTGCTTACGCGCCTCGGTGACGGCAATATTGACCAGCGCCACATCGTAGCGCCCGGAGGTGATGCCGAGCGGCCAGTCCTCCCAGGCGGTCGGTACCAGTTTCAGCTTGAGACCGAGACTGCTTGCCAGCAGCCTGGCGATATCCGGGTCGCTGCCAATACGTGTGCGGTTATCACTCGCCAGTAAAGCCAGCGGCGGCGAGTTAAGGGCGGAGATAGCAACCGTCAACGTGCCCGGCTCGACAAAACGGTAATTCGCCGGGATTTTGGCGATCGCCGCCTCATCCCGTTTGGCCACAATCGGCTGCTCGTTGGCGCGCAGATCGATCTGCCCGGCCACAACCGGGCCTGCGCTGAACAATATCAGCGCCAGTAATGCCTTTTTCATACGCACTCCCTACAGCACTTTGGAGAGAAACTGGCGCGTGCGGGCGTGCTGCGGCTGGTTCAGCACCGCCTCACTACTCCCCTGCTCCACAATTTTGCCGTCGACCATAAACACCACCTGGTCGGCGACTTCCCTGGCAAAACCGATCTCATGGGTCACTACCACCAGCGTCGATCCGGCCCGCGCCAGCTTTTTGATCACATCCAGCACCTCGCCCACCAGTTCCGGATCGAGCGCGGAGGTCGGCTCATCAAACAGCATCACGCGCGGGCGCAGCGAGAGCGCACGGGCGATGGCGATACGCTGCTGCTGGCCGCCGGAGAGATGACGTGACCAGGCATCGGCTTTGTTGCGCAGCCCAACCACATCCAGCAGTTCGAATGCCTGCTCGACCGCCGCTTTGCGGCTCAGCTTTTTATGGGCAATCGGCGCTTCAATCAGATTCTCCAGCACCGTCAGGTGCGGAAAGAGATTGAAGTTCTGAAACACGTACCCGACGTTGACGCGCTGGCGCAGGATCTCCTTCTCTTTCAGCTCGTAGAGTTTGTCCCCCTGCTGGCGGTAGCCGATGTACTCGTCGTCGATACGGATAAAGCCCTCGTCGACGCGCTCAAGGTGATTAATGGTGCGCAGCAGCGTCGATTTGCCGGAGCCGGAGGGGCCGAGGATCACCGTCACCGTGCCGGGCGGGATCTCCAGCGAGACGTTATCCAGCGCTTTATGGCGGCCAAAATATTTGCTGACGCCGCTAATCGAGATATGGCCTTCAGGAGAGATGGGCATGAGCAGGCTCCGTGGCGTGTGAAGTGTGAGTTGTCGCTGCCGCACGGTAAACGGACGGATTGATAGCCGAGCGGCGTTCACTGCGCGCCAGCCAGCGCTCAACCAGATACTGGATCGCCGACAACACGCTGGTGATCACCAGATACCAGGCGGCGCCAACCATCAGCAGCGGGATCACCTCCTGGGTGCGGTTGTAGATCATCTGGATGGTGTAGAAGAGCTCCGGCATCGCCAGCACGTAAACCATCGCCGTGCCTTTGGCGAGGCTGATAATTTCATTGAACCCCGAGGGTAAAATAGTGCGCAGCGCCTGCGGTAAAATAATGCGCACCGTGCGCCGCCAGGCGGGAAGCCCAAGCGCGGCAGCGGCTTCATACTGACCGTGATCGACGCCAAGAAAGCCGCCGCGAATGATCTCTGCGGTATAGGCGCTCTGCACCAGCGTCAGCCCGACCACCGCCGTGGCGAACTGGCCGAGCACATTAATCGTCTCGTAGCGCGCCCACTCAATGCCGGTAAAGGGGATGCCGATGGCGAGCGAGTCATAGAGGTAGGAGAAGTTATACAAAATGATCAGCACCACAATCAGCGGCAGCGAGCGGAACAGCCAGATATAGCCCCAGGCGAGGCTGCTCAGCAGCCACGACGAGGAGAGCCTCGCCAGCGCCAGCAGCCCGCCGAGTATGACGCTCAACACCGTGCCGACCAGCGTCAGCAGCAGCGTTTGCCCTAACCCTTCGAGGATCACCGGGTCGAAAAACCAGCGGGCAAAAACGCCCCACTCCCAGCGCGGATTGAAAGCCACGGACTGGATCACCGCCGCCAGCACAAACAGCGCAACGATGGCCCCCACGGTGCGCAGCGGGTAGCGGGCCGGCACCACTTTGATCGTTTCGGTACTTTTCATGGTCGCTCCTCAGGCAGTTTTGCTCAGACGGGCCGATGACAGCACTTTGCTGAAGCGCAGCCGACCATCAAACGGCGGCAGGCTGTACTCTTCCGCATCGCGCGTCAGGTCGAAGTGCGGCTGATAGCCCTGGCTCAGGTAGAGCCGTACCGCTTCCGGCTGGCGAAAGCCGGTAGTCAGGTAGATCTGGCTATAACCGGCAAGCTCGGCGCGGCGCTCCAGCTCCTGCACCACGCGCGCCGCCAGCCCCTGCTGGCGCAGCGAGGCGTCGGTCCAGATGCGTTTGATTTCGGCAGTGCGCTGATCAAAAGGTTTGTAAGCGCCGGTGGCGATAATCTTTCCCTCGCGCTCCAGCACGATAAACAGCCCCTGCGGCGGCAAGTACCACTCGGTCAGCTCCACCTCGGCGTCACGGGAGAAGTAGTCGCCGTAGCGGGCGGCATACTCGGCAAACAGCCCGGCGAGGATCGGTTGCAGCTCGTCGTCTTCGGGTGAGACATCACGGAAACGTTCGTTCATCCTCTGCTCCTTAATCGCCAAGGCCTGGCGGGTTAATTTCTGATTGCGCGATACGCTCTACCACTTCACCCCAGCGGTTGAGTACCTTGTCGTAATCGCCGCTCGCCATTGCGCCATTCAGCGCGCTCTGCACCGCCGGTGCCAGGCCGCTGCCTTTACGCAGCGTCACGGCAATATGCGCCGCTTTTGGCCAGCCGCCGTCGACGCTACCCACCAGCCGGGTTTTGCCGGTCAGCGCCGCTTTCCAGGCACCAATCACGTTGGGGCCGAAGAAGGCATCCGCGCGGCCCGATTGCAGCGCCAGCGTTAGGGCAGCGTCATCTTTGGTGTAGATCGGCGTAAAGGGTTTAAGCCCCTTCTTCAGGTTTTCCGCGTTCCAGGCCAGCAGGATCGCCTCCTGATTGGTGCCGGAGCCAACAATGATGCGCAGCCCGGCGATATCCGCTGCCTGCTGAATCTGTTTGATGGGGCTTGCGGTTTTGACATAAAAACCGAGGGAGTCTTTGCGGTAGGTGGCGAAATCAAACTTTGCTTTGCGCGCCTGGGTGACGGTGATATTGCTGATCGCGGCATCATATTTGCCGGAGGTCACCCCCAGCGGCCAGTCCTCCCAGGAGGTCGGCACCACATTCAGTTCAAGACCGAGGCTGTCGGCGACCAGCCGGGCGATATCCACTTCGCTGCCGAGCAGGGTTTTGTTATCGGCGGCAAACACCGTCAGCGGCGGCGAATTAAGCGCGGCGACCGCCACGGTGAATTTACCCGGCTGCACAAAGCGGTACCCTTGCGGCAGCTGGCTTATCGCCTGCGGGTTTTTCGCCGTATGGATCGGCGTGGAATTGGCCTCAAGGCTGACGCCGGTGCCGTTGATGGTCACGTCGCTGGCCTGCGCCAGCGGCGTCAATGCAAGCGTTGCCGCCAGTAAAAGGGTGCGTCTCTGCATACGTTCTCTTCTTCTATTGTGTTGACCGGGGATGTTCGGGCAGCGCCAGACCTAAACTTTCGCGCAGGGTTGTGCCGGGGTAGTCGGTGCGGAACAGACCGCGCGCTTGCAGGATCGGCACCACTTTTTTGACGAAGCGCGGGAAGGTATCCGGCGTGCCGCCCTGGATGATGAAGCCGTCGGCGGCGCGGCTCTCAAACCACGCCTGCAAGCCGTCGGCCACCTGTTCGGCGGTGCCGGAAAAACGCGGACGCGGCGAGGCGCTCTCCAGTGCCACCTGGCGCAGCGTCAGCTGGCGTTCGCGGGCGTTGCGTTTGATCTCATCAGTGGTGCTGCGAAAGCTGTTCTGCCCTAAATCGCCAATCTCCGGGAAGGGTTCATCGAGCGGATACTGGCTGAAGTCGTGGTGCTCGAAGTAGCGCCCGAGGTAGTTGAGCGCATCATTAATGGAGACCAGCGCGGCGGTGGTTTGATACTGCTGCTCGGCATCCGCTTCGCTGTCGCCCACAATTACGCTGACGCCCTGGAAAATGTGCAGTTCGTCGTGACGCCGCCCGTGCTGTTCCAGCTGCTGTTTCACGTCGCGGTAGAAGTCCTGCGCCTCCGCTAAGGTTTCATGGTGAGTAAAAATGGCATCGGCATGGCGTGCCGCCAGTTTTTTGCCATCCTCCGAGGCACCCGCCTGGAAAATAATCGGCCTGCCCTGCGGCGTGCGGCCAATGTTCAGCGGGCCTGCGACCTGGAAAAAGTCGCCGTGGTGGTTGAGGGTATGCAGTTTTGCCGGGTCGAAAAATTGCCCGCTGGCTTTATCACGGATAAAGGCGTCCTCCTCCCAGGAGTCCCACAACCCTTTCACCACATCGAGATACTCATCGGCAATGCGGTAACGCAAGGCGTGATCCGGGTGCTTTTCACGGGAGAAGTTTTTCGCCGATCCCTCCAGCGGTGAGGTGACGACGTTCCAGCCTGCCCGGCCATGGCTCAGGTGATCGAGGCTGGCGAACTGCCGTGCCACGGTAAAGGGTTCGCTATAGGAGGTTGAGAGCGTGCCCACCAGGCCAAGATGCCGGGTGACGCTCGCCAGCGCAGACAACACCGTCAGCGGTTCAAAACGGTTTAAGAAGTGGGGGATCGATTTTTCATTGATATATAAGCCGTCAGCGACAAATAAGAAATCGAGTTTCCCCTGCTCCGCGAGACGTGCTGTCTCCTGCACAAAGTCAAAATTGATGCTGGCGTCGGCGACCGCCGCCGGATGTCGCCAGGCGGACATATTTCCCGATGCGCCATGCAAAATGGTGCCAAGCCGCAATTGTCGTGCTGTAGACATACTCCCTCCGGAATTCAGGCAACAGGTGGCCCGGAGCCACCGCCCCAGGTCATTTCAGGTTTCGTTAAGTGTGCTGTAAGGCTTTTTCTGCCAGGCGTGCAAAGTAGCGCGCCGCCTCATCAATCAGCCCTTCATCAGGATTGAACGCCGGGTGATGCAGACCGTACGGGCTGTCGCTGCCAATACTGACAAACGCGCCGGGTATCTTCTGGAGATAGACGGCGAAATCCTCCCCGCCCATGTGCAAATCCGCCTCTGCGGTACGGTATCCGTGTTCGTTGGCGACCTCGCGGGCGAAGTCCGCCCACTGCGGGTGATTGACCAGCGCGTCCGGGCCATCAAACCAGGTCACGGAGATAGCGGCATCAAAGGCCTGCGCCAGCCCGGCGGCTATCGCCTCAACGCGTTTTTTCACCTGCGCGCGAATAGCCGCATCGTGGGTACGCAGGGTTCCCTCCAGCTCGACATGCTCCGGCAACACGTTCCAGGTATTACCCCCCTGAATACGCGTCACGCTTAACACCACCGATTCGAGGGTGTTGATGTTGCGGCTGGCGATACTTTGCAGCGCCACAACCAGCTGGCTGGCGAGCAGAATGGCGTCGTTGCCCTCATGCGGCCGCGCCGCGTGTGCGCCCTTGCCGCTCACCTTCAGGCTGAAGCGATCGACATTGGCGTAAAACGCGCCGCCGCGGGTGGCAAACGCGCCGACCGGCAGGCCGGGTTCGTTGTGCATGCCAAATATCGCGCTCACATTCTCGAGCGCACCGGCCTTAATCAGCCGTTTCGCGCCGCCAAAACTCTCCTCCGCTGGCTGAAACAGAATGCGCACCCTGCCCGGCAGCGCCGCTTCCCGCTCTTTTAACAGCAGCGCCGCGCCGAGCATGACACTGGTATGAATATCATGCCCGCAAGCGTGCATCACGCCGGGGTTGCGCGAGGTAAACGGCGAGTCGACCGCCTCCTCAATCGGTAACGCGTCGATATCGGCGCGCAGCGCGATCACCTTCTCGCCGCTTCCCACTTCCGCGACCACTCCGGTCGGCAGATCGAGCGGCAACAGGCGCAGCCCGGCATGCTCCAGCCAGTGGCGAATGCGCCGCGTGGTTTCAAACTCCTCGAGCGAAAGCTCCGGGTGCTGATGCAGCTCGCGCCGCCACGCAATTAACTGTTCGGTAAAGCTCATCCCGCCACCTCCTGTAGGGTTTGCGTCTGCGCGACCGCCTGCGCCAGCAGCAGGAGCGAAGTTAAGCGCGCGCGTCCTTCCGCCACCGGCGTGTCGATAATAAATTCGTCAATGCCAAACTGCTGATGCAGCCCATCCAGCCCGGCCCGCACCTTTTCTGGCGTACCAGCAATGATGGCGCTTTCGCGCCGCGCAATGCGTACCGCCGGGCTACCTGCCTGGCGGGCAAAGGCCTGCCCCTGCGCTTCACTCGCCACGCTCACTTTCTGCCCATTCGCCAGCTCAACGCCCCACACTTCAACCTGCTGCGCCAGCGTGTCAGCCTGCGCCTGGGTTTCTGCCACAATCACCTGCACGGCAACCAGCGTGTCGCGGCGGCTTAGCTGCTGCCATTTCGTGACAACGTCACGTAAAAGGGTTTTGTCGCCGTTGAGATGCGCGGCGTAGACAAAGTGCCAGTCGAGGGATGCCGCAAGCGTTGCGCTCTCAAGGCTGGCACCGAGCAGGAAACGCTCTGCCTGCACTGGCGCAAGCGGCGTCGCCAGGAGGGATTCCTGGGCATTTTCATCCGGGGCCAGCGACAACCAGTTGTCCAGCTGCGCCAGCTGATCGGCAAAACGCCCCTTCTCTTCGGGGTTGACGCCCTGCTGTAAAGCGCGGGTGGAGAGCGGTAATCCGCCGGGTGCTTTGCCCACTCCCAGGTCAACGCGACCCGGGGCGAGGTTTGCCAGCAGGTTAAAATTCTCCGCCACTTTATAGGGGCTGTAGTGTTGCAGCATCACGCCGCCGGAGCCGACGCGGATGCGCCGCGTCTGGCCGAGTATCCAGGCAATCAGCAGTTCTGGCGACGGACTCGCCAGCTGTGAAGTGTTGTGGTGTTCCGCTATCCAGAAGCGGTGATAGCCCCAGTTTTCCGCCTGCTGCGCCAGTTGCAGCGTGCGCAGGAGCGCGTCCTGCGCGGTTTCATGCTCCGCGATGGGGCTTTTGTCCAGCAAACTCAGTCGGTAAGACATGGCACGCTCTCGTGTCAGAGAAGATGGGCCAATACTGGAGCGTGCTGAATCTGCTGTGAAACAATTAATTTACATTTGGTAAGCAAAAAATTTGCAAAGTCAGCGTTGCCAGGCGCTCACGCTATTTGTTTTGCAAATGGATGATGCCGAATGCCGGTGCAGACCGGGTAAAACACCGTTTTATGCTTGTGGTTTTTTCTGTTGCATTTTTCACCATCCTGAATCATTTCCTCTGCTTGATGGAGTTGACTTCACAATTTCGACTAATAGTGTGCTGTTTACGGCTGGGTATGTTTTGCGTCAGTAAACGATTGCGGTTACGATGCTGCGCCATGTTTTCCCTTATCCATACACAGAAACAATGGAAAGAGAGAACGTGTAGCCGACGGTGCAAATCGTGTGGTTTTTGTGCTGCGGCTTGAGACATTCCGCAAGGTCAGACAGGTCAACAGGGTAATGCAATGAAAACAGAGAACAACAACACCACGGAGCATCACGCGGCGAAACGTCGCTGGCTGAACTCTCATGAAGAGGGCTACAGCCAGGCGATGGGTAACCGCCATGTACAAATGATCGCCATCGGCGGCGCAATCGGTACCGGTCTTTTTCTCGGTGCCGGCGCGCGTCTGCAAATGGCCGGGCCATCGCTGGCTATCGTCTATCTCGTTTGCGGTATCTTCTCGTTCTTTATTCTGCGTGCGCTGGGCGAACTGGTATTACACCGCCCTTCCAGCGGCAGCTTCGTCTCTTACGCCCGTGAGTTCCTCGGTGAGAAAGCGGCCTATGTCGCCGGCTGGATGTACTTCATCAACTGGGCGATGACCGGCATTGTCGATATCACCGCCGTTGCGCTTTATATGCACTACTGGGGTGCCTTCGGCGACGTGCCGCAGTGGGTCTTTGCCCTTGGTGCGCTGGCGATTGTCGGCACCATGAACATGATCGGCGTGAAGTGGTTCGCCGAGATGGAGTTCTGGTTTGCGCTGCTGAAAGTGCTGGCGATTGTGCTGTTTCTGGTGGTCGGGACGGTTTTCCTCGGCACCGGCAAACCGCTCGACGGCAACAGCACCGGCTTCCACTTGATTACCGATAACGGTGGCTTCTTCCCACACGGCATGATGGCCGCGCTGGTGCTGGTGCAGGGCGTGGTCTTCGCCTTCGCCTCTATTGAGCTGGTCGGTACCGCCGCAGGCGAATGTAAAGAGCCGAAAACTATGGTGCCGAAAGCGATCAACAGCGTGATCTGGCGTATCGGTCTGTTCTACGTGGGCTCGGTTGTGCTGCTGGTGCTGCTGCTACCGTGGAACGCTTACCAGGCGGGACAAAGTCCGTTCGTCACCTTCTTCTCGAAGCTTGGCGTGCCGTACATTGGCGACGTGATGAATATCGTGGTGTTGACCGCCGCGCTCTCCAGCCTCAACTCTGGCCTCTACAGCACCGGGCGTATTTTGCGCTCGATGTCGATGGGCGGTTCCGCACCGAAGTTTATGTCGAAGATGAGCCGCCAGCAGGTGCCGTATGCCGGTATTCTGGCGACAATCTGCGTCTATATTGTCGGCGTGTTCCTGAACTACCTGGTGCCGTCACAGGTGTTTGAGATTGTGCTTAACGTCGCGTCGCTGGGGATTATCGCCTCGTGGGGCTTTATCGTGGTGTGCCAGATGCGCCTGCGCAAAGCGATCCGCGAAGGCAAAGCGGAAGATGTCAGCTTCAAGATGCCCGGTGCGCCGGTGACCTCCTGGCTGACGCTGCTGTTCCTGCTCAGCGTGCTGGTGCTGATGGCGTTCGACTATCCGAACGGTACCTTCACTATCGGCTCCATTCCGCTGATCGCCGTTCTGCTGGTTGCCGGCTGGTTTGGCGTGCGTAAGCGCGTGAACGAAGTGCATGCCACCGCGCCGGCTGAACAGACGCCGCGTACTTAATCCCGCGCCTTTGGCGCTGCGCCATGCCGGACAGCGATTTTGACTGTCACGCAGGTGCAGCGCCTGTTTTATCCCCTGCCTCGCTTACGCTTTCCTGCATATTTGCCGTTTTTTACAGCGTGATGCTGCTACTTTGAGCGGTTACGCTTAAGAATATCCTCATTACCTGTACACTTACCGCTTTGCTGGCCTATATTTTTAGCGCTAAAGGTCACTTTTTTAGTATCAGGCGCACGCTTCAGCTATTCAGGGTGTGTTATAAGCTTATATATTTGTAATACTTATACAAAAGTACACGGTGTACGGGGTGGTGAATGTTTTCTTTTGTGGCCAGACAGGCGATCTTTGATAACCAACTGAACACCGTCGGTTACGAACTGCTGTTCCGCAATAGCATGGATAACCGCTTTCCAGAGATCTCTGCCGAGCAAGCCACGACCCAACTGATCGAAGAGCAGTTCCTCAGTGCGCCTGTCGGACGTAAGAACGATCTGACGACGGTGTATGTCAATTTCCCCTACCAGTTACTGATTGACGGCCTTGCCGAAACGCTGCCGAAAAACCGCGTGGTGATCGAAGTTCTCGAAGATGCGCAGCCGGACAAGCAACTGCTGGAGACGGTAAAACGTCTGCAGAACCTCGGCTTTCGCGTTGCCCTCGACGATTTCGCACCCGGCAACCAGTGGGACGCCTTCTTGCCCTATATCGATGTGATTAAGTTTGATATCAGACGAAGCTCACTGGAAGAGATCGATGCCTGGGTCAACGCCAACCGCGATGCGCTGCGCCACGCGGTGCTGCTGGCGGAAAAAGTGGAAACCTATGAGGAGTTTGAAGCTTATAAGAAACTGGGTTTTCGCCTCTTCCAGGGCTATTTCTTCAGCAAGCCGGTGGTCTCGAAGCGCAATAAGCTGGTGCAGAACCGCGCTTTTGCGCTGCGGTTGATGCAGGAAGTGAACGTCGAGTCGCCGAACTTAAACCGCATTGAAGAGCTGTTGAAACGCGATGTCTCCCTCTCATTTAAGATCATGCGTTACGCGCAGAACATCTTATATAACACGCGCGGGATTAGCGGTTTTCGTAACCAGTCCTTACGCGACATTGTGGTCTACCTCGGCATCAACGAGATGCGCCGTTTTGTACTGGTGGCCTGTCTGACGTCGTTTGAGCACGTGACCAATACCGAGATCTACTATCTGAGCCTGATCCGCGCTAAGTTTTGCGAGCTGGTGGCGGCGCGCACTTCCAGCAATAATGTCGCCAATGACGCTTTCCTGGTGGGGCTCTTCTCCCTGCTGGATGTGATCCTCGGCCTGCCGCTTGAGGAGCTGATGGAGCAGATCTCCGTCTCGCCGGATGTGGCAACAGCGCTGGAGAAAGAGAGCGGAGAACTCTACCCCTATGTTCATCTTGCCCGCGTCTATGAACAGCGTTTATGGGACGAGACCAACGCGATTGCAAATAATATTGGCCTGCCTTACTCCGCGGTATCGGAATTAATGACGCAAGCCACCAAATGGGCAGATGAACTGCCGCTGAGTCTTAAAGGTTAATTCTTCGCGCACGGCCTGCGTGCGCGAAAATAGTCATCTCTTTAAGTGAAATATTATTTCAATTAATTAACACACCTTCCCGATCTTATTTAACACCCTCGCCTGCCTTAAATAAAACTGATGCCACTCGTAAGATATTTGCCCACATATCAGTGCGATATGTGATCAAGATCGAACTTTAACCTCAATCTTTCTACGGTTTATGCCGTTATTACCATTACCACTCTTTTTTATAACTTCAGGATCATGAAAAAATTTGCGCACGCGACCGTATTAACGAAACTGCTGGTTGGTTTCTCTACTCTTATTGTGATGATGTTAATTGTTGGCATCGTCTCGATTTATCAGCTTAACGCCAGCAAACAACAGATCGATAAATTCCGTCAGGAGCGTATGCCGGGCGTTCGCTACACCCTTGAGATGCGCGGCGTATTAGCGGAAATGCGCTTACAACAGGTGCAGTACATCTCCTCAACAACCCCTGCCTCCCTCGATCAGCATCGCAATGAACTGCTGCAAAATCAGGAGACGTTCCTCAATGCCCAGCGGCAGTACGCAAAAATCTCTGCCGGTGCGCCGCCAGAGATGAACGCGCTGTTTGTAACTGTGGTCGATAACTTCAAAAACTTTATCGACGTCAACGCGAAAGTGATTGAGGCGATGAACCACGGTGACGCGGCAGAGGCGGCGAAGATCAGCGGCGTGGTGTCGGCGAAATACCGCACGCAGCTGATGAAAGACCTGGCGACGCTGGTGGATATGGAAGTGGCCATTGGCGAGCGCATGGGCGAAACGACGCAGGCGAATTACAACCACGCGCTCTATGTGCTGATTGGCTTACTGCTGCTGGCGCTGATCGCCACAGGCGTGAGCGCGCTCTTTATCTCGCGCAGCCTGGCGCGCCAACTTGGCGGCGAGCCGGATTATGCGATGTCGATTATGCAGGCGGTGGCCGCCGGCAAGCTGGAGACGGCGGTCGATCTACGCGAAGGCGACAGCAATAGCCTGCTGGCGACGATTAAATATATGAACAGCCAGCTGGCGGAGATTATTCGCGGCATTATTGATGGCAGCGAATCGATCTCCCATGCCGCAGGCGAAATTGCTGAAGGTAACAATGACTTGTCGCAGCGCACCGAGGAGCAGGCCGCGTCGCTGGTGCAGACCTCTTCGAACATGCAGCAGATCACGGAAAACGTGAAGAGTAATGCGGAGAACGCCCGCAAAGCGAGCGAGCTGGCGCGCCAGACCTCAGATACCGCGCTTAAGGGCGGTAAAGAGGTTAACGACATGCTGACGCGCATGCATGAGATCTCCGCCAGTTCGCAGAAGATTGTCGACATTATTTCGGTGATTGAGGGGATCGCGTTCCAGACTAATATTCTGGCGCTCAACGCCGCAGTAGAAGCTGCGCGCGCCGGTGAACAGGGCAAAGGGTTTGCGGTGGTCGCAGGCGAAGTGCGTAATCTGGCGCAGAAGAGCGCCGATGCGGCAAAAGAGATTAAGCAGTTGATTGAGGGGACGGTGGAAAAAATCACCGACGGTTCGCGTTTTGCCGATACCGCCAGCCGTGCGATGGAGGAGATTGTCTCGTCGGTGAATAAGGTGACGGATATTGTCGCTGATATCTCCGCCGCCTCAACCGAGCAGCATCAGGGGATTAAAGAGATTAGCGTCGCCATCGATCAAATGGACCAGGTGACCCAGCAGAACGCCACGCTGGTGGAACAGGCTGCGGTAGCCGCGCAGTCGATGACCGAGCAGAGCGAGGCGCTGCGTAACTCGGTGCGTTTCTTCCAGCTGGCGCATTAATGGTTGCGTCATCGCTTTCCGGATGCGAATACAGTACCCCGGTTCATTGAGCCGGGGAGTATTGCCGGATGGCGCTGCGCTTATCCGGCCTACGAAACTGCACGGCTATTCGAGATTCGCGCGATCGAGGCCGTAGGCTTTATCCAGCGCGCCCGGTGCGGTTTGCGAGACAATCATCAAACGGTTCCAGGTGTTGATAATCGAGATAGCAAACGCCAGTTCTGATAACGCCACTTCATCAAAATGCTCGCGTGCCGCGTCATAAATGGCATCGCTCACCCCTTCAGCAGCGGGCCGGGTCAGGGCTTCGGTCAGTGCCAGCGCCGCCTTCTCTTTCGCGGTGAATAACGGCGATTCGCGCCAGATGGCGACATGATGCAGCCGTAACTCCCGCTCACCCAGAATCCGCGCCTGTTTAATGTGCATATCCAGACAGAAAGCGCAGCCGTTTAGCTGCGAAGCACGAATATCCACCAGATTTTTTAACATGCTATCCAGACCGCTGTGGTGCGAGGCCTGGCTGGCTTCGGAAAGGGCTTTGATCAGGTCAGGAACGCGCTGGAAGAGATTGATGCGGGTGCTCATATTATTTGCCTCGTTTATTGTTTCAACGGGGGCTATATTACGCGTCAATGTCGCAGGAAAAAGATGCAAAACAGCAAGAAAAAGGTAGGACATGAAGCCGGGATACAGGGCTATTTATTCGCAATATCGCGAGAGCATCACACAGGGTTTGCTTAAGCCCGGGGAGAAAGTCCCTTCGGTGCGCGTGCTGGCCAGCGAACTGGGCGTAGCGCGAAAAACCGTGGAGACCGCGTGGTCGATTCTGGTCGGCGAAGGGTTTCTGGTCAGCGATGGCGCGCGCGGCACACGCGTCAATCCTGAACTGGTGCTGTCGCCGGTGAAGCGTAAGGCGTGCGATAAAACTCCCGTAACGGCGACGTCAGCGTTTGGCGACGCCGAGCGTAAACAGAGCGGTTTCTTGCGCCTCGGCATTCCGGCACTTGATGCCTTCCCGAGCAAAAAATGGCTGCTGCTCAGCGCTAAAGCCCTGCGCGCACTGCACCCGAGCGAAATGCTTACGCCGCCATTGATGGGCTACGCTCCTCTGCGTGATGCTATCGCTCACTATCTGAATGTTTCGCGCGGGCTCGCCTGCAGCCCGGAACAGGTGGTGATTACCGGCGGGTATCAGCACAATTTGCGGCTGATCCTCACCCTGCTTGTAGGCCCTCAGCAGAAAGTGGTGTTTGAAGAGCCGGGCTACTTTTTAGGCCAGCGCATATTGCAACATTCAGTCCAGAACCTGCATAGCGTACCGGTCGATAACGACGGCCTGGATATCAATTATCTGCTGCGCCATCACAACGACGCCCATCTGCTATTTGTGACACCGTCACACCAAAGCCCGCTGGCAGTTACCCTCTCCCTGCCCCGCAGACAGCAGCTGCTGGCGTGGGCAGCGCAGCGCAATAGCTGGATTGTTGAGGATGATTACGACGGCGAGTTTCACTACACGCGCAAAGTGGTACCTGCGCTGAAGAGCCTTGATAGTGATGACCGGGTTATCTATATGGGCACCTTCAGCAAAACCATGTTGCCCTCCTTACGCACCAGTTATCTGGTGCTGCCGCGCGCGCTGCTTGCGCAGTTCAGGCAAACGGCCGAACTCACCGAAAGTGGCCAACCGCTGTTAACGCAAAAAATTCTCGCCGCCTTTCTCAGCGAAGGTCACTTTTATAAACATCTGAAGAAGATGCGTAACCTCTACTCTGCGCGGCGCGGGTTCGTGCTGGCGGCGCTGGCGCAGATCTATCCGCAGATATTTGATGTGGAGGTACGCGATGGCGGCATGCATATCATCGCCTTTTTGCGGGAAAGCACGCAGGATGTGGCGCTGGCACAGCTCTGGCAACAACACCAGTTGCAGGTGAGCCCGCTTTCAGAATGGTACAGAGGTGATGCGCCACGCTACGGTTTGATTATCGGTTACACCAATGTCGCGTCGGCTGAAGAAGCGATTGCACTGTTGCAGCGCCCGGTGCAAAAGACACAGGCGCTGCTGGCAGATGGCTCACGGCAGGCTGCTAAAGAGTGAGATATCCCATGCCGTGGCGAGCAGTGACAGGCCAACGATAAACGTCAGCGCGAACGAGAAGGTTTTATCGGACTTTTCCATCGCATGTCCCTCTTGTTAGATGACATGAGCCAAGAGAGTGAAAAAATCTTACGGCTTACGCCCCTGTAAGTTTAGGTCAACTGGTAATTTTTGTCCGGTGTCAGTTTCACCGGCAGATCGTCGGCGTCCACCATTTGCAGCAGATCGATTTCAATCGCGTTGCAGTAGGCATCCAGCGGCAGGTCGTTATCCTCTTCGCCAAACGGATCTTCCAGCTCTTCCGCCAGCGTATCGAGCGAGATAAAGGTGTAGGAGATAAGCACTGAGATAAAGGGCGTCATAAAGTGCAGATCCACCACCAGCGCAAACGGCAGCATGATGCAGAAGAGATAGACGGTGCGGTGCAAAATCAGTGAATAAGCAAAAGGCAGCGGCGTATTAAAGATACGCTCGCAGCCGGCCTGCACCGCGGACATATCGTGTAAGCGCTGAGTAATGCTGTGGAACATAATATCCGACAGCGCCCCTTGCGCCCTGCGCTCGCCCAGCCACTGGCCCATCATCAGCAGAATACGGTTTGCTGGCGAGTGAGCATTTAAGACCTGGCGTAACTCATCGGCCGAGAGATATTTTGACAGCACGTCGCCCTGCGGTTTGCGTCGCAGCGTCATGCGCAGCGCGTGGGCAAAGGCGAACTGTAGCTGCATAAAATGGCGCACGTCGCTCTCGTCAGGCAGCGTAGTTTTCACTTCCCGCAGCAGCGAGCGCGAGGCGATCATCAACTGCCCCCACAACAGACGCGCTTCTGAGTAGCGGGCGAAACAGGCGTTGTTGCGAAAACCGAGGAAGATAGCAATGGCTACCCCGAGAATGCTGAACGGTGCCACCGTTAGCTTGATGCCCAGCGATGTGTACCACGGCAGCATCCAGATGACGGCGACCGAGAGCAGGAAGTTCATGGTCAGGCGTGAAGCGATTTTCGGCAGTACGGAACCGTGCCAGACGAAGAGACGAGCAAGCCAGTGTTTTTCAGGACGGACAATCATAATTATTCAGGGGGAAAAGGAGCGCAGCGGCTATTAAACGTGATCGATGTCACAGTTGCAAGTTTGCTAATGGATTGTGACGCAATTTCGCCCTGCCAGACAAGGTATTGGCGCAGAGGTTGCTGAAACCTGTTATACAACTTAATTACAGTATGTTGTAACTATAATGCTTGCTTTCAGCTATTGCTGCTTTGCCGGATGGCGGCTATGCCTTATCCGGCCTACGGGATCGAATGGAGCGCGGGAGTGCCGGATGGCGGCTGCGCCTTATCCGGACTACGGGATCGAATGGAGTGCGGGAGTGCCGGATGGCGGCTTTGCCTTACCCGGCCTACGGGGATCGAGTGGATTGTGGGTGTGGGAAATGTAGGCCGGATAAGCGCCAGCGCCATCCGGCATTTTACAGGCACCTGTCAGCAGAGCGGTTTTACCGCTTCGCGCATGCCGCGCAGCAGAATGGCGTCCAGATCGAGCGTCACCTGCTCCACCAGGCCCGGCACCTTGCTCAGATCCTGCTCCCAATGATCGCTCACCGACAGCACCGCCCTCACCAGCTCACTGGTGCTGATTTGACGGTCACCATGCTGGCTCCACAGCTGTTGGTAACGCTCAATCCAGTGCGCATCATCCTGCACCGGGTAACTTTTCCCGTCACGCTCACCGCGATAAAACGCAATCAGCGCCGCCAGCGCAAACGTCAGGCGCGCAGGTAATTCACCGCTGGCCTGCTGCCCTGCCAGCAGCTGCGGCAGAATGCGGGTGCGGTATTTGGTCATGCCGTTCAGGGCGATGGAGAGCAGTTGGTGTTTGATATAGGGGTTACGGAAACGCCCGGTCACCGCGCTGGCGAAAGACTCAAGCTCGTCGCGCGGCAGATCCAGCCCCGGAATGATCTCTTCGTAAATCGCTTTCTCGACAAACGCACAGATCTCGGTATCACTCATCGCTTCGCCAACCGTATCGATACCCGCCTGGAATGCGACTGGCACCAGTGCCGTATGTGCCCCGTTGAGGATCGCCACCTTACGCTCTTTGTATGGCTTGATGTCGTCTACAATCAGCACGTTCAGCGGGTATTTATCCAGACGCAGCTCAGCGGCCAGCGATTTAGGCCCCTGAATTACAAACAGATAGAAATGCTCGGCGGTATCGAGGAAGGCATCCTGATAACCCAGCTCCGCTTCCAGTTTCGCCACTTCATCACGCGGATAACCGGTAACAATGCGGTCAACCAGCGTCGAGCAGAAGCTGTTCGCCGTCTCAAGCCACTGAATAAATTCCGCGCCCAGCGCCCACTCGTTGGCATAACGCAGCACCAGTTCACGCAGCGCGTCGCCGTTATAATCGATCAATTCACAAGGGATAATGATCCAGCCTTTATCCTGCGCACCGGCAAAATGGCGGAAGCGTTCAAACAGCAGGCGGGTCAGTTTTGCCGGGTAGCTTACCGCCGGGGCATCATCGAATTTATCCCCGGCGTGGTAGCTGATACCCGCTTCAGTGGTATTGGAGAAAACGAAGCGGATATCCGCATTGTGGGCCAGCTTAAGAAACTCGTCATACTGCGTGTAAACACTGATTTCGCGGTTAACGGAGCGGATAAGACGCGCGTCGCTCACCGCTTCGCCCTGCTCGTTGAGGCCGCGAATAATGGTGGTGTAGAGACCATCCTGCGTGCTCAGAGAAGGCGGGAAATCACTCTCGATTGGGCGAACCACCACCACACCGGCGTTAAGGTCGGTGTGCTCATTCAACAGATCGATTTGCCAGTCGATAAAAGCGCGCAAAAAATTCCCTTCGCCAAACTGAATAATACGTTCTGGATAGTCAGCCCCGGGAAAATTGCGACGGTTTAATGTGTTCACAGTGGGTTCCTTTTTTAGATTAGTCATACAACCTTGGGAGATTGGTGTAATAACTTATCAGACTTTACGACCATGAAACCCTGTTTTGATCAAACTGGCGCGGCTTATTGGCGCCAGTTATATGAACTTGTAAAAAAGTGTCGTCGCCGTCACATTTCCATCCGGCATCAGCGCGTAACGCGGGATCTCACCCACCCGCTGCCAGCCGCAGGCGGTGTAGAAGTTCTCCGCTCCGCTGCCGGTCGCTGTATCCAGCACCAGCACGCTTTTCCCGTGCGCCTGCGCCTCACGCTCAAGGGTTGTCATCAGGCGACGCGCCAGCCCCTGACGTCGCGCTTTATCATGCACCAGTAATTTCGAGACATCGGCGCGGTGCGGCTGGTTTTCCGGCTGATCGAGCACCACCTGAACGGTGCCGACAATCTCACCCGCCTCATCCTGCGCCGCCAGCACAATGCGTTCACCGCGCGTTACGCTTGCGGCAACGCCGGACCAAAATTGATGGGATTTTTCCCGCGAGAGCGGATGCATAAAGCTGACGGAGGCGCCGCCGGCAACGCAGTTTTCCAGCACGTCGCACAGGCTGTCGATATCGGAGAGGATCGCCTCACCAGAGAGGCGATTGATATGATAAGCGGTCATTTAGCTTCCTTGTAAAATGACCACTATTCAACGCGGGGCGGGCTAACTCAAGCACCGCGCTCATACAATTTTATTATGGTTTAGCGTCCGCGATTGTTGCGGGATTTCATGGCATACATCTTCTCATCCGCCTCTTTCATCCAGCTGCGCAGATCGTCACTGCCATCGTGATTAAACTCGCTGACGCCCCAGGAGAAACCGAGCTTCCACGGTTTGCCCGACTGCTGGTTCCAGGCCTCAACCTGTTCGACCAAATGCTGCATCGCAATCCATGCGCCCTCTTCATTGGTATCAGAGAAGACAATCGCGAACTCGTCGCCGCCGTAGCGAACCCGCAGATCCGCTTCACGCAGGCTGGCGGTCATCACCTCCGCCATCGCCTTCAGGGCTTCATCCCCTTCGCCGTGGCCGTAGGTATCATTAATCTCTTTGAAGTTATCAAGGTCGATCCACGCCAGCGTCAATGGCTGCGCGCGGCGGCGTGCGCCAACAATCGCGAACTTCGCCAGGTTATCGAAGCCACGGCGGTTAAAGAGGCCGGTTAACTCATCGGTGGTCGCCGCGCTCATCACCGCGAACTCATCTTCGACGATCATGGCGAAATCTTTCAGGGTGTCGACTTCCGAGCCAGAAAAGCCGCGCGCCGCTTTATCAATCACGCATAGCGATCCCACCAGCGCACCGTCCGGCAGGCGCAGCGGGTAACCAGCATAAAAACGAATATACGGCTCGCCGGTGACCAGCGGATTATCAGTAAATCGCTCATCAAGATGGGTATCTTCGATGATCATCGCCGTTTCAGACAGAATGACGTGACCGCAAAAGGAGATGTTGCGCGGCAGTGTCTGGGCTTCTGCCGGATCACCGCCGGTGGATTTAAAATGGAGCGTATCTTCATCAACCAGCGTAATCAACGCCGCCGGGACATTGAACATCCGTTGCGCCAGGCGCGTTAAGCGGTCTAAACGGGCGTTGACGCCACCCTCCAGCAGGCCGGAGTCATGCAATGACGCCAGGCGCTGTGCCTCATTTGCGGGAATCGCAGGTGTTTTCATAGAGTGCCGATCTCATCATTCTCAGTCTGGACCGCCGCGCTCGGGCAAACGGGCGAGTAGACAACGGTTTACAGCATTAAGCGTAGCCTATTCGGCACGTTTGTCAGGGTGAGCGAATCCGCAGCTTGCGACCGCGCGACGTTAATCATATTGGTCTCAAAAATCAGCCGCAAGATATTTATAAGTTATTAATATTTATTGTGTTGCTTATTTCACGTTGCGGGCGAGATAGTGACTTCCGGCTCGCCGCTGTGGCTATCCGTGGTGCAGTTTCTGCCGTGCCTCTTCGAGCGGTAGAGATGCTCATCGGCCTCGGCCAGCAGATCGTTGAAACCCTCTGTTAACTGGCGCGGGTCGGGCGTGCCGTGCCCGATGCCGACGCTCATCGTCAGATGTAACGTCTGCTGCCGCCATTTAAAGGGATGGTTTTCCACTGCACAGCGCAGCGCCTCCGCAAGTCTCTTCCCTGCTGTTGCATCTTTTGTGACGGCGACCACCACAAACTCCTCGCCGCCCATACGCGCCACCAGCCCGCGCTCGCCAAGCTCCTGCTGCACTTTTTGCGCGAACGAAGTCAGCACCCGGTCGCCACACTCGTGACCATAGCTGTCATTGACGCTTTTGAAGTAGTCGATATCCATCAGCATCACGGAGAGGTGTTTGCCGGCAAAACGCTTCTCCTCTTTGCGCAGGGCTTCATACAGCCCTGAGCGGGAGTAAACGCGGGTGAGAAAATCAAAATCAGCGCGCAGCGACACCTGGCGCATCAGGCGATTAATGGCTTCAACGCTGACCGACACGATCACCGGGCAGATCGCCATCGTCGCTACGCCGAGCCGCGCCGAGAGCATCTGCGGAATATCAAACGGCGAGTGAACGTGAATATCGATCTGCCCGCTGGAGACCAGCATAATCTCCAGCCCGCCGGTGATAAGCGTCACCAGGCAGGTTAACGGCAGTGAACAGCGCACCGCGCACCAGATCAGCGCCGGTAGCGGAAACGCCAGGCTTCCGGCACCGCCAATCACCACCGAGGCGGCAACCGACACCGCCAGCGCGAGGATCGGCATCACCTGCGGCAGTGAAAAGCCCTTAAGCACGCGCGGGCGCGTCATGGTCAGCAGACACGGCAGGATCAGCACGCCCGTTGAGAACTGCTCGCCAAACCAGTCCGCCAGCAGCGGCCAGAAACCCTGATCGTTAATCCCAACCGATCCGAGCGCGCCAAAGAAAGCGCAGAGCAGCGCTGCCACCAGACAGTAACTAAAGAGTTTCAGCGCATTAATCGGCTGTGGCGTCTTCACCATCTGGCGGCGCTCACGACCGATAAGCTGCGCCATGGTGATGATAAACACCATATTGGAGAAGTTGATGATCAGCGACGCCGTGCCCCAACTGGTGGTAATCGCATCATAGGCCAGCATCGCGACATAGCTGATTAAGTAGTAGTGCCAGCGGTGCAAAAACGCGTAGCGGGCGAAGACCCCGGCCATCACCGCATTCAGCGGCCAGAAGAGCGACAGCTCCTCGACCAGGCGCATCATCGCGCCGATAAAATAGAACAGCGTGGTCAGCGCAAAAATCATCCCCGCATTCATCAGCGGGGTCTCTTCCCTGAACGGACGCCAGGAGAACAACAAAGCTCGCATCAAATCTCAATTCCTGTCGCGGGCGGCAGTAGCTGCCCGAAGTAGCGTCGGAAATAGCCTAAAGCTTAGCATGCTTGTTTTCCGCTATAGAATGTTGCGCAACCGCCCTCAGCGCGGCGAGTTCATCTGGACAACCAGCCAGTGATAAATCACATCAACAACATACTGCTGCTGCGCGGGCGACAGCGGCTGGCCCGCCGCAATGGCGTGCCACTTTGCAAGGCAGCCACGACAGCAGGTGGCGGTGGCATGCTGGGCGATAAATACCGGGTGACCGCGCATCGGCGTCTGTTTGCCGTCATTATTAGGCAGCGCAGGCGCAAGGCGCTGAGCGACAAAATCGGCGGCGTGGGCAGCAATGACTTCTGCCCCCTTCTCTTCGCAGTAGTGCCGCTCCTTAGCGCCTAAGCGAAAACGGGAGCGAAAGGTAGAGCGCCCAAGGCGGGCAAACAGCGCATCGAAATCCGCCATCAGTAGACCGATCTGCCAAGACGCTGGCTGAGCGCTTCCAGCAGCGCGACGCCCGCCAGTGAGTTGCCCGCGTCATCCAGCTCCGGGCTCCAGACGGCGATCGCCATCTCATGAGGCACAATCGCCACGATCCCGCCGCCAACGCCCGACTTCGCCGGCAAGCCGACGCGGAAGGCAAACTCCCCGGCGTTCTGGTACATGCCGCTGGTCGCCATCAGGGCATTGATCTGCCGCGCCTGCATCGGCGTCACTACCGGCTGGGCGAGATTCACCGCCTGCCCGCTCTGAGCTAAAAAGAGAAAGGTGCGCGCCAGCTCAGCACAGCTCATCTTCAGCGCGCAGTAGTGGAAGTAGTTTTGCAGAACCGTAGTGACATCATTGTGGAAGTTGCCGAAAGATTTCATTAGCCAGGCGATAGCCGTGTTGCGCGCAGCGTTATCGAACTCCGATCGCGCCACCGCCGTGTCATAGACGATATCGTCGACACCTGCGAGCTTGCGCACAATTTCCAGCATGCGCTGGCGCGGCGCGCTAAGGCGGCTTTGCAGCATATCGCACACCACCAGCGCCCCGGCGTTAATAAAAGGATTGCGCGGCTTGCCCTGCTCAATCTCAAGCTGCAGCAGCGAGTTGAAGGGCTGGCCGGAGGGATCTTTACCGACGCGCTGCCAGATCTCCTCCTCGCCGTAGTGGTTCATCGCCACTACCAGGCTAAGCACTTTTGAGATCGACTGAATCGAGAAGCGCTCATCGGCATCACCTGCCTGATAGTGCTCCCCATTGACGGTGCTAATCGCGATACCCAGTTTATTGCCGCTGACTGCCGCCAGCGCCGGGATATAATCCGCGACCTTCCCGCGTCCCAGCAGCGGGCGTACCTGAGCGACTATCGCCTCCAGCACGCCATTATCCATCACCGATGCCACTTTCACTCCTCGCCCACAGGCCAAATCGGGCTGCGAGTATACCAGAGCTGTTTTGTCGCGTCAGGCGCTGAGACGAAAACGCGCAACCGCTTGCATCAATACCTGCGAATCGTGATAAAGCTGCTCGGAGGCCGCGGCTGCCGTGGTCACCAGTTCGCCGGTGCGCCGTGCCACGCTGTTGAGTGAGTGGAGACGTCGGGTCATCTTATGAATGCTCTCTCCCTGACTTAGCGTTGCAGCTGAGATTTCACTCAATACTCCGCTCAGATGCCCGACCAGGCCGGTCACCTGTTGCAGGTTATCTTCAAGACGGTTCACCGCCTGGGTGCCATCATTGATCCCCTGCAATGAGTGGTTAATCAGTTGCTGAATGGTTTGCGTCGAGTGGCTGCTCTTACGCGCCAGCAGGCCCACCTCTTTCGCCACCACCGCAAAGCCGCGCCCGTGGTTGCCCGCATGCGCCGCTTCGATGGCGGCATTCAGCGCCAGAATGTTGGTCTGAAACGCCACGCCGTCAATCAGCGAGACGATATTGCGCATCTCGGCGGAGCGGTCAACAATCTCGCGCATCGACTGCGTCACCGTCTCCATCATCCTGTCGCCGCCCGCCGCCACTTTACGCGCTTCATCCGCCTGCTGGCGCGCCTCTTCGGCAAAACCGGTATTGCCCTCGACGTGCGACTCCAGCGTGGCGATATGTTCAGTGACATCGTTCAGCTCCTGCGCCTGCTTCGCCGACTGCTGGTTTAGCGACTGGTTGCCTTCCGCCAGGCTGCCGATGGTGCCAATCATCGACGCGGTGGCGTCGCTCACCTGCATCACCAGCTGTTGCAGCCCCTGCTGCATGGTGCCGACGCTGTGGCTAAGCTGGTTGATTTCGCGGTTGAAGCGCTGCACTGGCGGCAACGGCGTGCCGAGATCGCCAGCGGCAAGAATATTGATATGGGCAATCAGTGTGCGCAGCGGCGTGATGACCCAGCGCGACATGCCGAACCACACCAGCAGCGCAATGACCACCAGCAGAGCCGGGATCAGCATAAACACCTGCTGCAAACGGCTAAGGCTGGCAAGCAGCGACTGCCTTCCCTGCTCGGCGTGCTGCGCGCCAGCCTGCTGGAAACGGGCATAGTTATCATTGAAATCGGCCTGGAATGCCTGCGCTGGGACGGCAAAAAAGGCATCGATCGACTGGGTTTTTACCAGCCCGTCGGCCTGCTCTTTCAGCGCGCCATAAAAGAGCTGGTAACTGTTGACCAAGCCTTCATCTTTTGGCGGATTGAGCGCCTGAAAAGCAAGCCAGGCTTTATTGGAAGCCGCCAGCGCCTGCTGGGTTTCATCCATCAGGCTGTGCCAGCTGCCGTCCGAACCGGTCGCTTTATCCTGCATAAAGTAGACACCGGCGCGGTTGAGCAGATCGCTTGCGGTAAGGAGCGCAATGCGCGCTTCATCCGCCCGCACCTGTTGCAGATGCGCCTGTTGATTCAGGCTCTCATCGTGCTGCGCGCTGCGAAGCGAAGCGGTAAGGAAAAAGGAGGAGGCGATTTGCAGGGCGGAAAAGAGCGCGATGATGCAGAAAATCCCGGCCAACAAACCAAACTGCTGCGGTACGATACGCCGAAAAACTCGGCGAAAAATTTGTGTTAAGTTCATGATATTCTTCTGTAACCACTAAGTTGCGGTGAGTCTACAAAAGGATCATGACACATCCATGACAGCCAGAGCTGACGCGCCCCACAGGGGCGCGTTTAGCTTACAGGCGATCTTTCCACACGGTCTGAACGTTGCAGAACTCATGCAAACCAAAGTGGGAGAGTTCGCGCCCGAAACCGCTCTTCTTCACGCCGCCGAAGGCCACGCGCGGATCGCTGGCGCTAAAGCCATTGATAAACACGCCGCCGCACTCGAGATTATCGGCAAACCACTCGGCCTGCGCGCTGTCGGCGGTGAAGACCGTTGCCGAGAGACCAAAGTCGCTGTCGTTGGCCAGCGCCAGCGCATGCTCTGCATCGCGGGCGGTGCTGATCGCGGCAACCGGGCCAAACAACTCCTGACGAAAGGCTGTCATCTGCGGCGTAACGTTGGTCAGTACGGTGGCCGGATAGTAGTTGCCGCTGCCCGGCGTCTTCTCACCGCCGAGTCGCAGGGTGGCACCCTCTTTGATGCTCGCCTCAACCTGGGCGTGCAGTTCGTCGCGCAGATCGAAGCGCGCCATCGGCCCAAGGTAGTTCTCCTCTTTTTCCGGCGCGCCCTGCTGTAGCGCAGCCGCGGCGGCGACAAATTTCTCGGTGAACGCTTCGGCGATCCCCTCTTCAACAATGAAGCGTTTCGCCGCGGCGCACACCTGCCCGGTGTTCTGGTAACGCCCGGCAACGGCGGCTTTCACCGCCAGATCGAGATCGGCATCGTTGAGCACGATAAAGGGATCGGAGCCGCCCAGTTCGAGCACGCACTTTTTCAGCGCCGCACCAGCCTGCGCACCGATTGCCGCCCCAGCACGCACGCTGCCGGTGACGGTCACCGCGGCAATGCGCGGATCGTTAATCGCCTGGCTGACGCCTTCGTTCGTCGCGTTGACCCAGCCAAAAACGCCCGGCGCAAACCCGGCTTCGCTGAACAACTCGCCGATCAGCGCCGCAGAACCCAGCACATTCGGCGCATGTTTTAACAGATAGCTGTTGCCCGCCAGCAGGATCGGCACCGCGCCGCGCAGCACCTGCCACAGCGGGAAGTTCCACGGCATCACCGCCAGAATCGGCCCCAGCGGGCGATATTCAATGCGCGCGCGCTGCGCTTCAACTTGCGTGGCTTCGCTGCCGAGCATCACCGGGCCATGTTCGGCGTACCAGTCGCACAGCGCGGCGGATTTCGCCACTTCTGCCCGCGCCTGTAAGATCGGTTTGCCCATCTCTTCACTCATCATCTGCGCCATCTCTTCTGCGCGGTTACGCAGCACGACGGCCAGATCGCGCAGCTTCTGCGCACGGTCATTAACGCTGGCGTTGCGCCACAGGCGGTAGCCGCTATCGGCCAGCGCCAGCGCGCGATCAACCTCTTCGCGGCTGGCCCACGGCGTGGCGCGTAGGGTTTCGCCCGTTGCCGGGTTAATGGAGAGTGCATGGGTGGTTGCGGTCAGAGACATTATTTTTCCCCTCAATGATTTCAGAACTTGCATTAGGGTGACGCAGTTTGTTATTTCTGAAAACTGAATAATATTAACTTCACCATTCACGTTACGAGAACAACATGGATTTAACCCAGCTTGAGATGTTTAACGCCGTGGCGCAGACCGGCAGCATTACCCAGGCCGCGCAGAAGGTGCACCGGGTACCCTCAAACCTGACGACGCGCATTCGCCAGCTGGAAGCGGATCTCGGTGTCGATCTCTTTATCCGCGAAAATCAGCGCCTGCGCCTGTCGCCTGCCGGACACAGCTTTTTACGCTACAGCCAGCAGATCCTCGCGCTGGTTGATGAGGCGCGGATGGTGGTGGCGGGCGATGAGCCACAGGGGTTGTTCTCGCTGGGCGCGCTTGAGAGCACCGCTGCGGTGCGTATTCCGGCGACGCTCGCCGCCTATAACCAGCGCTACCCGCGTATTCAGTTCGATCTCTCCACCGGCCCTTCCGGCACCATGATTGACGGCGTGCTTGAGGGAACGCTGAGCGCAGCATTTGTCGACGGGCCGATTATGCACCCGGGGCTGGAGGGGATTCCGGTCTATCGCGAGGAGATGATGATTGTCGCCCCGGCGGGCCATGAGCCGATTACCCGCGCTTCGCAGGTGAACGGTGCCAGTATTTATGCCTTTCGCGCCAACTGCTCCTACCGCCGCCATTTTGAGAGCTGGTTTCAGGCCGACCGCGCCACGCCGGGGAAAATTCACGAGCTGGAGTCCTACCACGGCATGCTGGCCTGCGTGATCGCCGGTGCCGGGCTGGCGCTGATCCCACGCAGTATGCTGGAGAGCATGCCCGCCCATCAGCAGGTCAATGCCTGGCCGCTGGCGGAAGAATGGCGCTGGCTCACTACCTGGCTGGTGTGGCGACGCGGCGCGAAGAGCCGACACCTTGAGGCGTTCATTGCGCTGTTGCCGTAGCGTTTTGGCTGCGTGCGGTTTGTTATGCCGGATGGCGCGTTACACGCTTATCCGGCCTACGTGAACAGAGCCACTGAAACCGCGGCTGATTGCCGGATGGCGGCTTCGCCTTATCCGGCCTACCAAAACGCGCTTTCAGCGATACCGGTGCGGTTTTTATCTGCAATATGACAGCGAGGGGGTTGTGTCCCCGCTGAAATCGGCGAACCGAAGCGTGAATGACAAGGTCTGGACGCCATGGATGGCGGACAGAGGCGAACCGAGACAGGATGTCGAGTCGAGCCGGCCGCAGTCAGGCACGCGGGAGGTGAGCGCAGTGCGCAGCACCGATTTCCTTGCGGGGCCGCGGGGATTGACAAGGGGAGCGCGGCCGCTTCCCTTATCCCGTTCACCGCACCGGTGATAAAAATATTCCGCCACACGCCTGGTGAACGGAACCCTTCCACCAGTGCCAACATGCAACTCCTGTTGCCGGATGGCGGCTATGCCTTATCCGGCCTACAGAACCCCTTCCACCGAGGCAACGTGCCGCGCCGATTGCCGGATGGCGGCTACGCCTTATCCAGCCTACGCTCGCAACGCCTTTTGCATAAACACACTTAACGGGTCGGGAGCATACGGCGCAAACGCCTCGCAAATCTGGTATCCGCAGCGCTGGTAAAGTTTCACCGCCGCGTGCTGCTCGACGCCCGTCTCCAGCCGCAGCGTGTGGCACCCCTTCTCGCTCGCCGCCTGCTCAAGCGCGGCAATCAACTGCTCGCCCAGCTTCTGCCCGCGGTGCGTCGGGTCGATAAACACCCGCTTCATCTCCGCGCTGCCATCCTCATTAAGCAGCACCGCGCCGCAGCCAACGGCATCCTGCTGATGCACGATTTTACGCAGGATCAGCGTCTCTTCGGGAAAAGAAGCCAGGTCAACCAGATGGTTGCTCTCTGCCGGATAAAGCGCGGTCTGGTAGCGGTCGAGGGCGGCGATGAGGGCAATCACCTCCGGCTGCGTCGCGGTGGCATCAACAATACGGTACATAGCGGCTCCTTATAGTTATCGCATTGTTAAATTAGCGAAAATTCCGCCGCTTAACTCATATGAATAACCTATAGATCCGCGACAATATTGCACGCCAGCAATAACAGGCTGTACTTTACGCAAGAGAATATTCTGACAAGGGAATCGCCATGAATACAAAAGCTCGCAAAGTGATGATTATCGGCACCGGTAATGTTGGTGCATCTGCCGCTTACGCTCTTTTAAACCAGAACATTTGTGAAGAGCTGATCCTGGTGGATGTTAACGCCCCGCGCGTAGAGGGACACGCGCAGGATCTGGCGGATGCCGCCGCGTTTATGCCGGGGATGATGTCTATCTCCACTCGTTCCATCGAGGCGTGCGCGGATGTTGATATCGCGGTAATTACCGTCTCCGGTGGCGCGCTGAAGCCTGGCCAGACGCGGCTGGATGAGCTTGGCAACACCGCGCGCATTGTTAAAAACATTGTGCCCACTATGATGGCAAACGGCTTTAACGGCATTTTTCTGGTGGCGACTAACCCTTGCGACATCATTACCTGGCAGGTGTGGTCTCTCTCCGGCCTGCCGCGCAACCAGGTGATCGGCACCGGCGTCTGGCTCGACACTACCCGTCTTCGCCGTCTGCTGGCGCAGGCGCTGGATATCGGCGCGCAGAGCATTGACGCGTTTATTATGGGCGAACATGGCGATACGCAGTTCCCGGTGTGGTCGCACTCATCGATTTATGGCTCGCCCATCGCCGACGTCTATCAACAGAAAACCGGCCAGCCGCTGGATGCGGATGCGCTGGCGGATCGCGTGCGCCGCCACGGCTTTGAGATCTTTGCCCGCAAAGGCTGCACCGAATATGGTATTGCCGGCACGATTGCCGAGATCTGCCGCAATATCTTTACCGGTAGCCACCGCGCGCTGGCGATCTCCTGCATTCTTGACGGGGAATATGGCGCGCACAATGTGGCAATTGGCGTGCCGGCGGTGCTGACCCACAGCGGCGTGGAGCAGATTATCGAACTGCACTTAACCGAGGACGAAGTGGCGAAGTTCAACCACTCTGTTGAGGTGATCAAAGCCAATATCGCGCGCTTGCCGTAATAAGCGCGCTGCGGGGGCGCTATCGCCCCCGGTCATTGTGCTAGCGCAAATAGACTTTGCCGATCAAGTAGAGCGTTGCCTGGCCGCCAATCAACACCCGATCGCCCCGCCACTCGCAGCGCAGATCGCCGCCGCGCGCGGAGACCTGGCGCGCCTGCATCACCGTTTTGCCGAGCTTCTCGCCCCAGTAGGGGATCAGCATGCTGTGCGACGAACCGGTAACCGGATCTTCGGCTACCGACTCGCCCGGGCAGAAGAAGCGGCTGACAAAGTCATACTCCTCCCCCGGTGCCGTGACGCAGACCATTTTCCCCAGCGGCTTCATGGCGGCGATATCGGGCTGCAAGGCTTCGACCTGCGCCTGGTTCTCCAGCACGACCATGTAATCGCGCCCTTCATACACCGCCTGCGCCCTGGCAATGCCCAGCGTTTCCAGCAGCAGCGGCGGCGGATTTTCAACAGGTTGGGTTGCCCATGCCGGGAAATTGAGGGTCAGCCAGTCGCCGTTGCGCGCAACGGTTAACTCGCCGACAAAACGGGTGCTGAAGCGGATCTCAGTTTCTGGATAATCGAGGTATTCGAAGATAACGTGAGCGGCGGCAAGCGTCGCGTGACCGCAGAGGTTGATCTCATCCTGGGTGGTGAACCAGCGCAGCTCGAAACCGCTATCGTTGCGCACAAAAAAAGCGGTTTCCGATTGGTTATGCTGCTGCGCCATTTTCAGTAACAGATCGTCTGGCAGCCATTCGGTGAGCGGACAGACCGCGGCGGCGTTACCGCCGAAGGTGTGGTCGCTGAAGGCATCGACCAGATAGAAGTCAATTGTTTGCATTGTTTTTCCTCATCTTTTCTTTTGTTCTGACGGCAAACTTTCAGCGGCGCAACCGCTATTTTTTTGCTGAATGAAAAATGAGATCTACATCACAAAAAGTTTGTCTTTCCGTCGGCAAAAGCATTAAGATCTTCGCCTCTTCTTCTCTTCAACCAACCCAAAGCACTCTTATGATGACGAATACTGTTTCACGTAAAGTCGCGTGGCTACGGGTGGTTACGCTTGCCGTTGCCGCTTTTATTTTCAACACCACCGAATTTGTGCCGGTGGGGTTGCTCTCTGATATCGCCCAGAGCTTCGATATGGAGACCCCGCAGGTCGGGATCATGCTGACCATCTACGCGTGGGTGGTGGCACTGATGTCACTGCCCTTTATGCTGCTAACCAGCCATATTGAGCGGCGAAAACTGCTGATTGCGCTGTTTGTGCTGTTTATCGCCAGCCACGTCCTCTCCTTCCTGGCGTGGAATTTCGAGGTGCTGGTTATCAGCCGTATCGGTATTGCCTTTGCGCATGCCATCTTCTGGTCGATCACCGCTTCACTGGCGATCCGTCTGGCTCCCGCGGGAAAACGCGCCCAGGCGTTAAGCCTGCTTGCCACCGGCACCGCGCTGGCGATGGTGCTCGGCTTGCCGATTGGCCGCATCGTCGGGCAGTACTTTGGCTGGCGCACCACCTTCTTTGTGATTGGTATGGGCGCGCTGGTGACGCTGATTTGCCTGGTCAAATTGCTGCCGACGCTCAACAGCGAGCACTCCGGCTCGCTGAAAAGCCTGCCGCTGCTGTTTCGTCGCCCGGCGCTGGTCAGCATCTATGTGCTGACGGCGGTGGTGGTCACCGCCCATTACACCGCGTACAGCTATATTGAGCCGTTTGTGCAGAATGTGGCGGGCTTTAGCGCCAATTTCGCGACTATCCTGCTGCTGTTGCTTGGCGGTGCGGGAATTATTGGCAGCGTGCTGTTCGGTAAGCTCGGCAACCGTCACGCCTCCGGGCTGGTGTGCAGCGCCATCGGGCTGCTGGTGATTTCGCTGGTGATGCTGCTTCCCGCTGCCGGGAGCGAAAGATCCCTCGCCGTGCTGAGCCTGTTTTGGGGCGTGGCGATTATGATTATTGGCCTCGGCATGCAGGTGAAAGTGCTGGCGCTGGCACCGGATGCGACCGACGTGGCGATGGCGCTCTTTTCCGGGATTTTCAATATCGGTATCGGCGCAGGCGCGCTGGTGGGCAATCAGGTTAGCCTGCACTGGTCAATGAGCACCATCGGTTATGCCGGTGCCGTCCCGGCGATTGCTGCGCTGGTGTGGGCGGTGGTGATTTTCCGCCGCTGGCCGGTGCAGCTCGAGGAGCAGCCGGTTTAATTGTTGCCGCTGCAACGGCGTAGGCCGGATAAGCGTGTAACGCGCCATCCGGCAATGGGGTTTGCATGTGGCTTTGGTGGAATGATTCCGTTCACCATA
>NZ_JAOTIU010000004.1:0-611807 GCF_029850615.1 Kosakonia sp. HypNH10
TAAACCGTAATGAATTACGTGTTCACCCGTGAGACTTGGTATTCATTTTTCGTCTTGCGACGTTAAGAATCCATGTCACCTGAGTGCCCACACAGATTGTCTGATAAATTGTTAAAGAGCAGTTGCGACGCGCTTCAGCGCTCTGTCGCGAGGTGGCGTATGTTACGCTTTCCTCTTTCAGAGTCAACCCTGAATTTCAGGATTTTTTCTCTTCCGACTTAACGTCGCTGCAAGCTGTTGTTTGCTTAGCGCCGTGTCGATGGAGGCGCATTATAGGGAGCCTGCGAGGAATGACAAGCGGAAAAATGCATTTTTATTTCAACCGCTCATCTTTTCAACATAACGGCTATTTTTGGTGCTTTTTAATCGCTGCAGGCAGCTCCGCAAGGCTATTTAGCACCCAATCTGCACTTTTTTCAGCCTCTGGCGTTACTGGCTTACCGGTACGCACCAGCACTTTCGTGCCGACGTTCGCTGCCGCACCCGCCTGCATATCTTCCATTTTGTCGCCCACTATATAAGAAGCGGCCATATCAATGTGCAGGAAGTCTCGCGCAGAGATCAGCATGCCCGGCTGTGGCTTACGGCAATCGCACTCCTGGCGATACTCCTCTACGCTCGCCTCAGGATGGTGCGGGCAATAGTAGATACCATCAAAATCGACATCGCGATCGGCAAGAGACCAGTCCATCCATTCGGTCAGCGTCTCAAACTGCGCTTCACTATATAAGCCACGCGCAATACCGGACTGGTTGGTGACGAGCACCAGCGCATAGCCCATCGCTTTTAATTCACGCATGGCATCAATGACGCCATCAATAAACTCGAAGTTATCGATCTCATGAACATAGCCGTGATCGATGTTAATCGTGCCGTCACGATCGAGAAAAATAGCGGGTACTAAAGTTGCCAAAGGTTTACTCCTGATAAAGGCCGTGTTGCGCCGTAGTATCTCATGTTTCGCTACGCAGGAAAGTGCTCATCATAACAGCGCGACATTGATTTAGACGTCTGGATGCCTTACCATCCGCTCTGTTTACGGCTATTTCCCGTAACCGGCAGAACAAAATGCCACGGCTCACTCTTATACGATAAAAATAATCTAATGATTAAACTTTCGAATATCACCAAGGTGTTCCAGCAGGGAAACCGCAAAATTCAGGCGTTAAACAACGTCAGTCTGCATGTACCTGCTGGCCAAATTTATGGCGTGATTGGCGCATCTGGCGCAGGGAAAAGCACGCTGATTCGCTGCGTAAACCTGCTTGAGCGCCCGTCACAAGGCAGCGTGCTGGTCGACGGTCAGGATCTGACCCAGCTCTCTGAAGCGGAATTAACTAAAGCGCGCCGTCAAATCGGCATGATCTTTCAGCACTTCAACCTGCTCGCTTCCCGCACGGTGTTCGGCAACGTGGCGCTGCCGCTGGAGCTGGATAACACCCCGCGCGAAGAGATTAACCGCCGCGTTAAAGAGCTGCTCGATCTGGTCGGCCTCGGCGATAAGCACGACAGCTACCCGGCCAACCTCTCCGGCGGCCAGAAGCAGCGAGTCGCCATCGCCCGTGCGTTAGCCAGCAATCCAAAGGTGCTGCTGTGCGATGAAGCCACCAGCGCCCTCGACCCGGCGACGACCCGCTCGATTCTTGAATTATTGAAAGATATTAACCGTCGCCTGGGGCTGACCATTCTGTTGATCACTCATGAGATGGACGTTGTTAAGCGCATCTGCGACTGCGTGGCGGTGATCAGCAACGGCGAATTGATTGAGCAGGATACCGTCAGCGAAGTCTTCTCCCATCCGAAAACGCCGCTGGCGCAGCAGTTTATTCAGTCGACCCTGCATCTGGACATCCCGGAAGACTATTTACAGCGTCTGCAGCCTGAGCCGCAGGCGGATAGCGTACCGATGCTGCGCATGGAGTTTACCGGCCAGTCGGTCGACGCGCCGCTGCTGTCGGAAACCGCCCGTCGTTTCAATGTGAATAACAACATTATCAGCGCGCAGATGGATTACGCCGGCGGCGTGAAGTTCGGCATTATGCTGACCGAAATGCACGGCACGGCGCAGGATACGCAGGCGGCCATCGCCTGGCTGCAAGAACACCATGTAAAAGTAGAGGTACTCGGTTATGTCTGAGGCAATGATTTGGCTCTTCGCCCGCAGCATCTGGGAAACGTTGTTTATGACCTTTGCCTCCGGCCTGCTCGGTTTTGCCGTCGGCCTGCCGTTCGGTGTATTACTTTACGTAACCCGCCCCGGTCAGATTATGCAGAACCTCACGCTCTATAGCGCGATTTCTGCAACAGTTAATATCTTCCGCTCCATCCCCTTCATTATTCTGCTGGTGTGGATGATCCCCTTTACCCGCGTCATCGTTGGCACCTCGATCGGCCTTTACGCGGTGATCGTGCCGCTGACCGTTGGCGCAGCGCCGTTTATCGCCCGTATGGTAGAGAACGCCCTGCTTGAACTGCCGGCAGGTCTGATTGAAGCCTCACGCGCAATGGGCGCCACGCCGATGCAGATCATCCGTAAGGTATTGCTGCCGGAAGCGCTGCCGGGGCTGATCAATGCTGCCACCATTACCCTTATCACGCTGGTCGGTTACTCGGCGATGGGCGGTGCCGTTGGCGCGGGCGGTCTTGGCCAGTTAGGTATTCAGTACGGCTATGTCACCTACAACCCATTAGTGATGAACACGGTTTTAGTATTGCTTGTGGTTTTGGTTTACTTAATTCAATTCGCGGGCGATCGTATCGTCCGGGCTGTGACGCACAAATAACGTTACACAACATAACGACTCTGACAGTAAGGAATAACTGATGGCTTTTAACTTTAAGACCTTTGCCGCCGTTGGCGCGCTGATCGGCTCCCTGGCGCTGGTCGGCTGCGGCCCGGATGAAAAAGATCCGAATCACATCAAAGTCGGTGTGATTGTTGGCGCTGAGCAGCAAGTTGCGGAAGTGGCGCAGAAAGTAGCAAAAGAGAAGTATGGCCTCGATGTTGAGCTGGTCACCTTTAACGACTACGTGCTGCCGAACGAAGCGCTGAGCAAAGGCGATATCGACGTTAACGCCTTCCAGCATAAGCCGTACCTCGATCAGCAGATCAAAGACCGCGGCTTCAAACTGGTGCCGGTCGGCAACAGCTTTGTCTACCCTATCGCTGGCTACTCGAAAAAAATCAAAGCGATCTCCGAGCTGCAGGATGGCTCTCAGGTTGCCGTTCCTAACGATCCGACCAACCTTGGCCGTGCCCTGTTGCTGTTGCAGAAAGAGGGTCTGATCAAACTGAAAGATGGCGTTGGCCTGATGCCGACGGTGCTGGACGTCACTGAAAACCCGAAAAACCTGAAGATCGTTGAGCTGGAAGCCCCGCAGCTGCCGCGCTCACTGGACGATGCGCAGATCGCGCTGGCGGTGATCAACACCACTTACGCCAGCCAGATTGGCCTGACCCCGGAAAAAGATGGCATCTTTGTTGAAGACAAAGACTCCCCGTACGTGAACCTGATCGTTGCGCGTGAAGATAATAAAGACGCGGAAAACGTGAAGAAATTTGTGCAGGCGTTCCACTCTGACGAAGTCAGCGAGGCTGCCAACAAAGTCTTTAACGGCGGCGCGGTGAAAGGCTGGTAATCTCATCAGTCTGTAATATCATTCAGGGCGGGCGAAAGCCCGCCTTGTCATTTGGGCACGCCCTTGTTTCAATACGGCGTTAAGAAAATTTTTGTGAGGATACTTTTATGCGTGCTTTCCCGATCTGTCTATTAGCACTCACGCTGAGCGGCTGTTCGTTGCTAAGCAGATCACCTGTCGAACCCGTGCAGAGTAACGCAGCGGAACCCAAAGCAGAGCCGCAAAAAGCGAAAGTCTCGCGCGCCGCTCCCGTTCGCATCATTACTAACGCAGAAGAGCTGGTCGGCAAGCCGTTCCGCGATCTCGGTGAAGTGACCGGCGAATCATGCCAGGCCAGCAACCAGGATTCACCGCCGAACATCCCTACTGCCCGTAAACGCCTGCAGATCAACGCCTCGAAAAAAGCCAAAGCGAATGCCGTCCTGCTGCATAACTGCGAAGTTACCAGCGGCACGCCAGGCTGCTACCGCCAGGCGCTCTGCGTCGGCTCTGCCCTGAATATCTCGGACAAATGAGTCATTTTGCTTTCGAGCAAATCGGCGTTATTCGCTCACCCTATAAAGAGAAGTTTGCTGTCCCGCGCCAGCCAGGCCTGGTGAAACACGGCGGCGGTGAACTTCACTTGCTGACGCCTTACAACCAGCCCGATGCGGTTCGCGGTCTGGAGGCGTTCAGCCACCTTTGGGTGCTGTTTGTTTTTCATCAGACGATGGAAGGCGGCTGGCGTCCGACGGTGCGGCCCCCGCGCCTCGGCGGCAACACCCGCATGGGCGTCTTTGCCACCCGCTCGACGTTTCGCCCCAACCCCATCGGCATGTCGCTGGTTGAGCTGAAGGGCATCCGCTGCCATAAAGATCAGGTGATCCTGCAACTCGGCAGCCTCGATCTGGTTGATGGTACGCCAGTGGTCGATATCAAACCCTATCTCCCCTTTGCAGAAGCGCTGCCCGATGCGCAGGCAAGCTATGCGCAGCACGCCCCCGCCGCGACTGTCGCCGTGACCTTTACAGCTGAGCTCGCATCGTCGCTCGCCCTGCTGGAGAAACGTTATCCGCACTTTGCCGCGTTTGTGCAGGAGGTGCTGTCACAGGATCCGCGCCCGGCCTATCGCAAAGAGGAGGAGCCGGGGAAAACCTACGCCGTCTGGCTGCATGATGTGAATGTCCGCTGGCGCGTTGTCGACGGCGGGTTTGAAGTGTTTGCCCTTGAACCACGCTAATTTTGAGCCCCTCTCTTTTGGCATCTCTGCCAGGCTGATAAACTAAACCACTTTTTTGTGTCAGGCCGCCTCCGGCCTGCTCCAATTGTCCAAATGGAACCGTAACAACATGCGTACTAGCCAATACTTGCTCTCTACTCTGAAAGAGACGCCTGCCGACGCCGAAGTGATCAGCCACCAGCTGATGCTACGCGCCGGGATGATCCGCAAACTGGCCTCCGGGTTGTATACCTGGTTGCCGACCGGTCTGCGCGTCCTGAAAAAAGTCGAAAACATCGTGCGTGAAGAGATGAACAACGCCGGTGCGATTGAGGTGTCCATGCCGGTCGTGCAGCCAGCCGACCTGTGGCAAGAGAGCGGTCGCTGGGAGCAGTACGGTCCGGAACTGCTGCGTTTTGTCGATCGCGGCGAGCGCCCGTTCGTGCTCGGCCCGACCCACGAAGAGGTGATCACCGATCTGATCCGCAACGAGCTGAACTCCTACAAACAGCTGCCGCTGAACTTCTTCCAGATCCAGACCAAGTTCCGCGATGAAGTGCGCCCGCGTTTCGGCGTGATGCGCTCGCGCGAGTTCCTGATGAAAGATGCTTACTCTTTCCATACCTCTCAGGAGTCGCTGCAAGAGACTTATGACGCGATGTACGCCGCGTACAGCAAAATCTTCAGCCGTATGGATCTCGATTTCCGCGCGGTGCAGGCGGATACCGGCTCCATCGGCGGTAGCGCATCCCATGAGTTCCAGGTGCTGGCGCAGAGCGGCGAAGATGATGTGATCTTCTCTGACTCCTCCGATTTCGCCGCCAACATTGAGTTTGCCGAAGCGCTGGCACCGAAAGCGCCACGCGCGGCTGCAACGCAGGAGATGACGCTGGTCGATACGCCGAATGCGAAGACCATCGCCGAGCTGGTAGAGCAGTTCAACCTGCCGATTGAGAAGACCGTTAAAACCCTGCTGGTGAAAGCCGAAGAGGGTGCCAGCGCGCCGCTGATTGCGCTACTGGTGCGTGGCGATCACGAGTTGAACGAAGTGAAAGCGGAAAAACTGCCGCAGGTTGCCAGCCCGCTGACCTTCGCCACCGAAGAGGAAATCCGCGCGCTGGTCAACGCTGGCCCGGGTTCGCTCGGCCCGGTTAACCTGCCGATCCCGGTAGTGATTGACCGTACCGTTGCCGCCATGAGCGACTTCTCTGCGGGCGCGAACATTGATGGCAAACACTACTTTGGCATCAACTGGGATCGTGACATAGCGACGCCGGAAGTGGCGGACATCCGCAACGTGGTGGCGGGCGATCCGAGCCCGGATGGCAAAGGCACCCTGCTGATCAAACGCGGTATCGAAGTGGGTCATATCTTCCAGCTCGGCACCAAATACTCTGAGGCACTGAACGCCGCCGTACAGGGTGAAGATGGCCGCAACCAGATCCTCACCATGGGCTGCTACGGTATCGGCGTGACGCGCGTTGTCGCGGCTGCCATTGAGCAGAACCACGACAATCGCGGCATCATCTGGCCGGACGCTATCGCTCCGTTCCAGGTTGCCATTCTGCCGATGAATATGCACAAGTCCTACCGTGTGCAGGAGCTGGCGGAAAAACTCTATGCCGATCTGCGCGCGCAGGGCATTGAAGTGCTGATGGACGATCGTAAAGAGCGTCCGGGCGTGATGTTTGCTGATATGGAACTGATCGGCATTCCGCACACCGTGGTGATTGGCGATCGCAACCTAGACAATGACGATATCGAATACAAATATCGTCGCAGCGGCGAGAAGCAGATGATCAAAACCGGCGATGTGCTGGATTACCTGGTAAAAGCCATCAAAGGCTAAGCCAATTAAAAAGCCCCGTTTAACGGGGCTTTTTTTATGCTGTCAGAGGCTACTCATCACAGCCTTTATCCGCGCTGAATTTGCCTTTGTTATTCGTCACCAGCACTTTCTGCGCCGCACCGGTATCCGGGTTCGGCTCCAGCGCAAAATGCCCCTCCACCACCAGCAGAATTGGCTTCAGCTCCGTGCCGCGCGCCGCCGCATAATCGCGCTCAAGCTGCGCGTTGCTGGCCACCGCCACCTCTTTTCCGGTCGCGCAATCGGTAAAGACCGCCGCATCCGCCATATATTTATACATGCCGCGCATCGCCATTGGCGTGGTTGGCAGTGGCGCTTTTACCGGCTGCAGGGTGTAGTTGAGCGACGACTCAATAGGGTTGCCCTCCTGATCCAGCATCTCCAGCGCTTCACCCTTCGCACGGAAATAGGTCTTGTCGCCCTGGCTATCGGTAAGGACTAATTTGTCCGCCGTGCGCGCCCAGTTGCCATAGGTGCCGAATACCGATGGTGCTTTCCCGCCCTGGTAACGCTGGTTCATTACCCAACTGCCATCTTTTTGCAGAAACAGCGAGGTTTCAATACCTTCACAATCCGCGCAGGGCAACACACCGCGCCAGCTCTGCTGCATCGGTTTCAGCTCTTCGACCTGGGTCGGCTGCACCATCTCGGTCTCGTTACGGTTATTACAGCCGAAAAGGGCAAAGAGGGTACACCCTGCCGCAACGGCTAAAATCGCTCTGTTCACACTCGTTTCCTTATGCTTGTTCTCTTTCTGTTTATCCGCCGTCATGGCGACGGACTTTGCCGCGCAGAGATTTGACCGTCGACTTTTGTGACTTCGTCGATAACCGCCGCTCTTTCGAGGCGCGGGTCGGGCGCGTGGCCCGGCGGCTTTTCTGCACTACGGTTAACTCTTTAATCAGCGCCACCAGGCGGGCTATCGCCGCTTCGCGATTCATCTCCTGGCTGCGGTACTCCTGCGCTTTGATAACGATCCAGCCATCCTGGCTTATCAAATGGTGCGACGCTTCCAGCAGGCGCGCCTTGTAATACTCTGGCAGGCTGGAGGCGCGAATGTCAAAACGCAGATGAATAGCGGTTGAGCTTTTGTTGACGTGCTGGCCGCCCGCACCCTGCGAGCGCACGGCGGTGATATCCAGCTCATCCTCAGGCAGCGAGACGGAGCGGGAGATCTCAATCATGGTTGCTGCCAGGTTTCAAAATGGAACTCCACGTTTTGCGTGGCATCAGAGAGCCAGATTGCGCCATCCTGCAGCGTCGCCTGCAGATTCATAGTGCGATCGTCGGCAAATGCGCTGAGCGCTGCCAGCTGTGCGTCATCCAGATACCAGATACTTAAATTGCTGAAGGTTGCGCAGCGCGCCTGGTTTTGCTGCCACCAGATATTCGCCGCCCGTGAGTTATAGGTAAAGAGCGCCACCTCTTTTGCCTGGTTACACGCCTTCTTCAGCCGCTTTTCATCGGGCAGGCCGAGCTCGATCCACAGATCGATCCCCAGGTAGTCGTTGCGCAGCCACGCTTCCGGCTCATCATCAGCGCTCAGCCCGCGCGTAAACTGCAAACGCTCGTCGGCATACTTTATCCAGGCCAGCAGGCGCAGCATCATGCGCTCCTGCGTTTCGGAAGGATGACGGGCCAGCGTCAGGGCGGCGTCTAAAAACTGGTTCCGATCCAGATCGGCCACATTTACCGTCGCCTTATAAATTGTCGCTTTTAACGCCATTACATCCTCCTTCATAAAATGGCCGCCATTGTAGCGAAAATAAGCATAAAGCGCTGTTATCTCTTGCCGCGAGCGTTATTCATCACTCTGATAATGGTAAACAAGCTATGGTATAGTCACCTTGCTAAAGAGAGGTTAACTTCGTAGGCTTAGTGTTATCTCACAGTAAAGCCGGGAGACTGGCAGGAGGTGATGTGGATAATTATTGTGAGCTAGTGCGCAAACGTTATGCGGAAATCGCCAGCGGAGATGTAGGGTATATCCCGGACGCGCTGGGGTGCGTATTGAAGGTCTTGAATGAAATGGCGTCGGATGACACCCTTTCAGAGTCGGTCAGGGATAAGGCAGCCTATGCTGCCGCGAACTTACTGGTGAGCGATTATGTCAATAAATGATGCCTATCAACCCATCAATTGTGATGATTATGACAATCTTGAACTCGCCTGCCAGCATCATCTTTTATTGAAGCTGGAAATGAAAGATGGCGAGGTTCTCAGCGCCAAAGCGAACGATCTGCTGTTGCGTAAAAACGTTGAGTATCTGGTGATTGACGCCGCCGGGGAGACCCGTGAACTGCGTCTGGACAGAATCGCCAGCTTCAGCCATCCCGAAATCGGCACCGTTGTGGTGAGCGAGTCCTGAACACCGCGGGCAGCGTCGCTGCCCGCTATCTTTGCCACACCAGACGCACGCCCGTTTGCCCCGCCTCTTTTTCCCCTTCCCGCGTTACAAACCGATCGGCCGCCGCAATCAGCGTATCGCCATAAAAGAGCAGCGGCGTGGCATCGCGCTGCCACGGGGGAACGCCCAGCTCCTGCCAGATTTTTTTCAGCTTCCGCCCGCCGTGACGACCCACAATGTGGATCAAGCCAGACGCCTGAAAGCGCACCGAAACCACTTCATCGATAGCGGGCGCGCGTAAATCACCGCAAGAGGCCAACGACAGCGTTCCCAATCCCGGCGGCAAAGTGAGCGTGGCAAAAGGCGCAGGCCAGGCAAGCTCGGCATCACGCGGATGCGCGGTGCGTTTCACCCACCATAAACACCCCTGATAGCGCCGCACCTCATCGTCGCCAACGCGCAGGCACGGCACCGCATCTTCCCGGGCGAGCGCCACCTCCTGCCACAGGCGATCGAGCATCGCCCGCGAAGGCATCATCGCACCGCGCTCCGACAGCCAGCGGCGCAAAAGCGCTCGCCGCCGCGCATCGCTGTAAGCGGTGAGAGGCGCAATCGTCAGCGCCCCCTCTGCCGTGGTCACTGTTGATAACGACTCCGCCAGCAGTTCATCGAGTAACTGTTCCTGTTCGCCGCAAAGCGCGGCACTGCGCGCCGCCGCATCGGCAAAGTGCGGCCAGCGGGCGTTTAACAGAGGAAGAATTGCCTTGCGCAGGAAGTTGCGATCGAAGCGCGTGTCGGCGTTGCTCTCATCCTCGATCCAGCTGAGGTGATGATCGCGCGCCCACTGCTCAAGCGACGCCCGGCTCTGGTTGAGCAACGGGCGGATCAGCTGCGTATCGCCAAACGGCAGGCTCTGCGGCATCGCGGCCAGCCCTGCCGGCCCGCTGCCACGTTTAAGCGCTAACAGCACCGTTTCAGATTGATCGTCGAGATGCTGCGCGGTGACAAGCACTTCACCCGGCAGTAGCGCTTCACGAAACGCCTGATAGCGGGCGGTACGCGCCTGCGCCTCAATCCCCTTCCCCTCATCCACCAGCGTGACGCGAACGGTTAATAGCGGGATCTGCCAGCTCTCACACAGTGATTCGCAGTGCGCCGCCCAGCGATCGGCATTCGGGCTTAAACCATGATGCACATGAATTGCGCGCAGCTGCACATCGGGGCGATCTTCACGCCAGAGCCGCAGTTGATGCAGCAAAACGGTGGAGTCTAACCCGCCGCTGAACGCCACCAGAAACTGGCGTGATTCGGTCGGCAACGAGAGAAGCAGTGGCGTGGTCATAGTGAGTGTTAACACGGGAACAATGCCCGGCACGTTACCGGGCATTCACAGAAGTGGCAAGCCTTACTGCTGGTAAAGCTCCAGCGGCAGGCCATCGGGATCGTTAAAAAAGGTGAAGCGTTTATCGGTGCAAGGGTCGATGCGAATCTCTTCACACGCCACGCCGTGCGCGGTGAGGTGGGCAACCGCCCGATCAATATCATCGACGCTGAACGCCAGGTGGCGCAGCCCGCAGGCTTCCGGCCGGCTGGGGCGCGCGGGCGGGAACGGAAAGGAGAAAAGCTCGATAACGTACTGCCCGTTAAGCGCCAGATCGCCTTTCCATGAGTCGCGCGCTTCGCGATAGACTTCACTGAGCAGCGTAAAGCCGAGGATGTCGCAGTAGAAGGCTTTGCTCTTCGCATAATCCGTCGCAATGATGGCGATATGGTGAACCTGTTTTAAACCCAGCATAATCTCTCCTTTTTTTGATGCCAGAACGTTACGCCCGCCGCGAAACGCCCGCAACCATTCAGCGCGTTTTTAGGACTCTGACGTAATAACACCCCTCTTCGTCCCGTTTTGCACCGTGAATATCCGTTTCGAATCCCGGATAGTGGCGGCCAATGGCACAGAGCATCAGCAGGAAATCGAGCACTGCCCGGCTCTGCTCTGTGATCATCTCGCCCGGCATCACCAGCGGCACGCCCGGCGGATAAGGCAGGATCATATTGGCGGAAACACGGCCGATTAACGCTTCCAGCGCCACCGTTTCGACATCGCCACGCACCTGTCGCTGCCACGCCTGATGCGGCGTTAGCTTCATCTCCGGCAACACGTCGAAGGCCTGCAACATCAGGCGCGGCAAATCGTGCTGGCGGATCAGCTTATGGATCCCCTGCGCCAGATCCTGAATGCGCATATTGCGGTAGAAGTCGGGATCTTCTGCGTAGAGATCCGGCAGCATATTGCGCACCCGCAAGTTGAGATCGTAGGCGCGCTTAAACTCCATCAGGCCGCGCAGCAGGCCCATCGCCCGCGTTTTATCAATACCGATACTGAAGAGAAACAGCAGATTATAGGGCCCGGCTTTCTCTACCACTACGCCGCGCTCATCAAGGAACTTCGCCACCAGCGCTGCCGGGATCCCTTCGTCGCCCATATTGCCGACCTCATCCATACCCGGGGTCAGGATCGTCACCTTCACCGGATCGAGGAACATATGATCCTCATCGGCTTCGCGAAAACCGTGCCAATCCGCGCCGGGCGCTACCGGCCAGCACTCCGCTTCATCAATCTCTTCCGGCTGCCAGATATCAAAGAACCAGCCATCGGCCTCCTCTTTCAGCCGCTGTACCTCTTTGCGGAAGTGGAGCGCGCGCTCTACAGAGCGGTTAATCAGCCGCTTGCCGGGGTTGCCGCGTAACATCGCCGCCGCCGTTTCGATAGAGGCGACCAGCGGGTAACTTGGCGAGGTGGTGGTATGCATCATAAAGGCTTCGTTGAAGGCATCTTCGTCATACTCACCTTTGATATGAATCAGCGATGCCTGCGAGAAAGCGGCCAACATTTTGTGCGTCGACTGGGTTTCATAAAAGACTTTCCCCGGTACGCGCTCGCCGCTCATGCCGCTCTTACCGGCGTAGATCGGATGGAAGTTGGTATAGGGAACCCAGGCGGAGTCGAAGTGAATCGACGGCACATCCAGCGTCTTCTTGATCCAGTCGGTGTTGTAGAGCAGGCCGTCATAGGTGGAGTTGGTGATCACCGCATGCACCGGCCAGCTTGCGCCTGGCGTGGCGACGATCTTCTGCTCGATACTGGCTGAGGTAAATTCGCGGCGCGGAATACCGCCGAGAATGCCCAGCGCGTTGCGCCCCGGTTTCAGCCACAGCGGCGTGACATCGCTCATCATCAGCAGGTGAGCCAGGGATTTGTGGCAGTTACGGTCGATAAGCAGCGTACTGCCGGTCGGTGCGGCGTACATGCCGACAATCTTATTCGAGGTGGAGGTGCCGTTCGTCACCATATAGCTCTGCTCTGCGCCAAAAGTGCGGGCGATATACTCTTCCGCCTCAAGATGCGGGCCGGTGTGATCGAGCAGCGATCCGAGCTCCGTCACCGAGATCGAGACATCCGCTTTCAGCGTATTGCCGCCGAAGAAGTCATAGAAGAGACAGCCGACCGGGCTTTTCTGGTAAGCGGTGCCCGCCATATGCCCTGGCGTACAGAAGGTGTACTTCCCCTCTTTAACGTAGGTAAACAGCGCCCGGGTAAAGGGCGGCGTAATGTTTTCCAGGTACTCTTTGGTGTATTGCGCGATGCGCGTCGCAATATCATCCGCCACGCTCAGCGCATATTCGAAGAACCACAGCGCCATGCGCATATCCTGGGCGCTGACATCCATCGTCGAGTGGGTGTTGATAAAACCGTAGAGCGGGAGGTATTCGTTAAGCTGGTTGATCTCGCAGCACAGGTCGAGGTTGTACTCGTCCCAGTCAAAGATCACGCCGCAGATGCGGGGGTTGTGTTCGATAAATTTCAGTAAGTCGGTGCTGTTTCTCGGCCAGATGATCTGAAAACCCTGCGCCTGTAAGGCCTGTTCCAGCTCCTTAATCGGCTCATCTTTGTAGAAAACGCCATGGGGTCCCATGATGGCAATAATATTCACAACTACCTCCGTTAAAAACCTTAGCTAAGCATAGTTGAGGTAAACAGCAGGTATAAAAAAAGCCGCACCCGGGGTGCGGCTCATTATCGCGTTTTACACAGCGTTTCGCTATCAGGCGTAGCCGTAGCTCATCAGACGCTGGTAGCGGCGGTTGCGCAGATCGTCTTTGCTCAGCCCTTCCAGATCGGCGAGATCTGCCAGCAGCTGCGCTTTCAGCGAAGCGGCAATGGCTTCCGGGTTGCGGTGTGCGCCGCCCAGCGGTTCCGGAATGATAGAGTCGATCAGTTTCAGCTCTTTCAGACGCGGTGCAATGATGCCCATCGCATCGGCCGCCAGCGGTGCTTTGTCCGCGCTTTTCCACAGGATCGAAGCGCAACCTTCCGGCGAGATCACCGAGTAGGTGCTGTACTGCAGCATATTGACCTTGTCGCCAACGCCAATCGCCAGCGCGCCGCCGGAGCCGCCTTCACCAATCACGGTACAGATAACCGGCACGCTCAGGCGAGACATTTCACGCAGGTTGCGGGCAATCGCTTCAGACTGGCCGCGCTCTTCCGCGCCCACGCCCGGATAAGCACCCGGCGTGTCGATGAAAGTGATGATCGGCATGTTAAAGCGTTCCGCCATCTCCATCAGACGCAGCGCTTTACGATACCCTTCCGGCGCTGGCATACCGAAGTTGCGGCGAATCTTCTCTTTCGTTTCACGGCCTTTCTGATGACCAATGATCATCACCGGGCGTCCATCCAGACGCGCGATGCCGCCAACGATAGCTTTATCGTCAGCATAGGCGCGGTCGCCGGCCAGCTCGTCAAATTCGTCGAACGCCAGGCGGACATAATCCAGGGTGTATGGACGCAGCGGATGGCGGGCTAACTGTGCAACCTGCCAGGCACCGAGATCGGCAAAGATTTTACGTGTCAGCTCTACGCTCTTTTCACGTAGACGATGCACCTCTTCGTCGATGTTAATATCCAGTTTTTCATCCTGACGGCCAACGGCGGTCAGAGAATCGATTTTCGCTTCCAGCTCAGCAATCGGCTGTTCGAAATCAAGGAAATTCAGACTCATAGTATTCCTGTATTAGTCAAACTCCAGTTCCACCTGCTCCGAACCAATGAGGCCACGCAGATCGTTAAGTAAACGATCGCTCGGAGAGACACGCCAGGTTGCGCCAAAGCGTAACCGCGCGCGCGCATCCGTCCTCTGGTAATAGAGATGTACTGGAATGGTTCCCGAACGGTGGGGTTCCAGAGACTGACGGAGTCGGTTTAAAAGCTGGTCATCAATTTGCCTGTCCGTCAGCGATATAGCAAGCCCGCGGGCATATTTTTCACGGGCCTCGTCAATGTCCATGACTTCACGGGCGGTCATTTTAAGCCCACCGCTGAAGTCATCAAAGCTGACCTGTCCGCTGACGATGAGTATGCGGTCTTTTTCCAGCAGCTGCTGGTATTTATCCAGCGCGTCAGTGAACAACATCACTTCAAGACGCCCGGAACGGTCATCCAACGTACAGATGCCGATACGATTGCCGCGCTTGGTGACCATAACCCGCGCAGCAATGACGAGCCCGGCCGCCGTGGTGACCTTCCCACGTTCGGTCGGATGCATGTCTTTCAGCCTGTAGCCTCCGACATAGCGCTCTATCTCTTTTAAATACTGGTTGATCGGGTGGCCCGTCAGGTAAAGCCCTAGCGTCTCCCGCTCGCCCTCAAGCTGAACCTGCTCCGGCCACGGCTGGCAGCTGGCGTAGGATTGCTCAATCTGCTCCGGCTCTTCCGCCAGCACGCCGAACATATCCGCCTGGCCGATCGCCTCCGCTTTCGCGTGCTGATCGGCCGCTTTGAGCGCATCGCCCAGCGAGTTCATCAGCGCGGCGCGGTGCGGGCCAAGGCGGTCGAACGCCCCGGACATAATCAGCTTTTCCAGCACCCGGCGGTTGAGCTTTTTGATATCGGTGCGCGCGCAGAGATCGAACAGCTCACGGAAATAGCCGCCGTTGTTACGCGCTTCGATGATCGCTTCAATCGGCCCTTCGCCCACGCCTTTGATCGCACCAATGCCGTAGACGATCTCGCCATCGTCGTTGACGTGGAAGTGGTAGAGCCCGGAGTTAATGTCCGGCGGCAGGATCTTCAGCCCCATGCGCCAGCACTCGTCCACCAGCCCGACCACTTTCTCGGTGTTGTCCATATCGGCAGTCATTACCGCCGCCATAAACTCGGCCGGATAGTGCGCTTTCAGCCACAGGGTCTGATAGGAAACCAAAGCATAGGCGGCGGAGTGCGATTTGTTAAATCCATACCCGGCGAATTTCTCTACCAGGTCAAAGATTTTAATCGCCAGCTCGCCATCGATACCGTTTTTCTTCGCGCCATCTTCAAAAATGGAGCGCTGCTTGGCCATCTCTTCCGGCTTCTTCTTACCCATCGCACGACGCAGCATATCCGCGCCGCCGAGGGTATAACCGGAGAGCACCTGGGCAATCTGCATTACCTGTTCCTGATACAGGATAATGCCGTAGGTCGGCTCCAGCACCGGCTTGAGGCTCTCGTGCTGCCACTGCACGTCCGGGTAGGAGATCTCTTCGCGTCCGTGCTTACGGTCGATAAAGTTATCTACCATGCCCGACTGCAGCGGACCGGGGCGGAACAGCGCCACCAGGGCGATCATATCTTCGAAGCAGTCCGGCTGCAGACGCTTAATCAGATCCTTCATGCCGCGGGATTCAAGCTGGAAGACCGCCGTGGTCTCCGAGCGTTGCAGCATGTCGAAGCTCTTCTTGTCTTCAAGCGGAATGGCGGCGATATCCAGCGGCGGCTCGCCCTGCTTCTCGCGCCGGGCGTTGATCATCTCCAGCGCCCAGTTGATGATGGTCAGCGTACGCAGGCCGAGGAAGTCGAACTTCACCAGGCCCGCGTATTCCACATCGTTCTTATCAAACTGGGTAACCGGATGCTGGCCGGCTTCATCGCAGTAAAGTGGTGCAAAGTCAGTAATTTTGGTTGGCGCAATCACCACGCCACCGGCGTGTTTACCGGCGTTACGCGTGACCCCTTCCAGCTTGCGCGCCATGTCAATCAGCGCCCGCACCTCTTCGTCGGCTTCGTAAATCTCCGGCAGCTGCGGCTCTGCTTCAAAGGCTTTTGCCAGCGTCATGCCCGGATCGGGCGGCACCAGCTTGGAGATACGGTCGACAAAGCCATAGGGGTGGCCCAACACGCGGCCAACGTCGCGGATAACCGCTTTCGCCGCCATGGTACCAAAGGTGATGATCTGCGACACCGCGTCGCGGCCATACATATCCGCCACGTGCTCGATCACCTGGTCACGTTTCTCCATGCAGAAGTCGACGTCGAAGTCGGGCATCGAGACACGTTCGGGGTTAAGGAAACGTTCGAACAGCAGGTCAAACTCCAGCGGATCGAGATCGGTGATCTTCAGCGCATAGGCGACCAGCGAACCGGCACCGGAACCACGGCCAGGCCCGACGGGCACGCCGTTATCTTTCGACCACTGGATAAACTCCATAACGATCAGGAAGTAGCCCGGGAAGCCCATCTGGTTGATAACTTGGAGCTCAATATCAAGGCGCTCATCGTAAGGCGGGCGTTTCTCGGCGCGCACTGCCGGATCGGGGAAGAGGAATTCGAGTCGCTCTTCCAGCCCCTCTTTCGATTTCGCGACCAGAAAATCTTCAGTGGTCATATCCCCGGTCGGGAACTGCGGCAGGAAGTACTCGCCGAGGCGCACGGTAACGTTACAGCGTTTAGCAATTTCGACGCTGTTTTCCAGCGCTTCCGGAATATCGGAGAAGAGTTCGCACATCTCCTCTTCGTTGCGCATATATTGCTGCGGCGAGTAGTTACGCGGGCGTTTGGGATCGTCGAGGGTAAAGCCGTCGTGGATGGCGACGCGAATTTCATGGGCGTCAAAGTCGCCCTCTTCGAGGAAGCGGACGTCGTTGGTGGCGACAACCGGCAACCCCTGCGCTTCCGCCAGCGCGACAGCCGCGTGCAGGTAGTTCTCTTCGTCCTGACGACCGGTGCGGATCAGCTCCAGATAGTAGCGATCCGGGAAATGGGTTTTATAGAAATCGAGGCACTGCTCCACCAGCGCGCTGTTACCGCGCAGCAGGCTTTTGCCGACGTCGCCCATTCGCGCGCCGGAAAGCAGGATCAGCCCTTCGTTAAGCTCGATTAGCCAGTCGCGATCGATATAAGGTCCCGCCGCGCCGTAGCCGCGCTGGTAGGCGCGAGAAATCAGCAGCGTCAGGTTCTGGTAGCCGGTATTGTTGGCGGCGAGGACGGTAAGCTGCGTCAACTCGTCACCAATCAGATCGCACTGCACGTGGAAGTCAGCGCCGACGATGGGCTTGATCCCGGCGCCGTGCGCCGTTCCGTAGAACTTCACCAGACCGCAGAGGTTGGTAAAATCGGTGATCGCCAGCGCGGGCGAGCCAAGGGCGGCCGCCTTCTTCACCAGCGGCCCGGTTTTCGCCAGCCCGTCAATCATGGAGTAGTCGCTATGCACCCGCAGGTGTACGAAACGTGGTTCAGCCATTATTCAATTCCAGCCTGTAGTTTCACGTTCTTAAGAGTCAGGAGACGACGCCCAACGCGCGCCTGACCGGCGCAAAGCTGCGTCGGTGATGCTCGGTTGCGCCATGCTCCGTCAGCTTTTCCAGATGAAAAGCCGTGGGATAGCCTTTATGTTGTGCAAAGCCATATTGCGGGAAGATCGCATCCAGCGCGGCCATTTCGGCGTCGCGCGTGACTTTGGCGATAATCGACGCCGCGCTGATTTCCGCCACGCGGCTGTCGCCTTTCACCACCGCCATGGATGGCATGGCAAGCGCCGGGCAACGGTTGCCGTCAATCAGCACATACTCCGGCGTGATAGCAAGCCCGGCGACTGCGCGCTGCATCGCCAGCATCGTGGCGTGCAGGATATTAAGCTCATCGATCTCGTGCGGCTCCGCGCGGCCGAGACTCCAGGCCAGCGCTTTCTCTTTAATCTCAGCGTAGAGCGACAAACGGCGTTTTTCGGAGAGTTTTTTGGAGTCGTTGAGACCCACAATTGGCCGTGCAGGATCGAGGATCACCGCCGCCGTCACGACCGCGCCCACCAGCGGGCCGCGCCCTACTTCATCCACACCCGCAACAAGATGCGTGTGCGGATAGACAAACTCAATCATTTTGCTAACTCCAGTACCGCGTCCGCCGCCTGCTCATCGGCATTACAGCGGATGCGCTGATGTAGCTCGCGAAACAGGTCATGCATTTCATGGCGGGTTTCACTGTTCGCCAGCAGCGGTTCCAGTGCGGCTGCCAGCGCCTGCGGCTGGCACTCTTCCTGCAACAGCTCTTTAACCACTTCGCGCCCGGCGAGCAGGTTTGGCAGGGAAACATAGGGCGTTTTCACCAGCCGTTTCGCCAGCCAGAAGGTGAAGGGCTTCATACGGTAGCCGACCACCATCGGGCATTTCGCCAGCATGCACTCCAGCGCCGCAGTGCCGGAGGCCAGCAGCGCGGCATCGGAGGCGATCATCGCTTCCCGCGCCTGGCCATCAAGCAGATGCACCGTCAAATCAGGCGCGACTTGCGCTTTGATCTGCTCAAACTGCTCGCGGCGTTTCGCATTGACCAGCGGAACCACCACTTCCAGCTCCGGGTAGCGCTCACGCAGCAGCTGCGCGGTACGCAAAAAGTCGGCGCTGAGCATCTCGACTTCTGCACCACGGCTGCCGGGCAGCAGCGCCAGGCAGCGCGCCTGCGGGCTAATCCCCAGGTGCGCGCGCGCCGCATTTTTATCGGGATCGAGAGGCATGGCATCAGCCATGGTGTGCCCGATAAAGCGGCATGGCACGTTAAACTGGTCGTAAAACGCTTTTTCGAAAGGGAGAAATGCCAGCACCAGATCGGTGGCTTTACCAATTTTGAAAACGCGCTTTTGTCGCCACGCCCAGACTGACGGGCTGACGTAGTGAATCGTTTTGATGCCGCGTTTTTTTAAATTACCCTCAAGGGTAATGTTAAAGTCCGGCGCATCAATCCCGACAAACACATCGGGTTGCAGTTCGCTGAATCGACGGGTCAAATCAGCACGGATATGCAGCAGGCGACGCAGACGGCCAAGCACTTCGACGATCCCCATCACCGCCAGCTCTTCCATCTCATACCAGGCTTCACACCCTTCAGCCTGCATACGCGGGCCGGCAACGCCGACAAATCGGGCGTTGGGCACGCGCGTTCTCAGTGCACGGATAAGACCGGCACCAAGAATATCGCCGGAGGTTTCTCCGGCGACAAGGGCTATCGTAAGCGGACGCTTGTCGACCATTAACGGATCAGGCCACGCGTCGAGCGCTCAAAGAACTGCATAAACGCATCAACTTCCGGGTGCTTCGCGGCAAGCTCGGCAATCTCCGGTTTTGCTTCGTCGAGCGTTTTACCGCTGCGATAGAGCAATTTGTACGCGTTACGGATAGCCACAAGCGCTTCACGGCTGAAGCCACGGCGTTTCAGGCCTTCGATGTTCACGCCATACGGCGTGGCATGGTTGCCCTGAGCAATGACATAAGGAGGTACGTCCTGCGCGACGCCGGAGCAGCCACCAACCATTACGTGCTCGCCAATAATGCAGAACTGGTGAACCGCCGTCATACCACCGATGATCGCAAAATCACCGATTGTGACGTGGCCGCCCAGCGTTGCATTATTCGCGAGGATGCAGCGGTTACCGATAATGCAGTCATGCGCAACGTGTGAGTTGATCATCAGTAAGTTATCGCTGCCCACCTTCGTCAGTCCAGCGTCCTGTACTGTGCCACGATGGATGGTGACGCTTTCGCGAATGCGGTTGCGATCGCCAATTTCCACACGGGTCGGCTCGCCAGCATATTTAAGATCCTGGTTCACTTCACCGATGGAGGCGAACTGATAAATCTCGTTATCACGACCGATTTTGGTGTGGCCGTTAACAACAACGTGAGATTTCAGTACGGTACCTTCGCCGATTTCGACGTGAGGTCCCACAATACAAAACGGGCCAATATGAACGTTGGCGCCAATGACGGCACCCTCTTCAACAATGGCGGTAGGATGAATAAAGGCGGTTTTATCAATCACGTATCAGGCCTCCCGGCTACGTGCACACATCATAGTAGCTTCACAAACAACTTTACCGTCAACCATAGCAACCCCTTTAAAGCGGGTCACGCCACGGCGCGTTTTCTCGAAAGTGACTTCCATGATCATCTGATCGCCAGGCACAACCGGGCGCTTAAAGCGCGCTTCGTCGATGCCGGCGAAGTAGTACAGCTCACCCGGTTCCAGTTTACCAACGCTTTTAAACGCCAGAATACCGGTTGCCTGCGCCATTGCTTCGAGGATCAGCACGCCCGGGAAAATCGGTTTGCCAGGGAAGTGGCCCTGGAAAAACGGTTCGTTTACCGTAACATTTTTGACTGCGCGCAGAAAACGACCCTCTTCAAAATCCAGCACACGATCTACCAGTAAGAACGGGTAGCGGTGCGGCAGAAGCTCCAGGATCTCTTCAATGTGCAGAGTATGAGTGTCAGTAGTCAAAATACTCTTCCTGTCTAAATATACAAAAAAGCAATAATAACACGGCCCGCGGCATTCCTGAGAACGCCAACAGGCCGGGGAGTATATACACTTTATGCGTCGAGTTGCAGAGGCGTTTTGTCGCTTTTTCTGTTAACCCGAACGCTTTTGTGTACAAGCGTCAGGTGAATGAATTACTCGTCTTGTTGATTTATCTTGCGCTCGACAGCTTTCAAACGCTTACTCATCTCGTCGATATTCATCACCAGGGCTGCGGTTTTTCGCCACGTTTTATTGGGTTGTAACGGAATGCCGGAAGAATAAATGCCTGGCTCAGTGATAGGACGCATCACCATACCCATCCCCGTTACCGTAACCTTGTCGCAAATTTCCATATGCCCGTTGATTACGCTGGCTCCGCCAATCATGCAGTAGCGGCCAATTTTCAGGCTGCCTGCCATGATGACGCCACCGGCAACGGCGGTATTGTCGCCAATCACAACGTTATGTGCAATCTGACACTGGTTATCAATAATTACGCCGTTACCGATACGGGTGTCGTCAAGCGCGCCGCGGTCGATGGTGGTACATGCGCCAATCTCGACGTTATTGCCGATAATTACGCGACCAAGTTGTGGGATTTTCACCCAATTTCCGCGATCGTTAGCATAACCAAAGCCGTCCGAACCTATTACCGTCCCCGATTGAACCAGGCAGTTCTCACCGATCTCAATCTCATGGTAAATAGAAACGTTGGCCCAAAGACGCGATCCTGCGCCAATTTTCGTATTTTTCCCCACGAAGCAGCCCGGGCCGATCACGACGTTATCGCCAAGGGTCACCCCGGATTCAATCACCGCGTTCGCGCCGATAGAGACATTGCTGCCCAGCGTCGCGGTCGGATCGATAACGGCCCCCGGCGCGATGTTCTGCGCAGGCTGCGGCGTGGTATCAAGAATTTGTGCCATACGCGCGTAGGTCAGATAGGGGTTCTTCACGACCAGTGCGGCGCTGTGGGCAAAAGGAAGATCGTCCTGCGTCATTACAACGGCAGAGGCCTGGCATGCGGCCAGGTGTTCACGGTATTTAGGATTTACCATGAAAGTGATGTGACCTGCTTCGGCAGATTGCATGGACGCAACGCCGGTGATGACGATATCGCCATCACCGTGTAATTCTGCATCCAACTGCTGAGCTAAATCAGCGAGTCGAATTGAAGGCATTACTTATTTAACCTGTTTCAGTACATCAGCGGTGATGTCTTTCACATCATTGCTGTTGTAAATAACGGCATTGGCAGGGATAACCAGATCCACACCCTGATCGGCAGCGACTTTCTTCACTGCGGACTGGATGCGGGTGACCAGCTTGCCGCGCTCTTCGTTAGAGCGGCGAGCCTGATCCTGCTCAAAAGCCTGCGCTTTCTGAGCGAATGCCTGGCGACCGGAAGTGATATCTTTTTCCAGCTTGCTGCGCTCGCTCGCTTTCATGGTAGAACCGTCGCGCTGCAAACGCTGTGCTTTTGCTTGCAGGTCGGACTCCATGCTCTGCAGTTCGTTGGCACGGCCGCCGAATTCGTTTTTCATGGTCTGAGAAACGCCGGAAGTCTGTGCGACCTGCTGTAACAGGTTACCCATATCAACAATCGCAATTTTGTCAGCAGCTTGAGCCGACGCGGCCATTGCCAGACTTAAACCTGCAGCTAATAACAACTTTTTCACAATTAACTCCTTACCATCCCGTTTGTACCCGGAGGTACAGCTCTTTGCGAGGCTGGGCTTCTTCGAAGCCGCAGCCATCACTACACTGCTTGCGCATTCCGTTGCAGTGCGGCGTTACCAGGTTTTACCGATGTTAAACTGGAACTGCTCCGCTTTGTCTCCATCGTACTTTTTAAACGGCTGGGCGTAGGAGAAGACCAACGGCCCCAATGGGGACATCCATTGTAGTGCGATACCGGCAGACATGCGGATATTGCTCGGATCGCTATAATCCGGAATACCCAGCGCTTTCATCTCCGCGGTATTTTGCCAGTTCGTATCCCAAACGCTGCCCGCATCCCAGAAGAAGGAGGTGCGTACAGAGTTAGCATACTTCTCGCTGATAAACGGCGTTGGTGTGATCAGCTCGGCGCTGACAACGCCCATTGCGTTACCGCCCACCGCATCGTCAGACTTACAGAATTTCGACGTGGTAGTGTTACAGTTTTCCAGACCGCTGCCGCCGTAGTAGACCGCTTTCGGACCAATGTTATTGGACTGGAAGCCGCGCACGGTGCTGGAACCACCTGCATAGAAGTTCTCATAGAACGGCATTTCTTTGCTACCGATACCGTCGCCATAGCCCCAACGTGTACGACCCAGCATCACCCATTTGTGATCGTCGTCAATCGGGAAGTAGGACGCGGTGTCGACAGTGACTTTATAGAACTCGTTATCGGAGCCCGGAATTGTCACTTTACCGTTCAGGTTGACGCGTGAACCTTTCGTCGGGAAGTAACCGCGGTCAAGGTTGTTATACGTCCAGCCATAGTTGAAGGTGAAGTCATCCGCCGAGTAGCCGTTGCTGTCATCCCTGGTGCTGGCATTCTGCCCCACGGAATCGAGATAACGCCACATCGCGATCTGCGGCTGCATCTTCGACAGGCTGTTGTGCACATAGCCTAAGCCGGTGCGCAGCGTATTGTATTCGTTAATCGGGAACCCGAGCGTGCCATCCAGACCATAACTTTTGTTGGTGTAGGATGAGAGGTCCGCGTCGTCCGCTTTAAAGTCGTTGTAGAACAGACGACCGCCGAGGCTCACGCCATCAACCGTGAAGTATGGGTTGGTGACCGAGAGTTCCGAGTAGGTCTGGTAGTCGTTCTTGGTGCCGCTGATGCCAACAGAGTAACCGGTACCTAACCAGTTATCCTGCTGCACGCCGACCTGGAAGCTAACGCCGCTTTCCGTGCCGTAACCAACACCAAAGTTGAAGCTACCGGTGTTACGCTCTTTGACTTTGTAAACCACATCAACCTGATCCGGGCTGCCCGGAACACGCTGCGTTTCGCTATCAACGGTTTCAAAGTAGCCGAGACGGTTCAGACGCTCTTTACCCTGATCGACCAGATCGCTGCCGAGCCATGCCCCTTCCATCTGGCGCATTTCGCGACGCAGAACGGTATCTTTCGAGGTGTCATTGCCTTCAAAGCGGATCTTACGCACATAGAAACGGTTACCCGCATCAACGTTGATATGCAGCTTAACGGTCTTATCAGCGTCATTAATCTCAGGCTGAGACTGCACGCGCGGATAGGCATAACCATAGCGACCCAGAAGCTTTTTAATATCGTCTTCCATTTTGGTCACTTTGGTGCCGTTGTAGAGCTCGCCCGGCTGAATTTTGGTCAGGCCTTCAATTTCCGCTGAGTGGCCCGCCAGATTGCCGGCAACCTGCACGCCAGAAAGCTTGTACTGATCGCCTTCGGTGACGTTAACGGTAATGTAGATGCCTTTTTTGTCCGGCGTCAGGCTAACCTGCGTCGAATCAATGTTGAAACGGGCATAACCGCGATCCAGGTAGTAGCTGCGCAGGGTTTCAAGATCGCCCGCCAGCTTCTGCTTCTGGTATTTACGATCGCCGACCACGTTCCACCATGGCACTTCATCGCGCAGCTGGAAGTTAGAGATCAGTTGTTCGGTCGAAAACGCGTGGTTACCGACGATGTTGATCTGCTGGATCTGCGCGGAGACACCCTCCTGGAAGACCAGCTTAAGATCGACGCGGTTACGCGGCAGCGGCGTGACGACAGCTTTTACGCTGGCGCTATATTTACCGACGCTGTAGTAGAAATCTTCCAGCCCTTTTTCAATATCGGAGAGGGTGGTGCGATCCAGTGATTCGCCAACACGCACGCCAGAAGCCTCAAGGTTCTGTTTCAGCATGTCATCTTTTACCGACTTGTTGCCGGAGAAGGTGATGCTGGCGATTGTCGGGCGTTCTTTCACCTGAACGAGAAGGGTATCGCCATCACGCAGGACACGAACATCCTCAAAGTTGCCAGTGGCAAACAGTGCGCGAATGGTGTTACTGATGTCTTCATCATTCACCGTATCGCCTGGACGTACTGGCATACTGAGGAGGGCCGCACCAACGGCGACACGCTGTAGGCCTTCGAAATGAATATCCTTCACTACGAACCCCTCAGCACCGTATACGGTGGCGCTGCTAAACAGCAGCGACGCTATGAGCAACTTTTTCATCGCCATCGTTATTATGCGTTCTTCCTAACAAACTCTCTTACAAGCGAGAGAAATCATTGAAAAGTGCAAGCCCCATTAACAACACCAGCAAAATAGAGCCAATGCGATAACTAAAGTCTTGAACTCGCTCGGATACCGGTCCGCCTTTCAGCTTCTCAATCGCTAAAAACAGCAGATGTCCGCCGTCTAAAACGGGGAGCGGGAACAGGTTGATAATGCCTAAGTTCACGCTTATCAAAGCGAGGAACATCAGGTAGTAAATCAACCCGAACTCTGCTGACATCCCAGCCCCCTGGGCGATAGAGATCGGCCCACTGAGGTTGTTCAGTTTTACATCACCGGTGATCAATTTCCCCAACATACTGACCGTCAGCTTCATCAACTGCCAGGTTTTACCCGTGGCTTCGGCGATGGCGCTGAAAGGCCCGTACTGGCGTACTGTCTTATATTCATCCGGCAGCGGGATAATTTTGGGCACCACGCCCGCAAAACCCTCTGCCTTGTTACCGGGTTTCGTATCCGGTACCAGTGTTACGGACAAGGGAGTCCCCTGCCTGTCCACTTCTAATGCTAACGCCTTACCGGGGTTGTCCCGCACCAGCGTGACAAAGGTCGTCCACTGCGTTAACTGCTGACCCTCGACTTTAACGATCCTGTCGCCTGCTTGCAAACCTGCTTTGCTGGCGGCGGAACTGCTCTGGACTTCGGCGAGCACCGGTTCCAGCTGCGCAGTGCGCGGCCGAATCCCCAGCGACATCACCGGATCATCCTTGTCAGGCGCAAAGGTCCAGTGGCGCAGATCCAGCACTTTATCCTGTCGATTGTTACTGCCGAAAGGTGCCACGCTGACGGTCGTCTGACTGTCACCGATTTTTGACACCAGCTGTAAGCGCACTGCATCCCAATCAGGCGTTTCGATACCGTCAATGGCTTTAAGTTCCGTGCCGGGTGCAATTTGCGCGCTTGCAGCGATAGAGTTGGGCGTTATTTCACCAATTACCGGGCGAACGCCAGGAACGCCGATGATAAACACCAGCCAGTAAGCGAAGATAGCGAAGATGAAGTTGGCGATGGGACCCGCCGCGATCACCGCGGCGCGCTGGCCGACGGTTTTATTGTTAAACGCGAAGTGGCGCATCTCCGGGGCGACCGGCTCGACGCGCTCATCGAGCATTTTGACGTAGCCGCCCAGCGGGATCAGGGCGATAACGAATTCGGTGCCCTGTTTATCAAAGCGGCGCCAGAGCGCTTTCCCAAAACCAATGGAGAAGCGCTCGACGCGGACGCCGCAACGGCGAGCAACCCAGAAATGGCCAAATTCATGCACCGTGATCAAAACACCAAGCGCAATAATGAACGCCGCCAGATTCCAGAGAATGCTCAGCATAAAACCTTCCGTCAAATCGTCCTGAAAACCAGCAGTAACAGACAGGCAAATACGGGAACCGCCGCCGTCAGGCTGTCAATGCGATCCAGTATACCGCCGTGGCCTGGAATAAGATGACCACTATCTTTAATGCCGGCTTCGCGCTTGAACATGCTCTCGGTTAAATCGCCCAGTACCGAAGCAAGCGCGGCCACCACAGAGCAGATCAGCAGCGTCGAGTGCGCCACTTCAAGGTTCGCCCATGCGCCGTAGCCCCAGGAGATGATCCCTGCGGTCAGCAGTCCGCCGAGGAAACCTTGCCAGGTTTTACCGGGCGACACTTTCGGTGCCAGCTTATGTTTGCCAAACAGTTTGCCAAACATATAAGCACCCGAGTCCGCGCCCCAGACAAGGATCATGACGTAGAGCAACCAGATTGCGCCGCTGTAGGGGTTGACCTCATAGTGCCAGACCCGCAGCGCCAGCATGCCCCAGAAGAAGGGAATGATGGTGAGAACGCCAAACAGCAGGCGCAGCGCCTTAGAGTTGCGCCATAGCGCCGCAGAGGCCGGGTAACCCAGCACCAGCCCCAGTGCAGCAAGCCACCACACCAGAGAGGCCCAGAGCGAGCCTTCGACCAGCGGCTGGTGAACGTTGTGATGATACTCCGGCAGCGTAAACAGCATCAGCGCTAACAGCAGCCCGCAGAGCACCGCCAGCCAGACGCGCTGTGTGCGCGAGGTTAAGCCGCTAAGCTGACCCCATTCCCACGCGGCGAGCATGCAGACGGCGAGAGTGATAATCGCAAATCCCACAGGAGGCAGCAAAAAAAGCGCCGCGATAACAATGGGTATCAATACAAACGCAGAAATCAGGCGATACTTCAGCAAAAGCAACCCCCATCAGGCTTTGTCGCCACCAGGCTCGGTACCACCGAAACGACGCTCTCGATTAGCAAAGGCATTCAGCGCACCTTCAAAGTCTTGTTCATCAAAATCAGGCCAAAGAACATCAGTAAAGTAAAGTTCGGCATAGGCAATTTGCCAAAGTAAAAAGTTACTTATGCGATGTTCGCCGCCCGTCCTAATCACTAAATCAACGGGAGCCAGCTCATGCATGCAGACTTGCTTATTCAGCGTCTCTTCATCTATTTCGTCCGGGCGCAACAGCCCTTCCTGCACTTGCTCAGCTAAATGCCGAACTCCCTGAACGATATCCCAGCGCCCACCGTAGTTGGCGGCGATATTTAACGTTAGCCCGCTGTTCTGGGCGGTTAACGCTTCCGCTTTGCGGATTCGCTCCTGCAAACGCGCATTAAACCGGCTGGTATCGCCAATAATGCGTAAACGAACATTATGGCGGTGCAGGCTTTTTACTTCGCTATCCAGCGCCCACACAAACAGTTCCATCAGCGCGCTCACTTCCTGCGCCGGACGGTTCCAGTTTTCGCTACTAAAAGCATACAGCGTCAGCGCGTCGATACCATTGTTGGCGGCAAAAGAGACTGCGCGGCGAACGGATTTCGCTCCCGCTCTGTGTCCAAAGGCACGGAGTTTTCCCTGCCTTTTTGCCCAGCGACCATTGCCATCCATAATTATCGCTACATGGCGGCAGCCATGCGTTGGCAAATTTTCGCTTATCGGTTGGTTAGCAGACAACATAACGCGTTTTAGTCCCTGAAAAGGATTTAGCGGTACTCAGGAATACAAAAGCCTTCACACAAAAAAGCCGCGCAAACCACGGCTTACACAATTCGCCATAATAAAAAGCGGCAATTTTGTGGCGCAGACTATATCACTGAAGCCCTACGCTAACAAATAGCACCGTCACTCCGGACAGCATTATCACTAGCTTGCGAAGCGCATCACTTGTTTTTGCGCAATCTCTCGTGCGAGTACATCGACGGCCAGAACGTCATCAATACTCTGCGGTTCGCGTAAATCCATCTGTTCCAGCACAGAGAGATTGAGAGCGGCAATATCAGTGAAACGAATAGCGGATGCCAGGAAAGCCGAAACGGCCACCTCATTAGCTGCGTTCAGCGCAGTTGTCGCCGCCTGACCCTCGCTGGAGGCGTCAATCGCCAGCTTCAGACAGGGATAACGATCGAAATCGGGGGCGGCAAAACTCAATGCGCTCAGCTTGCAGAAATCAAGGGCGTTGACACCTGACGACACACGCTCCGGCCAGGCCATCGTGTGTGCGATGGGTGTTCGCATATCCGGCTCACCCAACTGCGCCAACACACTGCCATCCTGATAACGCACCATGGAGTGGATCACCGATTGCGGGTGAATCAGCACTTCCATCTGGCGGGCAGCGGCATTAAATAACCAGCGTGCTTCAATGTATTCCAGACCTTTATTCATCATGGTGGCGGAATCAACGGAGATTTTACGCCCCATCGACCAGTTCGGATGGCGACAAGCCTGATCCGGCGTCATCAGCGCCAGATCCGCCATCGGCGTCTCCCGGAATGGGCCACCAGACCCGGTAAGCAGAATAGACGATACGCCATTCTGTTCGAGATCAGCGTACCCCAGGTTATGCTGGATTGGTTCCGGCAAACTCTGAAAAATCGCATTATGTTCGCTGTCGACCGGCAGCAGCTGCGCCCTGCTCTCTTTCACCGCCTCCATAAACAGGCGGCCGCAGGTGACAAGTGACTCTTTATTGGCAAGCAGTACGCTTTTACCGGCGCGAATAGCCGCAAGCGTTGGCAATAATCCGGCCGCGCCGACGATAGCGGCCATCACCTGATCGACCTCATCAAGCGCCGCCATCTCACAGGCGGCCTGCTGCCCGCTCAGCACTTCAGTGCGGCTACCATGCTCGCTCAGGGTGCGCTGTAACTGCCGCGCGCTGTCAGCGTCATCCATCACCGCATAGCGCGGAGAGAACTCGAGGCACTGCTCAACCATGCGCGCGACATTTTTTCCCGCGACCAGCGCGGTGACGGTGAAACGATCGGGATTATGACGAACCACAGCAAGCGTGCTGCAACCTATGGAACCCGTTGAGCCCAGAAGAGTTAAATGCTTCATGAAACGCTCGCAACGTTACAAGGGGGGAAAGCAAAAACGCCGTCAGCAAGCCGCTTGCACGGCTCTCTGGACGGCGTTTTAGTCGTTTTTTATCGAATCAGAACTGCATCAGTTCCGCTTCTTTATCCGCCAGCGCCGCGTCAACTTTCTTGATCGCAGCGTCGGTCAGCTTCTGCACGTCATCCTGAGAACGGCGGTCATCATCTTCGCTGATCTCTTTATCTTTCAGCAGCGCTTTTACTTTATCGTTGGCATCACGGCGCACGTTGCGCACGGCAACACGAGCCTGTTCAGCTTCACCGCGCACTACTTTGATCAGATCTTTACGACGCTCTTCGGTCAGTGCCGGCAGCGGAACGCGAATATCGCTGCCCGCAGAGCTTGGGTTCAGACCCAGATCGGAGGTGAGGATCGCTTTTTCAACGGCCGGGCTCATCGAGCGATCGAAGACGTTGATTTTCAGAGTGCGGGAGTCTTCTACCGTTACGCTGGCCAGCTGACGCAGCGGCGTCGGCGTACCGTAATATTCCACAACGATGCCGTCCAGCAGGCTCGGAGAAGCGCGGCCGGTACGGACTTTGCTGATTTGGGTTTTGAAGGATTCTACGCATTTTTCCATGCGTACTTCAGCATCTTTTCTGATATCGCTAATCACGTTACGGATCCTTGAAATCTTGTCGCAGACAGGCCATACGGCGGTTGTGCTAAGTATAGCCTTGTTCCCATGATGGCATCGTAAAGATGCCGGAACGCTCTGCTTGATAAATTAAAGCGGAATCTTACCTTTATTTATTGCTTACGGGAATTATTCCGTAATCAATGTGCCCTCTTTTTCGCCCATTACCACGCGGCGCAGCGCGCCTGGTTTGTTCATATTGAACACGCGAATCGGTAATTTATGGTCGCGAGCGAGGGTAAAGGCGGCCAGATCCATCACTTTCAGTTCTTTATCAAGCACTTCAGTATAGGAGAGGCGCTCGCAGAGTGTGGCGGTCGGATCCAGTACCGGATCGGCCGTATAGACGCCGTCAACTTTGGTCGCTTTCAGCACCACATCGGCTTCGATTTCGATACCGCGCAGGCAGGCTGCGGAGTCGGTGGTGAAGAATGGGTTACCGGTACCGGCGCTGAAAATCACTACGCGGTTATTACGCAGCAGGCTGATTGCTTCTGCCCAGCTGTAGTTGTCACATACGCCGTTTAACGGGAATGCAGACATCAGGCGCGCGTTCACATAGGCACGATGCAGAGCATCACGCATTGCCAGGCCGTTCATCACTGTTGCCAGCATACCCATGTGATCGCCCACAACACGGTTCATGCCTGCTTTCGCCAGGCCCGCACCACGGAACAGGTTACCCCCGCCAATGACTACGCCAACCTGAATACCCAGTTCAACCAGTTCTTTAATTTCCTGCGCCATACGGTCAAGAATGCTTGCGTCGATACCGAAACCTTCAGAGCCCTGAAGCGCCTCGCCACTCAGCTTAAGCAGAATGCGTTTGTAGATGGGTTTTGCATTGGTAGCCATGTTTCTTTCCTGAGACTGTGAACAATTAGACGGGTTTAATCTGGCGCTATGATACGTCGCCTGTCAGCGCTAACACTAGTGTGCCGGCTGTTTTTCAGATGAAGGACATAAAAAGAAGCCGCCCTCAGGCGGCTCCTTTTATTGATTAAGACTGCTTGGACATGGCAGCAACTTCTGCTGCGAAGTCAGTCTCAACTTTCTCGATGCCTTCGCCCACTTCGAAGCGGATGAAGCCAGTCACGTCAGCGTTGTGCTCTTTCAGCAGCTGGCCAACGGTTTTGCTCGGGTCCATTACGAAAGGCTGGCCGGTCAGAGAAACTTCGCCGGTGAATTTCTTCATGCGGCCTTCAACCATTTTCTCTGCGATCTCTTTCGGCTTGCCAGACTGCATGGCGATATCCAGCTGAACCTGGTACTCTTTCTCAACAACTTCAGCAGACACGTCTTCCGGCTTAACGAATTCCGGCTTGCTTGCAGCAACGTGCATAGCCAGCTGCTTAACCAGCTCCTGATCTGCGCCTTTCGCCGCAACCAGAACACCGATGCGCGCGCCGTGTTGGTAAGAGCCCAGTACTTCGCCTTCCAGGGAAGAAACGCGACGGATGTTGATGTTCTCACCGATTTTAGCAACCAGTGCAACGCGCTCTTCTTCGAACTGCGTTTTCAGAACTTCAACGTCGGTGATTTTGCCAGCAACAGCAGCGTCCAGAACTTTGTTAGCAAATGCCTGGAAACCAGCATCTTTAGCAACGAAGTCAGTCTGGCAGTTAACTTCCAGAATGATGCCGTAGGTGCCGTCGATTTTGGTGATGATCACGCCGTCAGCAGCAACGTTGCCCGCTTTTTTCGCCGCTTTGATCGCACCGGACTTACGCATGTTCTCGATTGCCAGCTCGATGTCGCCGCTTGCTTCGGTCAGCGCTTTTTTACAGTCCATCATGCCTGCGCCAGTACGTTCACGCAGCTCTTTTACCAGGGATGCGGTAATTTCAGCCATTCTTTAATCCTCGGGAGAGATATGACCTGCCCGGTTCCAGGAACCAAACAGGCTTGAAAGTGAAAAAGGGGGCCATAAACAGGCCCCCTAACCAAACTCGGTACTACCTGCTCAATAAGGGGCTCAGAGAGCGTGCCTTATTACTCAGCTTCTACGAAGCTTTCTTCCGCCTGAGTAGCCAGATCAGAAGAACGGCCTTCACGAACGGTAGCAGCAACGGCATTCAGGTACAGGCTAACAGCACGGATTGCATCGTCGTTACCCGGGATAACGAAGTCAACGCCGTCCGGATCGGAGTTGGTATCAACGATAGCAAATACCGGGATACCCAGGTTGTTTGCTTCTTTGATTGCGATGTGCTCGTGGTCAGCGTCGATAACAAACAGCGCGTCCGGCAGGCCGCCCATGTCTTTGATACCGCCCAGGCTGTTTTCCAGCTTGTCCAGCTCACGAGTGCGCATCAGCGCTTCTTTCTTGGTCAGCTTGTCGAAGGTGCCGTCCTGAGACTGAGTTTCCAGGTCTTTCAGACGTTTGATGGACTGACGAACGGTTTTCCAGTTAGTCAGCATGCCGCCCAGCCAGCGATGGTTCACGAAGAACTGATCGCAATTCTGAGCTGCTTCTTTCACCGCTTCGCTTGCAGCGCGTTTAGTACCAACGATCAGGATCTTGCCTTTACGAGCAGAGATCTTGTTCAGCTCAGCCAGGGCTTCGTTGAACATCGGTACAGTCTTCTCAAGGTTGATGATGTGAACTTTGTTACGCGCGCCGAAGATGAAAGGCTTCATTTTCGGGTTCCAGTAACGGGTCTGGTGACCAAAGTGAACACCAGCCTTGAGCATGTCGCGCATGGAAACAGTTGCCATGATTAAAACCTCTATATAAAAGTTGGGGTTATGCCTCCACGTATCCCATATTACCGACCCCGAAGGGCACCCCGGAATATGTGCCGATACGTGTGTGTTATTACACAAAGTGAGATTTGTGGCTCCCATTCCAAAACAGGAACGGAAGTCCGGCGCGCTTTATATCACAAAAGCGAACAGGACACCAATAGTTGTTACCGCAGAGTGCTGTTAACGATTCTCAATTTGGCACAACGCTTGCCCGACTGTTACCATTGACAGCACTACTCCTGGTATAGTCGAAAAAATCGACACTGATGGACACTTCTCATGGCTATCTCTATTAAAACACCCGAAGAAATTGAAAAAATGCGCGTTGCCGGCCGTCTCGCCGCCGAAGTGCTCGAAATGATCGAACCACACATTAAACCCGGCGTCAGCACCGGCGAACTGGACCGCATCTGTAACGATTACATCGTTAATGAGCAACACGCCGTTTCGGCCTGCCTGGGCTATCACGGCTTCCCGAAATCCGTCTGTATCTCAATTAATGAAGTGGTTTGCCACGGTATTCCGGATGACGAAAAACTGCTGAAAGATGGCGATGTGGTCAATATCGACGTCACAGTCATTAAAGATGAGTATCACGGCGACACCTCGAAGATGTTTATCGTCGGTAAACCGACCATTCTGGGCGAGCGCCTATGCCGCGTTACCCAGGATAGCCTCTACCTGGCGCTGCGCATGGTGAAACCGGGTATTCGCCTGCGTACCCTCGGTGCGGCGATCCAGAAATATGTTGAAGGCGAAGGCTTCTCCGTGGTGCGCGAATATTGCGGTCACGGCATTGGTCGCGGCTTCCACGAAGAGCCGCAGGTGCTGCATTACGATGCTGATGATGGCGGCGTGGTGCTGAAAGCCGGTATGACATTTACCATCGAGCCGATGGTTAATGCCGGTGATTACCGCATTCGTACTATGAAAGATGGCTGGACGGTGAAAACCAAAGATCGCAGCCTCTCTGCGCAGTATGAGCACACCATTGTTGTCACCGAAACCGGCTGTGAGATCCTCACACTGCGTAAAGATGACACCATCGAGGCTGTGCTGACCGCCGCCTGATCGCGACTATCTGCCAGCTATCACGGTCCGCTTTGCGGGCCGTTTTTTTTGCCTGCTTCCCGGCCGGGTCATACATATAAACGACTTTTCATTTCCATCCATCTCTTTTACTTTGTTTTGCAGTGGATCCGCACGCCAACTGGGTGGCTAATCATGAGCAATATCTCTTCCGAACAATTTGTCAGTAGCGTTCAGCCCACCCTTCCCGGCCAGCCTGAACATCCCGGAGTGTGGCCCGCAGAGGAGCTGCACTGCGCCACCATCAAAGCGCGCATTGATGCTTTTCAGCAGTGGCTGGGGCAGGTGTTTGACGCCGGGATCTCGGCCGAACAGTTAATTGAGGCGCGCACCGAATTTATCGATCAGCTGTTGCAGCGCTTGTGGCTGCAATATGGCTTTGGCGATGCGGGCGATACCGCGCTGGTGGCCGTTGGCGGTTATGGCCGCGGCGAACTGCATCCCTTATCCGATATCGATCTGCTGATCCTCAGCCGCAATAAGCTGCCGGATGAGCAGGCGCAAAAGATCGGCGAGCTGCTGACCCTGCTGTGGGATGTGAAGCTGGAGGTGGGTCACAGCGTGCGCACGCTGGATGAGTGTCTGCAGGAGGGATTATCGGATCTCACTGTCGCCACCAACCTTATCGAATCACGCTTGCTGGTCGGCGATGTCGCGCTGTTTCTGGAACTGCAAAAACATATCTTCAGCGACAATTTCTGGCCGTCGGAGACCTTCTTCCCGGCGAAAGTGGTGGAGCAGAACGAGCGCCATCAGCGCTATCACGGCACCAGCTATAACCTTGAGCCCGATATTAAAAGCAGCCCCGGCGGCCTGCGCGATATTCATACCTTACAGTGGGTCGCGCGCCGCCATTTTGGTGCTACCTCGCTTAATGAGATGGTCGGCTTCGGCTTTCTGACCGAAGCGGAACGCAACGAACTGAATGAGTGCCTGCATCTGCTGTGGCGCATTCGCTTCGCCCTGCATCTGGAAGTGACGCGCTACGATAACCGTCTGCTATTCGATCGCCAGCTCAGCGTGGCGCAGCGTCTCAACTATGTCGGCGACGGCAATCAGCCCGTTGAGCATATGATGAAGGATTTCTTCCGGGTCACGCGCCGCGTGTCGGAACTCAACCATATGCTGCTGCAACTCTTTGATGAGGCGATTCTGGCCCTGACGCCTGATGAAAAGCCGCGCCCAATCGATGATGAGTTTCAGCTGCGCGGCACGCTTATCGATCTGCGCGATGAGACGCTGTTTATCCGCGAGCCGCAGGCGATTTTACGCATGTTCGCGATTATGGTGCGTAACAGCGCCATTACCGGTATCTACTCCACCACCCTGCGTCACTTGCGCCATGCGCGCCGCCATTTAACCCAGCCGCTCTGCTACATTCCGGAAGCGCGCACAATCTTCCTCAGCATGCTGCGCCATCCGGGCGCGGTGAGCCGTGGATTATTGCCAATGCATCGCCACAGCGTGTTGTGGGCCTATATGCCGCAGTGGTCGCATATTGTCGGCCAGATGCAGTTCGACCTTTTTCACGCCTATACCGTCGATGAGCACACCATTCGCGTTTTGCTGAAGCTGGAAAGTTTTGCCAAAGAGGAGACGCGCAGCAAGCACCCGCTCTGCGTAGAGCTCTGGCCGCGCCTGACCCACCCGGAGCTGATTCTGATTGCGGCGCTGTTTCATGATATCGCCAAAGGCCGCGGCGGCGACCACTCGGTGCTGGGGGCGCAGGATGTGCTGAAGTTCGCTGAGCTTCACGGCCTGAACTCGCGGGAAACGCAGCTGGTCGCCTGGCTGGTGCGCCACCATCTTCTGATGTCGGTCACCGCGCAGCGCCGTGATATTCAGGATCCGGAAGTGATTAAGCAGTTTGCCGAAGAGGTGCAAACGGAGAACCGCCTGCGCTTCCTGGTCTGCCTGACGGTTGCCGATATCTGCGCGACCAACGAAACGTTGTGGAACAGCTGGAAGCAGAGCCTGTTGCGCGAACTCTATTTCGCCACCGAAAAACAGCTGCGCCGCGGGATGCAGAACACGCCGGATATGCGCGAGCGCGTGCGTCACCACCAGTTGCAGGCGCTGGCGCTGCTGCGCATGGACAATATTAATGAGGAGCGGCTCCACCAGATTTGGGCGCGCTGTCGTGCTAATTACTTTGTCCGCCACAGCCCAAACCAGCTCGCCTGGCACGCGCGCCATCTGCTGCAACACGATCTGACCAAGCCGCTGATCCTGTTGAGCCCGCAGGCGACGCGCGGCGGAACCGAGATCTTTATCTGGAGCCCGGACCGCCCCTATCTCTTTGCCGCCGTCTGCGCCGAGCTGGATCGCCGCAATCTCAGCGTCCATGACGCGCAGGTCTTTACCACCCGCGACGGCATGGCGATGGATACCTTTATTGTGCTGGAGCCGGACGGCAGCCCGCTCTCTGCCGATCGCCACGAGGCGATCTGTTTCGGGCTGAAACAGGCGATTACCCAGCATACCTGGCAGCCGCCGCAGCCGCGTCGTCAACCGGCCAAGCTGCGCCACTTTACCGTCGATACCGAAGTGAATTTCCTGCCGACCCATACGGACAGAAAATCGTTCCTGGAGTTGATTGCCCTTGACCAGCCAGGGCTGCTGGCGCGGGTCGGACAGATTTTTGCCGACCTTGGAATTTCGCTGCACGGCGCAAGAATTACAACCATTGGCGAGCGAGTAGAAGATTTATTCATAATCGCTACCGCCGACCGGCGTGGCCTTAATAATGCGCTGCAAAAGGAGGTACAACAACGGTTGACAGAGGCCCTCAATCCAAACGATAAAGGGTGATTATTTTTTTACACAAGATGGAAAGAGTTTAACAATGCAGCAGTTACAGAACGTTATTGAAGCCGCTTTCGAGCGCCGCGCAGAAATTACCCCGGCCAATGTCGATACCGTGACCCGTGAAGCGGTCAACCAGGTTATCGCCCTGCTTGACTCCGGCGCGCTGCGTGTCGCAGAAAAAATCGACGGCCAGTGGGTCACCCACCAGTGGCTGAAAAAAGCGGTTCTGCTCTCTTTCCGCATTAACGATAACCAGGTTATCGACGGTGCGGAGAGCCGCTACTTCGATAAAGTGCCGATGAAATTCGCTGATTACGACGAAGCGCGTTTCCAGAAAGAGGGTTTCCGCGTAGTGCCGCCTGCGGCAGTACGTCAGGGCGCGTATATCGCTCGTAACACGGTATTGATGCCTTCTTATGTGAATATCGGCGCTTACGTTGATGAAGGCTCTATGGTTGATACCTGGGCAACCGTCGGCTCCTGCGCGCAGATCGGTAAAAACGTTCACCTCTCCGGCGGCGTGGGTATCGGCGGCGTACTGGAACCACTGCAGGCAAATCCGACTATTATTGAAGATAACTGTTTCATCGGCGCGCGCTCCGAAGTGGTTGAGGGCGTGATCGTTGAAGAGGGTTCGGTTATCTCGATGGGTGTTTATATTGGTCAAAGCACCCGTATTTACGACCGCGAAACGGGCGAAGTGCATTATGGCCGCGTACCGGCAGGCTCAGTGGTGGTTTCAGGTAACCTGCCGTCGAAAGATGGTAAATACAGCCTCTACTGTGCGGTTATCGTGAAAAAAGTAGATGCGAAAACCCGCGGCAAAGTCGGCATTAACGAACTGCTGCGCACCATCGACTAAGCCTTTTCCCTCTCCCGGTTCGGGAGAGGGTGATATATCCCGCCTTTTTTGCATACGTCAGTGGCGAAAATAGATTTTTTCGTTAATTATTCATAGGTTATGTTGAGCTTAAGGGTCCGCTATGTACGACAATCTTAAAAGTTTAGGCATTACCAATCCCAATGAAATCGATCGCTATAGCCTCCGCCAGGAAGCGAATAACGACATCCTGAAAATCTATTTTCATAAAGACCGGGGCGAGTTCTTCGCCAAGAGCGTCAAGTTCAAATATCCGCGTCAGCGCAAAACCGTGGTCGCCGATGGCGTAGGCCAGGGTTACAAAGAGGTGCAGGAGATCAGCCCTAACCTGCGTTACGTGATTGATGAGCTGGATCAGATCTGCCAGCGCGATCGCACTGAAGTGGATTTGAAGCGTAAGATCCTTGACGATCTGCGCCATCTCGAAAGTGTTGTCACCAACAAGATCAGCGAAATTGAATCGGATCTTGAGAAGCTGACGCGCGGGAAATAAGTTTTTTCAGTCGCTATCTGGCCTACGTTTCTGTCCAGTCACGTAGGCCGGACAAGCACCTCACCCCTATCAAACCGGCACGATCATGTAGGCCGGATAAGCGCAGCGCCATCCGGCAAAAAAGCAGTGCGTAGGCCAGATAAGCGCAGCGTCATCCGGCACAAAAACCACGATTAATGCTGCTCATCCAGCTGCAACGCCACATAGAGCAACAGCCTGTCGTCAAAATTCCCCAAATCCAGCCCGGTCAGCTCCGAAATACGATTCAGGCGATACTCCAGCGTATTGCGATGGATAAACAGCGCCTTTGACGTCGCCAGCGGCTGCACATTGTGGCGAAACCACGCCGTCAGCGTGCGGCGCAGCAAGCCATTATTATCCATCGCTTTCAGCCGCGTTAACGGGCGCGCCAGCTCATTGGCCTGCCAGCCGCCGCGCAGGCTGTCGAGCAGCACCGGCAGCATCAAATCCTGATAGAAATAGCTGCGGCTCTCCGGCATTCGCTGTTTGCCGACCATCATGGTGGTACGCGCCGTACGATAGGAGCGCGCAATGCTGCCGGGGCCGGTAAAGTAGTTGCCCAACGCGACGCGAAAACGCAGCTGACCATTCTCCTTCATCCGCGTAATCAGCTGCTCGACGCGCTTGCGGTGATCTTCTGCGTCCCAGCGGCCAAACGGGTTCAGCGCCGGCTTCAGCACCACCATTTCGGTCAGCGAGACGATGGCGATAAGATTATTGCGCTCCGGCGTGGTGAGGGCGTTTTGCAGCTGCTGAAGTTCCGCCATTGCGCTGTCGACGCCCAGCTGGCCGCTATCGACCTCCACCACAGCCACTACGCGCGGCTGATTAAGATCGATACCTAAACGCTGCGCCCATTCGGTCAGCGCTGGCGTGTGCTCCTCTGCCTGAATCAGGTTCATCACCAGCTCTTCGCGCAGGCGGCTATCCTGCGCCAGCAGATGCATCAGCCGCGACTGCTCCAGCATCATCTCCGCCGTCATACAGACCAGCTCGCCATATTTACGCAACGTTTCGGGTTCACCGGTCAGGCCGATGACGCCGACAATCTCCCCTTCGAGGCGCAGTGGCAGGTTGATACCCTGGCGCACGCCGTGCAGATGGCGCGCCACCGCATCGTCGATATCCACTACCCGTCCCTGCGACAGCACCAGCAGCGCGCCTTCGTGCAATTCACCAATACGCTCGCGATCACCGCTGCCAATAATCCGCCCGCGCGCATCCATCACGTTGATGTTTGTATCGATGATACGCATGGTACGCGCCACGATATCCTGTGCCATTTTGGTATCAAGATGCCAGCCAGCCATGTAACCCTCCCCGGTGCAGAGGCCAAGCATATGGCAGAAAATTGACCCGCGCATTGTGCGGATGCACAAAGCGGCAGCGAGAAGTGTGGAGTTGTGGAAGGGTTCACAAAAAGGGCGGGAAGCCCCTCTTCCCCGCTGCGGAGAAGAGGGTTTTACAGAGGATTACTGCATCAGCAGGTAGATAGAGGTGTCACCGCGCTGGATGTTCAGCGCCAGCACCGACGGTTTGCTGTCGAGAATTTTGCGCAGTTCAGCAATGTTTTTCACCGGCTGCTGGTTCGCGCCAAGGATCACATCACCTTTTTTCAGGCCGATTTGCGCCGCCGGGCTATTCGGTTTAACCGCATTCACCACTACGCCGCCATCTTTGCCTTTGTTGCTCATCTCCGCCCCTTCGATACCGCTGAAGATGGTGCTGGATTCAACCTGGTTCTGGCTGCTCTGCTGCAGTTCAAGGGTCACGTTGACCGGTTTGCCGTCGCGCAGCATCCCCAGCGCCACTTTGCTGCCAATCGGCATTGAGCCGACTTCCGCGCGCAGCGCCGCAAAGCTGCTGATCGGTTTACCGTTGAGGGTGGTAATCACGTCGCCCGCTTTGACGCCCGCTTTCGCGGCGGCGGAGTTCGGCATCACCTGGCTGACAAAGGCCCCGCGCTGGGCGTCGACTTTCATCGCTTTCGCCAGTTCAGAGTTCAGCTCGGTGCCCATAATCCCCAGTTCACCGCGGCGCACCTGACCGTACTGCACCATCTGGCTGGTGAGGTTTTTCACCATATTACTCGGGATAGCAAAGCCGATACCGATGTTGCCACCGTCCGGTGCGAGGATAGCGGTGTTAATCCCAATCAGTTCGCCGTTGAGGTTAACCAGCGCGCCGCCGGAGTTACCGCGGTTAATGGCGGCATCGGTCTGAATAAAGTTTTCATAGTTTTCCGCGTTCAGGCCGCTTCGGCCGAGCGCCGAGACAATCCCGGAGGTAACGGTTTCGCCAAGACCAAACGGGTTACCAATCGCCACCGTGTAGTCGCCGACGCGCAGCGCATCGGAGTCTGCAAGCTTAATGGCGGTGAGGTTTTTCGGATCCTGAATCTGGATCAGTGCGATATCGGAGCGCGGATCTTTGCCCACCACTTTGGCGTCAAATTTACGCCCGTCGCTGAGCTGCACTTTGATGGTGCTGGCATTGTCGACCACATGGTTGTTGGTGACGACGTAGCCTTTCGCGGCGTCAATAATTACGCCAGAGCCCAGCGCCATAAATTTTTGCTGCTGGCCGCCGCCGCCCTGTCCATCCGGACCACCGCCGCCCTGGCAGAAGGGGGAGCTCTGGAACGGCGAACCATCCTGGCAGAAGGGTGAGTTATCACCGAAGAATTGCTGGAAGTTGCGCGGCATGCGCGGGGTGTTTACCGTGGTGCTGCCTTCAACGTTAATACTCACGACTGACGGCATCACCTTTTCCAGCATCGGTGCGAGGCTTGGCATCTGCTGCGATGTTGCGGTGGTTGACGAGGCTGTTTCTGCTGCCGTCGCAGACAGAGGAGACAGCGCAAAACTTAAACTTAAAGCCAGTGCACTCATTGCTAACGTCGTTTTTTTCATCTCTCTCAATCTCTTTTCTGATTAACGCGAACTGCTGTGTATGTGTCACTCAGAGTCGATTTATAGCGTGAAGTTCAGGCCTTAAGCCTCTGGAAAAAGTAAAAAAATATTGTCGTTCTTTACAATTCAGCGGGATTATTCCACCGCCATTAAGCGACGATATTCATCCCATGAATAAAGATCCGTCATTCCGCTAATATAGTCCTGAATTAATCGACAACGGTGATAATACTCCAGCACCGAATAGTCTTCGTCATCGGGCGATAATTTGCTTACCGCTTCGACGTAGGCTAACCGGTGGCGCGCCGACAGTTTCTGAAACAGGCGCGATTCAATTGGGAAACGGCGCAGACGCTCTTTTTCCACCAGCTCGGTAAAGTCCGCCAGCGATAATTGCAACAAAGGTCGATATATTTCCAGCAGCCCACTAATAACGCGGTAGCCCTGTAACTCCAGCTGCTCCACGTCGGGGTGGCTGAATACCTGTTTAATGGCGACGTTTTTATATAATTCAAGCAGCTGGCTGAAACTGCTGTCATCTTCCAGCAGCGCGTGGTTGAATTCACCGCTAAAGATTTGCGGCAGGTTGTCAATAAAGCGCTGCGCGGCATAAGGCACCAGCTTATTAAGCGTATTGACGCGCAAATACATAAAGAATTGATCTTCGGCGCTGCGGCTCATCGAATTAGCGCGCGATTTATCCCACGCATTTTCGACAACCTGAGCAAACAGCGATCCCTTTTCATGCTCGCCCCACGCTTCATAAAGATGCTGATAAAGCTGCTCGACGGAAAATATTCGCTTCTCAACCGCATCTTCAAGATCGGCCACGCAGTAGGAGATGTCATCCGCGGCTTCCATTATCCAGGTCAATGGAAAACGGCTATAGGTATCGAGGTTTAACTCTTTACGCAGCCGCTCAACGTACGCCTCTTCGGAGAAATAGTAGCCGGGCTTTTTCATTAAATAGCTGTGGGAGGAGGGCGGTTCACCGACCCACCACGCAGGACGGGTATATTTTAAAATACAGCCGACCTGCGCCCAGGTCAGATTCATACGCATCAAGGTATGCACCATGCGAATACCCTGCGCGTTCCCTTCGAAGTGGCTTAAGTCGTGACGCACCTTACTGCGCAGCGCGTTGAGCTTTCCCTCCCCTTCGCGCAGGCGCAGAGCCATCACTTCGCAGCGATCTTCAGCCAGAGGCTCGCCGAGGGCGTCGTCCGGTGCCAGCCGCTGGCGGAACCAGTCATTAATCGCCGCTTCACCAAAGTGGCCGAACGGCGGGTTGCCGATGTCGTGCATCAGGCAGGCCATTTCGACGATGCTCTCAAATGGCCCGGTTAACTCATCCAGGCCATACTTTTCCAGCAGGCGCTGCTCTTTCAGGCGGCTTAAAATCTCTTTGGCGATATAGCGGCCGACCTGCTGAACTTCCATAGAGTGCGTTAAACGGGTGCGAACCGCCGCGTTACGCTCAAGAGGAAAGACCTGGGTTTTCTGCTGCAAACGCCGGATGGCGGCGGAGTTGATGATACGTCCGCGATCGCTTTCGAAGATGCGCAGGATCTCATGTTCGGTTTTCACGCCCTGCGGCGAGCGATACCGGCGATGCCAGTTGATCTTGTTGCGAAAATCGATGTCGTCCATTTCCTCTCCTCTACGCAGGCGCACGGGGTGTCATGCAATTGTGTATGCCATGATAGACTATGCCCTGTAAACCTATTCCTGCCTTATCACATTAGCGAGTATCTCCATGAAAATTGGCATCATTGGTGCAATGGAAGAAGAAGTTACGCTGTTGCGTGACAAAATCGAAAACCGTCAGACGCTGAATATTGGCGGAAGCGAAATTTACACCGGTACGCTGAATGGCACAGACGTGGCCCTGCTTAAGTCCGGCATTGGTAAAGTGGCCGCCGCGATGGGCGCAACGCTGTTGCTGGAGCACTGCAAGCCGGATGTGATTATCAATACCGGCTCCGCAGGCGGCCTGGCACCGACCCTGAAAGTGGGCGATATCGTGGTCTCTGATGAAGCGCGTTATCACGATGCCGACGTCACTGCCTTTGGCTATGAGTATGGTCAACTGCCGGGCTGCCCGGCGGGCTTTAAAGCCGATGAGAAGCTGGTGCTGGCGGCAGAAGCCTGCATCGGTGAGCTGAACCTGAACGCGGTGCGCGGGCTGATTGTCAGCGGCGATGCGTTCATCAACGGCTCCGTTGGCCTGGCAAAAATTCGCCACAACTTCCCGCAGGCGGTTGCCGTTGAGATGGAAGCGACCGCTATCGCTCACGTTTGCCACAACTTTGGCGTGCCGTTTGTGGTGGTTCGCGCCATCTCCGACGTCGCGGACCAGCAGTCTCACCTGAGCTTTGATGAGTTCCTGGTGGTGGCGGCAAAACAGTCCAGCCTGATGGTTGAAACCCTGGTGCAGAAACTGGCACGTGGGTAATCCCCTTTTCAGGGCGCTCGCCGCCCTGCTTCTATTTCTGCCGGCGTGGCTCTTCGCTGCGCCGCGCGTTATTTCACTCTCTCCGGCCAATACCGAACTGGCTTTCGCCGCCGGAATCACGCCCGTCGCTGTCAGCAGTTACTCAGATTATCCCCCCGCCGCCGCGCAGATTGAGCAGGTTGCCAGCTGGCAAGGGATAAACCTCGAACGCATCCTCGCCCTGAAGCCTGACGTGGTGCTGGCCTGGCGCGGAGGTAACCCGGAGCGTCAGGTCGATCAGCTGAAAAAGTTTGGTATCCGCGTGATGTGGATCGATGCCATCTCCATTGAAGATGTCGCGCAGACGCTGCGCCATCTCGCCCCTTATAGCCCGCAGCCCGCGCAGGCTGAGCAGGCTGCGCAACAGTTGATGAGCGCGTATGAGACGTTAAAGTCCCGCTACGCAGCACAGCCGAAAAAACGCGTCTTTATGCAGTTTGGCACGCAGCCGCTCTTTACCAGCGGCAAAGGTTCGATTCAACACCAGGTGGTGGAGTTGTGCGGCGGGGAGAATATCTTTGCCGAAAGCCGCGTGCCGTGGCCGCAGGTGAGCCGTGAACAGGTGCTGGCGCGCCATCCGCAGGCAATTATCCTCGCGGGTGAAGAGAAGGCGCAAACGCGCGTGAAACAGTTCTGGGGCGACCAGCTGAATGTGCCAATTATTTCTCTGCATGATGACTGGTTTGAACGGGCGAGCCCGCGTATTATCCTCGCCGCTCAACAACTCTGTTCTGCCCTTGCGCAGGTGAAATAACCGGGGAATCAACCATGCTGGTCTACTGGCTGGATATTATCGGCACCGCCGTTTTCGCCATCTCAGGCGTTCTGCTTGCCGGAAAGTTGCGGATGGACCCTTTCGGTGTACTGGTGCTGGGCGTGGTGACCGCGGTCGGCGGTGGCACTATTCGCGATATGGCGCTGGCGCACGGGCCGGTCTTCTGGGTGAAAGATCCCACCGATCTGGTGGTAGCGATGGTCACCTGCATGTTAACCATTATTTTAGTGCGCCAGCCGCGCCGCTTGCCGAAGTGGATATTACCGGTGCTGGATGCGGTTGGTCTGGCAGTGTTTGTCGGCATTGGCGTCAATAAAGCGTTTCTCGCCGGCACCGGGCCGCTGGTGGCGATCTGTATGGGCGTGGTAACGGGCGTCGGCGGCGGCATTATTCGTGATGTGCTGGCACGTGAAATACCGATGATCCTGCGCACAGAGATTTACGCCACGGCCTGTATTGCGGGTGGCATCGTCCATGCTACGGCGTTCTATGTTTTTGCCGTGCCGCTGGAGTCAGCGAGTATGGTAGGAATGGTCGTCACGCTGGTGATTCGCCTGGCGGCGATCCGCTGGCACCTGAAGCTGCCAACCTTTGCGCTGGATGAAGCGGGTCGTTAAAAAACGGAGTAAATGCCGGTATTACCCGGCATTTCACGTAATCAGATGCTGAACGACGAACCGCAGCCGCAGGTGCTGGTCGCGTTCGGGTTAGTCACCACGAAGCGGGAACCTTCCAGACCTTCGGTGTAATCCACCGAACCGCCCACCAGGTATTGCAGGCTCATCGGGTCAACCACCAGGCCAACGCCCTGCTTCTCAATGGTCATATCGCCGTCGTTAATCTGATCGTCAAAGGTAAAACCGTACTGGAAGCCGCTGCAACCACCACCGGTGATGTAGACACGCAGTTTCAGATTTGGGTTCTCTTCGTCCGCGATCAGGCTTTTTACTTTATTGGCTGCTGCGTCGGTAAACTGCAGCGGCAGCGCTACGTCATCACTCATGTCTTGCTCCCGTTAATACGTCGACCTGGGCAAATATTGACCCGATCATGGCGGCTATTATCCATTAGGGTAGTCAATCCTTCAAGTATTCTCCCGCGGCAGCGCACGCTCAGCGGCGGCCTCTTGCCTGGCAAGTGTACGTGCCAGGATGGCGGAATAGAGCGGTTTACCGCCCAAAAACTGGGCTAACAGTGTCGCACCAAGGCAGGTAATGATCATTGGCAAAATAAGCTGATAATTGTCAGTCATTTCCAAAACTAGCACAATTCCGGTCAGCGGCGCGCGCAACGAAGCGGCAAGTAACGCCCCCATTCCGGCGACGGCAAAGGTCGCCGCGTCGAGTTGGTAATGGGGAAAAATCGCCATGCTCGCCGAGCCGAACGCCATGCCGAGCACCGTGCCTAACGACAGCATTGGCGCAAAAATCCCGCCCGGTGCGCCGGAGCTAAAGCAGAGCAGCGTCATCGCCACGCGGATCAGAAAAATAAACAGCAGCGCGCTAACGCCATAATTCCCGGCAGACGCGATGGGGATCAGCGCAAAACCGCCGCCGGAGAGCGCGGGTGCCATCAGGCCGAGCACGCCGCAGGTTCCACCAATCAGGCCACCGATCAGCACCCATTTTCCGGTCTTCCCGCCGTGCAGGCGCTGAAACAGATCCTGAGTACGCAGCACCAACGTGTTAAACAGCGGGCCGATACAGCCAAACACCATTCCCAGCAGCAGATAGAGCCACAGGGTGTTTACCGGCGCGTTACTCAACTTACCGACATCAATCACCGCCGCTTCGCCGTTAAACAGGCGAAAGACGATGCTCGACATAATGACGCCGGTAAAGACGGCTTTGATGGAGATAAGGTTGTAGTGAAACTGCGAGCGCATCTCCTCAATGATAAAGAGAATGCCTGCCAGCGGGGCGTTAAAGGCCGCAGAGAGCCCCGCCGCCGCGCCGGTCGCCAGCAGAGTGTGGCGCGCTTCGCCGCTGCGCAGACGGAAGAGATCGCACACCATCCGCCCGACGTTGCCGCCAATCTGCACCGTTGGCCCTTCACGCCCTAGCACCATGCCCGCGCCCAGCGTGCCCATGCCGCCGAAAAACTTCACCGGCAGTACGCGCCACCAGCGCACCGGGCGCAGATCCTCCAGCGCGCCTTCGATCTCCGGGATCCCGGAGCCGCCCGCTTCCGGCGCGAAGCGGCGTACCAGAAAGTAGCCAATCATCGCCAGCAGCGCCGAGGCGATAAACGCCAGCGGCCAGACGACGGCGCTGTTCGCCACCTGCGCCAGCGCGCCAATGCGCAGGTTGATCACTGCGTTAACCGCTTTTTCAAAGGCGACGCCAACCAGCCCGGTAAGCGTTCCCGCCACGGCCGCCACCACGAGGATCGCCAGCGGCGTTTTATCGCGTTGCAGCATGCGGCGCAGAATATCTCTGCGTCGGCGTCGTTCAACCTGCTGCTGTTCAAATGAGGGAGTGTTTTCTGACATCGGCTCTGATACGTCATACAAAAGGAGTATTGTAGCCACCCGTTGCCGCCGCGTCGCGGGCAAAATCCCTGCAAAATATGTCCTTCTTCCCGGCAAAACTTTCATCCGCTTCCGGTAATCACATAGAATGAGCGGCAACGATTTTTTCCAGCAACCAGGAATGAAAGCATGAGTAAGTCTGAAAACCTCTTTAATACAGCGCGACAGCTTATCCCTGGCGGGGTCAATTCACCGGTACGCGCCTTCACTGGCGTTGGCGGTACGCCGCTGTTTATCGAGCGGGCTGACGGAGCTTATCTGTACGATGCCGACGGCAAAGCCTATATCGACTACGTCGGCTCCTGGGGACCGATGGTGCTGGGCCACAACCACCCGGCGATCCGCAATGCGGTGATTGAAGCGGCCAGCCGCGGGCTGAGCTTCGGCGCGCCGACCGAGATGGAAGTCAAAATGGCGGAGCTGGTGACCGAACTGGTTCCGACGATGGATATGGTGCGTATGGTTAACTCCGGCACCGAAGCGACGATGAGCGCCATCCGCCTTGCGCGCGGTTTTACCCATCGCGACAAAATCATCAAATTCGAGGGCTGCTATCACGGCCACGCCGACTGCCTGCTGGTGAAAGCGGGCTCCGGCGCGTTAACCCTCGGTCAGCCGAACTCACCCGGTGTACCGGCGGATTTCGCTAAACACACCCTCACCTGCACCTATAACGATCTCGACTCGGTGCGCGCGGCGTTCGAGCAGTATCCGCAGGATATCGCCTGTATCATCGTTGAGCCGGTCGCAGGCAATATGAACTGCGTACCGCCGCTGCCGGAGTTCCTGCCGGGCCTGCGTGCGCTGTGCGACGAGTTTGGCGCGCTGCTGATTATCGATGAAGTGATGACCGGTTTCCGCGTCGCGCTGGCAGGCGCACAGGCTTACTACAATGTGGTGCCGGATCTGACCTGCCTTGGCAAAATCATCGGCGGCGGGATGCCGGTAGGCGCCTTCGGCGGTCGCCGCGACGTGATGGAAGCGCTGGCACCGACCGGGCCGGTCTACCAGGCGGGCACCCTCTCCGGTAACCCGATTGCGATGGCCGCGGGCTTCGCCTGTCTGAACGAAGTAGCGCAGCCGGGCATCCACTCTACTCTGACCGATTTGACGACTCGCCTGGCGGAAGGTTTGCTTAACGCCGCGCAGGAAGCGGGTATTGGGCTGGTGGTTAACCATGTCGGCGGGATGTTTGGTCTCTTCTTTACCGACGCGCAGAGCGTGACCAGCTATCAGGATGTAGTGAAGTGCGATGTTGAGCGCTTTAAGCGCTTCTTCCACCTGATGCTGGAGGAAGGGGTTTACCTGGCACCGTCCGCGTTTGAAGCGGGCTTTATGTCCGTTGCCCACAGCGTTGAAGATATCGATAACACCATCGACGCCGCGAAGCGCGCCTTCGCGAAGCTGTAATGCCCTGCTGATATCGAGGAAATGCCGGATGGCGCTGACGCTTATCCGGCCTACAAAACCATCGTGCTGCTATCGGAGAATTGCCGGATGGCGCTCACGCTTATCCGGCCTACAAAACCATCGTGCTGCCATCGGGCAATGCCGGATGGCGCTAGCGCTTATCCGGCCTACAAAACCATCGTCCTGCTATCGGGAATTGCCGGATGGCGCTAACGCTTATCCGGCCTACAAAACCATCGTGCTGCTATCGGGAAATGCCGGATGGCGCTGCGCTTATCCGGCCTACGAAACCATCGTGATGCCACCGGGCATTTTTTTAGCGGCTCTGCTTTCTCAGCAGATAGATAAAGTACGGCGCGCCGATAAAGGTTGAGAGCAGCCCCGCAGGGATCTGGAACGGAAACAGCACCATCCGCCCGCACCAGTCGGCAAACACCAGCAATACGCCCCCCACCAGCGCGGAGATGACCATATGCGGCATCGTGCGGCGAAAGCCCATCATGCGCGCGATATGCGGTGCCATCAGCCCGACAAAGCTGAGCGGCCCGATAGTCATCGTCGCCGCTGCCGTCAGTGCTGCCGCCAACAGCAGCAACACCACACGCGACGAGGTCAGGGCCATCCCTACCGAGCGCGCACTCTCCCCGCCGAGCGGCAGGATCATCAGCCAGCGGCGACAAAGCGGGGTTAACGCCAGCAGCACCACCATCACCACCGCGCTGCGCACCACCAGTTCACCAGAAGCGTTATAGGTACTGCCGGAGATCCAGGTCAGGATCGTCGCCATGCGCGGATCGCCGCTCGCCTGTAGCATCATCAGCAGCATGGTAAAGGCGGTACTGAGCGCCATCCCCGCCAGCAGCATGCGGTGCGGCGAAAAGCCGCCGCGCCCGGCGGCGAGCATAATGATCAACAGCGTCGCCGCCGCGCCCAGACTCCCGGCGGGCAGCAGCCAGCCAAAGGCGTTGCCCGGCACAAAGAAGAGCATCAACACCACGCCAAATGCCGCGCCGGAGCTGATGCCCAGCACTTCCGGGCTGGCCATCGGGTTACCGGTCAGGCGCTGGATAATGCACCCCGCCACCGCCAGCATCATCCCGGCGGTCAGCGCTGCGATAATGCGCGGCCAACGCCAGGGCAGCAGTTGATCCAGCAGCGCGCCGCTGGCCCACTGCCAGCCGTGCGCGTCGCGGCCAAAACTGAGCGCCGCCCACATCGCCAGCAGCAGTAACAGCACGCCGCCCAGCGCAAACCACATCACATGTCCGCGCTCGGGGCGGACCTTATCGCCACCATCCATTGCCGGGGCGCTCATACTGCGCAGGCGCGGCAGCAGCCACAGCAGCAGCGGTGCGCCAATCAGCGCCGTCATTGAGCCGGTGGAGACCTCCATCCAGACACGCGTCAGCCAGAGGATCACCTGATCGGAGAGCCAGAGGATCAGCGCGCCAATCAGCGGGGCCAATATCAGGCGCGTCAGCAGACGCCGCGCACCGAGCATCTTCGCCAGCAGCGGCGCGAACAGGCCGATAAAACCGATTATGCCGACGGCGTTAACCAGCAGCGCGCTGAGGGCAATCGCCAGCGTTAACGCCGCCAGGCGCGCCAGCGACAGCGCCAGCCCAAGGTTGCGCGCCACGCCATCATCCAGCCCCATTAAGGTCAGCGGGCGCAGCAGCAGCAGCGTTAATACCGTGCCGCCGAGCAACTGCGGCCAGAGACGCTGCACCACGCTCCAGTCGGTCTGCGTCAGCGTGCCGGTGCTCCACAAAAACATGCTTTGCAGCTGATCGTGATGAAACAGTGCCAAAAGCTGGTTGATCGCCCCGCAGTAGAGGCTCACCACCAGGCCCGCAAGAATCAGGGTGACAGGAGAGAGCCGTTTCCCCCATGCCACGCCAAACACCAGCGCGCCGACGCCGCAGGCACCGAGCAGCGCCGCAAACTGCGATGCCATCACGCCCGGGATCGCCCACAGCGTGGTGATAGTAATCCCCAATTGCGCGCCGGTCGCCACGCCAAGGGTGGTCGGCTCCGCCAGCGGGTTACGCAGCACCTGCTGGAACAGCACGCCCACCAGCCCAAGCCCGGCGCCGACCAGCAGCGAGATCGCCAGGCGCGGCAGCAGGCTGTAGTGAAACAGCATCTGATCGATACGATCGATATTCGGCGTAAACAGCGCCTGTCCCCACTGGGCGCGCGGCAGCGCAAGGGTGAGGTTGTACCAGGTTAGCCCGGCCGCCAGGATAAACAGCACCGCCAGCAGCAGCGCCGATGAGAGGGAGAAGCGACGGATCATACCCGGCCTCCCAGCGCGTTATCCAGCACGCGGGTAAAATGCATGGCGGAGAGCGTCGCGCCATAGAACCAGACCGCCGGTACGCGCTGAAAACGCCCCTGGCGCACAAACGGCATCGCCTGCCAGAGCGGTGTCGCCATCACTTTTTGCATATCCTGTTCATTGTTGTGATCGAAGCAGATCACATCCGCATCTTTATAGGCGGCAAGCCGGTCGATGCCGACCGCCACGCTGCCCCAGAAGGTCTGCTCGCCCTGCCAGGCGTTACGAATGCCGAAATCATCAAGCACTTCCTGGAACAGGCAGTTGGCACCAAATACCAGCACATGGCGCGGATCGAGCAATGTAATCATCAGCAGCGGGCGATCGCCGCGCCGGGCAAAGCGCGGCTTTGTAGCGCTCATCAGGGCATCGAACTGCGCGAGATGCTGTTTCGCTTGTGGCTCTTTGTTGAGTAACTGCGCCATCTCGTTCAGCGAGCGTCGGGCCATCGCCAGCGGCTTTTTGCCGTCGCTAAAGGTAAACCCGCGCCCCGGCGCTATGGTCGCCAGCTTCGCTTCAGCGGGGCCATAGCCCGCCGACCAGACCAGCAGCGACGGCTTCATCTGCGTCAGCAGTTCGAGGTTCGGTTCGGTACGCAGGCCAACATCAATCACCGACGCTGGCAGCGACGGTTCGTTGACCCAGGTGTTGTAATTTTGCACATCGGCGACGCCGTAGGGCATCACGCCCAGCGCCAGTAGCAGCTCAACCGGCAGCCACTCAAGAGCGACTACGCGCTGCGGATCGACGCTCGCGGCCTTCGCACCGCGCATCTGCCAGAGCAGCGGCGAGAGCGCCATCGCCGTCAGTAAACGTCGACGGCTGATTGCTGGTATAGCGGCCATCAGTAGACAAAGCTCACGGGCGCGGCACCGGCCGGGTGTGGCAGGATCCCCATCGGGATACCGTAAATCTGCTCCAGCGTCTCGGCGCGCATTAAGGCTTCCGGCGCACCTTCGGCGATCATCTCGCCGCCGCGCAGCGCCACCAGATAGTCACAGTAGCGCGCCGCCATATTGATATCGTGCAGCACGGCAATCACCGTCAGCCCGCGCTGCTGGCTTAAGCGGTGCACCAGCGCCAGCACATCGACCTGATGGGCGATATCAAGCGCGGAGGTCGGCTCATCAAGCAGCAGGCAGCGGCTATCCTGCGCCACCAGCATGGCAATCCACGCACGCTGACGTTCGCCACCGGAGAGGCTATCCACCAGCCGGTGCGCCAGCGGTTTTAAACCGACCAGCGCAATCGCCTCTTCCACTTTCTCGCGGTCAGCCACGCCAAAACGCCCCAGTGCCCCGTGCCACGGATACCGCCCAATCGCCACCAGTTCGCGCACGGTCATCCCTTCCGCCTGCGGCAACTGCTGCGGCAGATAGGCAACTTTGCGGGCGAAGGATTTGCTGCTCCAACTCTCCAGCGGCTGCCCGTCGAGCAGAATATCACCCTCAGAGGGTGCCTGATGGCGGCCAAGCATCTTCAGCAGCGTCGATTTACCCGAGCCGTTATGACCAATCAGGCCGGTCACTTTCCCGCCTGGGAAGGTCAACGACAGCGGATGCAGCAGCGTGCGTCCCGGCACGCGAAAGGTGACATCGTTCAGTTGAAAGGTGGTATCGGGAAGCGTTTTGTTTTCCTGCATGGTTGCCAACTTGTCAGAGGGCACGGCGAACCGTGCCCGAAGAGAAAGATTAGAAGCGGAAGGTTGCGGTCGCCGTCACCTGACGTTCAGCGCCCCAGAAGCAGCCGTAGCTGTTAAAGCAGCTGGCGACATACTCACGGTCGAACAGGTTATTGACGTGCAGGGCGACATTGGAGCCCGCCATACCCAGGCGCGCCAGATCGTAACGCACCAGCGCATCCACCACGGTGGCGCTACCGACTTTAAACGAGTTCGCCGGATCGCCGAAGCTTGAGCCTGTGAAGCGCGCGCCAGTACCCAGCGTCAGGCCAGAGAGCGCGCCATCATAGAAGGTGTAATCTCCCCACAGCGAAGCCATATGTTTTGGCACCTGCGGCGGAGTGTTACCTTTCAATGTGGTGTCGGTGGTGTATTCCGCTTGCGTATAGGTGTAGGAGCCGACCACGTTGAGATTGGCGGAGAGCGCCGCTTTGGCTTCCAGCTCCACGCCGCGCGAACGCACTTTGCCGCCCTCAACTGACCAGACCGATCCCGCAGGGTCGGCCATCAGGTTGTTGCTCTTGGTCAGCTGATAGAGAGCGCCGGTCAGCACAATCGGTCGATCGCTCGGGCTGTATTTCACCCCGGCTTCGTACTGTTTGCCTTTCGACGGAGCGAAGATCGCGCCATTCGCGCCAGAAGTGGACGACGGTTCGAAAGATTCGCTGTAGCTGAAGTAAGGCGTGACGCCATTATCAAACAGGTAGTTAACGCCGCCGCGCCAGCTGAACTGCTTATCGTCACGAGTTGTGGTGATGCCACTCTCGCGGTTAAACGCGCTCTGCTTCGCCCAGTCGTAACGGCCGCCCAGCGTAACCAGCACCTTCTCCCACTGCGCCTGATCCTGCGCATAGAGGCCGGTCTGTTTCTGGCGGTTAAGAATGCGGTAAGCGCCAGACGGGCCAGAGTGGGCAGCGAAATCGAAATCGCCGCGATCGAGGTTATAGATATCCGATGGCGCAACCGATCCCGCATAGCCAAACCACGAGTCGATGTCATTGCGCATACGCATAAAGTCGACGCCAGTCAGCAGCGTATGGTCGATAGATCCGGTGGCAAAGGTGCTCTGCAACTGCGTATCGACCGAGAAGTTCTGCAACTTCTCGTTATCAATCACATACTGGCGCGTCAGGTAGTGGTTCCACTGCGACGGCGCGATGCTGGCACAAGGGCTGTTTTTTGCATCGGCGGTGTAGAGCGGATCAGAGCACATACCATAGCCGTAGACGCTGTTTTGCGAGGTTTTGTTCTCGGCGTAGCGCAGGTTCTGGCGCACGGTAAAGGTATCGTCGAAGGCGTGCTCAAAGCTGTAACCGACCATCTTCTGGTTACGGGAGTAAGTGTTGTTCTTTGCGCCTTCATTGAAGCTGGTCGGCAGGCGTTTGCCGTTCGGCAGCGGTTCAACGGTCCCCTCTTTCGGCAACCAGCCGTAATAGCCGGTGTCAGGCTCATTCTGGAAATAGGAGAGGAAGGTGAAGTTGGTTTTATCATCCGGCCGCCAGCTAAAGGAGGGGGCGATGGTATAACGCTGCTCTTTTTTCCCGTCCTGCTGCGCATTAGCAGAGCGCGCCAGGCCGGTCAGGCGATAGGAGTAAACACCGTCATCATCCAGCGCGTCGCTGAAATCAAACCCGGTCTGAAACAGGCTATTGGTGCCGGCTTTAAACTGAATCTCATGCAGCGGCGTGGTGGTCGGGCGCTTGCTGACCATGTTCATTAGGCCGCCGGGGCTGCTTTTTCCGTAGAGCACGGAGGTTGGCCCGCGCAGCAACTCAACGCGCTCCAGCATATAGGGATCGATCACCGCGTCGTTATAGAAGTTGCCCTGCAACTTCAGGCCGTCGAGGTAGTTATTCTGGCTTTGGTTATCGGCGGCAAAACCGCGGATGATCAGCTGATCGTAAGTATTGGAAGCCCCACGCGTGCCCACGCTGACGCCCGGCGTGTAGCTCAGGGCCTCTTTTGCCGATTTCGGCTGATGGAGCGCGATCTCTTCGGCGGTGACGACAGAAATGGACTGCGGCGTTTTTTCCAGCGGCATATCCGTTTTTGTCGCCGTCGCGGTATGTTTCGCCGCGATAGTCGCCGCCGGCCCCCACGCATTCTCTTGCGGCGCGGCGGTGGTTACGGTGATGGTTTCTTCTTTTGAGGTGGTGGCAGCCTGTGCATAAACAGACATGCCGCTAACCGCTGTGGCTACTACGACTGCGAGAGTACGCAGCGTAAAAGTGACTGGCTGAGCAGTTGTTGGACGCGCCATGAGTGTATCTCTGATTCAGTAAGTGAACGTTAACGTAAACGAGAATTATTATTATGACCGCAGAATAATATGCGAAGCGCTCTGTGCATAGCAAGCGCAATGCCGCCCGGCGGGGCTTAAGCGGGAAAAATTAAGCGCTGAAAAAGCAGGATGTTAATTGCATGAAGAGAGGAATTTAACGCGGCGTTATTTGAATGTATCAGAAAGGACAAAATAAAAACCCCGGTCTGCTGAACCGGGGTTTTTTATGGCTAGTTACTGCCGAACATATCTTTAATCCAGCCCGCGACGCCGTCGCTCTTCTGCTCCTGCTGCGGCTGTTGTTGCTGCGGCTGTTGCTGCTGTTGCGGCTGCGTCGACTGATCGAACGGGTTGCCCGTTTGCGGCTGCATCATCTGGCTTTGCTGGCACAGCGCATCCGGATTAGTGGTCCAGACCGGCAACTGGCGTACGCCACCTCCGCCGCAGATAAAGTTACCCATATCATCAACGCCGATGTTGGTGATGTCCTCCGGCGGCGTCAGATCCAGCGGGATCGGCGACTGGTTTTGCAGATAACGCTGGTAAATCGCCATTGCGCCGCTGGCACCATACAGCTTGGTCGGCTGGTTATTATCGCGGCCAACCCAGGTGATGGTCACTTCACGCCCGTCGATACCGGCAAACCAGGTATCAACGTTATTGTTGGTAGTACCGGTTTTCCCCGCCAGGTGCAGGCCCGGATACTTCGCGCCAAGCTGGCGACCCGTTCCACGCTGAACCACCTGCTGCATGGTCCACAGCGTCATGTAGGCCGCCTGAGCAGGCACCACACGTTCCGCCTGCGGGTAGCTCTGATAGAGCACCGTACCATCTTCAGCAATCACCGAACGCAGCGCGGAGAGTTGCGCGCGGTTACCGCCGCTGGCGATGGTCTGGAAGGCCTGCGCCACTTCAATCGGCGTCAGGTTGAGCGCACCCAGCAGCATCGACGGCATACCGTTCAGCTGATTTTTCGGTGCGCCGAGTTTCTCCCATGTATCCGTCACCGCCGGTAAGCCTACCGCCATGCCGAGGTTAACGGTCGGCACGTTCATCGAGCGCGTCAGCGCATCTACCAGCATCACCTGACCGCTGAAGCGGCGATCGTCGTTCTGCGGCGACCACACCTGGCCGTTGGAGAGGCGCAGCGAAATCGGCGCATCGGCAATCCAGGTATTCAGGCGATAGGTATTCGGCTGGCTCAGCGCCGTCAGGTAGGTCGCCGGTTTCGCCAGCGAGCCGATAGAGCGACGCGCCTGCATGGCACGGTTATAACCGGCAAACTGCGGTGTCGCACCGCCCACCATCGCGCGGACTTCACCGGTGTAGCGATCGACCACCACCATCGCGGTTTCCAGATCCGACAGCTTGCGCTGTTTGATCAGCAGCGGAATGCCTTCTACCGCCGCTTTTTCGGCGGCATCCTGCGCCACCGAGTCAAAGGTGGTGAAGATCTTCACGCCGGAGAGATCTTTGACTTTATCGCCGAGTTTGCTCTGCAACTCCTGGCGCACCATCTGCATAAAGGCTGGCTGAGGTGAGATCACCCCGCCGCGCGGCTGCACGCCGAGTGGACGCGCGCTGAGCATGTCATACAGCTCCTGGTCAATCACGCTCTGCTGTTGCAGCAGGCGCAGCACCAGGTTACGGCGCTCAAGGGCCAGTTTCGGGTTACGCCACGGGTTGTAAATCGACGCCCCTTTTACCATCCCCACCAGCAACGCCTGCTGATCGAGGCTCAGCTCTTCAACCGGGCGGCCAAAGTAGTAGAGGCTCGCCAGCGGGAAACCACGGATTTCGTTATCGCCGCTCTGACCGAGGTAGACCTCGTTCATATAGAGTTCAAGGATACGATCCTTGCTGTAGCGGGCATCCATGATCAGCGCCATATAGGCTTCGTTGGCTTTACGCCAGTAGGAGCGCTCGCTGCTCAGGAAGAGGTTTTTCACCAGCTGCTGGGTCAGCGTACTCGCGCCCTGCACCGTGCGACCTGCGGTAAGGTTCGCCAGCACCGCACGGCCAATAGAGTAGAAGCTGATGCCGTCATGCTCGTAGAAGTGGCGGTCTTCCGTCGCCAGCAGCGTATCGACCAGCAGATCCGGGAAACCGTTACGCGCAACGAACAGGCGCTGTTCGCCGTTCGGCGAAGAGAGCATAGTGATAAGGCGCGGATCGAGACGGAAGAAACCGAACTGGCGGTTGCTGTCCATATTCTCGATTGTCTCCAGGCGATCGCCGTCAAAGGTCAGACGCGCACGCACCTGGCCCTCTTTGCTGTCCGGGAAATCAAACGGACGGCGGATCATCTCGATGCTTTTCGCCTGCACGGTGAACTCACCGGGGCGCGTCATCTTGGTCACTTCGCGGTACTGCGTCGCCTCCAGCAGCTTGACCATCTCATTTTTACTGATGGCCATATCCGGCTCGAGGTTGACCATACGGCCATAGACGGCGGCAGGCAGCTGCCACACTTTACCGTCGATACGGGCGCGGATTTTTTGATCCAGGTAGACGCCATAAATGGCAAACAGCACTGCGCAAACAATGAAAATTTTCAGCAGCAGCCAGAACCAGCCGCGTTTACCGCGGGGCTTTTTGCCTCTGCCTCTTCCCTTTTTCGGCACTGCGTTTTCCTCTTCATCATCGTATTCGTCATACTCTTCATCACGAACGCGACGACGACTGATTTTCTCTTTTGCCGGGCGCGCAGGTTTCCCCTTGCGTCCAATTGGCTCGCGGTCATTCCCCGCCATGCTTTACTCTCCGCAACGTTCAGGCGCAAGGGCCCGATTCTCAGCTCTTCGGCCTACAGGCAGAAGAAGAACTCTCTCAATTTATACCACTGCTGAATGACGCTATACGCATCAGCACTATGAATACTTTTTCGTTCGCCGCGTCGGTGCGGTGTTCGCCGGATCGTCCGGCCAGACATGTTTGGGGTAGCGCCCCTTCATCTCTTTTTGCACCTCGCGGTAGGTTCCGGCCCAGAACGCGCCTAAATCACGCGTAATTTGCAGCGGCCGCTGGGCAGGCGAAAGCAACTCCAGCACCAGCGCCACGCGCCCCTGCGCAATCGTCGGCGTGGTGGCTTCACCGAACATCTCCTGCATCCGCACCGCCAGCGCAGGCGGGTTATCTTCATGATATCGGATGGCTATCCGGCTTCCGGTCGGCACAGTGTAATGCCCAGGCAGCTCACTATCCAGCCGTTGACGCAACGACCACGGCAGCGCCTGCTGCAACGCCTGCCCCACATCAAGGGTCTGTAAATCGCGCAACGAACGAATGCCGCCCATCTGCGGCAGCAGCCACGCCTCAAGGGTGTCGAGCAGCGAGGCGTCATCAACGGCGGGCCAGTCAAACTCCGGCAGCCACTTCGCGGCGCAGAGTAAGCGTAAACGATACTGCGCCGCTTCGCTTGTCCAGTTCAGCACCCGCAGCCCCTTTTCGCGAATGCCGTTTAGCATCGCCTGGTGCATCTCCTCCTCAGAGGGCTTCGCCAGCGGCTGCGCGCTTAGCGTCAGTTGCCCAATTTGCCGACGACGAAACGCTTTCAGGGTGCCGAGCGTTTCATCCCACTCGACGCTGTCGGACTGGGTAATCAGCTGCGGGCACTGAGCCACAAGCGCATCAATATCCAGCGGCAGCGCCAGCAAAATACGCGCATCCGGAGACTGGCTCCCCTGCAATAGCAGCGGCGCAAGCAGCCATTCGTGACGGTTTAGCGCATCATCGGCATCCAGCGTTGCACCTAAACCGTTCGCCAGCTGATAGCGCCCCTGCTGGCCGCGCCTGCGCGCGATACGATCGGCAAACGCGCAGGCGAGAAGCGGTGCCAGTGCGCTGTTATCCGGCTCGCCGCCGCTGCTCTTCAGCCTGCGTGCCAGCTGGCGCGCGCGCTGTTGCCAGTTCCCCTGCTGGCGCGAGAAAGCAGCGCTCAAATCAGAATTACCGCCGCGCGGCGGCTCTTCGAGGATCGCCGCAAGCTTCGCCGCGGTGGCAATCTCATCCTCGCCCTGCGCGCTCGAAAGCATCGCAGCCAGACGCGGATCGTTGCCGAGCGCCGCCATTTTCATGCCAAACGGCGTTAAACGCCCCTCTTCCAGCGCGCGCAGTTGCGTCAGCAGCCTGCGCGCCGCCGCCAGATTGGCCTCAGGCGGCAGATCCAGCCAATTAAGCTGGGCAGCATCCTGGCAGCCCCACTGTAATAACTCCATTAACAGGCCGGAGAGATCGCTATTGACGATCTCCGGGCTGCTCTGCGCCGCCGCGCGCTCCGCCTGCTCTTTGGCAATCAGATGCAGGCAGATGCCCGGCTCCAGACGCCCGGCGCGTCCGGCGCGCTGGGTCATCGACGCCACGCTGATGCGCTGGGTAATCAGGCGCGTTAAGCCGCTGCGGGCATCAAAACGGGCAACGCGCTCCTGGGCGCTGTCCACCACCAGCCGGATCCCTTCAATGGTCAGGCTGGTTTCGGCAATATTGGTCGCCAGCACCACTTTTCGTTTGCCGGCAGGCGCAGGCAGAATCGCTTTGCGCTGTTCGCTTAACGGCAACGCGCCATAAAGGGGGCAGAGCAGCACATCGCTGCCGACACGCGACGCAAGCTGCTCCTGCACGCGCTGGATCTCGCCGACGCCTGGCAAAAAGAGCAGCAGCGAACCCGGTTCGGTGCGCAGCAGTTCAGCCGTGGCCTGTGCCACCGCTTCATCAAAGCGCTGATGGGCGGGCAGCGACTGGTAGCGCTGTTCAACCGGGAATGCGCGCCCTTCGGAGACGATCACCGGCGCATCGGGCAACAGCGAGTGTAGACGCTCATTATCCAGCGTCGCGGACATAATCAGCACTTTCAGATCGTCACGCAGTCCCTGCTGCACATCGAGCAGCAGCGCCAGCGCCAGATCGGCCTGTAAACTGCGCTCGTGGAACTCGTCGAGGATCACCAGCCCGATGCCATTTAGCTCCGGATCGTTTTGGATCAGGCGCGTAAGGATCCCTTCGGTGACCACTTCAAGACGGGTGTTCGGGCCGACGCAGGTGTCGGCGCGCATGCGGTAACCCACGGTGTCGCCGGGTTGCTCATTGAGAAGCTCCGCCAGCCGCTGTGCAACGTTGCGCGCCGCCAGACGTCGCGGCTCAAGCAGCAAAATTTTCCCTTCAACTGCATTCTGTTGCAGCAGTTGCAGCGGCAGCCAGGTCGATTTACCGGCCCCGGTCGGGGCGCTCAGCAGCACCTGTGGCGCATTTTTCAGCGCAGAGAGAAGATCGGGCAGAACGGCGGCAACCGGCAGTAAGGACACAAACGCTCCAGGGGTTAACAGAAGAGGAGCGGCAGTATACCATCCCCACATATTCTTGACCTCGAGCACACTATGCCCGCATCAAAAAGGCTCTTTTTTGCCATCGAACTGCCCGCCAAACTCCAGCCCCAGCTGGTGCAGTGGCGCGCGCAACACTTCGCGCCGGAAGCGGGACGGCCCATTGCCGCCGCCAATTTGCATCTGACGCTGGCCTTTCTGGGCGATATCAGCGCCGAGAAACAGAAGGCGCTGGAGACGCTAGCCGGGCGCATTCGCCAGCCGGGTTTTACGCTGACGCTGGATGATGCCGGGCAGTGGCTGCGCTCGCGCGTAGTGTGGCTCGGTTCGCGCCAGCCCCCGCGCGGATTACTGCAACTGGCGGATATGCTGCGCGCGCAGGCAGCACGCAGCGGCTGCTATCAAAGCCCGCAGCCTTTTCACCCGCATATCACGCTGCTGCGCGACGCCAGCCACGCGGTTTCGCTCCCGCCGCCGGGTTTTCGCTGGTCTTTTCCGGTCACTGAGTTTGCGCTCTATGAGTCGCAGTTTCTTAATGGGCGTACCCGTTACACCGCCCTGAAGCGCTGGTCCCTTAGCGGGGAGTAATCATTTCGGCGCGTCTTGAGCCACGAACATATTAAGGAAGAGGTATGGAATTCACCCCGCCGTTACAATCCGCCACGCTTGTGACGCGCTATAAACGCTTTCTGGCGGATGTGGTGACGCCCGAAGGCGAAACCCTGACGCTGCACTGCCCGAATACTGGTGCGATGACCGGTTGCGCGACGCCAGGCGATCGGGTCTGGTATTCCACCTCAACAAATCTGAAGCGTAAATATGCCCACACCTGGGAATTAACTGAAACGCAACAGGGCGCATTTATTTGCGTTAATACTCAGCGGGCAAATATGTTAACGAAAGAGGCGATTATCGCTGACCGCCTGCCTGAGTTAACGGGATATAGCGTGCTGAAAAGCGAAGTGAAATATGGTGCGGAGCGCAGCAGAATTGATTTTCTGTTACAGGCGGAGGATCGCCGCAACTGCTATATTGAAGTGAAATCGGTCACGCTCGCCGAGCAGCAGTCAGGCTATTTCCCGGATGCGGTCACACTGCGCGGGCAGAAGCATTTACGGGAGTTGATGAGCGTTGCGGCCAATGGTGATCGTGCGGTGATCTTGTTTGCCATTCTGCACTCCGCCGTTGAACATTTCGCACCCGCGCGCCATATTGATGGGGAATACGCACGATTATTGAGTGAAGCGCAACAAAATGGGGTGGAAGTTATTGCTTATAAAGCGGAACTTTCTGCCGATAATATGAGTCTTAGCTTGCCGCTACCGTTCTCGCTTTAAGGCAAGCGCCTGACGAATAAGTGATTTGGTCGCGTGCGCAAATACGCTTTTCTTCACAGGGTTGTCAAGTGTTACGTATGGATATTTGCCATCCGTAAAAGCATCTGCTATTTATAGCGGCCTGATTTTTCCCCCGTACGGGGATCGATAGTGCGTGTTAAGGAGAAGCAACATGCAAGAAGGGCAAAACCGTAAAACATCGTCCCTGAGTATTCTCGCCATCGCTGGGGTGGAGCCGTATCAAGAGAAGCCGGGCGAAGAGTATATGAACGAAGCCCAGCTGGCGCACTTCAAGCGGATTCTTGAAGCCTGGCGCAATCAACTTAGGGATGAAGTCGATCGCACCGTTACGCACATGCAGGACGAAGCGGCTAACTTCCCGGACCCGGTTGACCGTGCTGCTCAGGAAGAGGAGTTCAGCCTCGAACTGCGTAACCGCGATCGCGAGCGCAAGCTGATTAAGAAGATCGAAAAAACGCTGAAAAAAGTAGAAGACGAAGATTTCGGTTTCTGCGAATCCTGCGGCGTTGAAATTGGTATCCGTCGTCTGGAAGCGCGTCCGACTGCCGACCTGTGCATCGACTGCAAAACCCTGGCGGAAATCCGCGAAAAACAGATGGCGGGCTAACCCCGGCATTCCCCAAGACGCCCCGCTGATGCGGGGCGTCTCTTATATGGCGGCGAACGCGCCCGCCCTGTACTTTTTTGCCTGTCGATATGCCTGAATCACACTATATCGGGCGCTTTGCGCCATCCCCATCCGGTGAACTGCATTTTGGTTCGTTAATTGCCGCCCTCGGCAGCTATCTGCAAGCCCGTGCTCAGCATGGTATCTGGCGCGTGCGGATTGAAGATATCGATCCTCCCCGTGAAGTGCCCGGCGCGGCAGAGACGATTTTGCATCAGCTGGAACACTACGGTCTGCACTGGGACGGCGAGGTGCTGTGGCAATCCCGGCGGCATGAAGCTTACCGGGAAGTGCTGGCGCGGCTGCATCGCGAAGGGCTGAGCTACTTCTGCACCTGCACGCGCGCGCGCATTCAAAGCGTGGGCGGTTTCTACGATGGCCACTGCCGCACCCTCAATCATGGCCCGGAAAACGCCGCGGTCCGCCTGCTGCAACGCCAGCCAGTGCTGGAATTTACTGACCGCCTGCGCGGGCGCATCGTTGCCGAAGAGAAACTGGCACGCGAAGATTTTATTATTCACCGCCGCGATGGATTATTTGCTTATAACCTCGCCGTGGTGGTCGATGACCATTTTCAGGGTGTGACGGAGATCGTACGCGGGGCGGATTTGATTGTGCCAACGGTGCGGCATATCTCCCTTTATCAACAATTAGGCTGGCCGACACCCGAGTATGTTCATCTGCCATTAGCCCTTAATGAACAAGGGGATAAGCTCTCCAAGCAGAACCATGCGCCTGCCCTGCCGGAGGGCGATCCGCGTCCCGTGTTGATCCGTGCTTTACAATTTATGAACCAGGATGTAACAAAAGAGTGGCAGGATCTCTCGCTGGAGGCTCTGCTGGAAAAGGCGGTGGCGAACTGGTCGCTTTCACGCGTACCTGTAACAGGCGATGCGAATACAGCATTCTCAAATGCTTCGCGCTGAGCTATGATTAGCCGCTATTTTTTTGTCCCGATGACGTCTGACACTACCGAGGTGTACTATTTTTACCCGAGTCGCTAATTTTTGCCGCAAGGTGCTAAGCCGCGAAGAGAGCATGGCCGTTGAGGCAATGGCCAAACCGCAGATGGCGGTTATCCCGCGTGAGCAGCACGCTATTTCCCGCAAAGATATCAGCGAAAATGCGCTCAAAGTGCTCTATCGTCTGAATAAAGCGGGCTATGAAGCTTACCTGGTAGGCGGCGGTGTGCGCGACTTGTTGCTGGGCAAAAAACCAAAAGATTTTGATGTTACCACCAACGCCACGCCGGATCAGGTGCGTAAGCTGTTCCGCAACTGCCGCCTGGTGGGTCGCCGTTTCCGCCTCGCACACGTGATGTTCGGGCCGGAGATTATCGAAGTGGCGACCTTCCGTGGTCATCATGACGATCAACAAACCGATCGCACCATCTCCCAGCGCGGCCAGAACGGCATGCTGCTGCGCGACAACATCTTCGGCTCAATTGAAGAAGATGCCCAGCGTCGTGACTTCACCATTAACAGCCTCTATTACAGCGTTGCTGACTTTACCGTACGTGATTACGTCGGCGGCATGCGCGATCTGCAAGAGGGCACCATCCGTCTGATCGGCAACCCGGAAACCCGCTACCGCGAAGATCCGGTGCGCATGCTGCGCGCGGTGCGTTTCGCCGCCAAGCTGGGCATGCAGATCAGCGAAGAGACCGCCGAGCCGATCCCGCGTCTGGCAACCTTAATTAACGACGTGCCGCCGGCGCGTCTGTTTGAAGAGTCCCTGAAGCTGCTGCAGGCCGGTTACGGTTACGATACCTACCAGCTGCTGCGCGAATATGGCCTCTTCCAGCCGCTCTTCCCGATCATCACCCGCTGCTTTACCGAGCACGGCGACAGCCCGATGGAGCGCATTATTGCCCAGGTGCTGAAGAACACCGATAACCGCATTCACAACGATATGCGCGTTAACCCGGCGTTTCTCTTTGCCGCTATGTTCTGGTATCCGCTGCTGGAGAACGCGCAGCGTATCACCCAGGAGGGCGGGCTGGCCTATTACGATGCCTTCGCGCTGGCGATGAACGACGTGCTCGACGAAGCGTGCCGCTCGCTGGCGATCCCGAAACGCATCACCACGCTGGTTCGCGATATCTGGCAGTTGCAGCTGCGTATGTCCCGTCGCCAGGGCAAACGCGCCTGGAAACTGATGGAGCATCCGAAATTCCGCGCCTCGTACGATCTGCTGGCGCTGCGCGCCGATGCCGAGAACAACGCTGAACTGCAACGCCTGACAAAATGGTGGGGCGAGTTCCAGGTCTCTGCACCGCCAGCGCAAAAACATATGCTTGATGATTTAGGTGAAGAGCCGGCCGAGCGCCGTCGTCATCGCCGTCCGCGCAAGCGCGCGCCGCGCCGTGAGGGCAGTGCGTGACGCTGGCCTTTATCGCGCTGGGCAGCAATCTCGCCTCGCCGCTCGATCAAGTGAACGCCGCGATAGCCGCGCTGGGGGAGATCCCCGACAGCCGGATCGTGGCGTGCTCCTCGCTTTACCGCACTCCCCCGCTCGGCCCGCCGGATCAGCCTGACTATCTCAACGCCGCCGTGGCGCTGGAAACGACGCTCGCGCCGGAAGCCCTTCTCGATCATACGCAGCGCATTGAGCTGCAACAGGGGCGCGTGCGTAAAGCCGAGCGCTGGGGGCCACGCACCCTCGACCTCGATATTATGCTGTTTGGCGAGATGACGGTGCAGACCGCACGCCTGACCATTCCCCACTACGACATGAAAAACCGTGGCTTTATGCTGTGGCCGCTGTTTGAGATCGCCCCGGACCTGCACTTTCCCGATGGCGAATCATTACAGGCCGTGCTGACGCGGCTGAACGCGCCAAAACCTCACGCCTGGTAACTCCGCCTGAAAAGGTGACCTGCATCAACGGGTTGCCTAAAGTCATTGCCCCCCTGAATGTTGCTGCTTAGAATGCGCCAGATTCGCCTTCGACTATCAGGAAACGCTATGAAACCGACGACCCTCTCGTGGCTGCTGAAATGTAAGCAGGAGAAGCGCCGCTTCGCCACCATCACCGCCTATGACTACAGCTTCGCCAAACTCTTTGCCGAAGAGGGGATCAACGTGATGCTGGTCGGCGATTCGTTAGGCATGACGGTACAAGGGCACGACTCCACGCTGCCGGTAACGGTGGCCGATATCGCTTATCACACCCAGGCGGTTCGCCGCGGCGCACCCGCCTGCCTGCTGCTCGCCGATCTGCCGTTTATGGCCTACGCCACACCCGAACAGGCGTTTGAAAACGCGGCTGCGGTAATGCGCGCCGGTGCCAATATGGTGAAAATCGAAGGCGGCCGCTGGCTGGCTCCGACGGTGAAAATGCTCACCGAACGCGCGGTGCCGGTATGTGGTCATCTGGGGTTAACTCCGCAATCGGTCAACATCTTCGGCGGCTATAAAGTACAGGGGCGCGGCGATGCGGCGCAGGGTCTGTATGAGGATGCGCTGGCGCTGGAAGCGGCAGGCGCGCAGTTGCTGGTGCTGGAGTGCGTGCCGGTTGAACTGGCGCAGCGCATTACCGGGGCGTTAACCATTCCGGTGATTGGTATTGGCGCAGGCAATGTAACCGACGGACAGATTCTCGTGATGCATGATGCCTTCGGCATTACCGGTGGACATATTCCAAAATTTGCTAAAAATTTCCTCAATGAAGCAGGCGACATGCGTGCCGCGGTGAGGCAGTATGTGGCTGAAGTCGAGTCCGGTGCCTATCCGGGCGAAGAGCACAGTTTCCATTAAGGAGCCTTGTTGTGTTGATTATTGAAACCCTGCCGCTGCTGCGCCAGCATATTCGCCGCCTGCGTCAGGAAGGAAAACGCATTGCGCTGGTGCCGACCATGGGCAACCTGCACGATGGTCATATGAAGCTGGTCGACGAAGCGAAACTGCGCGCCGATGTAGTGGTGGTGAGCATCTTTGTTAACCCGATGCAGTTTGACCGCCAGGATGACCTGGTGCGCTACCCGCGCACCTTGCAGGAAGATTGTGAAAAGCTGAACAAACGCAAAGTCGATTTCGTCTTTGCCCCGGCGCCTGCGGATATCTACCCGCAGGGTACGGAAGGCCAGACTTATGTTGACGTTCCGGGCATCTCGACGATGCTGGAAGGTGCCAGCCGTCCTGGTCATTTCCGCGGCGTCTCCACCATCGTCAGCAAGCTGTTTAACCTGGTCCAGCCCGACATCGCCTGCTTCGGCGAGAAGGATTATCAGCAGTTGCAGCTGATCCGCAAAATGGTGGCGGATATGGGTTACGACATTGAGATTGTCGGTGTGCCGACCGTACGGGCGAAAGATGGCCTGGCACTCAGCTCGCGTAACGGCTATCTCACCGCTGACCAGCGCAAAATCGCGCCGGGAATGAGCAAAGTGATGAACGCCATCGCCGATAAATTACAGGCGGGCGAGCGCGATATCGAAGAGCTGGTGGCGCTGGCGGAACAGCAGGTTAACGAAGCCGGTTTCCGCGCTGACGATATTCAGATCCGCGATGCGGACACGCTGCTTGAAGTGACAGAGAGCAGCCAGCGCGCGGTAATTCTGATGGCGGCATGGCTCGGCCAGGCGCGGCTTATCGACAACAAAGTGGTTGAATTGACCCAGAAATAATCTGGCAGAACGCTGCGCCGGTTAAGGCGCGGCAACAACAGACGGGGTTAAGCAGGGAGCCGTCTCCCCGTTTCGGATTTACTCTCAGTAACGAAGGTTCAACTTATGATTCGCACTATGCTGCAAGGCAAGCTCCACCGCGTCAAAGTGACGCAGGCCGACCTGCATTACGAAGGCTCCTGCGCCATCGACCAGGATTTCCTGGAAGCGGCCGGTATCCTTGAATACGAAGCCATTGATATCTACAACGTCACCAACGGTAAGCGCTTCTCTACTTATGCGATTGCCGGTGAGCGCGGCTCGCGCATTATCTCCGTTAACGGCGCGGCGGCGCACTGTGCGGATGTCGGCGATATTCTGATTATCGCCAGCTACGTCACCATGCCCGATGACGTGGCCCGCAGCTGGCAGCCGAAAGTGGCCTATTTTGACGGCGACAACGAGATGAAACGCACCGCGAAAGCCGTGCCGGTTCAGGTTGCCTGATGCCCTACCCCTGCGGCTGATTGCTGATCAGCCGCGACATCGTTTCCAGCGAATCCGTCCGTAAGATATAGAGCCGCTTTAATAAGAACGGATTATCCCCCGGCTTCACCTTCCCGCGCACCGTGGTTACCGCCATATGGAAACCGGCGTCATTTGCCGCTTTCACCGCTTTATCGTCATAACCGCCAAACGGGTAAGAGAGATAGAGCACATGCGGGTTGAACTGCGCCAGCGCGCGGCGCGAACGTTTAAAATCAAACAGAATGTTGTGATAGCTGCGGCTAAAGAGGATCGGATGACGCGCGTCGTCGACCCGGTGCAGAAAGTGGGTGTGCGACTGCACATCAAACACATCACGAATGCCGTTAAGCTCCGACACGCTCATAAATTGCAGCGATTTTGGGTCCCACTTCTGCGGCTTCAGCTTGATGCGCGACGAGATAATAAACGCCGTCGCTTTAAAACCATACTGGCGCAGGATCGGGTAGGCGTAGCGGCTGACGGACTTCAGCCCATCATCAAAAGTGATCACCACCGCGCGCGCGGGCAGGTTCATGCGGTTACGCACATACCCTTCCAGTTGATACATCGACAGCGTGGCGTAACCCTGGTCGCGCAACCACGTCATCTGGTTGGTAAAGGCGCGAACCGAAGTGGTGGTGGAGGTGTGGCGAAAGCGGGTGTTCTCTTCGTCATGCAAAATATGGTGGTAAGTCAGCACCGGCAGGCCGTTATCTTCCTGCGCATCGAGGCTGCTGACCCACGCCAGCCGGTTGCCAATGCGGATCTGAAACCAGGTCTGGTTCAGGCGATCTTTGAGCTTATCGATAATCGGGTAGCGCAGGTTTTGCGCCAGCGTGCCGAACTGCGGGCTGGTTTTATCCGGCGCGTTGTAGAGCGGCGTATCCTGCCAGGTGATGAGATTCTGGTTGCTGAGCGGCTTATTAAGATCGCCGAGGCTATCCTGCACGCGCTTGTTGCCCGTTACCGTGCCGAGATGGCCTTTATCAATAAATCCCGAGCCAAAACCGAAGCGAAAGGCGTAGTAATCCTCCTCGCCCGGCACCACGCCGATGATCTGCCCGGCGCGAATATTACCGACGGTAATGACCTTATCGCCCACCTGCGCCCAGATGTCGGCATCTTCGGTGGTTTGCAGATAACGTGCAGGAACAGCTTGTTCGCTGATAATGGCGGCAGAGGCGCTGCCGGCCAGCAACAGAAAGAGAAAGGCAATCAAACGAGACATGAGACGAACCGCGTTAGGAAAGTGGCGTGATTGTAACAAAACCTGAGGGATTTAATGGCTTTGTTTAGGTCAAAAAGTGGGCTAACTCGGCGGATTGCCTCTTGGGCAGATGACCTCTGGCGTGGAATGCTCATCTTCTGTTCAAATTTTGCCTTTCCATTTCCGTGGTGTATTTTATTTGTGCAGTTGCACCTTAATAATGGACTAAGGAAATATTATGAACATGGATAAAGCTATCATTCTCGCTCTGCTTTTAGGTTTTTCATCCGCTTCAGGCGCGGCTTTCGCGGGTCAATGCCCGGCAAAAGGAAGCATAACGTCAACGGGAGTGGAAACGGACACGGATGGGATTTCAAGCATGGTTTATTGCTCGCCATCCGCCACTAATTGTAAATGGAAAGGATTCGACCCGATGGCCATCATAGGCAGCAAAGTGAAAGAGCTCTTAAATGCGATGAATCAGCCCACCAGAAACAATGGGCTCACTTATTGTGACTACCGATTAGAAACGGGCGATCAAATAAGAATGTCTTTAAAACACGATTAATTGCTGTTCATGCATAACAATAAGATCGCCGAAGCGATCTTATTGTTTTTTAGAGCAATGTTGAAAATAGCCGGGTAACCGTTAGCTACGCAGCCCGCGCCCGCGCTGAATCAGATACCAGCAGGTCAGATAGAAGCCGAGAATAAAGACCACCAGCACGCCAACCGTGGTGACCAGCGGCACATCGCTAATCCCGAGGAAGCCGAAGCGGAAGCCGCTGATCATATAGACGATCGGGTTCAGGTGCGACAGCGCCTGCCAGAACGGTGGCAGCAGCGTCAGGGAGTAGAAGACGCCGCCCAGGTAGGTCAGCGGAGTCAACACAAAGGTCGGGATCAGGCTGATATCGTCAAAGGTTTTGGCGAACACCGCATTCAACAGACCGGCCAGCGAGAAGAGCACAGCGGTAAGCAGCAGCGTCAGCCCGACAAACAGCCATGAGTGCACCTGGAAAGGCACGAAGAAGAGCGACACCGCCGTTACCAGCACGCCAACGCACAGGCCGCGCGCCACGCCGCCGCCCACATAACCGACGATAATCACGTGCGTCGGTACCGGTGCCACCAGCAGCTCCTCAATGTTGCGCTGGAACTTGGCGCTAAAGAAGGAGGAGGCGACGTTGGCATAGCCGTTGGTGATCACCGCCATCATGATCAGACCCGGAACGATAAACTGCATATAGGTGAAGCCGTGCATTTCACCGATACGCGAACCGATCAGGTTGCCGAAAATAATAAAGTAGAGGGTCATGGTGATCACCGGCGGCACCAGCGTCTGCACCCAGATACGCATAAAACGCTGGATCTCTTTGTACCAGATACTCTTTAGCGCCACCCAATAAAGCTGCATCATGCGCCCTCTCCTTTCCTGTCATGCACCAACGTAACGAACAGCTCTTCAAGGCGGTTGGCTTTGTTACGCATACTTAATACCTGGATCCCCTGCGCGCTCAGCTGGCTAAAGACGCTGTTGATCCCCTGCTCGCGCAGCACTTCAACTTCAAGCGTTGAGGTATCCACCAGGCGATATTGATACCCTTCCAGCTTCGGCAGCGCGCTTTTCGCCGCTAAATCGAGGATAAAGGTCTCCGATTTGAGCTTGGAGAGCAGCGACTTCATCGAGGTGTTCTCCACCAATTCACCATGCTGGATGATGCCGATATTGCGGCACAGCATCTCCGCCTCTTCCAGATAGTGAGTGGTGAGAATAATGGTGGTGCCTTTGTCGTTCAGATCCTTCAAAAAGCCCCACATGGAGCGGCGCAGTTCGATGTCGACGCCCGCCGTTGGCTCATCAAGGATCAGCAGTTTTGGCTCGTGCATCAGCGCGCGGGCAATCATCAAACGGCGCTTCATCCCGCCAGAGAGCATGCGCGCACGTTCGTTGCGTTTCCCCCACAGATCAAGCTGATTGAGGTACTTTTCGCTGCGCACTAAGGCATCTTTACGATCGACCCCGTAGTAGCCTGCCTGGTTGACGACAATCTGCTGTACGGTTTCAAAGGGGTTGAAGTTGAACTCCTGCGGCACCAGCCCCAGCTGGCGTTTGGCGTTCACCACATCTTTTTCCAGGTCATAGCCAAAGACGCTGACCCGGCCAGAGGTTTTATTCACCAGCGAGCTGATAATACCGATGGTGGTCGACTTACCCGCGCCGTTCGGCCCAAGCAGGGCGTAGAAGTCTCCCGCCTCGACTTGCAGGTCAATTCCGCGCAGCGCCTGAACGCCGCCCGGATAGGTTTTTTTAAGCTGCTCAAGCTCCAGTGCAATGGTCATGAATTATCACTTACCTATTTTCTTACACTCGATGTGTGGTTTTAAAAGAGAAAGAGTTGACCTATATTAGGCCTCGCACTTATTTTGCTTACAGGTCGCAAAGCGCTATGAAAGACATAGATACACTCATCAGCAACAACGCACTATGGTCAAAAATGCTGGTCGAGGAAGATCCAGGATTTTTTGCAACGCTGGCGCAGGCACAAAAGCCGCGCTTTCTGTGGATTGGCTGTTCAGACTCACGCGTTCCGGCTGAGCGCCTGACTGGCCTTGAACCCGGCGAGCTGTTTGTTCACCGTAACGTGGCCAACCTGGTCATCCATACCGACTTAAACTGCCTCTCCGTTGTGCAATACGCCGTTGATGTGCTGGAAGTTGAACACATCATCATCTGCGGCCACTACGGCTGCGGCGGTGTTCAGGCAGCGGTTGAAAACCCGGAACTGGGTCTTATCAACAACTGGCTGCTGCACATTCGCGACATCTGGTTTAAACATAGCTCGCTGCTCGGCGAAATGCCGCCAGAACGTCGTCTCGATACGCTTTGCGAATTGAACGTCATGGAGCAGGTTTATAACCTTGGCCACTCAACGATTATGCAATCCGCCTGGAAACGCGGCCAGAACGTGACGATTCACGGCTGGGCTTACGGCATCCACGATGGCCTGCTGCGCGATCTGGAAGTGACTGCCACCAACCGCGAAACGCTGGAACAGCGTTACCGCACGGGTGTACAGAACATCAGCCAGAAGCACATTAATCACAAATAACAATCGGGGCCCGTCGGCCCCGATTTTTTTATTCGTCCAGCATTACCACTTTGCCGACATAGGGCAAATGGCGATAGCGCTGAGCGTAGTCAATTCCGTAACCCACCACAAACTCATCCGGAATCGAGAAACCGACATACTCAACGGTGACATCCACTTCGCGTCGCGAGGGCTTATCCAGCAGGGTGCAGATCGCCAGCGATTTCGGCTCACGCAGGCTCAGGATCTCGCGCACTTTCGACAGCGTGTTGCCAGAATCGATAATGTCTTCAACAATCAATACATCTTTGCCGCGAATATCTTCATCCAGATCTTTGAGGATTTTCACATCACGGGTCGATGACATGCCGCTGCCGTAGCTGGAGGCGGTCATAAAATCGACTTCATGAGAGACCTGCACTTCACGGCAGAGATCGGCCATAAACATAAACGAGCCGCGCAGCAGCCCCACCAGCACCATCTCGCTGCCGCTATCTTTGTAACGTTCAGTGATTTGACGACCCAGTTCGGCGACGCGTGCTTTGATCTCCGCTTCCGGGATCATCACTTCAACTTTGTGTTTCATATTAACTAACCATATGATTTTAGAAGCAAATAATTCAACACCAATCGCTTAAACCGGTGATTGAAACGCAAGCCGTGAAGTATACCAGCAAAACCAATTCAGGTGGGCATGCATCGAGAAAGCTCGATTTGTGATGACGATCACACTTGTTAACACCTATAATTAGTTGCTATCAAAAATTTAACAAACTGATGAGTATTCCTTTTATGGCAGAAACAAAATCGCAACGGTCGCGGCTATTGATAATGCTGACGACGATCTTTGCAGCCTTCTGCGGGCTGTATCTTTTAATCGGTGGTGTCTGGCTGGTCTCCATCGGCGGCTCCTGGTACTACCCCATCGCTGGTCTGGTGATGCTTGGCGTAACCTGGCTGCTGTGGAAAGGGAAGCGTTCCGCGCTCTGGCTTTATGCGGCCCTGCTGCTTGCCACCATGCTGTGGGGCGTTTGGGAAGTCGGCTTCGACTTCTGGGCGCTGACCCCACGTAGCGATATTCTTGTCTTCTTCGGTATCTGGCTGATTCTGCCATTTGTCTGGCGTCGCCTGATTATTCCTGCCCGCGGTGCGGTTGCTGCTCTGTTAGCGGTACTGCTGATTAGCGGCGGCATTCTGACCTGGGCCGGTTTTAACGACCCGCAGGAGATCAACGGCACCCTGAGCGCTGACTCGACGCCTGCTGCACCGATCTCCAACGTTGCCGATAGCGACTGGCCGGCTTATGGCCGTAACCAGGAAGGCCAGCGTTACTCCCCGCTGAAGCAGATTAACGCGGATAACGTGAAGAACCTGAAGGAAGCCTGGGTATTCCGCACCGGCGACCTGAAGCTGCCGAACGATCCGGGTGAAATCACCAACGAAGTGACGCCGATTAAAGTGGGCGACACCCTGTTCCTCTGCACCGCTCACCAGCGCCTGTTCGCACTTGATGCGGCAAGCGGTAAAGAGAAGTGGCACTTCGATCCGCAGCTGAATGCGGACCCGTCCTTCCAGCACGTCACCTGCCGTGGTGTCTCTTACCACGAAGCGACGGCGGAAAACGCCAGCCCGGAAGTCGTGGCTAACTGCCCGCGCCGCATTATTCTGCCGGTCAACGACGGTCGCCTGTTCGCGGTGAACGCCGATAACGGCAAGCTGTGTGACACCTTTGCTAACAAAGGTATCCTCAACCTGCAAACCAACATGCCGGTTACCACGCCGGGGATGTATGAGCCGACTTCACCGCCGATCGTCACCGATAAAGTGATTATCATTGCCGGTGCAGTAACGGATAACTTCTCTACCCGTGAGCCGTCTGGTGTGATTCGTGGTTTCGATATCAACACTGGTAAGCTGCTGTGGGCCTTCGATCCGGGCGCGAAAGATCCGAATGCAATCCCGGCGGATGAACACCACTTCACCCTTAACTCGCCGAACTCCTGGGCACCTGCGGCCTATGACGCCAAACTGGATATGGTCTACCTGCCGATGGGGGTTACCACGCCAGATATCTGGGGCGGTAACCGTACGCCGGAGCAGGAGCGTTACGCCAGTTCCATTGTTGCGCTGAATGCGACCACCGGTAAGCTGGTGTGGAGCTATCAGACCGTACACCACGATCTGTGGGATATGGATATGCCGTCCCAGCCGACGCTGGCGGATATCGATGTAAACGGTAAGAAAGTCCCGGTCGTTTATGCTCCGGCGAAAACCGGTAACATCTTCGTGCTGGATCGTCGTAACGGCGAACTGGTTGTGCCGGCACCGGAAAAACCGGTTCCGCAGGGCGCAGCGAAAGGCGATTACGTCACCAAAACCCAACCCTTCTCCGATCTGAGCTTCCGTCCGAAGAAAGATTTGAGCGGTGCGGATATGTGGGGCGCCACCATGTTCGACCAACTGGTGTGCCGTGTGATGTTCCACCAGATGCGTTATGAAGGCATTTTCACCCCGCCTTCTGAGCAGGGTACGCTGGTCTTCCCGGGTAACCTTGGCATGTTTGAGTGGGGCGGTATCTCCGTCGATCCAAACCGCCAGGTGGCGATTGCCAACCCGATGGCGCTGCCGTTTGTCTCTAAGCTGATCCCGCGTGGTCCAAACAACCCGATGGAGCCGCCGAAAGATGCGAAAGGCACTGGTTCGGAATCTGGTATTCAGCCGCAGTATGGCGTGCCGTTTGGCGTAACGCTGAACCCGTTCCTCTCGCCGTTTGGCCTGCCGTGCAAACAGCCAGCCTGGGGTTATATCTCCGCGCTGGATCTGAAAACCAACCAGGTAGCATGGAAAAAACGTATCGGTACGCCGCAGGATAGCCTGCCGTTCCCGATGCCGATTAAAGTGCCGTTTACCCTTGGTATGCCGATGCTTGGCGGCCCGATCTCCACTGCCGGTAACGTGCTGTTTATCGCCGGTACAGCGGATAACTATCTGCGTGCGTACAACATGACCAACGGTGACAAACTGTGGGAAGGTCGTCTGCCAGCGGGTGGTCAGGCAACGCCGATGACCTATGAAGTGAATGGCAAGCAGTATGTTGTCATCTCCGCAGGCGGTCACGGTTCGTTCGGTACCAAAATGGGTGATTACATCGTGGCGTTTGCTCTGCCGGATGACGCGAAGTAATTAAGCACTCTGATGTAGACTTGCCGGATGGCGGCTAACGCCTTATCCGGCCTACAAAACAAAGCCCGGCATGCAGTGCGCTGCCGGGCTTTTTTATTGTGAAATCGCAACGCATTGCCGGATGGCGGCTGGCGCCTTATCCGGCCTACAAAACCCCGAAGAGACCACAGGACCGTAGGCCTGATAAGCGAAGCGCCATCAGGCATTAGTGCCAGCTACGGTTTACGCGACGGTAAAGCCGAGCATCATGCCGGTGTCTTCATGCTCCAGTAGATGGCAGTGCGCCATATAGGCAGACTCTTTCGCTGCTGCATGATCAAAGCGCACCAGCACTTCGCTGCGCGCTCCGTACACATTGACCGTATCTTTCCAGCCTGCGCGATGCGCGGCGGGCGGCTTGCCATTTTCGGAAAGAATGCGGAACTGCGTACCGTGAATATGGAACGGATGCAGCATCATGTCCCCCTCCCCGGAGATCACCCAGCGTTCAAACTGCCCTTTTTGCACCGCAAATTGCGGCGTCACCATATCAAACGCTTTGCCGTTAATCCGGTTGGCATTGTGGAAATCAAACCCCTGGCTGCCGTGATCCATATGGCCATGATCCATCTGCATCCCGTGCATATCGCCATGATGCATTCCCATGCCCGCCATCGCGCCGTCGCCATACTTCTGCTGTAGCGCCTGCATACCCATCATATCGAGCATTGGATCCATCGACAGTTGCAGGGTGCGCTGAGTTAAGCCCTCAAGCGCAGGCAGAGCGGGCAGCGAAGCAAGCGTATCCGGCAGATCGCCCGAGGCGGTCACCTGCAACGGTTGAATACGCAGCACCGGCACCGGCTTATCAAACGGCGCGACGGTCATGCCCATCTGCTTAACTGGCAGCGTCATCAGATCGAAAGGCTTACCATCGCTGATATCCACCAGCACCTCGAAGCGCTCGCCCATCAACATCGGCAGTTCAGTCACCTTAACCGGCTCACTTAACAGCCCGCCGTCGCTGGCGATGACATAGAGCGGGCGCTTATCGCTGGTAGCAAAATTGAGCGAGCGCGCGTTACACCCGTTGAGCAGGCGCAGACGCAGCCAGCCGCGCGGAGCCGCATGCTGCGGGTAGACGGCACCGTTGGCGAGCAGCGTATCGCCAAACCAGCCCACCGCCGCGCTCATCACATCGAGCTGGTAATCAATCTGCCCCTGCGCGGTAAATTTTTTGTCCTGCACGATCACCGGCACATCATCGATGCCCCACTGTTGCGGCAGGCGCAGCTTGCGGCTGTTGTCATCTTCGATCAGCACCAGCCCGGCCAGCCCCATCGCCACCTGACGCCCGGTTTTGCCATGCTGATGAGGGTGGAACCAGCAGGTGGCAGCCTGCTGCGTGGGCGTGAAGGTTACCGTCCGGCTACCGCCCGCCTTAATCACGCCCTGCGGCCCGCCGTCGACCTCCCCCGGCACTTCGAGACCGTGCCAGTGCACAGTGGTCTCTTCCGCAAGCTGATTGCGGATATCCACCGTCACCGCTTTTCCCTGGCGCAGCTGAATAGCTGGCCCCAGCAACGCGCCGTTATACCCCCAGGTTGTCGCGCTTTTCTGCGCAAACTGGCTCTCCCCTGCCTGCACCGTTAAGACAATGCGGCTCTCTGCATCCGGGGCAAGCAGCGGTGGAATGGGTAACGTGGGCCGGGTAGCGGCAAAGAGCGAGCGGCTCCAGAGCGGCAGCGCGCTGGCAGCCCCCAGGAGCGCGGAATATTTAAGGAAATCTCGACGTTGCATGGGTATATCCTTATCAAGAGTCGGCGATGCTTTAAGCGTAAACCTTTCCCCTGCCGGAAGGTCAAGAAAGCAGACGATAATAAATATCGTCGCGTTAACTGGACTGTGCTAACGTTTAATTTCCGTTACGCCGTGGTAGAGAGAATGAAAACGTTTTTCAGAAGTATCATCCTTGGCAGCCTGCTCGCTGTCTCCGCCAATAGTTATGCCCTGAGTGAATCTGAAGCTGAAGACATGGCCGATCTGACGGCGGTGTTTGTTTTTCTGAAAAATGACTGCGGTTATAACAACTTACCTAACGGGCAGATCCGCCGTGCGCTGGTCTTTTTTGCCCAGCAAAATCAGTGGGATCTCAGCAACTACGATAGCTGGAACATGAAAGCGCTGGGCGAAGAGAGCTACCGCGATCTGAGCGGCATCGGCATTCCAACGGCGAAAAAGTGCAAAGCTCTTGCCCGTGACTCGTTGAGTCTGCTCGCCTACGTGAAATAGCGCCTATCTTTTGACCGTGCATCGTTCTCCAGAGTTGGCTATCATGTTGCGCCCGTTTTTCACGGATGTTAACAAAGGAGCGACGAATGGCCGACAACACCATTTGGCAAGAAACGCTGCACGACAACTTTGGTCAGTACTTTGCCGTTGATAAGGTGCTTTACCACGAGAAGACCGATCATCAGGATCTGATTATCTTCGAAAACGCCGCCTTTGGCCGCGTGATGGCGCTGGATGGCGTGGTACAAACCACCGAACGCGATGAGTTTATCTATCACGAGATGATGACTCACGTTCCGCTGCTGGCGCACGGTCACGCAAAGCATGTGCTGATCATTGGCGGCGGCGACGGCGCGATGCTGCGCGAAGTCTCCCGCCACAAAAATATTGAAACCATCACCATGGTAGAGATCGACGCAGGCGTCGTCTCTTTCTGCCGCCAGTACCTGCCGAAACACAACGCCGGTGCCTACGACGACCCGCGTTTTGAGCTGGTGATTGATGATGGCGTCAACTTCGTCAACCACACGCAAAAAACCTTCGATGTGATTATCTCTGACTGTACCGATCCTGTCGGTCCGGGCGAGAGCCTCTTCACCTCGGCGTTTTATGAAGGGTGCAAGCGCTGCCTCAATCCCGGTGGGATTTTTGTCGCGCAGAACGGCGTCTGCTTCTTACAGCAGGAGGAAGCCGTCGGCAGCCATCGCAAACTGGGTCACTACTTTGCCGATGTCAGCTTCTACCAGGCGGCGATCCCGACCTATTACGGCGGCATTATGACCTTTGCCTGGGCGACGGATAACGAAGCGCTGCGCTCGCTCTCCACGCAGATTATCGCCGCACGTTTCCATACCGCCGCACTGACCTGCCGTTACTACAATCCGGCAATCCATACGGCAGCATTCGCTCTGCCACAATATCTACACGATGCACTGTCTGCACAGTGACGCTAAGGGGGTGAGAAAAATTGAAAAAGCTTAAACTACATGGCTTTAACAACCTGACCAAAAGCCTGAGTTTTTGTATCTACGATATCTGCTACGCCAAAACCGCCGAAGAGCGCGACGGCTATATTGCCTATATTGATGAACTCTATAACGCCAACCGCCTGACGGAGATCCTGACGGAGACCTGTAACATCATTGGCGCCAACATTTTGAATATTGCCCGCCAGGACTACGAGCCACAGGGTGCGAGCGTGACGATTTTGGTGAGCGAAGAGCCGGTCGACCCGCACCTGATCGATAAAACCGAACATCCGGGGCCGCTGCCGGAAGCGGTTGTCGCGCATCTGGATAAGAGCCATATCTGCGTGCACACCTACCCGGAAAGCCACCCCGAAGGCGGGCTGTGCACCTTCCGCGCTGACATTGAAGTCTCAACCTGCGGGGTGATTTCGCCGCTGAAAGCGCTGAACTACCTGATCCATCAGCTTGAGTCGGATATCGTGACCGTCGACTACCGCGTGCGCGGCTTTACGCGCGACGTGAATGGCATGAAGCACTTCATCGACCACGAGATTAATTCGATCCAGAACTTTATGTCTGACGATATGAAATCGCTGTATGACATGATGGATGTGAATGTTTACCAGGAAAACATCTTCCATACCAAAATGTTGCTTAAGGAGTTCGATCTTAAGCACTACATGTTCCATACCAAACCGGAAGATTTGACGCCGCAGGAGCGGGAAGAGATCACGGAAGCGCTGTGGAAAGAGATGCGCGAGATCTACTACGGCCGTAACATCCCGGCCGTGTAAATGCGCAGCGGGAGCAGGGACGCTCCCCGATTAGCGCTGCTTGAGAAATTGCCGGTAAGCGGCCACCACCTGAAGAAAATCTTCCACCCCGCAGAGGGATAAACTCTCCTCATCGTAGTAGTTCATCCCCTCTTCCATCTCGTCGCCGGTAAACTCCAGCAGATTGGCGCGGATCATCACCTCTTCACCATCCAGCCACAGCGTATACTCATGGCCGACGCGCTGCCACGAGCGCTCGCTGCCCTTCACCGTTTGCGCCGCCTGCTCCACTTCATCCAGCAGGGCGAGATTCTCTTTCACCTCTTCGTTAAACCAGTGGCCAATCACTTCGTGCCCCATCGACATGCGCACTTTGACGCCGCCGGTGACATCGCGCAGAAATTCGTAATCCATCATTGCTCCTCATGGGGGCCAGAGAGCCGCCAGTGCTTTAATTATCGCAGCACCATACAGGAAAAAAAGCGCGGGGACGGGAAGTCGTGAAAAATTCTTACAGATGAACCTGAACGGGCTGGCTGCAACAGTTTTTTGGTTATGCTCATTGTATTGTGTCTCCCCCTGCTCAGAAATCACTCATCACTTAACTGCACGACCTCCCCGTTTTCATGCATTCGATATCGTCCATCATTGACGGTAAATAACGTATCTCCGTTACGATCGCGCTCAACGATAAAAATCTTATTCTTGTCGATACACCGTTTTTCCGTCTTCATATCATCGAAGCACAACAGATCATATTTACCCTCTTTTTTATAACCATCGCCAAAATCCCAGAACATAACATTGAAATATCCCCAACTTGAGGGCTTTGGAATGCCGTATAATTTTTGCAGAATATTTTTATTTTGTACCCACCAGTTTATTTTTCCTTTATCAGTGATGGGAAATTGCTCTACCAGCACAGAACTAAAATGACCATCTTCATGAATAGCGATGATTTTTACCGGGCGTTGTGTAAGCCAGATAAAAAAACCGGCCAGAATTAAAATTGACAGAATCACGCTATAAATGAGCCTGTTATTAAATTTCATTGCGCTCTCCGCTAATCTCAACAGTTGCTTCCATGTTAGTCATAAATGGCTTATATCCAAACCTTTCATAACGCTGAAGCATAAACCAGATACGAAAGAAACGAAACTGATTGAATTTGAATTTAGATATATCGGTAATATCGAGACCAAAGTGATCCTGAATTTTGTAATGGACCTCAGCGCGGTAATAGGTTTCATCGATATATAAAGATTTTACTGCGATATGCGTTGCCCAGGTATCATGCACGGTGATGCCCATCCCGTTGAAGCTATCTTTAAATCGGTCAAATTTTGGCAATTTGCTAAAGGAAATGGCTTTGCTTAACTCACCTGCTCTTTCAGCAGGATAGGATTGAGTTGACCAATCAATATTTTGCTGAAAAGCCTGCTTTAATAACAATCTACTGCTATTCACTGCTGATTTATCGGTAAGGATTTGTTCTCGCAGCGCGTTATTGAGAATTGTATTATAAAAAGGCATTCCATTGCCTGTTTGCATATGGGTAATCATTTCCTTTATGAGATGTTGGTAATTACCGTAAATGGAAAAGGTGCCCGATAACAATCGGAACTCATCAAATAGTATAGCGGCGCACTCTTGCAGGGTAACAAGGCGTCCTTCATGCCGGGTTCTATAATTCATAGATAAAGAGTGATTAAGCGGACTTATCTCCTGCAGGGTATAGGGGTTTATTCGAGATGATATATCCAGCAAATGAAGATTACTCTTTAAATAACGTGCAGATAAATCACCATAGCGCATATCAGGCGCACCATAATCATCCATCGTTTTTTGAGTTTTAAAAATCAGAGTGGGAAAAACTTGCGCGACCATCGAACACCTCCATTTATTATCATCCTTTGGCGTAATCTGCCCAGGAAGAATAAAACGTTATATGTTGGAGGTTAAGTCGATGCGGGGTCAGATGAGTCTAATTCGGAATTTAACTTTTTTTAGAGACATAACGGAAAAAAAAGCCACTCCGAAGAGTGGCTTTTTTATTTAGACGGCGGTCTGGAATATCACGCCTTCAGCTTTATCGGTGTATTGATCAAGCTTGTCGAAGTTGAGGTAGCGGTAAGTATCCACGGCGGTTTTATCCACCTGATCCATAAAGGTCAGATACTCCTGCGGCGTCGGCAGCTTGCCGATCAGCGCCGAGACGGCTGCCAGCTCAGCAGAGGCCAGGAAGACGTTCGCGCCGGTACCTAAACGGTTCGGGAAGTTACGGGTCGACGTTGAAACGACGGTCGCACCGTCTGCCACGCGTGCCTGGTTACCCATGCACAGGGAGCAGCCCGGGATTTCGATACGCGCACCGCTCTTACCAAAGACGCTGTAGTAGCCCTCTTCGGTCAGCTGCGCGGCATCCATACGCGTCGGCGGCGCAACCCACAGGCGGGTCGGCAGCTGGCCTTTGTGGCTATCCAGCAGCTTACCGGCGGCGCGGAAGTGGCCGATGTTGGTCATACAGGAACCGATGAACACCTCATCAATGCTTTCGCCCTGCACATCAGAGAGCAGACGCGCATCGTCCGGATCGTTCGGCGCGCAGAGGATCGGCTCTTTGATTTCGGCCAGATCGATATCGATCACCGCCGCGTAATCTGCATCCGCATCCGCTTCAAGCAGCTGCGGATCCGCCAGCCATTTCTCCATGCCCTGGATACGGCGTTCCAGCGTACGGCGGTCGCCGTAGCCTTCAGCAATCATCCACTTCAGCAGCACGATGTTGGAGGTCAGGTACTCGATAATCGGCTCTTTGTTCAGCTTGATGGTGCAACCCGCGGCAGAACGCTCAGCGGAGGCATCGGTCAGCTCGAACGCCTGCTCGACTTTCAGATCCGGCAAGCCTTCAATTTCCAGGATACGGCCGGAGAAGATGTTTTTCTTACCCTTCTTCTCAACGGTCAGCAGACCCTGTTTGATGGCGTACAGCGGAATGGCGTGAACCAGATCGCGCAGTGTGATGCCCGGCTGCATTTTGCCTTTAAAGCGCACCAGCACTGATTCCGGCATATCCAGCGGCATCACGCCGGTCGCGGCAGCAAACGCCACCAGACCCGAGCCCGCCGGGAAGGAGATACCAATCGGGAAACGGGTGTGGGAGTCACCGCCGGTGCCAACGGTATCCGGCAGCAGCATGCGGTTCAGCCAGGAGTGGATAACGCCATCGCCCGGACGCAGCGACACGCCGCCACGGTTCATAATGAAGTCCGGCAGCGTATGGTGGGTAGTGACGTCAACCGGCTTCGGATAGGCCGCAGTGTGGCAGAAGGACTGCATTACCAGATCGGCAGAGAAGCCGAGGCACGCCAGGTCTTTCAGCTCATCACGGGTCATCGGACCGGTGGTGTCCTGCGAGCCCACGGAGGTCATCTTCGGTTCGCAATACGCGCCCGGACGAACACCGTCGACGCCGCACGCACGGCCAACCATTTTCTGCGCCAGCGAGTAGCCGCGGCTGCTTTCCGCCACGTCTTTCGCCTGACGGAAGATCTCGCTTGGCGGCAGACCCAGCGCTTCACGCGCTTTGGTGGTCAGGCCACGGCCGATAATCAGCGGGATACGGCCACCGGCGCGCACTTCATCAATCAGCACGTCGGTTTTCAGTTCAAAGGTCGCCAGCAGTTCGCCGGTTTCGTGGTTGCGCACTTCGCCTTTGAACGGGTAAACGTCAATCACGTCGCCCATGTTCAGGTCAGAAACGTCAACTTCAATCGGCAGCGCACCGGCATCTTCCATGGTGTTGAAGAAGATAGGCGCGATTTTGCCGCCGAGCACCAGACCGCCGCCGCGCTTGTTCGGCACGTTCGGAATGTCGTCGCCCATAAACCACAGCACCGAGTTGGTGGCGGATTTACGCGAAGAGCCGGTACCAACGACGTCGCCGACGTAGGCCAGCGGGAAGCCTTTCTGCGCCAGCGCCTCGATCTGTTTGATCGGGCCAACGCTGCCCGGCTGATCCGGTTCGATCCCTTCACGGGCGTTTTTCAGCATCGCCAGCGCGTGCAGCGGAATATCCGGGCGCGACCAGGCATCCGGTGCCGGTGAAAGGTCATCGGTGTTGGTTTCGCCGGTCACTTTAAAGACGGTAACGGTGATCTTATCGGCCAGCGGCGGACGGCTCTGGAACCATTCAGCATCAGCCCAGGATTGCATCACCTGTTTGGCGTAGGCGTTGCCCGCTTTCGCTTTCTCTTCCACGTCGTAGAAGTTATCGAACATCAGCAGGGTATGGGAGAGGGCTTTGGCAGCAATCGGTGCCAGCGCGTCGTTATCCAGGGCTTCAATCAGCGGATGGATGTTGTAGCCGCCCTGCATGGTGCCCAGCAGTTCAACGGCTTTTTCAGGGCTAACCAGTGGGGAGGTTGCGTCGCCTTTGGCGACCGCTGCAAGGAAACCCGCTTTTACATAGGCGGCTTCATCAACACCGGGCGGGACACGGTTAGCCAGCAGGTCTAACAGGAATTCTTCTTCGCCAGCAGGCGGACTCTTCAGCAGCTCGACAAGCGCGGCCATTTGGGTTGCATCTAATGGTTTTGGCGCAATCCCCTCAGCAGCACGTTCAGCTACGTGCTTACGGTATTCTTCTAGCACGACGGTTCTCCTCGCTCTCATTGTCATAATGCGGCAGGCGTTTCTCTTCACGCTCCTGTGAGACAGCAGTTTGTAGGGTAAATCCGCGAACCGCGCCGGGCAGCATAGCAGGAATTTCAGGGGGTGTTAATCTGTTTACAAAAAAGCAACATTAAATCCCGGCTGAATCGTTACAGATGGCATAAAGCCGACGGCAGAGGGGTTTAGCGAAAAATAATCCTCGAACCGACGATAAAACAAACGGCTCCGCAGAGCCGTTACGTTAAGACGATGTTAAAGCTTGCCGAGAATATCCAGCCCCCAGCTACGGCTATATTTCTCCGGGTTCAGGTTCTCATCAACCAGTTTGCCCAGCAGGTACTTTTTCACCGTTTCACGGTTATCTACCTGCTGATGGTGCTGAACGTTAGCCAGTTGGCCGCGTCCATTGTAGTTGAGCGTGGTGCTGTTCTCCTCGCTGTTTTCGACCACATGGTAGAAGTAGCTTTGTGAGGATTTCTGCGTGCCCAACGCCAGCGGAATCGACGGATCGATCGCCTGGTGCCAGGCGGCGCTCAGGTTGCTTCGCGTCGTCTGTTTCACGCTCTTAGTGCTGTCGCTGTGGGCGTTGGCTTCCGTTGACTGCGAGGCGGTGTAGGCAAAGCGATCTTTCTCCTGCAACTTCGCCGGGTTGACCGACTTCTCCGTCTGCGTCAGCGAGAGCGAGAAATCATTCAAACCGCTCAGCTGTGACGCGCCGTTATCGCCGATGCGGATCGCATTGGTCGCCACGACAGGCATTGTTTCGGCGCTGGTATTGCTGTTAAGCGCCCGGAAGACCGCCTTCATCGCTGCCATCTGGTCATAATTGCCCTGCCCGGCAGTGCGCGCTTTATCGAACTTGCTATCCCACGCGCTTAAGGCGATTTGCTGCTGCGCGGCGTTGCCGGCAAAGGCAGAGTGCGCCATATCGCTGCTCATTTTCAGCGAGAACTCGCCATCTTCATAAGCCGTGGAACGCGTTTTGTTATCCGCATGGAAATTGAGCGACTGCAACGACTTATCGTCGTTACGCAGGTCGGTTTTCAGATCCACCGATTTCAGCAGGCGAGTATCAAACTGGGTTAAGCCGCTGATGTCCAGCTGCGGTTGCTGCTTGCCGAGGCCGCTCAGGGTCTCCCCCAGCGCTTTACCGAGGCCCGCGATGGCGGCCGCTTCGTCGTCATTAAGCGCTTCGCCATCGGTTTTCAGCTGAACGGTCATGCCGTCATCCTGCTGGCTCATCACCAGCTGCACTTTGGTGCCGGACTGGGTGACGATATCCATGCTGATGGCGGAATTATTTGCCGCGCGGGCAATGCCCATATCCGCACCGCGCAGCGTCTGCACGACATCGCCACGGTTATCATTGAGGTTACTCAGCAGCGTGCTGCCAAGCGTGGCGAAAGCGGAGATGGAGCTGCCGCCAGAAGCCAGCCCCATCAGCCCCTGAATCTGGCTATGCTGCTGCTCGGCAATCGCCGGGTTCACTTTCTTAGGGATCAGCGAATAGACGGCGGCGATCTCCGGCGTCTGGCTGCCGAACATCACTTTTGTCGAGGCATCATCCGCGGGAGATGCTTTGTTTACAGATGCGGGTGCGGCAATGCCGACCCGCGCCGGGGTACTGACCCGCGCGGCTGATGGCAGTAGCGCAGTAAGGTTAATGCCGTTAATCATGGCGATGAAACTCCCTCTCACCGAAATGGTAAATAAGTAACATCGGCAGCGTGCGGCGAAGGTTTATCGTTTTTGGCTGAAAAGCAGGCACTCGTCACTATTGCGCATAAAAAAAGCGGACCAGTTGCCCGAGCCCGCTTTTTAAGATGTCAGCAATCAACTTACATAATGTTGGCGACAGATTTTGCCAGCTGCGCTTCGAGAGCCGGTTTCGCCTCTTCGAATTTCAGGTTTACTTTGTTGGCGTTAGAGACCACGCGGGTCTGGTATTTCGCGCGGTTACCCTCTTCGGTGCTGGTCTGCAGCTTGATACCGGAGGTGCCCTGACGCAGTGCAGCGATATTATCGGTGGTCACTTTCGCTTTGCTGCGCTCGGAGATCTGCAGGTCGGTGATCATAGTGAAGTTCACATCTTCCACCATCGCGTCTGCCGCGAGGCCAATCAGGCCAGCCGCCAGACCCACGCCCAGCGCGGCGCCGGAGGAGTTGCTGTTATAGGCGGTGATACCGGCACCCAGACCGGCACCAATCGCCGCGCCTTCGTAACCACTTTTCAGGTAGCCCTGCGTTTCACGCAGATCCATTTTGTCCGCTTTCAGCACGTTTGCCTGGATCCAGTAATAGGCCGTATCCGGAGAGGAGGTGACTTTATAGCCTTTATCGCTCAGCTCTTTCGCCAGCAGGGTCTGCAAATTACTCATGTCTTTATCAGAGGTATTTTTCACCTGAATAAACACCGTTTTCTCAGAAGCCGGCTCCAGCCAGATGGTCTGGCTCATCTGGGTTTTTACATCCAGATTGCGTTTTTTGATAGCCGTCGTCATCGCGCCACAGCCGGAGAGGGTAAACGCTGCCAGAACCATACCGACAACAGCGAGTTTTTTAATAGACATTAACGATTCCTTTATATTTCGAACACCAGAAGAACAACAAATGCGGCAAAGGCAGGACGGGAGCGATGAAACGCGGATAAGAGACAAAGTCCATGTCATGACGACGCCAGGCCACCCGCCTGAGGCGAGCGTGCCAACACTATTCTTAAGTGAGTTATCGGCTTCGTTATCAATTGGTTGAGAGGGAATTACCTACTAAATGTGGTGGTTTTCGCCAGACATAAAAAAAGCAGCCATAAAGGCTGCTTTATTTCGAACGCGTAAGCGGCGTGAAGAGAGTTATTTCTTCTTCGCTTTCGGGTTCGGCAGGTCGGTGATGCTACCTTCGAACACCTCTGCGGCCAGGCCAACAGATTCGTGCAGCGTCGGGTGCGCGTGGATGGTCAGCGCGATATCTTCTGCATCACAGCCCATTTCGATCGCCAGACCGATTTCACCCAGCAGCTCGCCGCCGTTGGTGCCGACAACCGCGCCACCGATAACACGGTGCGTCTCTTTGTCGAAAATCAGTTTGGTCATACCGTCTGCGCAATCGGAAGCGATAGCACGGCCAGAAGCTGCCCACGGGAAGGTGGCGGTTTCGTAGCTGATGCCTTTCTCTTTCGCTTCTTTCTCGGTCAGACCTACCCATGCCACTTCTGGCTCGGTATAGGCGATAGACGGGATCACTTTCGGATCGAAGTAGTGTTTCTTACCGGCGATAACTTCTGCGGCAACGTGGCCTTCATGCACGCCTTTGTGCGCCAGCATCGGCTGACCGACGATGTCGCCGATAGCGAAGATGTGCGGCACGTTGGTGCGCAGCTGTTTGTCGACGCGGATAAAGCCACGGTCGTCCACTTCCACGCCCGCTTTACCGGCGTCGAGGTTTTTACCGTTCGGCACACGGCCGATAGCAACCAGCACGGCGTCGTAACGCTGCGGTTCAGCCGGGGCTTTTTTGCCTTCCATCGTAACGTAGATACCGTCTTCTTTTGCTTCAACGGCGGTTACTTTGGTTTCCAGCATCAGGTTGAACTTCTTGCTGATGCGTTTGGTGAAGACTTTCACCACGTCTTTGTCTGCAGCCGGGATCACCTGGTCGAACATCTCAACCACGTCAATCTCTGAACCCAGCGCATGGTATACGGTGCCCATTTCCAGACCGATGATGCCGCCACCCATAACCAGCATACGCTTCGGTACGGATTTCAGCTCAAGCGCGCCGGTGGAGTCCCACACGCGCGGATCTTCATGCGGAATGAACGGCAGTTCAATCGGACGGGAACCCGCCGCGATGATGGCGTTGTCGAAGTTGATTACGGTTTTGCCGTTTTCGCCTTCCACTTCCAGGGTATTCGCCCCGGTAAATTTACCCAGACCGTTAACCACTTTGACCTTACGGCCTTTTGCCATACCTGCGAGGCCGCCGGTCAGCTGGTTAATCACTTTGTCTTTCCAGGTACGGATTTTGTCGATGTCGGTCTGCGGTTCGCCGAAGACGATGCCGTGCTCGGCCAGCGCTTTAGCTTCTTCAATCACTTTCGCGACGTGCAGCAGCGCTTTAGAAGGGATACAACCTACATTCAGACAAACACCGCCGAGGGTGTTGTAGCGTTCAACGATGACGGTTTCCAGACCTAAATCAGCGCAACGGAAGGCAGCAGAGTAACCTGCCGGGCCTGCCCCAAGTACGACGACCTGAGTTTTGATTTCAGTACTCATCATGACCTCTTATTGATTTCCGGCGGTCAGGGGTACTTCATGTCGCCCTTCATCCACCGGGACGTTCTATCCGCCCGCAGTTTACAAAATTGTTAACATTTTTGAAACAACAAACGGCTAACGAATTGTCCTTTGCCCCTGATAACCCCAAAAGCGCTATGAGATTAGCAGAAAAAAGCCGGCCGTCAGGCCGGCTTTTCGATTACATCACCAGACGGCGAATGTCGGACAGCATGTTATTGATGATGGTGATAAAGCGCGCCCCATCAGCACCGTCAATCACGCGGTGGTCGAAGGAGAGCGAAATCGGCATCATCAGACGCGGAACGAACTCTTTACCGTTCCACACCGGTTCCATCGCGGACTTGGAGACGCCCAGGATAGCCACTTCCGGCGCGTTCACAATCGGCGCGAAGTGGGTCGTACCCAGGCCGCCGATGCTGGAGATGGTGAAGCAGCCGCCCTGCATTTCGCCGGCAGTCAGTTTACCATCACGCGCTTTCTTGGAGATCACGGTCAGTTCGCGGGACAGCTCGGTCACGCTCTTCTTGTTCACGTCTTTAAAGACCGGAACCACCAGGCCATTCGGGGTATCAACCGCCACACCGATGTTGATGTATTTTTTCAGCGTCAGACGCTGACCATCTTCGGACAGCGAGCTGTTGAAACGTGGCATCTGCTCAAGGGCCGCAGCAACGGCTTTCATGATGAAGACCACTGGGGTGAATTTCACGTCCAGTTTACGTTTCTCGGCTTCGGCGTTCTGCTGTTTACGGAACGCTTCCAGATCGGTGATATCGGTTTTGTCGAAGTGGGTAACGTGCGGGATCATCACCCAGTTACGGCTCAGGTTAGCACCAGAGATTTTCTGGATACGGCCCAGTTCCACTTCTTCGATTTCGCCGAACTTGCTGAAGTCCACTTTCGGCCACGGCAGCATGCCTGGCAGACCACCGCCGGTAGCGGCAGCAGGTGCGGATTCGGCGCGTTTCACCGCGTCTTTCACGTAAGCCTGAACGTCTTCGCGCAGGATACGGCCTTTACGACCGGAGCCCTTCACTTTCGCCAGGTTAACGCCGAATTCGCGCGCCAGGCGGCGGATCAGCGGAGTCGCGTGGACGTAAGCGTCGTTCTCTGCGAAGTCAGATTTGCCTTCTGCTTTAGCCGGAGCCGCAGCAGCTGGTTTCTCAGCTTTTGCAGCCGGTGCCGGAGCCGCTTCCTGTTTCGCTGCCGGAGCAGCGGCAGGCGCAGCGCCTTCCACTTCGAAGACCATGATCAGCGAGCCGGTGGAGACTTTGTCGCCCACATTCACTTTCAGCTCTTTCACCACGCCCGCGAACGGTGCCGGGACTTCCATCGAGGCTTTGTCGCCTTCAACGGTGATCAGAGACTGTTCAGCAGAGACTTTATCGCCGACTTTGACCATCACTTCGGTCACTTCAACTTCGTCACCGCCGATATCCGGTACGTTAACGTCTTTCGCGCCCGCAGCCGCTGCCGGAGCAGAAGCCGCTTCTTCTTTGACCTGCGGTTTCGCGTCAGCAGCCGGTGCAGCACCTGCCACTTCGAAGACCATAATCAGAGAGCCGGTGGAGACTTTGTCGCCGGTGTTGACTTTGATCTCTTTCACGGTGCCAGCGAACGGAGCCGGAACTTCCATGGAGGCTTTGTCGCCTTCCACGGTGATCAGGGACTGCTCAGCGGTCACGCTGTCGCCCACTTTCACCAGAATTTCGGTCACTTCGACTTCATCACCGCCGATATCCGGCACGTGAACGTCTTTTGCGCTTGCAGCAGCCGGTGCGGTAGCTGCCGGAGCGGCTTCTTTCTTCTCTTCTGCCTGAGCAGGTGCAGCGTCAGCTGCACCGTCGGCGGAATCGAAAATCATGATCAGTTTACCGGTCTCGGTTTTGTCGCCGACAGAGACTTTAATCTCTTTCACGACGCCAGCCTGCGGAGACGGAACTTCCATAGAGGCTTTGTCGCCCTCTACGGTGATCAGCGACTGTTCTGCTTCAACTTTGTCGCCCACTTTGACCAGAATCTCGGTGATTTCTACTTCATCAGACCCGATGTCCGGTACGTTGATTTCGATAGCCATTGTCTCTTTACCTCTTACGCCAGACGCGGGTTAACTTTATCTGCATCGATGTTGAATTTGGTGATCGCTTCCGCCACCACTTTCTTGTCGATTTCGCCACGTTTAGCCAGTTCGCCCAGGGCTGCTACAACCACGTAAGAAGCATCAACTTCGAAGTGGTGACGCAGGTTTTCACGGCTGTCGGAACGACCGAAGCCATCGGTACCCAGTACGCGGTAATCATCAGCCGGTACATAAGTACGAACCTGTTCGGCGAACAGTTTCATATAGTCAGTAGATGCTACAGCCGGAGCGTCGTTCATCACCTGAGCGATGTACGGAACGCGCGGAGTTTCCAGCGGGTGCAGCATGTTCCAGCGTTCACAATCCTGGCCATCACGCGCCAGTTCAGTGAAGGAGGTGACGCTATAAACGTCAGAACCTACGCCGTAGTCGTTAGCCAGGATCTGCGCTGCTTCACGAACGTGACGCAGGATAGAACCGGAGCCCAGCAGCTGAACTTTACCTTTGTTACCCGCAACGGTTTCGAGTTTGTAGATACCTTTACGGATACCTTCCTCGGCACCTTCCGGCATTGCCGGCATGTGGTAGTTTTCGTTCAGCGTGGTGATGTAGTAGTAAACGTTCTCTTGTTTCTCACCGTACATGCGCTGCAGACCGTCATGCATGATGACCGCAACTTCGTAAGCGTAAGACGGATCGTAAGAGATACAGTTCGGGATAGTCAGCGACTGAATGTGGCTATGACCATCTTCGTGCTGCAGACCTTCACCGTTCAGCGTTGTACGACCAGAAGTACCGCCTACCAGGAAGCCGCGAGCCTGCTGGTCGCCTGCCTGCCAGCACAGATCACCGATACGCTGGAAACCGAACATCGAGTAGTAGATGTAGAACGGAATCATCGGCAGGTTGTTGGTGCTGTAAGAGGTCGCAGCCGCCAGCCAGGATGCGCCAGCACCCAGTTCGTTGATACCTTCCTGCAGGATCTGGCCTTTCTCGTCTTCTTTGTAGTAAGCAACCTGCTCACGGTCCTGCGGGGTGTACTGCTGGCCGTTCGGGCTGTAAATACCAATCTGACGGAACAGACCTTCCATACCAAAGGTACGCGCTTCGTCGGCGATGATCGGAACCAGGCGATCTTTGATCGACTTGTTCTTCAGCATCACGTTCAGGGCACGAACGAAAGCGATAGTGGTGGAGATCTCTTTGTTCTGCTCTTCCAGCAGCTGAGAGAAGTCTTCCAGCGCAGGCAGATCCAGTTTTTCGGTGAAGTTCGGCTGACGTGACGGCAGGTAGCCTTTCAGCGCCTGGCGACGTTCGTGCAGATATTTGTGCTCTTCAGAGCCTTCAGCGAAGGTGAGGTAAGAGAGTTTTTCAACTTGCTCATCGGTCACCGGAACATTGAAGCGGTCGCGGATATAACGCACGCCGTCCATGTTCATTTTCTTCACCTGGTGGGCGATGTTTTTACCTTCGGCGGTGTCGCCCATGCCATAACCTTTAACGGTGTGGGCCAGGATGACAGTTGCTTTGCCTTTGGTTTCCTGCGCTTTTTTCAGTGCAGCGTAGATTTTCTTCGGATCGTGACCACCGCGGTTCAGTGCCCAGATCTGCTCGTCGCTCCAGTCTGCAACCAGTGCGGCGGTTTCCGGGTATTTACCGAAGAAGTGTTCGCGAACGTACGCACCATCTTTCGATTTGAAGGTCTGGTAGTCGCCGTCAACGGTTTCGTTCATCAGCTGGATCAGTTTACCGCTGGTGTCTTTACGCAGCAGCTCGTCCCAACGAGAACCCCACATCACCTTGATTACGTTCCAGCCAGCACCTGCGAAGATGCCTTCCAGTTCGTTGATGATTTTGCCGTTACCGGTGACCGGGCCATCAAGACGCTGCAGGTTACAGTTGATGATGAAGCAGAGGTTGTCCAGTTTCTCACGGGTCGCGATAGTGATCGCGCCTTTGGATTCCGGCTCATCCATCTCGCCATCGCCGAGGAAGGCGTAAACGGTCTGTTCAGAGGTATCTTTCAGACCACGGTGTTCCAGATATTTCAGGAACTTCGCCTGATAGATCGCACCAATCGGGCCCAGACCCATGGAAACGGTCGGGAACTGCCAGAATTCCGGCATCAGTTTCGGGTGCGGATAAGAAGAGAGGCCTTTACCGTGAACTTCCTGACGGAAGTTGTTCATCTGCTCTTCAGTCAGACGACCTTCAACAAATGCACGTGCGTACACGCCCGGAGAGATGTGGCCCTGGAAGTACACCAGATCGCCGCCGTCTTTCTCGTTACGAGCGCGGAAGAAGTGGTTGAAGCAGACTTCGTAAATGGTTGCGGAAGACTGGAAGGAGGCCATGTGACCGCCCAGCTCGAGGTCTTTTTTAGACGCACGCAGAACCGTCATGATTGCGTTCCAGCGGATAGCTGAACGAATACGGCGTTCCAGTTCCAGATTGCCCGGGTATTCCGGTTCATCTTCAACGGCAATAGTGTTTACGTAGTTGCTCGCCCCTGTGCCAGCTGCCACTTTCACACCGCCTTTGCGGGCTTCAGAAAGGAGCTGGTCAATCAGATACTGAGCACGCTCAACACCTTCTTCACGGATGACCGATTCGATCGCCTGTAGCCAGTCGCGAGTTTCGATCGGATCCACGTCATTTTGTAAACGTTCTGACATGGGGGGTATTCCTTATCTATCTAATCGTTGATTGTCTGGAACCTGTCCCATTGCACTCTGACGGCCTGTAAAGGTTCGTAAAAATGCAATAAGACAGGTTCTGCGTTTAGTTGCCGCGCTCTAAAAATTGGCGCTGTTGTTACAACTCTTCCGGCACAATTTGCGCCAGAAAATTCTAATTCTTGCGCTGCTCCAGCCGACGCAGAGAGCGTTCACGACGACTCTGTTCACGGCTGCGATCCAGCAAAATCTCTTCAATAAACGCCAGATGGCGGTGCGACGCTTCACGCGCCTCTTCCGGTTTGCCAGCCATGATCGCGGCGAAGATACTCGCGCGATGGTTGCTGACCAGCGGTAGCATCTCGCGGCGGGCGTAGAGCAGTTCGAAGTTTTGACGAACGTTCTGCGCCAGCATCGGCTCCATGCAGCGTAGCAGATGAAGCAGGACTACATTATGTGCCGCTTCCGTTACGGCGATTTGATACTGCACGACCGCGCTCGACTCCGCGTCCAGATCGCCCGACTGTTGAGCCAGCTCAATGGCGCGATGCAGCTCGCCAATCCGCACTTTGTCTTCGTCGGTGCTGCGAAGCGCCGCGTAATAAGCAGCGATGCCTTCCAGTGCATGGCGCGTTTCGAGAAGATCAAATTGGGATTCGGGATGATCGGTCAGAAGCTCGACCAGCGGATCGCTGAAGCTCTGCCACAGACTGCTTTGGACAAAGGTCCCGCCACCCTGGCGACGTAGGAGCAGGCCTTTCGCTTCGAGACGCTGGATGGCCTCGCGCAGTGAAGGACGAGAAACGTCGAACTGTTTGGCCAGTTCGCGCTCTGGAGGAAGTTTTTCACCGGGACGGAGTGTGCCCTCGAGAATCAAAAACTCCAGTTGCTGCTCAATCACATCGGAAAGTTTAGGTTGGCGGATTTTGCTGTAGGCCATTGTTCCCTGTCTCTGCCACTCGCCCGGAGTAAATTGGTCTTACCAATTTCATATTGTTGACGCTAAAGTAACAAAGTATTCACCTTCTGTCCATACAGGTTTTGATTGAAATCAGGAAAGCACGCACATTTTAACAACCAAACAGAAATGGCGTTTCAAAGATGTAACCTTACGCAAATGACTCGTTTACCCCTTAAGAGTGAGTTTTAACTTTCCCGAAACGCAAATTGCTGAATGTGAACCGATTCAGTTGTTCAATAGATGATTTTTTATTCACTTCTGATGAATAAAAAGAGGGGTGTTTTTGTGTGAGGGGGTAAGAGGGTTATTTGCCGACGCTCTTTTTTTCGTCAGCTCGTCATGTCCGCGTCATAAAGCAGATGCATTCCCTTTCGCTTACCACTATTCTTTGGCATGCGAAAGGTCTTAACTCAAAATTACCCTGCCGCTTCGTAAAGCAAAAAATACATATAAATGGAACTTATTCATTACACGCTCAAACATAGCGTAAACATAATAACCACACACGAGGTTTCATAATGGAAGGTCAACAGCACGGCGATCAGCTAAAGCGCGGCCTTAAGAACCGCCATATACAGCTTATCGCGCTGGGCGGTGCTATTGGGACTGGGCTGTTTCTGGGCAGCGCGTCAGTCATCCAGTCGGCCGGTCCCGGCATTATTCTCGGCTACGCCATTGCCGGTTTTATCGCGTTTCTGATTATGCGCCAGCTCGGTGAGATGGTGGTCGAAGAGCCCGTTGCCGGCTCCTTCAGCCATTTCGCTTACAAATACTGGGGCAGTTTTGCCGGCTTCGCCTCCGGCTGGAACTACTGGGTGCTCTACGTGCTGGTCGCCATGGCCGAACTGACGGCGGTCGGTAAATATGTCCAGTTCTGGTGGCCGGAAATTCCTACCTGGGCTTCCGCTGCCGTCTTCTTTGTCGTTATCAACGCCATCAACCTGACCAACGTAAAAGTGTTCGGCGAGATGGAGTTCTGGTTTGCCATTATCAAAGTGGTGGCCGTGGTGGCGATGATCCTCTTCGGCGGCTGGCTGCTGTTTAGCGACAGCGCAGGCCCGCAGGCGACGGTTCGCAACTTATGGCAACAGGGCGGCTTCCTGCCGCACGGCATTGGCGGACTGGTGATGATGATGGCGATCATCATGTTCTCCTTCGGCGGGCTGGAGCTGGTCGGTATCACCGCAGCGGAAGCGGATAACCCGGAGCAGAGCATTCCCAAAGCGACCAACCAGGTTATCTATCGCATTCTGATCTTCTATATCGGTTCGCTGGCGGTGCTGCTCTCCCTGCTGCCGTGGACCCGCGTGACGGCTGACACCAGCCCGTTTGTACTGATCTTCCATGAACTTGGCGACTCCTTTGTAGCCAATGCGCTGAATATCGTGGTACTGACGGCGGCGCTGTCGGTCTACAACAGCTGCGTTTACTGCAACAGCCGCATGCTGTTTGGCCTGGCCAAACAGGGCAACGCGCCGAAGATGCTGCAAAAAACCGACAAGCGCGGCGTGCCGGTCAACACCATCCTCGTCTCCGCGCTCTTCACCGCGCTCTGCGTGCTGATTAACTACCTCGCACCGGAATCCGCCTTTGGGCTGCTGATGGCGCTGGTGGTCTCCGCGCTGGTGATTAACTGGGCGATGATTAGCCTCGCGCACATGCGTTTTCGTCGTGCGAAGCAGCAACAGGGCGTGAAACCGCGCTTCCCGGCGCTCTTCTACCCGCTGGGGAACTGGATCTGCCTGATCTTTATGGCGGCGGTGCTGGTTATCATGGTGATGACGCCGGGTATGGCGATCTCCGTGTGGCTCATCCCGGTGTGGATTGCCATTCTTGGCGTCGGCTACCTGGTACGACAGAAAAATGCAAAAGCGGTGAAAGCACACTAATCCCCTTCTGCCCTGCCCTCTCCCGCCCGGGAGAGGGTTGTTAAACCAATGTTAACTTCCTCACACTTTCCTTTACGTAGCTATATTGTCCATCTCTGCGGCGTGATCCTGCTACGCAAATAAAAATTTACGGGCGAATAATCGAACTCATACCTCAGAGGGAGACCCGTCGATGGACACCAATAAACTGTCTGTTAAAGAGAAGATTGGTTATGGCATGGGCGACGCCGGATGCAACATCATCTTTGGCGCCATCATGCTGTTTGTGAACTATTTCTACACCGATATCTTCGGTCTGGCTCCCGCGCTGGTCGGCGTGCTGCTGCTGTCGATTCGCGTTATTGATGCCATCACCGACCCGTTAATGGGCGCGCTGGCCGACCGCACGCAAAGCAAATATGGCCGTTTTCGCCCGTGGCTGCTGTGGATTGCCGTGCCTTACGCGGTCTTCAGCGTGTTGATGTTTACCACGCCGGAGTGGACCTACAGCAGCAAAGTTATCTATGCCTTTGTCACCTACTTCCTGCTCTCTCTCACCTATACCGCCATCAATATTCCCTACTGCTCACTGGGCGGCGTTATCACCAACGACCCGAAAGAGCGCGTAGCCTGCCAGTCTTACCGTTTTGTGATGGTCGGCATTGCGACGCTGCTGCTGTCGCTGACGCTGCTGCCGATGGCGGAGTGGTTCGGCGGCGCGGATAAAGCCAAGGGCTATCAGATGGCGATGACGGTTCTGGCATTTATCGGCATGTGTATGTTCCTGTACTGCTTTGCTACGGTGCGCGAGCGTGTGCGCCCGGCGGTGCCGACCAATGACGATCTGAAGAAAGATTTCAGGGACGTGTGGAAGAACGATCAGTGGGTGCGCATTCTGCTGCTGACGCTGTGCAACGTCTGCCCCGGCTTTATCCGTATGGCTGCAACCATGTATTACGTCACCTGGGTGATGCAGGAGAGCACCCACTTCGCCACGCTGTTTATCAGCCTCGGCGTGGTCGGCATGATGTTCGGTAGCATGCTGGCAAAAGTGCTGACCGACCGCTGGTGCAAACTGAAAGTCTTCTTCTGGACCAATATCGCGCTGGCGATTTTCTCCTGCGGCTTCTACTTCCTCGACCCACGCGCAACGGTGATGATTGCGGTGCTCTACTTCCTGCTCAACATCCTGCACCAGATCCCCTCCCCGCTGCACTGGTCGCTGATGGCCGATGTCGATGACTACGGCGAGTGGAAAACCGGCAAACGTATCACCGGCATCAGCTTTTCCGGCAACCTCTTCTTCCTGAAAGTCGGGCTGGCGGTGGCGGGCGCAATGGTCGGTTTCCTGCTCTCCTGGTATGGCTACGACGCCGGTGCCAAACAGCAGAGCGCCAGCGCCATCAACGGCATTATGCTGCTGTTTACGGTGATCCCGGGCGTCGGATATCTCATCACCGCAGGCGTTGTCCGTCTGTTGAAAGTAGACCGTGAATTGATGAAACAGATCCAGGCGGATCTGGAAAAACGCCGCATTAACTACCACGAACTGAGCGACAGCCAGAGCGTACCGGCGGCGAAAAACGTAAGGAATGCATAATGAAAACCTGGCCGAACCCCTTTATTGAGCAGCGCGCAGACCCGTTTATTCTGCGCCACGATGAACACTACTACTTTGTCGCCTCGGTGCCGGAGTACGACCGCCTCGAGATCCGCCGCGCCGCCACGCTCGACGGGCTGCGCAGTGCAGAAGGCGTTGTGGTGTGGCGCAAGCCGCAAAGCGGGCCGATGAGCGAGCTTATCTGGGCACCCGAACTGCATCATATTGAGGGCAAATGGTATTTATACTTTGCCGCTGCCGGAACACAGGCGCTCGATAAGCTGAATATGTTCCAGCACCGCATGTTTGTGCTCGAGTGCGCCGATGCCGATCCATTAACCGGGAAGTGGGTTGAGAAAGGCCAGGTTAAGACGCCGTTCGACACCTTTGCGCTGGATGCCACCACCTTTGTCCATCAGGGTAAGCGCTGGTATTTGTGGGCGCAAAAAGCGCCGGATATTGCGGGCAACTCCAATCTCTATCTGGCGGAGATGGAAAACCCGTGGACGCTGAAAGGCGAGCCGGTGATGTTAAGCAAACCGGAGTTTGAGTGGGAGTGCCGCGGCTTTCTGGTTAACGAAGGCCCGGCGGTGCTGTTTCACAACGATAAGCTCTTTATCAGTTACTCCGCCAGCGCGACGGACGAGAACTACTGCATGGGGCTGCTGTGGATCGATCTCGACGCCAACCCGCTTGAGCCACAAAACTGGCATAAATCGCCCGAGCCGGTGTTTAAAACCAGTTATGAAAACCGCCAGTATGGCCCGGGACACAACAGCTTTACGCAGACGCCGGAGGGGGAAGATGTGCTGGTGTATCACGCGCGTAACTACACCGAAATTGAGGGCGATCCGCTCTACGATCCCAACCGCCATACGCGCCTGAAAACGATTCGCTGGCAGGAAAACGGGATGCCTGATTTCGGCATCCCGGCGGCGGATAATCAGTAAACCGGCGGCACGCGGTTACATCAGCGTGCCGTAAATCGTCAGTAACGCCACCACCACGACCACGGCAAACGAGGTCTTCTTCGCCATCGACACCGCCGCTTTCGGCGTGGCGACCTTATCATGATGCGGCTCGCGCGCCAGCGAGAACTGCGCCAGCCGCGTCAACACATGATATTGCGAGGTGTGGGTATCACCGAGCGAGGCGAACCAGGCCGGCAGCGCTTTCTCACCATGGCCGATCAGCGCGTAGACCACGCCCGCAAGGCGCACCGGTATCCAGTCCAGCAGATGTAAAATAGCGTCGATGCCCGATTGCTGGCGCTCGGTCGGCGTCTGGAAGCGCGCCAGCCAGTACTGCCAGGCGCGCAAAAAAGCGTATCCGACCAGCAATACCGGACCCCAGGGGCCACCCACCACAAACCAGAACAGCGGCGCGAGGTAGAAGCGGAAGTTGATCCACAGCAGCGCATTCTGCAATTCGCGCAGGAACTCGCGCTCGTCGCATCCGGGCGGCACGCCGTGAATCAACGTCAGCTCACTGGCCATCGCCATATGGGCGCGGCTGTCGTTTCGCGCCGCCGCTTTCAGGTAGGCGTGGTAGTGCAACCGCACTTTGCCCGCGCCGATGCACAGCAGGCCAATCAGGATCCACACCACCAGCAGCGGGACGTTGAAAAACATCCCCAGCAGCGCGCGCAGAATCAGGAAGGTCACCAGCATGGCTAACGCCGTCATTAACAGCGTTCTTAGCATCGAATAGCGCTTGATGCGCCGGAACAGCACCTCCAGCCGGTGGTCCAGCTGCCAGTGCTCTCCCAGTTTAAACAGCCGCTCCGCTGCCAGTACCAGCAGCATGGTGAATAACGTCATGGCATCTCCTTTTCTGACAACGCGGCGACCAGGGCGCGAAATTTGGCCCAGTCAAACGCAGGGCCGGGGTCGGTCTTACGTTCAGGCGCGATATCGCTATGTCCGGTCATATTGTCGGCAATCGCCGGGTAAAGCTCAATCACCGTTCGTGTCACCGCCGCCAGCTGGCGGTACTGCGCGTCGGTATACGCCAGGTCGTCCGTTCCCTCAAGCTCAATACCGATTGAGAAATCGTTACAGCGCTCGCGCCCCTGATAAGAGGAGACGCCCGCATGCCAGGCGCGCTTATCGAAAGGCACATATTGCACTATTTCTCCGTCGCGGCGAATCAGACAGTGCGCAGAAACGCGAAGATGAGCAATGCCGGCAAAGTAGGGATCGGCGCTGGGATCCAGCGTGCCGGTAAAGAGCGCGTCAATCCACGGGCCGCCAAACTCGCCGGGAGGCAGGCTGATATTATGTACCACCAACAGTGATGGTGACTCATCGTCCGGGCGGCAATCATAATGCGGAGAGGGCACATGCCGCGCCTCCACCAGCCAACCCTTGCGTAACTGCATAAGGAACTCCTTATAGAGGATGGTGCTGAAACACGCTTCAGAGTAGCATGCTTAGGCCGCCTCCCATAATGCCGGAGCTGCACAACCAAACGCTAACTTTGTGATTCGTTACACTTTTTGGAGCTTATCATGCCGCCTCGCCGCTATAACCCCGACCTTCGCCGTGACGCGTTGCTAAAACGCATCGAACTGGATATTCCTGCCGCCGTCGCGCTGGCACTGCGTGAAGATCTGGGTGGAGAAGTCGATGCGAATAACGACATTACCGCGCAATTATTACCGCCAGAGAATCGCTCCCATGCGGTAGTGATCACCCGTGAAGAGGGGGTGTTCTGCGGTAAACGCTGGGTTGAAGAGGTGTTTATACAGCTGGCGGGCGACGACGTGACGCTCACCTGGCACGTTGCGGATGGCGACACGGTGCACGCCGATCAGCCGCTGTTTGAGCTGGATGGCCCTTCGCGCGTGTTGTTGACCGGTGAACGTACGGCGCTCAACTTTGTCCAGACGCTCTCCGGCGTCGCCAGCGCGGTGCGCAACTATGTTGCCCTGCTGGAGGGCACCAAAACACAACTGCTCGATACGCGCAAAACCCTGCCCGGCCTGCGCACGGCGCTGAAATATGCGGTGCTCTGCGGCGGTGGCGCGAATCATCGTCTCGGGCTTTCCGATGCGTTTCTGATCAAAGAGAACCACATTATCGCCGCAGGCTCAGTGCGCAACGCGGTAGAGAAAGCCTTCTGGCTGCACCCCGATGTGCCGGTTGAGGTTGAAGTCGAGACGCTGGAAGAGTTCGATGATGCGCTGAAGGCAGGGGCGGATATCATCATGCTGGATAACTTCGCGCCCGAGCAGATGCGCGAAGCGGTAAAACGGGCCAACGGCCAGGCGAAGCTGGAAGTCTCCGGCAATGTTACCGAGCAGACGCTGCGCGAATTTGCGCAAACCGGCGTCGATTACATCTCTGTCGGCGCGCTGACAAAACACGTCCGCGCCCTCGATCTCTCGATGCGCTTTCGCTGATCATCTCTCAATATCACGGGCCGCTGGCCCGTTTTTTTGCGGCTTATCTCGCAGCAATCTTGTTCTGTTATGCAACCGCGGTAAAAACGCCGGAAGCCACTTTCCGGGCTGCTCTTTTGCCGCTCGCACCGCTTTTCCCCCCCTGACACAGTAACGGCTCTGCATAAGGAGCCGTCTATGAACAGACAACACGGATTTACCCTCATTGAGCTGATGGTGGTGATTGGCATTGTCGCCATTCTGAGCGCCATCGGCATTCCCGCCTATCAAAACTACCTGCGCAAAGCGGCGCTAACGGACATGCTGCAAACCTTTGTCCCCTACCGCACCGCCGTCGAGCTCTGCGCGCTGGAGCGCGGCGGCGTCGATAGCTGCGACGCCAGCAGTAATGGCATCCCCTCTCCAACGACGACGCGTTATGTCGCCACGCTCAGCGTTGCCAAAGGCGTGGTCTCGCTCACCGGCCAGGAGAGTCTTAACGGTTTGAGCGTGGTGATGACACCGCAATGGAGCAGCGCAAATGGCATTCAGGGGTGGACGCGCAGCTGTAATACCGAGGCAGACAGTGCGCTACAGCAGGCGTGCGAAGACGTTTTCCGTACCGGTCGATAAGGATATCTGATGAAAGAGAACAAACTCGAGGCGCTGTGCCGCCGCCATAACGCGGCATTACTGAGCAAAGATGATGAAGCACTGGTTATCGCTGTTGTAGGCAGCCCGAGCATGGAGCTAATGGAGTCACTCAGTTTCGTTGCCCAGCAGCGTGTTGATATCCGCTGCTGGACGCAGGATGAAATGGAAAAGCATCAACAGCTCGCCGCGCAGTCACTACCTGCGGCAAGTGCCGCACTCACCGAGGAGAGCGGCTCGGCGGTTGAGATCATCAACCAAACGCTGCAACAAGCGCTGATGCTGCGCGCATCGGATATCCATTTCGAGCCGGGCGAGATGCACTACGCGATCCGCCTGCGGGTGGATGGCGTGCTCCATCCGCTTTCGCCTCTGCCATGCACCCTCTCCGACACTCTGACCGCCCGGTTAAAAGTGATGGGCAATCTGGATATCGCCGAGCGGCGACTGCCGCAGGATGGGCAGTTTACCGTCACCCTCGCCGATCAGCCGGTATCGTTTCGTATTGCTACACTGCCCTGCCGTCACGGCGAGAAAGTGGTGCTGCGGCTGCTACACCAGGTGAACCAGGCGCTGGCGCTGCCCGCGCTCGGCATGACCGAGGCGCAGCTGGCACAGTTCAACGCCGCGCTGGCGCAGCCGCAAGGTTTACTGCTGGTAACCGGTCCCACGGGTAGCGGAAAAACCGTCACGCTCTACAGCGCATTGCAGGCGCGTAATAAGCCGGAGGTTAATCTTTGTAGCGTGGAAGATCCGGTGGAAATCCCGCTGGCGGGTCTGAATCAAACCCAGATAGCACCGCGCGCCGGGCTGACCTTTCAGAGTGTGCTGCGCGCCCTGCTGCGCCAGGATCCCGACGTCATTATGGTCGGCGAGATCCGCGATGGTGAAACCGCCGAGATTGCCATCAAGGCTGCGCAGACGGGTCACCTGGTGCTGTCGACGCTGCATACTAATTCCACCAGCGAAACATTGGTGCGGATTGAACAGATGGGGGTGGCCCGCTGGATGATCTCTTCGGCGTTATCGCTGGTGGTTGCCCAGCGGCTGGTCCGTAAGCTCTGCCCCCACTGCCGCAAGCTGGCGACAGAGAGCATTCATCTGCCTGCTAACGTCTGGTCACGCCCGCTGCCACGCTGGCGCGCTCAGGGGTGTGAAGCCTGTTATCACGGCTTCTACGGCCGGGTGGCGCTATTTGAGATCCTCAACATCACACCGCCGATACGCCAGGCGATTGTCAGCGGCATGAGCGTGAACGAGATTGAACAGTGTGCGCGTGAAGAAGGCATGACAACGCTCTTTCACCATGGCTGCCAGGCGGTTGAACAGGGGCTGACGACCTTTGAGGAGCTGGTGCGGATACTGGGTTACCCGCATGGCGAGTAGGCAACTCTGGCAATGGTCGGGGCTGGATGATAGCGGTGAACTGCAAGCGGGGCTGCTCTGGAGTGAAAGCCGCGCGGCGGCGGTATTGTGCCTGCTACAGCAACAATGTCATCCGCTGACACTGAAACGTCGACCGGTGCGCGCGCGTCTGTGGAGCCCTGAGCAGAGTACGCCGCTACTCAACCAGCTTGCCACCCTGCTTAAGGCCGGGCTGACACTGCCGGAAGGGCTACAGTTGATGGCGGAGCAGCATCCGGCCAGACAGTGGCAGGCACTGCTGCAAAGCCTGTCAGCGGCACTCGAAGAAGGAGAAACCTTCTCTGCGGCGCTGCGTCAGTGGCCGGAGGTATTTCCGCCGCTCTGGCAGGCGATGATCCGCACCGGTGAACTGACCGGCAAGCTGGACGAGTGCTGTTTCAGGCTCGCTGCGCAGCAAAAAGCACAGCATGAACTGAAGCTGAAGGTGAAAAAGGCGCTGCGCTACCCGCTGATTATTCTGTCGCTGACCGCTGCGGTGGTGCTGGCGATGATCTACCTGGTGCTGCCGGAGTTCGCCACCATCTACCAGACCTTCAATACGCCGCTGCCGGCATTAACGCGCGGGGTGATTGCGGGAGCGGAGATAGTCAAACATTGCGCGCTGCCTTTGATGCTGGTTAGCGTGCTGGCAGGCGCGCTGCTGCTGCGGCTACGTAATAACGATAACTGGCTTCGTGCCTGTCAACGGTTGCTGCTTGCCTGCCCGGTCATCGGGCCGCTGGTGCGCGGGCAGCGCCTGAGCCAGATCTTTACCGTCTTGTCGCTGACCCAGCGTGCAGGTATCGCCTTTTTACAAGGGCTGGAGAGCGTGACCGAAACGGTGGTCTGCCCCTACTGGCGGGATCTGTTAGTGCGCGCGCAGCAGGAGATAACCGAAGGCGCGCCGATATTTGCCGCGTTAAAAGCGAGCGGCGAGTTTCCGCCGCTCTGCATACAGCTGGTACGAACCGGGGAACTGTCAGGCGCGCTCGACAGCATGCTGGATAATCTGGCGCAGTATCACAGTGAACAGACGCAGCGTCAGGCCGACGGGCTGGCGGCGGTGCTGGAGCCGCTGATGCTGGTGGTGACAGGGATAATCATTGGTGTGCTGGTGGTGGCGATGTACCTGCCCATCTTTCATCTTGGCGATGCGATGGGCGGTACGGGCTGATGGCGGTACAACGCGTTAAGCCGCGTTTACCGCAAGCCATTTACAGGCTGTTGAAAACGCGGTTTTCCTGCTCCTGAACGCGAATAAAGGTGGTGCGTTTGGTCAGCTCTTTCAGACGAGAGGCGCCGACGTAAGTGCAGGCGGAACGTAAACCACCGAGGATATCGCGCGCAGTGTTCTCAACCGGGCCACGCAGCGGAAGCTTAACGGTTTTACCTTCAGCGGCACGGTAGCCTGCCACGCCACCAACGTGACGGTTCATCGCGGACTCAGAACTCATGCCGTAGAAGAGCATAAACTTCTCGCCGTTCTCTTCCATCAGCGTGCCGCCGCTCTCTTCATGGCCTGCCAGCATACCGCCGAGCATCACGAAGTCTGCGCCGCCGCCAAACGCTTTGGCAACATCGCCCGGCACAGTGCAGCCACCGTCGCTGACGATCTGGCCGCCGAGGCCGTGCGCCGCATCGGCACACTCAATCACCGCCGAGAGCTGCGGATAACCGACGCCGGTTTTTACGCGCGTTGTGCAGACAGAACCAGGGCCAATGCCCACTTTGACGATATCGGCGCCGGAGAGGATCAGCTCTTCGCACATTTCGCCGGTCACTACGTTGCCCGCGCAGATGGTTTTGTCCGGCCAGGCTTCACGCGCCTTAGCCAAAAACTGCACGAAGTGTTCGGAGTAGCCGTTAGCAACGTCAATGCAGACGAAATTAAGGGACGGATGCAGCGCGAGGATCTGCTTGGTTTTTTCGAAATCGGCATCGGATGTGCCGGTTGAAACCATTACGTGGCGCAGCACAGAGTCGGCCTGCGCCTGCACAAATGCTCGCCACTCTTCAACGGAGTAGTGCTTGTGGACGGCAGTCAGGATATCGAACGAGGCCAGCGCTTTCGCCATGGCGAATGTCCCCACGGTATCCATATTGGCAGCGATAACCGGTACGCCGGACCAGCGCATTCCTGAGTGCTTGAAAGTGAATTCGCGCTCCAGTTCAACATCGGAACGGCTTTTGAGAGTGGAACGTTTAGGGCGGATAAGAACGTCTTTGAAACCTAACTTCAAATCTTCTTCGATACGCATGTAGGGATTCCTGGGGTTAATGGCGCTAAGACAAACTCACAACTCCAGTGACGCTATCATACGCACTAATAAGGGCCGCGCAAGACTGCGAAAATCTCTTTTTTTACGCTACAATCCTATAAATTTACCTGGTGAATATGCCAGTTTCAGTTAATTGATTTCTTTATTGTCTGATTGATTTTCAACTTACTGATTCCTATAAATAAAAAAAGGGTGGCTTTGCTTTTTTTCACGCTAAGTCTGCTGCGGTTTCGTTGTGATGAGTGGCGAAAATAATAGCAGAGAATGAGTCTGGCAGCCCCTTACAGGATTGAGCGTTATGAAGTATAAGGTCGCGTTAACGGGCGGTATTGGCAGCGGTAAAAGTACCGTGGCGGACGCGTTCGCCAAACAGGGCGTTAACGTTATCGATGCGGACGTGATTGCCCGCCAGGTCGTCGAGCCTGGCACCCCTGCGCTACGCGCGATTGCCGAAAAATTCGGCGATGAAATGATCCTCGCGGACGGCTCACTCAATCGTCGCTTACTCCGCGAACATATTTTTGCCTCTGACGTTGATAAGCGCTGGCTCAACGGCTTGCTGCACCCGCTTATCCAGCAAGAGACCGAGCGTCAGATGGCCCGGGCGACATCACCGTATGTGCTGTGGGTCGTTCCACTGCTGGTGGAGAACCAGCTTTACCACAAAGCCGATCGGGTATTAGTCATTGACGTTCCGGTTGAGACGCAAATTTTACGCACCATGCGCCGTGACGGCGTGACCCGCGAACATGCTGAACAGATCCTCGCCGCGCAAGCCACGCGCGATGCGCGGCTTGCCGTCGCGGATGATGTCATTGACAATAATGGCGCACCAGATGCAATCGCATCGGATGTTGCCCGCCTGCATGCGCACTATCTCGCTCTCGCCGCGCAGGCCGTATCACAGGAAAAACCGTAATGCACACCCACATCCTTTTTGAACATCCGCTGAATGAAAAAATGCGCACCTGGCTGCGTGTCGAGTTCTTACTGCAACAACTCTCCGTCCACTTGCCCGTCAGCGACCACGCTGGCGCGCTGCACTTCTTCCGTAACGTGGGCGATCTGCTGGATGTGTTCGAGCGCGGTGACACCCGTACTGAATTGTTGAAAGAGCTGGAGCGCCAGCAGCGTAAGCTGCAAGCCTGGAGCGAAGTGCCGGGCGTGGATCCCAGGCGTATTGAAGAGATCCGCCAACAGCTGAAAGGGAGCGGGGCCGTGCTGATGAATGCGCCGCGTATTGGTCAGATGTTACGTGAAGATCGGTTGATAGCATTGGTACGCCAGCGCTTAAGCATTCCCGGCGGCTGCTGTAGCTTCGATCTGCCGACGCTGCATATGTGGTTACACTTACCGCAGGAGCAGCGCGATGCGCAGGTAAGTTACTGGCTGGAGAGCCTGGAACCGCTGCGCGCTACCCTGACATTAATCCTCGATCTGATCCGCAACGCCGCCCCGTATCGTCGCCAGACCAGCCTGAACGGTTTCTACCAGGATAACGGTGATGATGCCGATCTGCTGCGTCTGCAACTGCCGCTCGAGGCGCGGCTTTACCCGCAAATCTCCGGCCATAAAAGCCGCTTTGCCATTCGTTTTATGCCCCTCGACAGCGAACACGGCACGGTGCCGGAGCGGCTCGATTTTGAATTAGCCTGCTGTTAAGGAACTCTGATGACTGAAAAGACAATTGTGAATTGCCCGACCTGCGGCAAACCTGTGGTATGGGGCGAAGCCAGCCCGTATCGCCCTTTTTGCTGCAAACGCTGCCAGCTGATTGATCTTGGCGAATGGGCGGCGGAAGAGAAACGAATCCCCAGCGCGGGCGATCTCTCTGACAGCGATGAGTGGAGCGAAGAGCAACAGTAATCCCGGGCTGCCCGCTGGCTGAAGGTCAGCGGGTCTTGCTCTGCGCAATCAGTTTTGTAATGACCGGTTCGTTAGCCGGGGGAAAATCTTCTGCTTTCAGCGCGCTCTGCGCAATCCACTCGCCCGGCTGCCCCTCTTTCCCCCACGGTTCGCCCTGCCATTTGTCGACTAGCCAGAACCAGAGCGTGATATGGCGGTCGGGGAATTCATACTCCAGCTTATCGAACAGTGTGGCGCTTTGCGTGGTGATGCCCACTTCTTCCTGAAGTTCACGGATCATCGCCTGCTCCGGCGTTTCACCCGCTTCGATTTTGCCGCCGGGGAATTCGCGCATGTTTGCCATATGCGCATCGGCCGCGCGCCGGGTAATAAAGATTTCGCCCTGCGGATTACGAATAATACCGACGGCGATGTTGAGTATTTTCATGCTGATGACTCCATAAAAAAGGCGCAGATCTCTGCGCCTTTTCATCAGTTAGTTAGCCGTTATGCGAGACGGCCATGGCACTGTTTATATTTCTTACCAGAACCGCACGGGCAAGGATCGTTCCGGCCAACTTTGCGCTCGCCGGATTGATCGGCAAGTGCAGCGGCGGCAGCGGCTTCATCGTCCTGATGGCTTAGCTGCTGCATCTGTGCCAGACGCTCTGCCTCTTCGCGGCGCTGTTGCTCCATTGCTTCAACTTCTTCCGGCATGCGCACCTGCACCTTGCTCAGGGTGCTGATCACTTCATACTTCAGTGACTCCAGCATCGCGGCGAACATGGCGAAGGATTCACGCTTGTACTCCTGCTTCGGATCTTTTTGCGCGTAGCCGCGCAGATGGATCCCCTGGCGCAGATAATCCATCGCCGCCAGGTGCTCTTTCCACAGAGAGTCGAGGGTTTGCAGCATGACGCCTTTTTCGAAGTGACGCATCATCTCCGCGCCAACCACTTCCTCTTTACGCTGGTAGGTCTCTACCGCGCTCTGCAGAATACGCTCACGCAGCGTCTCTTCATGCAGGTTCGGCTCTTTATCCAGCCACTCTGCGATCGGCAGGTCGAGGTCGAAATCATTTTTCAGACGCTCCTGCAGGCCCGGAATATCCCACATCTCTTCCAGAGACTGCGGCGGAATGTGCCCGTCGATGGTCGCTTTGAAGACATCTTCACGAATGCTGTTGATGGTTTCGCTCACGTCGGTCACATCCAGCAGCTCGTTACGCTGGGTGTAGATTGCGCGACGCTGATCGTTCGCCACATCATCATATTCCAGCAGTTGCTTACGGATATCGAAGTTGCGGCTTTCCACTTTACGCTGCGCGTTGGCAATCGCTTTTGTCACCCATGGGTGCTCAATCGCTTCGCCCGGCTTCATACCAAGCTTACGCATCATGCCGGAAACGCGATCGGAGGCGAAAATACGCATCAGCGCATCTTCCATCGAGAGGTAGAAACGGGAAGAACCCGCATCGCCCTGACGACCGGAACGGCCACGCAGCTGGTTATCGATACGGCGCGATTCGTGGCGCTCGGTACCAATAATGTGCAGACCGCCCGACGCCAGCACCGCGTCATGGCGTTTCTGCCACTCGGCTTTAAGCTCTGCAACCTGTTCAGGCGTCGGATCGACAAGCTCGGCCAGCTCAGACTGCCAGCTGCCGCCCAGCACGATATCGGTACCACGGCCCGCCATGTTGGTGGCGATAGTGACCGCGCCCGGATAACCGGCCTGCGCCACAATATCTGCTTCTTTGGCGTGGAATTTGGCGTTCAGTACGTTATGTTTGATGCCCGCTTTGGTTAACTCATTCGACACCACTTCTGATTTTTCAATCGAGATGGTACCAACCAGCACCGGCTGACCGTTGGCGGTACGCTCTTTGATATCTTCGATGATCGCCTGGATTTTTTCCGCTTCGGTCATATAGACCAGATCCGCCATATCTTTACGGATCATTGGGCGGTTTGTCGGCACAACCACGGTATCGAGCTTGTAGATGGAGCTGAATTCGAACGCTTCGGTATCTGCGGTACCGGTCATACCGGCCAGTTTTTCATACAGACGGAAGTAGTTCTGGAAGGTGATGGACGCCAGCGTCTGGTTTTCGTTCTGGATCTCAACGCCTTCTTTGGCTTCAACGGCCTGGTGCAGGCCATCGGACCAGCGGCGGCCCTGCATCGTACGACCGGTGTGCTCATCAACAATGATCACTTCACCATCTTTTACGATGTAATCAACATCGCGGGTAAAGAGCACATGGGCGCGCAGCGCGGCGGTAACGTGATGCATCAGCATGATGTTGGTCGGGGAGTAAAGCGACTCACCCTCCTCCATGATGCCCTCTTTCACCAGCAGCTCTTCAATCAGTACCAGACCGCGCTCGGTCAGGGTAACCTGACGCGCTTTTTCGTCGACAGAGAAGTGGCCTTCGCCCTGGAAGGTATCAGAGTCCTCTTTCTCCTGGCGCACCAGGTGAGGAATGATTTTGTTCACTTTTTTGTAGAGGTCAGAGCTATCTTCCGCCGGACCAGAGATGATAAGCGGCGTACGCGCTTCATCGATCAGGATGGAGTCCACCTCATCCACCAGCGCATAGTGCAGCTTACGCTGAACGCGCTCTTCCGGGCTGAACGCCATGTTGTCGCGCAGATAGTCGAAGCCATATTCGTTGTTGGTGCCGTAGGTGATATCGGCGGCGTAAGCTTCGCGTTTCGCGACAGACGGCATGCCAGGCAAGTTGATGCCGACGGTCAGGCCGAGGAACTCGAACAGCGGACGGTTGTTTTCGGCGTCACGCTGCGCCAGATAGTCGTTGACGGTCACCACGTGCACGCCTTTGCCGCTCAGCGCGTTGAGGTAGGCCGGCAGGGTTGCGGTCAGGGTTTTACCTTCACCGGTGCGCATCTCGGCGATGCAGCGATCGTTAAGCACCATGCCGCCAAGCAGTTGCACATCAAAGTGGCGCATGCCGAAGACGCGTTTACTGGCTTCGCGTACCACCGCAAAGGCTTCCGGCAGCAGGGAGTCAACGCTTTCGCCCTTCTCAAGACGCGCGCGGAACTCTACCGTCTTGCCTTTCAGCTCATCATCGCTGAGCTTCTCAAGGGCCGGTTCCATGGCATTGATCTGGTTGACGGTTTTACGCATACGACGCAGCGTACGATCGTTGCGGCTACCGAATACTTTTGTTAACAAATTTAGCATGATAAAAAATCTCTGATACTCCGCTCAGCGAAGCGAAAAAAATGGATGAATAGGGCTTTTTTTAGCTGAGGGAGTATGGGCCTGCGCGGATACCCTGCGCCTGGCTAATCCAGTTCGAGACACTGAACGTTGCGAAAGGTGTAAAAGAGAGGCGATCCGCAAGGCGTACAATCGCCGGCGGCTTGCTTTCAACGTTAAGCAGCGCGCTTAGCGTATCGAGCAGGGCAAGATGATGTGCCTGAATCGGCAAAGGCTCTTCCGTTGCGGCTGCCAGCGTTTGCGGCGCCATGGCGAACGAAAGATGACGAATAACGGTGCGGATGGCGTGCTGATGCCAGTAATCGACGGTGAAGTTCGGGCGGCGTTTCGCTTCCAGCAGCGCGAGGCTGGTAAAATTCGCCGTAGTTGCCGAAGCGTGATTGCGCGTCGTTTCGCGCGTGGCGTGGGTTTCGGTATTACTGGCAAGCGCGGGCAAGCCAAAACTCGCCGCGACCATCCCTAATAAGAGATGCGGCCAGAAATAGCGTCTGCCAAATTGTCGCCAACGCGTCAGTATTCCGCTCACTTGCTCCACCAAAAAAGACGCGTCCATCATGTTGCGTCTATGAAAGTCGATTGCGCCCAAATCTTATCACTAATGCCGTCGCCACACAGCAGGAAACAGGCCTGACGCGCGTGAAAACTGGCGAGGAAAGCAGCAATCAAACGCAGGATCGCAGCGTTGAAAAGATTTCCGGAAAGATTAGTCGTAAAGAGAGGATTTTGCGGCGCGCAAAAAGAAAAACGACTGGTTCCCCTGACCGGAGAGAGTGCCAGGTTAACCAGTCGATTTTTTAGGTTATGGCGTTATGCCAGAACCATTGAAGGTGCTTTGAATGCCAGCGGCAGTTCAGCTTCGTCTTCGAAGGTCACATATTCCCAGGCTTCCTGTTTTGCCAGAACAGCCTGCAGAAGTTTGTTGTTCAGCGCATGACCGGATTTATAAGCGGTAAACGCACCGATAATGTTGTGACCACACATAAAGAGGTCGCCGATTGCATCGAGCATTTTGTGGCGCACGAATTCATCTTCGAAACGCAGGCCGTCTTCGTTCAGTACGCGATAATCGTCAACTACGATGGCACAATCGAAGCTTCCGCCCAGGCACAGGCCGCGGGACTGAAGGTATTCGATATCACGCATGAAACCGAAAGTACGCGCGCGGCTAATCTGGCGCATAAATGCGTCGGCAGAGAAGTTCATCGCGTAGCGTTGCGTGCTGGCATCAATCGCCGGGTGGTTGAAGTCGATGGTGAAATCGAGCGTAAAACCGTTATGCGGTTTGAACTCGGCCCACTTATCGCCATCTTCAACACGCACCGTCTCTTTGATGCGAACGAATTTCTTGGCGCTGTTCAGCTCCTCGACCCCTGCGTCAAGCAACAGGTATACGAACGGTGCTGCACTGCCATCCATAATTGGAATTTCCGGTGCATCGACTTCGACAATGATGTTGTCGATACCCAGCCCCGCCAGAGCCGCATTTAAGTGCTCGACGGTGGAAATCCGCACGTCATGCTCGTTGACCAGACAAGTACAGAGCATAGTATCACGCACAGATTTAGCATCAGCCGGAAAGTCTACCGGTGGATTTAAGTCAGTGCGACGATAGATGACCCCGGTATTTGCCGGCGCAGGGCGCAACGTCAGTGTGACTTTCTTGCCGGTATGTAAACCGACACCAGTCGCCTGAACGATACGTTTAAGAGTCCTTTGTTTGATCATCGTATAATCTCGCCTTATTACCAATCCAACCAAATTGTATAACACAATGGGTGGGCCAGTTTAGCACAAAGAGCGAACATGCCCAACTTCCAGTAAATTCTTAGTCCGCCTGCTTACGCAGAAACGCCGGAATATCCAGATAATCGGGCTCTTTGGTGGTCTGCGGCGTATTGTCGTTAACCACTTTCGCCGGCTTCTGCTCCTGCTGCATCGGCTGCATGCCGTGCTGCTGGTAGCGATCCATAACCGGCTGCTGCGCCTGTTTGTTAGTTACCAGAGTAATCTCAGGACGCTTGTCCATACCGATACCGGTGGCAACAACGGTCACACGCAGTTCGTCGTTCATATCCGGGTCGAGAGAGGTACCGATAACCACCGTCGCGTTGTCAGAAGCGAACGCACGAATGGTGTTACCAACGGTCTCGAACTCATCCAGACGCAGGTCGAAGCCGGCAGTGATGTTAACCAGCACACCACGCGCACCAGAAAGATCGATATCTTCCAGCAGCGGGCTGGAGATCGCCATTTCTGCCGCTTCTTCCGCACGATCTTCACCGCTTGCCACGCCGGAGCCCATCATCGCGTAGCCCATTTCGGACATCACGGTGCGCACGTCGGCGAAGTCAACGTTCATCAGACCCGGACGGGTAATCAGCTCGGCGATACCCTGCACCGCGCCTTTCAGCACGTCGTTTGCCGCGCCGAACGCGTCAAGCAGAGAGATACCGCGACCCAGCACTTTCAGCAGCTTGTCGTTCGGGATAGTGATCAGGGAATCGACATGTTTTGAGAGTTCGGTAATACCCTGCTCTGCAAAGGCCATGCGCTTCTTGCCTTCAAAGTTGAACGGCTTAGTCACCACCGCAACGGTCAGAATGCCTAAGTCTTTAGCAACTTCAGCTACCACAGGCGCCGCACCGGTACCGGTACCGCCACCCATGCCCGCTGCGATAAAGACCATGTCAGCGCCTTCCAGCGCAGCGCGCAACGCTTCACGATCTTCTTCAGCCGCATTACGACCGACTTCAGGGTTAGCCCCTGCGCCCAGACCTTTGGTAATACCGCCACCGATCTGGATGGTCTGCCCTACCGCCGTCTTACGCAACGCCTGGGCGTCGGTATTCACCGCGAAGAACTCAACCCCTTCGATGCGCTCGCGCACCATATGCTCTACGGCATTACCGCCGCCGCCACCGACGCCGATGACTTTAATCACCGCGTCGTTGGTTAATTCCATTGGTTCAAACATAATCTCTCTCCGTCTTTACGCCTCATCCACCGGGCAGCCCGTGGGCCGCTTATCAGGATTGGCGTATGTGCCTGTCGCCTGAAACCGCTAATTTTCTACGGTCTCTGAAAAAAATTAAAACTCTTTTCGCAGCCAGCTGTTGATTCGTTTGAACCACGAACCGACTGACGTCCGCTTTTCCACTTCCGCTTCACCACTTAAATGGGTCTCTTTCCCGTAGTGCAGCAACCCAACCGCCGTAGAGTAATACGGCTCCTGGGCATAATCAGTTAAGCCAGTAATATTGAGCGGTGCACCAATACGCACCTGCGTATGGAACACACGTTGCGCGCAGGCCGCCAGACCTTCAATCTGCGCCGCGCCGCCGGTTAATACAATCCCTGCCGCAAGATGATGTTTCACACCCTGCTGGCGAAGCTGCTCCTGCAACTGCAATATCTCGTCGTTGACCAGGTTGAGCAGCTCGGTATAGCGCGGCTCAATCACATCTGCCAGCGTCTGGCGCTGCAGGCTGCGCGGCGGTCGACCGCCCACGCTCGGCACTTCAACGCTCTCATCTTTACCGACCAGCGATCCCAGCGCGCAACCGTGGCGAACTTTAATCGCTTCCGCATCGCTCGGCGGTGTGCCGAAGGCGTAGGCGATATCGCTGGTTACCACATTCCCCGCGTAAGGGATCACTTTAGTGTGGCGCAGCGCGCCACCGGTATAAACGGCCATGTCCATTGTACCACCGCCGATGTCAACGACGCAGACGCCCAGTTCGCGTTCATCTTCAGTCAACACCGAGTAGCTGGCGGCCAGCCCGGCAAAGATAAGTTGGTCAACTTTCAAACCACATCGTTCAACGGCTTTAACGATGTTTTTCGCCATATCGTTATGGCAAGTAATCAGGTGTACTTTCGCCTGCATGCGCACGCCGGAAAGGCCTACCGGGTTTTTAATACCCTCCTGGTAGTCAATGGCGTACTCCTGCGGAATCACGTGCAGTACGCGGTGTTCATCACGTACGCGGACTGATTTCGCGGTATGCACCACGTTTTCCACATCTTCCAGCGTCACTTCTTCTTCTGAAATCGGCACCATACCAATTTCGTTCTGGCAACTAATGTGTTTCCCCGAGAGCGCAAGGTAGACCGAGGAGATCTGGCAATCGGCCATCAGTTCGGCCTGATCGATGGCGCGCTGTACGCACTTCACCACCGACTCCAGATCGTTCACCCCGCCTTTGTCCATCCCACGGGATGGGCAACTGCCTACGCCAATGATATTAACAATACCGTCGGGCAGAACTTCCCCTACTAAAGCGGCGACCTTCGCGGTGCCAATCTCCAGTCCAACTACCAGTTTTCTGTCCGTCGCCTTGATCATTGTTGCTCTGCCTGTGCCTGATTCTGTTGTGCCTGATTTTGCTGCTGATCCGGTTGTGCCTGTACAGGGGCAGGCTTCCAGCCTACCGCCGCGCCTGAGTCATAGCGCAAATCCACGTAGCTTATCTCTTTGCCATCCGTCTGGGCCTGCTGCTGCAGCACCGGGTAGAGTTCAACAAAGCGCGCCAGACGTTTCATCGTATCGCCACGTCCCAGGTTGAGCTTGATATCATTGCTCAGCGTCACCTGCCAGGAGCGCCGCGCGGTCATCGCCGCTTCTTTCAGCGTGAACTTATCCTTTGCCAGCACCTGTCCCATATCGCGGTATCCCTGCAGCACTTCGTTTTCGCTGCCTTCCGGGCCATACAGCATCGGCAATATCTGCTTGCTGGTGCGTTCCGCCGGTACGCTAAAGGCGTTGCCGTCCGCATCAACCATATGCTGGTCATTCCACCGCGCTATGGGCACATATTCAACCAGATGAATCTTCAATTCGTCCGGCCACTGCTTTCTTACGCTCGCCTGCTTGATCCACGGCAAGCGCTCAATCTGGCTCTGAATGATATTGACGTCCTGGGACATAAAGGTCCCGGGTGCGCCAAGCGCCAGAATGGACTGGCGAATATCATCATTGCGCGTGTAGTGACGATCGCCGGTTAACACCAGCTTCGACAGCGGCAACCGCTGCGCGTCATCCATCCAGCCGAGCACGATCCAGCCACTCACCAACACGGTGCACAGTACCGTCAACAGGAACACAATGCCGGCAAGGCGCGTTCCATTGTTGCGGCGGGAGGTCGTTACCGCCTCCGCTTCGCGATTTCGCGTGTTCAGCGCAGCCTGAGACATATCACTCCGCCAGTTCCAGAATACGAACAACAAGCTGGGTAAAGCTCAGCCCCGCCTGACGCGCCGCCATCGGCACCAGGCTGTGGCTGGTCATACCCGGCGAGGTATTCGCTTCCAGCAAATAAAATTGACCATCACTGTCGAGCATCGCATCGATTCGTCCCCAGCCGCGGCAGCCTAAAACCTGCCACGCTTTGGCGATCAGCGCCTGTAAAGCCGCTTCCCGCTCTGCTTCCAGACCTGATGGGCAGAAATACTGCGTCTCATCAGAGAGATACTTCGCCTCATAATCATAGAAGATTCCCGCCGGTTGAATGCGAATCGACGGTAAAATTTCATTTCCAAGCAACGCGACGGTAAATTCCGGGCCACTGAGCCATTTTTCGATCAGAACTTCATCATCGTGTTGAAAAGCAAGCGCTAAAGCCGCCTGCAGATCGCTACTTTCGTTGACCTTTGACATCCCGACGCTGGAGCCTTCGCGGCTTGGCTTAACGATCAGGGGTAAGCCCAACGCTTCAATACGTTGCATATCAGCCGCTTGCAGGCCTGATTCAAACTCACCGCGCGTCAGCGCAACCCACGGCGCAACCGGTAAACCCGCGCCCTGCCACAGCAGTTTGCTGCGCAGTTTATCCATTGAAATCGCAGAGGCCATCACGCCGCTGCCGGTGTAGGGAACGCCGGTCAGCTCCAGCAGTCCCTGCAACGTGCCATCTTCACCGCCGCGGCCGTGCAGCGCGATAAACGCTTTACTGAAGCCCATCTCTTTCAGGCGGGTTACATCAACCTCGCGCGGATCGATGGCGTGGGCGTCAACGCCGCCTTCACGCAGCCCGGCAAGCACAGCCGCGCCTGAATTAAGCGACACATCGCGCTCGGCAGAGGTGCCACCCAGCAGAACGGCAACTTTCTCAGCCACGCTGCACCTCCTCGCTCTGCGGCACCAGTTTGCACTGCGCGAGGCTGCGGGCGATCTTGCCGATATTACCTGCGCCCTGAATCAGGATCAGATCGTTACCGGTCAGCACCGGGGCCAGCATCGCCGCCACTTGATCCGGATCGGAGACCAGGATTGGGTCGATCTTGCCGCGACCGCGGATCGTGCGGCAGAGCGAACGGCTGTCAGCACCCGGGATTGCCGTTTCGCCCGCGGCGTAAACTTCCAGCATCAGCAGCTTATCCACCTGCGTCAGCACGTTGGCGAAATCGTCATAGAGATCGCGGGTACGCGTATAGCGGTGCGGCTGGAAAATCATCACCAGATTTTTATCCGGCCAGCCGGCGCGCGCGGCTTTAATCGTTGCGTCCACTTCCGTTGGATGGTGACCGTAATCATCAACCAGCATCGCGCTGCCGCTGTTGCCATTCACCGCTTCCAGCGGAAACTCGCCGAGGAAATCAAAGCGGCGACCGGTGCCCTGGAAGCTCTCCAGCGCGCGCAGAATCGCCTCGTCGTCAATCCCCTCTTCCGTCGCCACGGCCACCGCCGCTGCGGCGTTGAGCGCATTGTGGCGACCCGGCGCATTGAGCGTTACGCGCAGCGCCGATTTATCCTGGCGCACCAGCGTAAAGTGGCCCTGCGGCCCCTGCTGGCGGTACTCTTCAACGCGCACATCGGCGTCGTCGCTAAATCCATAGGTGGTAATTTGACGCCCGACGCGCGGCAGCAGCTCGCGGATCACTGGGTCATCAACACACATCACCGCACGGCCATAAAACGGCAGGTTGTGCAGGAAGTTGATAAACGTCGTTTTCAAATTCTCGAAGTCACCGTGGTACGTATCCATATGGTCGGCTTCGATATTGGTCACAATCGCCACCATCGGTTGCAGGTGCAGGAAGGAGGCGTCGCTCTCATCCGCTTCGGCAATCAGATAACGGCTATGGCCCAGGCGCGCATGCACCCCGGCCGCTTTTACCAGCCCGCCGTTAACGAAGGTCGGATCCAGACCCGCTTCCGCGTAGATACTGGAGACCATGGCGGTGGTGGTCGTTTTTCCGTGCGTCCCGGCGATAGCGATGCCGTGACGAAAACGCATTAATTCAGCCAGCATCTCCGCGCGGCGGATCACCGGGATACGCGCTTCCTGCGCGGCAACGATCTCCGGGTTATCGGCAGAGATGGCGCTGGAGACCACAACAACGCTCGCATCAAGCACATTTTCCGGGCGATGGTTGAAGTAGATGGTGGCGCCAAGAGACGTCAGCTGCTGCGTCACCGGGTTTGGCGCTAAATCAGAACCGCTAATCTGGTAGCCTTCGTTGGCCAGCACTTCGGCAATACCGCCCATGCCAGCACCGCCGATGCCAACGAAGTGAATGTGCCGGACGCGACGCATCTCGGGCACGATTAAACGCAGTTTCGCAAGTTCTTGTGTATTCATTTTCTAAACGCCATCAACTTCTAAAAAATTGGCGCGACGCAAACAGGCGTCGCCACGATTTAACCTTGAGCCGCAAGGCTCACTTCATGCGCCACCCGCTCGGTGGCGTCGGGGATGGCTGCCGCGCGTGCGCGTTCCGCCATCTCTCTTAATGCTTCACGATCCCAGCCCGCAAGCGTTGCTGCCACGGCATCAACGGTAAACTGCGGCTGTTCGAGGATCTTCGCCGCGCCCACTTTCTCCAGCGGCAGGGCATTCCAGTACTGTTGTCTGTCTTTGTGCTGGAACGGCACAAACAGCGCCGGCAGACCGGCAGCGGCGATTTCGCTCACCGTCAGCGCGCCGGAGCGGCAAACGACCACATCCGCCCACGCATAGGCTTTAGCCATATCGTCAATAAATTCAGTAACTTTATGCTGCGCCTGCCCGGAAGTGGCATACGCCTGCTCAACATCCTGCTGCGCGCCTTTCCCGCTCTGATGCCAGATGGTGACCGCCGCGCCCAGTTTAGCCGCCACCTGCGGCATGGTCTGGTTCAGCACGCGCGCGCCCTGAGAGCCGCCAACCACCAGCACGCGGATTGGCCCTTCGCGGCCCGGCAGACGCATCTGCGGCAGCGGCAGCGCCAGCACATCAACGCGCACCGGGTTCCCCACCACTTCCGCTTTCGGAAATGCGCCGGGGAATGCCTGCATCACTTTGGTGGCGATCTTCGCCAGCCACTTGTTGGTCAAACCGGCAATACCGTTCTGCTCATGCAGGACAACCGGAATACCGAGCGACCAGGCGGCAAGACCGCCGGGGCCGGAGACATATCCGCCCATGCCCAGCACCACGTCCGGTTTGAAGCGCTTCATAATGTCGCGCGCCTGACGCCAGGCGTTAAAGATACGCACCGGCGCGAGCAGCAGCGCTTTCAGCCCTTTGCCGCGCAGGCCGGAGATGCGGATGAAGTCGATATCGATGCCATGTTTCGGCACCAGGTCAGCCTCCATACGATCGGCGGTTCCGAGCCAGCGTACTTGCCAGCCCTGATCCATCAAATGGTGCGCCACGGCGAGACCGGGGAAAACATGCCCGCCGGTTCCGCCTGCCATCACCATTAACCGCTTAGGTTGACCACCCATCACACACCTCGTGTAAACGCCTGAGCTTTCTTCAGACGCGTTTCATAATCTATCCGTAGCAACAGCGTAATCGCCGTCGACATAATCAATAAACTGGAGCCGCCGTAACTGATCAGCGGCAGGGTTAAGCCTTTGGTCGGCAGCATACCGGCTGCCGCACCGACGTTAACCAGCGCCTGGAAGCTAAACCAGATACCTATGGAGCAAGCAAGGAAACCGGAGAAGCGGTGGTCAATCTCCAGCGCTTTTCTGCCAATGGACATGGCGCGGAAAGCGACGAAGAATACCATTAAAAGTGCGGCTACCACACCGATATAACCGAGTTCTTCGCCGATGATGGAGAAGATAAAGTCGGTATGCGCTTCCGGCAGATACTCAAGCTTCTGTACCGAGTTGCCAAGCCCCTGCCCCCACAGCTCGCCGCGGCCAAACGCCATCAGCGACTGGGTTAACTGATATCCGCTGCCAAACGGATCTTCCCACGGGTTCCAGAAGGAGGTTACGCGGCGAATACGATAGGGTTCGGCGAGGATCAGCAGTATCACAGCCGAGATACCCATGCCGATAATGGCGATGAACTGCCACAGCTTCGCGCCTGCAAGGAACAGCATCGCCAGCGTAGTAATAAACAGCACCACCACCGTACCGAGGTCCGGCTGCGCCAGCAGCAGGATCGCCAGCACGAGGATCACGCCCATCGGTTTTAAGAAGCCGCGCAGGTTGTTACGCACCTCATCCACTTTGCGCACCAGGTAGTTCGCCAGGTAGCAGAAGAGCGACAGCTTGGTGAACTCCGCAGGCTGGAAGCGCATGATGCCAAGGTCGATCCAGCGCGACGCACCGTTGATCGAGCTGCCCACCACCAGCACCACTAACAGCATAATGATCGCCGCGATCAGCATCACCGAGCTGTACTTCTGCCAGAACTCCATCGGCAGGCGCAGCGTGATCATCGCCATACAGAACGACAGGAACAGGTAAAGCCCGTGGCGTTTGGCGAAGAAGAAGGGATCGTCCGTCAGTCGCTGACCGACCGGCATTGACGCCGAGGTCACCATAATGAAGCCGATCGCCGCCAGGCCCAGCGTCAACCACAGCAAGGTGCGATCGTACATCACCAGGCTGTCGGTATCTTTCTGTCGCGAACCCATGACCCAGCCTTTCAATGCCGCAAACAGCCACGCCAGGATCCCATAACCTGGCAGACGCGGCATTCTCGGGCGGGGAAGCGTTAAACGCATTAGCCTAACTCCTGCGCCAGACGGGTGAACTGGTCGCCCCGTTGTTCGAAATTCTTAAACTGATCGAGGCTGGCACAGGCCGGCGACAACAGCACCATATCGCCCGGCTGCACGCGCGCGGCAATTAAGCGCATCGCCTGATCCATAGTTTCTGTCTGCTCAGCCACTTCCGGGCGCAGCGCAGCCAGTTCAGCGCCATCGCGCCCGAAGCAGTAAAGGCGAATACGATCGCCGCCGAGGTAGCGCTTCAGCGGCGAAAAGTCCGCCGATTTGCCATCGCCGCCCAGCAGCAGATGCAGCGTACCTTCCACCTGCAGGCCATTAAGCGCCGCTTCGGTGCTGCCGACGTTGGTCGCTTTCGAGTCGTTGATCCAGCGCACGCCGTTATGCTCAAACGCCAGCTGGAAGCGGTGCGCCAGCCCGCCAAAGGTGGTCAGCGCCTTCAGGCTGCTGGCGCGCGGTAAACCGGCTGCATCCGCCAGCGCCAGCGCTGCCAGCGCGTTGGTGTAGTTGTGCTGGCCGCTCAGTTTCATCTCTTTGACGTTCAGCACCTTCTCACCTTTTACCCGCAGCCAGATTTCGCCCTGCTGGCGGTTGAGGTGATAGTCACCGACATCGACACCAAAGCTGACGCAGCGCTCATCGGCACCGCGAACCGGCATAGTGAGGGCGTCATCAGCATTCACCACGCACACTTTGGCGTTTTCATAGATACGCAGTTTGGCCGCGCGGTACTGCTGCAGGCCAAACGGGTAGCGATCCATATGATCTTCAGTAACGTTGAGAATCGTTGCTGCCACGGCGTGCAGGCTGGAGGTGGTTTCCAGCTGGAAGCTGGAGAGCTCCAGCACATACAGCTCGCGCGCTTCGTCCAGCAGCATCAGCGCAGGTAGGCCGATATTGCCGCCGACGCCAACATTTTTACCGGCCGCTTCCGCCATCTCACCGACCAGTTTGGTAACGGTACTTTTGCCGTTCGAACCGGTAATGGCGATGATCGGAGCCTGTGCTTCACGGCAGAAGAGCTCGATATCGCCGACAATCTCGACGCCCGCGTCCGCAGCGGCGCTCAGCGACGGATGCGCCAGCGCCATACCGGGGCTGGCGACAATCAGATCGGCGCTCTGCAACCAGTTATCGTTAAGACTACCAAGATGGCGCTCGACCGTTTCCGGCAGCTTATCCAGCCCCGGCGGCGACGTGCGGGTATCCATCACCTTAGGCGTGACGCCGCGCGCGAGGAAAAAGTCCACGCAGGAAAGGCCGGTCAGGCCTAAACCGATAATGACGACTTTTTTACCCTGGTAATCTGCCATGATTAACGTACCTTCAGCGTTGCCAGGCCAATCAGCACCAGCATCAGCGAAATAATCCAGAAGCGCACAATCACGCGCGGCTCCGGCCAGCCCTTCAATTCATAGTGGTGGTGAATCGGTGCCATACGGAAAATGCGCTGGCCGCGCAGTTTGAACGAGCCAACCTGCAAAATCACCGACAGCGTTTCCACCACAAAGACGCCGCCCATGATCACCAGCAGGAACTCCTGGCGCAGCAGCACGGCGATAATGCCGAGCGCGCCGCCGAGCGCCAGCGATCCGACATCGCCCATAAAAACCTGCGCCGGATAGGTGTTAAACCACAGGAAACCGAGCCCGGCACCGACAATCGCCGTACAGACGATCACCAGCTCACCCGCGTGACGCAGGTAAGGAATGTGCAGGTAGTTGGCGAAGTTCATGTTACCGGTCGCCCACGCCACCAGCGCGAAACCGCCTGCGACAAAGACGGTCGGCATAATCGCCAGGCCATCGAGGCCATCCGTCAGGTTGACGGCGTTACCGGTGCCGACAATCACAAAGTAGGCGAGCAGCACGTAGAAGAGGCCGAGCTGCGGCATTACATCTTTAAAGAACGGCACCACCAGTTCGGTGGCGGGGGTATCTTTTCCGGCAAGGTAGAGCGCAAACGCGACGCCGAGCGCAATCACCGACATCCAGAAGTACTTCCAGCGGGCGATAAGCCCCTTGGTATCTTTGCGCACCACTTTGCGGTAATCATCGACAAAGCCAATGATGCCGTAGCCCACCAGCACCACCAGTACGCACCAGACGTAAGGGTTGGAGGGGTAAGCCCACAGCAACACCGAGACGACGATCGCGGTGAGGATCATAATCCCGCCCATCGTCGGCGTACCGCGTTTACTGAAGTGCGATTCCGGGCCGTCGTTACGCACAACCTGGCCAAAAGAGAGTTTCTGCAAGCGGGCGATCATGCGCGGCCCCATCCATAAGGAGATGAAGAGCGCGGTCAGCAGGCTGACAATGGCGCGAAACGTCAGATAGGAAAAGACGTTAAAGCCGGAATAATATTTGACCAAATGCTCGGCCAGCCAAACTAACATGTCCCGTTCTCCTGTAAGTCGCGTACCACCTCTTCCATGGCGGAGCTACGTGAACCTTTCACTAAAATGGTAATCATTGGGTGCTCGGCAATCAGCGCTTTTAAACGCGCCGTAGCCGCAGCTTTATCGTTGAAATGCTCGCCAACGCCGCTGGCGTCGCTGAGCGCTTTACTTAATGTGCCGACGCTCAGCACTTTGTCGATACCGACGGCTTTCGCCGCTTCGCCGACCTGAACGTGGCAGGCTTCGCTCTCGTCGCCCAGCTCCGCCATATCGCCCACCACCATCACGCGGTAGCCGGGCATCTCTGCCAGCACGTGCGCAGCGGCGGTCATCGACCCGACGTTAGCGTTATAGGTATCATCCAGCAGCAGCTGGTTTTCACCAAGGCGCACCGGGAAGAGACGGCCCGGCACCGCTTTCAGCTTCGCCAGGCCCTGTTTTACCGCATCGAGAGATGCGCCCACCGCCATTGCCAGCGCGGTCGCTGCCAGCGCGTTAGCAATGTTGTGACGTCCCGGCAGGGGTAAAGTCACCTCGGCATTGCCGGTCGGCGTTTGCAGCGTGAACTCGGTACCGTGCGAGGTGATATGCACATTGGTGGCGGTAAAATCGCTGTTCGCCGCGTTGGGCGAGAAGCGCCACACTTTGCGATCGCCGATAATGCTCTGCCAGTTCAGCCAGTCATTGTTATCGGCATTGAGAATGGCGATGCCGTTGGCCGGCAGGCCGGTGTAGATTTCACCTTTCGCCTTCGCCACGCCCGCCAGCGATCCGAAGCCTTCCAGATGCGCGGCGGCCAGGTTGTTAACCAGCGCCGCTTCCGGGCGGGTCAAACTAACGGTCCAGGCGATTTCACCCTGGTGGTTAGCACCCAGTTCAATCACCGCGTACTGATGCTCTTTAGTCAGACGCAGCAGAGTCATCGGCACGCCGATATCATTGTTCAGGTTGCCCGCGGTGTAGAGGGTGTTGCCGCACTCGCCAAGAATGGCGGCGGTCATCTCTTTCACCGAGGTTTTACCGGAGGAGCCGGTCAGCGCAACGACGCGCGTCGGCACCTGCTGACGCACCCATGCCGCCAGTTCGCCAAAGGCCTGGCGGGTATCACTCACCACCAGCTGCGGCAGATCGGTATCCAGTTTGCGGCTCACCAGCAGCGCGCCCGCGCCGCCCGCTTTGGCTTGATCGGCAAAATCGTGGGCGTCGAAACGTTCGCCTTTCAGCGCCACAAACAGGCAGCCCGGCGTCAGTTTGCGGGTATCGCTGGTCACGGCGTCAATCGTGACGTCCTGACCCAAAAGTTCACCGTACAGCGTGCCGGCAAGCTGGCTGAGCGTTACGCTAATCATGCTACTACCCCCAGCAGACGCGCGGCGGTGACACGGTCTGAGTAATCGAGACGGTGCGTGCCGACAATCTGATAATCTTCATGGCCTTTACCTGCCAGCAGCACCACATCATTCTCTTTGGCCTGCATAATGGCGTTGGTCACCGCTTCGGCGCGGCCCTCCACCACATGCGCGCGTCCGGCGTCGAGCATACCGGCGAGGATGTCATTAATGATGGCGCGCGGCTCTTCGGTACGCGGGTTGTCATCGGTGACGACCGGCACATCCGCAAACTCTTCGGCAATCGCGCCCATCAGCGGACGTTTGCCCTTGTCGCGATCGCCGCCGCAGCCAAAGACGCACCACAGTTTTCCGGTGCAGTGCAGGCGCGCGGCCTGCAGCGCTTTTTCCAGCGCATCCGGCGTGTGGGCATAATCCACCACCACCGTCGGTTTGCCCGGCGCGCTGAACACTTCCATCCGGCCACAAACGGGTTGCAGGCGGGAGGCGGTTTTCAGCAGTTCGCTGAGGGGATAGCCGAGCGCCAGCAGGGTTGCCAGCGCCAGCAGCAGATTGCTGACGTTAAACGCGCCCATCAGGCGGCTTTCGATTTCGCCTTCGCCCCAGCTGGAGTCGAAGCGAATGGTCGCCCCGCTGTCGTGGTAATCGACGCTCAGGGTTTTCAGCCAGCGCCCGTGGCAGTCCGGGTTGATATGACCTTCCATTGACACGGCAACCGCATCCGGCAGGTTTGCCAGCCAGCGGCGGCCCACTTCGTCATCGGCGTTGATGATCGCCTGGCCGTAGTGGTGCGAGGAGAAGAGCAGCCATTTGGCGGCTTCGTAATGGGTCATATCGCCGTGATAATCGAGGTGATCGCGGCTTAAATTGGTGAACACCGAGGCGGCAAATTTCAGCGCCGCCACGCGATGCTGGACTAAACCGTGGGAGGAGACCTCCATTGCGGCAACAGTAGCGCCCTGCTCCGCAAGACCAGCAATCACATGCTGAACATCAACCGCGGAACCGGTGGTGTTTTCCGTTGGCACCACTTTACCGAGCAGGCCGTTGCCGACCGTGCCCATCACCGCGCTGGTTTCACCCAGCAGCTGGCTCCACTGCGCTAACAGCTGCGTGGTGGTGGTTTTACCGTTGGTACCGGTGACGCCGATCAGGCGCAGCTGGTCTGACGGCTCGCCGTAGAAACGGCCCGCCAGCGCAGAGAGGCGCTCGTTCAGCTGGCTTAAGTAAACCACCGGTACACCGTGCATTTCACGAATTTCACCGTCATTTGCCTCGTCTTTCGCTTCAGCAATAATGGCAGCAACACCTTGCGCAATCGCCTGCGGGATATAACGACGCCCGTCCGCCTGATGACCGACCACCGCCACGAAGAGATCGCCCGACGCAGCCACACGGCTGTCGAGTGTCATCTCTCGTAGTGCTCGCGCAGGTAGCATCGGTACCCACGGAGCGAGAAGGTCGCGCAAATTACGATCTGCCACCTGATCCCTCGCCTTGATTAATTACAAACTCACTTTTTTCGCCCGTGGTCAGCGCATCCGGCTCAATGTTCATGGTGCGCAGTACGCCGCCCATGATGGCACCGAAGACCGGCGCAGAGACCGCGCCACCGTAGTATTTGCCCGCTTGCGGATCGTTAATGACCACCACCAGCGCAAAGCGCGGCCGGCTGGCAGGCGCGACGCCCGCAGTGTATGCAATGTATTTGTTGATGTAGCGCCCATCCGGCCCGACTTTTTTCGCCGTACCGGTTTTGATCGCGATGCGATAGCCCTTAATGGCCGCTTTTACCCCGCCGCCGCCCGGCAGCGCCACGCTCTCCATCATGTGCACCACAGTGCGGACAATGGATTCGTTGAAGACGCGCTCACCCGGTACGGGCGGGTCGACTTTGGTAATCGACAGCGGGCGATAGATGCCGTAGCTGCCAATGGTTGCGTAGACTCGCGCTAACTGTAACGGCGTTACCATTAGCCCGTAGCCGAAAGAGAAGGTGGCCCTCTCTATGTCAGACCACCGTTGTTTTTGAGGAAATAAGCCACTGCGTTCCCCGACCATCCCCAAATTGGTCGTTTTTCCCAGTCCAAAACGTGAGTAAGTATCTACTAACGCTGAGGAGGGCATCGCTAACGCCAGCTTGGATACGCCAACGTTACTCGACTTCTGCAGCACCCCGGTGAGGGTCAATTCGCTATAGCGCGCCACGTCTTTGATTTCGTGACCGTTAATTCGGTAAGGCACGGTGTTAAGCACCGTATTCGGGTTAACCACACCGCGTTGCAGCGCGGTCATTACCACCATCGGTTTCACCGTCGAACCTGGTTCGAAAACGTCGGTGATAGCGCGGTTACGCATCGCGTCCTTGGCAGTGCCGGAGAAGTTATTCGGGTTATAGGAGGGGCTGTTCGCCATCGCCAGCACTTCGCCAGTGTTGACATCCACCAGCACAGCGCTGCCGGACTCGGCTTTGTTAAATGCCACGGCGTTATTCAGCTCGCGGTACACCAGCGCCTGCAGACGTTCATCAATGCTCAGCGCGAGATTGTGGGCCGCCTGGCTGTCGGTCGAGGAGATATCCTCAATCACGCGGCCATAGCGATCTTTACGCACGATGCGCTCGCCCGGCTGGCCGGTAAGCCACTTATCAAAGCTCTTTTCGACCCCTTCAATCCCCTGGCTGTCGACGTTGGTAAAGCCGATCAGGTGAGCGGTCACTTCCCCGGACGGGTAGTAGCGGCGTGACTCTTCGCGCAGATGAATGCCGGGAAGCTTGAGTTTTTTGATGTAATCCCCCAGATCCGGATTGACCTGGCGGGCAAGATAGATAAAGCGCATCTTCGGGTTGGCGTTGATGCGCGAGGCCAGCTGATCGAGCGGCATATTGAGCGCATCGGAGAGCGCTTTCCAGCGGTTATCCAGCGTTACGCCGCCCGCGTCATGCAGCTCTTTCGGGTCGGCCCAGATCGCTTTTACCGGCACGCTGACCGCCAGCGGACGCCCGGAGCGGTCGGTGATCATCCCGCGCGACGTCGCCACTTCCTGCACGCGCAGCGAGCGCATGTCGCCCTGGCGCACCAGCATATCGGGGTTGATGATTTGCAGATACGCGACGCGACCAATCAGGAAGCCTAGCGCCAATAAAATACAGCCGCAAAGCAACGCAAAACGCCAACTTATAAAGTTGGCCTGCTCTTCCTGGCGTTTCGCTTTCACCATCTTCGCCGCGGCTTTCATGCGCTGGGTTGTTCCTTTTTCATCGCTATTTCTGCACCACAATATTTTCCTGTGAAGGATCGACGTGCTGCATCTGCAGCTTCTCGGTAGCAATCCGTTCCACCCGGCTATGATCGCCGAGTGCGTTCTCTTCAAGAATCAGGTTGCGCCATTCGATATCCAGCGCGTCGCGCTCAATCACCAGTTGTTCACGCTGTGCGGTCAACAGACGGGTATGGTGCGCGGTGGTGACGACCGTGATGGCCGTCATGATGATGCAAATGAACAGGCAGAGTGGCAGTTTCCCGAACCGCAAAAGATCGTCGCCGATCACGCCAGGCAAGGCATGGCGCTCGCTGCTTCCTAACGATCCCTTAACTTTGCTGAGGGTCTCTGTCACTCTGCCGATCATGCGTTCGTCCTCTCTGCAATACGCAGAACTGAACTACGGGCACGTGGATTTTCCGCCACTTCTTCTTCGCCCGGCATCATTTTTCCTAAGGCTCGCAGTTGACGGCCACCCAGCTTGCTGAGTTGCGCTTCGGTCATCGGCAGCCCGGCAGGAACCTGCGGCCCCCGACTTTGCTCACGCATAAAGCGCTTCACAATGCGGTCTTCCAGCGAGTGGAAGCTGATGACAGAAAGCCGGCCTCCCGGGGCCAGCACATCGAGCGAGTTTTTTAGCGCCTGCTCTATCTCCTCCAGTTCACTGTTCACCCAGATGCGCACCGCCTGGAAGGTACGGGTCGCGGGATGTTTAAACTTATCTTTTATCGGCGTCGCCGCTGCCACCACTTCCGCCAGTGCTTTGGTGCGGGTCATCGGATCGAGGCGGTTACGCTCGACGATGGCGCGGGCGATGCGTTTGGCAAAGCGCTCTTCGCCAAAGGTTTTCAGCACCCAGGCAATATCCGCTTCGTCTGCGGTTTGCAGCCACTGGGCGGCAGACTGGCCGCGCGTCGGATCCATACGCATATCCAGCGGGCCGTCTCGCATAAAGGAGAAGCCGCGCTCCGGATCGTCAAGCTGCGGTGAAGAGACGCCAAGATCGAGAAGAATGCCGTCGATCTTGCCAATAAGATCGCGCTCGCTGACATAATCAGCGAGCGCAGAAAAGGGTCCATGAATGATGGAGAAGCGCGGGTCATTAATGGTCTTCGCAACTTCAATTGCCTGCGGATCGCGATCGATTGCCAGCAAGCGGCCTTCCGCCCCCAGCTGGGAGAGGATCAGGCGCGAGTGTCCACCGCGACCAAAAGTGCCATCAATGTAAATGCCATCAGGACGAATATTCAGGCCGTTAACGGCCTCATCCAGCAGCACCGTTGTGTGTTTAAAATTTTCCATCATCATTAAAGAGACAAATCCTGCAACCGATCCGAAAGTCCTTCGGAACCGGATTGCTCAGCGTCAATATCTTCCCTGACCTGTTGATACCAGGTCGTTTCATCCCACAGCTCAAATTTATTGAACTGTCCGACCAGCATCACTTCTTTGGTTAGCCCGGCGTGCTGCCGTAAGACAGGCGCAATTAAGATGCGACCGGCGCTATCCATCTGGCACTCGCTGGCATGCCCCAGCAATAAACGTTGTACGCGCCGCTCAAGCGGGTTCATGCTCGACAGCCGCGACAGTTTTTGCTCGATAATTTCCCATTCGGGCAGAGGGTAAAGCAGCAGGCATGTGTGGCGAATATCAATAGTACAGACCATCTGGCCGGAGGCACTCTCCTGCAGCGAATCCCGATAACGGGTCGGAACGGATAACCGCCCTTTGCTGTCGAGATTGACTAACGTCGCGCCACGGAACATGTCCGGTTTACCCCCGCATGATCATTTCCACCACTTTATCCCACAAAACCCCACCGAGGGAGTTTACGGAGCGGAGGAAAAGCTTGTCAAGCCAGCGCAAAGGCCAACAAGAACAAAAGATCCCTTATTCGTAATGAATATCAGCGTCGGTGAAATAGTGCTCAGCTTACGAGGCAAATTAACGTCATGAATATTTGCAAGAAAAAAGGGGGGAATATAGGGCCCGGGGTTTCAGACCATTCCGTTTCTGTACGCGAAATATAAAGTGTCAGTTTGCGACGCGGGCGGCATTTTAAGGCATAACGGCGCGACTTAACAGCGCCAGATGCAGGAGCTGGCGCTAACTTAGCCCCGGTTTCGCTAAGGGAATGCTTCGCTCAACAAAAGTGGTTGTTAATTAATCGAATGCGATCAGGAGATGTAACAATTCAATACAGAAATCATCATCAGTAACTTCTTAACGGGCAGTGAGAAATCGGAAGTAAAGAAACTTAAAGAAATAATAAATCAGAGCATCTTCGTAAATTAAGGATTTATCTGAGGAGTTAAATAGCACTATTTCGATTAAGGCGAAATGTTGAAAAGGAAAAAGGCAGCGGGCGCTGCCTTAATTGCGTTTATTTATACCCGGCTTAATATGCCGCGTCGATAGAGATTACGTCGGATACGGCTTAACCCCGGCTTCGGCTTGCGCGGTTCATCGAGGCTTGCCAGCACAATCTCGAGCACCCGCTCGGCGACGTCGCGGTGACGCTGCGCCACAGCTAGCACCGGGCACTGCAGGAAATCGAGCAGTTCATGATCGCCAAAGGTGGCTATCGACAGATTGGAAGGCAGCTTGCCGTCGCGGCGCAGCGTCACATCCAGCACGCCCTGCAGCAGCGCGAAAGAGGTGATAAATATCGCTTCCGGCATCTCGTTCGTTTCCAGCCACTTTTCAAATAACTGGGCGGCGGCTTCGCGCTCATAGCCATTGGCGTAGAGGTACTTCACCTCGCGGGGATCGTCTTTCCAGGCGCTGCGGAAACCCTGCTCGCGCAGGAAGCTTACCGAGAGTTCCGGAAGCGCGCCTAAATAGAGCACGCGCTCCGCCGGCATTTTACGCAGCTCCGCCGCCAGCATCTCTGAATCCTCCTGGTCGGCACCCACTACGCTGGTGAAGTGTTCACGATCCAGCGCGCGATCGAGCGCGACAATCGGGAAGGCGTCATTTGCCCAGCGCTGATAGAAGGGATGCTCCGGCGGAAGCGAGGTCGAGACGATAATGGCATCAACCTGCCGTTGCAGCAGATGTTCGATGCAGCGCATCTCATTATCGGGCTGATCTTCAGAGCAGGCGATCAGCAGCTGGTAGCCACGCTGGCGCGCCTGGCGCTCCAGATAGTTGGCAATACGGGTATAGCTTGTGTTTTCCAGATCGGGAATGACCAGCCCAATCGATCGTGTGCGTCCTGCTCGTAACCCAGCCGCCACCGCGTTCGGGTGGTAGTTATGCTCACGAACGACCGCCATAACTTTCTCAACGGTTTTATCGCTGACACGATACTGCTTCGCCTTTCCGTTGATGACGTAGCTTGCCGTGGTTCGTGAGACGCCGGCGAGCCGGGCGATTTCATCCAGTTTCACAATTGCCCCTTAAAATGATGCGCACCATAACCTTTTTAGGGATATAGGTTAATTTCCATAACATCTAAGCGCAGAAAGGTAACTGCGGCAACCGCTTTTCTCTCTGCTTCCGGCTGATTTCGCAAAAAAAAGCCCGGCATAATCAGCCGGGCTTAAAAATGTGGAACCTTGCTCGCATCAGCGCATGATTTTATCGCCGCGCGATAAACCGACCACGCCCGAACGCGCTACTTCAACAATCTTCGCCACATCACGAATTGTGGCGAGGAACGCATCCAGCTTGTCGCTGGTGCCGGCGAGCTGAACCGTGTAAATCGACGGCGTGACGTCAATGATCTGCCCGCGGAAAATCTCCGCGTTGCGTTTAACCTCTTCACGGCCATAGCCGCTGGCCTGAATCTTCACCAGCATGATCTCGCGCTCAACATACGCTCCCTGCCCCAGTTCGTTAACGCGCAGCACGTCCACCAGTTTGTGCAGCTGCTTCTCGATCTGTTCGAGGACTTTTTGATCGCCCACGGTCTGGATGGTCATCCGCGACAGGGTGGGATCGTCCGTTGGCGCGACCGTCAGGCTCTCGATGTTATAGCCGCGCTGTGAGAAGAGGCCGATGACGCGTGATAACGCGCCCGATTCGTTTTCCAGTAAGACAGACAGTATCCGGCGCATAATCAGGTTCTCTCCGTTTTGCTTAACCACATCTCATCCATGCCGCCGCCGCGGATCTGCATCGGATAAACGTGTTCACTTCCGTCAACGGTCACATCAACAAAGACCAGACGATTGTTTTTCACCTGCTCCAGCGCCTCGGCGAGCTTCGCCTCCAGCTCTTCCGGGCGGGTAATGCGGATGCCAACATGCCCGTACGCTTCGGCGAGACGGGCAAAATCCGGTAAAGACTCCATATAGGACTGCGAGTGGCGCCCGGAGTAGATCATGTCCTGCCACTGCTTCACCATGCCGAGGTAGCGGTTGTTGAGGTTGAGAACCAGCACCGGCAGCTCATATTGCAGCGCCGTGGAAAGCTCCTGAATATTCATCTGGATACTGCCATCGCCGGTGACGCAAATCACCGTTTCGTCCGGCAGCGCCATTTTTACGCCCAGCGCGGCAGGTAAGCCGAAGCCCATCGTGCCGAGGCCGCCGGAGTTGATCCAGCGGCGCGGTTTATCAAAGCGGTAATAGAGTGCGGCAAACATCTGGTGCTGGCCAACATCGGAGGTGACGTAAGCATCGCCATTGGTCAGACGCCAGACGGCCTCAATCACCGCCTGCGGTTTGATGCTTTCGCTTTGCGTGTCATATTTCAGGCACTGGCGCGCGCGCCACTGTTCAATGCGCAGCCACCAGTCGCGGATCTCATCATGCGGCTGCGACGCGCGCTCCTGCTCCAGCAACTCCAGCATCTGCTCCAGCACCTGGCGCGCATCGCCAACAATCGGGACATCTGCCTGTACGGTTTTAGAAATAGAGGTGGGATCGATATCAATATGCAGCACCGTCGCGTCGGGGCAGTACTTGAGCAAGTTATTAGTAGTGCGATCGTCAAAACGTACGCCGACGGCAAAGATCACGTCAGCGTGGTGCATCGTCATATTCGCTTCATAGGTGCCGTGCATCCCGAGCATGCCGAGGGACTGACGATGGGAAGCCGGGAAGACGCCCAGCCCCATTAATGAGGAGACCACCGGCGCATTCAGCGTTTCAGCCAGCTGGCGCAGCGGCGCGTCGCAGGCAGAAGTAATTGCCCCACCGCCGACATAGAAGACCGGCTTTTTCGCGGCAACCAGGGTTTGCAGCGCGCGTTTAATCTGCCCTTTGTGCCCCTGCGTGGTTGGGTTGTAGGAGCGCATGCTGACCGACTCCGGCCAGAGATAGGGCAGCTTGTTCGCAGGGTTCATAATATCTTTCGGCAGATCCACTACCACCGGCCCCGGGCGTCCGCTGGCAGCGAGCCAGAACGCCTTTTTCAATACGCCGGGAATATCTTCCGTCTGCTTCACCAGAAAGCTGTGTTTTACCACCGGGCGGGAGATGCCCACCATGTCGCACTCCTGGAAGGCATCGTAACCAATTAGCGAGGTCGCTACCTGACCGGAGAGCACCACCAGCGGAATGGAGTCCATATAAGCTGTTGCAATACCGGTGATGGCGTTCGTCGCGCCGGGGCCGGAAGTAACCAGTACCACCCCCACTTCGCCTGTCGCACGCGCCAGCCCGTCTGCCATGTGAACGGCCGCCTGCTCGTGCCGCACCAGTACATGCTCGATGCCACCGACGGTATGCAGGGCGTCGTAGATATCAAGTACCGCCCCTCCGGGGTAGCCGAATACCTTCTTTACGCCTTGATCGATGAGCGATCGGACGACCATCTCGGCTCCAGACAACATCTCCATGCTTTGCCTCCAGGCTTACGTTTGTCGACTGACGGCAGAACTCATTTCCGCACTGTCGCTCTGTTCAGAACAGGACATCCTGCTTTCTGATTATGAATGGCAGTTACCATAACCGCTCAAAATCTGGCAGGCAATCCGACCTCCGGCGAGGAAAAGCCGCGCTAAAAGCAGAAATACGACGTCTTAAATGAAGAGCTGGTGAAAACGTCTGTAATAAGCCGCGACGATGACCATTGATCGCTGTGATAAGGGAATGTTCAGTAATTCATGCATTTTTAACGTCGTGCAGAGATTCGTAGTCGGGGCAAATCAGAATAAAATAGTAGTTCTTTCGATAAATGCAGAATAAACCGGAAGTTTGCAACCCGGTTTATTCTGCACGCCGCTTAGTGGCTACAGACCGACACCAGCAGCTCCTCCATCCACTGATGCCCCTTATCGCGACCGGCGGATTCGTGCCACGAGAGACAGCAGGTACGGCTGTTGAGCGTAAGCGGCAACGGCAGCGTATGCAGCGCCAGCCCGCTGGCAAAACGCTCCACCAGCCAGCGCGGCGCAATGGCAACCAGATGGGTTTGAGAGACAACGTTTAATACGCTGGGCAGCGCCATTCCCTGATAGGCAATGCGGTTGCGCTTTTCAACCGTGTCGTACCAGGGCTGGCTGAAAGAGGCGTAGCGCTCAAGCGAAACAACGGCGTGCTGCTCGTTAAACAGGCTGTTTTCCGTCGTCAGTTCAGCGATGCGCGGATGTTGTTGGCTCACCGCCAGCACCATTTCATCTTTAAACAGCGGGACGCAGGAAAACTCCGGACGACGAAATTCTTCATAGCCGATCACAAATTCTATTTCCTGATAGCGCAACTGATGTTCGGTACTGTGATTTAGATCAGATTTAAATATCAGTTTTATATTTGGTGCGACGGCTTTCACATTATTGTAAATAACCGAAGTCAAGAAATTATCGAGTGGACTGCATACGCAAAGATTAAAAATACGCTCGCTGCTTTGTGGATCAAAACCGGAGCCAGGCAGTTCATTTTGTACCAACTGAAGAGCCTGTCTTATCGCACCAAAAAGCTGATACGAACGCGCGGTAGGTTGAATACCCCGACCATAACGAACAAAAAGTTCGTCATTAAACATCACTTTAAGACGCGCAACGGCATTACTGACGGCGGGTTGAGACATGCCCAACGCATGGGCTGCACGCGTAATGTTTTGCTCCTGCATAACGGCATCAAAAACGGTCAGCAAATTGAGATCTACTGAACGTAATTGTGGTTTCTCGCCGTCATTAACTTTTTGATTATAAAGACTTTCCCCGGGAAAATTGCAATCCGTCGTCATGATAAACTCCCTTGACTTGTGTAATAATAATATTCAGGAAGATGATTTATCACGCATATAGCATTATTAGAAGCGCAGTGTGAAAATTTAGGAATATATAAAGCTTACATTTAATTTCCTGGATGAAATTAAAAAAAGCATTACTTAGCCCTGTAATATAAATTATTTTTTAATATTTTCACTTCCATAGCTGTTTTGTAACGATAATCATAAGTCGATCGCCCTACCCACCATTTTCTTTAACATCTTGCCGAAAAGGATTATTAATTCTCTGCGCCTTGCCTTCGCTTTTTCTTACGAAAAGTCTTATGAACACAAAAAGCAAGAATGTCGCGATCACGCTAATTAGACAGCAGATTAAACTAAAGCGCGGGGCGATGATTTGCGCTTCAACATAGCCAGTTTTCGCCGGGGGGTTGACATCAAAGTGCGTATCCAGTACCACTAAAAGCATATCGATTTTAACGGGAGCAAGATTCATGATTCGTCACGTTCGTTTCGCTGGTCTACTACTACTAAACGCATCAATTATGCGCGGTAGACCGGTGGACGACACTCAGAACTGAATCGTCTTCCTGTTAAGACTAAGAACCCGCGCCTTGGCGCGGGTTTTTTTATGCTCGTAGCGAGGCGGCCAAAGCGAACAAGGATCTAAACCATGAGCCAGCAGCAAGTCGTAATTTTCGATACCACCTTACGTGACGGTGAACAGGCATTGCAGGCAAGCCTGAGTGTGAAAGAGAAGCTGCAGATCGCCCTGGCGCTGGAGCGTATGGGTGTTGATGTGATGGAAGTCGGTTTTCCGGTCTCGTCGCCGGGCGATTTTGAGTCCGTGCAGACCATCGCCCGCCAGGTAAAAAACAGCCGTGTCTGCGCTCTGGCACGCTGCGTAGAGAAAGATATTGATGTCGCCGCAGAGTCGCTGAAAGTGGCTGAAGCGTTCCGTATTCACACCTTTATCGCCACCTCGCCGATGCATATCGCCACCAAGCTGCGCAGCACGCTGGATGAAGTGATTGAGCGCGCGATCTATATGGTGAAACGTGCGCGTAACTACACCGATGACGTGGAGTTTTCCTGTGAAGATGCCGGGCGTACGCCGATTGAAGACCTGGCGCGTGTTGTCGAAGCGGCAATCAATGCCGGGGCGAAAACCATCAATATCCCGGACACCGTGGGCTACACCATGCCGTTCGAGTTCGCCAATATCATCACTGGCCTGTATGACCGCGTTCCAAACATCGATAAAGCCATTATCTCTGTCCACACCCATGATGACTTAGGCCTGGCCGTCGGTAATTCGATTGCCGCCGTGCATGCCGGTGCGCGCCAGGTGGAAGGCGCCATGAACGGCATCGGCGAACGTGCCGGTAACTGTTCACTGGAAGAGGTGATCATGGCGATTAAAGTGCGCAAAGACATTATGAATGTGCACACCCGCATCAATCATCAGGAGATCTGGCGCACCAGCCAGACCGTGGCTCAGATCTGCAATATGCCGATCCCGGCCAACAAAGCGATCGTCGGCACCGGCGCCTTCGCCCACTCCTCCGGCATCCACCAGGATGGCGTGCTGAAAAACCGCGAAAACTACGAAATCATGACGCCGGAATCGATTGGCCTGAACCAGGTGCAGCTGAACCTGACTTCACGCTCCGGTCGCGCAGCGGTCAAACACCGGATGGAAGAGATGGGCTACCAGGAGAGCGATTACAACCTGGATAACCTGTATGACGCCTTCCTGAAGCTGGCGGATAAAAAGGGTCAGGTCTTTGATTATGATCTGGAAGCGCTGGCCTTTATCAACAAACAGCAGGAAGAGCCGGAGCATTTCCGCCTGGAGTACTTCAATGTGCAGTCCGGCTCCAACGATATCGCCACCGCCTCGGTGAAACTGGCCTGCGGCGAGGAGATCAAAGCCGAAGCCGCCAACGGCAACGGGCCGGTTGACGCAGTCTACCAGGCAATTAACCGCGTCACCGAGTATGACATTGAGCTGGTGAAATACAGCCTGACGGCGAAAGGCCACGGGAAAGATGCGCTGGGCCAGGTTGATATCGTCGTCAATTACAACAACCGCCGCTTCCACGGCATCGGCCTGGCGACGGATATCGTTGAGTCCTCCGTCAAAGCGATGGTCAACGTGCTGAACACCATCTGGCGCGCCGCGGAAGTGGAAAAAGAGTTGCAACGTAAAGCGCAGAACAAAGAAAACAACAAGGAAACCGTGTGATGTCGAAAAGTTACCATATTGCCGTGCTGCCGGGAGACGGCATTGGCCCGGAAGTGATGGCGCAAGCCCTGAAAGTACTGGAAGCCGTGCGCAGCCGTTTCGCAATGCGAATTACCACCAGCCATTACGACGTTGGCGGTATCGCCATCGACCGCCACGGCAATCCGCTGCCGCAGGCGACGGTCGAAGGCTGTGAGCAGGCCGATGCGATTCTGTTTGGCTCCGTCGGCGGCCCGAAATGGGAAAACCTGCCGCCAGCGCAGCAGCCGGAGCGCGGCGCGCTGCTGCCGCTGCGTAAACACTTCAAGCTGTTCAGCAACCTGCGCCCTGCCAAACTCTATGCGGGCCTGGAAGCCTTCTGCCCGCTGCGCGAAGATATCGCCGCCAACGGTTTCGATATCCTGTGCGTACGCGAACTGACCGGCGGCATCTACTTCGGCCAACCGAAAGGGCGCGAAGGCAGCGGCCAGCACGAGAAAGCTTACGACACCGAAATTTATCACCGCTTTGAGATCGAGCGCATCGCGCGTATCGCTTTCGAATCGGCGCGCAAACGCGGCAAAAAAGTCCACTCCATCGATAAAGCCAACGTGCTACAAACTTCGCTGCTGTGGCGTGAAATCGTCAATGAGATCGCGGGCGAGTATCCGGACATTGAGCTGGCGCATATGTATATCGATAACGCCACCATGCAGTTGATTAAAGATCCGTCCCAGTTCGACGTGCTGCTCTGCTCCAACCTGTTCGGCGATATCCTCTCCGACGAGTGCGCGATGATCACCGGCTCAATGGGCATGCTGCCCTCTGCCAGCCTGAATGAGCAGGGCTTTGGCCTGTACGAACCGGCGGGTGGCTCCGCGCCGGATATCGCGGGCAAAAATATCGCCAACCCAATCGCGCAGATTCTGTCGCTGGCACTGCTGCTGCGCTACAGCCTGAATGCTGACGAAGCGGCAACAGCGATTGAACAGGCCATTAACCGGGCTTTAGAAGAGGGCGTGCGCACCGGTGATTTAGCGCGTGGCGCGTCCGCAGTCAGTACCGATGAGATGGGCGATATCATCGCTCGTTATGTCGCAGAAGGGGTGTAATCATGGCTAAGAGTTTGTACGAAAAGTTATTTGACGCCCATGTGGTCTATGAAGCGCCGAACGAGACCCCGCTGCTCTATATCGACCGCCATCTGGTACATGAAGTGACCTCGCCTCAGGCGTTTGACGGCCTGCGCGCGCACAATCGCCCGGTGCGTCAGCCGGGTAAAACCTTCGCCACGATGGATCACAACGTCTCAACGCAGACCAAAGATATCAACGCCTCCGGCGAGATGGCGCGCATTCAGATGCAGGAGCTGATTAAGAACTGCAACGAATTCGGCGTCGAGCTGTATGACCTGAACCACCCCTATCAGGGCATCGTGCACGTGATGGGGCCGGAACAGGGCATCACCCTGCCGGGGATGACCATCGTCTGCGGCGACTCCCACACCGCCACACACGGCGCATTTGGCGCGCTGGCGTTCGGTATCGGCACTTCAGAGGTGGAACATGTGCTGGCGACGCAGACCCTGAAGCAGGGGCGCGCCAAAACCATGAAGATTGAAGTTAACGGCACCGCCGCGCCGGGCATCACTGCCAAAGATATCGTGCTGGCGATCATCGGCAAAACCGGCAGCGCTGGCGGTACGGGTCACGTGGTGGAGTTCTGCGGCGATGCCATTCGCGCGCTCAGCATGGAAGGCCGCATGACGCTGTGCAATATGGCAATTGAGATGGGTGCGAAAGCAGGCCTGGTCGCGCCGGATGAGACCACCTTTAACTACGTGCAGGGTCGCCTGCATGCGCCGAAGGGCAAAGATTTCGACGAAGCGGTCGCTTACTGGAAAACGCTGCAAACCGATGAAGGCGCCCACTTTGACCGCGTAGTTACCCTGCAGGCAGAAGATATCGCCCCGCAGGTCACCTGGGGCACTAACCCAGGCCAGGTGATCTCGGTCACCGAGATCATTCCCGATCCGGCCTCCTTTGCCGATCCGGTTGAGCGTGCCTCGGCGGAAAAAGCGCTGGCCTATATGGGACTGAAACCAGGCGTACCGCTGACCGACGTGGCGATCGACAAGGTCTTTATCGGCTCCTGCACCAACTCGCGCATTGAAGATTTGCGCGCGGCGGCGGCAATTGCCAAAGGGCGTAAAGTGGCGCCGGGCGTGCAGGCGCTGGTGGTTCCAGGCTCCGGCCCGGTAAAAGCACAGGCGGAAGCGGAAGGTCTGGATAAGATCTTTATCGAAGCCGGTTTTGAGTGGCGTCTGCCGGGCTGCTCGATGTGCCTGGCGATGAACCATGACCGCCTGAACCCGGGCGAGCGCTGCGCCTCTACCAGTAACCGTAACTTTGAAGGGCGTCAGGGCCGCGGCGGGCGTACCCATCTGGTCAGCCCGGCAATGGCCGCCGCTGCGGCAGTAACCGGTCGTTTTGCTGATATTCGTCATTTGCAGGCTTAAGGAGATCACCATGGCAGAGAAATTTACCCAACATACCGGGCTGGTGGTTCCGCTGGACGCCGCTAACGTCGACACCGACGCCATTATCCCGAAGCAGTTTTTGCAGAAGGTAACGCGCACCGGTTTTGGCGCGCATCTGTTTAACGACTGGCGATTCCTCGACGATAAGGGCGAGCAGCCGAACCCGGAGTTTGTGCTCAACTTTCCCGAGTACAAAGGGGCGTCGATTTTGCTGGCGCGGGAGAACTTTGGCTGTGGATCCTCGCGCGAGCATGCGCCGTGGGCGCTGACGGATTACGGCTTCAAAGTGGTGATTGCGCCGAGCTTCGCCGACATCTTCTATGGCAACAGCTTTAACAACCAGCTGCTGCCGGTGACGCTGAGCGACGAAGAGGTGGATGAGCTGTTTGCGCTGGTGCAGAGCAAACCGGGCATTACCTTTGAGGTGGATCTGCAGGCGCAGGTGGTAAAGGCGGGCGGCAAGTCCTACAGCTTTACGCTCGACGCCTTCCGCCGCCACTGCATGCTGAACGGTCTGGACAGCATTGGCCTGACGCTGCAACACGACGACGCTATTGCCGCCTACGAAGCAAAACAACCCGCCTTTATGGGGTGATAGCCTGATGCTGATTGCCGGATAGTTATCCGGCAGTCGGCATCGTGCGGGTTTGTTTGCCGGATGGCGGCGTTGCCTTATCCGGCCTACGCTTCACCTCAACCTCGCACCCGGCCTACGGCGCATTGCTCATTTTTGCCGGATGGCGCTAACGCTTATCCGGCCTACGCTTCACCTCAACCTCGCATCTGGCCTATGGCTCGTTGCTCATTTTTGCCGGATGGCGCTAACGCTTATCCGGCCTTGCCTCGACCCCGCACCCAAACGTAGGCCGGATAAGGCGCAGCCGCCATCCGGCAATTGAACCGCCGCACCGCGCCTTACACATCCTTCACTCGGCTGGTGAGGAGCAGCGTCACCACCGACAGCCCGGCAATTCCCCAATACACCGAGCCGTGACCAAAATATTGCGCCAGCGCGCCCTGGATAATACCTGCCAGAATCACACCGGTTGAAATACTGTTGGTAAACAGCGTGGTTGCTGAACCGGCTCGCCCAGGCATCAAATCCTGGAACCACAGCATGCCGATCCCGGCGACAATACCGATAAACACCGCATTGAAAAACTGCAACAGCAGCAGCGCCGTCTGGCTATGGAAAAAGAGCAGGCCGATATAGAACAGCACACCTGCTGCAACGGCGATCAGCATCATCAGCCGCTTACCGAAACGCTTCACAAAGTAGCCCGCGAGGATCATAGCCGGGATCTCAAGGCCTGCGGCAGTGCCCATCAAAATGCCCGCCAGCTTGTCCGGCAGCCCCAGATCGAGGCTGATCCACAGCGGCATATCAATGATGTACATGGTGTTGCAGGTCCACATCAGCGTTGAGGCGATAAACAGCATGCGCACATTGCTGTCGCGCCAGCCGCTCACCTGCGTAACGGCCACGTCGGCGGGCTGCTCAACCCGCGGCACCGAGGGGAGCCAGAAGGCAATCAGCACCAGGCTGACAATAAACAGCCCGGCGGCGATAGAGAACATGGCGACAAAGCCATAATTGAGCGCCAGCATAAACGCCAGCGGCGGCCCGATAACCCACGCCAGCGAGAGCTGCGCGCGCATGATTGAACTGAACATCACCACTTCCCGCGCCGAGCTGTCGGCGTACTCACGCGCCAGCGCGAAGAGCTGCGGCATCGCGGTGCTGGCAAGCGAAGCCAGCAGCACGCCGCAGGTGATTAAGGTCAGATAGTGACGGTTAAACGCGAACAGCAGTGCGTTTCCCACCGCCATCAGGCAGCAAAAGAGGATCAGCTTGCGCCGGTCGCCCTGGCTGTCGGATCGTTTTGCCAGCGCAAGGCTGACGAGGATACCGGCAATGGCGTTGACGGTATAGAACAGCCCGATCCAGAAGGGCTCGGCGCCCACTTCGCGGCTGAGGAACAGGCTCAGCGTCGGTGCCTGTACCGCACCGGCAACACCCATCATAAAGGCGACGATCATAAACGCGACGTAGACGCCATTCATGCGGCGTCCCATCGTCATCAACCAGAGCATGGCATTTCCTTGTTGAAAGCGGAAAACAGCGACGCAAGCTTAAACGAAAAAAGCCAGCAAAAACATTTTGCTGGCGGGTGCATTCGCACTTAATACTCAGTCACACATGATTCGGGCGAGTCAGTTTTTCCACACGCGTCGTCATTCCCCACTCCGCTATGCGCCTCCTCGCTTTCATCGCAGAGAAGTATCGGCTTAATATAGGGATAAATAAATTGCTGAGTTTTTGCCGGGAGTTCCTCTTTTATGTCCTCTGGTCGCTTGCAACAACAGTTTATCCGTCTGTGGCAATGCTGCGATGGAAAATCTCAGGAAACTACGCTCAACGAGCTGGCGGAGTTGCTCAACTGCTCCCGCCGCCATATGCGCACCCTGCTCAACACCATGCAGACGCGCGGCTGGCTCACCTGGGAGGCAGAAGCCGGGCGCGGTAAACGCTCGCGCCTCACCTTCCTCTACACCGGCCTGGCGTTACAGCAGCAGCGGGCGGAAGATCTGCTCGAGCAGGATCGCATCGACCAGCTGGTGCAACTGGTAGGGGATAAAGCCGCCGTGCGCCAGATGCTGGTATCGCATCTTGGCCGCAGTTTTCGCCAGGGGCGGCATATCCTGCGCGTGCTCTACTACCGCCCGCTGCGTAATCTGCTGCCCGGCTCGCCGCTGCGCCGCTCCGAAACCCATATGGCGCGGCAAATCTTCAGCACCCTGACGCGCATAAATGAGGAAAACGGGGAACTGGAAGCCGATATTGCTCACCACTGGAAAGCGATCTCTCCCCTGCACTGGCGCTTCTACTTACGCCCCGGCATCCACTTTCACCACGGCCGCGAGCTGGAGATGGCGGATGTTATCGCCTCCCTGCGGCGCGCGAGCGCCCTGCCGCTCTACTCCCATATCCGCGATATCGTTTCTCCCACGCCGTGGACGCTCGACATTCACCTCTCGCAGCCCGACAGCTGGCTGCCGTGGCTGATGGGCCACGTGCCGGCGATGATCCTGCCGCAGGAGTGGGAGACGCTGGCGAATTTTGCCAGCCAGCCGATTGGCACCGGCCCTTACGCGGTGATGCGCAACACCCGCAACCAGCTAAAGATCCACGCCTTTGAGGATTACTTCGGTTTTCGCGCGCTGATTGATGAAGTGAATGTCTGGGTGCTGCCGGATGTCGGGGATGAGACCACCTGCGGCCTGACGCTTGAAGGGCCAACGGAGGGTGAAAAAGCGGTGGAGAGCCGTCTCGAAGAGGGCTGCTACTATCTGCTGTTTGACGCGCGATCCAGCCGCGGCGCGAACCCGGCGGTGCGCGAGTGGGTAAGCCGGATCCTTTCGCCAACCAATCTGCTGTGGCACGCCAGCGAACAGAATCAGCGCTACTGGTTTCCCGCCTATGGATTGCTGCCGCGCTGGCACCATGCGCGCCCCGGCAGCGGTGAAAAGCCCGCCGGGCTGGAGACGCTGACGCTCACCTTCTACCGCGAGCACAACGAGCACCAGGCGATCGCCCACACCATGAGCACGCTGCTGGCAGAGCACGGCGTTAAGTTACTGATTCAGGAGGTCGATTATGATGCCTGGCATCGCGGCGAAACAGAGAGCGATATCTGGCTTAACAGCGCCAACTTTACGCTGCCGCTCGACTTCTCGGTCTTCGCTAACCTCTATGAAGTACCGTTGCTGCAACACTGCATCCCGCGCGACTGGCAGGCGGACGCCGCGCGCTGGCGCGCCGGGGAGATGAACCTGGCAATGTGGTCGCAACAGTTGCTGGCGAGTAAAGCGATTGTGCCGTTGATCCACCACTGGCTGCGCATCCAGGGGCAGCGCACCATGCGCGGGCTGCGCATGAATACCCTCGGCTGGTTTGACTTTAAATCGGCCTGGTTTGCGCCGCCGGATCCGTAATGCTTTCAGATTGTTTACCAAATCATTACAATAGCGCCGTTCTCAACGGGGTGCTGCGCTTCACGCGCGTGCTGAGAAAATACCCGTCGAACCTGATCCGGATAACGCCGGCGAAGGGATTTGAGGCTCTCTCAAAATCCTTTGCCACCCATTTATGAGGTGCAAAGTGTTAAAAAAATCGTTGTCACTGCTGCTGCTGATTGCCGCGCCCGTTTTCGCTAAACCCGTCCTGACCATCTACACCTACGACTCCTTCGCCGCCGAATGGGGGCCAGGCCCTGCGGTAAAAAAAGCCTTTGAAGCCGACTGCAACTGCGAACTGAAGTTCGTGGCGCTGGAAGATGGCGTCTCGCTGCTCAACCGTCTGCGGATGGAGGGCAAAAAGAGCAAAGCTGACGTCGTGCTCGGTCTCGATAACAACCTGCTGGAAGCCGCCACCCAGACAAAACTCTTCGCCAAAAGCGGCGTGCCGGATGACGCGGTGAAGGTGCCGGGCGGCTGGAGCAATGACACATTTGTGCCGTTCGATTACGGCTGGTTCGCCTTTGTCTATGACAAAACCAAACTGAAAAACCCGCCGAAGAGCCTGAAAGAGCTGGTCGAGAGCGATCAGAAGTGGCGGGTGATTTATGAAGATCCGCGCACCAGCACGCCTGGGCTCGGCCTGCTGCTGTGGATGCAGAAAGTCTATGGCGATAAAGCCCCCGAAGCCTGGCAAAAGCTGGCGGGCAAAACCGTTACCGTCACCAAAGGGTGGAGCGAAGCCTACGGCCTCTTTTTGAAAGGCGAAAGCGATCTGGTGCTGAGTTACACCACCTCGCCTGCCTACCACATCATCGAAGAGAAGAAAGAGAACTACGCGGCGGCGAACTTCAGCGAAGGCCACTATTTGCAGGTTGAAGTCGCGGCGCGTACCGCCGCCAGCAAACAGCCGGAGCTGGCGGAAAAATTCCTCAAATTTATGGTTTCACCTGCTTTCCAGAGCGCCATCCCTACCGGCAACTGGATGTACCCGGCGAGCAACGTCACGCTGCCCGCCGGGTTTGACCAGCTTGAGAAACCACAAACCTCGCTGCAATTCTCGCCGCAAGAGGTGGCCGCCCAGCGCGCAGCATGGATAGCCTCGTGGCAACGCGCAGTCAGCCGCTAATTCCCGGCTGGCTGCTTCCTGGCCTCACCGCCGCCACGCTGATGGTGGCGGTCGCGGTGGCGGCCTTTTTCGCGCTGTGGCAAAACGCACCTGTCGAAGGGCTATCCGACTTCTTGTCAGACAGCTACCTGTGGCACGTGGTGCGATTCTCATTCTGGCAGGCTTTTCTCTCCGCCCTGCTCTCCGTGGTGCCCGCCATTTTCCTCGCCCGCGCGCTCTACCGGCGACGCTTCCCCGGCCGCCAGCTGCTGCTGCGCTTATGCGCGATGACGCTGATCCTGCCGGTGCTGGTGGCGGTGTTCGGTATTCTCAGCGTCTATGGTCGCCAGGGGTGGCTCGCCGCGCTCTGCCAGACGCTTGGCCTTGAGTGGACCTTTTCGCCCTACGGCTTGCAGGGCATTCTGCTGGCGCACCTCTTTTTTAACCTGCCGATGGCCTCGCGCCTGCTGCTACAGGCGCTGGAGCAGATCCCCGGTGAACAGCGCCAGCTGGCAGCCCAGCTAGGGATGCGCGGCTGGGCCTTCTTCCGCTTTGTCGAGTGGCCCTGGCTGCGCCGCCAGATCCCGCCGGTGGCGGCGCTGATCTTTATGCTCTGCTTCGCCAGTTTCGCCACCGTGCTGTCGCTGGGCGGCGGCCCGCAGGCAACCACCATTGAGCTTGCCATCTACCAGGCGCTCAGCTTTGATTTCGATCCCGCCCGCGCGGCGATACTGGCGCTGATCCAGATGATCTGCTGCCTCGGGCTGGTACTGCTAAGCCAGCGGATGAGTAAAGCCTTCGCCGTCGGTAGCCATCACATTCAGGGCTGGCGCGACCCGGAAACGCGCTGGTTTAGCCGCCTCGCCGATACGCTGTTAATCGTGCTGGCACTGCTGCTGATGCTGCCGCCCTTGCTGGCGGTGATCGTTGACGGGCTTAATGTCAGTTTGCTGAAGGTGCTGGCAGAGCCAGTGCTGTGGCAGGCGGTGTGGACCTCGCTGCGCATTGCGCTGGTCGCCGGGCTGCTCTGCGTGGTGCTGACCATGATGCTGCTGTGGAGCAGCCGCGAACTGCGCGCGCGCCACCGTGCAGCCGCCGGGCAGGCGCTCGAACTGAGCGGCATGCTGATTCTGGCGATGCCGGGGATTGTGCTGGCGACCGGCTTTTTCCTGCTGCTTAATAACACCATCGGCCTGCCCGACTCCGCCGATGGCATCGTGATATTCACCAATGCGCTGATGGCGATCCCCTATGCATTAAAGGTGCTGGAAAACCCGATGCGCGATCTCACCGCGCGGTATGCGCTGCTCTGCCAGTCGCTCGATATTGCCGGTTTTCGCCGCCTGTGGGTGGTGGAGCTGCGCGCGCTGAAACGCCCGCTGGCGCAGGCGCTGGCGTTTGCCTGCGTGCTGTCGATTGGTGATTTCGGCGTGGTGGCGCTGTTCGGCAATGAAGGTTTCCGCACACTGCCCTTCTATCTCTATCAGCAAATCGGTTCTTACCGCAGCCAGGATGGAGCCGTGACGGCGCTGATCCTGCTGCTGCTCTGCTTTTTACTCTTCACTGTGATTGAAAAACTACCGGGCCGCCATGCTAAGACTGATTGATGTCACCTGGCTTTACGAACATCTGCCGATGCGCTTTACCCTCGCAGCCGAACGGGGTGAGCAGATTGCCATTCTCGGCCCCAGCGGCGCAGGCAAGAGCACGCTGCTGAACCTGATTGCCGGGTTTATTACCCCTGCCAGCGGCACGATTTTACTTGGCGATGAGGATCACACCCGGACGCCGCCCGCGCGCCGTCCGGTGTCGATGCTGTTTCAGGAGAACAACCTCTTCACCCACCTGACGGTGCGGCAGAATATTGGCCTGGGTTTACATCCGGGGTTGAAGCTGAATGCCGCGCAGCGGGAGAAGCTTAATGAGATTGCCGCCACCATGGGGCTGGAGGCGCTGCTGGAGCGGCTACCGGATCAGCTCTCCGGCGGCCAGCGCCAGCGCGTGGCGTTAGCCCGCTGCCTGGTGCGCGAGCAGCCGCTGCTGCTGCTGGATGAGCCCTTTTCCGCGCTCGATCCCGCCCTGCGCCAGGAGATGCTCGCGCTGGTGCAAAACGTCTGCCGTCGCCAGCAGTTAACATTGCTGATGGTGTCGCACAGCGTGGAGGATGCCGCGCGCATTGCCGAACGCGCGCTGGTGGTCGCCGAAGGGCGTATCGCCTGGGATGGCGCAACCGACACGCTGCTTAGCGGCAACGCGCCGGTCTCCGCCCTGCTGGGTATTCAGGCTCAGTGACCGCGGATCACTTTGCCGAGAATATCGAGATAGATCGGCATCAGCGGATGTTTTGCCAGCATCACTACTGCGGCAATAGCAATCACCATCGTGCCCGGTGCCAGCCAGAGCAGGCGCTGGCGCGGCAGGTATGCCGTTAAGCGATCGCTGCCCGATTTCCCCGCCCGCCACAGACGCCAGCAGAGCCAACAGGCCAGCCAGAGCACAATCGCCGTCAGCAGCAGCAGCCATTTAAAGCTGCTGCTCTGCATATCGGCAGGAATATCGATCGCCGCACCGGCAAGAATCCCCGGCAGGAAGTAGAAGGGCGGCCACAGCAGGCAGCCGATGATATTCGGTGGTAAAAATTTGCGGATCGGCAGATCGAGCATTCCGGCGACCATCGGCACCAGCGGGCGCGTCGGGCCGACAAAGCGCCCAACCAGAATGGTAAACAGGCTGTGCTCATGCAGCGCGTGTTCGGTTTTATCGAGCAGCGCTTTGTGCTTTTTCAGGAAAGACCAGCGGTGCAGCGGTTTCTTAAAGCGCCAGCCGAGCCAGAAGGAGATCCAGTCGCCAAGCAGGCAGCCGACAATGCCCGCCAGCCACGCATGCCAGAAATTAACTTCCCCGCTGCCAATCAGTGCGCCCAGCGCTGCCATCATCACCGTGCCGGGGAGGATCAGCCCCACCAGCGCCAGCGACTCAAAAAAAGCGACCAGCGCGATCGCCACCAGCGAGTATATGGCTGACTGGGTAATAAAGTGTTCCAGCAATGCTTCCATAAAGGGTCCTGTTCAGATTGAACGGCGGATTCTGCGGAGCGCCTCCGCCACCGTCAAGCTTTCAATTATCTGAATCTTTACCACTTATGTCAGATTGAAGAACAGATTATTTCCATTCTTTACGCTTCATTCACATCCAGCACGAAACTCGCTCGGGCTGGCACCGGTGCATTTTTTAAACACCCGAGAAAAGTAGAGCTGATCGTCAAAGCCGACGTTACGCCCGACGCTGGCAATCGGCATCCGCGTGGTGCTGAGCAGCAGCTTCGCCTGGCTGATGCGCTGATCTTCGCGCCAGCTCAGCACGCTGACGCCAAGCTGCTGGCGAAAGAGATGCGACAAGCGCGACGGCGAGAGGCAGACATGCTGCGCGACGCTGGCGATATCAAAATGGTTATCGGAAAGGTGGTCGCTGATGTACTGACAGGCGTCACGCACGCGGTTATCAAGGGGCGGATTGAGGGATTCGTTGATCGCCTCCATGCGCCGCAGCAGCAGCTGTTCGAGCAGGTTGATCGCCAGATGTTCGGCGTAGCGCCCGGCGCTCTGCCCGGCATCGATAATTTGCGCGAAAAGGTCGCGAAAACGATCCATATGCGCATCATCAGGGCGGTAAAAACCGGTTTGCGCGAAGAGCGTCGGCCAGTTTAGCCACTCCTGCCAGTAGGCGCGCGGACGGAAATAGACCCACTGGTGATACCACGCCTCGGCGTCAGGATGGCGGCCATAGTGGTGAATTTCGCCGGGGGGAAAGAGCAGAATATCGCCGGGTCGGCAGACAAACTGTTTACCCTGGTTCATCACCACGCCTTCGCCGCGCACCGTCAGGTTAAGGATATAGCCCTTCATCCCCATCGGTCGGTCAACAAAAAAGTCGAGATAGCTTTCCGATTCAATCGGCGTCAGACCCGCTACCAGGTGCGCGTTAAACGAGTACCCGGGCAGCAGTGGATCATTTTGAGATTCGGCCATAAAACGCATTACTCCCCTACCCGACAAGGAAACCAATTGTCCATATTGTCATTCCCGTTATTTCCCGGCTAATGGCGGGCAGAGCGCGTCAATACTGCTATCACGCGATGCCGCAAGACAAAAGCGATAATCCCTTTTTAACGCCTTAAAGCAGGGTGAAAACGGATAACGGAAGTGTCTATAAAGGCGACAGAAATGTCCACATCGAATTTTTGCACGGCGTCACACTTTGCGATGCCATAGCAATTTCGTCCATAAGATTAGCGAATCCTGCCTGACGGTTTTCGCCGCCGATCTCTATCGTTTTTCTAACGGTTATTCTTATGGAGCACTAAGCATGGCAATCACGATTGGCCTCGATTTCGGCAGCGATTCAGTACGTGCGCTGGCGGTAGACTGCACATCCGGGGCGGAGATCGCCACCAGCGTCGAGTGGTATCCGCGCTGGCAGGAGGGCCGTTATTGCGACGCGCCGCATAACCAGTTTCGCCATCATCCGCGCGATTACATCGAATCGATGGAAGCGGCGCTCAAAAGCGTGCTGGCAGAGTTAAGCGACGCCCAGCGCGCAGAGATCAAAGGCATTGGCGTAGACAGCACCGGCTCCACCCCGGCGCCGATTGATGCCGAAGGCCGCGTGCTGGCGCTGCGCCCGGAGTTTGCCGACAACCCGAACGCCATGTTCGTGTTGTGGAAAGATCACACCGCAGTTGAAGAGGCGGAAGCCATCACCCGCCTGTGCCACACCTCCGGTAAAACCGACTACTCGCGCTACATTGGCGGCATCTACTCCAGCGAATGGTTCTGGGCGAAGATCCTGCACGTGACCCGCGCCGACAGCGCCGTGGCGCAGGCCGCCGCCTCGTGGATCGAGCTGTGCGACTGGGTGCCAGCCCTGCTCTCCGGCACCACGCGCCCGGAAGCGATCCGTCGCGGACGTTGCAGCGCCGGGCATAAATCTCTGTGGCATGAAAGCTGGGGCGGCCTGCCGCCCGCTGCCTTCTTTGATGAACTCGATCCGATTATCAACAAACACCTGCGCTGGCCGCTCTTTACCGAAACCTTTACCGCCGACCGCCCGGTGGGCACGCTGACCGCCGAGTGGGCGCAGCGCCTGGGGCTGCCTGAATCGGTGGTGATCTCCGGCGGCGCGTTCGACTGCCATATGGGTGCCGTCGGCGCGGGCGCACAGCCTAATACGCTGGTGAAAGTGATCGGCACCTCCACCTGCGACATTCTGATCGCCGATAAACAGAGCGTTGGCGACCGCGCGGTGAAAGGTATCTGCGGCCAGGTGGACGGCAGCGTAGTGCCGGACTTTATCGGCCTCGAAGCCGGGCAATCCGCCTTCGGCGATATCTACGCCTGGTTTGGCCGCATCCTCGGCTGGCCGCTGGAACAGCTGGCGCAGCAGCACCCGGAACTGAAAGAGCAGATCAAAGCCAGCCAGAAACAGCTCCTGCCAGCGCTTACCGACGCGTGGGTGAAAAATCCTTCTCTCGATCACCTGCCGGTGGTGCTCGACTGGTTCAACGGTCGCCGCACGCCAAACGCTAACCAGCGCCTGAAAGGGGTGATCACCGATCTGAATCTTGCCACCGACGCCCCGGCGCTGTTCGGCGGGCTGATTGCCGCCACCGCCTTCGGTGCCCGCGCGATTATGGAGTGCTTTACCGAACAGGGCATTGCCGTTGACAACGTGATGGCGCTCGGCGGCATCGCGCGGAAAAACCTCGGCGTAATGCAGGCCTGCTGCGATGTGCTCAACCGCCCGTTGCAGGTTGTCGCCTCTGAACAGTGCTGTGCGCTGGGCGCGGCTATTTTTGCCGCCGTCGCCGCAGAGGTGCACGCCGATATCCCGGCTGCACAGCAGAAGATGGCGAGCGCCATTGAGAAAACGCTCCAGCCTTCGGCACAGGCGCAGCAGTTTGAACGGCTCTATCGTCGCTATCAGCAGTGGGCCGCCAGCGCCGAGCAGCACTATCTCCCTTCAGCCGCGACAGTTTCGCCGGCCGCGTTAACCCATTAAGGACACGATCATGACTATTTTCGACAAGTATGAAATTTGGTTCGTTATTGGCAGCCAACACCTGTACGGGCCGGAAGCCCTGAAGCAGGTGACGCATCATGCCGAGCAGGTGGTTAACGCCCTCAACGCAGAAGCAAAACTGCCCTGCAAACTGACGCTGAAGCCGCTGGGAACCACGCCGGATGAGATCACCGCCATCTGCCGCGATGCCAACTATGACGAGAAGTGCGCCGGGCTGGTGGTGTGGCTGCACACCTTCTCGCCGGCGAAAATGTGGATCAACGGCCTGTCGATCCTCAACAAGCCGCTGCTGCAGTTCCATACCCAGTTCAATGCCTCCCTGCCGTGGGACAGCATCGATATGGACTTTATGAACCTCAACCAGACCGCGCACGGCGGCCGCGAATTTGGCTTTATCGGCGCGCGTATGCGTCAGCAGCACAGCGTGGTAACCGGTCACTGGCAGGATAAACAGGCTCACTCCCGCATCGGCGCGTGGATGCGCCAGGCGGTGTCGAAACAGGATACCCGCCACCTGAAAGTGGCGCGCTTTGGCGACAACATGCGCGAAGTGGCGGTAACCGACGGCGATAAAGTGGCGGCACAGATCAAATTTGGCTTCTCGGTAAATACCTGGGGCGTCGGCGATCTGGTGCAGGTGGTAAATGCGGTGAGCGACGGCGATATCAATGCGCTGGTCGATGAGTATGAGAGCAGCTACCGCCTGACCGCAGCGGCACAGGTGAACGGCGATAAACGCCAGAACGTGATTGATGCCGCGCGTATTGAGCTTGGTCTGAAGCGCTTCTTAGAGGAGGGCGGCTTCCACGCCTTCACCACCACTTTTGAAGATCTGCACGGCCTGAAACAGCTGCCGGGTCTGGCGGTACAACGCCTGATGCAGCAGGGCTACGGCTTTGCCGGCGAAGGCGACTGGAAGACCGCAGCGCTGCTGCGCATTATGAAGGTGATGTCCGGTGGCCTGAACGGCGGCACCTCCTTTATGGAGGATTACACCTACCACTTTGAGAATGGCAACGACCTGGTGCTCGGCTCGCATATGCTGGAAGTGTGCCCCTCTATTGCTCTCGACGAGAAACCGACGCTCGACGTGCAGTATCTCGGCATCGGCGGCAAGGCCGATCCGGCGCGTCTGATCTTCTCCACCAAAACGGGCCCGGCGATCAACGCCAGCCTGATCGATCTCGGGGATCGCTTCCGCCTGCTGGTGAACTGTGTTGAAGCGGTGAAAACACCGCACGATCTGCCGAACCTGCCGGTGGCGAATGCCCTGTGGAAAGCGCTGCCGGATCTCAACACCGCCTCCGAAGCGTGGATCCTCGCCGGTGGCGCGCACCATACCGTCTTTAGCCAGGCGCTGACGCTTGATGATATGCGCCAGTTCAGCGAGCTGCACGGCATTGAGCTGACGGTGATCGATGAAGATACCCGCCTGCCAGCGTTTAAAGATGCGCTGCGCTGGAACGAGCTCTATTACGGCGCTAAGCGCTAAGCCGATGCCCGGTGGCACTGCGTTTACCGGGCCTACAAACCCCATATGCCGGATAGATGCAGCGCCATCCGGCAATACAGACAAAACGAACCCGTAGGCCGGATAAGCAACGCGCCATCCGGCAATACAGGCAAAACAAACCCGTAGGCCGGATAAGCGCAGCGCCATCCGGCAATACAGACGAAACGAACCCGTAGGCCGGATAAGCCACGCGCCATCCGGCAATACAGGCAAAACGAATCCGTAGGCCGGATAAGCGCAGCGCCATCCGGCAATACAGGAGAAACCGATGCTCGACGATCTCAAACGGCAGGTGCTGGAAGCCAACCTGGCACTGCCAAAACATAATCTGGTCACCCTGACCTGGGGCAACGTCAGCGCCGTCGACCGCACCCGCGGCGTGCTGGTGATCAAACCCTCCGGCGTCGATTACACCGTGATGACCGCCGAAGATATGGTGGTGGTCGATATCGCCACCGGCGAAGTGGTTGAAGGGACGAAAAAGCCCTCTTCCGATACCCCCACCCACCGCTTGCTCTACCAGGCGTTTCCGACCATTGGCGGCATTGTCCACACCCATTCGCGCCACGCCACTATCTGGGCGCAGGCCGGGCAACCCATTCCGGCGACCGGCACCACCCACGCCGACTACTTTTATGGCGAGATCCCCTGCACCCGCAAAATGCGCGATGAGGAAATCAACGGTGAATATGAGTGGGAAACCGGCAATGTGATTGTCGAAACCTTCGAGAAAAACGGTATCGACGCGGCACAGATGCCCGGCGTGCTGGTGCACTCCCACGGGCCGTTCGCCTGGGGTAAAAATGCCGATGACGCGGTGCATAACGCCATTGTGCTGGAAGAGGTGGCCTATATGGGCATCTTCAGCCGCCAGCTCAATCCACAACTGCCCGCCATGCAGCAAACGCTGCTGGATAAGCACTATTTACGTAAACACGGCGCGAAAGCCTATTACGGCCAATAGCTGTATAAAACCACAGCATCACCTACCGAACCAGGCTATAATCTCGCCTGGTTTTGGTTGAGTGAGAGCAAACTGTGGCGCAGGCGCAAGAAGGCTTTATTTTAACCCGTCACTGGCGGGATACGCCCAACGGGACGGAGATCGAACTCTGGCTTGCCACGGATAACGGCCCGCTGCGCGTGGTGCTGCCGCCGCAGGAGTCGGTTGCCTTTATTCCCGCTGAGCAGGCCGACAAAGCCCGCGCGCTGCTGCGCGATGAGCACAACTGGCGCTTAACGCCGCTCTCTCTCAATGATTTTCACCGCCGTCCCGTGATGGGTATTTACTGCCGTGCCCACCGTCAATTAATGCGTTTTGAAAAGCTGCTGCGCGAAGGCGGCGTTACCGTCTATGAAGGCGATGTCCGCCCGCCGGAGCGCTACCTGATGGAGCGCTTTATCACCGCTCCGGTGTGGGTCGATGGCGAACCGCGCGGCAACGCGCTGGTCAATGCGCGCCTGAAACCGAGCCCGCACTATCGCCCGCCGCTGAAGTGGGTGTCGCTGGATATTGAAACTACTCGCCACGGTGAACTCTACTGCATCGGCCTTGAGGGCTGCGGCCAGCGCACGGTCTATATGCTCGGCCCGGAAAATGGCGATGCGCAGGGGCTCGATTTCGACCTTATCTATGTCGCCAGCCGCCCGCAGCTGCTGGAGAAGCTTAACGCCTGGTTCGCCGAACACGATCCCGATGTGCTGATTGGCTGGAACGTGGTGCAGTTTGATTTGAAAGTGCTGCAAAAGAGCGCCGAGCGCTACCGCGTGCCGCTGACCCTCGGGCGCAACGGCAGCGAGCTGGAGTGGCGCGAGCACGGCTTTAAAAACGGCGTCTTCTTTGCCCAGGCACCGGGCCGCCTGATAATCGACGGCATCGACGCGCTGAAGTCCGCCTTCTGGAGCTTCTCCTCCTTCTCACTGGAATCGGTATCGCGCGAACTGCTCGGCGAGGGCAAAGCCATCGACAACCCGTGGGATCGCATGGATGAGATCAACCGCCGCTTCGCCGAAGATAAGCCGGCGCTCGCCACCTATAACCTGAAGGATTGCGAGCTGGTGACGCGTATCTTCCACAAAACGGAGATTATGCCCTTCTTGCTGGAGCGTGCGACGGTCAACGGCCTGCCCGCTGACCGCCACGGCGGCTCGGTTGCCGCCTTTAGCCACCTCTACTTTCCGCGCATGCACCGCGCCGGTTACGTGGCGCCCAATCTCGGCGATGTCGCGCCGCAGGCCAGCCCCGGTGGCTACGTGATGGATTCACGTCCGGGCCTCTATGATTCGGTACTGGTGCTCGATTACAAAAGCCTCTACCCGTCGATCATCCGCACCTTTCTTATCGATCCGGTCGGCCTGATTGAGGGGCTGGCGCAACCGGATGCGGCACACAGCACGGAAGGTTTTCTCGGCGCGTGGTTTTCGCGCAAGAAGCACTGCCTGCCGGAGATTGTCGGGCAGATCTGGCACGGGCGCGATGAGGCAAAACGGCAGGGCAATAAGCCGCTTTCACAGGCGCTGAAGATCATCATGAACGCCTTCTACGGCGTGCTCGGCACCACCGCCTGCCGCTTTTTCGATCCGAGGCTCGCCTCGTCGATCACCATGCGCGGGCACCAGATCATGCTGCAAACCAAAGCGCTGATCGAAGCCGAAGGCTATGACGTGATCTATGGCGATACGGACTCCACCTTCGTCTGGCTTAAGCATGCGCACAGCGAAGAGGCGGCGGCGAAAATTGGCCAGCATCTGGTCAAGACGGTTAACCGTTGGTGGACGGCGCACCTGCAACAGCAGGGGCTGGAGAGCGCGCTGGAGCTGGAGTTCGAAACCCATTTTTGCCGCTTCCTGATGCCCACCATTCGCGGTACGGATCAGGGGAGTAAAAAGCGCTACGCCGGGATGATTCAGGAGGGCGATACGCAGCGCATGGTGTTTAAAGGCCTTGAGACGGTGCGCACCGACTGGACGCCGCTGGCGCAGCAGTTCCAGCAGTCGCTCTATCTGCGTATCTTTCGCAACGAGCCGTACCAGGATTATATCCGCGAGACCATCGCCAGCCTGATGGCGGGCGAGCTGGATGCACAGCTGGTCTACCGCAAACGCCTGCGCCGCCCGCTGGCGGAGTATGAGCGCAATGTGCCGCCGCACGTGCGTGCCGCGCGCCTTGCCGACGAGGAGAACCAGAAGCGCGGGCGCGCGCCGCAGTACCAGAACCGCGGCACCATTAAGTATCTCTGGACCACCAGTGGCCCGGAACCGGTCGATTACCAGCGCTCGCCGCTCGATTACGATCACTATTTAACGAAACAGTTGCAGCCGGTCGCCGATGGGATCCTCCCTTTCCTTGACGATGACTTTGCTACACTGATGACAGGGCAGCTGGGACTATTCTGACCGTGATGCTACACGAATCGGTCTATACGAACGAAGTTGGTTCCAGTACCATAGCGCCCTTCCTTTTTCTGGCCCCAAATTTATCCGCCCGCCTGTCGCCAGGCGGTGACGAACTATTGCCTGCAATTAGAGATTAGAGTTCATTTATGCCCTTTACACTTGGTCAACGCTGGATCAGCGATACGGAAAGCGAGCTTGGACTTGGTACTGTCGTTGCGATGGACGCGCGCACGGTAACCCTGCTTTTCCCCGCCACCGGTGAAAATCGCTTGTATGCCCGCAGCGACTCTCCCGTCACGCGCGTCATGTTCAATCCCGGTGACACCATCACCAGTCACGACGGCTGGCAGCTCACCATCGATGAAGTCAACGAAGAGAACGGTCTGCTCGCCTATACCGGTACGCGTCTTGATACCGGGGAGAGCAATGTGGTGCTGCGTGAAGTGCTGCTCGACAGCAAGCTGGTGTTCAGCAAGCCGCAGGACCGTCTTTTCGCCGGGCAGATTGATCGCATGGACCGTTTCGCGCTGCGCTACCGCGCGCGGAAATACCAGAGTGAGCAGTACCGCATGCCGTGGAGCGGCCTGCGCGGGCAGCGTACGAACCTGATTCCGCACCAGCTGCACATTGCCCATGACGTGGGCCGCCGCCATGCGCCGCGCGTGCTGCTGGCCGATGAAGTGGGGCTGGGCAAAACCATTGAAGCCGGGATGATCCTGCATCAGCAGCTGCTGGCGGGTGCCGCCGAGCGCGTGCTAATCGTGGTGCCGGAAACCCTGCAACACCAGTGGCTGGTTGAGATGCTGCGCCGCTTCAACCTGCGCTTTGCGCTGTTTGATGACGATCGTTACGCCGAAGCGCAGCACGATAGCGATAACCCGTTCGAGACCGAACAGCTGGTGATCTGCTCCCTTGATTTCGTGCGCCGTAGCAAGCAGCGTCTCGAACACCTGTGCGATGCCGAGTGGGATCTGCTGGTAGTCGATGAAGCGCACCATCTGGTGTGGAGCGAAAAAGAGGCGAGCCGCGAATATCTCGCCATTGAACAGCTGGCCGAGCGCGTGCCGGGCATTCTGCTGCTGACCGCAACGCCGGAACAGCTCGGTATGGAGAGCCACTTTGCGCGTCTGCGCCTGCTCGACCCGAACCGTTTCCATGATTTCGCCCAGTTTGTTGAAGAGCAGCAAAATTACCGCCCGGTAGCCGACGCCGTCGCGTTGCTGCTGGCGGGCGAGCGCCTGAGCAATGACGATCTCAATATGCTGAGCGAACTGGTTGGCGAGCAGGATATCGAGCCGCTGCTGCAAACCGCGAACAGCGATCGCGACGGCGCTGCCGATGCGCGCCAGGAGCTGATCGCCATGCTGATGGATCGCCACGGCACCAGCCGCGTGCTGTTCCGTAACACCCGTAATGGGGTTAAAGGCTTCCCGAAACGCGAACTGCACACGGTGAAACTGCCGCTGCCGACCCAATACCAGACGGCGATTAAAGTCTCCGGCATTATGGGTGCGCGTAAAAGCCAGGAAGAGCGCGCCCGCGACATGCTCTACCCGGAGCAGATCTACCAGGAGTTTGAAGGCGACAGCGGCACCTGGTGGAACTTCGATCCGCGCGTCGAGTGGCTGATGGGCTACCTTACCAGCCACCGCTCGCAGAAGGTGCTGGTGATCTGCGCCAAAGCGGCGACCGCCCTGCAACTGGAGCAGGTTCTGCGCGAGCGCGAAGGTATCCGCGCAGCGGTGTTCCATGAAGGGATGTCGATTATTGAACGCGACCGCGCGGCGGCGTGGTTCTCGGAAGAGGATAGCGGCGCGCAGGTGCTGCTCTGCTCCGAAATCGGTTCTGAAGGGCGTAACTTCCAGTTCGCCAGCCATCTGGTGATGTTCGATCTTCCCTTCAACCCGGATCTGCTCGAGCAGCGTATTGGCCGTCTGGATCGTATTGGCCAGGCGCACGACATTCAGATCCACGTGCCCTATCTTGAAAAAACCGCGCAGTCGGTGCTGGTGCGCTGGTATCACGAAGGGCTGGACGCGTTTGAACACACCTGCCCGACCGGCCGCGCCATCTATGACAGCGTGCACGGCGAGCTGATTAACTACCTGGCCGCGCCGGAAAACACCGACGGTTTTGACGATCTGATTAAAGCCTGCCGCGCGCAGCATGATGAGCTGAAAGCGCAGCTGGAGCAGGGCCGCGACCGCCTGCTGGAGATCCACTCCAACGGCGGCGAGAAAGCGCAGGCGCTGGCTGACAGCATCGCCGAACAGGATGATGACACCGCGCTTATCGCCTTCGCCATGAACCTGTTTGATATCGTCGGCATTAACCAGGACGATCGCGGCGAGAACATGATCGTCCTGACGCCGTCGGATCATATGCTGGTGCCGGACTTCCCGGGCTTGCCGGAAGATGGCTGCACCATCACCTTTGAGCGTGATGTGGCGCTGTCGCGCGAAGATGCGCAGTTTGTCACCTGGGAGCACCCGATCATCCGTAACGGTCTGGATCTGATCCTCTCCGGCGACACCGGCAGCAGCACCATTTCGCTGTTGAAGAACAAAGCCTTACCGGTCGGCACGCTGCTGGTAGAACTGATCTACGTAGTTGAAGCGCAGGCACCGAAGCAGCTGCAGCTTAACCGCTTCCTGCCGTCGACGCCGATCCGTCTGCTGGTGGATAAAAACGGTAACAACCTCGCTGCACAGGTGGAGTTTGAAACCTTTAACCGTCAGCTGAGCGCGGTCAACCGCCACACCGGCAGCAAACTGGTCAACGCCGTACAGCAGGAGGTGCATACCATCCTGCAAAAAGGTGAAGCACAGGTGGCTGATGCCGCGAAGGCGCTGATTGAAGCTGCACGCCGCGAAGCCGATGAGAAGCTCTCTGCGGAGCTGGCGCGTCTCGAAGCGCTGAAAGCCGTCAACCCGAACATTCGTGATGACGAACTGGAAGCGATCGAGAGCAACCGGCTGCAGGTGATGGAGAGCCTGGCGCAGGCCAGCTGGCGTCTGGACGCGCTGCGTCTGATTGTCGTCACGCATCAATAAACGGAGCCCGCAATGGTGATGGAGCCCTACAACCCGCCGCAGGATCCCTGGCTGGTCATTCTCTATCAGGATGAGCACATTATGGTCGTCAACAAGCCCAGCGGCTTGTTGTCGGTGCCGGGGCGTCTTGATGAGCACAAAGACAGCGTGATGACGCGCATTCAGCGCGACTATCCGCTGGCGGAATCGGTGCATCGGCTGGATATGGCCACCAGCGGCGTGATAGTGGTGGCGCTCACCAAAGCGGCCGAGCGCGAATTAAAGCGCCAGTTCCGCGAACGCGAGCCGAAAAAGCAGTACCTGGCGCGCGTCTGGGGTCATCCGGAAAAAGCGGAAGGGCTGGTGGATCTGCCGCTGATTTGCGACTGGCCGAACCGGCCAAAGCAGAAGGTCTGTTTTGAAACCGGCAAGGCGGCGCAGACGGAGTATGAAGTGCTGTCGTATGACGAAGATGGCAGCGCGCGGGTGCGCCTGAAGCCGATCACCGGCCGCTCGCACCAGCTGCGGGTGCATATGCTGGCGCTGGGTCATCCGATCCTCGGCGACCGCTTTTATGCGACGCCGGAAGCGCTGGCGATGGCGCCGCGTTTACAGCTCCATGCCGAAATCTTGACGATTACCCATCCGGCGTTTGGCAACAGCATGACGTTTAAGGCACCGGTGGATTTTTGAGAACGCGCCCCGATCTTGCGGTCGGGGACGTTTTTTATTAGCGAAACCCTTTCTGTTCGCGAATCAGTTCGTAGGCTTTCTGGATGTCCTGCGCTTTCTGCTTCGCCATCTCCATCATCTCCGGCGGTAATCCTTTCGCCACCAGCTTGTCCGGGTGATGCTCGCCCATTAAGCGGCGATAAGCGCGTTTAATGGTTGTCGCATCGTCGGTGGCTTTCACCCCCAGCACGTTGCAGGCATCTTCCAGCGTTGGGCCGCGTTGCGACTGCTGCCATCCGCCACCGCCCGCCTGCTGCTGCGAGTTGTTAAAGCCGCCGCCAAACTGCGCCCCGCCCTGCATCATCAGCAGGAACTGATCGAACTGCTGGCGAGAGATGCCCAGCTCTTCGGCGATGACGTAAAGCACCTGCCGTTCGCTCGGGTGGAGCGTACCGTCAGCAAACGCGGCCTGGATTTGAATTTCCAGAAACATCCTAATCAAATCAAAGCGGCCGAAACAGACGCTGCGAAACTGACGCATCTTGTCGCGTAACGGGTAGTTATCCGTTTTGCCGACGCGGAAAGCGTGCTGCGCCGCGGTGCGCGACTCGCCGTGCAGGTTCAGACGATCCATAAACAGGGTGGCGACCTGAATATCCGCTTCCGTTACGCGCCCCTTCGATTTGGTTAAATGCCCCATCACCTCAAAGGTGGTGGCAAAAAAGAGCGTCTGGCGCTCGCGCTGGTTGGCAAACCACGCCATTTTACGGCTGCGCGATTTGTCAAAAAGATGCCCAATAATCAGCCCCAGCACGGCGCCCCAAAAGCCGCCGCCTACGAAAAGGGCAACGACCACTCCAACCACTTTCCCCCAATACTGCATATACTCCCCAAATCGTCATGCCGTCGGCTAAAATTTGCTTTATCATACCCGTCATTCTATGCCGTGCACAGGCGCAGGCTCTCCTTCTGGCTCGAACGCGGGCAGGATTAAAACTAGCGTTGCAAAGGCGAGTAAGTTAGTCTCAGACCGTTTGCCAGCGTAAAGCCACAGATGACGGAACAACACATAAAACGTATGAAAAAACGTATCCCCACCCTCCTGGCCACCATGATTGGCTACGCCCTTTACAGTCAGCAGGGGATGGCAGCCGATCTTGCCTCGCAGTGTATGCTTGGCGTTCCCAGCTATAACCGCCCCCTGATTAAAGGCGATACCAATAACTTACCGGTAACGATCAACGCCGATCATGCTAAAGGCAACTACCCTGACGACGCCGTGTTTACCGGTAATGTCGATATTAATCAGGGTAATAGCCGCATGCAGGCCGATGAGGTTCAGGTTCATCAACAGCAACCGGAAGGTCAGACGGAACCTGTACGAACGGTGGATGCGCTCGGTAATGTGCACTATGACGACAATCAGGTCATCCTGAAAGGTCCGAAAGGTTGGGCTAACCTCAACACCAAAGACACCAATATCTGGGACGGTAACTACCAGATGGTTGACCGCCAGGGTCGCGGTACTGCCGATGTGATGAAACAGCGCGGCCAGAACCGTTATACCATCCTGGATAACGGTACCTTTACCTCCTGCTTGCCCGGCTCCAATACCTGGAGCGTTGTCGGCAGCGAGGTGATTCAGGATCGCGAAGAGCAGGTTGCTGAGATCTGGAACGCCCGCCTTAAGCTTGGCCCGGTTCCGGTCTTCTATAGCCCCTATTTGCAGCTGCCGATTGGTGATAAGCGCCGTTCAGGTTTCCTGATCCCGAACGCCAAATACTCAACCAGCAACTATTTCGAATTCTATCTGCCCTACTACTGGAACATCGCGCCCAATATGGATGCGACGATCACGCCGCACTATATCCATAAGCGCGGCAACACCCAGTGGCAGAATGAGTTCCGTTATCTGTCGCAGGCGGGCGAAGGCCTGATTGAGTTCGATTATCTGCCTTCTGATAAAGTCTACGAAGATGAGCACCCAACCGAGGGCGATCGCCATCGCTGGCTCTTCTTCTGGCAGCATACGGGCGTGCTGGACAAAGTGTGGCGTTTTAACGCCAACTACACCAAAGTCAGCGATCCGAACTACTTTAACGACTTTTCGTCAAAATATGGTTCCAGCACCGATGGTTACGCCACGCAGATCCTCAGCGTTGGTTATGCGATCGAAAACTTTGACGCCACGGTCTCGACCAAACAGTTCCAGGTGTTTAACCGTAACAACAGTAACTCCTACTCTGCGCAGCCGCAGGTGGATGTGAACTGGTACCACAACGATCTCGGCCCGTTCGATTTCCGCGTGTATGGCCAGGCGGTTAACTTTGTTAACACCAACAAAAACAACCCAGAGTCGACGCGTCTGCATCTGGAGCCGACCTTAAGTCTGCCGGTATCCAATGACTGGAGCAGCCTCAATACTGAAGTCAAACTGTTGGCGACCCATTACCAGCAGACCAATATCGACACCTTTAACGCGGCGAACGCCAACGCGCAGACGGGTCGTTCGTATGACGCGAACGTCAACCGCGTCATGCCGCAGTTTAAAGCCGACGGCAAGCTGGTCTTCGAGCGCGATATGGACTGGGCGGCTGGCTATACCCAGACGCTGGAGCCGCGCGCGCAGTACCTCTACGTGCCGTACCGCGATCAGAGCCATATCAACAACTACGACTCCTCCCTGTTGCAGTCGGACTACAGCGGCCTGTTCCGCGACCGCACCTATGGCGGCCTCGACCGCATCGCGTCAGCGAACCAGGTTACCACCGGTCTCACCACGCGTATTTTTGATAATGCGGCGGTTGAACGTTTTAACGTTTCTGTTGGTCAAATCTACTATTTCACCGAGTCCCGTACCGGTGATGACAATATCAACTGGGAGAAAGACAACAAAACCGGTTCGCTGGTGTGGGCGGGCGATACCTACTGGCGTATCTCCGACCGTTGGGGCCTGCGCGGCGGGGTTCAGTACGATACGCGTCTGAACAACATCGCCAACAGCAGCTCCGCGCTGGAGTATCGCCGTGATGAAAACCGTCTGCTGCAGCTGAGCTATCGTTATGCCAGCCCGGAGTATATTCAGGCAACGCTGCCGGAATTCGCGGCGGCAGATCAGTTTAAAAAAGGGATTTCGCAGGTGGGCACCGCCGCAAGCTGGCCGATTGCCGATCGCTGGTCTCTTGTTGGCGCGTACTATCTTGATACCAATACAAAAAAACCTGCGGACCAGATGGTTGGTGTGCAGTACAACTCCTGCTGTTATGCGATTCGCCTCGGTTGGGAACGCAAACTTAACGGCTGGGAGAACGATCAGAGCAAGTATGAAAAAGTTATCGGTTTCAACATTGAGCTTCGCGGCCTGAGTTCCAACTATGGCCTGGGTACGCAAGAGATGCTGCGCTCGAACATCCTGCCGTACCGTAGCTCACTGTGATCTGTTTGATTTGCAACGTAATCCGCACTGCGGTTAATTGAAATGGAAAAGGTATGAAGAACTGGAAAACGCTGCTTCTCGGTATCGCTATGGTTGCGAATACCAGTTTTGCCGCGCCTCAGGTTGTCGATAAAGTCGCCGCCGTGGTGAATAACGGCGTCGTGCTCGAAAGTGACGTTGATGGTTTGATGCAGTCCGTCAAAGCGAATGCTGGCCAGGCGGGTCAACAGTTGCCGGATGACAAGACCCTGCGCCATCAGATCCTGGAGCGTCTGATCATGGATCAGATCATTTTGCAGATGGGCACGAAAATGGGCGTCAAAGTGACTGACGAACAGCTCGATGCCGCTATCGCGGATATTGCGAAACAGAACAACATGACGATGGATCAGATGCGCAGCCGTCTGGCCTACGACGGGATGAATTTCAGCACCTATCGTAACCAGATCCGCAAAGAGATGATCATCTCCGAAGTGCGTAACAGCGAAGTGCGTCGCCGCGTGACCGTGCTGCCGCAGGAAGTGGAGTCGCTGGCGCAGCAGGTTGGCAATCAGAACGACGCCAGCACCGAGCTGAATCTGAGCCACATCCTGATCCCGCTGTCAGAAAACCCGACCTCTGCCCAGGTTAACGAAGCAGAAGCCCAGGCGCGCTCGATCATTGAGCAGGCGCGTAACGGCGCTGACTTTGGCAAGCTGGCAATCACCTACTCTGCCGACCAGCAGGCGCTGAAAGGCGGCCAGATGGGCTGGGGCCGTATTCAGGAACTGCCGAGCGTCTTCGCGCAGGCGCTGAGCACGGCGAAAAAAGGCGACGTGCTGGGCCCAATCCGCTCCGGTGTTGGTTTCCACATTCTTAAAGTGAACGATCTGCGCGGTCAGTCGAAGAGCATCTCCGTGACAGAAGTGCATGCCCGTCACATCCTGCTGAAACCGTCGCCGATCATGACTGATGACCAGGCGCGCACTAAGCTGGAAGAGATTGCTGCCGACATTAAGAGCGGTCGCACCACCTTCGCTAATGCAGCGAAAGAGTTCTCGCAGGATCCGGGTTCAGCCAACCAGGGCGGCGACCTCGGCTGGGCGGCAGCGGATATCTACGATCCCGCTTTCCGCGATGCGCTGATGAAGCTGAAACGCGGCCAGATGAGCGGCCCGGTGCACTCCTCCTTCGGCTGGCACCTGATCGAAATGCTCGATTCGCGCAACGTCGACAAAACCGATGCCGCGCAGAAAGATCGCGCCTACCGGATGTTGATGAACCGCAAGTTCTCTGAAGAGGCGGCAACCTGGATGCAGGAACAACGCGCCAGCGCTTACGTCAAAATTCTGAGCAACTGATGAACACGCAGCGCATCGTTATCACTCCCGGTGAACCTGCCGGGATTGGCCCGGATCTGGTGGTGCAGCTCGCCCAGCGCGACTGGCCGGTTGAACTGGTAATCTGTGGCGATGCGACGCTGTTAACTGACCGGGCAGCCCTGCTCGGTCTGCCGCTTACGCTTCGGGAGTACGCTCCCGGGCATGCAGCGGTGCCGCAACAGTCCGGAACCCTTACCCTCCTGCCTGTTGCGCTCAACGCGCCGGTTATCGCCGGCACTCTTAATCCGCAAAACGGCGCTTACGTCGTCTCTACCCTTGCCCGCGCCTGCGATGGTTGCCTGAACGGTGAATTCGCCGCGCTGGTCACCGGCCCGGTGCATAAAGGGGTGATCAACGATTCGGGTACGCCCTTTACCGGGCACACGGAGTTTTTCGAGCAGCGCGCTCACGCCGACAAAGTGGTGATGATGCTGGCAACGGAGACGCTGCGCGTGGCGCTGGCGACGACGCATCTGCCGCTCAGAGAGGTGGCGGATGCCATCACGCCCGATTTGCTGCGTGAAGTGATCACCATCCTGCACGGCGATTTACGGCAGAAGTTTGGCATCGTCTCTCCGCATATTCTGGTCTGCGGCCTCAACCCCCACGCGGGCGAAGGCGGTCATATGGGCACGGAAGAGATCGACACCATTATTCCGGTGCTGGAGGCGATGCGTCGCGAAGGCATGAATCTGAGCGGCCCGCTCCCGGCTGACACGCTGTTTCAGCCGAAATACCTCGATAACGCCGACGCGGTGCTGGCGATGTACCACGATCAGGGCCTGCCCGTGCTAAAATACCAGGGCTTTGGCCGCGGGGTGAATATTACCCTCGGTTTACCTTTTATTCGCACCTCCGTCGACCACGGTACCGCCCTTGAACTGGCGGGCCAGGGAACCGCGGAGGTCGGCAGTTTTATTACGGCGCTTAATCTCGCCATCAAGATGATTGTTAATACTCAATGAATACTCGCGTCCATCAGGGCCACTTAGCCCGCAAACGCTTCGGGCAAAACTTCCTCCACGACCAGTTCGTGATCGACAGCATCGTTTCCGCCATCAACCCGCAAAAGGGTCAGGCCATGGTCGAAATCGGCCCGGGTCTTGGCGCGCTGACCGAACCGGTCGGCGATCGTCTGGATAAAATGACGGTTATCGAGCTTGACCGCGATCTGGCGGCTCGTCTGCAAACGCACCCGTTCCTCGCACCAAAGCTGACGATTTATCAGCAGGATGCGATGACCATGAACTTCGGCGAGCTGTCGCAAACCCTCGGCCAGCCGCTGCGCGTTTTCGGCAACCTGCCCTACAACATCTCAACACCGTTGATGTTTCATCTGTTTAGCTATACTGATGCCATTGCCGACATGCACTTTATGTTGCAAAAAGAGGTGGTAAACCGCCTGGTTGCAGGGCCGAACAGTAAGGCGTATGGAAGACTGAGCGTGATGGCGCAGTACTATTGCCAGGTGATCCCGGTGCTTGAAGTGCCGCCGACCGCCTTCGCGCCGCCGCCAAAAGTCGATTCCGCCGTGGTGCGTCTGGTGCCGCATACCACTATGCCGCACCCGGTAAAAGAGGTTCGCACCCTGAGCCGCATTACCACCGAAGCGTTCAACCAGCGCCGTAAGACCATTCGTAACAGTCTCGGCAATGTGTTTACCGTCGACGTGCTTTCATCGTTGGGTATCGATCCGACGATGCGCGCAGAAAATATCTCTGTTGCGCAATATTGTCAGTTAGCCAACTACCTGACGGATAATGCGCCGCCGAAGGAGAGTTAACCCATGATCAATTCGCCCCGCGTCTCTGTGCAGGTCCAAAGCCTCTATATCGAGTCACAGTCGCAACCCGACCATGAACGCTATGTCTTTGCTTACACCGTCACCATCCGGAACCTGGGGCGAAGCGCCGTCCAGTTGCTCAGTCGCTACTGGTTGATCACCAATGGAAATGGCCGCGAAACGGAAGTTCAGGGCGAAGGTGTGGTCGGCGAACAGCCCCATATCGAGCCAGGCGGCGAATTTCAGTACACCAGCGGCGCGGTGATCGAAACGCCGCTGGGCACCATGCAGGGCCATTACGATATGGTCGATGCGCAGGGCACCCCCTTCCGCGTCGCTATCCCGGTCTTCCGACTCGCCGTTCCAATAGTGATCCATTAATCAATGTCTACATACTTTATTGGCGACGTTCACGGTTGCTTTGATGAACTGATCGCGCTGTTAAACCAGGTGCAGTTTTCACCGGAAAAAGACACCGTATGGCTGACCGGCGACCTCGTGGCGCGCGGCCCTGGCTCGCTCGACGTGCTGCGTTACGTCAAATCTCTTGGCGACAGCGCGCGCGTTGTGCTCGGCAATCACGATCTGCATCTGCTGGCGGTCTTTGCCGGTATCAGCCGCAATAAGCCAAAAGATCGGCTTAACCTGCTGCTGGAAGCGCCCGACGCCGACGAGCTGATTAACTGGCTGCGTCGCCAGCCGCTGCTGCAAATCGATGAAGAGAAAAAGGTGGTGATGGCCCACGCCGGGATCACGCCACAGTGGGATCTCGACACGGCGAAAAGCTGCGCCCGCGATGTCGAAGCGGTGCTGGCAAGCGACTCCTATCCGCTATTCCTCGATGCGATGTATGGCGATCTGCCAAACCACTGGTCGCCGGAGCTGAGCGGTCTCGCTCGTCTACGCTTTATCACCAACGCGTTTACGCGGATGCGTTACTGCTTCCCGAACGGGCAGCTGGATATGTACTGCAAAGATACGCCGCAGAACGCACCGGCACCGCTGAAACCCTGGTTCTCAATTCCGGGTCCGGTCGCGCAGGAGTACAGCATCGTCTTTGGCCACTGGGCATCGCTGGAAGGCGAAGGCACGCCGGAAGGGATTTACGCGCTGGATACCGGCTGCTGCTGGGGCGGGGATCTCACCTGCCTGCGCTGGGAAGATAAGCAGATCTTCACGCAGCCATCGAATCGCCAGATGGATCTGGGTGATGGGGAGGCCATCGCCTCCTGAAATGAAAATCCCCGGCATGCCGGGGATTTTGCTATTAGCGACGCTCGAGAATTTCGAAGCAGTAGCTGTGTGAATTCTGCGCGTCCGCGTCGTGGAATTCACTGAAGACCGAGTCCCACTCGTCCGGATCGTAATCCGGGAAATGGGTATCGCCCTCCACTTCCGCATCAATGTGCGTCAGGTAGAGGCGCTGCGCTTTCGGCAGGAACTGCTCGTAGACGCGGCCGCCACCGATCACCATGATCTCCTGCGCATCGCCGCACGCCGCCAGCGCATCCTCAACGGATTTCACCCACTCAACGCGATCGTCGGTGCCCGGCTGGCTGCTGATGACAATGTTTTTACGCCCCGGCAGCGGGCGACCGATGGATTCCCATGTCAGGCGGCCCATCACAACAGGTTTGTTTAAGGTGTTGCGCTTAAACCAGGCGAGATCGGCAGGGAGATCCCACGGCATGGCATTCTCCATACCGATGACGCGATCCACTGCTAACGCCGCAATCAGACTGATCATTCATTCATTTCCTGGATGCAAAAAATTGTCGCCACTATACGGAAAGCACAATCTTTCGTCGACGGTGCGTAAGGTAAAGAAGAAGAAAAATTTCTGTTCTGCTGGCGGTGACCCTGCACATCTTCGCACCGCCAGCTTTCCATGCCTGATCTATCAAGCCGTTAGCCGTCAAGCAGCCTTAACAGACCGCGCGATCAGGGCTGCGGTTTCACCGCGGGCTCATCTGCCGGATCGTCAGTATGCCTTCCCTCTTCCGTCCCCTGCCAGCCATGGCGCTGCGTGACGGAGAGATGCGCACGATCTTCGGCAATAATCTCCGTTAGCATGGCGCTGGTGCGTTTAAACACCGCAACGCGCCCCTGGCCGCCATCTTCCGCATTTGCCATCTCTTCAATCATGTCGTGATTAAAGCGGCGGAAGCGATCGGCGCGCTCACGCGCCTCATAGGCACCCAGCCCCAGCCCTTCAAGGGCCTGACGCCCGGTTTTCAACGCCGCTTCGAAGGTCTCACGTTCAGGATCCTCAACGCCCATCTGACGCAGGCGAATGTAGTGATCGACATCGCGAGCGCGGGCAATAATGCGCAGGTGCGGGAAGTGCTCCTTCGCCAGCTCCGTTAAGTGCAGGCTGGCTTCGGGATCATCAATTGCGTTGATCAATACTTCCGCCCGCGCCGCGCCCGCTGACTCCAGCAGATCGACGCGGGTCGCGTCACCGTAGAAGACCTTCATGCCAAACTTACGCAGCGTCTCGATATGGTCGGGATCGTGATCGAGGATCACCATCTTCACGCCGCTGGAGAGCAACAAGCGCCCTGAGATCTGCCCGAAGCGGCCAAAGCCGGCGACAATCACCCGCGCCTCCTCTTCATCGATCGCATCGGCTTCCTGCTCACGATCGCCGCCGCCCGCCTCCAGACGCGCGAGCAGCACCAGCAGCAGCGGCGTTGCCGCCATCGACAGTGCCACAGTGAGAGTTAAGGCTTTCGCCCATTCGCTATCCAGCACCTGCGCCGTCTGCGCGGCGCCAAACACCACGAAGGCAAACTCACTCCCCTGCCCCAGCAGCGCCGCGAACCACCAGCGCTGCTTGCGCGGCACCGTTAAAGGACGCGCGATCAGCCACAGCACGCCGGTTTTAATCACCAGGAAGCCGCCCAGCAGCAGCAGAATGCGCAGTGGATGGCTCACCAGCGTGCCGAAATCGATCGACATACCAACGCCGATAAAGAAGAGCCCGAGCAGCAGACCTTTAAACGGCTCGATATCGCTCTCCAGCGCGTGGCGATATTCGGAGCTGGCAAGCAGCACCCCGGCGAGAAAGGCGCCCATCGCCATCGATAACCCGGCCTCTTCCAGCAGCAAACCGAAACCGAAGACCAGCAGCAGCGCCACGGCGCAGAAGACTTCCCGCAGGCCGGAGCGGGCAACAAAGCGCAGCGCAGGACGCGCGACATAGCGCCCAATCAGCACCACCAGCGTCAGCGCCGCCACCACTTTTAGCGCGGATAATAGAAAGGCGCTAAGGGTCATCGCCCCGCCGCTGGCGGCCAGCAGCGGGATCATCGCCACCAGCGGAATGGCGGCGATATCCTGGAACAGCAGCACTGAAAAGGCGCTGCGCCCCATCTGCGAGGCGGTCAGGTTACGCTCATTCATCGCCTGCATGGCGATAGCGGTCGATGAGAGCCCAAGCGTCAGGCCTATCAGCAGCGCCACCGACCACGGCAGCCCGAGCAGCAGACAGAAGCCGCCGAGCAACAGGCCACAGCTGCCCATCTGCAACGCGCCGCCGCCAAATACCGAGGCGCGCAATTTCCATAACCGCTGCGGATCCAACTCCAGGCCGATGATAAACAGCATCAATACCACGCCGATTTCGGCGAAGTGCAGAATAGACTCCGCATCGGTGACCAGCCGTAACCCCCACGGGCCGATAATCCCGCCGGCAATCAAGTAGCCGAGCACCGAACCGAGCCCGAGACGCATAGCGATGGGTACCACCAGCGCCGCCGCGCCCAGGTAGATCAGCGCCTGAATCATTGAGTGACTATCCACGCTGCACCTCCAGCCATGTCTGCAAACGCTGTTTATATTGCCGTGCCTGCGCCTGCAAGGTTTCGTCATCACAGACAAAGGTGCGGTGAATGGCAAAAGGCGGCAGCCACGTCAGGCCGCAGTAGAGCGCCGTGGCCTGCAAAGGCTGGGCAAGCACCTCAAATCCTGGGTGATCGCCCAGATCAAAATGGTGTTCGCCGCCGCCGGTGGTCACCGCCCACATAATGCTTTTGCCGCGCAGCGCGGTGCCGCCCTGACCGTATGCCCAGCCGTGAGCCAGCACTTTATCGATCCAGAGTTTGAGTAACGGCGTGACGCTATACCACTGCATCGGGTGTTGCCAGATGATGAGATCGGCACGCGCCAGCGCCTGCTGCTCGGCGGCAATGTCGATATTGAAATCGGGATAGAGGTCGTAGAGGGAGCGGATCTCCACCTCATCCATTGTCTCAACCTGCTCAAGCATGCGCTTATTAGCATGGGAGTGTTGTGGATAGGGGTGGGCGTAAATAATGAGGATCATCGATTACCTGTTTCACTGATATTTTCAGAGAGTGTAGTCAGTTAATCGATTGGCTAACAGTAGCAATCTGTAGGGGAATTCAGAGGGGGTCGTGCGGCGGCGAAAGCCACCGCACGCTAAGCGTGGCGAATTAGTTATTCAGCTCGCTCATGCCTTTAACCTGGTCACGGTTAATCTGCTGCGTTTTACCGGTTTCGGCATTTTTAATCGAGACCATGCCGGTATCTTTGTCTACCTGCGGTTTGCCGTCGGTGACGATGGTTTTACCATCGGTCGTCTCTACAGCCTGGTTTGAAGAACAACCGGCAACGGTGAACAGCGCAGCGGCAGTCATTACGGATGTGAGCAGAAGTTTAGTTTTCATGGTTCTCTCCCTGTTTTGCAGTCAATTTTAAGCTTCTTGGGAGTAAGTGTAGGGTAACTCGCTGAGGGATGAGGAAAATACAGAACACTCTGAAGGTGGATAAATGCAGGTAGGATCGCGTAGGCCTGATAAGCGAAGCGCCATCAGGCATTATTGCCGGATGGCGGCAACGCCTTATCCGGCCTACAAATAGTGCGAATAAAAAAATTCGGGCCGGTAAACCGGCCCGCTCTGTTACTTGCTGATCTGCGCGTGCATCTCCTGCACGGAGGTCACCTTCTCGGTGGCGTCAGCATTCAGCGCCATCGCGGTGGCGAAGCCGCCGTTCAGGGTGGTGTCGTAATGCACCTTGTACTGCAGCGCGCTACGGCGAATCAGTTTTGAATCCTCAATCGCCTGGCGGCCTGCGGTGGTGTTGATGATGTAGGTATATTCGCCATTCTTAATACGATCCTGAATGTGCGGACGCCCTTCATGCACCTTGTTCACCAGACGCGGGTTGATGCCCGCTTCGCCGAGCACAATCGCCGTGCCGTGGGTGGCATCCAGTTCAAAGCCCTGCTTCAGCAGCTTGGCGGCGAGGTCGACAACGCGCTCTTTATCCCCTTCACGCACCGACAGCAGCGCACGGCCGCGCTTCTGCATGGTGGAGTTGCTGCCGAGCTGCGCTTTGGCAAACGCTTCAGCAAAGGTGCGACCGACGCCCATCACTTCCCCGGTCGAGCGCATTTCCGGCCCTAACAACGGGTCAACGCCCGGGAATTTGTTGAACGGCAGCACCACCTCTTTCACCGAGTAGTACGGCGGGATAATTTCGCTGGTGTGGCCCTGCGCAGCCAGAGTCTGGCCAGTCATCACGCGCGCCGCCACTTTCGCCAGCGGAACGCCCGTCGCTTTCGAGACAAACGGCACGGTACGCGCCGCACGCGGGTTCACTTCAATCAGGTAGACGTCGTTATCTTTCACTGCGAACTGCACGTTCATCAGACCGCGCACCTGCAACTCAAACGCCAGTTTCTGCACCTGCTGGCGCATCACATCCTGAATCTCCTGGCTCAGCGTATAGGCTGGCAGTGAACAGGCGGAGTCACCGGAGTGCACCCCTGCCTGCTCGATATGCTCCATGATGCCGCCAATCAGCACGCTTTCGCCGTCGCAAATCGCGTCGACGTCCACTTCTACTGCGTCATCGAGGAACTTATCCAGCAGCACTGGCGCATCGTTCGAGACGCTGACTGCGGTCATAAAGTAGCGACGCAGGTCGACTTCGTCGTAGACAATCTCCATTGCGCGGCCGCCCAGCACATAGGAGGGACGCACGACCAGCGGATAGGTGATCTCTTTGGCTTTCTCAACCGCCTGCTCCAGCGCCGTGACCGTGGCGTTAGCCGGTTGCAGCAGCTTCAGGCGCTCTACCGCCTGCTGGAAACGCTCGCGGTCTTCCGCGCGGTCAATTGCGTCCGGGCTGGTGCCGATAATCGGTACGCCCGCCGCTTCCAGTTCGCGCGCCAGTTTCAGTGGCGTCTGGCCGCCGTACTGGACGATCACGCCCTTCGGCTTCTCGATACGCACGATTTCCAGCACATCTTCCAGCGTTACCGGCTCGAAGTAGAGGCGGTCGGAGGTGTCGTAATCGGTGGAGACGGTTTCCGGGTTACAGTTGACCATAATGGTCTCGTAACCATCTTCGCGCAGCGCCAGCGAGGCGTGGACGCAGCAGTAGTCGAACTCAATACCCTGCCCGATACGGTTTGGACCACCGCCGAGCACCATAATTTTTTCGCGATCCTGGTTCGGATTGGCTTCGCACTCCTCTTCATAGGTGGAGTACATATACGCGGTGTCGGTAGCGAACTCCGCGGCACAGGTATCAACGCGTTTGTAGACCGGGTGCAGGTTGTACTGGTCACGCAGCTTGCGGATCTCCGCTTCGCGCACGCCAACCAGCGTCGCCAGACGCGCATCGGCGAAGCCTTTGCGTTTCAGCTGGAGCAGGAAGTCGGCGTTCAGGCCATTGATGCCCTGCGCGGCAACCTGCTCTTCCAGACGCACCAGCTCCTCAATCTGCACCAGGAACCAGCGGTCGATATTGGTCAGGTTGAAGACGCCATCGACGGAAAGGCCAGCGCGGAAAGCGTCAGCGATGTACCAGATACGATCCGCGCCCGCGTCTTTCAGCTCGCGGCGGATTTTGGTCAGCGCTTCCGGATCTTCAAGGCTTACTTTCGGGTCGAAGCCGGTGGCGCCCACTTCGAGGCCGCGCAGCGCTTTTTGCAGCGACTCCTGCTGGGTGCGGCCAATCGCCATCACTTCACCAACGGATTTCATCTGCGTGGTCAGGCGGTCGTTAGCACCGACAAATTTTTCGAAGTTGAAGCGCGGAATCTTGGTGACGACATAGTCGATAGAGGGTTCGAACGACGCCGGGGTACGCCCGCCGGTGATATCGTTCATCAGCTCATCCAGCGTGTAACCTACCGCCAGTTTCGCCGCCACTTTTGCAATCGGGAAGCCGGTCGCTTTCGAGGCCAGCGCCGAGGAGCGGGAAACACGTGGGTTCATCTCGATAACAATCAGACGACCATTTTTCGGGTTGACCGCGAACTGCACGTTGGAGCCGCCGGTCTCAACACCGATTTCACGCAGCACCGCCATCGAGGCGTTACGCATGATTTGGTACTCTTTGTCGGTCAGGGTCTGCGCCGGAGCCACGGTGATGGAGTCACCGGTGTGAATGCCCATGGCGTCGAAGTTTTCAATCGAGCAGACGATGATGCAGTTGTCGTTCTTATCGCGCACCACCTCCATCTCATACTCTTTCCAGCCAATCAGCGACTCATCAATCAGCAGCTCTTTAGTCGGAGAGAGGTCGAGGCCGCGGGCGCAAATCTCTTCAAACTCTTCGCGGTTATAGGCGATGCCGCCGCCGGTGCCGCCCATGGTAAAGGAGGGGCGGATAATGCACGGGTAGCCGACGTCAGCCGCCACGGCCAGCGCTTCGTCCATGGTGTGCGCAATGCCGGAACGCGCGGTATCGAGGCCAATTTTCTTCATCGCGATATCGAAACGGCGGCGATCTTCCGCTTTATCAATCGCATCTGCGGTGGCACCAATCATCGTCACGCCGAACTCTTCCAGCACGCCCTGACGCTCAAGCTCCAGCGCGCAGTTGAGCGCGGTCTGGCCGCCCATTGTCGGCAGCACCGCATCCGGGCGCTCTTTTTCGATGATCTTACGCACCACTTCCCAGTGGATTGGCTCGATATAGGTGGCGTCCGCCATTTCCGGGTCGGTCATGATGGTTGCCGGGTTGGAGTTCACCAGGATTACGCGGTAACCCTCTTCGCGCAGCGCTTTACACGCCTGCGCGCCGGAGTAGTCGAATTCACACGCCTGGCCGATAACAATCGGGCCAGCGCCAAGGATCAGGATGCTTTTTAGGTCTGTACGTTTTGGCATGGCTCTTTTTCTCCTGATTATTTGGCGGTATGACGATACTGCTCAATCAATTCAATAAAGTGGTCAAACAGCGGCGCGGCGTCGTGCGGGCCAGGGCTGGCTTCCGGGTGACCCTGGAAGCTGAAGGCCGGCTTATCGGTGCGGTGAATGCCCTGCAGCGTGCCGTCGAACAGCGATTTGTGCGTGACGCGCAGGTTAGCAGGCATCGACGCCTCGTCGACGGCAAAACCGTGGTTCTGCGCGGTGATCATCACTGTATTGTTGTCGATATCTTTTACCGGGTGGTTGCCGCCGTGGTGACCAAACTTCATCTTCACGGTTTTCGCTCCGCTCGCCAGCGCCAGCAGCTGGTGGCCGAGGCAGATGCCGAACACCGGAATATCGGTTTCGAGGAAAGCTTTAATCGCGTCGATAGCGTAGTCGCACGGTGCCGGGTCGCCGGGACCGTTAGAGAGGAAGATGCCGTCCGGATTCATTTTCAGCACTTCTGCGGCCGGGGTTTGCGCCGGGACTACCGTCAGGCGGCAGCCGCGATCCACCAGCATGCGCAGGATGTTGCGTTTTGCGCCGTAATCATAGGCCACAACGTGGTAAGGCAGTTCGCTCTCTTGTTTCGCTTCCGGCAGCTCGCCCGCCAGCGTCCAGCTACCCTGCGTCCAGCTGTAGCTCTCCTGGGTCGTCACCTCTTTCGCCAGATCCATCCCGTTCAGCCCAGGGAAAGCTTTCGCTTTCTCCAGCGCCACGGTCTCGTCGAGGTTTTCGCCCGCGATGATGCAGCCGTTCTGTGCGCCTTTTTCGCGCAGCAGGCGGGTCAGCTTGCGGGTATCAATATCGGCAATCGCCACGATGTTATGGCGTTTCAGGTAGGAAGAGAGATCTTCAGTGCTGCGGTAGTTGCTGGCAATCAGCGGCAGGTCGCGAATGACCAGACCCTGCGCATGCACCTGAGAGGACTCTTCGTCAGCCGCGTTGGTGCCGACATTGCCGATATGAGGATAAGTAAGAGTGACGATTTGGCGGGAATAGGAAGGATCAGTGAGGATTTCTTGATAACCGGTCATTGAAGTATTGAAAACGACTTCCCCAACCGCCGTGCCCGTTGCCCCTATGGCCCGACCGTAAAACTGGGTTCCGTCTTCCAGAACCAATAGCGCTGACTTAATCAAAACACCCTCCAGAGAATATTCACTCACTTTATTTGCATATTAATTCATATCAGGATGATGAATCAATGCAAATTTGCTGGCCGTGGATTTTTGGCAAACGGCGGCATTCTGGAGAGATGTGGGATAAAAGTCAACTTATGACGCCTGTTTTTCTTTCTCTTTTACGCCACTGCCTGCTTTTACAGGGTTTAAGAGATAAAAAAAGAAGATAAGCAGAGCGGGGAAAACGCTTGCGCGGCAAGAAAATTGTATCTCAGTAGCGACCGGGGTGAAAAACCAGACCAGATGGTCAAAATTTACATTTTAGAAACAAAAAATGGCTTATAAACTATCTATTTCAGCGCTTTAAGGTTAAAAATCATTTTTAGAAGTCAAAATAAAAGGGCAATAAATTATTGCCCTTTGCAATCAATCCATTATGACTGCAACAACCACATCACGAAGGGTAAAAACGCTTACAGATTGTTGAGATCGAGGACATCACGCATGTCAAAAAGACCGCTTTCTTTGTCTTTAAGCCATGAAGCGGATCGCACCGCGCCATTAGCGAAGGTCATGCGGCTTGATGCTTTATGCGTAATCTCGACACGTTCGCCAATATCGGCGAACATCGCCGTATGTTCGCCGACGATATCCCCGGCGCGAACCGTAGCAAAGCCAATAGTGCCGGGAACACGCTCGCCGGTATGGCCTTCACGTGAATAAACCGCACACTCTTTTAACTCTTTATTCAGTGAGCTGGCGATCGTTTCCCCCATCGCCAGCGCCGTGCCTGACGGGGCATCCACTTTATGGCGGTGGTGGGCTTCGATAATTTCGATATCGGTGTAGTCGCCCATCACCTTTGCCGCTTTCTCCAGCAGCTTCAGCATGACGTTCACGCCAACGCTAAAGTTGGCGGCAAAGACGATGGCAATCTCCTGCGCCGCATCGCTGATGGCCTGCTTGCCCGCGTCATCAAAACCGGTTGTGCCAATCACCATAGCTTTATGGTGCTGACGGCAAAAGGCGAGATGGTGAAGCGTCCCTTCCGGGCGGGTGAAATCGATAAAGACATCGAAATCCTCTTTTACCGCCTCAAGGCTGCTCTGCACCGTGACGCCGCTTTTACCCGCGCCTGCGAGTTCACCCGCATCGCTTCCCAGCAGAGAGGAACCCTCCCGCTCCAGCGCTGCACCAAGGGCCACGCCCTCCATAGCCAGCGCCGCCTGAATCAGCTGTCGGCCCATTCGACCGCCAGCGCCCGCGATGGCTACGCGGATTGCTGCATCATGCATAGTTGTGCTCTTTTGTTAATTAAATGCGTAAAAATCGTTTCCAGATTAACCAGCCCATCGCTGAGCCACCAGCCGAAAACGCCAATAATTAGAAATTAATGATATACACCGGCAAATATCAGTAAAAGGCATGACAAGAGCCTGACTTCGTTATTAAGGTGCCAGCGCCAGCACGTCGGCGAACCATGCACGAAAGCCCTCAACATCCATATCGAGCGCTACCTGCGCATTGGCGGGCAAGCCCAGCTTGCCGTCAATATCTACCACCGTCGCACCCGTGGTGAACTGCCCCTGCGTCTCAACCGCCACAAAGCAGGGTTTTAGGGTAAAGAGATCCGGGCGGACCTGGTAAGCGATAGCGCAGAGATCGTGCATGCGCTGCCCGGTCGCCATGCTGCCGCTGCGGTAGTGGCTGAAAAGCGCATGCAACATTTTGCCGGTGCGGTTAAGGGTGGGAAGCGTCGCCAGAAACGCGGGCGCAAGGGTCGCGCGGTTGGTGACATCCAGGCCGCACATGACGATATCCAGCCCGCTGGCAAAAACGCGCGCCGCGGCGTCGGGATCGACGGCGATATTAAATTCGGCGCTCGGCGTAAAGTTACCGCGCCCGGCGGAGCCGCCCATCATCACCAGCCGACGGATGTTGAACTGGCACTCCGGGTAGTGGGTAAGCAGTAGCGCGATATTGGTCAGCGGGCCGATGGTCACAAGCGTAATGGGTTCAGGCGAGGCGAGCAGCATGTCGCGGATCGCCTGAAAGGCCGGGATCGCCAGCGGCTGGCGTGCATGTTCAATAAAGTCGTAGCCATCCAGCCCCGACTCGCCATGCACATTTGCCGCGCTGTAGAGCGGGCGCAGCAAGGGCGTGGCGGCACCCTGCGCCAGCGGGACATCCGCGTTCCAGAAGTGAAGCAGTTGCAGCGCGTTGCGGGTGGTTTTCTCCAGCGAAACATTACCGGCAACGGTGGTGATCAGTTTCAGATCGCACTCAGGCGCGAACAGCGCGGCGGCAATCGCCACGGCGTCGTCAATACCGGGATCGGTGTCGAGAATGATTGGCAGACCCATAGCCCCTCCACGAAAAATGGACAAAAAAAATGCCAGACTCGGTCTGGCATCTTCGCATAACCCTCGGGAAAAGGTTACTCGACTTCGCGAACCTCGACCCGCAGCTCTTTTGGCACTTCAAAGACGATATTCTCTTCGCGCCCTTCAAGCGGGATGGCTTCGCCGCCGCCCAGCTCCTGCAGGCGTGAAATCACATTCTGCACCAGAATATCCGGTGCGGAAGCGCCAGCGGTGACGCCAACACAGGCAATACCCTGAACCCAACTCTCCTGGATATCAGAGGCATCATCAATCAGATAGGCCGCTTTACCCATCCGCTGCGCCAGCTCGGCGAGGCGGTTGGAGTTGGAGGAGTTTTTGGAGCCCACCACCAGCACCACTTCCGCCTGCTCAGCCAGCGCACGCACCGCTTCCTGACGGTTGGTGGTCGCGTAGCAGATATCATCTTTACGTGGCCCGACGATATGCGGGAAACGCACGCGCAGAGCGTCAATGACGTCAGAAGTATCGTCGACGGAGAGCGTAGTCTGGGTCATGAAGGAGAGTTTGCCCGGATCTTTGATCTCAAGCGTCGCAACATCATCCGGCGACTCAACCAGGTACATGCCCCCTTTCGGGTTGCTGTACTGACCCATAGTGCCTTCCACTTCCGGGTGACCGGCGTGACCAATCAGGATCGCCTCTTCGCCACGACGGCTGGCGCGCGCCACTTCCATATGTACTTTCGTGACCAACGGGCAGGTGGCGTCGAAGACCGTTAAATCGCGGCTTTTCGCTTCGTTGCGCACCGCTTGTGAGACGCCGTGCGCCGAGAAGATAAGGATCGCGCCGTCCGGCACTTCGCTTATCTGCTCAATAAAAATAGCGCCGCGCTCGCGCAGGCTGTCGACCACGTAGCGGTTGTGCACCACTTCGTGACGCACATAAATCGGCGCGCCGTAGATCGCCAGCGCGTTTTCAACAATGCTGATAGCGCGGTCAACGCCAGCGCAAAAACCGCGCGGGTTAGCCAACAGGATCTGCATTTGTCTCCTCCAGTGCCGGATCGACTTCCAGCACATCGATATCAAAGTGGACGGTTCTGCCCGCCAGCGGATGGTTGAAATCGACGGTAATCGAGTCGCCGTTGATTTCGCGGATCACGCCCGGCATTTCGCTGCCATCCATTGCGGTAAAGAGCATAATCGCACCGATTTCCGGCTCGCCGGCGTCCATAAATTCACGGCGTGAGAAGTACTGGATCAGATCCGGGCTCGGCGTGCCGAAGGCGGCGTCCGGCTCAAGGGAAAAGACCTTTTTCTCCCCGGCCTTCAGGCCAAGCAGATGTTGCTCCAGCCCTTCGGAGAGGGAACCGTCGCCAAGGCGAAACAGCGCCGGCTTACCGTTGTTGCGTGTGGATTCGGCAAGTGAACCATCTTCGAGCTTGAGCGTGAAGTGCACCAGCACTGCGCTGTCGCTCTGTACGGATTTAGACATGCAGGTTGCTCTTATGTGATAGCGAATGTAGGGCCCGGGTGCGTATTGCATGCCGGATGGCGCTACGCTTATCCGGCTTAATAACCGGGCCTACAACGCTTTATGGCTTACGCCTGTTTTTTCACTGCGGCGGAGGGTAAAAACCCTTCCAGCACGATCAGCGCCGCGCCGATACAGATTGCGGTATCAGCAAGGTTAAAGGTAGCAAAATGCCAGTCGCCCACATAAAAATCGATCATATCGACGACAAAGCCATGCCACAGACGGTCGAACAAGTTACCCAACGCGCCGCCAATAATCAGCGCATAGGCGATGTTATTCAGCTTTTGCGACGCTTTGGCGCGATACATCAGCACCGTCAGCACCACGCAGATACCGATAGCGATACCCGCGAAGAACCAGCGTTGCCAGCCGCCGCTGTCGGCGAGGAAGCTGAACGCCGCCCCATAGTTACGCGCATAGTGCAGGTTTAGCGACGGGAACAGAGAGACCGTCTCCCCCAGAGCGAAGTTCTGGAGGATCAGGTATTTACTGCCCAGATCGATAATCAGCACCGCCACGACCAGCCATAGCCAGCGCAGCCCTGTTGAAAAGATCGGTTTACTCATCAGGCAAACTTACGTTTTTCGCCGTCACCGGCGACGTTGCTAACACAGCGTCCGCAAATATCTGCGTGTTCCGCCACCTGACCGACATCATGGGTGTAATGCCAGCAACGCGGGCACTTCTCACCATCGGCTTTACTCAGCGCTACTTTCAGCCCTTTGAGCAGTTCGCTCTGCTGCGCATCCGCAGAAGCGCTGGCATAATCCGCAACCTGCGCGCCTGAGGTCAACAGGACAAATCGCAATTCATCGCCCAGCGCCGTCAGTTTCGCCGCCAGCTCTGGCTGTGCGAACAGCGTAACCGTCGCTTCAAGGGATCCGCCCACTTTCTTATCGGCACGCGCCTGCTCAATCACCTTGTTGACTTCGCCACGCACTTTCAGCAGCTCGGCCCAGTAGGCGTCGTTCATCGCTTCGCTGTCCGCCAGGCCAAACAGGCCTTCGTACCACTCGCCGGTGAAGACATACTTCTCGCGATCGCCTGGCAGGTAGCCCCAGATCTCATCAGCGGTGAAGGACATGATCGGTGCCATCCAGCGCACCAGCGCTTCACAGATGTGATAGAGCGCGGTCTGACAGCTGCGACGCGCGCGGCTCTCCGCTTTCGCGGTGTACTGGCGGTCTTTAATGATGTCGAGGTAGAAGGAGCCCATTTCCACGGAGCAGAAACGCATCAGGCGCTGCACCACTTCATGGAAGTCATAGGATTCGTAGGCTTTCAGGATATCTTCCTGCGCCGCTTGCGCGCAGCCAACGGCCCAGCGATCCAGCACCACCATCTCTTCCGGTTTCACCATATCTTTCGCCGGATCGAAACCGTTAAGGTTCGCCAGCAGGAAGCGCGCGGTGTTACGGATACGACGATAGCTGTCGGCGGCACGCTTCAGGATCTCGTCGGAAACGGCCATTTCACCGGTGTAATCGGTTGATGCCACCCACAGACGCAGGATATCCGCGCCGAGTTTGTTCATCACATCCTGCGGCGAAACGGTGTTGCCGATCGATTTCGACATCTTGCGGCCCTGACCGTCGACGGTGAAACCGTGGGTCAGCACCTGACGATAAGGCGCTTTGCCCTTCATCGCCGTGGAGATCATCAGGGATGACATAAACCAGCCACGATGCTGATCCGAGCCTTCCAGATACATGTCTGCCGCGTGGCCCGCGAACTCCGGGCGAACGTCGACAACGGAAGCGTGGGTTGAACCGGAGTCAAACCAGACGTCCAGCGTATCCGGCACTTTGACATAGCTGTCGGCGTCATCGCCGAGGATGTCGCGCGGGTCGAGATCCCACCAGGCCTGGATACCGTCAACTTCGACGCGTTTTGCCACCTCTTCCATCAGCTCCAGCGTACGCGGGTGCAGCTCTTCGCTATCTTTATGGACGAACAGCGACATCGGCACGCCCCAGGTGCGCTGACGGGAGATACACCAGTCAGGACGGTTAGCGACCATCGATTCGATACGCGCCTGGCCCCAGTCCGGGATCCACTGCACGCCTTTGATCTCTTGCAGCGACTGCGTGCGCAGCCCTTTTTGATCCATGCTGACGAACCACTGCGGCGTGGCGCGGAAGATGATCGGCGACTTGTGACGCCAGCAGCACGGATAGCTGTGCTGCATCTTCTCGACGTGCAGCAGCGCGCCTTTTTCGGTCAGCAGCGCCACGATGATGTCGTTCGCTTTGAAGACGTTGATGCCATCAAGCGTCGGGTAGGTGCCCGGCAGATAGCGACCGTCCGGGCCAACCGGGTTAGCAATTTCCAGACCGTACTTCTGGCTGATGGTGTAGTCGTCCGGGCCGTGACCGCCAGCGGTATGCACCGCACCGGTACCCGCTTCCAGCGTAACGTGATCGCCGAGGATCGCCGGAACATCGAAATCGAGGAACGGGTGTTTAAAGCGCATCAGCTCAAGCTCAGCGCCGTTGACCGTAGCCAGCACGCGATAATCGCTGATGCCGGTGCGTTTCATCACGCTCTCAACCAGATCTTTTGCCAGGATCACCGCCTGACCGTCAACCTGTACCAGCGCGTACTCAAACTCCGGAGAGAGGGAGATAGCGCGGTTAGCAGGGAGTGTCCACGGCGTGGTGGTCCAGATAACCAGCGAGACTGGGCCGTTAACAGAATCAACGCCGAATTTCGCTTTCACCGCCTGCTGATCGGCAGCCTGGAAGGCGACGTCGATAGAAGGCGAGGTTTTGTCGTAATACTCAACTTCCGCTTCCGCCAGCGCGGAACGGCAGTCGACGCACCAGTGCACCGGTTTTGCCCCTTTCAGCAGGTGGCCATTACCGATGATTTTGCCCAGCGCGCGGATGATATTGGCTTCGGTTTTGAAGTCCATGGTCAGGTAAGGGTGCGACCAGTCGCCGAGCACGCCCAGACGGATAAAGTCTTTGCGCTGCCCGTCTACCTGCGTGGCGGCATATTCACGGCACTTGGCGCGGAACTCGGCGGCGGTGAACTTCTCGCCCGGTTTGCCGTACTCCTGCTCGACTTTCAGTTCGATCGGCAGACCGTGGCAATCCCAACCCGGAACGTAAGGCGAGTCATAACCTGCGAGCCCTTTGGACTTCACAATAATGTCTTTCAGAATCTTGTTAACCGAGTGACCAATATGAATGCTGCCATTCGCATATGGAGGGCCATCATGCAGAATGAAGGTTTTTTTGCCTTTTTTCGCCGCACGGATGATGCCGTAGAGGTCATCATCAGTCCAACGCGCCAGCATTCCCGGTTCGCGTTTGGCGAGATCGCCACGCATTGGGAACCCTGTTTCCGGCAAATTCAGGGTAGATTTATAGTCACTCATTAGATTCTCGGTTCCGTATTTCGGTTTGATTAATACCACCAGGCCTTAAGAAGCCGGTTTAGATAGCCCAAAAAACTCACGGGCCGCTACCTCATCTCGGGCGATTTGCGCCTTCAGTTCATCGAGGGAAGCAAAGCGCTGTTCGTTACGTATTTTTTTACGCAGTACTACGTCTATATGGCGACCATAAAGGTCCATTGCAACATCCAGCAGGTGCACTTCCAGCTGCTGGCGAATACCTGCCACCGTCGGGCGGGTACCAATATTGGCGACGCCCGGCAGCAGCGTGTCGCCGAGGCCCGCCACTTCAACCGCGTAGACCCCTTTTACCGGGGAGACCTGGCGGCGCAGCGGCACATTCGCCGTCGGAAAACCGATGGTGCGCCCCAGCGCATCGCCGTGGACAACGCGCCCGGAGATGCTGAACGGGCGGCCAAGCAGATTCTCGGCAAGCGCCAGGTCGTCGTTCGCCAGCGCCTGGCGAATCGCGGTGCTGCTCACCCGCACGCCGCCTTCGCAGAAGGTTTGCGTACTGGTGACGTCAAAGCCATATTTCTCGCCGGCCTTCTGTAATAACAAGAAATCCCCCTGGCGACCAGCGCCAAAACGGAAATCGTCACCGACTGCGAGAAATTTCACACCGAGGCGGTCGACCAGCAGGTCGCTGACAAAGGTTTGTGCGGTCAGCGCCGCAAAACGCCTGTCGAAGCGTAGGCAGAGAACATACTCCACGCCGCACTCGGCCAGCCAGCGAAGCTTCTCGCGCAGACGCGTCAGCCGCGCGGGGGATTTCTCCCCGGCGAACAGCTCCAGCGGCTGCGGTTCAAAAATCATCACCACCACCGGCAGGCCGCGCGCGCGCCCTTCTGCGCCCAGCCCCTGTAGCAACGCCTGATGACCGCGATGTACGCCGTCGAAATTACCAATAGTCAGCACACACCCGTGCGGTGCATGACTGAGGTTATGTATGCCGCGTATCAGCTTCATGTCTGGCTCAAAACAGTGAAAATCGTCGGATTATACCTTGTACAGCGGGCAACGTTAACCGGCGATTGCCTTATCGCGCCAGAAAGGAGAGGCTTTTCATCAGGCTGCCGCTGGCTGTGGTGAGAATCTGCCGCTATGCACGATTTTTCTGGTGGAAAAGCTGTATTCGCGACACGCAAGCTGTTAGAATCCTGCGCCATCACTACGTAACGAGCGTCGTTGCTTAACGGCGCTTATTTGCACAAATCCATTGACAAAAGAAGGCTAAAAGGGCATATTCCCCGGCCTTTGAATTGTCCATAAAGATCATATTTGGGAGTTGGACCTTGGCTAATATCAAATCAGCTAAGAAGCGCGCCGTTCAGTCTGAAAAGGCTCGCAAGCACAACGCTAGCCGTCGCTCAATGATGCGTACTTTCGTTAAGAAAGTATACGCAGCAATTGAAGCTGGCGACAAAGCCGCTGCGCAGAATGCATTTAACGAAATGCAACCGATCGTGGATCGTCAGGCCGCTAAAGGTCTGATCCACAAAAACAAAGCAGCGCGTCATAAGGCTAACCTGACCGCGCGTATCAACAGCCTGGCTTAATCGCTTCGCTGTTCGCTTTGTAAAAAAAACCCGCTTCGGCGGGTTTTTTCATTTCTGATGGAGCGCGAAGAGCGCCGAGTAGTCGCGATTGCAGATGCGCTGCACCGCCGGATGCTGGATCATACGTTCAGCAAAAATCGCGTGATACTCCTCCTGCACGTTGTCGAGCCTGCCGATCTCTACCATTCGCGCATCGGCATAGAAGTCGTCGCCATAAGAGGTCGGCGCAACAAAAATGGCATCATGTTTTGCGCCAAAGGCCTTCATCAGCGCGGCATCATCAAACTCGCCGAGGATCTCCACCTGCAGGTTTTGCACATGAAACCAGTTCATCAGCTTGCGGCCAAGCATTGAGCGGCGGCCGGGAATTAATAACCGACGCGTTTCAAGGCAGGCGGGAAACGGCAGTTCCGGTGCCGGGCCGCTGCTCCAGAAGCTGACGCTGCATTCGCCAATCTTCACCGAAAAGAGCCCCTCCTGCTGCGCAGAGTCGATGGGGCAATCAGAGATAATCATATCGAGCTTATGCTGGCTTAACTGCTCCAGCAGCAGCTCGTGCGTCGATTCAAAGCAGCGCAGGTGAATCGGCTCGCCTTCCTGCACGGCAGCATCAAGAATGCCGCTCACCAGCCGCTTCGAGAGCGCATCCGCCACGCCGACATCAAACAGCAGGTTCGCCTCTTTGCGGTAGTTGATGATATCGAGCATCTCCTGGCTTAACGCGAACATCTTATCCGCATAACGAAATACCAGTTGCCCCAGTTCGGTGGCTTCCAGCCCCCGCCCTTTGCGTTTAAAGAGCTTGCCCTGCAGCCGCTCCTCCAGCGCTTTGATCTGCCCGGTGATGGTCTGCGGCGTTAAGTAAAGCGCCTCCGCCGCGCCAACGACGGAGCCTTCCCGGTAGACATGCCAGAAGTAGTACAGATGGTTGTAATTGATATATGACATGGCGCTTTACCTTTTCGTTACTACGCCGTGCGGATAATGCGCGTACGCAGCAGGCAGTAACCCGCCACGGCCGAAATAACCGAGCCGGTGAGAATGCCCAGTTTGCTCCAGGCGATCATATCGGCATGAGCGTCGCCAAAGGCGAGCGACGAGATAAAGATCGACATGGTAAAGCCGATGCCGCACAGCACGCCGACCGCCATAATCTGTTTGAACACCGCGCCATGCGGCAGCTTCGCCAGTTTCAAACGCAGCGCCAGCCAGCAGAAGAGCGAAATGCCGAGCGGCTTACCGATCACCAGACCGGCAATAATCCCCAGCGGCAGCACATCCGTCAGGCCAGCAAGGGACATACCGTTCAGGGAAACCCCGGCGTTAGCAAAGGCAAACAGCGGCAGGATAAGCCAGGCGACCCACGGACTAATGGCATCGCTCAGCTGATGTAACGGCGACACGCCGTTCTCTTTCTTCAACGGCACAAAGAAACCGACGATAACGCCCGCAAGCGTGGCATGAACCCCGGATTTCAGCACCGCCGTCCACAGCACAACGCCCACTAACATATAGAGACCGATTCGGCGCACGTTGAGTGCGTTCATGATTGCCAGCACGGCGATAGCGGTCGCGGCAACACCCAACGCCAGAGTCGAGAGATCGCTGGTGTAGAACAGTGCGATAATCACGATCGCGCCGAGATCGTCAATGATCGCCAGCGCCATCAGAAACACCTTCAGTACCGGCGGGACGCGATTACCTAACAGCGCCAGTACGCCAAGGGCAAAGGCAATATCGGTCGCGGTAGGAATGGCCCAGCCGTGGCTTGCCAGCGGGTTATGACCATTAAACAGCAGGAAGATGAGCGCCGGTGCGACCATCCCACCCAGCGCGGCAATCACCGGGAATACCGCCTGCTGGCGGCTGGCGAGCGTTCCCTCAACCAGTTCATACTTCACTTCCAGACCGACCATCAGGAAAAAGATCGCCATCAACGCATCGTTAATCCACAACAGCATGTCTTTATTAATCTCAAGCGCCCCGACTTTCAGCTGGACCGGGGTCTGTAAAAACGAGCTGTAAATCTCCTGCGTCGCGCCGAGGTTCGCGCAGAGCATGGCCAGCGCGGCGGCACAAATCAGCACGATGCCACCTGAGGCATCGCTATTTAAAAAACGGTGCAAAAACTTCATCGGATTCTCCCACTCCCTGTAACGTCGTGGCGGCTATCTTACTCCTCGCTACTCTTCGTTAAAAACAGATTATTATTGCTTATCAGTTCTGTTTTCCCGAGGTATGCCAGCGGATAAAAAAAACCCGGCAGCGCCGGGTTGATAAAGAGAGGTGATGCGGGACGCTTAGCGCGTCAGGTCGTCGAAGAATTTTTTGACGCCGTCGAAGAAGCTTTTGGAGCGCGGGCTGTTGTTTTCCCCCGTCGGGCCACCAAAGCTATCCTGCAGATCCTGCAGCAGCTGCTTCTGCTTCTCGTTCAGGCCGACCGGCGTCTCTACGACCACACGGCACAGCAGATCGCCCTGTGCGCCACCGCGCACGGATTTCACGCCTTTACCGCGCATGCGGAACAGCTTGCCGGTCTGGGTTTCGCTCGGCACTTTCAGCTTCACGCGACCATCCAGCGTCGGCACTTCGATTTCGCCGCCCAGCGCCGCCATGGCAAAGTTGATCGGCACTTCGCAATAGAGGTTATTGCCTTCGCGCTCGAAGATCGGGTGCTGTTTCACCTGCACCTGAACGTAGAGATCGCCTGCCGGCGCGCCATGCTCGCCCGCTTCGCCTTCGCCACTCAGACGAATACGATCGCCGGTATCCACCCCTGCCGGGATCTTCACGGAGAGGGTTTTGGATTTCTCAACGCGACCGTGGCCGTGGCATTTATTGCACGGATCTTTAATCAGCGTACCGCGGCCCTGGCAGTGCGGACAGGTCTGCTGTACGGCAAAGAAGCCCTGGCGCATCTGCACCTGGCCGGAGCCATGACAGGTCGGACAGGTCTGCGGCTGGGTACCCGCTTTTGCGCCGCTGCCGTGGCAGATGTCGCACTCTTCCAGCGTCGGGATACGGATCTCTTTCGTGACGCCGCGTACCGCTTCTTCCAGCGTCAGCTCCATGGTGTAACGCAGATCGGAACCACGCGCCGCGCGCTGACGGCCACGACCACCGCCGAAGATGTCGCCAAAGACATCGCCAAAGATGTCGCTGAAGTCGGCACCGCCGCCAAAGCCGCCGCCACCGTATCCACCACCGCCGCCGCCCTGCTCAAAGGCCGCATGACCGTACTGATCGTACGCCGCGCGTTTCTGGGGATCGGTCAGGACCTTATAGGCTTCGTTGATCTCTTTGAATTTGCTTTCGGCCTCTTTATCGCCCTGGTTGCGGTCCGGGTGAAATTTCATGGCCAGGCGTCGGTACGCCTTTTTGATTTCAGACTCTTCGGCCGTTTTCGACACGCCGAGAATCTCGTAATAATCTTGCTTCGCCATCGGTTTATCTGCCCCTTAACATACGAGCACGGGCGTGGAGAAAACTCCGACGCCCGTGCTGGTTATCTACCCTGCATAAGGGCGATTACTTTTTGTCTTTAACTTCTTCGAACTCGGCGTCAACCACGTCGTCATCTTTCGCCGCGTTGGCGTTGTTCGCAGAAGCATCAGCGCCGCCCGCCTGCTGCTGTGCGTGCTGCTGCTGGGCGATTTCCATCAGTTTCTGGGAAACCTGTGCCAGCGCCTGCATTTTGGCGTCGATGGCCGCTTTATCTTCGCCTTTCAGCGCAGTTTCCAGCTCGCTCAGCGCGGACTCGATTGCAGTTTTGTCTTCAGCCGGCAGTTGGTCGCCTGCTTCTTCAACCTGCTTACGGGTGCTGTGCAGCAGATGATCGCCCTGGTTACGGGTCTGGACCAGCTCTTCGAACTTACGGTCAGACTCGGCGTTCGCTTCCGCGTCACGCACCATTTTCTGGATTTCATCCTCGTTCAGACCAGAAGAAGCCTTGATGGTGATCTTCTGCTCACGGTTGGTATTCTTGTCTTTCGCAGAGACGTGCAGAATACCATCGGCGTCGATATCGAAGGTGACTTCGATCTGCGGCATGCCGCGCGGTGCCGGGTTGATACCGTCGAGGTTGAACTGGCCCAGCGATTTGTTATCGGAAGCGCGTTTACGCTCACCCTGCAGCACGTGGATGGTTACCGCAGACTGGTTGTCTTCCGCCGTAGAGAACACCTGGCTGTGCTTGGTCGGGATGGTGGTGTTTTTGTTGATCAGCGGAGTCATCACGCCGCCCATGGTTTCGATACCCAGCGACAGCGGGGTAACGTCCAGCAGCAGAACGTCTTTAACTTCACCGGTCAGAACGCCGCCCTGAACCGCAGCACCGATAGCTACTGCTTCATCCGGGTTCACGTCTTTACGCGGATCTTTGCCGAAGAACTCAGCCACTTTTTTCTGCACCATCGGCATACGGGTCTGGCCACCGACCAGGATCACGTCATTGATGTCAGAAACGGAGAGGCCCGCATCCTGCAGCGCAACTTTCAGCGGCTCGATAGAACGGCTTACCAGGTCTTCGACCAGACTTTCCAGTTTCGCGCGAGTCACTTTGATGTTCATGTGTTTCGGACCGGTCGCGTCTGCGGTGATGTACGGCAGGTTCACGTCGGTCTGCTGTGCAGAAGAGAGCTCGATTTTCGCTTTCTCTGCCGCTTCTTTCAGGCGCTGCATTGCCAGCGGATCGTTGCGCAGATCGATACCCTGATCTTTCTTGAACTCTTCCACCAGGTAGTTGATCAGACGGCTGTCGAAGTCTTCACCACCGAGGTGGGTATCACCGTTGGTCGCCAGTACTTCGAAGGTTTTTTCGCCGTCTACATCGTCGATTTCGATGATGGAGATATCGAAGGTACCGCCGCCCAGGTCGTATACCGCGATAGTGCGGTTACCGGTCTCTTTATCCAGACCGTAAGCCAGCGCAGCCGCTGTCGGTTCGTTGATAATACGTTTTACTTCCAGGCCCGCGATACGGCCGGCGTCTTTAGTCGCCTGACGCTGCGCATCGTTAAAGTAAGCCGGAACAGTGATAACCGCTTCAGTTACCGGTTCACCCAGGTAATCTTCCGCCGTTTTCTTCATTTTTTTCAGCACTTCTGCAGAGATCTGCGGCGGTGCCATTTTGTTGCCTTTCACATCAATCCAGGCGTCGCCGTTGTCGGCTGCCATGATTTTGTAAGGCATGATAGATACGTCACGCTGGACTTCTTCGTCCTGGAAGCGACGGCCAATCAGGCGCTTGATCGCAAACAGCGTGTTTTGCGGGTTCGTCACTGCCTGACGTTTAGCCGGCTGACCTACCAGAGTCTCGCCATCCTGTGTGTACGCAATTACGGAAGGCGTGGTGCGATCGCCCTCGGCGTTCTCAAGCACGCGTGCCGAAGCGCCATCCATGATGGCTACACAAGAGTTGGTTGTCCCAAGGTCGATACCAATAATTTTACCCATCTAAACGTCTCCACTAAAAATTCGTCATCAGCTGGTTGTGAACCTGTAATAAGGGCAAACCTCACGGTTTCAACTGCCCTGTATTGATTTTTTTGCAAGCCCACAAAATGCGGTTGACTACAAGATGGGGTCGCCGCGCCGCGCATCAAGGGGGAGACAATAAAAAAATTTTTAATTTCCACCTGTTCAGATCATAGACAGGCCGGATGGCGCTATTTATGATGCCGCGCCCCGCTTGCAGAAAACGCCCGCGGGGTAATTATTTCTCCCCTTTATCAATTGATTCTTTTGAGGAATTATGGGCAACACTAAGTTGGCTAATCCGGCTCCGCTGGGCTTAATGGGCTTCGGCATGACCACTATTCTGCTTAACCTGCACAATATTGGTCTATTCCCGATGGATGTCATTATCCTGGCCATGGGCATTTTCTATGGTGGTATCGCACAAATTTTTGCCGGCCTGCTTGAGTATAAAAAAGGCAACACCTTCGGCTTAACAGCCTTTACCTCTTACGGTTCTTTCTGGTTGACGCTGGTAGCGATTCTGCTGTTCCCGAAAATGGGGCTGACAGAGGCGACCAACGGCCACTTCCTCGGCGTCTATTTAGCCATCTGGGGCGTCTTTACCCTGTTTATGTTCTTCGGCACGCTGAAAAGCGCGCGCATGCTGCAGTTTGTCTTCCTGAGCCTGACGGTGCTGTTTGCGCTACTGGCGGTGGGACACCTGGCGGATAACGAAAACATCGTTCATATCGCAGGCTGGATTGGCCTCGTCTGCGGTGCCAGCGCCATCTACCTGGCGATGGGCGAAGTGCTGAACGAACAGTTTGGCCGCACCGTGCTGCCGATTGGCGAAAAACACTGATTCGTTCAGGTGCCAGTATAAAAAACGGAGCCTGAAGGCTCCGTTTTTTTATAAGGATTCGAGCGGGGTGTCGGCCACGCTATCGGCATGATGCAGATCCTGGCGCAGCCAGATGCCTAAGCCAAACCCCATCAGGGAGAGCGCCAGCACGTACCAGGCCGGAGCCATCGGCGAGACGCTCATCAGCATCGTCACCGCAATTGGCGTCAGCCCGCCGAAAATGGCATAGGAGACGTTGTAAGAGAAAGAGATGCCGGTAAAACGCACCTCCGCCGGAAAGGCGCGCACCATCACATAAGGCACAGCACCCACAACGCCGACGCACAAGCCGACAAGGCCATAGAGCAGAAAGAGTTGTTCCGGGTGGCTGCCAACGCGGTGATAGAAGAGCCAGCTGGCAGCGGCGAGCAGCAAGCTGCCGACGATAAAGGTGCGGCTGGCACCGAAGCGATCGACTAACAGCCCCGCCGCCAGACAACCAAAGCAGAGCATGATCGTGGCAATGCTATTTGCCTGTAAGGTCAGAGCGGGCGCGAAGCCATACTGCTTTTGCAGCCAGACCGGCGACATCAGGATCACTACCACAATTCCGGCCGAGAGCAGCCAGGTCAGCAGCATCGAAACTACCACTGCTTTTTTGTGCTTCAACACCACCGCTTTTACCGGCAACTCCTGCGCCAGCGCTTTGCGCTGCTGCATCTCCAGGAAAATGGGCGTCTCACGCAGCCAACGGCGTAAATACATTGCCACCAGCCCGAACGCGCCGCCGAGCAGGAAGGGGATACGCCAGCCGCCATCGTGGATCGCCTGCTGCGTCATGCTGGTGTTGACCAGCGTGGCAACCACCGATCCCAGCAGGATGCCAACCGTTAAGCCCGCCGTCAGCGTGCCGCAGGCAATACCGATGCGGCGCGCCGGGACATGCTCAGCAACAAACACCCATGCACCAGGCACTTCGCCACCAATCGCTGCGCCCTGTAACACGCGCATTAACAGCAGCAGCAGCGGTGCAACAATGCCCATTGAGGCATAGGTCGGCAGCAGGCCAATCGCCAGCGTTGGCAGCGCCATCAGCAAAATGCTGAGGGTGAACATCTTCTTGCGCCCGACCAGATCGCCGAAGTGCGCCATCACAATACCGCCCAGCGGGCGCGCCAGATAACCGGCGGCGAAAATGCCAAAGGTCTGCACCTGACGCAGCCACTCGGGGATATCGGCCGGGAAGAAGAGCTCCCCGACCACAGCGGCGAAAAAGACGAAGATAATGAAATCGTAAAACTCCAGCGCCCCGCCGAGGGCGGCGAGGGTCAGGGTTTTATAATCCTGTTTATTCAGAGGGCGTGTGTAATGTGACATAGCGAACCGTTGATAAGAGTGAACGATTATATTCTTACGGGTTATGTAAAGTAAAAATGACTATACCGTAAAAATATCAATACGCCACCACCGGGATCGCATATGTCAGAAAAGCGCTACTTTCAGGATAAAGTTTCGCGCCTTGCGCTTTTAGGACGAAAAGCTGCTACGACCTGCGGATCTGTCTCCACATACGGGCCATCAAGAAGCTGTACACAATACGGTACACTGGCAAATATGCCCGCCACTTTCACTTCACCGCTCTCGCTTTTCAGCCCTTCGAGGGTCTCTTTAATCGATTTCGGCTGGCCTGGCAGGTTAAGGATCAACGCCTGCTTGCGGATCACGCCCACCTGGCGCGAAAGAATGGCCGTCGGTACAAAGTTGAGGCTGATCTGGCGCATCTGCTCGCCAAAGCCCGGCATCTCACGATCGGCAACGGCAAGGGTAGCATCAGGCGTCACGTCGCGGCGTGCCGGGCCGGTTCCGCCGGTGGTCAGCACCAGATGACAGCTCATCTCGTCCACCAGCTCACATAACGTTTGCTCGATGATGGTCTGCTCGTCAGGGATCAGGCGCGTTTCGATATGAAAAGGGGTGGTTAAGGCCGATGCCAGCCATGCTTCAAGCGCGGGCAAACCTTTATCTTCATAAACGCCGCTGGAGGCGCGATCGGAAACCGAAACTAAACCAATGCGTAGTGTGTCCATAATTATTCCGTTGCAAAAAACCGTTTACGGAATGATACACGCTGAGGGGAGAGGCAAACAGAGTGGAGAGAAGAAGCGTGACCGGGAGCCCGGCCACGCCTGATGATTACAGCAGATCGCCGATCATTTTTTCCAGTTTTTCCTGGTCAACGGCAAACTTGCGGATACCGTCCGCCAGTTTATCAACCGCCATCGGATCCTGGTTGTGCTGCCACAGGAATTCCGCTTCGCTGATGCGCTCCGGACGCGCTTTTACTTCGCCGGTGTAAACCAGTTTGCGCTCCAGCGCGCCTTCGCTTTCTGAAAGCTCTTTCAGCAGCGCCGGGGCGATGGTCAGACGGTCGCAGCCAGCCAGCTCAATGATTTCGCCGATATTACGGAAGCTTGCGCCCATTACCACAGTTTCATAACCGTGCTCTTTGTAGTACTGGTAGATTTCACTCACGGAAACCACGCCCGGATCTTCTGCCGGTGCGTACTCTTTCTTGTCGGTATTAGCTTTGTACCAGTCAAGAATACGACCTACGAACGGGGAGATCAGGTAGACGCCCGCTTCGGCACAGGCACGCGCCTGGGCGAAGGAGAAGAGCAGCGTCAGGTTACAGTTGATGCCCTCTTTTTCCAGCTGTTCTGCTGCGCGAATGCCCTGCCAGGTGGAAGCCAGCTTGATCAGGATACGATCGTTGCTGATGCCCGCATCGTTATACATTTTGATCAGGCGTTTGGCTTTGGCGATGGAGCCTTCGGTGTCGTAAGAGAGGCGCGCGTCAACTTCAGTAGAGATACGGCCCGGGATCAGTTTGAGGATTTCCAGACCGATGTTAACGGCCAGGCGGTCGGACGCATCAACCACTTGCTGCGCGCGATCGCTGCTCTGGCTACGCGCCCAGGTCACAGCTTCGTCAATCAGTTTACGGTATTCCGGGATTTGGGCTGCCCCAAGGATCAGAGAAGGGTTGGTTGTAGCATCCTGCGGCTGATAGAGCTTCATTGCCGCGATATCTCCGGTATCAGCCACGACTGTTGTGTACTGACGCAGGGAGGTCAATTTATCCGTCATGATAATGTTTCTCTTTAAACGATACCCTGAATAAATCACGTCGAGACCGATGACGCCTTTATGGCTTGTCGGGCGCAAAGGCTGCCAGCGCACCTGAACGAGAAGTATGACGAGTATACTTGTTAGGGGGATGTAACCGGTCTGGCAAGATGATAACACGACGCCCTGTCAGCGCAACCGCAGACAATGCAGGTGGCATTGTATGATAAACTCCCTGATTAATTGCCTGCGAAGGGATAAGCCCGTTGTAAACGCGCCGTCGCAGGTTACCTCTCCCGGCATCGACAAGAGGGTCGTTAATGCCAGAATTCTTCTCTTTTATCAGTGAGATCCTGTGGGGATCGCTGATGGTATACCTGCTGGCGGCAGCGGGTATCTGGTTTGCATTTCGCAGCCTGTTTGTTCCGTTTCGTTTTTTCCGCGACTTTGGCAAAAGTCTGAAAAGCGGCCGCAGCGTACCGCCCGGTGCCCTTACCTCGTGGCAGGCGCTCTGCCTGAGCCTGGCGACGCGCTTAGGCAGCGGCAACCTGGCGGGCGTGGCGTTTGCGCTCACCGCCGGTGGCCCGGGCGCGATCTTCTGGATGTGGATCGCAGCGCTTATCAGCATGGCGACCAGCTTCGCCGAGTGCGCGCTGGCCCAGCTCTATAAAGAGCGCGATGCCAATAACCAACTGCGCGGCGGCCCGGCCTGGTATATGGCGCGCGGCCTCGGTATGCGCTGGATGGGCGTGCTCTTCTCCATTTTCCTGCTCCTCGCTTATGGGCTGGTGTTTAACACCATTCAATCCAGCGTAGTGACGCGCGCCGTTCACTTCGCCTGGCAGGTGCCGGGCACGCTGACCGGGCTGGTGCTGGCGGTGGGCTGCCTGCTGTTTATGACCCGCGGCCTGGCGGTGCTCTCCCGTCTGATGCAGTGGATGGTGCCGCTGATTGCGCTGGCATGGATTGCGGTGAGTTTCAGCATCAGCCTCTGGCATGCCAGCCTGTTACCGGAAGTCTTCGAGACCATTTTTAAAAGTGCCTTCGGATGGCAAGAGGCGGCGACCGGCACCATGGCATGGACGCTGAGCCAGGCGATGACCAGCGGCTTTCAGCGCAGCATGTCGACTAACGAAGCCGGAATGGGCTCTTCACCGAATGCCGCGGCGATGGCAGCCTCCTCCCCGCCCCACCCCGTTGCGCAAGGCATTGTGCAGATGATTGGTGTGCTGACGGATACCTTTCTGGTCTGCACCGCCAGCGCGATGATGCTGCTGCTGGCTGGTAACGGGTCGGCAGAGAGCAGCCTCATTGGCATCCAGTTGATGCAGCAGGCGATGGTCTCTCTTGCAGGCGGCTGGAGCGCCGGGTTTCTCGCGCTGGTGGTGCTGCTGTTCGCCTTTACCTCGATCCTCGCCAACTACCTCTATGCCGAGAACAATCTGATCTTTTTAGGCCGCAACAGCCGTGGCAACCTGATGCTGCTGCGGGGCGTGGTGGTGTTAATGGTGCTGTGCGGTTCACTGGTCAGCGTACCGCTGATTTGGCATATTGCCGATGTGGTGATGGCGCTGATGGCGATGATTAACCTGACCGCCATCCTGCTGCTGTCGCCGGTGGTTAAGCTGCTGGCGGGGGACTATCTGCGCCAGCGTAAACTCGGCGTCGAGCCGGTGTTTAACCCGCAGCGTTATCCGGAGATTCAGCGTCAGCTGGCGCCAGGCAGTTGGGACTCGCTTCCCCCTTCGTCTCGCTAATCGCAACTATCGATCAAGCCAGGTGATTTTTTTGTTAAAGTCAGCGGAAATTTCTCACACAGCAAGGAGTGAGCATGCTGATTTTGATTTCACCTGCCAAGACGCTTGATTACCAGAGCCCGCTGGCAACCGAGCGCTACACCCAGCCAGCGCTGCTGGAGCACTCTCAACAGCTGATTAAGACCGCGCGCACGCTTTCGGCGCCGCAGATCAAAAAGCTGATGGGGATAAGCGATAAGCTCGCCGACCTCAACGCCACCCGTTTTCACGACTGGCAACCCGACTTCACCCCGGAAAATGCGCGTCAGGCATTGCTGGCGTTTAAAGGCGATGTTTATACCGGCCTGCAGGCTGAAACCTTCAGCGATGCAGATTTTGACTTCGCCCAAAAACATCTGCGCATGTTATCCGGCCTGTATGGCGTGCTGCGTCCGCTCGATTTAATGCAGCCCTACCGTCTGGAGATGGGCATTCGTTTTGAGAATGAGAGAGGCAAAGATCTCTACCAGTTCTGGGGCGATATCATTACCGATACCTTGAATGAGGCGCTGGCCCAACAGGGCGATGAGATTGTGGTGAATCTGGCGTCTGATGAGTATTTCCGCGCCGTGAGGCCGAAAAAGCTCAATGCGCGCATCATCAAACCGGTGTTCCTCGATGAGAAAAACGGCACGTTTAAGGTCATCAGCTTCTACGCCAAAAAAGCGCGTGGCCTGATGAGCCGCTACATCATTGAGCAGCGTCTGACGAAGCCGGAGCAGCTAACAGGCTTTGACCGCGAAGGGTACTTCTTTGATGAGACGGCCTCGACGCCAGACGAACTGGTGTTTAAACGCCACGAGCAGTAAGCAGAAAAGCGTCCCCCACCCGCAGGTGGAGGACGTTTGAAATTACGCTTTTTGCATCATCAGCTGGCGTAACGCCGCAAAATCCGCAGGCAGGGAGTGGGAGAGCAGCGGCAGATCTGCACGGTCAGCCAGCTCTTTCGGCAGCGGCAGCGTTTCGCCGAGGATAGCTTCCACGCTCTCTTTGAACTTCGCCGGATGCGCAGTGCCGAGGAAGAGGCCATATTCCCCCGGATGAAGCTGATCGCGCAGGGCGCGGTAAGCAATCGCGGCGTGAGGCTCTGAGACGTAGCCCTTCTCCTTCAGCTCAACGATCGTCGCTTTGGTGGTGTCATCATCCACCGCCGCGTAACCCAGCTCGTTCAGACGCCAGATTTTACGGCGGAACAGCTCCTCCACGCGCGGCCAGTTGTTCGGCTGGCTGACATCCATGGCGTTTGACAGCGTCGCCTGCGTCGCTTTTGGCTGCCACTCGCCCTCTTTCAGAAAACGCGGCACGGTGTCGTTAGCGTTGGTGGCGGCGATAAAACGCTTCACCGGCAGGCCGAGTGACTTCGCCAACAGCCCGGCGGTCAGATCGCCAAAGTTGCCGCTTGGCACCGACACCACCAGCTGATTGCGCGCCTCTTGCGGCAGCTGCGCCACCGCTTCGAAGTAGTAGCACACCTGCGCCAGCAGGCGGCTGATGTTAATCGAGTTGGCGGAGTTGAGGCCCAGCGCGCTCTTGAGCTCTTCATCGTCGAAGGCCTGTTTAACCAGCGCCTGGCAGGCGTCGAAGTCAGCATCAATGGCAACCGTTTCGATATTCCCACCCAGCGTGCAGAAGAGCTTCTCCTGCAACGGGCTGATTTTGCCCTGCGGATAGAGGATCACCACGCGAACATTCTTCATGCCGTAGAAGGCATGAGCAACGGCCGCGCCGGTGTCGCCAGAGGTCGCAGTCAGAATGGTGACCGGCTTATCACCGCTGATGGCGCTCAGCATCTGCGCCATAAAGCGCCCGCCGAAATCTTTAAACGCCAGCGTCGGTCCGTGGAACAGCTCAAGGCAGCCGATATCGTTTTCGACCGGTTTTACCGGTGCAGGAAAGGCAAACGCAGCACGCACGCGGGCTTCCAGCGCTTCCTGCGGGATCTCATCGCCGATGAATGCAGAGAGGATCTTCGCGCTGCGGCTGACAAAGTCCTGCTCCAGCATCTCGTCGATTTCCGTCAGGTTGAATTCCGGCAGATCGTGCGGGAAGAAGAGGCCCTGATTTTTGCCCAGCCCTTGTGTGACGGCCTGCGCGAAGCTGACCTGCTCATTGTGATCTTTTAAGTTGTAGAGTTTCATTGGTTATCCCACTACCCTTGCGCCCGCCGTGTCCAGCCGGCAAATATGAACGAAGCCTTCCTGATTTTGCAGATAGTGTTTGCCGAGCCAGTCGGCCACGCGCTGCGCGGTATCCGGCTTGTCGCACAACGCAAACAGCGTTGGGCCCGAACCGGAGATGCCGCAGGCCTGCGCGCCAATATCCGCCACCGCCTGACGCGCCTGCTCAAAGCCTGGCAGCAACTTCATGCGATAGGGTTCGGCAATCACATCTTTCATCAATTTCGCCGCCAGCGCGGGCTGGCGGGAATAACAGGCATGAATAAATCCAGCCAGGTGACGCCCGTGAGCAATACACTCCTGACGGCGATACTGCGCCGGTAAAATGGCGCGCGCTTCTGCCGTCGAAACTTTAATGCCCGGGTAGGCAAGCACCCATAACCACTCATCAAAGCATGGCACCTGCTGGCTGATAATGCCGCCTTCCTCGATCATCAACTGCATGCCGCCGAGATAACAAGGCGCGACGTTGTCGTAATGCACGCTACCGGAGATACGCCCTTCCAGCTCGCCCATCAGCGCCAGCATGCGCGTCTCATCAAGCGGTTTACCGCAGAACTCGTTCATTGCCACCAGCGCCGCCACGACCGAACAGGCGCTGGAGCCGAGACCGGAGCCGATCGGCATGTTTTTTTCCAGCGTCATCGCCACCGGCACCTGCTTGCCAATCTCCTGGCAAAAGAGCTCCCAGCATTGATAGACGATATTTTCCCGCGCTTCGCTCGGTAATTTACTGGCGAAGCGCCCTCTGTTTTGCAGACTAAAGTGGTCGGCGGCTTCCACCGACACCGTGTCCCCTAACAGCGTGCCATCGACCGGCGTTACCGCCGCGCCGAGGACATCAAACCCTACGCTCATATTGGCGCTAGACGCCGGTGCATACACCTTCACCATCTCAGACCCCTAACTTCCACGAAAGCGTACGCAGCAGGTCGGCAAACACGCCCGCCGCCGTAACATCATTACCCGCGCCGTAACCGCGCAGCACCAGAGGCAGCGGCTGGTAATAATGGCTATAAAACGCCAGCGCGTTCTCGCCGTTTTTCACTTTATACAACGGATCGTTGCCGTCGACTTCAGCGATCTTCACCCTGCAGGTGCCATCCTCTTCAATGTTGCCAACATAACGCAGCACATTGCCAGCGTCACGAGCCTTCGCCACGCGGCTGGCAAACTCATCATCCAGCGACGGCAGACGCGCCATAAAGCTGTCGACATCACCGGAATCATCGAAGCTTGCTGGCAGCACCGGCTCGATCACGATATCCGTCAGTTCCAGCTCGCGCCCGGTTTCACGGGCGAGGATCAATAACTTACGCGCGACATCCATGCCGGAGAGATCGTCACGCGGATCCGGCTCGGTGTAGCCCATTTCGCGCGCCACTTTTGTCGCTTCCGACAGGCTCATCCCTTCGTCGAGCTTACCGAAAATAAAGGATAAAGAGCCGGAGAGGATCCCCGAGAAACGTTGCAGCTCATCACCGGCGTTAAGCAGGTTTTGCAGGTTTTCAATCACCGGCAGACCCGCGCCAACGTTGGTGTCATAGAGGAATTTGCGGCGCGATTTCTCTGCGGCGCGGCGCAGCTGATGGTAGTAATCCATCGACGAGGTGTTCGCTTTTTTGTTCGGCGTGACGACGTGGAAACCTTCGCGCAGGAAGTCGGCATACTGATCGGCGACCGCCTGGTTGGAGGTGCAGTCGACGATCACCGGGTTCAGCAGGTGATACTCCTTCACCAGACGAATCAGTCGGCCCAGGTTGAACGGCTCCTTCGCTTCGGCAAGCTCGGCCTGCCAGTTGTCCAGGTTCAGCCCGTGAACATTGGTCAACAGCGCTCTTGAGTTAGCGACGCCGCAGACACGCAGATCGATATGCTTACTCTTCAGCCACGTTTGCTGGCGCTTCAGCTGTTCCAGCAATGCACCGCCGACACCGCCAACGCCGATCACAAAGACTTCAATCACCTGATCGGTGTTGAACAACATCTGGTGAGTGACGCGCACACCGGTGGTGGCATCGTCATTGCTCACCACAACAGAGATAGAGCGCTCAGAAGAGCCCTGGGCGATTGCCACGATATTGATATTGGCGCGTGCGAGTGCGGCAAAGAATTTCGCCGAGATGCCGCGTAAGGTGCGCATGCCGTCGCCGACAACGGAGATGATCGCCAGGCGCTCCATCACGGCGAGCGGCTCCAGTAACCCCTCTTTCAGTTCAAGATAGAACTCTTCACTCATCGCGCGCTGCGCACGGGCGCAGTCGGACTGCGGCACGCAGAAGCTGATGCTGTACTCGGATGAAGATTGGGTGATAAGCACGACGGAGATGCCGTTGCGCGACATGGTGGCGAAAACGCGGGCGGCCATGCCGACCATCCCTTTCATTCCCGGGCCGGAAACGCTGAACATCGCCATATTGTTGAGATTAGAGATACCCTTAACCGGCAATGCGTCGTCATCCGAAGTGGCACCAATCAGCGTACCTGGTGCTTGCGGGTTGCCGGTGTTTTTAATCAGGCATGGGATCTGGAACTGGGCGATAGGGGTAATGGTGCGGGGGTGAAGAACTTTAGCGCCGAAGTAGGAGAGCTCCATGGCTTCCTGATAGGACATCGACTTCAGCAGCCTGGCGTCCGGCACCTGGCGCGGGTCGCAGGTATATACGCCGTCAACATCCGTCCAGATTTCACAACAGTCGGCGCGTAAACATGCGGCCAGCACGGCGGCAGAGTAATCGGAGCCGTTACGCCCGAGCACCACCAGTTCGCCCTTCTCATTCCCGGCAGTGAAACCGGCCATCAGCACCATGTGATCCTGCGGAATACGGCTGGCTTCGATACGACGCGTGGATTCAGCGATATCGACCGTCGATTCGAGATAGTGCCCGACCGCGAGCAGTTTTTCGACCGGATCGATAACCGTCACTTTATGACCGCGCGCTTCCAGCAGCCCGGCCATAATCGCGATAGAGAGTTTTTCCCCCCGGCAGATAAGCGCAGCATTAATGCTGTCCGGGCACTGGCCCAACAGACTAATGCCGTGCAGAACATGTTTGATCTGCGCGAACTCGGCATCAACGACGGTTTTAAGTTGTGCGAGCGGAAAACCGGGCTGGGCATCTGCAAGCCCCTGCAGCAGTTCGGAGAAAATACGCTCCGCATCGCTAATGTTGGGAATTGCATCCTGTCCGGAGATGGTTTTTTCAATCATCGCGACAAGATGGTTGGTAATTTTTGCGGGAGCAGAGAGTACGGTTGCGACTTGCCCCTGCCTGGCATTACTTTCCAAAATATCGGCAACACGCAGAAAACGCTCCGCATTTGCCACTGATGTACCGCCGAACTTCAACACTCTCATGCTTTACCCCTTGATTTTTGCTCGAAAAAAAAGCCCGCACTGTTCAGGTGCGGGCTTTTTTCAGTATTTCCTGTACGCGTCAGCCCGCACCGTTACCTGTGGTAATGGTGATGGTTGTAATAGTGGTAATCGTGCAGATGCGTGCCATGGATGTTGTGCTCTGTATTATTATCTGTCTGTGCTGTATGCCTATATTGGTTAAAGTATCTGCCTGCTTAAGTCAATTTATTTTTTAATTATGCAGAATTTATTCAATTCCCGTCTGCGCTAAAAGCGGAGCCGTTTACAGCCCGATCAGGGCGATGAGAAATCGATATCGCAGCATCTTCAGCTATAAAAGAATCTTATTACAGCGCGTTACTCGATAAGCTTTTTTTCGATATCGTGAAGCAAACGGTGCAACATGGCGGTGTCGCGCTGCTCCAGCAAGCCAAGCCGCTGATCCAGCCAGTCGACCATTTTCATATCATCAACCACGTCTAATTTTTTGAGTAAATTATGTGCCCGTAAACGCAGTGCGCTTAACTGGTTATTATCAACCTGAGAAATAGTTTGCGGCGCACTTTGCATTAACGCAGATAATTGATAGCAAAATACCATTACCGCCTGGCCGAGATTAAGCGAAGGGTAATCTGCCGCCATCGGTACCCCGGTCAGAATATCCGCCAGCGCTAGTTCATCATTGGTCAGCCCGGAATCCTCGCGCCCAAAAACCAACGCCGCGCCGCTAAGCCAGGCGCTTTTCTCCTCTAATAACGGCACAAGCTGCTCAGGCGTTGCGTAATAGTGGAATTTCGCCCGACTGCGCGCGGTAGTGGCAATACTGAAAGGAATATCGGCCAGCGCATCAGCAAGCGTAGCGTAGTGCTTCGCGTTATCCAGGATGTCGCCCGAGCCGTGCGCGACGCGCCTTGCGGCTTCCTGTAAATGAGCCTCGCTGTCGACAATACGTAAATCAGTAAAGCCCATCGTTTTCATGGCACGCGCCGCTGCGCCGACGTTTTCCGCTCGCGCGGGGGAGACAAGAACTATTGCCAGTTGCATCGAAACCTTCTTTTTTCATGCCCGCTGAAAAATGTGACACCAATCAACATATTACGCGGAGCGAATTTACAATTAGATAACACCAATCGCCGATCTGACCCGTCTCTACGCTTAAAAAAAGCTAAACTGTTTATCAGCAATATTACCTGTTAAGATGTTAACAGAACGGGCATATCCCTCTGTTTCTTCTTGGCATTTTAATACAGAAATGTCTGCCTGTGTTGGATTCAGGCTATTTATCAATTAGCGCACGCAACTACTTGGTTTATTGAAAATTTGTAATAGAAGCTAGCAGCTGGCTATCAGAATTTCGCTAAAGTGTTAACGTGCTACAATTGAACTTGATATATGTCAACGAAGCGTAGTTTTATTGGGTGTCATTTGCGTCTTAGCCTGTTATGTTGCTGTTAAAATGGTTAGGATGACAGCCGTTTTTGACACTGTCGGGTTCAGAGGGAAAGTGCCCACGACCAAGCTAATGATGTTGTTGACGTTGATGGAAAGTGCATCAAGAACGCAATTACGTACTTTAGTCATGTTATGCCGTCATGTTAATTTTCGACATGCACCAGGCTGGTCAGGGACTTTTGTACTTCCTGTTTCGATTTAGTTGGCAATTTAGGTAGCAAACATGCAGATCCCGCACATTCTTATTGTTGAAGACGAGTTGGTAACACGCAACACGTTGAAAAGCATTTTCGAAGCAGAAGGCTACGATGTCTTTGAAGCGACTGATGGCGCTGAAATGCATCAGATCCTTTCTGAACACGATGTAAACCTGGTGATTATGGATATCAATCTGCCGGGTAAAAACGGTCTTTTACTGGCGCGTGAGCTGCGTGAGCAGGCAAATGTCGCGCTGATGTTCCTGACCGGTCGCGACAACGAGGTCGATAAAATTCTCGGTCTTGAGATTGGCGCTGACGATTACATCACCAAGCCCTTTAACCCGCGTGAATTGACTATCCGCGCGCGCAACCTGCTGTCCCGTACCATGAATCTCGGTACCATCAGCGAAGAGCGCCGCAGCGTCGATAGCTACAAATTCAATGGCTGGGAGCTGGATATCAACAGTCGTTCGCTGATTAGCCCGAACGGCGAGCAGTATAAGCTGCCGCGCAGTGAGTTCCGCGCGATGCTGCACTTCTGCGAAAACCCGGGCAAGATTCAGTCGCGTGCTGAGCTGCTGAAAAAAATGACCGGGCGTGAGTTGAAACCGCACGATCGTACCGTGGATGTCACCATCCGCCGTATCCGTAAGCACTTTGAATCAACGCCGGATACGCCAGAAATTATCGCCACCATTCATGGCGAAGGTTACCGCTTCTGCGGCGATCTGCAGGAATAAACGAACGCAAACGAAAAAGCGGCGCAGTGCGCCGCTTTTTTTATTTCCAGATCCTTAACTCATCTTCCGTCGCAGGCTCCGCTGCGATCCGTTTTATCCCTGCCGCTGACAATGCATACCAGTCAAATTTACGTGTCAGGAACATTACCGCAGTCAGTGCCACAAACAGCACGCCGGTTCCCAGTAAGAGCGCATTATCCTCAGAGTTGAGCAGCCCCCACATCACCGCATCAAGCAACAGTAGCGCGGCGGTAAAGCCCAGACTGGCGCGCCAGCTCTTCATCACGCCTTGCAGATAGAAGCCGTTCAACAGCGCGCCGAGCAGGCTGGCGACAATCCACGCGGCGGTAAATCCGGTATGTTCAGAAAGCGCCAGTAATACCAGATAAAACATCACCAGCGACAAGCCAACCAGCAGATATTGCATCGGGTGCATCTGCCGCGCGGTGAGGCTTTCAAACACGAAGAAGGCGAGGAAAGTCAGCACGATCAGCAAGATGGCGTACTTTATCGCTCTGTCGGTCAGTTGATACTGATCCGCCTGGGTGACGATATTGACGCTGAATGCCGGCAGTTCCCAATTGTTCTTACTGGAAAGCACCGCCGTATCGCGCACCTTGCTGTCCAGGTTGTTGGCAAACCAGCTGCTCTGCCAGTGCGCCTGAAATCCGCTCTCGCTCACTTCGCGTTTTTCCGGCAGGAAATCGCCCATAAAACCCGGGTGCGGCCAGTCGCCCTTCAGCGCCATCTCGCTATTGCGGCCAAGCGGTACAACGGAAAACTCACCGGTTCCACTCAGGTTGAACGACATCGCCAGCTTCAGCGGTTTTTGCAGGCTCTCCATCGCCAATGGCATATGGACACCTTGTAGATCGCTCATCAATCCCGTCCCGGGCTCGACGCGCAGCGCTTCGCCGTTCACGCTTGTGCTGCGCACCAGGCCAATGCCGCGAGAATCGCTCACTGCCAGCACGATAAACGGTTCGCCAAGCGTCACATTTTCACTCGGTTTGATATCCAGCCGCTTCGGGTCGAACTCGGCGTTAATATCGATGTTGTTATGCCAGAGCTGCCCGTCATAGATACCGATTTTGCGCGTTTCAACCTGCTGATTACCGTTGACCATCAGCGATTCCGGCAACCATAAGCGGATAAAACTCTGCTTGCGGCGTATCTCTTTTGGCGGTTCGTTTTCGCCGCTGCTCTCCAGCGACACCGTGGTTTCCGTCACCGGAATAGCGATCAGCGGGCCAATCAATTTTTGCGAGCCGGCGCTGCTCTGGCGCAGCGTATCGGTCACTTCATGTCGATAATCGGCGCGCTCGCCAATCAGGCTGCTGAGCATTGTCAGCGGGATAAGTAACACACACAGGCAACTTGCCAGCGTAACCATTTTCCAGAACAGGGGGGATTTCAACATAGCCTTCTCCTTAGTGATGCGCGCAGCATAACGAGGCTATGTGTGAAGCATTTGAAGTTATGTGAAGTGAGGGTGAAGTGTCAGACGGGCTTCGCAGCCCCCTTCCGCACGGTTCGACACCGTGACCGCGCCGTGATGCAAACGCGCGACTTCCTGGACAAATGCCAGCCCTAATCCGCTGCTCTTCTGCCCGTTCCCGCGCGGCAAGGAGTAGAAGCGCTCAAAGATGCGCGGCAGCGCGTAATCAGGAATACCGGCGCCGCTGTCGCTCACCGTGATAACTATCTTGTCGGCTTCCTCTGCGGCGCGCAGCACAATATTGCCGCCAGCAGGTGTAAAGTCGATGGCATTATCCAGCAGGTTTCCCACCGCCTGCGCCAGCAGCTCTTTGTCACCCGCCACCACCGCATCGTTGGCTTCAAAAACAATGTTTAGTGCCTTTGCCGCTGCCACCGCGCTTCGCTCCTCCTGCAATTGCTGAAACAGCGTACTCATCTCTACAGGCGCAAAGGCGATCTCCAGACGGTTCTCCAGCTTCGCCTGGTGCAGCAGCTTCTCAACCAGGCGCTGCATACGGCTATTCTGCGCAAGAATATTCTCCGTGAAGCGGGTCGCGACTGGCTGAGGAGGATGTTCACGCAGGATCTCCGCCGCGCCGCGGATGGCCGCCAAGGGGCTTTTCAATTCATGGGTCAGGGCATAAACATACTGTTCGATATAGTTTTTCCCCTCCAGTTTGACGCGCATGCTCTCCAGCGCCTGCGCCAGTTTGCGCAGTTCACTGCTGCCCAGCTTGGGCAGTGGCACCGGGCGGTCTTCGGTTACCGAATCCGCATAGCGGGCGAGCTTGCCGATCGCGCGGTTGATCCACCAGACCATTGCACCGCCAATCAGCAGCGCAATGCCAAGCAGCGCGCCGCCGGCCCACAAAATGCGCCGCTCGCTGCGTTTTATCACCGGATCCATGGCACTGTTGGGTTTACCGACACTCACCACGCCAATGATCCGCCCAGCCTCTTTCACCGGCGCGGCGACATACATCACCGTACTTTGCGGATCGCCCGCCACCAATGGTGAGCTACGCGCGCCATACTGCCCGCGAAGCGTCAACCAGACATCGTTCCAGCGCGAATAGTCCTCGCCCAGCGCTTTGCCCGTTGAATCGAATACCACGCGCCCGCTCGCGTCCGTCATATAGACATGGTACTCATTGCGCACTTTGTGAATGCCGTTGATATGGGCGTTAATCGGGTGCTGATGAAGGGTGGAAAAGGCCTGCGCCAGCCGCCCATCCTGCGCATGCCCGCTGAGAAGATCCTCGCGGGCAAACTCTGCCAGCAATGTCGCAGTATCAATCAGCGTGCCTTCCGTTGCGCGCCGCACCCCGGGTTTGATCTCCTGCACAAAGATAAACAGCACAAACCAGGCGGCCACCGCCACAATCAGGAAGTAGCCCAGCAGCAGGCGCATGCCGATACGCATCAGCGCAGCCCCAGGCTGTAACCCATGCCGCGATGGGTGTTGATCGGCGTCAGTTCCGGATTGATTGCGCGCAGCTTGGCACGCAGCGTTTTGATATGGGTGTCGACCGTACGATCGAAGCTCTCTTGCCCATCGCACCACACCTGGTCCATCAACTGCTGGCGCGAGAAGATCCTGCCCGGTGCCTGCAACAGTGTTTTCATTAACAGGAATTCATACCGCGTCAGGTTCAGCGTTTCGCCGCACCAGAGGATAATCGCCGCCGTTTCATCCAGTTCAAACTCGCCGACGCGAATACGATCGCTATGCAGCGACGCTTTCTGCAACCTGCGCAGCACGGTGCGCACGCGGGCGCACACTTCGCGCGGCGAGAAGGGTTTGGCGATATAGTCATCCGCGCCCATCTCCAGCCCCAGCAGTTTGTCGACCTCTTCACTGCGCGCGGTCAGAAACAGCACCGGCAGCGCGGGTGCGCGTGCCAGTAGACGCCGACACAACTCAAAGCCGCTGATATCCGGCAGGCCGACATCAAGGATGACCAACTCGGGCAACCGCTGCGCTGCTGCATCCAGCACCGGCAAACCCCGCTCAAATGCGGTGACGGCAAACCCATCCTGTTGCAGCATATAGAGTAAGGTTTCAGCGATGCTGGCTTCATCTTCCACCAGCCATATCAGCGGTTGCGGCATAGACACGTTGCTTATTTACCCCACGGCATGATCGGCACCGCACTGATGGCGTTCTTCGGTGAACCTTCGACCACTTTATCGGAGTAAGCTAAATAGGCCAGCGCGTTACGTTTGGCATCGTAGAAACGAACCACCTGTAACTTTTTGAAAACTAAAGAGGTGCGCTTCTGGAAAACGACATCGCCCTGCGCTTTGCCGTTCTTGATTTTATCGCTCAGTTCAACCGGCCCTACCTGCTGGCAGGAGATCGCCGCATCGGAGGTATCCTCCGCTAACCCTAACCCACCTTTGATGCCGCCGGTCTTTGCCCGGCTGATATAACAGGTCACATTTTTCACATCGGGATCGTCGAATGCTTCAACGACGATTTTGTGATCAGGCCCGAAAATCTTGAACACCGTATCCACCGATCCAATCTGCTCCGCCTGTGCGGAAGCCAGTGAGGTCAACAGGAGAGCAGGAATAACAAACTTTGTATATTTCATATTGTTACCATTTTTGAATATTACGTTACGCAACTATTCAGTTTTCATATGAGAAACTGTTTGCAGATCACCCATTTACAAAATTTATGATTAAAATCAGTCACAATGCGCGGGTCAGCGCAAAAAAAACACTGCATGCTAAACCCCTTAAAACCCGCTATTATCCCTCCCCTGATATCAAGCGTTCACCGCTGCTGTGCTATGGAAGAGGATATTTTATGGATCAGGCTGGCATCATTCGCGACTTACTTGCCTGGCTGGAAGGCCATCTCGATCAGCCGCTGTCGTTAGATAATGTGGCGGCAAAAGCGGGTTATTCCAAGTGGCATTTGCAAAGGATGTTCAAGGATGTCACAGGCCACGCTATCGGCGCCTATATCCGCGCCCGCCGTTTGTCGAAATCCGCCGTTGCGCTGCGTCTTACCGCCCGCCCGATTCTTGATATCGCGCTACAGTATCGCTTCGATTCCCAACAAACCTTTACCCGCGCGTTTAAAAAACAGTTTGCCGTTACCCCAGCGCTCTATCGCCGTTCACCGGACTGGAACTCGTTTGGCATCCGTCCGCCGCTGCGTCTGGGCGAGTTCGCCTTACCGATGCACAGCTTTGTCACGCTGCCACCGATGAAGCTTATCGGTACTACGCAAAACTACACCTGCGCGCTGGAGGAGATCTCCGATTTTCGTAACCAGATGCGTATCCAGTTCTGGCGCGAGTTTTTAAGCAATGCGCCAACCATTCCGGATGAGCTGTACGGCCTGCACGAGCCGCGGCCGAGCCAGGAAAAAGATGACGAGCAGGAAGTCTTTTACACCACCGCCCTGACGCCGGAGCAGGCAAATGGTTACCTGAACAACGCTCAGCCGGTCGAACTGGAAGGGGGAGACTATGTTGCCTTCTCCTATGATGGCGCACCGGAAGGGTTGCAGGAGTTTATCCTGACCGTCTACGGCACCTGCATGCCGATGCTTCAGTTGACGCGCCGTAAAGGCCAGGATATCGAACACTTCTACCCGCAGCGTAACGCCACCAACGATCGTGAACCGCCGACGCACATCCGCTGCGAGTATCTGATCCCTATCCGCCGTTAACGCTGCATCTCATCGAGCGCAGGAGCGTCCAGATGCGAGACGTCGCCTGCGGTTTCCACCACCCAGCCTGACGCCAGCCATGGGCTCTGCTGATAGTCGATGCGGGAGATGGAGCAGTTGCGCAGGCGCAAACGGCGCTCGGCGTAAGCCGGCAGGCCAAGAATCGTGCTCACCAGACACCCCAGCGCCATGCCGTGGCTCACCAGCAGCGGACGGCTGCCCTGTGGCAGTTCGAGACAGGCTGCCAGCGCGGCGTGCATACGATCGCTCAGCTCCTGCATCGATTCGCCTTCGGGAATGCGGCCATCTGCGGTGCCGTTGACTAACTGACGACGCCAGCCCTCCTCCTCTTCGGTTAAAGAGTCAAGGGGGCGTCGCTCCAGCACGCCCATATTGAGCTCGCGCAGGCGCGGTTCCAGCGTCACGTCGCAGCCGCAAATATCCGCGATAATCTCCGCCGTGCGGCGCGTACGCCCCAGGTCGCTGGTGATAATGTGGGTGATGCCCAGTGCTTTCGCGCGTTCCGCCACCTGTCGGGCCTGTGTTTCGCCCTTGTCGGTTAACGGACTGTCAGACTGGCCTTGAATACGACGCTCGGCGTTCCAAAGGGTTTCACCGTGGCGAACAAGGTATACCTGTAACATGTATTGTTATCCATTATACTGCGATGAATTTATTTCTCTGAGGAAGGCTCAAGTCCGCACGGGAAAAGCAGTTTCCTCTCGGACATGCCTTAGATGATTATGCACCAAGTTGTCTGCGCTACCACCAATCCCGCCAAAATTCGGGCGATTCTGCACGCTTTTAACCAGATTTTCGGCGAAGGATGCTGCCATATTGACTCTATTTCCGTCGAGAGCGGCGTTCCGGAGCAACCCTTCGGCAGTGAAGAAACGCGAGCTGGCGCACGAAACCGCGTGCGAAACGCGCGCGTGGCGCAGCCGAATGCGGATTTTTGGGTCGCGATCGAAGCGGGTATTGATGAAGGGAGCACCTTCAGTTGGGTGGTGATTGAGAATGGTGAGTTGACCGGCGAATCCCGCTCGGCAACGCTGCCGCTGCCGGAAGTGATCCTGCGCGATGTTAACGCTGGCGAAGCGCTGGGGCCGGTGATGTCACGCTATACCGGCATTGATGAGATAGGCCGCAAAGAGGGAGCCATCGGTGTCTTCACCGCCGGGGCGCTGACCCGCGAAAGCGTCTATCACCAGGCGGTGATTTTAGCGCTCAGCCCGTTCCATAACGCCGTTTATCGCTGAGCGTTAAGTAACGCTTTCTCCAGCCACAGACGCAAATCCGTCGGCGCGGCTTTCAGGCTGTTTGAGCCGCGCGTGATGGTCGCAATGCCCGCGCCAAGCTCATTTTTCAGCTCGCGCTGGCTCATCTCGCCGCGCAACAGCTCTTCGATAATACGCACCCGCGTGCCCAGCGCTTCACGCTCGTCCGGCGTAAGCATCAGGTTAAGCAACGGGATATGCAGTTCGTTGTCGTACGCCTGCCTGAGCAGATCAACAAAGCGCTGCCACTCCTGCTCGCGCTGTTCGGCCATCGCCGCTGAATAGGGGGATTGCTGAGTCATAGTTTGTCGCCGTGTTAGGGATTTTTATGCTGCGTACTCATGCATGAGTACGCAGCATAGCATAAACCACACTAATCAGTAACGGCGCTGCCATTCAGCGTCACTGAGGATGGCCGCTTTTTCGTCCTGCAGGAAGTAACGGTAGTAAGCATCATAGGCCAGCACGTTTTTCACATAACCGCGCGTTTCCGAGAAAGGAATGCTCTCAATAAACGCCACCGCATCCAGCTTGCCGCCGCTGTTATTCAGCCAGCTACGCACCCTGCCCGGCCCGGCGTTATAAGCCGCCGAGGCGAAAATACGGTTATCGCCAAACTGCTGATAGACATATTGCAGATAGCTGGTGCCGATCTTGATATTGGTTTCCGGATCGAAGAGCTGGCTGGCATTGCTGTAGCCGGGGATCGAAAACATCTTCACCGTATGCGTGGCGGTGGCAGGCATAATCTGCATCAGCCCGCTCGCGCCGACCGGCGAGCGCGCCGTCGGGTTCCAGGCGCTCTCCTGGCGGGAGATCGCCATCGCATAACTCGGCGAAATCTCTTTATCGCCGGTATAGCGCGTATAGAGATCGCGATACGCCAGCGGGAAACGCTCCTCTAACTGATCCCACAGCTTGCCGCTGATCGTTGCCTGAACGCTCAGATCCCACCACTGCTGCTCAAAGGCATAACGCGCCAGCTGCGCCTGCTGTTGCTGGCTACGGCTGGAGACCAGATTCGCCCACTCGCCGCGCGCGGTGTTATCCATCTTCCAGTACATCAACTCGCGCACGCGCGCCATCTCTGCGCTCTGCAACAGGGTTGGATCAACGTTGCCATCAGCCTTATCTATCTTCAGCTGATACGCTTCGCCCAGACGCTGCGCGGCAGCCATCGGGTAGAAGCCCCGCTGCTGCATCAGCGCATGGAGGATCTCTTTGGCATCATTTTCACGCCCGCGCTCCAGCAGCAGATCGGCCTGCCAATAGCGCCACTCATCTTTCTCTTTCGCCTCCATCGGCAGGCGCGAAAGCCAGGTATTCAGCCCGCGGCGGTCGCCATTGCTGAGCGCCATGCGTACGCGCCGCTCCAGCAGTGAAACGGATTGCGAACGCATAATCGTATCGTCGCGCCAGCGCGCCTGCTCGCTGGTGACATCATTGCCCATCAGTCGCCACGCAACCGTCTCGCGCAGCTGCTGCGTCTGCTCTTCATTGAGTTTTTGCGCCTGCGCCAGCGACGGGATCATCAACCGGGCATTTTCCACATCCTGGCGCGCCACGCTTTCAAACGCTTCTGCCGCCATCTGGCGCGTAAAGTCCGTCGCCCCGGTGGTAGTGGCAAAACTCATCACCGTCATCGGATCGTTAGCGAGCGTCACGATCGCCGACGAGATGGTCTGGTAATCGGGCGGCATCTGGCTCGCCAGCAGGGTGACAAGCCGCGTATTGCCGGCTTTCATCGCCAGACGAATACGTTCCAGGTAAGCGAGCGGATCCTGTTTACCCGATGCGCGCCATGCACCAAACAGCTGATCGCAGGCGTTCGGCTGGCTTTTGCCGCTGAGCCAGAGATCTTTCGCGCCCGCCCAGGCTTCATCCGCCTGGCCGCTGTTCCATTTGGCGAAGTAGTAGTTGCACTGCGCCTCGGTGGTCGTGGGTTTGTCCGGGCTAAAGGCCAGCAAACCCTGCCAGTCCTGACGTCGCGCCAGCTCATTCACAAAGCGGTTTTTCAGCGTGCGCGCGGCGGGCAACGTCGGGTACTGCTGCACAAATTGAGTGACAGTGAGCGCCGGTTCGCTCATCAAATCGTCGGTGATCTGCCGGTATTGCAGGTAGGGGTAAAGGGGATAAGTTTGCAGCGTCGGCATTAGCTGCTGCACAACGTCCATCTGGTTGTTGTCCCAGGCGCTTTTGATTTGCGCATACCGATCGCGTTGTTCATCCAGTGAGTCCGCCCGCGCCGCATTGCTGAAGGACAGCAAACACACGCAGGCCGCCGCTAACCGCCAGGCGGCATGTTTAGCTCTCTGCACAGCTCTTTCCTCTTATCTGTCACATTTTTACAGCATCATGCCGCATACAGGGGTTAATGCTAACCGGGCATCCCGTAACGCGCCACGTTACGCACACTTTTTTACCTTTCTGGTGTGATTTAACAGTGTGAGCGTCGCTGGCTGGGATTAGCGCGCGAAAACGGCTACACTCCGCTGTTAAATGCACTACTCATAACAAAGAGGCGAAGTCCACCGTGGCTCAATTCGTATATACCATGCACCGTGTCGGCAAAGTTGTTCCGCCGAAACGTCATATTCTGAAAAATATCTCCCTCAGTTTCTTCCCCGGCGCAAAGATCGGCGTACTCGGCCTTAACGGTGCCGGTAAATCGACGCTGCTGCGCATCATGGCCGGTATTGATACCGACATCGAAGGGGAAGCGCGCGCGCAACCGGGTATTAAAATCGGTTACCTGCCGCAGGAGCCGCAGCTCAATCCTGAGCAGACGGTTCGTGAATCGGTTGAAGAAGCCCTTTCTGAAGTGGTTAACGCGCTGAAACGTCTGGATGAAGTTTACGCCCTCTACGCTGAGCCGGAGGCGGATTTCGACAAGCTCGCCGCTGAGCAGGGCAAGCTGGAAGAGATCATCCAGGCGCACGACGGTCACAACCTGAACGTGCAGCTTGAGCGCGCCGCCGATGCGCTGCGTCTGCCGGACTGGGATGCGAAAATCGCCAATCTCTCCGGGGGTGAACGCCGCCGCGTCGCGCTGTGCCGTCTGCTGCTTGAAAAGCCGGACATGCTGCTGCTCGACGAACCAACCAACCACCTGGATGCTGAATCCGTTGCCTGGCTGGAACGCTTCCTGCACGACTTCGAAGGTACCGTAGTGGCGATTACCCACGACCGTTACTTCCTCGATAACGTTGCAGGCTGGATCCTGGAGCTTGACCGCGGTGAAGGTATTCCGTGGGAAGGCAACTACTCCTCGTGGCTTGAGCAGAAAGATCAGCGTCTGGCGCAGGAAGCCTCTCAGGAAGCGGCTCGCCGTAAATCCATTGAGAAAGAGCTGGAGTGGGTTCGCCAGGGTGCGAAAGGCCGTCAGTCGAAGGGCAAAGCCCGTCTGGCTCGCTTTGAAGAACTTAACAGCACCGAGTACCAGAAACGTAACGAGACCAACGAACTCTTTATTCCGCCAGGCGCGCGCCTGGGCGATAAAGTGGTTGAAGTCAGCAACCTGTGCAAAGCCTACGGCGACCGCCAGCTGATCGATAACCTCTCCTTCTCCGTACCGAAAGGGGCCATCGTTGGCATTATCGGCCCGAACGGCGCCGGTAAATCGACGCTGTTCCGCATGATGTCCGGTCAGGAGCAGCCTGATGCCGGTACGATCACCCTCGGTGAAACGGTGAAACTGGCCTCTGTTGACCAGTTCCGTGACGCAATGGATAACAACAAGACCGTCTGGGAAGAAGTCTCCGGCGGGCTGGATATCATGCGTATCGGCAACACCGAAATGCCAAGCCGCGCCTACGTTGGCCGCTTTAACTTTAAAGGCACCGACCAGGGCAAACGCGTTGGCGAACTCTCCGGCGGTGAGCGCGGTCGTCTGCATCTGGCGAAGCTGCTGCAGGTTGGCGGCAACATGCTGCTGCTCGATGAACCGACCAACGACCTGGATATCGAAACCCTGCGCGCGCTGGAAAACGCCCTGCTGGAGTTCCCGGGCTGCGCGATGGTTATCTCGCATGACCGCTGGTTCCTTGACCGTATCGCCACCCACATTCTGGATTACCAGGATGAGGGCAACGTGGAGTTCTTCGAAGGTAACTTCACCGAATACGAAGAGTACAAAAAACGCACGCTGGGCGCTGAAGCGCTGGAGCCGAAGCGTATCAAGTACAAACGTATTACCAAGTAATAAGCAGAGCGAATGGGGAAACCCATTCGCTCACTTTTTTCCGCAAACCCTCAGCAAATTCCTCTTTTTTCCCACGCTAAAAAAGTATTTTTGTTTTTCTATTATTCCGGTCGAATAAGCTACCTCGTTATATTCGCCATAGAAATAAAATAAAAACAAACTGCATCAAACAGAACTAATCGACAGCAGAAATAACTGCGCAATAAATATCGGCAGAATATCTGTTTTAGCCTTTGCTAAAAAAGCCGCATCTTGAATAACGCTACAGCCAGTCGCTACCATTTTGCTTCCTCGCAACAGGCAGTAAACGGAGCCCTCTTATGCACATCATTACGGACGATCGCTTCCTGGCGTGCGGTCTGCGGGCGCTGTTTGATCAGGGACTATTTAATCTTGCCGAAGAGGACGTTATCGTCGATTTTGATAATCACTTTCTGATTATTACCACGCTGCCGACGTTAAAAACGATTATGTCTGGCGACCAGTGCTTCGAGCATTTTTTATTACAGCCCTTTTATAAAATTGAAAAGCGCATCGCCATAAAAGCGTTACCGCTTCAGCTAAAATACCGCCCCTGGCGGCAGCGCAAATATACGCCGCCATCACTGCCTCTCACGCGCAAAGAGCGGGCGCTGCTGACTTATGTGATGAACAGTGAATATCAAAACGGGATTTTTGATTATGGCGAACTGGGTAGCAAAACCCTGAGCACTCACAAATACAATCTGCTGCGGAAGGTGAACCTGCGCTCGATTGCCGCGCTGGCGCAGGTGCATATGCGCTGGAAAACGCTCTCTCATCTGCGCTGTTTCTGGCCGGAGAGCGCATGCGCCAGACCGGCCAGAGAGAGCGCGCTACGCGCCCATCAGCTGTTTTACCAGGTCAACACATTGCAGGAAGCGTGAGTCATAATCGGCCTCTTCAACGCGAACATAGTCGATATTATTCGCTTCCAGCATCGAGACCAGCAGATCCTGAAACTCACGGCGATCGACAGAGCTGCCGAGGCTGCGCAAGCCGTCGTTGATCCACGGCGTGTTGTTTTCCAGCAGGATCACCAGATCGAAGCGATACTCATCGATCAGCGCCTGCACAAAGGGGTGCTCGCGCCCCTCATACTTTTTACAGAAAGCCTGCGTGGTGACAAAGTCGGTATCGATAAAGGCGACTTTATTGGCGTACTTCACCGCAAAATCAATATATTGCGCATGGCCGAGGGCGATTTTGTCGTAGTCGGAATATTGCAGCGCAATCTCATCCCCGCCGAGATGGGAGAAGACGTAATCACGGCCAAACTCCCAGGCGCTGGTGGTGTTGAAGATATTGGCAAGCTTGTTCACCAGCGTCGACTTCCCGCTCGACTCACCGCCGAGGATCGCCACCGTGCGCACAAAGAAGGGCTTCACTTCCGTCGGAATGTATTCCCAGTAGCGGAACGGGTTTTCACGAATTTGTGAGCCGCTGATGTTCATAAAGGTGCGCTCGGGATCGACCAGCACCGCTTCCGTGCCGAGATGCTGCAAATATTGCGGCGCATCCGCGGCCTCAGAGGTGTAGATCCAGTTCGGCGTAATGCCCTTTTCCGCCATAAAGGCTTTGATGCCATTGCTCCAGACGTCCCAACCGTGAGGATAGGGCTCCATCCCCTCTTCATTGAACGCATGGATGCGGATATTTTTCTGGTACTTAAAGGTTTGCAGCAGCCAGCGCAGGCGGTCGCTCACCGTCGGCTGCTGCGACATCGCGCTCTCTTCAAACAGCGCGCGATCGCGGGTTTCGTCATAACCGAGAATGATATGCAACTCGTCAACCTGGCTACAGGCGCGCTGGATCAGGTAGATATGGCCGGTGTGCAGCGGGTAGAACTTACCGAACACCACGCCGATATTTTTCTCGCGACGCGGGAAATCCAGCCCGAGAAAACGGTGCAGCGCCTCCAGCTTTTGCGCGCTGGGGCTTTTGATTTTGGCATTCAGCAGCTGGCTTAAGTAGCCTTTGGTCATGCCGCTGGCATCCGCGACCTGCTGCAACGTGCAGCCCTTCTGGCGAATGGCGGTTTTTAAGTAGTCGAATGACGACATCGTTGCCTCCTGCAAAAGTGATAAGCCAATTATAAGTCGTCAAAGACGCTTAGCGCATCGGCGAGCTTCTTCACGCCAAAGATCTGCATGCCTTCCGGCGCCTTTTTCGGCACGTTTGCCGCCGGAACAATCGCCCGGCGAAAACCGTGTTTTGCCGCTTCCGAGATACGCTCCTGGCCGCTCGGTACCGGGCGGATCTCACCGGCCAGGCCGACTTCGCCGAACACCACCAAATCCTGCGGCAGCGGGCGATCGCGCAGGCTGGAGACCATCGCCAGCAGCAGCGCTAAGTCGGCGCTGGTTTCCGTCACTTTCACCCCGCCGACCACATTGACAAACACATCCTGGTCCGACATCTGCAAACCGCCGTGGCGGTGCAGGACTGCCAGTAAAATCGCCAGCCGGTTCTGCTCAAGCCCTACCGCCACGCGGCGCGGGTTCGACATCATGGAGTGATCGACCAGCGCCTGGATCTCCACCAGCAGCGGGCGCGTTCCTTCCCAGACCACCATCACCGAACTGCCGGAGGTCACTTCATCCCCACGGCTGAGGAAGATGGCCGACGGGTTGCTCACTTCGCGCAGCCCCTGCTCGGTCATGGCGAAAACGCCCAGTTCGTTGACCGCGCCAAAACGGTTCTTATGGCTGCGCAGCGTGCGGAAGCGGGAGTCGGCATCGCCGTCGAGCAGTACCGAACAGTCGATACAGTGTTCAAGCACTTTCGGCCCCGCCAGCGAACCATCTTTCGTCACGTGGCCGACCATCACAATCGCCACGTCGCGGGTTTTGGCAAAGCGGGTGAGATAGGCCGCGGTTTCGCGCACCTGCGCGACGCTGCCGGGCGAGGACTGGATATCCGCCATGTGCATTACCTGGATGGAGTCGATCACCATCAGGCGCGGCTTCTCCTCTTCAGCAATCATGCAGATCTGCTCGATGCTGGTCTCGGAGAGCATATTCAGGTTCGTGGTCGGCAACCCTAAACGGTGCGCGCGCATCGCCACCTGCTGCAATGACTCTTCGCCGGTGACATAGAGGGTTTTCATCTGCTCGGCGAGCTTGCAGAGCGTTTGTAACAGCAGCGTCGATTTACCCGCGCCCGGGTTACCGCCAATCAGAATGGCGCTGCCGGGCACCACGCCGCCGCCGAGGACGCGGTCAAACTCTTTAAAACCGGTGGAGAAGCGCGGCAGCGCTTCGAGGCTGATATCGGAGAGCTTTTGCACCTTCGACACGCCCGCGCTGCCCGCATAGCCGGAGAGGCGCTCGTTGCGCGCAACGGTTGGCGAAGCGGCCACGCGCACTTCGGTAATGGTGTTCCAGGCGTGACAGGCGCTGCATTGCCCCTGCCAGCGCGGATAATCAGCGCCGCACTCATTACAGACAAACGCACGTTTTGGAGCTTTCGCCACATTCACCTCTACTTCTTATTAATACTGCCGGAAAGGATACAAAATACGCCCATCAGGTCGGCGTGACGAATGGTCACTTCCGCCTTCTCATTCACGGTCGGTTTGGCGTGAAACGCGATGCCAAGGCCGGCGGATTTGATCATCGGAAGATCGTTGGCGCCATCCCCAATCGCCACGGTCTGATCCGCGGCGATCTCATACTCTTCCGCCAGCAGCTTCAGCGTTTTCGCTTTGTACTGCGCATCGACGATATCGCCCAGCACCTGGCCGGTAAATTTGCCGTCGACGATCTCCAGTTGATTCGCCACCGCCGCCGTCAGATGCAGTTTGTCGCGCAGGTAGTCGGCAAAGAAGGTAAAGCCGCCGGAGGCAATCGCCACTTTCCAGCCAAGGGTTTCCAGTTTTAACACCAGCTGCACCAGGCCCGGCATCAGCGGCAGGTTTTCGCGCACCTGATGCAGGATAGCAGCATCCGCGCCTTTTAAGGTTGCCACGCGGCTGCGCAGGCTGGCGGTGAAATCGAGTTCGCCGCGCATTGCGCGCTCGGTCACTTCAGCCACCTGTTCGCCGGTACCGGCCAGTTTGGCGATCTCATCAATACACTCAATCTGGATCGCGGTGGAGTCCATATCCATTACCAGCAGCCCTGGCGAGCGCAGGTGTGGGATTTTACCGAGCGGCGCGACATCCATACCCTCATCGTGCGCCAGGCGCGTTGCGCGCGGTGTCAACGAGCCTGCCAGGCGAATCACCTGATACTCATCGACGCTCCAGGCTGAAACAATCACCATCGCGGCACCCAGCTTGCGCTGATAGGTGGTCAGACGCTGCTTATCGAGGCTCCGGCTATAGAGCAACCAGCCGCTACGACCAGCGTGATAATCCAGAGGCATCACCTCATCACCACTGAGAGAGAGCGGCAATCCCGGCCACTGAGAAACATCATCGGGCAGGTCGCACCAGGTCAGACTGTTAGGCATTAAAGCTCCTGTAAAAACGTTCGCGCCAGAAAGCACCGGAGGGGAAAATAACGCAAGAGGCTACCTTGTAATCAACGCTTCTGGCAACATTAAGCATCAAATTTACAACAGGTGACACATGAGTCGCGCAAAACTTAAATTTCGGCTGCATCGCGCCGTGATTGTCCTTATCTGTCTGGCGCTGTTGGTCGCGCTGATGCAGGGTGCCTCCTGGTTCAGCCAGAAGCATCAGCGCCAGCGAAATCCGCAGTTTGAAGAGCTGGCAAGAACCCTGGCGCGCCAGGTCACGATCAATCTCACCCCGCTGATGCGCACCGAAACGCCCGATGAAAAACGTATAGCCGCCATCTTAGGCCCGCTGACGGAAGAGAGCCGCATTCTCGATGCCGGCGTTTATGATGCGCAGGGCGACCTGGTGGCGCACGCCGGTGAAGGTATTGAGGTGCGTGACCGGCTGGCGCTGGATGGCAAAAAGGCGGGTGCCTACTTCAATCAGCAGATCGTTGAGCCAATCCAGGGCAAAAGCGGCCCGCTAGGTTACCTGCGCTTAACGCTGGATACGCACACGCTGGCGACGGAAGCTAAACAGGTAGATAACACCACCAATATTCTGCGTCTGATGCTGCTGCTCTCCCTGGCGATCGGCGTGGTGCTGACGCGCACCCTGTTGCAGGGTAAACGCACCCGCTGGCAGCAGTCCCCCTTCCTGCTGACGGCCAATAAAGCGGTGCCGGAAGAGGATGAACAGGAAAAGCGAGAGTAGCCGCAGCGGCTTCCCGTCCGCCCCCTGATTTTTAGCAAGGATATCGCCTATGTCGACGCTTCGTCTTCTTATCTCCGACTCTTACGATCCGTGGTTTAACCTGGCAGTTGAGGAGTCGATTTTCCGCCAGATGCCCGCTACGCAGCGGGTGCTGTTTCTCTGGCGCAACGCCGATACGGTGGTGATTGGCCGGGCGCAGAATCCGTGGAAGGAGTGCAACACTCGCCGCATGGAAGAGGACAATGTGCGGCTGGCAAGGCGCAGCAGCGGTGGCGGCGCGGTGTTCCACGATCTCGGCAATACCTGTTTTACCTTTATGGCCGGCAAGCCGGAGTATGACAAAACCGTCTCCACCACCATTGTGCTCAATGCGCTACAGGCGCTGGGCATTAACGCGGAAGCCTCCGGGCGCAACGACCTGGTGGTGAAGACCGCCGAGGGAGATCGTAAAATCTCCGGCTCGGCCTATCGCGAAACGCCGGATCGCGGCTTTCACCACGGGACGCTGCTGCTCAACGCCGATCTCAGCCGTCTGGCGAACTATCTCAACCCGGATAAGAAGAAGTTGCAGGCCAAAGGCATCACCTCCGTACGCGGTCGGGTGGCGAATCTGGTCGATCTACTGCCGGGTATCACCCATGAGCAGATTTGCGCCGCCGTTACCGAAGCCTTCTTTGAGCACTATGGCGAACGTGTCGAAGCAGAGATTATCTCGCCGGACAAAACGCCAGACCTGCCGAACTTTGCTGAAACCTTTGCCCGCCAGAGCAGCTGGGAGTGGAACTTCGGCCAGGCTCCGGCCTTCAGCCATTTGCTGGATGAGCGTTTTACCTGGGGCGGCGTGGAGCTGCACTTTGATGTCGAAAAGGGACACATTACCCGCACGCAGATCTTTACCGACAGCCTGAACCCGGCACCGCTGGAGGCGCTGGCGGCACGTTTGCAGGGCTGCCTCTATCGCGCCGATATGCTGGCGCAGGCGTGCGATGCGCTACTGGTGGATTTCCCGCAGCAGCAACAGGAGCTGCGCGAACTGTCGGCGTGGATTGTGCAGGCAGTGCGATAGAACAGTAAGCCTGGCGCTGTGCGTATCAGGTCTGAATAGATACGTGAATAGATTCTCAATCACTATTATTTTGATTTACAAACAAAATAATGCAGATATGCATCAAAAGATGAATAGATAGTGAGGGGTAAAATGCCGGGCAAGCTTACCGCCGCCCGGCAGGCAAAATTACGCGTTGTCGCCCAGCAGGACAGATTCCAGCGCGATTTTGATCATGTCGTTGAACGTGGTTTGACGCTCATCGGAGGTGGTCTGCTCGTGGGTGCGGATATGGTCGGAAACGGTGCAGATAGTCAGCGCTTTCGCACCGAACTCTGCCGCAACGCCGTAGATACCCGCCGCTTCCATCTCAACGCCGAGAATGCCGTACTTCTCCATCACGTCGAACATCTCGCCATCCGGGGAGTAGAAGAGATCGGCGGAGAAGAGGTTACCCACGCGCGCGTCGACGCCAAGGTTTTTCGCCGCGTCAACCGCGTTACGCACCATGTCGAAATCCGCGATTGCTGCGAAGTCGTGATCCTTGAAACGCATACGGTTCACTTTGGAGTCGGTGCAGGCACCCATACCGATCACGATGTCACGCAGTTTCACATCCATACGCACGGCACCGCAGGAGCCGACGCGGATGATCTTTTTGACGCCAAAATCGGTGATCAGCTCTTTGGTGTAGATGGAGCAGGAGGGAATACCCATACCGTGACCCATTACAGAGATTTTGCGGCCTTTGTAGGTGCCGGTGTAGCCCAGCATGCCGCGCACGTTGTTCACTTCACGATAATCTTCGAGAAACGTTTCGGCGATGTGCTTTGCGCGCAGCGGGTCGCCCGGCATCAGTACGACGTCCGCGAAATCGCCCATTTCTGCATTGATATGTGGGGTTGCCATCGTTGCTTCCTTTGACTTGTTAGAAAATGGAGGGCGGGAAAGACCCCGCCCAAAAAGATCAGAACATGGCTTTGCCATACTCCATATCAGAGACGCCGAAGTAGCGGGCGATCGTCTGACCAATATCAGCGAAGGTCTCGCGGTGTCCCAGCGAGCCTGCTTTTACTTTCGGGCCGTAGATCAGTACCGGAATGTGTTCGCGGGTATGATCGGTGCCTTTCCAGGTCGGATCGCAGCCGTGGTCGGCGGTGAGGATCAGGATATCATCTTCACCCACCAGCTCCATCAGCTCCGGCAGACGGCGGTCGAACAGCTCCAGCCCGCCCGCATAACCGGCGACATCGCGGCGATGACCCCAGGAGGAGTCAAAATCGACGAAGTTGGTAAAGACGATGGTCTTATCACCCGCTTCTTTCATCTCGGTGATGGTGGCATCAAACAGCGCGTCGAGGCCGGTAGCCTTCACTTTTTTGGTGATACCGCAGTTGGCGTAGATATCGGCGATTTTACCGACGGAGACCACCTGCCCATCCTTCTCCTCGACCAGTTTTTGCAGCACCGTCGCGGACGGCGGCTCAACGGCCAGATCGTGACGGTTGCCGGTACGCTGGAAGTTACCCGCTTTGTCGCCCACAAACGGACGCGCGATAACGCGGCCAATGTTGTAGCCGCCTTCGGTCAGCTCTTCACGGGCAATTTCGCACAGCTCATAGAGCTTATCGAGACCAAAGGTCTCTTCGTGGCAGGCAATCTGGAACACCGAGTCGGCAGAGGTATAGAAAATCGGCTTGCCGGTTTTCATATGCTCTTCGCCGAGCTGGTCAAGAATGACCGTCCCGGAGGAGTGGCAGTTGCCGAGATAACCCGGCAGGTTAGCGCGCTCGACCAGCTTATCCAGCAGCTCCTGCGGGAAGCTGTTTTCGGTATCGCTGAAGTAGCCCCAGTCGAAAAGTACTGGTACACCGGCGATTTCCCAGTGGCCTGACGGCGTATCTTTCCCGGAAGAGAGTTCATGCGCCCAGGCATACGCGCCAATAATCTCGGCGTTGCCGTCCATACCGGCAGGGATCTCGCCGGTTGCGCCTTCGTGGGCTTTCGCAAGCCCGAGGCGAGTGAGATTCGGTAGATTAAGCGGACCTTTGCGCCCGGTATCTGCTTCACCTTTCGCACAGGCTTCAGCGATGTGGCCGAGAGTGTCGGAACCCGCGTCGCCGAAGCGATCCGCGTCTTCTGTCGCGCCGATGCCGAAAGAGTCCAGCACCATGATAAATGCACGTTTCATATGTTCTCCGTACCTTGTGCTTTGAAAAAAAGCGATCAGATCAGTATACCGCTATTCAGTAATGCGGCGATAGACCGTCGGTGTCTCTTTTGGTGCGCGGTCGCTCACACTTATCGCCGCTTTCACCACCTGTGCGGCGCTCTGCCAGCTGGCTTCATCTTTAGCGTGAATAATGGCGAGCGGGCGTTGGCCATCAACCTGTTCACCGAGGCGCACCATATCGGTTAAGCCAACGCTGTAATCAATGGTATCGGATGCCTGACGACGACCGCCGCCCAGCGAGACCACCGCCATACCCAGTTCGCGGGTATCCATTGCGCTGACAAACCCTTCATCGTCGGCGTACACCGCCTTGCTCAGGGTCGCCGTCGGTAAATAGCGATCGTAGTTCTCAACAAAATCATGGGGGCCTTTCTGCGCGGCGACCATGCGCCCGAAAATCTCGGCCGCTTTACCGTTATCCAGCACCGCCTGCAATTTGGCGCGCGCGTCAGCGTCATCTTTCGCCAGTTTGCCGGAGATGAGCATTTCGGCGCTGAGGGCCATCGTCACCTCAAACAGGCGCGGATTACGGTATTCACCCGTCAGGAACTGCACCGCTTCGCGCACTTCCACTGCGTTACCGGCGCTGGAGGCCAGCACCTGATTCATATCGGTCAGCAGCGCGGTCGTGCGCACGCCCGCACCGTTGGCAACGCCCACAATCGCTTCCGCCAGCTGTTCTGAACGCTCATAGGTCGGCATAAACGCCCCGCTGCCCACCTTCACATCCATCACCAGCGCATCAAGCCCTTCCGCCAGTTTTTTGGCGAGGATCGAAGCGGTAATCAGCGGAATGGAGTCAACGGTGGCGGTGATATCGCGGGTGGCGTAGAAGCGCTTATCCGCCGGTGCCAGCGAGTTGGTCTGGCCGATAATCGCCACGCCCACCTCTTTGATGATGTCGCGAAAACGCTGGTCGGAGGGGAAAATATCAAAGCCCGGAATCGCTTCCAGCTTATCGAGCGTGCCGCCCGTATGGCCGAGGCCGCGCCCGGAGATCATCGGGATATAGCCGCCGCAGGCTGCCACCATCGGGCCGAGCATCAACGATGTCACATCGCCAACGCCGCCGGTGGAGTGCTTATCCACCACCGGGCCATTAAGATCGAGGCTTTTCCAGTCAAGCACGGTTCCGGAATCACGCATCGCCATGGTCAGCGAGACGCGCTCTGGCATGCTCATATCGTGGAAGAAAATGGTCATCGCCAGCGCGGCGATTTGCCCTTCAGAAACGGTGTTATCGCGAATTCCGTTGATAAAGAAACGGATTTCTTCATCACTCAGCGCGATGCCATCGCGTTTTTTACGAATAATTTCTTGAGCGAGAAACAAGGTAACCCCCTGAGGATAGAGAGGGCCGGGCAACAGATTCAGCCCGGCAATATGGCTAGTGATGGCGCAGCGCCATCAGGCAATTATCAGTAAGCGCTGCCGCTTTTACCGTCGCCGTGACCGAGCGCTTTCAGCAGGCTCGCCAGCAGGCTGGACGCGCCAAAGCGGTAGTGACGCGCATCGGCCCAGTCGGCGCCAAACAGCTGATCGGCAATCGCCAGGTACTGCTGCGCATCTTCCGCCGTGCGCACGCCGCCCGCCGGTTTAAAACCAACGCTTTTTTCCACGCCCATATCGCGGATCACTTCCAGCATGATGCGCGCGCTCTCAGGCGTAGCGTTGACCGGCACTTTACCGGTGGAAGTTTTAATAAAATCAGCCCCGGCTTTGATTGCGATTTCAGAAGCTTTGCGAATCAATGCCTCCTCTTTCAGCTCACCGGTTTCGATGATCACTTTCAGCAGCACATTCGCCGCCGCACAGGCCTCTTTACACGCTTTCACCAGATCGAAACCGACCTGCTCGTTACCGGCAATCAGCGCGCGGTAAGGGAAAACAACGTCCACTTCGTCCGCGCCGTAGGCGATGGCCGCGCGGGTTTCCGCCAGCGCAATCCCGATATCGTCATTACCGTGCGGGAAGTTGGTGACGGTAGCGATGCGGATCTCTGGCGTCCCCTGCTCGTTCAGGGTCTTACGCGCAATCGGGATAAAACGTGGATAGATACAGATCGCGGCAGTATTGCCGACCGGGGTTTTCGCCTGATGGCACAGCGCAATGACTTTCTCATTGGTGTCGTCATCATTCAGGGTGGTCAAGTCCATCAGTTTCAGCGCGCGCAGGCTGCTGGCAGTTAAATCAGTCATATTCTCTCCGACGGCATAATGCCGGTTTCAGTTCGGTTTTGTGAGTATTCTAACATTCACCCACAATTACACTTCGACACGCATCACAGTTAGCAAAAAGTTTGCTTACGCTTGCATAACTGCAACGAGACATTGATCAAATTATTCTGGTACAGAAAGGCGACCACGCGTGGAGGCAGCCGCAGCAAGCCCACGCCATTTGAATGTGAGAATTTTAACACAGGAGAGTCTGCCTGCCGACGAAAAAGCGTTACAGCCGCGAATCAGGCAGAGCGAAGAGCCGTTGGGTATTGTGAAACAGTGCATTAGCAATCACATCCGGCGCTTCCTGGCGCAGCTCGCAGAGGGTTGCAAAAACGTTTGCCGCCCGCTCCGGGCGGTTGGGCTGCCCCTGAAAGCCGTTCAGCGGCATATCGGGCGCGTCGGTTTCAAGCAGCAGCGAGGCGAGCGGCAGCTGCGCCATCACATCGCGGGTTTTGCTGGCGCGCGGATAGGTAATCGTGCCGCCAACGCCGATGCAGTAGCCAAGATCGATAAAACGCTGCGCCTGTTGCAGGCTACCGGCAAAGCCGTGCACCACGCCGGTTCGCGGCAGGTTATGCTTTTTCAACTGCATCGCCAGCTTGTCATGGGTGCGGCGGGAGTGAAGAAGCACCGGCAAATCATAGCGCTTCGCCATTTTTAGCTGCGCATCAAGCAACTCCTGCTGGCGTTCAAACTGCGGATTATCGCGATAAAGGTCGAGGCCGATTTCGCCGATGGCGATCACCTTCTCAGGCCGGGTGGCAAGCAGCGCATCCAGCTCTTCAAGGCTCTGCTGCGTATGCTCCTCCACCACAATCGGGTGCAGGCCGAGCGCGGCATAGAGGGCGTGATGCTGCTGTGCAAGCTTGCAGACGCGGTCAAAATATTGGGCAGCGATGGCAGGCACAATAATGCGCTCGACGCCCGCCTCTGCCGCGCGGGCGATACTGGCCGCTTCATCGCCTTTGAAGGGTTCAAAATCGAAATGGCAGTGGGTATCGATAAAGCGAAAACTCACGCGCTGTCCTCGTTATTGAGCGAAATATCATTGGCCTCCGGCGCGGTCACCAGCGGCAGATCAAGCGCGTCGTTCGCCACTTCGGCGGGCGGCACCACGCGCGTGGTCGGCGCGACCACCGGCGTATAGCGCAGCAGCGGCGGCGTCTCCGCCAGCAGTTTGCCCACCGTCGCCAGGAAGTAGCGCCCGCACAAGCGGCCAATTTTATAATCTTCCCGTAGCGCCGGTAAACGGCTGCCGAGCGCCATGCTTTTTAATAGCTTCGGCGGGTAGATTTCGATGATGCGCAGCTTGCCCGGCGGGGATTCAATAAACTGCTGCGTGGCGAGATAGCTCTTCTCATGGTGCTGCACCAGGTTGACCAGCGACTGCAGGCTGCTTTCGCCGAGCCAGCGCTCCATACGCTTAAACCACTGCGGCGTGTAGTACATCTGCGACGGCACGGTGCGGATCACCACGATGGTGTCGGCCCCACGACGCGCGGCTTCCTGCACGGGTATGGCGTCGCTAACGCCACCATCAAGGTAGTTCACGCCGCTCAGCGCCACGCCGGTGCGATAAAAGCCTGGAATGGCGCTTGAGGCACGGATCAGATCGAGCCATGTCTGGTGATTGGGTAAAAAATACTCCGCCGAATAATCATCCTGGCGGCAGGCGCACATGTAAAAGGCTTTGCCGGCGTCAAAAGCGCGTACGCCATGATCCATTGCCAGTGGCATCTCCGTCGCGGTGGCGTTAACCAGCCAGTCAAGATCGATAAGGTTGCCCCCGCGCACAAAGCGCAGCGGGTCGAAAAATTCCCGTCGGGTGGTGTAGCGCATAATCACTTTACGCGCGTAACCCGGTTGGTTGCAGACATACGCCGACAGGTTCTGCGCGCCGGCAGAGGTGCCAAAGAAGAGATCGAAAGGGTTGAAGTCGGCGCGCATAAACTCATCCAGCACGCCCGCGGTAAAGATGCCGCGCTGGCCACCGCCTTCGCACACCAGTGCCAGACGTCCCGGTCGAAAGGGTTTCAGCGCCAGCGGCGCAATATTGCCGAGCGTGATGGGAATATGTTGCCCCACTTCGTTTTCCTTTTAAGCAATTGTCACAACAAAGTAGCGCAATATTTAAGACCCTGAAACAGCAAAGCCAGTCACGAGGACTGGCTTTAATGTAACCGAAGTTTAAGCGTGTTAAACGCTACGGGCGCCGACGACCCATGAACAGGCTGACCAGGAACAGAACGATACCAACGATGAAGACGATTTTCGCCGCACCGGCTGCTGTACCTGCCAATCCACCAAAGCCCAGAGCGGCGGCAATTAACGCGATAACCAGAAAAATAATGCCCCAACGAAACATAAAACTCTCCTTAACCATAGTTAATGTCGACCGCAAGCGATGGGCTCTCAGATGCCCATCCGCGATATTTCCTGCCAAGTATCTATCGCGCCCGGACATCGCCAGGCGCGGATTTTCTCACGTACTCTTATTTAACTTTCAGGTCGTTCTTCACGCTTTTCACGCCATCAACTGCTTTGGCGATGCTTTCAGCGCGCTCACTTTGAGCCTTGGATTCCACCGTACCGGATAACTGAACAACGCCGTCAGTGGTTTCCACTTTCACCATACGGGACGGGACGTTTTCATCGGCCAGCAGCTTCGCTTTGATTTCGCTGGTGGTGGCGGTATCACCCGCGTAACCTTTTGCAGTGCTCTCTTTCGCATCGCGAACGTGCAGTTTGTCGCTTACAGAAGCTACACCTTCTACACCTTTCGCCACGGAAACCGCCTCTTCAGCCTGTTTCTGGCTTTCGACGAAACCGCTCAGGGTTACCACTTTTTTGTCCGTTTTCACGGAGATATCGGTGCTTTTAATGCTTTCATGATCGACCAGCGCCGCTTTAACTTTTGCAGTAATGGTACTGTCGTCCATGAATCCACCGACTTTATTCATAGAGCTATCAATTTTGTCCCCTGCACTGGACGCGGTGCTTTGCGCTTTATCAGTGGTGGTTTCCGCCGCCAGGGCAGAACCCGTGGTCAGAACAGAGCCCAGCGTAATAGCCAGCAGGGTTTTAGAAAGAGTCAGCTTTGTCATAGTCATCGATGTTATTCCTGTATGTTTGCCCACCATTTGGGCCGCTGCAGCAAGAAGCTGCCAACTGCTGCGGTGAAACTCACCGTATCAACGTCAATGGTTGCGATCACATTCCGGCAAATCGCTGCGCTGATGCAGTTGTTAATGTTATCTTGTGATGGGTTGAGTGGATAAAAGACCATTAAACACGTATTGAGCAGTACTTTCGGCCACGCACCTTGTCATCACTTTGTTAAATATAGATCACTATCGACAAAGATCCTGTTGGAGTGCGTAAAAAGCGAGCAACAGACAGAAAAAGCGAGGGTTTTAAGAACTTTCCGCAAGAAACGGCAGGGTGGAAAAGAGGCCGGAGCGCGGCTTCTGCCGCGCTCCGTAGAGGGATTAGTGTTCGCGGGTTTTATGGAAGGTCACTTCCGGGTAACGCTCCTGGGTCAGGTTGAGGTTAACCATGGTCGGCGCGATATAGGTCAGGTTATCGCCGCCATCGAGCGCCAGCTGGATCTCGTTCTTACGCTTGAACTCTTCGAACTTCTTCACATCGCTGCTCTCTACCCAACGCGCGGTTGCCACGTTGACGGACTCATAGACCGCTTCGACGTTGTATTCGCTCTTCAGACGCGCTACTACCACATCAAACTGCAGCACACCCACCGCGCCGACAATCAGATCGTTGTTGGCAATCGGGCGGAAGACCTGCACCGCGCCCTCTTCTGAAAGCTGAACCAGACCTTTAAGCAGCTGTTTCTGTTTCAGCGGGTCGCGCAGGCGAATACGGCGGAAGAGCTCAGGGGCAAAGTTCGGGATGCCGGTGAACTTCATCATTTCACCCTGCGTGAAGGTGTCGCCAATCTGAATGGTGCCGTGGTTGTGCAGACCGATGATGTCGCCCGGGTAGGCTTCTTCAACGTGAGAACGGTCGCCTGCCATAAAGGTCAGCGCATCGGAGATCACCACATCTTTACCGGTACGAACCTGGCGCAGCTTCATCCCTTTTTCGTAGCGCCCGGAAACCACGCGCATAAAGGCAACGCGGTCACGGTGCTTCGGATCCATGTTGGCCTGGATCTTAAAGACAAAGCCGGTGAACTTCTCGTCGTCCGCTTTCACTTCGCGCACGTCGGTTTTACGCGGCATCGGCGGCGGTGCCCATTCAACCAGGCCATCCAGCATATGATCGACGCCAAAGTTACCGAGCGCGGTGCCGAAGAAGACCGGCGTCAGCGCGCCGCTCAGGAAGAGATCCTGGTCGAACTCATTGGAGGCACCCTGCACCAGCTCCAGCTCATCGCGCAGCTGCTGGGCCAGATCCTCACCGACGGCGGCATCCAGCTCCGGGTTATCAAGCCCTTTAACGATGCGGACTTCCTGGATGGTGTGGCCTTTACCGGTCTGATAAAGGTAGGTTTCATCTTTATAGAGGTGGTAAACCCCTTTGAACAGCTTGCCGCAGCCAATCGGCCAGGTGATCGGCGCGCAGGCGATCTTCAGCTCGCTCTCTACTTCATCCAGCAGCTCCATCGGATCGCGGATGTCACGGTCGAGTTTGTTCATAAAGGTGAGGATCGGCGTATCGCGCAGACGGGTCACTTCCATCAGCTTACGGGTACGATCTTCGACGCCCTTAGCCGCATCGATCACCATCAGACAGCAGTCAACGGCGGTTAAGGTGCGGTAGGTATCTTCGGAGAAGTCTTCGTGCCCCGGGGTGTCGAGCAGGTTGATCAGGTTCTCGCGGTACGGGAACTGCATCACGGACGTGGTAATGGAGATACCACGCTGCTTCTCCATCTCCATCCAGTCAGATTTTGCATGCTGGTTGGAGCCACGGCCTTTTACAGTACCAGCGGTCTGGATCGCCTGTCCGAACAGCAGCACCTTTTCGGTGATGGTAGTTTTACCGGCATCGGGGTGCGAGATGATAGCGAACGTGCGGCGCTTCGCTACCTCTTGGTAATAAGGAGACAACGTCATAATTGAGATCTTCTGTGTAATTGCGCGGCACTGAGCCCCGCGTTAAAGACGAAAAATGCGGCTATTGTACTCAACGGTTGAGTGCAGACAATCAATGTTTACACAGGAGTTGCTCCAGTTCGTTCAGGGACGTCACCGTCCAGGTCGGGTTGATACCTTCAGGCAGCGCGCGGTTGTGGGCATTGAGCCAGCAGGTCGAGAGCCCCGCGTTGATGCCGCCCAGAATATCTGACTCCGCCGTGTCGCCAACCATTAAGACGCGATCGCGGGATGGGTTACCGGCCTGCTTCAGCGCATACTCAAAGATGCGCGGATCCGGTTTAGCCACGCCAACCTGTTCAGAAATCACTAACAGATCAAAATAGTCGCGCAGGCCGGTGCGTTCCAGCCGGATTTGCTGCAAGGCGGTAAAACCGTTGGTGATGATGCCGATTTTCACTTTGCCCTTCAGGCTGTCGAGCAGCGACACCGCACCCGGCAGCGGCGCGCAGATTTCCGCCATCGCGTTAAGAAAAGCTTCATTAAGCATGCCCGGCGGCACATCCAGCCGCTCGGACCAGCTCTGGAAACGCTGATGCTGCAACTGTAGCGCGGTGATGGCGCCGTTCTGGTAATCGACCCATAAAGGTTTATTAACAGATTGATATTCTGCGAAATCCTGGTCGGTGAATGTCACGCTATAGTCAAGAAACATCCGTTGTAAGCCGCCAAACGAGTCGAAGGTGAACAGCGTTTCGTCAGCGTCAAAGAGTATCCAGTCCCATTTCATTACATCACCTTTATTCAATTACAGAGGAAGCGCCATGATGATGGCATCCTCACGCCCGTGGGTCGTGGGATAGTAGTTGCGCCTGATAGTCGCTTCGTTAAAACCTAAACTTTCATACAGCGCAATGGCGGGCTGGTTAGAGGCGCGAACCTCCAGCCACAGCGTCAACACATCGCGCTTTTCCAGCTCGCTGATCAGATGTTCAAGCAACTGGCGGCCCAGCCCCTGGCGCTGCCAGGCGGGATCGACGGCGATATTGAATAGCGTGGCTTCATCAAGCACCACCTGCGTAATGGCGAAGGCTGCCATCTCGTCGCCCACCATCAGCCGATAGTTGAGGTAGCGCTCCCCCTGATTGCTGGCGAGCGTTTTTTCGCTCCAGGGGAAGGCGTGCGCCCGGGTCTCTATTTCGTAAGCGCGGGGCAGATCAGTCGTGCTGAGGGAAGAAATCGTGTTCATGTTCGCAGATTTGTTGCCATAAGGCGGCGCGTGCCGCAGGGTTTGCGCGTAGCTCATCAACAGCGGGCGTCGAGACCTGCGCGCCCGACAGCGGCAGCGGCGCATCAATGCCCAGCAGCCAGCTGTTGCAATGGCTCTCAGGCGGCAGCATCGCGACGCGATCCGGGGTGAGTTGCAGCACCTGATCTGCCGTCACGGTCAGGGCACGCAGCACGTCGGTGACAAGCGGATCGTTTAATGCAGGCAGCGCCGGCGAGACCATTACCAGACGAATATGCGCGGGCAGCGAAATGGCGATCTCGCCCTGTAACGCCGTCGGGCGGCGCAGGGTCCACTGGGTAATGCCCAGTTGCTGTAATTGCCAGTCGCGTCGGGAAGTCATCGTGAAACACTCCTGTATCAGGCGCGCAAATATAACAAACTCGTCGAAAATGCGCCATCAACACGCGGCGTATAGGGATAAAGACGCAGCCAACAAAGATGCAGAGTGAAGGATAACGTGTTACACAAAATCATTCGTGTTGCGTCGAGGCGGCAAGGATGAATATCCCCAGGAGCTTACAAGAGTAAGTGACTGGGGTATGAAGACGCAGCCAACAAAGAGGCAGCGCGAAGGATAACGTGTATAATCGCCGGCTCAGTTTAAAGAGGAACACGTAATGTCTGCTTTTACCCCGGCAAGTGAAGTCTTGCTGCGCCACAGTGATGATTTCGAATCTAACCATATTCTTTTTGCCGGTGATCTGCAGGATGACCTGCCTGCTCGTCTGGAGAGTGCCGCGAGCCGTGCCTGGACCCAACAGTTTCATCAATGGCAAACCCTGAGCCAGCAGATGGGCGAGCGCGCCAGTTTTAGCCTGGTGGCGGATAGCGCGATGATTGGCGAGAGCGATACGCTTATTTATTACTGGCCGAAAAATAAGCCGGAAGCGCTGTTTCAACTGATGAATTTGCTTTCGCTGCTGCCGGTGGGAACGGATATTTTTGTGGTTGGCGAAAACCGCAGCGGCGTGCGCAGCGCCGAGCAGATGCTGGCTGAGTATTGCACGCTGAATAAAGTCGACAGCGCGCGTCGCTGTGGGCTTTATCATGGCCGCCTCGATAAAAATCCTGCCTTTGATCCTGACGGTTTCTGGGGCGAGTACGCGCTGGACTCCCTGACCATTAAAACCATGCCGGGCGTCTTTAGCCGCGATGGGCTGGATGTGGGCAGCCAGTTGCTGCTCTCCACGCTGACGCCGCATACCAAAGGCAAAGTGCTGGATGTTGGCTGCGGCACTGGCGTGTTGGCGGCGGCGCTGGCAAGCCATTCGCCGAAAGTACGTTTGACCCTGTGTGACGTCTCGGCACCGGCGATTGAAGCCAGCCGCGCGACGCTTGCGGCGAACGGGCTTGAGGGCGAGGTTTTCGCCAGTAATGTCTTCTCTGAGGTGACCGGTCGCTTCGATATGATCATCTCCAATCCGCCGTTCCATGACGGGTTGCAGACCAGCCTCGAAGCGGCACAAACACTGATTCGCGGCGCGGTTCGTCATCTCAACAGCGGCGGCGAGTTGCGCATTGTGGCGAACGCCTTCCTGCCCTATCCGGACGTGCTGGATCAAACCTTCGGTTTCCATGAAGTGATCGCGCAGACCGGACGCTTTAAGGTTTACCGCACCGTGATGACGCGCCAGGCACTGAAGAAATAAGCCCTCTCCCCGGCGGGCCTGCTCGCCGGGTGAATTTCCCTGGCTGTTAGCCGACGCCCATTTTTGCAGCAATCGACGACTCTGCGCGCAATTAACTGTTGACGAAAAGTTGAAAACATCTAGAATGCGCCTCCGTGGTAACGATACTTCTGGTATCGATGGTATGCGAAGGTGGCGGAATTGGTAGACGCGCTAGCTTCAGGTGTTAGTGTCCTTACGGACGTGGGGGTTCAAGTCCCCCCCCTCGCACCATAAACCACGCAGATATCGCTCGCACTGTGCGAAGGTGGCGGAATTGGTAGACGCGCTAGCTTCAGGTGTTAGTGTTCTTACGGACGTGGGGGTTCAAGTCCCCCCCCTCGCACCAACGAGGCGATATCTACAAGTAAGATGACTGTGCGAAGGTGGCGGAATTGGTAGACGCGCTAGCTTCAGGTGTTAGTGTCCTTACGGACGTGGGGGTTCAAGTCCCCCCCCTCGCACCAGATATCTTGCTCACCCCTCTTCTCTCCCCTTCTGTTACATCATCATTTTCAAATTCAGCAGCATCAAAATGACTCCGCCAATCAGAGCAATGCTTGATGGCAACAGGACGTAATGACGTAACCGTTTGTGGTAAAGCATTACTGGCGTCAATAACAAACCCAGTAAAATTACCGCGCGCCAGCTGTTGACCGAAAGGTCTGCCAGCACTAATGCGGCCACAATCATGCCCGGAAAAACGATCCCCCAACGACTTCCCAACGCGCGCTGCAGCATGGTTTCATCTCTTCAATCACGAATGATAACCAATATCATATGATAAAATTTCTCATTTGTCAGCGAGGTCGTACTGTCTGAAGATTCTGCATCTTCTAATGACAGCCATTCAGTAAGGTGATAAATTAAGCACCGCTTAAATAAAAATTCTTATTACTAATATTTCGCGATGACGATTTCATTGCGTAACTTTATTTTACGACTCATAACGCACTGAAAAACTGCGGATAAATACGACTTATAGGTATGACATCACAAACATGGCAATCTCTTTGTAATAAGAGATATCGATTGTCCCTACGTCTCTTTTTACTGCTCAACGCCATTTCAGCACTCTTTTCTATGATGGTGCCGCTCTACAATCTGCACGCTGTGACCGTGCCGGTTGGCGCGATCTTCACGCTCAGCGCGGTATTGCCCGCGTGGCACAAATTTTACCCCAGAAGCAAAATCAACATCACACTGATCTCACTGCTGTTTGGCTGCCTTTGGGCGTGGCATGTGGTTCTTAAAGCGAAACTGATAGGAGATGATGCTTCGGCCTATCTGTTAATTGCGCTGCTCAGCGTTCTGTTTATTGGCACTATCGCTTTCTCCAATAATGTCATCGCCTTCCTGCTCCACTCCCTACCGCTTTTTGTAACCTGTTTGTGGCTGAATGAATCTGAAAGCTGCATGCGCCTCATCTATAGCTTCTCTCTACCCGTTATCGGCATTGCTATTCAGCATGCGATTCAGAAGCGTAACGATAGCTTCGCCCGCGCTTTGATGCAGCGCCTGATGCAGGAGCGGAAAACGCTTAACGACCTGAGCATGCTCGACCCACTCACCGGTCTCTATAACCGCCGCGGATTGCAGCATAAACTCGATAACCTGCTTGCTGTCGATGACAGCAGCCGTTTTGTCCTGCTGTTGGATATCGATCACTTCAAAGCCTATAACGACCATTACGGGCACATGATGGGCGACCAGGCGCTTATCCGCGTCTCTGCTGCGCTGCGCGACGCGGTGCGCTCACGGGATATCGTGGCGCGCTTCGGTGGCGAAGAGTTCATGATTTTGTTGAATAACATCGACCAGGATCAGGCGCGGATGGCCGCAGAGCATATCCGCCAGCGGGTCTACGACCTGAAGATCCCCCATATGTTTAATGAAAGCGTCGCCACTAATGTCACCGTCAGTATCGGTATTGCGCCGTTGCAGAATAACGATATTGATGCCGCGCTGACGCAGGCGGATAAAGCGCTGTATGAAGCCAAGCACTTAGGCCGTAACAGTATTCTGGTCAGCGGAGACTTACAGATCGCCTGATGTGCGCTGGCGCTAACTTTACGATAAACATCTTGCTATCGGTTTCGCCTCTGGATAGGATTGGCAATCATTATCATTTAGATTCCTTCTCCAGCTGGGGCTATGGCATACCGTACCGCATCGATTACGCAACATGTTATCTGGCAAAGCCCGCTTCATGATGAGCGCGACTCGCTGGCGACTGCCATGCGGGACGCCATTGCCAGCACGCGGGCCCATCTGCTCGATTTCCTTCGCCTTAATGAAGATGCGCCTCATCAGGCGATGACCCTGGCAGAGTGGTCGCGCCCAACGGCGCTAAGCTCGCTTATTGCCACCTACTCCGATCATATTTACCGTAACAATCCTACTCAGCCGCGTGAAAGCAAACCGCTGCTCTCGCTGTGGGCGCAATGGTATCTCGGGCTGATGGTGCCGCCACTGTTGCTGACGCTGTTAACGCAAAAAAACGCGCTGGATTTAGACCCCGATAACTTCCACGTCGAATTTCATGAAAGCGGGCGCGCCGCCTGCTTCTGGATCGATGTTCAGCAGGATCACAGCCTGACGCTGAAAAATGATGCGGAACGTATTGCTGCCCTGGTCACCCAGACCATTCAACCGGTAATAAAGGCGCTGGAAGCGACGGGCGACATCAATGGCAAACTTATCTGGAGCAACACCGGTTACCTGATTAATTGGTATCTGGGCGAGATGATACCGCTTATCGGCGAAGCCCGGCTCGCGGCCCTGCGCCAAATCTGCTTTTTCGAAAAATCGCTTGCCGACGGAAGCGACAACCCGCTGTGGCGCACGGTAGTGCTGCGCGACGGCGCGCTGGTTCGCCGGACGTGCTGCCAGCGCTATCGCCTGCCGGATGTTCAGCAGTGTGGCGATTGCACGCTGAAATAGCGTTGTACGCTGGAATAAAAAGGGGCGATGATTCGCCCCTTTTTTGTATCAGGCAACCTGTCGATTCTCCTCTTCTGCGCGGCGCGCCTCTTCTGCCTCTTGCTCCAGCAGCTGCTTCTCATACACCTTGAAGAAGGGGTAGTAAATAACCGCCGAGATCGCGGCGAGGAGCAGAACCAGCACGGCGGCACGGAAATCCCAGCCTAGTGCCCACGCGGCACCAATCGGCGCGGGTGCAGTCCACGGCACAACCGAAATCACGCGGCCAATCAGATCCATCTTCATCACCGCCCAGGCAATGATCGCGTTGAGCGTCGGTGCCAGCAGGAAGGGGATAAAGAACACCGGATTCATCACAATCGGCGTGCCGAAAATCACCGGTTCATTAATGTTAAACAAGCTTGGCACAACGCTGAGACGGCCAATCGATCGTAAATGGACCGAGCGGCTGCGCAGGTAGCAGAACACCAGCCCCATCGTCGCACCCGACCCACCAATCACAATAAAGAAGGTCCAGAATGCCTCCATAAAGATGTGCGGCAGCGGCGCGCTCTGTGCCAGCGCGCTCTGGTTGATACCCAGGTTGGTCAGCCAGAACATTTGCAGCATGCCGGAGACAATCGCTGCGCCGTGGATACCGGCAAACCAGAGCAGATGACCAATGATCACCGCCAGCAGGATCGCAGGCAGAGAGTCTGCCGCCGACACCAGCGGTTTAAACAGCGCCATGATCGCCTGCGGGATGAGCATGTTGAACTGGGACTGAATCAGCAGGCTGAGCGGATAGAGCGTCAGTACCACCACCAGCACCGGAATCAGCAGATCGAAGGAGTTCTTAATCATCGGCGGCACCTGGTCCGGCAAGCGGATGCCGATATTGTGCGCCTTCAGAAACCGCATCATCTCTACGCAGTAGATTGCCACCAGGATCGCGGTGAAAATCCCGGTGCCGCCAAGGCTGTCCACCGGCAGCGTGCCGCTGGTTTTCGGCGCGGCAACCAGTAAAAATGCCATCAGCGAGAGCATTGCGCACATAAAGGGATCAAGCTGATATGACTTCGCGTAGTGCTTGCCAAGGTTGTAGGCGATAGCGGCGCAAATGTAGATCGACATGATCCCCATCGTCATATCAAACGGCGTGAGGATCCGCCCTTCATACTGCTTCGCCAGATCCAGCCAGCCGCGGGCAAAGCCCCATGTGGTATCCGGCGAAAAAGGCGGGTAAGCAAACACCAGTAAAAATGAGCCGACGATCATGAAAGGCATCGCGGAGATAAAGCCATCGCGGATCGCCATAACGTGACGCTGGGAAGAGATACGCCCGGCTATCGGGCTGACGTAGTTTTCAATAAACCGAAAGATAAGGTTGAACGCAGCATGGTTAGCAGACATCGTCGATCTCCTGTCAGAGTTGCAAGGTAATGGCAACAGCAGCGGTGCAGCCGTGCCGCGATCGGTTTCGGATGGTTGAAACCATGCTGATTGTCAGGCCAGCATTACAACTGAGTAGGGTAGGTTTCATAAGAGGCTCTTTTTTATTTTAGGGTCAGGGGGAGTGACAAAATGAGTATTAACCTGCCCTGACAACACTGCAACTGGTTCATGTAACCGGTTTCCGCGATTGTGAAGGGGATCGAGAAACGTAATGTAAGCGGTTTGTCATGAAGGATTATTTACAGAGATAACTCGCTTGTGACAGATTAGCTGCGGTCTTTCGCAGGAGAACATCATGAGTTTGCAGTCCGTGCGGCAATTCTTTGCCGATAACGCCCCCGATATCGATATTATTGAACTCAATCAAAGCACGGCAACCGTTGCGCTGGCTGCGGCGGCCCATCGCGTCGAGCCGGGACAGATCGCCAAGACGCTGTCGTTGAAGGTGAAAAACGAGGTCATTCTGGTTGTCGCGAAAGGGGACGCCCGGCTTGATAATAAAAAACTGAAAAACACCTTTGGTGCCAAAGCGCGGATGTTGAGCAGTGATGAAGTGGTCACCATTACTGGTCATCCGGTCGGTGGCGTCTGCCCTTTTGGGCTGGAAACTCCGCTGGCGGTCTATTGCGATGTTTCGCTCAGGCAGTACCCGGAAGTGTTACCGGCGGCGGGCGCTATTCATAGCGCGGTCCGTATCTCACCGGAACGCATGGCGGCACTAACCTCTGCAAAGTGGATTGACGTTTGCCTGTAGTGTTTCTGCGCCAGGCCCGGTCCTGGCGCTTATGCGCAATGTGGCGAGCGTTACATCAGCTCTGATGCCGCCCGGGTACTGGGCGGAATCCAGGTCAGAATATCCGCGGCATCAAGTAAACCGACATCGGATGTCACGCCCAATTTTGTCATGGCATTAAATTTATGCGCGCGGATGGTTTTCACATTGCGGTCCAGCTGCGAGGCAATCTCTGCAATGGAAAAGCCCCGCGTCATATAGTGCAAAATCTCCCTTTCAGTTGGGCTCAGCATACGAAACTGGCTGACGTAGCCATGATTAATCATGTTTTCGTTAACCCGCCGGGTTTCGCCAAGCAGCGTAGTGAGTTGTTCAAGCAGCATCGGCAGCTCTGATGATTTACTTAAAATACCGTGCAGGCGCGACGGCGAGAGATGCCCCACCAGCCGCGCTTCTCTGTCATCTCCCGCCAGCACAATGCGCTGAACGCCCGGGCAGGAGAGCGAGAGCAGATGCAGACACATCAGGCATTCGCGCCGCTCTTTACGCTGACCAAAAAGCGAATAGATGACCGAGAAATAGGTAGACTTTTTTAATGCCTGCCTAAAGGCAATATGATCCTTAAAAAAATGAAAAGAGTAGTTTGCAAAAACGGGCTCGCTGAATAAACTCTGCAACCCTTCCCGACTCATCATGCATTTTTCAATGATGGCTACATGTCCCGCTTGGCTAATGTTTTCCATTCATTATGGTCTCCATATGCTGATCCTAAATTCAGCTCTTTCATACCCTGATGGCTATTAATCCACGTGTACAAATCTGCATTACTGCGCAGCGATAAACGTCGCATTGCGCTATTTTTCTGCGCGCTGACGGTTTTGTTGCTTTTTTTGAGCAACATGGCGATTTGGTTTATTCCCCACCCCTTTCCAAGAAGGCGTAACACTTTCCGTTCGGAAAAGGTGAGTAATTTTCGCGGCGCTGGCGACTCTGCACAGTGCTGTCGTACCGCAGAAAGTAGCGTCGGACTCACTTTAGGAGCGTTTTCATCTCCGCCGCGTAGCGCATTAACCACACTTTCGATCGGCTCAATATCGGCGAGCAGCATGGTTTGCGGCTGGATTAAAAAGTCCACCGCATCAGGATAAAATTCTGGGGAAATAAAGAAGAGCCAGCGCGTTTTATCGCACTGCGAGATTAAGGTGTAGTAGTGTTCACAGCGCTGCTGCGCAGACCGCAACCCACCGGAGAAATCAATGATAACCAAGCCGCTACCCGCTAACTGCGGCAGCGTGACCTCCTCTATCGTGGCGTAATGCGTTACCGGATACTCAGGAAAATGATGCTCAAATATGCTGCCAATACCGGCCCTAAGTACGGGAGCCTGGCTAATAATAATCCCGTGATTGCCGCCTGGTGATAGCATAAAAACCTCCGCTTCCATTTGCGCTCTCTATCAATCCTCGTAATGAGTATTTACTCAATCGGTACCAATATTGCGTAAATTAGCAATAATGTTCCGAACCAGCCGTTATAAGAATTGTTGGAGTTTATGATTAGCTATTTAATATAAATATTTAAAATCATAATATTGCCAACGTGCGTGACAACATAGCACAAGGACTCTTCAAATACTTAGTGCCTTATTAAAAATAAAATAATTAAAAGAATACAATCAAATTGTATATAGTTAATAAAAGATCAATAACCTTAATAAATATTTAAGCGTCCGTGTAAAGTAAGAATATTAACGCTTACCAGGATTATCCGTAATATGTCGCCGTAATTTATATGGCCTTTGTAATAATATTCTTAGGTCTATTGCTATGGTAAATAATCAAAGGCGACTCATTACCAGAATTTATTGCACACTTCTTGATCTGCGTTAGCGCCAGCCTCACCCGCTCTTGTGCTAAAAAGAGGTGTTCCGTTCCCCCTTTGCGAGCGGTGTGACCAGATAACCAGGGCAAGCATGCAAACAGACCACTCAACGCAGCGAACCATTACGCGCTTGTGTATTCAGTGCGGCCTTTTTTTGTTACAGCATGGCGCAGAGAGCGCGCTGGTGGAGGAGCTGTCGACGCGCCTGGGGAAAGCCCTCGGTATGGACAGCGTCGAGAGCCTGATCTCCTCAAATGCCATTGTGTTAACCACCATTAAAGAGGGCCACTGTCTCACCTCAACGCGCAAAAGCAGCGATCGCGGCATCAATATGCATATGGTGACGGAGGTGCAACATATCGTCATTCTCGCCGAGCACAAGCTGCTGGATCTTCAGGATGTTGAAAAACGCTTCGCCCAGCTAAAACCGCTGCGCTATCCGCGCTGGTTGGTGACGCTAATGGTCGGGCTCTCCTGCGCCTGTTTCTGCAAACTCAATCGCGGCGGCTGGGACGGTGCGTTTATCACCTTTTGCGCCAGCAGCTTCGCAATGTATGTCCGTCTGCTGCTGGCAGGAAGGCATATGCATCCGCAAATCAACTTTTGCATCACCGCTTTTGTCGCCACTACCGTTTCCGGGCTGCTGCTCACCCTGCCCGCTTTTCTGCACTCCTCAACGGTGGCGATGGCCGCCAGCGTGCTGCTGCTGGTGCCGGGTTTTCCGCTTATTAACTCTGTGGCCGACATGTTTAAAGGGCATATTAATACCGGGCTGGCGCGCTGGGCGATTGCCAGCCTGTTAACACTCGCGACCTGTATCGGCGTGGTGATGGCGATGACACTCTGGGGGCTGCGCGGATGGATATAATGTCGTTCTTCTACGCACTGGCACAAGATATGCTCCTGGCCGCTATTCCGGCGGTCGGGTTTGCGATGGTGTTTAATGTCCCTCACCGCGCGCTGCGCTGGTGCGCGCTGCTGGGTGCTATCGGTCACGGATCGCGTTTCGCCATGATGCACTGGGGTTTTAATATCGAATGGTCGACGTTTGTCGCCTCAATGCTGGTAGGCTGCATTGGGATCCGCTGGTCGCGATGGTATCTGGCGCACCCCAAAGTCTTTACTGTGGCAGCGGTCATTCCCATGTTTCCGGGAATTTCAGCCTATACGGCGATGATCTCGGCGGTAAAAATTAGCCACGTCGGCTACAGTGAAGCATTAATGATCCTGCTGTTGACCAACTTCCTGAAGGCCTGCTCGATCGTTGGCGCGCTGTCGATCGGTTTATCCCTGCCGGGGTTGTGGATCTACCGCAGACGGCCGCGCGTTTAAGCGGCCCAAAAATAACTTGCAATTAAATCGTGCGCTACCTATATTTAAAACCATGAAGAAAAACTCAACTTCCACCGCGAACGAGCAGCTCGCGTTAGATAACCAGTTTTGTTTTGCGCTCTACTCAACAAACCTGGCGCTGCATAAGCTTTATCGGCAGTTGTTAACGCCGATGAACCTGACCTATCCGCAGTATCTGGTCATGCTGGTGCTGTGGGAGAAGGACGATCTTACGGTGTCGGAGATTGGCGAGCGTCTGTTCCTCGACTCCGCCACGCTGACGCCGCTGTTAAAACGTCTGCAAAGCGCCGGGCTGATCGATCGCCAGCGTTCGCGCCATGATGAACGCCAGGTGGTTATCACCCTGAGCGAAAGCGGCCGTGAGTTACAGCAGCAGGCAAAAGCCATCCCCGAAGCGATACGCTGCGCGGTGGCCTGCGATGATGCAACGCTGAACGACGTCAAAAAGCAGCTGGAGCAGTTTCGCCAACAGTTTCACCAGGCATAAATTCCCTTTCGGGTATTTATGCTGATATATAAATCGCACGCTATTTTATAGCAAACACTCAAGATAATAAGGAACCTGTCATGTCTTTAGAAAAAGTTGTTTACACTGCCAAAGCCAAAGCAACCGGAGGCCGTGACGGCCGCGCAACCTCTTCTGACGGCGTTCTCGACGTCAAACTGGGTGTGCCGAAAGAGATGGGCGGCGCGGGCGGTGAAGTAACCAACCCGGAGCAGCTGTTTGCCGCAGGCTACTCTGCCTGCTTCCTCGGCGCGATGAAGTTCGTGGCTGGCCGCGACAAGATCAGCATGCCTAAAGAAGCCTTTATCGAAGGTGAAGTGGGTATCGGCCCGTTGCCGACCGGTTTTGGTATTGAAGCCAAACTGAACATTCACCTGCCGGGGATGGACGCTGAAGAAGCGAAAAAACTGGTCGACGCCGCGCACATCGTCTGCCCTTACTCCAATGCCACCCGTGGCAACATCGACGTTACGCTGAACATCATCGCGTAACGCGTTTTTAGCCAGCACGTTTGGGAAATGACAAAGCCGGGGCAACCCGGCTTTTTTCGTGCTGTGATCCCCTTTCCGCGCGCTGTGTTACTATGTGCCTTTCTGTCGGCGGCCTGTACTGTGCCCGCTACTCTTTCTGTCGTTACCCTGTTTGAGAACGTGTTATGTCTTCCAGAATCCTGACGTCGAATGTTATCGGCATTGATGAATTTATGCGCGATAACGCCGCGATACTGGCGCGCGCGGAAGGCGGTACCGTCGCCGTATTTGCAAATAACAGCCCCGCGTTTTACGCGCTCACCACCGAGCGCCTTGAACAGCTACTGGCGCTGGAAGCGCAGCTTTCGCGCCCGCCAAGCGACGTGTCGCTTGATGCGCAATTCTATGAAGAGCCCACCGCCACGCCGGTAAGCGTGCCGATGGGCAAATTCGCTATGTATCCGGGCTGGCAGCCAGACGCCGATTTTCAGCGCCTGGCCGCGCTGTGGGGCATCGCCCTCACCCAGCCAGCCACGCCGGAAGAGCTGGCGTCGTTTGTCGCTTACTGGCAGGCGGAAGGGAAAGTCTTCCACCACGTGCAGTGGCAGCAGAAGCTGGCGCGCAGCCTGCAAATCGGGCGCAGCAGCCAGAGCGGCGCGGCGAAGCGCGATATCAACACGCTCTCTGAACCGGACAACCACATTCCACCTGGCTTTCGAGGTTAGCGATGAAAAACGTTGGCGAATTGATGAAGCGGCTGCAAAAGATGATCCCGGCTCACGTCGAACCGGCGTTCAAAAACAGCGAAGAGTTGATGGCCTGGCAAAAGCAGCAGGGCGAACTGCGCTCGGCGGCGCTTGAGCGTGAAAACCGCGCCATGAAGATGCAGCGCACCTTTAACCGTTCCGGCATCCGTCCTCTGCATCAAAACTGCTCTTTTGATAATTATCGCGTCGAGACGGAAGGCCAGATGCGCGCCCTCAGCCAGGCGCGGCAGTATGTCGAAGAGTTTGATGGCAACATTGCCAGCTTTATCTTCTCCGGCAAGCCGGGCACCGGCAAAAATCATCTTGCCGCCGCCATCTGCAACGAACTGCTACTGCGCGGTAAATCGGTGCTGATTATCACCGTAGCGGACATCATGTCGGCGATGAAAGAGACCTTCGGCAACCGCGAAAGCAGCGAAGAGCAGCTGCTGAACGATTTAAGCAGCGTCGATCTGCTGGTGATCGACGAAATTGGTATGCAGACCGAGTCGCGCTACGAAAAAGTGATCATCAATCAGATTGTCGATCGCCGCTCCTCCTCTAAGCGCCCGACCGGCATGCTGACCAACAGCAATATGGATGAGATGAATAAGCTGCTCGGCGAACGCGTGATGGATCGCATGCGCCTCGGCAACAGTTTGTGGGTCATCTTCAACTGGGACAGCTACCGCAGCCGCGTCACCGGTAAAGAGTACTAGAATCAGCCGCTTCAACGCCGTGTTATCTCCAACGCGGCGTTTTTCTCCTTTTCTCGCTGTGCGATAGCGATCACCTTTCCCGCTTTCTAAACCAATTCTGAATAAACCGCCAATAAGATGACACTACAATTGCAGGTGTGTGACATCGTCATTAAATTATGCTTCCTGTTACAAATATTCATGACCAGTAATATCTCTGGCACTTTTGAGGAATAACGGTTGTCCGGATTGCTCTCCCTTGCCCTGTTTATCGCCTCGGTGGCGATTTATGCTACGAAAGCGGGCCGCAATAAGTGGTGGTTTAGCGCCACGCTTCTCGTATTAGGCCTGTTCGTTCTATTAAACATCACCCTTTATGCCAGCAACTACTTTACCGGCGACGGTATTAACGATGCGGTGATCTATACCCTCACCAACAGCCTGACCGGCGCGGGCATCGGCAAATATCTGCTGCCCGGCGCAGGCTTAGTGCTGGCGCTGGTCGCCGTCTTTTGCGCGCTCGGCTGGGTGCTGCGCCGTCGCCGTCATATGCCCCACCATTTCGGTTACAGCCTGCTGGCGCTGGCGCTGGCCTTAGGATCGGTGGATGCCAGCCCGGCCTTTCGCCAGATAACGGAGCTTGTGAAGTCGCAAACCCGCGAAAGCGATCCCGATTTTGCCGCCTGGTACAAAGTGCCTGCAAAACAGATCCCCAATCCACAACTGAACCTGGTCTATATCTACGGCGAAAGTCTGGAGCGCACCTACTTTAATGAGGATGCTTTTCCCGGACTGACGCCGGAGCTTGGCGCGCTGAAAGCCGAAAGCCTCGATTTCAGCCATACTGAACAGTTGCCGGGCACCGATTACACCATCGCCGGCATGGTCTCTTCCCAGTGCGGCATTCCGCTCTTCGCGCCGTTCGAAGGCAACGCCTCCGCCTCAGTCTCCAGCTTCTTTCCGCAAAATCTCTGCCTCGGCGATATTCTGAAAAACTCCGGGTATGAGAACCACTTTGTGCAGGGGGCGAACCTGCGTTTTGCCGGTAAAGATGTGTTCCTCAAATCCCACGGCTTTGACCATTTGATTGGCGCCGAGGAGCTAAAAAACCAGGTCGCCGATCCCCGTTATCGCAACGACTGGGGCTTTTACGACGATACGGTGCTGGATACCGTCTGGCAGCAGTATGAATCTCTCTCCCGCGCCGGGAAGCGCTTCTCCCTGTTTGCGCTGACGGTGGATACCCACCACCCGGACGGCTTTATCTCCCGCGGCTGCGAGCGCAAAAGCTACCGTTATGACGATAAAGTGAACCAGTCATTTAGCGCGGTGACCTGCAGCCAGCAGAATATCGCCAGGTTGATTAACCGGATAAAAGCGTCGCCGTGGTTTAAAGATACGGTCATTGTGGTCTCGTCCGATCATCTGGCGATGAACAATAGCGCCTGGAAGTACCTGAACAAGCAGGATCGCAGCAATCTCTTCTTCGTCCTGCGTGGCGACCAGCCGCAGCAGGATCTCTCCGGCATTAAGCGCAGCACGCTGGATAATGGCGCCACCGTGCTCGATATTCTCGGCGGCGATAACTTCCTCGGCCTCGGTCGCAGCAGCCTCTCCGGTCAGTCGCTCTCCGGCGTCTTCCTCAACATGAAGCAGAAGGTGCTGGCGTGGAAGCCGGATATCATCCGCCTGTGGAACTTCCCCAAAGAGATGAAAGATTTCACCATCAATGGCGAAAAAGAGACCATCACCTTCTCCGGCAGCCAGTTCCGCCTGCCGCTGCTGGTGCGCGTGTCGGAGAAAATCGAGCCGTTGCCGGAGAGTGAATACTCCGCGCCGCTGCGTTTCCAACTGGCGGATTTCGCGCCGCGCGACAACTTTGTCTGGGTCGATCGCTGCTACAAAATGGCACGGCTCTGGGCTCCTGAACTCGCTCTTTCAACCGACTGGTGCGTCTCGCAGGGCCAACTGGGCGGAGAACAGCAGGTGCAGCGCGTCGATAAACCGCAGTGGCAGGGGAAAGCGGCGTTTAAACAGTCGGTTATCGATACCGATCGCTATCAGAAGAGCGTCGAGACGCTGAAGATCCTTGATAATGACATTCGCTACAAAGCGGACAGCTTTATCTTTAATGTCGCGGGCGCGCCGGAAGAGGTGAAACAGTTTAACGGCATCTCCCGCCCGGAAAGCTGGGGGCGCTGGTCAAATGCCCAGCTCGGCAAAGAGGTGGCTATCGAGTACCAGCAACCGCTACCGGCACAGTTCGATCTGGTGATCACCGCGAAAGCCTTTGGTGATAACGCTAATCGCCCGATTCCAGTGCGTGTCGGTAACGAAGAGCAGATGCTGACGCTAAGTCATGAGGTAAGCACCACTACGCTCCATTTCACCAATAGCGCGGGCAGTAACAAGCTGGTGATTGTGCCGCCGGATCCGCAGTCGACCAACGAAGGGAATATCCTCGGTCACGCGCCGCGTCAGCTGGGAATTGGTCTGGTAGAGATAAAAGTGGTGAAACGCGAAGGGTAAAAGCGCGCCCTGCAGAGCAGGGCGCAGCGGGAAATCAGAAGGTTTCCCAGTTTTCGCCAGAGGTGGTCGCTACCGCTTTACGCGGCAGCACTGCCGGCGCAGCTTTGTTACCACCGGCTGTTTTCGCAGCAGCACGCTGCTCGTTCATCAGGCGGAACACGGCAACCGCTTCGGTCAGACGGCTGGCCTGCTCTTCCAGCGCGGCGGCCGCCGCGGCAGACTCTTCCACCAGCGAGGCGTTCTGCTGTGTGACGCGATCCATCTCGGCAACGGCAAGGCCAACCTGGTCGATACCGCGGCTCTGCTCATCAGAGGCAGAGGCGATTTCGCCCATAATATCGGTCACGCGGGTAACGGCGTTAACGATCTCATCCATCGTTTCACCGGCGCTCTCAACCAGCGTGGAACCCACTTCAACGCGTCCAACAGAGTCTTCAATCAGGCTCTTAATCTCACGCGCTGCCTGGGCACTGCGCTGGGCAAGGTTACGCACTTCACCAGCAACCACGGCAAAGCCACGGCCCTGTTCACCAGCACGCGCCGCTTCCACCGCCGCGTTGAGCGCCAGGATGTTGGTCTGGAAGGCAATCCCATCAATCACGCTAATAATGTCAGCGATTTTCTGCGAACTGGCGGTGATATCACGCATGGTCTGCACCACGTTATCCACCACTTTGCCGCCTTTCTGTGCCGTTTCCGACGCGCTCAGCGCAAGGTTGCTCGCCTGACGGGCGTTCTCGGCGTTCTGTTTCACCGTCGCGGTCAGCTCTTCCATGCTGGCAGCGGTCTCTTCCAGAGAAGCGGCCTGCTGTTCAGTACGTGAAGAGAGATCGTTGTTACCAACGGAGATTTCGCTGGCACCGCTGTAAATCGCGTTAGCGCCATTACGCACGTCGCTAACGGTGCGCACCAGTTCGCCCTGCATATGACGCAGGCTATCAGCCAGCACGCCCATTTCGTTGGAGCCCTGCACTTCAATGCGCTGGCCCAGATCGCCACCGGCGATATGGCGAATGTTGTCGATCAGGTGGTTCAGCGGTGCGATCAGCGCACGTTTGATGCCGACCCATACGGAGATAATCACCAGCAGCACCACCAGCAGCACGCTGATAATGATCCAGATGGCAGAACCGTAGGAGCTCTCACTGTCAGCCACGGCGGCGTCATACAGACGATCGTTCTGCTGTAAGTAGGAGACATACTGCTTCTCGAAGCCATCCTGGTAACTTTGCGTCGGCTGATCGAAGAACTCGTTGATCTTGCCTGCGCCAAGTAACTGGATCAGATCCGCCAGCGCGTTGTGGTAGATATCGTAATTACGCTTGATCTCCGCCGCCGCCTCTTCGCTCTGACGCGGATCGCGCGGCAATGCCTGGTAGGCATTCCAGTTCACTTCCGCCTGTTTTAGCGAGGTGCTGGCAATCTGCATCAGTTCCGGAACGGTCGCGCCGCTGCCGATATTGTTCTGATCCATCATGTAGCGGATACCCGCGCGGTTCAGGGTGTTACGGGTTTGCAGCAGCGCAACCCAGCTGCCGTTAAGCGTGGATTGTTGCTGACGAATGGTTTGAAGGACGGTGAAGTTTTCTTTGTCTTGCTTTAGCGAATTAAAGAACAATCCGCCGGAGGTGAGTTGTAAAAGGCCAAATAATCCGAGAACCAGTAACAAGCTGGTCACGATTTTGATGCGCGTTAACATATCATTCTCTTTCCTTATAGATAGTAAGTAGATTTTCGGCCTGACGAGGAAAAACTTTATGGGTAAATGCACTATTTTGTAGGGATATTAATAGCGGCATCAGCTTGTTACGTTGGCTAACCTGTTGCGATCTTACGTGATCTTGCTCACATAATTTTTCGGAATAGTTGCAGTGTAAAACCTCTTAGACCCACTTCGATACCGCTCACCGCGCTTATATAACCGCTCGGCAAAATCGCCCCCTTTCACGCGCGTGATTTGCCATCATGGCGGGCAGCATTTGTCCTGTTTAACACCACACACATCTCTTCCCTATTTCTGATAAAAACCAGGTCTGCTATGGATACAAAAAAACTCTTTAAGCACGTTCCGTGGGTCATCCTTGGGGTCATCGGTGCTTTTTGTCTGTCGGTCGTCGCGTTACGCAGGGGTGAGCATGTCAGCGCCCTGTGGATCGTGGTCGCCTCCGTCTCTGTTTATCTTGTTGCTTATCGTTACTACAGCCTCTACATCGCCCAGAAGGTGATGAAACTCGATCCAACCCGCGCCACACCTGCGGTGATCAATAACGACGGTCTTAACTACGTACCAACCAACCGCTACGTGCTGTTTGGTCACCACTTTGCCGCTATCGCCGGGGCCGGTCCGCTGGTCGGCCCGGTGCTCGCCGCGCAGATGGGCTACCTGCCCGGCACGCTCTGGCTGCTGGCGGGCGTCGTGCTGGCCGGTGCGGTGCAGGACTTTATGGTGCTGTTTATCTCGTCACGGCGTAACGGCGCGTCGCTCGGCGAGATGGTGAAAGAGGAGATGGGCCGCGTGCCGGGCACCATTGCCCTCTTCGGCTGCTTCCTGATCATGATTATCATCCTGGCGGTGCTGGCGCTGATCGTGGTGAAAGCGCTGGCAGAGAGCCCGTGGGGCGTCTTTACCGTCTGCTCAACGGTGCCGATTGCGCTGTTTATGGGCATCTATATGCGCTTTCTGCGCCCGGGCCGCGTCGGCGAAGTGTCGGTGATCGGCATTGTGCTGCTGGTGGCCTCAATCTGGATGGGTGGCGTGATTTCCCAGGACCCTTACTGGGGCCCGGCGCTGACCTTTAAAGACACCACCATCACCTTTGCGCTGATTGGTTATGCCTTTATCTCTGCCCTGCTGCCGGTATGGCTGATCCTCGCCCCGCGCGACTACCTGGCAACGTTCCTGAAAATCGGCGTGATTGTCGGCCTGGCGCTGGGGATTGTGATCCTCAACCCGGAACTGAAGATGCCTGCGGTAACGCAGTATATCGACGGCACTGGCCCGCTGTGGAAAGGTGCCCTCTTCCCGTTCCTGTTTATTACCATCGCCTGCGGCGCGGTCTCCGGCTTCCATGCGCTGATCGCCTCCGGTACCACACCGAAGCTGCTGGCGAATGAGACCGATGCGCGCTTTATCGGTTATGGCGCGATGCTGATGGAGTCCTTTGTGGCGGTGATGGCGCTGGTCGCGGCCTCCATTATCGAACCGGGCCTCTATTTCGCCATGAACACGCCGCCTGCGGGTCTTGGCATCACCATGCCAAACCTGCATGAGCTCGGCACTGCAAATGCGCCGATGATCATGGCGCAGCTACAGGATGTCACCGCGCACGCCGCGGCGACGGTCAGCTCCTGGGGCTTTGTGATTTCGCCAGAACAAATCCTGCAAACCGCGAAAGATATCGGTGAACCCTCCGTGTTGAACCGCGCAGGCGGTGCGCCGACGCTGGCTGTCGGTATCGCCCATGTGTTCCACAAAATCATTCCGATGGCGGATATGGGTTTCTGGTATCACTTCGGCATTCTGTTTGAAGCGCTGTTTATTCTGACCGCGCTGGATGCGGGCACCCGCGCAGGCCGCTTTATGCTGCAGGATCTGCTGGGTAACTTCGTGCCGTTCCTGAAGAAAACCGACTCGCTGGTCGCCGGAGTAGTGGGGACTGCCGGTTGCGTCGGCCTGTGGGGTTATCTGCTCTATCAGGGCGTGGTCGATCCGTTAGGCGGCGTGAAGAGCCTGTGGCCGCTGTTCGGTATCTCTAACCAGATGCTGGCCGCCGTGGCCCTGCTGCTCGGCACCGTGATCCTGGTGAAGATGCAGCGCACCAAATACATCTGGGTAACGGTCGTTCCGGCCACCTGGCTGCTGATCTGCACCACCTGGGCGCTCGGCCTGAAGCTCTTTAGCAGCAACCCGCAGCTGGAAGGCTTCCTCTACATGGCTAACCAGTACAAAGCGAAGATTGCCGCGGGCGGCAGCGAGCTGAGCGCAGAGCAGATTGCCAACATGAACCATATCGTGGTGAACAACTACACCAACGCCGGGTTAAGCATTCTGTTCCTCGTGGTGGTTTACAGCATCATCTTCTACGGCATCAAAACGTGGCTCCAGGTGCGTACCGATAAAGAGACACCGTATGTGCCGGTGCCGGAAGGCGGCGTCAAAACCTCTTCGCACCATTAATCTCAACTCAATGCCGGAGCGGGCTCGCCCCTCTCCGGCATTACCAATATCTGGAGGCGCGAATGTTTGGTAACTTAGGCCAGGCTAAAAAGTACCTCGGGCAGGCGGCAAAAATGCTGATTGGTATTCCGGACTATGACAACTATGTTGATCATATGAAAACCAACCATCCCGATACGCCCTATATGACCTACGAAGAGTTTTTCCGCGAGCGTCAACAGGCGCGATACGGCGGCGATGGCAAAGGCGGCGTCCGCTGTTGTTAAAGGAGAGTCCATGACACCTGTTGCAGTTACCCTGCTGACCGGCTTTCTCGGTGCCGGCAAAACCACCCTCTTGCGCCACATCCTTAATGCACAACACGGCTATCAGATTGCGGTTATCGAAAATGAGTTCGGCGAGGTTTCCGTTGACGATCAGCTGATTGGCGATCGCGCCACGCAGATCAAAACGCTGACTAATGGCTGCATCTGCTGTAGCCGCTCGAATGAGCTGGAAGATGCGTTGTTGGATCTGCTCGACGGGCTCGATCGCGGTGAACTCCATTTTGATCGGTTAGTGATCGAGTGCACCGGCATGGCCGATCCCGGCCCGATCATTCAGACCTTCTTCTCTCATGAGATCCTCTGCCAGCGCTATCTGCTCGACGGCGTGATTGCGCTGGTCGATGCGGTGCATGCCGATGAGCAGATGAACCAGTTTACGCTGGCGCAATCGCAGGTCGGTTACGCGGATCGTATTCTGCTGACCAAAACCGATGTCGCGCCGGATAACGCGCCGCTACGCGAACGGTTGGCCCGCATCAACGCCCGCGCGCCCATCTACACCGTGACCCAGGGCGATATCGATCTGGCGCTGCTGTTTAATACCAGCGGTTTTATGCTCGAAGAGAACGTGGTTACCGCTAAACCGCGCTTCCACTTTATGGCCGATAAGCAGAACGATATCAGCTCGATTGTGGTGGAGCTCGATTACCCGGTGGATATCAGCGAGGTGTCGCGGGTGATGGAAAACCTATTGCTGAGCTTTGCGGAGAAGCTGCTGCGCTACAAAGGGATGCTGTGGATCGATGGCGAGCCGAACCGCCTGTTATTCCAGGGCGTGCAGCGCCTCTACAGCGCGGACTGGGATCGCCCGTGGGGTGACGAAACACCGCACAGTACGCTGGTGTTTATCGGCGTGCAGCTGCCGGAGGAAGAGATACGAGCGGCGTTTGCCGGGCTGAAAAAGTAACAGCCTGATGGCGCTACGCTTATCAGGCCTACAAAAACACAGCAGCACGTATGTACGCCGAGCAACAAATGCACTGGCTGACCCGTAGGCCGCATAAGGCAACGCCGCCATCCGGCAAAACGGAATGGCGACTCACAATGGATATGGGGTCGCGCGTAGGCCGGATAAGCGCAAGCGCCATCCGGCAAGCGATGCCAGCTACGGCTACTGGCGCACCACCACCAGCTTCTGGTTAACAAACTCTTTGATCCCCAGATCTGACAGCTCACGACCAAAGCCCGAACGTTTCACCCCACCAAATGGCAGTTCCGCTGCGGTATCGGTCAGCCAGTTGATGTACACCATCCCGGTTTCAATCCGCGAGGCCAGACTTTTCGCCCGCTCAATATCGCGGCTGAAGATCGCCCCGCCGAGTCCATAATGAGAGTCGTTCGCCAGGCGTACTGCCTCCTCATCGTCCTGCACCACATAAATCTGCGCCACCGGGCCGAAGAACTCTTCGAAATACGCCGGGTTGTCGCGGGTAATATGGGTCAGAATCGTCGGCTCAAAGAAGTTACCTTCGCTGTTCGCCGGTTTACCGCCGAAGTGGAGTTTTGCCCCCTTCTGCACCGCTTCACTCACCTGTTTGCTAAGGGTCTCCAGCGCATCTTTCGACGACAATGGCCCAAGCGTGGTGCTCTCATCAAGCGGGTCGCCCATCTTCACCTGCTGGAAAGCGTCAGTGAACTGGCGCAGGAACTGATCGGCTACCTTCTGGTGCACAATAAAACGTTTTGCCGCCGTACAGACCTGCCCGGCGTTAGCCAGACGCGCCTGCACACCGGTTTTCACCGCCTTCTCCAGGTCGGCATCATCCAGCACGATAAAGACATCATTACCGCCCAGTTCGAGGGTCGATTTTTTGATGTGCTTCGCCGCCTGCGACGCCACTGCACTACCCGCTTTTTCCGAGCCGGTCAGGGCTGCGCCCTGCACGCGCGGATCAGCGATAATCGCCGAGACCTGATCGGAGGAGATAAACAGGTTAGTCCATGCCCCTTCCGGTGCACCCGCTTCGCGCACCAGATGGGCGAAGGCTTCGGCGCAGTGCGGCACGATGCTGGCGTGCTTACAGATCACCGGGTTACCGGCGGCAAGGTTCGGAGCCAGCACGCGAATGAGCTGGTAGTACGGGAAGTTCCAAGGCTCGACCGCCATGATGATGCCGATCGGATGGTGCTCAACCCAGGCATCGCCCAGTTCGGTGTCATATTTCACCGGGGCGAGGAATTTTTTCGCGTTGTCCGCATAGTAACGGGCGATCTGCGCGCAGATCTGCACCTCGCTGCAGCTCTGGGCAATCAGTTTCCCCATCTCCTGGGTGGCGATTTTCGCCAGCTCCTCCTGATGGCTCTCCAGCAGGTCAGCCAGTTTATGCAGTACCGGCAGCCGCTGGTCGATGCTCCCTTTTGCCCACTCGGAGTGGTAAAGGGCGTCAGCCTGGCGCAGCGTCGCCTCAATATCGGCATCGCTATGGTTCGGATACTCTTTAATCAGCTGATTGTTGAAAGGATTCACTGTCTGGTAAGCCATATGGGTCTCCTTAATTTACCGCTTAGGGTAATAAGGGTAGTAAAGCGTCGGCAGACCTGAAGTAAAGTTGAGTATATCCGGAGTGTTCTTATGTTTCATTTAGCGTGATATTTTTGCCGCCATGAAATTTAAAACTCAAACAAGAAATTAAAAATCAAAGGCTTATATTATTTTTAAAGTAACATAACCTTATTTAACCCTGAACTATTTCTGGATAAGTAAATAAACGCTCCTGCCTGTCACTTTTTGTTCAATTAAAGCTTAATTAACGCCGCTTTATTTCCACCCCGTCTGCTTCCGCTATGCTTAATACCAGACAAATAACAGGAGGAAATATGCAGCAGAGCATTCGCGGAATTGATCATATTGGTATTACCGTGCCGGATATAAAAGCCGCTACCCGTTTTCTTACCGAGGCATTGGGCGCGGAGCTGATTTACCAGTCCGTCGCACCGGAAGATGAGGATATCGATAGCGAAGCGCAGCAAAAGACGCTGCGGCTGGTGCCGGGCACGGTGATCAAAGCAGTCAGCATGCTCAAGCTGCAACACGGGCCGGGTATTGAACTGTTTGAAATGCAGGGGCCGTCACAACGTGAACCACTGCGGGCAAATGACTTTGGCCTGCAACACTTTGCGGTCTATGTCGACGATATTGACGCCGCGCTGAAACAGTTTTCTGATGCGGGCGGGGAGGTCTTTACCGAGCCGCAGCCGCTCGGTTTCCCGACCGAGAAGGGTGACGGCAACTGCTTTTGCTATGGCCGCACGCCGTGGGGCAGCATCGTCGAATTTATCGCTTACCCAACGCCAATGCCCTACGAGCGCGACATGCCGCTGCGCCGCTGGAAACCGTGACGATTAACCCGCGCCCACCATATGTGGCGGCTTCTGCACAACGCGTTTCACGATCCCAGGCGCGCTGTGTTATACCGGAAAACCGCCCCCGACCGAGGTGATGAATGGCCGTAACCCGCGATATCGCACAAACCTTTTTCCGCTCAGCGGCGCTGCCCGGCGTGGAGTTGCGTAGCACCCGCAACAGCACGCAGGCGTATAAGCGCCACCGCCACGCGGAACTCTCCATCGGCGCGATTATCGACGGCCAGACCCGCTGCGTCTGCCACCAGCAGGAGTACCTGCTGCGCCCAGGCGATCTGATTGTGATTCCAGCCCTGACGCCGCACAGCTGCAACCCGCTTGCCGGGCAGCCGCGCAGCTACCATATGCTCTATCTGGCAGATGAAAACCGCGCCCGGCAGGTGATTCGCGATCCGCAGTTGTTCGAACACTTCCTGCATATTGTCGCGCTGATGGAGAACAACCAGACGCAGCCATTGCCTGATGCCATCAGGACTTTGCTCGCCGCCTTACCGAAAGTGCCTGACGATGAACCACTCCGCGCGATTAGCGAGCAGGTGCAGATAGCATTGCAGGAGAATTTGCAGCAGCCACCGACGCTGGATGCGCTGGCCCACGCCTTTTCGCTGCGCAAAGAGACGCTGATCCGCACCTTCAAGCGTGACACCGGCTTAACCCCCGGCAGCTTTCTTAACCTCGCCCGCGTTGAGTTTGCCAAAAGCCGGCTGCGCGCCGGAGATAAGCTGGCAGATGTCGGCTACCAGAGCGGTTTTGCCGACCAGAGCCACTTTCATAAAACCTTTGTCAGCTATACCGCCGCCACGCCGCGCCAGTACGCGCTCGGATCAATATCAGACAATAAATAGCGCCGCGCAGCGGCTATGGTGACCGCAATTTTTATGCGAGGTCACTATGGATATCTTTCCCGCCGCTTTTCCCGCTCTGGCGCTGGCGCATTTTGTCGCGCTACTCAGCCCCGGCCCGGACTTTTTCCTGCTGATAGGTTACGCCATCCGCTACCGCCTGCGCGGCAGCGCCGGGCTCTGCCTCGGCATCGCTTTGGGTAACGCGCTCTATATTCTGCTGGTGATTATCGGGGCCAGCGCGCTGCGCCACTTCCGCGGGCTGTTTACCGCCATTGAACTGCTCGGCGCGCTTTATCTGCTGTGGATTGGCTCACACCTGGTGCGTAGCCGCCCGCAAACGCTGGCGCTGGATGAGACGCGTCGGCGCTGCCCCGGCATCGGTAAACAGTTTTTACTTGGCCTCGGCTCGGCGCTGCTCAACCCGAAAAACGCCCTCTTCTACCTGGCGTTAATGACCGCCCTGCTCGGCCCGGATGTGACGCTACTGCAACAATCGGTCAGCGGTGTCTGGATGGTGATGGTAGTGCTGCTGTGGGATGTAGCGCTGGTCAGCCTGATTGGCCTGCCTGCGCTGCAACGGCGTCTGAACCGCAGCATCTGCTGGATAGAGCGCATCGCGGGCGTAGTGCTGATGGTGTTTGGCGGGTGGATCTTATGGAAAACCCTGTAGGCCGTTATTCGAATAGCTCGGCATGGGTACCCAAATCGGTGAATACCACCAGATGCTTTTCGTCATCAAGGCGATAGACCAGCAGATAGTCGCCGCCAATATGCAGCTCGCGAAACCCCTGCATATTCCCGGTTAAAGCATGATCGTTATAGTGGGCGGGAAGTGGGTTGCCGGAGAGCACCATCGACATGATAGCAGCCGTCTCATGCATATCCCGGCGTCCCGCTTTGTTGTATCGCTCCCAAGCCTTTACAAAGGTTTTGGTGTAATCGGAGCGGAATGGAAGGCGCGCGCGTTTACTCTTTCCCATCGTTTAAGCTGTCCATTAGCTGTTCAACACTCTCAAAGCGTCCCTGCTTTTGCGCGGCGATCTCTTCGGCTTCTATCATTGCGTTACGTAACCGGGCGGTTGGTTTCGTACTAATTTCAAAGGGTATCCCTTCGTTTTTTACAATTTGCTCAGCAAACAGACGTATCGCCGTGCTCCAGTTGAGGCCGCAATTTTCAAGCACCAGCCCGGCGCGTGCTTTAAGTTCACTGTCGATACGCGATCGGATAACAGAATCCATATAACCTCCTGTGCATTTGTGGGCACAGTGTAGCTACAAAATTGATTCTTTGCACCTTCCCCTCGTCTCGCTCTATGCTTATCAGATGGAAAAATTAGCTGAACTGAAGCGCGCCAAACGACTGGCGCTGTCGCTGCTGCTGATCGCCGCCGCGGTATTTGTTACCACTCTCTTTCTGCCGCCGAACTTCTGGGTGAGCGGGGTCAAAGCCATTGCCGAAGCGGCGATGGTCGGCGCGCTGGCCGACTGGTTTGCGGTGGTGGCGCTGTTTCGCCGCGTGCCGCTGCCGTTTATTTCTCGCCATACGGCGATTATTCCGCGCAATAAAGACCGGATTGGCGACAATCTCGGTCAGTTTGTGCAGGAGAAGTTTCTGGATACCCAATCGCTGGTGGCGCTGATCCAGCGGCATCAGCCCGCGCAGATGATCGGCGTCTGGTTCAGCCAGCCGGAGAACGCGCAGCGCGTTGGCACGCATCTGTTGCAAGTAATGAGCGGCTTTCTCGAGATGACCGATGACAGCCGTATTCAGCGGCTGATCCGCCGGGCGGTGCATAAAGCGATCGATAAAGTCGACTTAACGCAGACCAGCGCCCTGATGCTGGAGAGCCTGACGCGTAATAATCGCCATCAGAAGCTGCTGGACACGTTAATTACTCAACTGATTGCGCTGTTGCAGCGAGAAGGTACGCGCACCTTTATCGCCCGCCAGGTGGTGCACTGGCTGGAGACCGACCATCCGGTGAAGGCGAAAGTGCTGCCGAAAGAGTGGCTGGGGGAGCAGAGCGCGGCGCTGGTCTCCGACGCCGTCAACTCTCTGCTGGATGATATCAATGCCGATCGCACGCACCAGATCCGCCAGGCGTTCGATCGCGCGACGATGAAACTGATCGCTAACCTGAAAAGCGATCCGGAGATGGCGGAGCGCGCGGAAAACATCAAAGAGTATCTGAAGAATGATGAGGCCTTTAACCGCTACGTAGGCGAGATGTGGGGCGAGCTGCGCAACTGGATGAAAGCGGATATGCAGTCTGACGATTCAAAGATGCAAAAGCGCATCAGCGAAGCCGGGCTGTGGTTTGGCGAAACGCTGCTGGCGGACGGCGCGCTGCGCGCCTCGCTTAATGAGCACCTTGAGCAGGCGGCCCATCGCGTGGCACCGGAGTTTTCGGCTTTCCTGACGCGTCATATCAGCGACACGGTGAAGAGCTGGGATGCGCGGGATATGTCTTACCAGGTGGAGCTGAACATCGGCAAGGATCTGCAATTTATCCGCATTAACGGCACGCTGGTCGGCGGCTGTATCGGCCTGATTTTGTACCTCTTGTCGCAGATCCCGACGCTCTTAAACCTCTCTGCCCTCTGAACTGCCGGATGGCGGCTCACGCCTTATCCGGCCTACAAAAGCGCCCTGCACGCGAATCGTAGGCCGGATAAGCGCAGTGTCATCCGGCAATTCGTCGCCTCGTACGACCAAAAGCATCACCACACCGTAGGCCGGATAAGCGCAGCGCCATCCGGCAGTGAACTCACTCCTCAATCACAAACCGTGTCGCTTCAAAGCGGTTCAAAATCAGGTGCACCAGATAAACCATCGTAAGCGTCGCCACCAGCGAAACCGTGACGGAGACAATGCGGTACAAATCACTGAACACCAGGTCGGTGTCCGGGTGCAGGTTCTGGCCAAACATAATGCCGATGGTGGTGACGCTGGCGAAACCGACGCCTGCGCCCACCTTCTCCATCACATGCAGCCGCGCGCTAAACGCCAGCCCCAGGCCGATCAGCGGCATCATCAGCAGCATATGGCTGCTGTGGTTATAGAGAATCAGCTGCACCAGCAGGATATAGAGACACGCCAGCACTACGCCCACCACGCGCCACAAAGAACTCAGCACCGACCCGCGATAGTGCATCGGAAAGAGGATCAAAATTCCCGCCATCAATGCCGAAAGGGAATCGCTCAAATCGCTCATCTGGAAGACAACAAAAATCATCGTCGCCACCGTGCCGGAGAGCAGCGATTCGTGGCGCACCCGCGCAGCGTTTTTCTCAATCAGCGGCGGACGGGTGCGCGGCTCGACGTCCGGCAGCAGAAAGTGCATCAGCGCGCTAAGGGCGACGGCCATAATACTGGCCTCAATATTGGAAAAGAGCAGTGTGTGCCAGTCGCTTGACGGGTAGCTCATAAAGTTAAGCATCGTGCTCTGGCACACCACGCCGGTAGAACCAAAGAGAAACAGCGGGCCTTTGCTCATAAAGCGAAAACGCATCACATAGAGCCCAAACACCACCAGCGTCATGATCACCGGCCACTGCATCAGATAGCCGATGATAAACACCATTTCGATGCAGTTAATCACCGCGCTGAACACAAACTGTTTGGCGACATGGCGGTTAAAGACCGGCACCAGCGACAGCAGCATCACCGGGTAGATAACATAGAAGACGCCATACTGCGTGTTGTAAAAGCTCGACACGCTCAGGGCGATCATCCCGGAGAAAACGATGCGCAGCGTCTGGCGAAAATCATTCGCCGTGTAGACGATATTGCCGTGCGGCGTAAAGACGCGGGCCAGCGTGTTAATAGACATAGTGCAGCAGGCTTACCAGGCGGATTTGCAGCCCGGAGAAGAAGCGGGCGAAGATCCCTTCGCTGTTATAGAGCTGCACCGTGGCGCGCGCGCCGGTCGGCAACTCTTTTGGCAGCGGCTCATCCAGCGCCACATGAATGCGCATGCGCTGCGCATCGCGCACCCAGCGGTTGGAAGTTTCCGGCTTCGATAGCTCGCCGTTTACCGCTTGCTGCCCGGCAAGTGTCCCCGCATCGCTGCTGGTGACATGCGCGTGAAACACCTGGCCCGGCAGCGCATCAAACACTACCGCCGCATCGGTGCCAACATGGGTATGGCGCAGGCTCTTTTCACGAAAATCGGCGACGATATCGCTCTTTTCATGCACCAGCGCCAGCGACGCGCCGCCCGCCTGGGCATAAAAACCGGGGCTGAGTTGCAGGTTGCTGACCGTGCCGTCCGCTTCGGCGCGTACCTGCGTCCAGCCAAGGTTCAGCTGCGCCTGTTGCAGGGCGTTGCGATATTTTTGCAGCGTGACGTTATGTGCTTCATCACGTTCACCGCGCTGAATACGCAGTGCTTCAATGCTGGCGTTAAGGTTCGTCACCGACTGCTCGCTCCCCTGCCAGGTGGTGCGCACGTTATCGAGATCGGACTGCGAGACACTCTGCATTTTGCCGAGTCGCTGGTAACGCTCAAAGGTGACGCGATTATTCTGCGCCGTCAGCTGCGCCGTTTTCAGGCTTGCCTGCGCAGCAGCGATCTGCGCGTCGAGCTGTTGATTAGTCAGACGCGCCTGCGCCAGCGCAATCTCCGCGGCTTCCACCTGGTTTTCAAAGGGAGTGGCGTCGAGTCTGTAGAGCAGATCGCCGCGCTTCACCCGGCTGTTGTTCTGCACGTAAACCTCAGAAACATAGCCAGAGACGCGGGCAGAAATCGGCGTCACCACGCGCATTACGGTGGAGTCCGGCGTCAGCGGGATCCAGATATCCGCGACAATAAAATAGACAAACATCAGCAGGAAAGAGGCAATACTGACCCTTACCCAGCGGGCAAATTTTTGTTCAGGTGTCATCATTTTCTTATTCGGTTTTATTATCTTCTTCGCGCATCACGCGCAGATTACAGGCGAGTTGGCTCAGCGTGGCGCTGAACTTTTGCAGATCTTCCGCCGGGATATTCTTCGTAGCCCGCAGCTGGCAGGCTTCAATCACTTGCGTGATTTTCTCCAGCAGAGCACACCCTTTGGCGGTCAATTTCAGCAGGCGGATGCGCTTGTCGTACGGCGATGTCGTACGCGCAATCAGCCCCTGCGTCTCCAGCTGGGCGAGCGTGCGCATCAGCGGCGGCAGCTCAATGCCCTGCACTTCCGCCAGCTCGCTGACCGAAATATTGTCCCCCAGTTGCTGCAACTGCATCAGCACCGTCCAGCTCGACTGAGTGATGCCGGTGTCGCGCAGGGCATGATCAATGGTTGCTCGCCACTGGCGCACCACCATTGCCATGCGCATTCCCAGCGGTCGGCGGGCAAACAGTTCATCTTCGGTCATTACGTCCCCTCACATTAGCGGAGGGGCACGATAAAGGTTATCAGGGTAACTATCAAGAAACGGCGGGGCAAAGAGCATGGATTGTGAAAGGCGAGGAGGTCAATCAAAAAACACCATTCCCTTATAGGGCTTCGCACGACAAGCCGCCAGACGCTGCGCCAGATCGCCGACATGTGCTTCCAGCTTATGACCGTCCGGGTCAAGGAAGTAGTACGACGCCCCTTCGCTTTTGTTCACCTTCCAGCTCACCACGCCCGCCTGTTCCAGCCGCGTAATAAACGCCGCCAGTTCGCCCTCGCCAATGCTGAAGGCGTAATGGGTGTAATCGCTTTGATCGGCAGGCGTCACCCGGCGCACCTCATCGACGGAGAGGCAAATCCAGAGATCGCCGCAGGTGAGATATGCGCCGTTATCCCAGCGCGCATGCAGCTTCAGGCCGAGAAACTGATGGTAGAAATCAACGCTGCGCGCCAGGTCGCTGACCGCCAGCGTAAGGTGGTTAAGGGTAGTTAGCACGGTCTCGTTCTCCATTAAAAGTTAAACGCCGAAGCCATTCTTTCCTGCTCGCTACGCGCGATGCCCAGCGTTTCAGCATGGCTGCGCCACTGGCTTACGCTGCTTAGTACTTCTTGTTTAATCGTGTGCGCTTGTGAACGACTCAACTGGAAAAAATCGATAACTGACATCGCCAGTTCAAAATCGAGGCTGTTATCGCTATCGCTGATATTAAGATGCAACCCTTGTGCATCCGGCACCGGGTTAATGTCATAAGCGGGCGACAAACGCCAGCCACCCTGCTGATAAATAAAACCGTGGTTACGCAGGTGATCGTCGTTATTAGAAACGGCGATATTGAAAACGATGCGTCGCCACAGCTGGGCTAAATCGTCGCGGCTGCGGGCACCCTTTTCCGTCAGGAACTGCGCCAGCTCGAGGTAAGACGCCTCGTAATCACCGTCGTAATAACCAAGCTGCGTCATTGCAGAGGTAAAGTGCAGCCGCGAATCGGCCGTTCTGTCAAAGCGCTTAGTCAGAAAAGTATGGTACTCGCGGTCGAAACGCTCAATACGGCATTCAGCCATATCGATTCCCGCATTACGCGCCAGTTGCCAGGTCAGAAACTCCCACGCCGCGATATCGTAATCATCGTAGCGGCTGGGAAATTTGGCGATCCATAAATGATCATCTTCATCACGCACGCTGGCTTTAGGCCGCGCGCCACCCAACGAGGAGCCCGGTGACATCAGCATTTCCAGCCATTTTAGATATTCAGCATCGTCACGCTCGTCATGACGTTCGACCTGCTCTGCCGCATGCTCCAGCTCTCTTAACGAGGTCAGTGGCGGTGCCGCTAACCGGTGATTATCGTCAAGAAAAGTGCCGTCAGGATCGCGTTTGAAGCGCAGCGCGCCCTGGCGGTGAAAATCATGCACCCCCAGCAGAAAATCGATTTCGCCCAGTTGCCGTGGACGGCGCGCTTCATGCCGGGCAAGAATGGCCTCCCGCCGTTTCATCAGTAGCCGCCCCCAGCGATCCGGGCAGGAGTCGAGAAAAACGCGAAAATTCCGTGATGCCTGGCTGTGCTGCTCGCCGGAGTAGAGTTCCAGGTCGGGATCGACTTTCTGCGCGAAGGGCGAAATTAGCCACTCATCGTCATAGCGAAAACTAAAATGCTCGCCATTGCGTATTCTGTCCGCACGCAGCAGGCCAACCCGCGCAGGCTCAGCAAAATCTTGCCAGTCGGCATACACCCAAACATCCGTTGTCATTAACGCGGCTCTCCTCTCTTCCTTAAAAGCTCAATATCCTGCAACTTGCGCCCCAGCTCATCATCCCTGGCAAGCAGAAGAAAATCATCGACCAGCCCGAGTACGCCAAGCACAGCCACATAGTGCCCAAGCGAAACCTTTGGGTCGCCCTGCTCGATTTTCCGCAAGGTAAGACGGCTCAACCCCGTTCGTTCTGAGAGCATAGTCTGAGTGAGTTTTCGGCGTTTACGGGCAAGTTTGATGTTCTCACCAAACTGCGTAAGCACTTGCTGATGGCGGGGAAAGATAACCGCGCTGCGTTTATCTCTTGCTGTCATGGTCACTATACTTACCATTAATATTGAATTTGGTAAGTATAGTGACCATTAAATCGAAGGTAAAGTATATAAAATGAACACCCACGCATTCTTTTATCAGGTCGCGGGGGTGTTCAGAGAGTTATTTCGCGGCTTTCACCTCGGCAACAAACTCGGGAAGCTCCCAGGCACCGCCCGCGCGAATGCCGCGGCACAGGCCGGTAGTGCTTCCGCTGCTCTTACGAAACGCTTCGCCGTCCCACACCCACTCGGCTGATGCCCAGCAGTCGCCAATTCCGCGCCCGCGCTGAGCGAGGGTGATGGCACCATCACTGTAATCCGTTCCCGAGCTGGTGATGAACTGCGGTTTCTCTTTCAGGGCGTTATCAACTACCCAGTAGCCGTAACCTTCGTTGTAGGCGGCGCGCCAGCAGAGTGTGGACACCAGGCCATGTTTTGCGTCCAGCGGCGTCAGGGTGAGATCATTTTCACCTTTGATCACCTCCTCTTCCGGACTGGAGAGCCGGCCACAGTCATCATCTTTAGCGATGGCCGCCAGCAGCCGGGGCGTGAGTTCTTTTGCTTCAGCGGCACTCAGGGCGCGCGCGTTTTCCTTGCTGACCGGCGCGGCCTGGATCACCGGGGCGGGGATCGCAGCGGTAACCGAGGTTTCGGGCTTATTGCCTTTTTTACTCAGTGCGCCCGGCGTGCCGACGCGCCCCTGCACATCGTCAATCTTCAGCAGCGCGGCGGAAGCGCCGTCGCCAGAGAGCACAAACGTTTTCGCGCCGCCTTTAAAGACCACCATGCCGCTGCCCTTCACCGCAGCAATCATCTGCGCTGCCTGCTCGTCCGTCAGACGCCAGGTGTCGTTATCGCCGGGGGTTAACGCGCCGAGGGGTTTACCGTTAATCCACAGTGCCAGCTTCGGCGGCGACGGCGGTTCACTGCCGTCCATATCTGCCAGCACCACCTGCACGGAAACCGGCGTCTGCGGCCCCGCTTTACGGGTGATCAGCACCGAGCCGGAGGCATCCTCTTCCGTGCTGTAGCCCGCAGCGCGGCAGGTCAGGGTGTTATCGCACACCACTTGCCAGTCTTTATGTTCGAACGAGACGCTGGCAGGTGCCGCCAGCACGGGAAGGCTCAGGGTCGCTGCGGTTATCAGCGCCGCGGTGATACTTTTTTTCATGCCATCACTCCATTGAGAAAGGCGTCAGGGGTGCGAAACAGAATCAGGAAAATGATGAGGCGAGAGAGTTCCCGCCTCAGAAAAGCACAGTCGATTAGTCGAGGTTGAGATCGGCGTAGGAGTTGACCACGCGGGAGACAATGCCGTAATCCATCGCCTCTTTGGTGTTCATCCAGAAGTTGCGATCGGTGTCCTGCTTCACTTTCTCCACCGGCTGGCCGGTCGCGTCAGCAATCATGCGGTTGACGCGCTCAAGGGTGCGGATGATCTCTTTGGCTTCGATTTCGATATCGCTCGCCTGACCACGCACGCCGCCCAGCGGCTGGTGGATCATAAAGCGGGTGTTCGGCAGCGAGTAGCGATGCTCTTTTTTCGCCGCGAGGAAGATGGTGATCCCGGCGCTGGCGACCCAGCCGGTGCCGATGATATGCACTTCCGGGGTGATAAATTTGATCATGTCGTGGATGGTATCTGCCGCTTCGACATGGCCGCCCTGGCTGTTGAGATAGATTTTGATCGGCGCATCGCTGATGCCCTGTAACAGCAGAAGCTGGGTTACCACTTTCTCTGTCAGCGCCTGGTTGATCTCACCGGAGATGATGATCGAACGCGCATCCAGCAGTTTCTGCTGCATCAGCTGGCTGGCATTGCCCGCTTCTTTCTCTTTTTTGTCGTCATCATCGTGGTTAGTAATAAAATGCATGGGCTCTCTCCCTTCAGGTTATGGAGCTAAGCATAGCCCAACGCAGGGTGGGCGGGAACCACCAGATATTTCCAGCGCCCGTTTTGCCTTCAGCTTATATCGCTACGCCGTAGTCCCATATCTTTTAACTGTTCGTCACTCAGCCTGCGCAGTTCGCGTCGGGTTTTCGCCAACAGGTGCCAGCGCCGCAGCTGGTGCCAGAGTAAAACAAACCCGGAAAACGGGCGCTGTGGTCGATTTTCGAAAAATTCCATGTTGCTCTCCTCGCCTGAAAAGAGCTCTATCTTCGCTGCGATCGTCCTGCACAATACAGACTCAAAAAATAGTTTTCTTTACCATACAGATGACGTAAAAAGGGATCTGCACGCCGCTTTCTCGCCCAATCTGTACTGTTTTTTGCAACTGTATGGTGACTTTTTAGGATACAGCATGACCCGCTACCAACATCTGGCCACTTTGCTTGCAGAGCGTATTGAACACGGCTTATATCGCCACGGTGAAAAATTGCCTTCGGTGCGCAGCCTGAGCCAGGAGCATGGCGTCAGTATCAGCACCGTACAGCAGGCTTATCAGGTACTGGAGACGTTGCAGTTAATCACTCCGCAGCCGCGCTCCGGCTACTTTGTCGCGCCGCGCAAAGCCAAACCGCCGGTGCCGGCGATGTCGCGCCCGGTACAGCGCCCGGTTGACGTCACACAGTGGGATGAAGTGCTAACTCTGCTTGATGCGCGCACGGATAAAGAGATTGTCGCTTTCGGCGGCGGCGCACCGGACCTTAACCAGCCGACCCTCAAACCGCTGTGGAAAGAGATGAGCCGCATCGCGCAGCACCAGGTGATGGATGCACTCAGCTATGACCCCCTGCCCGGCCAGCAGGAGCTGCGCGAACAGATCGCCCGCCTGATGCTTGATGGCGGCACGTCGTTAAATGCCGAAGAGATTGTTATCACCGCCGGCTGCCACCCGGCGCTGTCGCTGGCGCTGATGGCGGTCTGCGGCCCCGGCGATATTGTCGCCGTCGAGTCGCCCTGCTTCTACGGCACCATGCAGCTGCTGCGCGGGCTGGATATCAAAGCGATCGAAATCCCCACCGATCCGGAAACCGGGATCAGCATTGAAGCGCTGGAACTGGCGCTGGAGCAGTGGCCGATCAAAGGGGTGATCCTGGTGCCCAACTGCCAGAACCCGCTCGGGTTTACCATGCCGGAAGCACGCAAAAAAGCGGCGCTGTCGCTGGCACAGCGCCACGATATTGTCATTTTCGAAGATGATATTTATGGCGAGCTGGCCACCGACTATCCGCGCCCGAGTACCATCAAATCCTGTGATATCGATGGCCGCGTGCTGCTGTGCAGTTCACTGACCAAAACCGTGGCACCGGGTCTGCGTATTGGCTGGATCGCGCCGGGGCGCTATCTGGATCGGGTGATCCATAAAAAATATGCCGCCATCGGCACCAACGTCCCTTCCACCCAGCTGGCGGTGGCGGCGTTTATCCGCGACGGGCACTATCACCGCCACGTACGCCGGATGCGCCAGATCTACCAGCAGCGGCTGGCTGTCTACACCTGTTGGGTAAGGCAATATTTTCCATGCAATATCTGCGTGACGCGCCCGCAGGGGGGATTTCTGCTGTGGGTCGAACTGCCGGAAAGCGTCGATATGGTCTGTGTTGCACGCCAGCTATGCCGGTTAAAAATCCAGATCGCACCCGGGTCGCTCTTCTCGGCTTCCGGCAAGTATCGCAACTGCCTGCGCCTCAACTGCGCTCTGCCGCCGGATGAAGAGAGACGGGAGGCAATCAAACAGCTGGGCGCGGCGATCCACCATGCGCTGGAGGAGTAGCCTCAGAGAATCGCCTCGTTAGTCAGAATACGCCGCGCGCCGAGGTAGTGATCCTGCCAGTAATCATTGGTCAGGTTACTGATACGGATCTTCAGCCCGCTGCGCGGTGCTTCGATAAAGGTATTGTTGCCAAGATAGACGCCAACGTGATCTGCCGGGCCGCGCGTTTTACTGCGGAAGAACACCAGATCGCCGCGGCGAAGTTTATGGCGGGCTACTTTTTTCAGCCCCTTATCCCTGAACATCGCACGGGTGGTGCGCGGCAGTTTTCGATCCAACACTTTGTTATAGGCGTAGACCACCAGCCCGCTACAGTCGAACCCCCGCTGCGGTGAGACGCCGCCGCGCACGTAAGGTTTACCGAGCTGTTTCTCCAGGCGGTTCATCACCGCAAGTAACGATGCGCGAACGCGCGCTTTTCGCTGCGCCTGATGATGCGCGGCAGTTGTCTGCGCGTTCGTCTCAGATGCGGTTAACAGAGGCGCCGCTGTGCGCGAGGGCGTTTGTACACACCCGGTTGCCAGCGACAGCACAAGAAGAGTAAAAAAAAGCCCCAAAAACCCTCGGAGCAAGCTCCGACTGGGGGCGACGATGGATGACAAAATCACAGCTTTCACAAGAACAACACATTTATACCAACGAGTTAAACGTAAGCACCGGCAATAGCCAGCACCGCGGATAGCGCGTTTATTGACGAGTAAACGCCTGAACCTTCTGGGCAATCACTTTATTAAGCTGGCAAACACGCGCTTCCGATACGCCGATCACCTGCGCAATCTCTTTCAGGTTCAGTTCATGCTGGTAATAGAGCGCGAGGATCAGCTGCTCACGCTTGTCGAGGCTGGCTACCGCGCTGCGTAACGTGTAGGCGGGAAGCAGTTCATCCTCGAGCTGGCGGCTATAGAGCGCGCTGGCGTGCAGATCGCTCTCCAGCAGGTTATCCAGGCTCTCCAGCGCACTGGCCGAGTGCAGCAGCAGATATTGCTGCCAGGCTTCCGGCGTTACCGACAGCCGTTCACTCAGCTCCTCAAAGCGCGGCTCATACCCCAACTCACGGGTGATCTCGCGGATCGCATCCGTCAGCTTATGCGTCTGTTGACGCAGCCTGCGCGGCCGCCAGTCCTGCTGGCGTAACTCATCCAGCACCGCGCCGCGAATACGCTGAATGGCGTAGCCGGCAAACTGCGCGTCCGGCGGGCCATAGCGGCGCAGCGAGGCCAGCAACCCCATCAGGGCAATCTGCCGCATATCCTCTTTGCTCATTACGCTGCTGGTCTGCCAGCTGAACTGTTTGACGACTTTATGTACCAGCGGCAAATAATCACTGATATAACGCGCTTCATCAGCGGGATTTAAGGTTTTTGCGGCAGTTAAATTCATCATTTACATTACGTATGAGGAACAGCGGATAAAACAATTAATAAAAAGTTTCGGCAACACCTAATTAACAAAATGAGAAGAGAAGTAGCGAATAACTTACAAAAGCGCTCCTCAACGGCGTCAAACAATACACCACAAACCCGTTTTTTAATCCTTTGAAAAGCGGCAACTAATGAAATCACATGTAATTTACCCGTAGCCTTCCGTATTATTAACGCCACAAACCGGTGAACTACGAATATTTATTCTATTATTTATCCGATTCAGCCGACGACATTATTTCTTGTGATAAGCCTCTGCCGGATTGGCCTCAATCGTTAACCTTTTATGAATAAAACCAATTGCACCGTGAATAACTGGGTCATCGTTCCCGCCTCAGGCGCGATCCACCATGTGGTGACTGGCGAGGAGAGACGGCTGGGAACGCACCCGCTCAGACTGCTGGCTGTTTTGCAGCAACACCCCGGCGAGATCCTCTCCCATGAGGCGTTGACTGCGCAGGTGTGGGAGGATCGCGCAGTCAGCAGCCACAGCCTGCCCAACGCCATTCACACGCTGCGTACCGCCCTGGCGGATAACGGCAAGCAGCAGCGAATTATTCGCACCATCCCGAAACAGGGCTACGTGCTGGAGGCAAAATATTGTCGCCCTCTGGTCAGTGGGCCGCCGCCAGATCCGCGCTCTTTAACGCCTGAAATCGATATTCCCCCGCAGGAGACGCCACCTGCCGCGCCTGCGTTACCCGCACCAACCCGGCAACAGACGCCTGTTGCTGCACAACCTTTTCCCTATATAAAGGTCCTGCTTATTATGCTGATCTTAATATTCAGCACTCTCTGTAGCGGCTATCTGGCGCTCACCTATAACAACAAAATAGTGGCAAAAGAGGTGGCGAAAAATATCTACAGCCATCTGCGTATTTTTGCGCTGCTGGCACCGGGCGAAAGAATGAAAGAGCCGACGGCTATTTATGATCGATTAAAGGAGAGCTATACCCGGCTTAATCAGCAGGCAAAGCAGAAGGCGCTGCGTATTGCTATTTACTATCGAAGCCAGAACCAAACACTGAATTATACCTTCCGCATACATACTCCCTGCGAGCAGCGGGTACTGGTGATGCAAATTGACCACTGGCGCTCCGACACGGCGTTATTAAATAAGCTGATCATGAGTGAAACACGGAGAAAAATGGATGAAATGGCACTTTGTCACCGCCAATAAACAGTCACTATTACTGCTTGCCACCACTCTGGCGGCGCTGGCCTGCGGCATCGTTTTCCAGCGTGAACAGCGCGCCCTTTATCAGACGGGGGAGATCGTACAGCAGGTGGGGTTTTATGATTTGATGCTGCACCAGCAGGAGATCTACGATTCGCGCATCAGCACGGCGGGCAATATTATTGTCAGCACGCTCAGCAGCCCGCACGATGCGGCCTTTATGCTCAAAAGTAACTTTGTCCACACGCGCCAGCGCTACGGTAAACACTATTTTGCCTACGCACCGGTGCTGTTCAACCCGGCAAAAGGTAACCGCATGGTGACCAACAATGTTGATCTGCTGACCTATTCAGAAAACGCCATGCAGCAGATTGCACCCGATGGCGTGCCGCTGGTCTGTCAGCAAAATGGCATGATTTTTCGCTATCAGCTGGAGCGGGATTAAGCAAAAACCCGGGGATTAAGTTTGCAGCGACGGTGGTCGTTTTAGGTAGCCAGATAGCCGCCAAACGTTAACCGCCCTCTGTGAGACGCACATCATGACAGCGCCCCCATTTTCTGACGCGACCCTCTTTTTGCTTAACCAGGCGCAGGCCGACCTTGATCAATTGCCGGAGGTTGACCAGCCTAAGATTGAACGCCTTCGCGCAGCGCTTAACGCTGGCGAACTTGAGTTCGATCCGGATGCGCTGGTGCAGGCCATTTTCACTTTTCATCAGCGCTGACGCGCCGCTTAATGATGACTTATGCGCATCATGAGCAGCGTCACACTCTCGTTTCGCGCCCCGTGTAAGAATAAATTATTCTTAAATTGATAGTTATGAATAATATATTATTCCTTTTTCGGTTGCCGGGGCCGCGACGCGGCAGGCAGAAAGTCATAACGCAGAGTGAAGTGAGACGTGATGAACATTGATCTATCCACATTGACGACCGAAGGCCGCAACAGCGCCAGCGCCAATATCGACATGCTTGATACCGAGGCGATGTTACGGGTGATTAACCGTGAGGATCAGAAGGTCGCGCTGGCGGTTGAGCAGGTGATCCCGGCGATTACGCAGGCGGTCGATGCGATTGTCAGCGCCTTTAAAAAGGGCGGACGTCTGATTTACTGCGGCGCGGGCACCTCCGGGCGTTTAGGCATTCTGGATGCCAGCGAATGCCCGCCCACTTACGGTACGCCGCGTGAGCAGGTTGTCGGCCTCATTGCTGGCGGCCATCGCGCGATTTTGCAGGCGGTGGAGAACGCCGAAGATAGCCTGACGCTCGGCGTCGACGATCTTAAATCCCTCAATTTCAACGCCAACGACGTGCTGGTCGGCATCGCCGCCAGCGGGCGCACGCCCTATGTGATTGCCGCCATGGAGTACGCCAAAAGCCTGCATGCCACCACCATATCGCTGACCTGCAACGCCGGTAGTCCGATGACGCAGATTGCCGATATCGCCATTACGCCGGTGGTCGGCGCGGAAGTGGTTACCGGCTCCTCGCGCATGAAAGCGGGCACGGCGCAAAAACTGGTGCTCAATATGCTCACTACCGGGGCGATGATCCGCAGCGGCAAAGTCTACGGCAACTTGATGGTAGACGTGGAAGCGACGAACCAGAAGCTGGTGCAGCGCCAGGTCAATATTGTCATGGAAGCCACCGGCTGCGACAGCGATGAGGCGAAGCACGCGCTACAGACCAGCAACGGCCACTGTAAAACCGCCATCCTGATGGTGCTGGCGCAGGTTGACGCCGAAGAAGCTGCGCGTTTGCTCGCGGATAACGGCGGGTTTATTCGCCAGGCACTGGCCCACGCAGGAGTGAAGTGATGGCCAAAATCACGCCGGAACTGATCACCTCCATCCTGCAACGGGTCGGTGGCGAAGCAAATATCAAAAGCTGCGGCAACTGCATGACGCGCCTGCGCCTGGCGCTGCATAACGACGCGCTTGTCGACAAGGCCGGGCTACAGGCACTGCCGGGCGTGCTCGGCGTGGTAAACAGCGACGATCAGTTGCAGATCATCGTTGGCCCCGGCAAAGCGCAAACCGCGGCAGAGATGATGAGTATCTTAATCAGCCGTGACAATGCGCCCGCAGAATCGGCCTCGCTTAAAGAGGTCGCCCGCGACACCAAACAGCAGATGAAGGCGAAGCAGACCAGCGGCCTGCATCAGTTTCTGGCGAAATTCGCCACCATTTTCACACCGCTTATCCCCGGCTTTATCGCCGCCGGGATGCTGCTCGGCTTCGCCACGCTGATTGAGCAGAGCCTGCTGGTTGGCGCGCAGGATAAGAGCAGCGCGCTCGCGCACGTCGTCGGTTATATGAAAGTGTTCGGCAAAGGGTTGTTCACCTTCCTGCCGATCTTGATTGGCTACAACGCGCAGAAAGCCTTTGGCGGCAGCGGCGTCAACGGCGCAATTATCGCCGCGCTGTTTGTGCTTGGCTACGACGCGAAAGCGACGGTCGGCTACTTCTCCGGGATCGATACCTTCTTCGGCATGAGTATCGATCCGCGCGGCAATATTATCGGCGTGCTGATCGCCACGATCCTCGGCGCGTGGATCGAGCGGCAGATCCGCAAATTTGTGCCCGACAATCTCGATATGATCCTCACCTCGCTGCTGACGCTGCTGATCACCGGTGCGCTCACCTTCACATTGATCATGCCGATCGGCGGCGAGCTGTTTAAAGGGATGTCGTGGCTGTTTCTGCACCTGAACGGCAACCCGTTTGGCTGCGCGGTGCTGGCGGGCCTGTTCCTGATTGCCGTGGTGTTTGGCGTGCATCAGGGCTTTATTCCGGTCTACTTCGCCCTGATGGATGCGCAGGGTTTCAACTCGCTCTTTCCAATTCTGGCGATGGCGGGCGGCGGCCAGGTGGGCGCGGCGCTGGCACTTTACTTCCGCGCGGCGCGTGAATCGACGATCCGCAACCAGATCCGCGGGGCGATCATTCCCGGCCTGCTCGGCGTCGGTGAACCGCTGATCTACGCCGTGACCCTGCCGCGCGTTAAACCTTTTGTTACCGCCTGTATTGGCGGTGCCTGCGGTGGATTTTTTATGGGTGCCGTGGCGTGGCTTGGCTTACCGGTCGGGTTGAATACGGTGTTTGGCCCTTCCGGGCTGGTGGCGCTGCCGCTGATGACCTCCGATCATGGCATCTACGCCGGGATGGCGGTCTATGCGGCGGGCGTGGTGGTGGCCTATCTCGGTGGGTTTATCGTCACCTGGCTCTTCGGCCATAAAGGCGTCGATCTCAGCTAAGAAAAAACCCAGCGCAGCGGCCGGGTTTATCACATCAGAATGCGTAAGAGAGGCTGCCGACGATGCTGCGCTCGGCACCAAAGTAGCAGTAGTTGGCGGAGTTACACGAGGCGACATAGCGCTTGTCGGTGAGGTTATTCACGTTCACCTGTGCGCTCAGCCCTTTCAGCCCGATATTCGACAGATCGTACCCGACGGCCAGATCCACCAGCGTGTAGGAGGGCAGCGTGTGGGTATTCTCACGATCGGAGGTGATGCCGTTAACATACCGCACGCCGGAACCGAGGGTCAGGCCGTTCAGCGCACCCGCTTTCACGTCATAGCTCAGCCAGGCGCTGGCCTGGTTACGCGGGGCGTAAACCGCGCGTTTGCCCTGCTCCTCGGCGCTGCTTTTCTTATAACGAATGTCGTTATAGGTGTAAGCCGCTTGTAAGCGCAGGTTATCCGTCAGCTGACCCACCGCTTCCAGTTCAACCCCTTCTGACTCAATCTCGCCGATAGCGCGGTAGGGATCGGTCGGCTCCACTTTGGTGGCGATATTGTTCTGGTTGATGCGGTAGACCGAGGCGCTGTACATGGTCTGCGACCCTTCCGGCTGGAACTTCAGCCCCGCTTCCCACTGCTTGCCCTTCATCGGTTGCAGGATCTTGCCGTTCTCATCGGTAAAGCTGGTCGGCGTAAAGGCCGTCGAGTAGCTTACGTAGGGCGCAAATCCGCTGTCGAAGAGGTACATCAGTGCCGCACGGCTGCTGATATGGTCTTTCTCCAGCGTATCGTGAGTGTCACCGATCTTATTGCTGTTAGTGATCTTCACCTGATCGTGACGGCCGCCGAGGGTCAGGCGCCAGCGATCGAGCGACATCTGATCCTGTACATAGATCCCGGTCTGCTCCAGTTTATGCTTTTCACGGCCATACACGGAAATTGAGAGCGGATCGGCACCGTAAACCGGGTTAAAGGCATCGATCGCCGGGAAGCTGCCATAGGACGAGGTGACATTATTATTGCGATGCTGATAATCGACGCCCACCAGCAGACGGTGGTTAATGGCACCGGTATCGACGCTGCCATCAAGCTGGTTATCCAGCGTCACCGCCGAGAGGGACTCATCCGAGCCGGAGTAACCGCGGTTCAGCTCGGTCTCATTCAGCCAGCCCGAGGCATAAACCTGATTGAGATCGACTTTGGTACGCAGGTAGCGCAGCTTCTGGCGCACCGACCAGCCGCTCTCAAACATGTGCTCAAAGTTATAGCCAACCATGTTTTCACGGCGTTTGTACTTGTCGTACTGATCTTCGCCCTCAAAGAAGGTGTTGGAGATTTTGCCCCCGGCGTGCGGCACTACGGTGCCTTCATAGGGCAGGCCAGAGTGGCTGCCACCTTCCGGATCGCGATGCAGATAGGCCATCACATCGAGGCGCGTGCTGTCGGTAATACGCCAGGTGACGCCCGGCGCGATGGCGTAACGCTGCTCTTTCAGGTGATCAAACTGGGAGTCAGCATAGCGGGTCATACCGGTTAAACGCACCGCCACGCGATCGTTATCATCCACCGGCCCGGTCACATCAAACGCCGCGCCGCGCTGGTTGTTATTGCCCGCGAAGAGTTTCACTTCACCGCCCGGATCGAACGACGGTTTACGCGAGTTCAGCGCCACAATGCCGCCCGGCGACGAGCGGCCATAGAGCACGGATGCCGGGCCGCGCACCACTTCAACGCTGTCTAAAAACCACGGGTCGATCACCAGCGAGCTGTGGGAGTTGGTGTCGCCCATCATCTTCAGGCCGTCGAGATAGACGTTATCGAGGCTGCCGTCGGAAAAGCCGCGCAGCACGATGTAATCGAAACGGTTGGAAGCACCAATTTGGTTGCTGTAGACGCCCGGCGTGTAGCTCACGGCCTGGCGCACGCTGGTTGCGCCCTGCTCTTCATACTGCTGGCGCGTGACGATCGAGACCGCCTGCGGCGTTTCGATATCCGGCGTCTCCAGCTTGGTCGCGCCGCTCTGCACCTGCGACGTTACTACCACGGTATCTTTGGCGTTTTCCTGCGCCAGCGCCGAAACGCTCATCCCACCGGTTATGCAGCCAATCATCAATGCCAGTCGCGTTTTTGCGAACATGAAACTCTCCAGAAGCGGTTATTATTGTAAATAAGAATTATTACCCTTTTGGATTCGCCAATAGCTATGCGCAATGACAATTCACATATGCGCGGTGACAAAATGGCGCCCAGGGCGAGAGAAAAGGTCTACGGGGAGGCGATCGGCTGGCGCGCTTCGCTCGGCGCGATGCCGTACCGGCGGCGAAAGGCGGTAGAAAAGTTGGTGGCGTGTTGATAGCCCGACATCCAGGCGGCTTGCTGCACGCTGTAACCCTGGACGAGGTAGCGCCGCGCCAGCGCCAGGCGGCAGTCGCGCAGATAGTCAAACACCGAGTGGCCATACGCCTGGCGGAACTTCACCCGCAGGCTGCTGGTGCTCATCGCCGCCAGCTGCGCCAGCGCGGTCAGGGTGTACTCTTTTTCCGGCTGCTGCTCGAGCAAACGGCGCACCGACTCAAGCCGTTGCCCCTCACCGCCGCAGGCGCGCGTACAGCGTTCAACGCCCGCCATCCGCTGTGACAGCGCGTGCCCGACCAGTTGCAGCATCACCCCTTCGAGGATCAGTTCGCGCGACAGTGCGGGCAGCGTCGAAAGCTGGCTCTGTTGTAAACCGGAGAGCAGAAACTCGGGCACCTGCCATAAAAAGGTTGGCGCACCGTGGGATTCCCACTGCTCCAGCAGTGCGGTAAGCAGCGGAGAGCGCTGGCAGCTGGCGGGATCGACGCCGAGCGACAGCGTGCGCAGGGCGTTATCCGCCAGATGACGGGCGTTCATCACCTGCTGCTCGCTCAGGCGCGAGGTAAAGGCCATGCCGGAACGGACGATAAACTCCTCACCGTTAAGGCGCAGCATTACGCTGCCTTCCAGCACCACCAGCATATAGAGCGGGCAGCTGTGCAGGGAGGTGGTTTCATAGGGTTGCAGAACGCGAATATCGGAGCGGGTCAGGTTCAGGCCGCTGGAGAAGCGCATCTCCTGCACATCGCCCTGAATCACGATGCGTCGCTCTTCGCTCAGCGAGCGGCAGGAAGCCAGCGCCGGAAAGCGGTAATCGATGCCGTAGCGCTCGCCAAAGCCGATAAAATCTTCAACGGAAAAGTCTCTTTTTTGCATAACCGGCAGCCGTTCGTTCTCGGTCAAACCCAGGCCCCACGCCGGGCGAAACGGCCTACACCTTACCATCCGCTCCCGGCTGCTTCAATGCTATTGAGAACGATTCTCATAAAAGGATCACAGTCAGAAGGATAACCGGCGCGCTTACCACTTTTTGCCGCCCGGCTTTAAGCCCCGGTGAAACTCATTAATGCGTTTCACCGTTTTTATCGCCCGCTGCGAATTGGCTGACGCCACCGACAGCACAATCATCTCCAGGCAGAGCAACACCGTGCCGTGCAGCGGGATTTTGCCCTTCTCGCCGCCGCGCGGGACATGGATCACCACATCCGCTTGCTGGCTGAAGCGCGAGTCGACGGCGTTGGTCAGCAGGATCACCGGAATGCCGAGCCGCCGCGCCTCTTTCAGCGTGGTCAGCCCTTCGCGGTGCGCCGATTTCTGCGCCATCATCACCAGCACATCGCCGCGCTGTAGCCCAATCAGCTGCTCAGAAAGGGCGATGCCGGTGCGGTTAAGTTCAATAGCGGGTAAGCCGATGCGGTTGAAAAGCCGCGCGCTGTACTCCGCCAGGATCCCCGATGCGCCAATACCGAAAATCGCCACCTGGCGGGCGTCGACCAGCAGTGCCACCGCCTGCGCGATGGCGTAACGGTTGGCGGGCGCGGAGAGCACTTCGCAGGTGTGTTGATGCCCTTCGAGGACAAAATCGATACCGGAATTGACGTCGCAGGCGAGCGCATTCACCGTGGTGCTCATCTTTTCGGCCGACGAAGCCGCCGGGCCAAACCACTGCTCCAGCGTCTGCTTCAGATCGCGCAACCCGGCAAAGCCCAGCGCCTGAATTGCCCGCACGACAGTGGCGTCAGAGGTGTGGGTGGCGGCGGCAATCTCCATCGCCGTCTGCTCCAGCACCGCTTCGCGATGATCGTGGATATAACGCGCCACCGCCTGCAAACGCGGCGACAGCGTCTGCGCCCGCGCGCGAAAACGCTCGCCGTAGACATCGACGCGGCTTCTGGCCCGCTTTGCGTTCTGCATCTTCACTTCCCTTGTTGCGGCAGCGGTCGCCCGGCAATCTGCGACTGCACCTGCGCCACCATCAGGCTTAACGAGGCAAAGGAGTTAGAGATCGCCTCTTCCCGTGAAATCAGTACATAGCGCCCGTTGTGACAGGCGGTGAGGAAATCGCACCAGCCGGGCATCACCGCGTTCATGGCGGCCATCTCATCCTGCGGTGTGCCGCCGGTATCGCCGCGCCATGTCGCAAAGACAAAGTCCGCATCCAGCTCCGGTAGCCGCTCGGCGCTGACGTCCATCCGCCCGCCTTCGGGGATGCTGTCGATAAGCGGCGGGAAGCGAAAACCGGCATCCCGCAGCACGCGGCCCAGCGAGTGGTAGCTGTGCAAGACGTTGATTTTGCCGTTGTTCGCCTGAATAACCGACACCGTTATCTTGCGGGTATCAATGGTCTTTTTCAGCGCCGCAATCTGCTCCTGATAGCGCCGCATCAGGATCGCCAGCCGCGCCTGCGTGCCGGTCAGCTGCGCCAGCTTGCGGTAGATCTCCGGCGCGCCGCCCTGCAGGTGATCGATGCTCACAGTCGGCGCGATCTTCTCCAGTTGCTCTACTGGCGTATTACGGCTGGGCTCGGTGATGATCAAATCGGGTTTTGCCGCAGCCACCGCTTCCATATCGATATCGGCAGAGCCGATAAAGCGGATGTCAGAGTTATCAAAGTCGACGCCGGTTAACAGCGCGCCGGAGCGTAAAACGTGGCGACCATCCGCCTGCGTGCGCCCGTGGCTGGCGACCGGCGGCACGCCAAGCTCAATCAGCGGAATGGTGATATCAAGATCGTGCAGCGAGACAATGCGTTTCGGGTGCTGCGGTACCTTGACCACGCGCCCTAAATCGTCGGTGAAACTCTGCACAGGCTCTGCGGCAGCGGCGGCGAAACCGGCCAGCAGCAGCAGGGAGAAGAGGATGCGCATAGAACTCCTTAAGGTTACAAGCGATCGCGCCGCTGCCAGAGCAGCAACAGGAAAAAGGGGCCGCCCACCAGCGCAATCACAATCCCGGCGGGAAGTTGCAGTGGCGCAAACGCCAGCCGCCCAATCGTATCGGCAGCCAGCACCAGCAAACCACCGAGCAGTGCGCTGCCCCACAGCAGCGCGCGCTCGCCGCCGCGCAGCAGAAAGCGCGCCATATGCGGGGCGATCAGCCCGACAAAGCCGAGGCTGCCGACGCAGGAGACGCTGGCCGCGGTCAGCAACACCGGCGCGAACACCCGCAGGCCGTTAAGCAGCATCAGCCGCACGCCGAGACCGGTTGCCGCCTGGTTACCCAGTTGCGCGACATCCGCCGCGCGGGCGGTGAGCAGCAAAATAAGTGCCGCAGGCAGCACCCAGCAGAGCGCCACGCCCAGCAGCGGCAAGCTGGCAGCCTGTAAACTGCCCGCCAGCCACAGCATCGCGGTCTGTACGTCGCGCACATCAGCGGTGGTCATAAAGAGGCCGATACCGGCGGCGAAAGTCCAGGAGAGGCCAATACCCAGCAGCACAAAGCGCGGGCGGGAGACATCCCGCGCCAGCGCGATCACCAGGCCTGCGGCAAGCAGGCCGCCCGCCATTCCCGCCAGCGGGCGCCAGACAACGCTCACCGCCGGAAAGCTGAACACCAGCGTTAACACCGCAACGCTGGCCCCCTCTTTCACGCCAATTAAGCCCGGATCCGCCAGCCCGTTGCGCGTCATGGATTGCATCGCCGCGCCCGCCATGCCGAGCATCGCTCCGCAGAGCAGCGCCATGCAGAGCCGCGGCAGGCGCAGATCCCACACCACATAGTGTTGCTCGCCGCTGAGCATCTGCGGCATAAACAGCGCCCGGGCAAGGTTTGATGTCGGCACGGGCAGCGATCCGTGCGAAACGCCGAACAGCAGCAGCCCCAGCGCCAGCAGTAGCAGGCCGCTCAGCCACAGCAGCGCACGCGGGCGCAGCAGGCGGGAGAAGCCGCCGATCCGGAATACACGCAGCCCGGCGCGATGCAGTTGGTGGCTCATTTGAAGAACCTCGCCGCCAGCAGCATGAACAGCGGCGCGCCGACCAGCGCAGTCATCACCCCGGTCGCCAGCTCCTGCGGCGACAGCAGCGTACGCGCGGCGATATCCGCCAGCAGCAGCAGCGCCGCGCCTCCAAGGGCGGAAAGTGGGATCACCACGCGCAGATCGCTCCCCGCCAGGCGGCGCACCATATGCGGCACCACCAGCCCGACAAACCCGACCGGCCCGGCAATGGCCACCGCCGCGCCGCACAGCAGCGCAATGGCGAGTAAGGAGAGCAGGCGAATGCGCGCCAGCGAAACACCAAGGCCGCGCGCCAGCGTATCGCCGAGCGCCAGCATATTCAGTGCCGGTGCCAGCCCAATCGCCAGCGCGAAGCCAGCGGTGGCAGCCATCGCCGCAGGGGTGATTTGCGCCCAGCTTAGCCCGGCAAGATCGCCCGCCAGCCAGGTGCGCATGCTCAGCAAGGTCTGCTCATCAAGGATCAGGATCGCGGCGGTGATTGACGAGGCAAAGGCCGACAGCGCCACGCCGCAGAGCGTCACCTTCATCGGCGTGAAGCCAGCGCGCCCGGCCGAACAGAGCAGCATCACCAGGGAAAAGAGGATGGCCGCGCCGGTGGCGGCAATCAGCGGTCGGCTAACGGCGGCATCGCCCACCGTGATGCCAAGCGCGGTAGTTGCCACCACCGCCAGCGCGGCTCCGGCATTCAACCCAAGGATGTGCGGCTCACCTAAGGGGTTGCGAATAACCGACTGCAAGAGTGCTCCGGCAACGCCCAACGCGCCGCCGGTAAAGATCGCGGCGACGAGGCGCAGCAAACGCAGGCTGATGATCACCCGGTGATCGAAATTGTGCGGATCAAAGGCGATCAGCGCCTGCACCACTGTCGGCGGTGCGATGTAGCGCGCGCCAAGTCCCAGGTGGGCAATGGCCGCCATCATCACTAATGCCAGCAGGCCAAGCGCGGCGATGCTCACGCGGGCAGAGTGACGAATGATCATGCGCCGCTACCGCCCGGTTTGCGAAAGGGGATAAAGAAGGGCTTGCCGGTCAACGGGTTAACCGACATCTGTACCTCGACATCGAACACGCGTTTGATCAGCTCCGGCGTGCAGGCTTCGCCTTCGTTGATCACCCCCTGCAAACGTCCCTGCTTGAGGAAGATCAGCGTGTCGGCGTAGTTCACCGCGAAGTTAAGATCGTGCAGCACCACAATCACCGTGCGGCCATGATCGCGGGTTAAGGTGTGCAGCAGTTCGAGGATCTCCACCTGATAGCGAAGATCGAGGAAGGTGGTTGGTTCATCAAGCAGGATCACCGGCGTTTGCTGCGCCAGCGCCATCGCAATCCAGCAGCGCTGCCGCTGGCCGCCGGAAAGGCTATCCACGGGCTGATGGGCAAACCCGGCAGTGCCGGTCATCTCCAGCGCCTGCTGCACTGCGTTTTCATCCTCCTGGGACCACTGGCGCATAAAGCTCTGCCAGGGGAAACGCCCGCGCGCGACCAGCTCAAACACCGTCAGCCCTTCCGGCACGACCGGCGACTGCGGCAAGATGCCCAACTGGCGGGAGACGGCTTTTGTCGGCTGCTGATGAATCGCTTTGCCATCCAGCAACACGCTGCCGCCCAGCGGTTTCAGCATGCGGGCAATGGTGCTGAGCAGAGTGGATTTCCCGGAGCCGTTTGCGCCCACCAGCACACTCATTTTGCCGAGGGGAATGGTCAGGCTGATCTCATCGACAATTATCTGCTTGTGATAGCCCGCCGACAGGCGTTCGAGCACGATACCTTGCCCGCTTTCAGGTTGTTCCACGTGTTGTGGCATGTTGACTCCTGCGCCGCAACAGCGTGGCTACCCGCGCGTGCGTTAGCATCAAATAAAAATAAATCTCATTCTCTTTTGAAATTTTGCAGTTTGCCGCTGTAGTAGTCAAGTATCCAAATGAGCGAGTTCACTTAGCCGCTCTGGCAGATTGCGTCCGCATATTTGAAAAACAGAATGAGCCATTAAGTTATTTATTTTTAATAAGTTAATTAACTAAACCTACTGCACAAACTGCCCTCTTACCGCTGCGCTTCTGCTGTAGTGAATATCTCACTTTTATCATTTACTACTACATAAGCCCATGATTGAATGATTATCAATTACAAATCCGAAGCCGCACACTACGGTTAACGGATAGCGCTTTATCCACCAGCAATAACCATAAAAAAACGTTCACGCCTGCCGGTAACGCAGGCACGCTTCGGGAAAGAAGAAGACATGGCAGATTTAACGGGTTGTTATTCCGGGCAAAAAGGGCGCGCGCGCCTCTCTGCGCTCATTTTAGGCGCGCTCGTTTCACCACTCACGCACGCCGCAGATAACAAAGAGGGCGACACCGTAACGGTAGTGGCAGATGCCGCCGCCGATAAACCGGCCACCTCCGGGTATCAGCCGCTCAGCTCCTCCACCGCCACCCTGACCTCGATGCCGCTGCTGGATATTCCGCAAGTGGTGAACACCGTCAGCGACCAGGTGCTGGAAGATCAACACGCCACTACGCTTGATGAAGCGCTCTACAACGTCAGCAACGTTGTGCAGACCAACACGCTCGGCGGCACGCAGGATGCGTTTGTGCGCCGCGGTTTTGGTGCCAACCGCGACGGCTCGGTGATGACCAACGGCCTGCGCACCGTGGTGCCGCGCAGTTTTAACGCCGATGTCTCGCGGGTGGAAGTGCTGAAAGGCCCGGCCTCAACGCTGTATGGCATTCTCGATCCCGGCGGGCTTATCAACGTGGTGACCAAACGCCCGGAAACCACCTTTGGTGGCTCCGTTTCCGCCACCTCCAGCAGCTTTGGCGGCGGCACCGGTGAGTTTGACGTTACCGGCCCGATCGAGGGCACGCGGCTAGCCTGGCGCTTGATCGGCGAATATCAGAACGAAGATTACTGGCGTAATTTCGGCAAGCAGAAAAGCACCTTTATCGCCCCTTCACTGAGCTGGTTTGGCGACAACGCGACGATCAATGTGCTCTACTCCCATCGTGATTATCAGATGCCGTTCGATCGCGGCACGATCTTCGATCTTGCGACCAAACAGCCGGTCAATGTCGATCGTAAAACCCGTTTTGATGAGCCGTTTAATATTACTGACGGTGAATCTGACATCGCGCAGCTCAACGCTGAATACCGCTTTAACAGCCAGTGGACCGGAAAGCTGGAGTATGGTTTCAGCCAGGATAAATACAGCGATAACCAGTCGCGGGTGATGGCCTATAACGCCGCCACCGGTGGGCTGACGCGCCGGGTGGATGCCACGCAGGGATCGACCCAGCGCATGCACACCACGCGCGCCGATCTGCAGGGCAACGTGACGCTCGGCGGCTTTTATAACGAGATCCTCACCGGCGTCGCGTATGAAAATTACGATCTGCTGCGCACCGATATGATCCGCTGTAAGAACGTGAAAGATTTCAATATTTACAACCCGAGCTACGGTCGGGCGAGCAAATGTACAACCGTCTCGGCCTCTGACAGCGATCAGCGCATCCAGCAAGAGAGCTACTCGGCGTATGCCCAGGATGCGCTCTATCTGACGGACAACTGGATCGCGGTCGCCGGGATGCGCTACCAGTATTACACCCAGTATGCGGGCAAAGGGCGGCCGTTTAAGGTCAACACCGACAGCAGTGATGAGCAGTGGACGCCGAAATTTGGCCTCGTTTATAAACTCACACCGTCGATCTCACTGTTCGGTAACGTGGCGAAAGCTTTTATGCCGCAGTCGTCGATTGCCAGCTATATCGGCGACCTGCCGCCGGAAACGTCGACCTCCTATGAAGTGGGTGCCAAATTTGACCTGTTCGACGGTGTTACTGCCAACATTACGGCGTTTGATATCCACAAACGCAACGTGCTGTATAACGAAATCATCGGCGATGAGACGGTAGCGAAAACCGCCGGGCGCGTGCGCTCTCAGGGTGTTGAGATGGATCTGGCGGGTGCGCTGACGCCGAATATGAATGTGATCGCCAGCTACAGCTATACCGCGGCGAAAGTGCTGGAAGATCCGGACTACGCCGGGAAACCGCTGCCGAACGTGCCGCGTCACACCGGTTCGCTGTTCCTGACCTATGACATTCACAATGTTTACGCCGGTAATACGCTGACCCTTGGCGGCGGTGGGCACGGCGTCAGCCGCCGCTCGGCCACCAACGGCGCGGATTACTACCTGCCTGGCTATGTCGTCGCGGATGCCTTTGCCGCTTACAAAATGCAGCTGCGCTACCCGGTGACGCTGCAACTGAACCTGAAAAACCTGTTTGATAAGACCTATTACACCTCATCGATGGGCACCAATAATCTGGGTAACCAGATTGGCGATCCGCGTGAAGTGCAGTTCACGGTGAAGATGGATTTTTAAGGTTTAACCGGTAACCCTTCTGCATTGCCCGATGGCGCTTCGCTTATCGGGCCTACGTGTAAGCACTCGCTTTTCGTAGGCCGGGTAAGGCGTAGCTGCCACCCGGCACCTCCCCTGCACTGCCCGATGGCGCTTCGCTTATCGGGCCTACGTGTGAGCACACCCTTTTCGTAGGCCGGGTAAGGCGCAGCCGCCACCCGGCACCTTCCCCGTACTTCCGGTTCATTAAACAGTCACCTGCACGCCATGCTTTTGCAGCATTGGTTTCACACAATGCCCGCTTTCGAAACCCGTGACGTTTTTTTCAGGCAACTATGAAAAAGTACTGGCTTCCCTGGCTTATCCTCTCGCCGTCGCTGCTCTTCCTGGCGCTGTTCACCTACTTTCCCCTGCTGCGCTCGGTCTACGACAGCCTGTTTGATACGCGCATGGCGAGCGACAACCCGCCCTTTGTCGGTGCGGCTAACTTTATGCGCCTGCTGGAAGACAGCGTCTTCTGGCAATCGCTGCTCAATAACCTGCTCTATATCCTGCTGACGGTGATCCCGGGCGTCACGCTGGCGCTGCTGCTGGCCGTCGCGCTGTGGGAAAACCACCGCGTCAACCGCTGGCTGCGCACCGCCTTTTTCTTCCCGATGATTATCCCGATGGTCAGCGCCGCCGCGCTGTGGCTATTTATCTTTATGCCCGGCCTCGGCATGCTCGATCACTACCTGGCCACCCTTTTTGGCCCGATGAACAACAACTGGCTCGGTCGCAGCAACAGCGCCCTGTTTGCGCTGGCGCTGATTGGCGTATGGAAATTTGCCGGCTACTACATGCTGTTCTTTCTTGCCGGATTGCAGGGCATTCCCGCTTCCACGCGCGAAGCGGCGGTGATGGAAGGCGCAACGCCAAGCCAGGTTTTCTTCAAAGTGACGCTGCCGCTGCTGCGCCCGACCCTGAGCTTTGTGCTCACCACAGCGCTGATCTACTCCGTAACGCAGATCGATCACGTTGCGGTGATGACCCACGGCGGGCCGGACAACGCCACCACCGTGCTGCTCTACTACATCCAGAATCTCGCCTGGGAGACGCACGATCTCGGTAAAGCGTCGGCGGCCACCTTTTTAACGCTGGTCGGCCTGTTCATCTTTTCGCTGGTTAACCTGAAATTACTGGAAAGAGGAGCGCACTATGAGCGTTGAGATCTCGCCTGCCCTCAACTCGACGGCCGCCGCTGCCCGCCCGCGCTGGCTGCGTCTGCGCCACTCCCGTTCGTTTACCCTCGCGCTGTTAATGAGCTGCCTGGCGCTGCTGTGGGTCAGCCCGTTTATCTGGATGCTGTCGTCCGCTTTCAGCACCACCACCTTCGGCGAAGAGATGGCCTCGATCCTGCCGCGCTTCCCGCTGACGCTGGATAACTTCCGCGAGGCGTGGAACAGCGCCGACTGGCTGAGCCTCTATGGCAACACGCTGATTTTCGCCTTCGGCACCTTCTTCGTGCAGCTTTTTACCATCACGACCGCCGGGTATGTCTTCGCCTGCCACGAGTTTCGCGGCAAGCAGACGCTGTTCGTCCTCTTTCTGGTGCAGCTGATGATCATGCCGGTGGTGATGATGATCCCCAATATGCTGACGCTGAAAACCTTCGACCTGCTCAACACCTTAACCGGCGTGATGATGCCCTACTTCACCTCGGCGTTCGGCGTGTTCCTGATGCGCCAGGCCTTTCTCGCCATCCCGAAAGAGATCGAAGAGGCGGCGCTGATGGAGGGCTGCCGCTGGTGGCAGGTGCTGTTCCGCGTGATGTTACCGATGTCGTGGCCGTCGCTGCTCGCCTTCGCCACCGTCAGCATTACCTATCATTGGAACGAGTATTTATGGCCGCTAATGATGCTTAACGATCCCGACAAGCAGGTGCTGACGGTCGGGCTGGTCTCCTTCGCCATGGGCGCGGAGTCCGGCGGGCAGTGGGGGGTGATCAGCGCCGGGACGCTGATGGTCTGCCTGCCGCTGATGGTCGCCTTTATCGCGTTCCAGAAACAGTTTCTTCGAAGCTTTGGCTTCTCCGGCATTAAATAAGGAGTGCAGTGATGTTTTTAGCGCAAATTTCCGACACCCACTTTCGTAGCCAGCATCAGAAGCTGTACGGGTTTATTGACGTCAATGCCGGTAACGCCGATGTGGTGTGCCAGCTAAACGCCCTGCGCGAGCGCCCGGACGCGGTGGTCATCAGCGGCGATATCGTCAACTGCGGCCAGCCTGCGGAGTATCACGTGGCGCGCCAGGTGCTCGGCAGCCTCGACTATCCGCTGTTTGTCATTCCCGGCAATCACGACGACAAAGCGCACTTTCTTGAGTATATGCACCCGCTCTGCCCACAGCTGGGCAGCGATCCGCACAATATGCGTTACGCGATTGATGAGTTCCCCACCCGCCTGCTGTTTATTGACACAAGCCTCGCCGGGGAGTCAAAAGGCTGGCTGACGCCGGAGACGCTGAACTGGCTGGAAGCGCAGCTTACACAGAGTAGAGATCGGCCTACCGCGCTCTTTATGCACCACCCGCCGCTGCCGCTCGGCAATGCGCAGATGGATCGCATCGCCTGCGAAAACGGTCATCTGCTGTTAAATCTGATTGAGCGTTTCCCGGCGCTGACGCGCATCTTCTGCGGCCATAACCACAGCCTGACCATGACCCAGTATCGCCAGGCGACGATTGCCACCATTCCCGCCACCGTGCATCAGGTGCCGTACTGCCACGAAGATACCCGCCCCTATTACGATATGTCGCCGCCCGCCTGCCTGATGCACCGCCAGATCGGCGAACAGTGGGTCAGCTACCTGCATTCGCTCTCGCACTACCCTGGCCCGTGGCTCTACAACCCGCAGATCAGCTGCCCGGTGGATGAGCGCTAAGCACATGTTAAGACTCAATCAGATAAGTAAAAGTTTTGAGGGCAATGCGGCACTGAACGCGGTCTCGCTGGAGATTGCCGACGGCGAATTTGTCGTGCTGGTCGGCCCGTCCGGCTGCGGTAAAAGCACGCTGCTGCGGCTGATCGCCGGCTTAGAGAGCGTCAGCAGCGGGGAGATCTGGCTCGATAATCAGCAGATCACTTCTCTTTCGCCGCGCGATCGCAACTTTGCGATGATCTTCCAGAACTACGCCCTCTTCCCGCATCTTTCCGTGCGCGACAACATCACCTTCGGCATGAAGGTGCGCAATGAGGAGCGAGCAAGCTGGCAGCCGCGGCTGGAGCGCGTGGCGCAGATGCTGGAACTTGATACGCTGCTGGAGAGAAAACCGGCCAAACTCTCCGGCGGCCAGCGTCAGCGCGTGGCGATGGCGCGCGCCATCGTGCGCAACCCGAAGCTCTTTTTGATGGATGAACCGCTCTCCAACCTCGATGCCCGCCTGCGCAGCGACGTGCGCGACAGCATTATGGCGATGCACCAGCAGTTACAGATAAGCACCATCTACGTCACCCATGATCAGACCGAAGCGATGTCGATGGCCGACCGCATCGTAGTGATGAACGGCGGGCATGTGCAGCAGGTGGGCCGCCCGGAAGAGCTCTATGCGCACCCGGTGAACCTGTTTGTCGCTGGCTTTATCGGCTCACCGGCGATGAACCTGCAACGGCTGCCCTGCGCCGCAGGCGATGTGCAGTTGGGCGAGCAGCGCCTGCCGCTGCCGGCTCACGCCCGAAATGATGTTGAGGTGTGGCTCGGCATTCGCCCGGAACATATCACCGATGTGCCAGAAGCAGGCCATCTGATGCTGCCTGCCACCGTCACCCAGCGCGAACTGATGGGCGCGGATTACCAGCTGCATGTCACCACGCCCATCGGCAACCTGCGCTACATCCGCCGTCACCGGGGTGATGTTCCCAACAAAGGGGACACGCTCAGCGTCGGTTTTTCACCGTTTGATTGCCACCTTTTTGCTGCCGATACGCAGCGTAATTTACACCAGGAGAGAGACCATGCATAAGCTGATGCGAGTGCTTACTTACGGTATAACCCTTGCGATAAGCGCCAATGCGGCGGCGCAGGAGAAGATCGACTTTATGTTTCCGGCACCGGTCGACGGCAAGCTGACGATGGAGATGACGCGCATCATCAAAGCCTTCAACGACTCGCAAAAAGAGGTCGAGGTGCGCGGCATTTTTACCGGCAACTACGACACCACCAAAATGAAAGCCGAGTCCGCGCAGAAGGCGGGCCAGCCGCCTGCGCTGGTGATCATGTCCGCCAACTTCACCACCGATCTGGCGCTGAAAGATGAAATCCTGCCAATGGATGAGCTGTTTAAATATGGCGATAAAAAAGCGGGCGATTTCCTGCAAAGCGCCTTCTGGCCTGCGATGCATAAGAATGCGCAGGTGATGGGCGTAACCTATGCCATCCCGTTCCACAACTCGACGCCGATCCTCTACTACAACAAAACGCTGTTTGCGCAGGCGGGCATCACGCAACCGCCGCAGGACTGGAAAACGCTGCTGGAGGATGCGAAAAAGCTGACGGACCAGAGCAAAGGCCAGTGGGGCATTATGCTCCCCTCCACCAACGACGATTACGGCGGCTGGATCTTCTCCTCGCTGGTACGCGCCAACGGCGGCAACTACTTCAACGAGAACTTCCCGGGCGAGGTCTATTACAACGCGCCGACCACCATTGGCGCGCTGCGCTTCTGGCAGGATCTGATCTACAAAGAGAAAGTGATGCCCTCCGGCGTGCTGAACTCCAAACAGATCAGCGCCGCCTTCTTCTCCGGCAAAGTGGGGATGACGATGCTGAGCACCGGCGCGCTTGGCTTTATGCGTGAAAACAGCAAAGGGTTTGAGCTGGGCGTAGCGATGATGCCTGCCCAGCTGCAGCGCGCGGTGCCGATTGGCGGCGCCAGCCTGGTGAGCTTTAAAGGCATCTCAGACGCGCAGAAAAAAGCGGCTTATACGTTTATGACCTACCTCATTAGCCCCGAGGTGAACGGTGCATGGAGCCGCTTTACCGGCTACTTCTCGCCGCTGAAAGCGACCTACGACACGCCGGAGATGAAGGCTTACCTCAAGCAGGATCCGCGCGCGGCGATTGCGCTGGAGCAGTTGCAGTATGCGCAACCGTGGTATTCCACTTATGAAACCGTCGCCGTGCGCAAAGCGATGGAGAACCAGCTCGCCGCGGTGGTGAACGATGACAAAGTGACGCCGGAAGCGGCGGCCGCCGCCGCACAAAAAGAGGCGGATACGCTGATGAAGCCCTACGTCGATAAAACGGCGCTACAGCCGGTGAAATAGGGAATGTGCGCCCCGCAGGGAGGCGGGGCAGATTTATCCAGTAAGCACTCACTAACGCAGCAGTATCATACTTAGCGTCGCCTGGCGGGTTTGCGCCTCGTAATAGAGTGAAAAGGTATCTGCTGCGGGGTTGCCGGGTTTTCGCCACTCTTCTGCACTGGTTAGCGGGTGCGGATCGCGCTTATAGCCGAGGCGTTGAACGTACTGCCGCAGCGCCTCGATACTCTCTTTACTGGCATTCTCGAAAATAATGCTGTTGATGGAGGGATAACCGTCACCATTATGAAATTCCAAATGATAAGTCGTGGTGATACGCGGAGCCTGCGCAATCGCTTTTTCAGTCAACGTGTTGTAATCCCAAAGATTACGCTCGGTGTAGACCGTGGTTTCCCCCAGCCCGGAGAGCATCAGCCAGAGCAGAAAGAAGAGCACCAGCGCGAGTGAAACCACAAATAGGCTGCCCCACTTAACTATGCGGAAGATTAACGCGGTGGCTGCGTGGGGCTTGTGCATCATTATTTTTTATCCTGCACCGTAGTTTGACGCGTCGCTCTTTGCCTACTCTTCGCGCGCCATAATCTTTTCGATAAACGCATCAAGCTGATGGCGTTGCAGATAGGTTTTCACCTGTCGCTCCCAGCCGGAGCCATCGCCGAGCACCGCGCGGCTGTGCGTCGGAGCGTAGAGATAACGCGTGTCGTAAAGGTTCATCAGCGACTGGTTCATCGCATCGATATTGGCCGGGGTTTTCTTGCTTCTCTCTTGCTGAATAGCCAGCGAACGCAGCACTTTTTCACGCGACGCTTCATTGGGCGTCCACGACTGCTCGCTCAGTTCGCTTAGCACCAGGAACTGCGGCTGGTACTCCTCCGCCAGCGCGGCCTGCAACCGGTCGTGGCCGTCAAGGATCACAAACGACGCCAGCCCGGCGATATACCACACCAGAATCGGAGGCAGCGCGTTTTCGCGGCACTTCTTGCGCCACCACTTCACGCGGCCGGACTCGGCATCCACCGGATAGCGGCTGAGCAGCAGATGACCGCCCCACCACCAGTCGACCCACTTCACCTTTTCCGGGTTTTGCAGATCGGGAAAATCTTCACTGTAGAGCGACCAGTTCACGCCGATATAGGTGCTGTGGTCGGGCGTCTCAAAACGCCACTCCTCGCGCGGCACTTTGCGATTGCAAACATAGGGTGCCTTCGGCTTTGCCGCCAGCATCGGGCGCAGCAGCCAGCGGCGCGGCGGCAACAGCGGAACGGGCGCTTCCATTAATTCACGGGCAAAGTAGCGGCACCAGTGGCTGATCCAGTTCTCTTCGCCCGCCCGTTTAGCGCTTTCTACGTCCGCCGAGCTGATGGCAGGCAGCAGCAGATCCTGGCCGGGGTGCTCGGTGTTAAACACCAGCCAGACGCCGGAGTGGTCGTTTAGCATCGTCGCCCAGAAGAGGGGTTCACCATTGACCTGCAACGCCATGCGGCCGTTGTTGCCGCTCTGCATCTCCATCGCCTGACCGTTGCCTTCGCGCACCACCAGCTCAAGCCCCTGCCAGCGATCCTGACGATCGTGCAGATCTTTCCACCAGTACTCACTCATCCTCTTCTCCTTACGACGTAACCCGCAGAGTGTAAGGCAAAGTTGCCGAATCGATAACTACCGGAATGGCACTGTTAAAGAGTGCAGAACCTCAGCCTGGCGTGCGGTGCCCATCTTTTGATACTGCGGGCGGATAAAACAGCATAATGCCCGCCAGCAGTGTAAAGGCGATCAGCGCTGGTGCCGCGCCGATCTGTGCGTAAAGCGCGCCGAAAAGCATCGATCCGGCAACCTGTCCAGCGGCGAGCATAAAAAAGACCACGCCGACGCCGGATGCCGGTCTCTCTGGCGTGGCCTGCGCGCCGCCAACCAGCAGCACGCCGGAGAGCGTAATGTAACCCGCCCCACAGAGTGCGACTGCCGGAAACAGCCAGCCGCTGAAGGCATGGCTGAAGGCAATCAGCACCAGCGGCGCAGCCATAAACAGCAGCGACAGACAGTAAACCTGCCGCATGCCGATGAGGCGCGCAAGCGGCCCGGTCAGCACCCCGAGCACTCCCGCCGCGCCGCACACCAGCCATAGCAGGCTTATCAGCGTATCCGCGACTTTCGCATGCTGGCGCAGCACCTCTGGGCCAAAGCTCCACCACGCCGCGCTCGCCATACCGCTGATAAAGGCGACGATCGCAAGCCGCACCAGTTGACGAGTAAACAGCCTCGCCTGAGCAGATGGTTCAACCTGCGTCACGGCACCCGACGGCAGATAACGCCATACCGGCAGCAACGTCAGCAGCGCAATTGCGGCAAACAGCACGCAGGCGTAGCGCCAGGGCAAAATAAGCAGCAGCGGCACAGAGAGGATAATCCCTGCGCCGGTGCCAGCGTTGATAATGGTGTTGACCTGCGTCTGGCGCTGCGCGGTGATGGCCTGGCTGACGGCCGCCGCCAGCGAGGGTGAAGAGAGCCCAGCGCTGAAACCGGCAATCAGCAGCCCTGACGCCAGCAATACGGGCGAGGAAGCCGCGGCAAGCAGCAGCAGACCCGCTGCGGCACAGAGCGCGGAGATCACGCCCACAAGCCTTGCGCCATAGCGCATGCAGAGCCGGGACGCCACTGAGACCGACAGGCAGTAGGCGGCGAAACTGCACGCGGAGAGGACGCCCGCCAGACGCGGGCTGAATGATACCTCCTGCGAGACCGCGGGCAGCATCAACCCCCAGGAGAAACGCGCCAGCCCGTAAGAGACGGCAATCAACAGGAAACCGGTAACGGCGAGCGAGAGGGCGTTTTTCACGACGTCTCCTGGCGTGCCATAAGCAGTGCCGCCGCATCACCGGCGCGCTGTGCGGCCTGCGCGCCGACGATCAGTGCCGAGGTGATAGCGCCTTCAAACAGCATCCATATCGCATCTGCCAGCGCGACGTCGTGCACGCAGGCGGTGATGTAAGCGCGCAGCTGATAGCGAAAATCGAGCGCCAGTGCCGACAGGCGAACACTCTCCTGCGCATACTCGCCCCAGGCTTTCAGAAAGAAGCAGCCGCCGGTGCCGTAAGCTTCCATCCAGTCGCCAAGCACGGTGAAAAGAGTGTGAATGGCGAGCGGATCTTCTGCTGGTCGCAGGTCGGCAAAAAACCGTTGCTGACGCGCCTGCATCACCGCCTCGGTAAGCTGCTCGCGCGACGGAAAATGGCGATAAAGCGTGCGCGTGGAGACACCCGCTTCGCGGCAGATGCGGTCGGTGCTGGTGGCGTGAAAGCCGTTGTCATAGAAGAGCCGCTCGGCGGCCTGGATGATATCGTTTCTTTTTTGCATAGTTAAAAAGTAAACCGATCGTTTTACTTATGCAAAAAAATGGGAGGATTTTTTATACGATGCTCAGCGAGTGGAATCATCTGTGAGTGAGAGATGCCCTGTGCTGTCAGTTGAAAGAGTGAAATTTGCGCTGATGAGATAGGCATCCCCCTTGAGCGGCACTACGTTCCAGTACAAAGCATATTTTTACCCTGCCCTGAATGCCGTGCTAAACATGGGCAGGCAATCACCCGCAGCAATATAACGCGGCTTATCCGGGAAGAGTTCAAAACGCTTTCCTTCATCAGTACTGAAAATCTCAGCCGAGACCATCTTTTCGCCGGGTTTCATGATCGAGACTGCGCAAACTTCATGATTCATCAAAAATAGATTTGTCGGCAATTCTCGTGTCATTTTGTCAAGAAAACCGATGCAGCCAGATAGGGTACATACTGCTACTATTAGCAAACTTTTCCTCATACTCCTTCTCTCTAATAAAAAATGCGGTATTAGTTTCAGTCGTTCGATAGCATGAATTCTGCAATGATCATATACATCCCATCTGCGGTATGAATATCCCAGGCCACACTATATTCGTTGCCATATTCAAAGGTGGCACCAAATAGCGGTAAACAGTGACCGTGGGGAACAGAGAGGGGTTTATCGTTAAACTGAATAAAAACAGGTTCAACTTTACTGCTGTAGATCTCTACTGCTGTCAACTTTTCACCCGGTTTCATTATGGATAATGCGCAAACGTTATTATCTTTTAAAACGACCGTTGTAGCGGTGCGTGGTGTAAATCTGTCGCCAGACCCAGGACAACCGGTAAGCAAAAAAGGCATTAATAAGATTACTTTTTTCATAAATTTTCTTCACCGCAGGAATAGCATCCTATAAAGAGAGGAAATGTAATACATGCTTCACTGCTCCGTTACTTCCCGTTACAGGAGAAATATTACTGGCTCTAATCAGGCGCACCGCTATTGAGCGATAAAAGCCGCCCATCAGGATCAATTGTCAGTGTAAATTTAGCGGAAATGAGTTGAAGATAGCCTTTAACGGGAAGGATGTGCCAATAAAAATAATAGGCATCCCCCGTTTTAAAGGTTGTGCCGAATAACGGTAAACACTCCCCGAGAGGGACATACAGCGGTTTTTCCGGAAACGTCTCAATTTTCTTTTCGCCGTCACGGCTATAAATTTCCACCGCGATCATTTTCTCACCGGGTTTCATAAGAGATACGGCACAAACTTTGTTGTTTTTGATATTAACTGCAGTTTCAGTGCTTCCTACCGCCTTATCGTAGAAACCAATACAACCAGTTAACAAAAAAAGCATTACCACACATGAAAGCTTTGACATAGGGATTATCTTCTTCCTGTCACAATTCGACGATAAAGGGATGGTATATCGCATAATGCATCTTTACCTCGATATTTCCCGGGTTTATTTTCGCCCTGTAATGTAAGCCACGTATTTATACCATAAATAAGTAACACCCAGTAGTCCGCCAGGATAGAGGCTTGCTGCTCAAGGGAGTAATCCATAATTTTCTCTTTATCAAGCTGATAAAAGTAATCTGCAGCCCAGCTGAATAGTCCTCGCGTTCGAACCCATTGACCATGCTGATGCTGCCAGACATGACCCATTTCATGCATGAAGGTGTGCTTGCTCGTCATATTCACAGTTGAATGAGAAAAGTCATCATGATATAGCTCTTTTCTGTACCAAATCTCTCCATTCGGCGCCATAACATAATCTGGATGCTGCAGCCCAAATGGAAAGTAGCTGTCACAGTGGATCCAGACGCGGCTATACACAATCGCATCGCCGTAAAATTGACGTGCCATGGCAATTTCACCGAGCGTCATCAGACGCAATGTTCCCTCTCTACGTCCTGTAGTCATCATTTATTCCCTCTCACAATAACAGCGCAGGATTATCAATAAATCTCTTCACTGCTGCGCAGAGGGAATAAGCAGAAAACAAAAATTCAGATTATTTTTTATAAAGACGCGTTAGAGGGGTAATTAAATTACCCCTCGTTAATTGCCGGAATCTTATTTACCGCGTTTTGCTGAAGCATGATCCTGCGCCCAACTGCGCTCGGGATGCGGCACAAAATCTTTGACCTGTTTTGCAAGCTCTGCGCTGTGATACATGTCGATGCATTTCATTAGATTGAGTTTTACATCGCTGCCCTGATGTGAGTGATACTCTCCTGCAAGATAGCGGTCGGCCAGTTCGCCCATCTTCCCGGCGCCCTTTTCGGCATCATACTCGCTCCAGTTATCAAAACCGCCAGCGCTGGCTGATGCGTCTTTACTGGCAGCGGGTTCACTGGCGTACGCTTTCGCTACACAGAGTGCCAGTGCGGCATCTTTGTAATTCTGCCCATAGGTTCGGCTTGCAGCTTCAGGTTGAGGCGCAGCGCTTACCCCGGCGCTCAATAGTAAAATGGTGATTAACGCGCGAGAAAACCCTCTCATCCATGGCTCCCTTTAAAACAGAGGTTGAGCAGCAGAGCGTAAAGCAAAGCACATAAAAAAGGCCAGCCACATAACATGGCCGGCCTCAGGTTAACGACTGCGCCCGATTAGCTGAGCTTAAACACCGCTACCGCCTCTTCCAGCAACTGAGACTGCTCTTTCAGCGAGTAGGCTGCCGCAGAGGCTTCTTCAACCAGCGCGGCGTTCTGCTGGGTCACGGTATCCATCTGCGCCACCGCGAGGTTGATCTGATCGATTCCGCGGCTCTGCTCACCGGTAGAGAGCGCAATTTCCGACATCAGTTCGGAAACCTGCTTCACCGAGTTGATAATACGCTGCATGCTCTCACCCGCGCTGGTGACGCGATCGCTGCCCACCAGCACCTGACGACCAGAGAGCTCAATAAGCTCTTTGATCTCTTTCGCCGCCACGGAGGAGCGCTGCGCGAGGTTGCGCACTTCGGTTGCTACCACGGCAAAACCACGGCCCTGCTCGCCTGCGCGTGCCGCTTCGACGGCGGCGTTGAGCGCCAGGATGTTGGTCTGGAAAGCAATGTCTTCGATGATGCCGATAATGGTACCAATCTTGCCGGAGCTGGTTTCAATCTCCTTCATCGACACTACGGCTTCTTCAACAATCGCATTCCCCTCTTGCGCCGCGCTGCGCATATTCCCCGCCAGGCTGTTGGCCTGCTGGGTGTTTTCAGAGGTGTGCTTCACGGTAGAGGTGAGCTCTTCCATGCTGGCAGCGGTCTGCCCCAGCGAAGCGGCCTGCTCTTCGGTACGCGCCGACAGATCGGTGTTACCCGCAGCGATCTCTTCTGCGGCGTAAGCCACGCTCTGGCTGGAGTTACGCACCTGAGAGATGATCTGCACCAGCGAGAGACGCATCTGCTCCAGCGCGCTCATCATGCCGCCAATCTCATCTTTCGAGTTGGAAACCACCGGCAGATTTAGCTCGCCCGCCGCCATTTTCTGGCAGTGCAGACGCGCGGCATCCAGCGGCGACAGCACACGGCGACGCAGCAGGATAAAGATCCCCACGATGATCAGCGTAAACAGCAGCGCAAAGACGCCGAGGGTCACCATGCTGTTCACGAAGCGGTTCTGCGCCTCCGTGTTCAACTGCTGGGCATACTTTTCACGGAACGCCAGCAGGTTATCAAGGGTGATCTCGAACTGGCGATCCAGCTGAGGAATGGTAGTGCTGACCAGTTGGTTGAAGCGCGCGGTGTCGTTGTTTTTCGCCGCATCCATCAGCGGACGCAAACCGTTATCAACATAGTTCTGCCAGGCCTGGCGATAGGGCGTGGCAAGCGCATCTTCACCGGCAACGCGCGGCGCAGCAAGATAGTTGTTAAACGCCGCCGAGGCTTTTTGCATCACCTCGTTGGCACTCTCAAGGGAGGCCTGCGTTTTCTGGCTATCGCCCAGCGAGGCGTTAATCATCGCCTCCATCAGGCGTACGCGCAGGGTACGGCTATGGTTAATCGGATCGATGACCGACAGCACCACGCGGATCTCTTTGTTTACGTTATCCAGCGAGTCGTTACTGCGGGTAAGCGACCAGAGGTTAGATGCGGAGCTGATAAGGAAGATAGAGAGTAACAGACCAAAAACGAGCAATGAAAAACGCCTGACTGACATAGTGATCCCTTGAGTGATAGAGCGACAAAACGATGTGGCACCGCATAAAATGCGAATTGCCTTAACAGTGTTATCGACCAAAAGGGAGCGAAATTTAAATTAAATAAACACATTTACACTTTTAATGAATCATCAAAATTCATTCATCAAACAAATTTTACTCCCCTTCACGCAAAGAAGATCTCGCATTCGTAATAGGATTCATTATCATTGCGAAACTATTTCGATGATTCCATAAATCACCATAATGTTAATGAAGGATAGTGTTGAATGAAGAAGGTTCTCTGCGCGCTGGGGCTGGCGCTTGCCTCATTAAGTTCTGCTTATGCCACCACATATCCCCTCACCCTTGAAAACTGCGGCTACAAAGAGACCTTCACCAAAGCCCCTGAGCATGTGGTCGCGCTGGGGCAAAACACCGCCGAGATCCTGCTGCTGCTTGGCTTAGAGGATAAAATCGCCGCCACCGCCTTCTGGCCGACCAAAGTCCTGCCACAGCTGGCTGCGCAAAATGCGAAGATTAAAACCCTGACGGTGGAGATCCCGACGCTGGAGTCTGTGCTGGCGCAAACCCCGGATTTCGTCGCTGCGCAATCGCCGCTGCTGCTGGGGCCGGAGAGCAAAGTGGCGAAGCGCGAAGATCTCGCCACCGTCGGCGTTAACAGCTATATGTCGCCAGGTATGTGCGCCACCAAAAAGGGCACCGGCGATATGTACGGCAGCCGCCAGAAGCTGTGGGACATGACCTACCTCTACCAGGAGATCGAAGATTTCGCGAAGATCTTTAACGTTGAAGATCGCGGCCAGGCGCTGGTTGCCGACTTCAAAAAACGCGAAGCCGATCTGCGTAAAGAGTTCGGTAAAAACAAAAAAGATCTCTCTTTCGTCTTCTGGTTCTCCAGCTCATCACCTTCCGCTGATGCCTACGTCGGCGGCAAAAACAGCGCCTCCGGCTTTATCGCCAATGTGCTCGGCGGCCATAACGCCATCACTACCGAAACCGAGTGGCCGACCGTTGGCTGGGAGAGCATCATTGCCGCCAACCCGGATGTGATCGTCGTTTCCAGCCTCGACCGCAACCGCTGGGCGCTGGATAACGCGCAGGAGAAGATTAAGTTCCTGAAGAGCGATCCCGCCGTCAGCCAGCTTGAGGCGGTGAAAAAAGGCCATATCGTGGTGATGGATGGCCAGGCGATGAACCCCACCATTCGCACCATTTATGGCGCAGAGCAGGTTGCTGAACAGCTGAGAAAGATGGGGCTTAATTGATGGCAGCGTTGCACCCAACGCGACAAACGTTGTGGTTAAGTAGTGCCGCGCTGCTTGCCGTTGTGCTGCTGGTGGTGGTGATTGCGGTAGGAGCCAGCGTCGGCGAACTGGCGATCCCGTTACCCAGCGTTTTCTATGCGATTGGCAATAAGCTTGGGCTCACCGCCGAGCCGCTCAACCGCATCTATGAAAGCGTGATCTGGGATTTCCGCCTCAGCCGCTCGCTGGTCGCCGCCTGCTGTGGCGCGGGGCTGGCGATTTGCGGCGCGGTGCTGCAAAGCCTGCTGAAAAACGCCCTGGCCGAGCCGTATGTGCTCGGCGTCTCGGCGGGCGCATCGACTGGTGCGGTCTCGGTAGTGGTGCTGGGTCTTGGCGCGGGCGCGGTATCGCTCTCGGCGGGCGCCTTTGCCGGAGCCTTTGCCGCCTTCGCGTTCGTGGCATTTCTCACCAACGGCGCGCGCGGCGGCAACGAGCGCACCATCTTAGCCGGGGTTGCCGCTTCGCAGCTCTTTAACGCCGTCACGGCGTATACCATCAGCACCTCCGCCAGCGCCCAGCAGGCGCGCGACGTGATGTTCTGGCTGCTGGGCAGCTTTAGCGGCGTGCGCTGGCCGGAGTTCCAGCTGGTGCTGATCGTGGTGCTGATTGGTCTGGCGGTCTGCCTCTACTATTCGCGGGCGCTGGATGCTTTCACCTTCGGCGATGATGCGGCGGCCTCGTTAGGCATCGCCGTGCCGTGGGTGCGCCTCGCGCTGTTTACTACCACGGCGCTGATCACCGCAACCATTGTCAGCATGGCTGGCTCCATCGGATTTGTCGGGCTGGTGGTGCCGCATATGATGCGCTTCTTCTTTGGGCCGCTGCACCGCAGGCTGCTGGTTGCCTGTGCGCTGGCGGGCGCGATTTTGATGGTGCTGGCGGATATCGCCTCACGCATGCTGATTGCTCCGCAGAGCCTGCCGGTGGGCGTCGTCACCGCGCTGGTTGGCGTGCCGTTCTTCGCGTTTATTATTTACCGTTCAAGGAATCGCTAATGAGCATCGCCGCTGAAAACATCACCTGGAAGGTGGGTAAGAAAGTGATCGTCAACGATGTCTCACTGACGGTTGCGCGTGGCGAAACGGTAGGTCTGCTGGGGCCGAACGGCTCGGGGAAATCCTCTCTGCTGCGCGTGCTGGCGGGGCTGCGCCGTCCGCATAAAGGACGCGTATTGCTCGACGGGCAGAACCTTCACCGGCTGCCCAAAAAGCAGCTCGCCCGCCGGGTGGCGTTTGTTGAGCAGCACGGTATGACCGATGCCAATATGCGCGTGCGCGACGTGGTGAAACTGGGGCGTATTCCGCATCACTCCCCTTTCTCCAGCTGGAGCACGGAGGATGATGAGACCATCTCCGCCGCGCTGGCACGTGTCGACATGCTGGAGAAAAGCCAGCAGGGCTGGCTGACACTCTCGGGCGGCGAGCGGCAGCGCGTCCACATTGCCCGCGCGCTGGCGCAGATGCCGTCAGAGATCCTGCTCGACGAGCCGACCAACCATCTCGACATTCACCACCAGCTCCAGCTGATGAAGCTTATCAGCGAGCTACCGGTGACCAGCATCGTCGCCATTCACGATCTCAACCATGCGCTGATGTTTTGCGACAGCCTGATTGTGATGCAGCACGGTACTGTGGTGGCGAGCGGTACGCCGCAGGCGATCCTCACCGAAGATCTGCTGTGGGAGGTGTTTCGCGTGAAGGCGAAAATCACGCCATCGCCCTGCCATGATAAAAACCATATCCACTTCATCGCCTGACGTCAGGATTTCCGCATGTCTTTTCCCCACCTGCGGCCAGCGAAACAGCTCTGGCCGCCTGTTTTACTCGGTAGCCAGTTTGTTTTTAATATCGGCTTCTACGCCGTGGTGCCCTTCCTGGCGATCTTCCTGCGCGATGACTTACTGCTCTCCGGCGGGCTGATTGGCCTGGTGCTTGGGCTGCGCACCTTCTCCCAGCAGGGGATGTTCTTTATTGGCGGCGCGTTATCGGACCGCTTTGGCGCGCGCGTCATCATCCTCTGCGGCTGCATTATTCGCGTCGCGGGCTACCTGATGCTGGCGTTCGGCCACTCGCTGGGGCCAATTATTATCGGTGCCTGCCTGACCGGGATCGGCGGCGCACTCTTCTCCCCCTCGATTGAAGCGTTACTGGCGCGCGCCGGTGCCCACAGCGAGAGCCAGGGCAAGCGCAGCCGCGCCGAGTGGTTTGCGCTTTTTGCCGTCTGCGGCGAGCTCGGCGCGGTGCTTGGCCCGGTAGCGGGCGCGCTGATGACCGGCCTCGGCTTTCGCCAGGTGGCGTTAGCAGGTGCTGGCGTGTTTGTTGTGGCGCTGATTGTGCTCTTCTTCTGCCTGCCGCCCGCGCCGCCAAAACGCCAGACGCTGGCGGTCACGCCGTGGTGGACCACCTTTCGCCAGCCGCGCTTTGTCGCTTTTATCATTGCCTACAGCTCCTGGTTACTGAGCTACAACCAGCTCTACCTGGCGCTGCCGGTTGAGATCCAGCGCGCGGGCGGCAGCGAAAAAGATCTCGGGCCGCTGTTTATGCTGGCCTCGGTGCTGATTATCACCCTGCAACTGCCCCTCGCCCGCCTGACGCGCCGCATTGGTGCCGCGCGCATGCTGCCGGTGGGCTTTTTGCTCATCTCCGCAAGCTTTGCCAGCGTCGCGCTCTGCGCCGCCAGCACACCGCCTGCGGGCTGGATGCGGCTGCTGCCCGCCATCAGCTTCGTCTCGTTATTAACCCTCGGGCAGATGCTGCTGGTGCCTGCGGCGAAAGATATGGTGCCGTGGTTCGCCGACGACGCGACGCTCGGCGCGCACTATGGCGCGCTGGCGACAGCGGGCGGTTTTGCCGTGCTGGCGGGCAACCTGCTGTTTGGCAGCCAGCTCGACCGGGCGTTAACCCCCTCGGTTGAGGCGATCTACCCCTGGTTGCAGCTGGCTATCTTCCCGCTCTGTAGCGCGGTGGCGTTAATCTTTATCTGCCGCCCGATGCGCAGGGGCTAAGCGGGCGCTCAGTTGCAGCACCAGGCTGAACGCGGCGGGTAGCACCGTCAGCGTCACCAGCGTTGCCAACAGCAGCCCGCCGATAATGGCGTAAGCCATCGGCCCCCAGAACACCTGATGGGAGATGGGAATCATGCCGAGGATCGCCGCACAGGCGGTCAGCATAATCGGCCGCGCGCGGTGCTCCGACGCGGCGATAATCGCCTCATCAGGTTGCATCCCTCGTTGCAGATTGCTGTCCACTTCGCTAATCAGGATCACCGCGTTGCGGATGATCATCCCCGCCAGAGCAATCACCCCCAGCAGCGCGACAAACCCCATCGGCGTCCCCGTTGGCAGCATCGCCAGCACAATCCCCGGCAGGCCAAACGGCGCCATGGTGACGGCCAGCAGCATGCGCGAGAAGCGCTGAAGCTGAACCATCAATAGCAGCAGCATAATAATCAGCGTCACCGGCAGCACGGCATACACCGAGCCGTTGCCTTTGTCCGACTCGGCAACGGTGCCGCCCTCCTCAATGCGATACCCGGCAGGCAACTGGCCGCGTAGCTTATCCACCGTCGGGCGCAGGCCGGACGATACCGCTTCCGCGCGCAGGCCCGGCGCGAGATCCGTCTGCACGGTGATAAAGGGCAGCCGCTGATGACGCCAGATCACCGGGTCGTCCAGCCCCCACTCCGGCGTCGCCACTTCGCTCAGCGGAATTTTTGTGCCGTTAGACGTCGGCAACATCAATGTGCCGAGCGTACCGATATCGAGCCGCTCGCGATCGTTACCGCGCAGCACCACATCCACCAGCCGATCGTTATCCCGCACCGTAGTCAGCGTCGCGCCGGACCAGACGGTATCAAGCATCCGGGCAATGCTTTCCGAGGAGACGCCCGCCGCGCGCGCCGCAGTCTGATTAACCTGTAAGCGGATCATCCGCTCCGGCTCCCCGGCGGTCAGGTTCACTTCCCGGGTCAGCGGCGAGCCGCCAATCTGCGCCGCCAACTGATGCGCCAGCGTCTGCACTTTTGCATAATCCGGCCCGCTCACGCGGTAGCGTACCGGCCAGCCCACCGGCGGCCCCAGTTCCAGCGGCGACACGCGAGAGGTAATCGCGCTGAACTGGCTTGCCAGCAGGGTCTCCAGCTGTTGACGCAGCCGGTCACGGGCGGCGAGATCTTTTGCCACCACCACCAGTTGTGCGGTGTTCTCGTTGTCCTGCAAAACATCCATCGGCAGATAAAAACGCACCGCGCCGGAGCCGACGTAGCTGCTGTAGCGATCGAGATCCTGATTACCGGTCATCGCCCGCTCAAGGCGCTCCACCTGCTTTTGCGTCTCGGTCTGCGAGGCGTTCGCGGGCAGCGAGAGGGTGACCAGCAGCTCCGGGCGATCGGAGGCGGGGAAAAACTCCCCCTGCAAATAGGTGGTGCCGACCAGCGACAAACCCAGCGCCAGCAGCGCCAGTGCCAGCGTGGTCAGCCGCCAGCGCAGCGCGAGGCGCAGCAGCGCCTGATAGCCGCGCTTCAGCCTGCCGACGCGATCGCCGTGCTTATCGATACGCGCGGGCAGCAGCCAGGTCCCAGTGAGCGGGGAGAAGAGGATTGCCACCAGCCACGAGCAGAGCAGCGCGATCAGCACCACGGCAAACAGCGAGTAGCAGTACTCCCCGGCGCTGGAGGCGGCAAAGCCGACGGGAATAAACCCGGCGATCATCACCAGCGTGCCGGTGAGCATCGGAAAGGCGGTGGTTTTGAAGGCATAAGTAGCGGCTTGCCTGCGCGACTCCCCCGCCTCCAGACGTGCGACCATCGTCTCCACGGTGATCATGGCATCATCCACCAGCAGCCCGAGCGCGATAATCAGCGCGCCGAGGGAGATGCGTTGCAGGCCGATCCCGGCGAGCATCATCCCGGCGAAGGTCATCGCCAGCACCAGAGGAATGGCGGCAGCCACCACCAGACCTGCGCGCAGGCCCAGCGAGACAAAGGAGACGGCGAGCACAATCACCACCGCTTCCACCAGCACGCGGACAAAGCCGCTCACCGCCCCGCTTACCACCTGCGACTGATCGGCCACTTTCACCATCTCAATGCCGTGTGGCAGTTGGGCCTGGATCTGCGCCATGCGCTCATCCAGCGCCTTGCCAAAGCGCAGCATATTCCCGGTCGAAGCCATTGAGATCGCCAGCCCCAGCGCCGGTTGCCCGTTAACGCGAAACTGCGGCGCGGGCGGCTCTGCGGCCTGGCGGGTGACGGTGGCGATATCGGTGAGTGGAATATAGCGATCGTTGATATGCAGCGTCACCGCCCGCAGGCTCGCTTCGCTGCTTAACGCGCCGCTGACGCGCAGCGCCACGTTATCCTCGCCGGTGCGGATGGTGCCTGCGGGCGCGATGGCGTTTTGCGCCTTCAGCGCCGTGCTGATCTGCTCAATATCGAGCCCCATTCCCGCCAGCTGACGCGGGGAGAAGGCGATAACAATCTGCTCCTGCTGATCACCGATCAGGCTGATTTTGCCGATATCGTGCAGCGACATCAGGCTGCGGCGGATGGTCTCCAGCCGATCGCGCAGCTCACGCGGCGAGTAACCGTCGGCAGTAAAGCCATAGATGGTGCCGAAGGTGTCATCAAACTCATCGTTGACCTGCGGCCCCTGCGCGCCCTGCGGCAGATCGGCAGCGCTGTCCTGCATCTTTTTCCGCACCTGGTACCAGATGCCAGGCACCGCTTTCGGCGGCGTGTCATCACGCAGGTTGACGTTGATAATCGTGCTGCCAGCGCGGGTTTCGCTCTCAATAAAATCGAGGTGCGGAACCTCCTGTAACTTCTTCTCCAGCACATCGGTGACCAGCTGCGTTGTCTCTTCGACGCTGGCACCCGGCCACTGAGCGGTGACGACCGCCGTTTTGATGGTGAATGCCGGATCTTCATTACGCGGCAGCTGCTGATAGCAGAGCACGCCCATCACTATCACCAGCAGCATAAAAAAGGTGACCAGCTGCTGATGTTCCAGCGCCCAGGCCGAGAGGTTAAAGCGCGAGCGTTTCATGGCTGTAACTCCCCGGCGATCACCTGCTCACCGGCGCGCAATTTGCTGACGCCCGCGGTAATCACTCTGTCGCCGGGGCGCAGGCCGGAACGGATAAACACGGATGAGGCGCTATAGCCGCCCAGCGTCACCGCGCGCGGCTGCGCCCGGTTTTTCTCATCAATCACAAACAGCGCCGGTTGTTGACCAAGACGGCTTAATGCCGGGGCGGGCACCGCAAAGCCTGCGGATGCTGACTCCGGCAGCGCAATGGTGGCGCTGGCACCGAGCGCCATCGCCGCGGGCGGGTTTGCCAGCGCCAGCCGCACCTGCCAGGTGCGCGTCTGCGGATCGGCCTGCGGGCTGATATCACGCAGGCTGCCGCTCGCCTTCACCGACGGATCCGCCAGCAGCGCAACGGTGAAAGTTGCGTTTGATGCCAGCTGGCGCGGGTCGGCAACCGCAAACACCACGTCGCGCGCCTCGCTGGTGGCGAGAGTAAAAACCGCCTGCCCGGCGCTGACCACCTGCCCGGCAGAGGCGTTAACGCGCGTGATGATGCCGTCTGCCGGGGCGACCAGCTGCGTCCAGCTCAGATTCTGCTCGGCATTGCGTAATGCCGCAGTGCTGCTTTTCAGTTTTGATGATGCCGACTGCCAGTCGGCGCGGGCGCTGTCGAGCTGCGTGCGGGCAATCGCGCCGGAGGGCATTAATGCCTGCATCCGTTTCAGATTCAGCGCCGCCACCTGCTCAGCCGCGCGGGCGCTCTCCACATCGGCGCGGGCGCTGGCGAGCTGGTTTTTACCGGTTTCGCTCTCAAGGGAGGCCAGCACCTGCCCGGCATGCACCCGCGCGCCAATATCCACCTCACGCGAAATCATGCGGCCATCCAGGCGGAAAGCCAGCGTTGTCTCATCATGAGCACGGATCTCGCCGGTGCGCACCGTTTGCGGGTTTGCCGCACTGTTAGCGACGACCAGGTAACGCACCGGACGCGGAGGTGCCGGTTTGTCGGTTTTTTTCTCGCCACAGCCGGTCGCGGCCAGCGCCAGCAATATCAGCAGAGGAAGCCCGCGGACAGCGTGCAAAAGCCTGTGCGCGAGCGGGCGTGCGTAAGGGATAAACTGTTCTGACATAGCGCCACTCCGGATCGGTAATGGCGCTATTACAGGCGTGACGCGTCGAGATTCAGCCCACGTTTCGTCAAGGTTTTATCAAGGCTGCAACTTTTCTTGCGCCCCGGCAGCGTGAGGAAGGTGAAGGGTGATTGTCAGCCCGCCCGCTTCCGGCAGCGCGGCGCTGATGCTGCCGCCGTGGGCATGGACAATCGCCTGGGCGATGGATAACCCAAGGCCGCTGCCGCCGGAATGGCGCGCGCGCGAAGTCTCGGCCCGCGTAAAGCGATCAAACATCAGCGGCAGAAAATCAGCCTCCACGCCGGGGCCGTCATCGGTGAAATCAATCAGGTAGCCGCTCGCCTGTGATGTGAGCGTAATAAACAGATGGCCGCCCTGCCGCCCGTAACGCACCGCATTCTCCATCAGCACGGTAAAGACCTGCCCTAAGCGGAAAGCGTCTCCCTCCAGCGGCGCGGGCGCTGGCGCGGTCAGGGTAAAGGTGAACCCGGCGGCGTCGGCCTGCGGTTTCATCCACGCCGCGCGTTCGCGCAGCAGATCGTCTAAGAGCAGCGGCTGGCAGTTGAGCATCAGTTGCCCGGCGTCGGCCAGCGAGAGCAGGTGCAGCTCATCCGTTAAGCGGCGCAGCAGTTGTAATTGCTTCATCACCATCGACATCTGTGCAGGGCTCGGCTCAAACACGCCATCCAGCATCCCCTGCAGGCGACCAATTGCGGCAGTAAGCGGTGAGCGCAATTCGTGAGCCATCGCCACGTGGGAGGCGCGCAGTTCACGCTCATAGCGCGCCAGCTGGCGGGTCATGCCGTTAAAGTCGCTGGCGAAGCGCACCATTTCGGCGGGCGCCTCTTTTACCAGCTCCGCCTGTGCGCCAAATGTTCCCTGCGTAACCTCTTCAGCGGCGTCGCGCAGGCGGCTAAATTGCAGGGTCAGCGGGCGGGCATAGCGCAGCCCCATAAAGACGATAAAGGGGATCATCACCAGCACCAGCACGCTGACCAGGATCCAGTCCGTCGAGGCGATAGAGGGGGTGGAGTAGCTCAGCCCCCACCAGGTATCGACGATTTCATGAAAGCGCGTCGGGTTGATCTCCGGGTTCTCTTTCAGTAGCAGAAACTCGGCGCGCACCGGCGCAGGCATGGCGTGCAGGATCCAGACATTCTGCACGGCGTAGCGCAGCCACATACAGAGCGCGATGATGATCACTGTGCCGATCGCCAAAGCGAGGATGCGCACGCAGATCCAGCGCCAGAGCGACTGTTGAGCTAAATTTTTCATGGTTGAGCGAACCTGTAACCGACGCCGCGCACGTTGCTTAACACGCCGCTGACGCCCGCGTTTTCCAGCTTTTTACGCAGGTTGTAGACGTGCGTATCGACCACGCGCTCCAGCGCTTCGCTTTCGGGCAGGCAGTGTTCCAGCAGATGCTGGCGGGAGAAGGCGCGCGTGGGATGGCGCATCAGTGTCGTAAGCAGGGAGAATTCCGTCGGCGTCAGCTCCAGCGCGCGCGTCTGGTTATCGTCTTGCGTGACGGTCACGCTAATGGCGACGGTGTCGACCGCGAGGTTGTGCCAGCGCAGCACCTCCTCCTGAGTTTCCGCGCGCTGCGTGCGCCGCAGTACCGCCTGCACGCGCGCCACCACTTCGCCGGGGTGATAGGGCTTCACCACATAATCATCCGCGCCGTAGCGCAGCGCGCCAATGCGATCCGGCGCATCGCCGAGCGCGGTGACCATGATCACCGGCACATCGCTTTTGCGCCGCAGCGCCGCCAGCACTTCGCTGCCGTTCATGCCGGGCAGCATCACATCGAGCAGGATCAGATCGGGCTTGCAGCGCTGCGCCAGCTCCAGCCCGGCAAGGCCGTCGCTCGCCAGCGTCACCTCATAATTTTCACGGCGCAGATAGGCCTCCAGCACGCCTGCCGCATCTGCGTCATCCTCAATCACCAGCACTCTTTTCGCCACCATTTCCCCACCTTGACCGTTTCTTAACACTTTGCTGACGGTTTATTGATACGACCTGTCTATCTTCCCTTTCAGCGCTTGCGCACACCCTTTCCCACCGAAGAGATGTGACGATGATAACCAGAAAACGTACGTTGTATAGCCTCTGCGCCCTGCTGGCGACCACCGCCTCTGCGGCGCACGCCGATGATGATCCATCGGCACAAAATGGCGTCACTGTAGGCATCGGCGCACAGTCTGCGCCGCGTTACAGCGGTTCAGACAAGCAGCGCCTGCAATTCGTTCCGCTGATCCAGGCGCGCGATAACGCCCTCTTCATTGATTCGCAAAAGGGCATCGGTTACGACCTGCAAAGCGAGAACGGCTTCTATCTCGAACATACGCTCGGCTATGGCCTCGGCCGCGATGACAGTAACTCCTCCTGGCGCGATGGCGCGGATAACCTGAAGGGGATGGGGAAAATCGATGCCACGATGAATACGGCGTTTGCCGTCGGCTGGTCGATCACCCCGTGGCTCTCTGTTGAAGGCAAAGCGACGCTGCCGCTGACCGACAGCCAGGGCGTGCAGTATCAAACCTCGGTGACGCTACTGCCGGTGCAGAGCGCCAGCGATACCGTTGCACTCCAGTCCGCTGCCCTGTTTGGCGACAGCCGCTACATCAACACCTTTTATGGCGTCAGCGCGCGGCAGAGCCAGCGCAGCGGTTTTCGCCCCTATGATCGCGCGGGCGGTTTCTACGGCGTCAACAGCTCGCTCACCTGGAGCCATCAGTTCGACGAACACTGGGGAACGCTGCTGAGCGCGGGCTACACCTGGCTTGGCGATCGCGCGGGCGACAGCCCGATTGTCTCGCAACGCAATGAGGGCACCGGCACGGTAGCCGTAACCTGGACCTTCTGAACAGGGGGAGATGGTGAAAAAAGAGGATTATCAGCTGGTGGGGAAGATCTGGTTTGGCTGCTTACTGGTTTACCTCGGCGCCTATCTGACATATATCTCTTTGTAATGATTGCCAACAAAACAGCGATGAGATGAATAAAGACGCCCACACTAACGCCCTTTGCCTCGACACGCCACGGCTGGTCTGCACGCAAATCGAGGAACTGGATCGCGATTTTTTTAGCCGCCTGATGGCGAGCAATGAGGTGCAGCATTACATCTCGGACGCGCGCGCGCCAGAGGAGATCGAGGAGGCTTTCACCGCCCGCTTGCCGCACTGGCAGCCGGGGAGTGCGCACTGGCTCTGCCTGGTGGTGCGCGACAGAGCGAGCGGTGAAAGGCTCGGCGTCACCGGCTATATCCATCGCGAAGCGGACTGCGCCGAAGTGGGCTTTCTCTTTGCTCCCGAGGCGCAGGGAAAAGGCTATGCGCGCGAGTCGTTACAGGCGGTGTGCGATTTCGCTTTCCATAAAGGCGGCATCCGGCGGCTGACGGCGACGGTCACCGCAGGTAATCACCCCTCTCGCCGCCTGCTGGAAAAGGTGGGGTTTGTGCTGGAGGGCGAACTGCGCGAGAGCTACTGGCTGCATAACCGCTGGCACAATGACTGGCTGTTTGGCCTGCTGCGCCAGGATTATCTCCATCAATAACGAGGGTGTTATGACGCTGAACATCACCGCCGTTACCCCGGAAGTCGACGGTTTTCAGACGCTGAAACAGGCGAGCGTGGCGGAGGGATTTAATATGCTGCGCAGGCTTGAGGAGAACTGGCTCAACCAGCACAACCGCTTTGATAAGCCGGGTGAAATGCTGCTGGGCGCGTTGCTTGACGGCAAACTGGTCGGCGTCTGCGGGCTGAATATCGACCCTTTTGTGCAGGCGCAATGCGCAGGTCGGGTACGCCACCTCTATGTTGCCGCAGCCTGTCGCAGCCAGGCAGTGGGCAGCGCGCTTTTGAGGGAGATTATCGCCCACGCCGCGCAGAGCTTTGATCATCTCTACACGCATGCACCGCATGCGGCGTTCCGCTTTTACCAACGCGCAGGCTTTGTGCCAACGAAAGGGATTGAGCGGGTGACGCACTGCCTGCGGCTGGGGCAAAACTAGCCGGTAAGATTGCCCTACCGGCTTTTGACGTTACGCGCGCATCGGCTCGCCGCGCACCGGGCGGTCGCCCGCCACGAAGTAGTCGGCATTGCTGCGCGGCAGCGGGGTGCGGCCACGGATATTATCGGCAATCTTCTCGCCAATCATAATGGTGGTGGCGTTGAGGTTACCGGTGATGATCAGCGGCATAATCGAGGCATCGACCACGCGCAGCCCTTGCAGGCCGTGCACGCGCCCTTCCCCGTCCACTACTGCCATCTCGTCGCTGCCCATTTTGCAGGTGCCGCACGGATGGTAGGCGGTTTCGCCGTGGTTACGCACAAACTCATCCAGCTGTTCGTCGGTCTGGCACTCAATACCGGGGCTAATCTCACGCCCGCGATACTTATCCAGCGCCGGCTGGTTGATGATCTGGCGCGTAATGCGGATCGCATCGCGGAACTCCTGCCAGTCCTGCTCGTGAGCCATGTAGTTAAACTGAATGGCCGGGTGCATACGCGGATCGCGCGATTTCAGGCGCACAAAGCCGCGGCTCGGCGAGCGCATGGAGCCAACGTGGCACTGGAAGCCGTGGGCTTCAACCGCGTTGCTGCCATTGTAGTTAATCGCCACCGGCAGGAAGTGGTACTGAATGTTCGGCCAGGCGAACTCTTCCCGGCTGCGGATAAAGCCGCCGCCTTCAAACTGGTTGCTGGCCCCGATGCCGGTGCCGTTAAACAGCCACTCAGCGCCGATTTTCGGCTGGTTCCACCACTTCAGCGCCGGGTAGAGCGACACCGGCTCTTTGCACTCGTACTGCAGGTACATTTCGAGGTGATCCTGCAGGTTTTCCCCGACGCCCGGCAGATCGTGCACCACGGGAATGTCGAACTTCTTCAGCAGATCTGCCGCACCGACGCCGGAGCGTTGCAGGATCTGCGGCGACGCGATAGCACCCGCGCAGAGCAGCACTTCGCGGCGCGCATGCACCTGCTGCGGCGTGTTGCTGGCACCGTGCAGATACTCAACGCCCACCGCCCGCTTGCCGTCGAACAGAATTCGATCGGTAGTGGCATGGGTGATGATGGTCAGGTTGGCGCGCTTTTTCGCGGTATCGAGATAGCCGCGCGCGGTGCTCGAGCGACGCCCGTTCGGCGTCACAAAGCGATCCATCGGGCCAAAGCCCTCTTGCTGATAACCGTTGAGATCCTCAGTGCGCGGATAACCCGCCTGCACGCCCGCTTCGATCATCGCCGCAAACAGTGGGTTGTTGCCCGGTTTGCAGGTGGTGATGCTGACCGGGCCTTCGCCGCCGTGGTAGTCGTTCGCGCCGATATCACGCGTTTCCGACTTGCGGTAGTAAGGCAGGCAGTCGAGATAGGTCCAGCGCTCCAGCCCTGGTTCCTGTGCCCAGTTATCGAGATCCATTGCGTTGCCGCGCACGTAGCACATGCCGTTGATCAATGACGATCCGCCCAGCCCTTTACCGCGCCCGCACTCCATGCGGCGGTTGTTCATATGCGGTTCGGGCTCAGTTTCATACGCCCAGTTGTAGCGTTTTCCCTGCAACGGGTAAGCCAGCGCCGCAGGCATCTGCGTGCGGAAATCAAAACGGTAATCGGGACCGCCCGCCTCAAGCAGCAGCACGTTGACGTCGCTATCTTCGGTCAGTCTTGTTGCCAATACGTTCCCTGCGGATCCGGCTCCGATGATGATGTAATCAAATTCCATTAGTCGCTCCTCAGGTTAAAATTCACTCAAAATACAGACTGGAAACGGGTCATTTCGAGCTGCACAGACTTCACCTGGGTGTAGTTTTGCAGCGTCATCAGGCCGTTTTCACGCCCGACGCCGGAGTGCTTGTAGCCACCCACCGGCATTTCGGCGGCGGATTCGCCCCAGGTGTTGATCCAGCAGATCCCCGCTTCAATCTGATGAATGACGCGGTGCGCGCGGTTGAGATCCTGCGTCACTACGCCAGCGGCCAGACCGAAGTCAGTAGCGTTGGCGCGGCGCACCACTTCCTCTTCGCTTTCATAGGTGAGGATCGCCATTACCGGCCCGAAGATCTCTTCGCGCACGATGGTCATCTCATCGCGGCAATCGGTAAAGACCGTTGGCGCAACCCAGGCACCGTTATCGAACTCGCCGCCAGTCAGACGTTTGCCGCCGCAGAGCAGGCGCGCGCCTTCATTGATGCCGGATTCGATATAGCGCATCACGTTGTCGCGGTGCGGGAAGCTCACCAGCGGCCCGAAGTTGATGGCCGGATCGTTCGGATCGCCCGCTTTAATCCGCGCCACGCGATCGGCGATCTTCACTTCAAACTCGGCCTGCCATTTCGCCGGAACAAACACGCGCGTGCCGTTGGTGCAGACCTGGCCGGAGCTGTAGAAGTTGGCCATCATCGCGATATCGGCAGCGAGATCGAGATCCGCATCTTCAAAGATGATCAGCGGCGATTTACCGCCCAGCTCCATGGTGACCTCTTTCAGGGTCGAACCGGCGGCGTTTGCCATCACTTTTTTACCGCTGGCCACACCACCGGTGAAGGAGACTTTGTCGATGCCCGGATGCTCGGTCAGCAGCTGGCCGGTGACCGCGCCGCTGCCCGGCAGAACGTTAAAGACGCCGTCCGGCAGGCCCGCTTCGGTGTAGATTTCCGCCAGTTTCAGTGCGGTGAGCGGTGTGACTTCGCTCGGTTTGAAGATCATCGCGTTGCCCGCAGCCAGCGCTGGTGCGGATTTCCACAGCGCGATCTGGATCGGGTAGTTCCACGCGCCGATACCGGCGACCACGCCAAGCGGCTCGCGGCGGGTGTAGACAAAGGAGGTGTCGCGCAGCGGGATCTGCTGCCCCTCCAGCGACGGGATCAGCCCGGCGTAGTACTCCAGCACATCGGCACCGGTGACAATATCAACCGCCTGGGTTTCGCTCAGCGGCTTACCGGTGTCGAGGGTTTCCAGCGCGGCCAGCTCGTCATTGCGCTCGCGCAGAATATCCACCGCGCGACGCAGGATGCGTGAACGCTCCATCGCCGTCATCGCGGCCCAGATTTTCTGGCCTTTACGCGCGCTTTCGACTGCGCGATCGACATCGGCCTGCGCCGCTTCGTGCACTTCGGCTAATACTTCGCCGTTGGCCGGGTTGATGGTCTGGAATGTTTTTCCAGCCGCGGCGGGAACGTATTGACCATCAATATAGAGCTGCTGTTCTGCGAATCGGGACATGATTCCTCCTTCCTCAGGGATTCTCTGCGCCAGCCAACTGCTGGCGGATGAATTGGGTGGTGAGCGTTCGGGCAACGTCCGGGTTGAACGGTTTGCCGCTCAGGGCTGCGCGCAGCCACAGGCCATCAATTAATGAGGCCAGGCCGTGCGCTGCCAGCCGGGCCTGCTCGCGCGGCAATTCGCGGCGAAACTCCGCCGTCAGGCTGGAGAAGAGGCGTCGGCTGCTGACGCGCTCAAGGCGGCCCAGCTGCGGTTGATGCATGCTGCTGGCCCAGAAGTCGAGCCACGCTTTCATCGCCGCGCTATGCACCTGGGTTTCGTCGAAATTGCCGTCGACAATCGCCAGTAAACGCGCTTCGGTCGTGGCCTGGGCTAACGGTTTCAGGCGTACCGCCACCGCATCGCGCAGCTGGCGCGTGATGTCGCGCATGGTGGCTTCCAGCAGGCCGTTTTTGTCCTTGAAGTAGTGGCTGATGATGCCGGTCGATACCCCGGCCCGGCGCGCAATCTGCGCAATGGTGGCGTCGTTAATCCCGACGTCGTTGATCGTATCCAGGGTCGCATCAATCAGTTGCCGACGGCGTATCGGCTGCATTCCCACCTTTGGCATGACTCCCTCTTCCACCGCAAAGTAAGGGCTCTATTTAATCTTTTTTTGATTGCACGTTCAATATAAAAAAAGAATTTGTTAAGGTAATGTACCTGCGCTGTTACAAAAACGAAGCGGCAGTGTGTAAGCTGTAGCAGGCTCAATCCGTAACAAAAATGAGGGAAAAACAACAAGAAAAGAGGCAGCACGTTGCAAGTAATCTTTTGATTTATTTACAGGAAATTAACCAGAGGTAACCGATGATTAATCCACCTGCCAGTGAAAAAGACAGAATCAATCCTGTGGTATTCTACACCTCCGCCGGACTGATTCTGACATTTTCACTTGTCACCATTCTCTATAGCGATCTCGCCGCGGCGTGGATCCAGACCACCGTGAACTGGGTGTCGTCCACCTTTGGCTGGTACTACATGCTGGCCGCCACGCTCTATATTGTCTTTGTCATCTATATGGCCTGTTCCCGCTACGGGGCGATCAAACTCGGGCCAGAGCAGTCAAAACCGGAATTTAGCCTGTTAAGCTGGTCGGCAATGCTGTTTGCCGCCGGGATCGGCATCGATCTGATGTTCTTCTCCGTCGCTGAACCGGTGACGCAGTATATGCAGCCGCCGGAAGGCGCCGGGCAGACAATGGAAGCCGCGCGCCAGGCGATGGTCTGGACGCTGTTCCACTACGGCTTAACCGGCTGGTCGATGTACGCCCTGATGGGGATTGCCCTCGGCTACTTCAGCTACCGCTACAACCTGCCGCTGACCATCCGTTCCGCGCTCTACCCGATTTTCGGTAAACGCATTAATGGCCCGATTGGCCACACGGTGGATATCGCGGCGGTGATCGGCACCATTTTCGGTATCGCCACCACCCTCGGTATTGGCGTCGTGCAGCTTAACTACGGCCTGAAAGTGCTGTTTGATGTGCCGGAAGGGTTAACCGCGCAGATGGCGCTGATTGTGCTGTCGGTGGTTATCGCCACCATTTCGGTCACCTCCGGCGTCGATAAAGGCATTCGCATCCTTTCTGAACTGAATGTCGCGCTGGCGCTCGGGCTGATCCTGTTTGTGCTGTTTATGGGCAAAACGGATTTCCTGCTCAACGCGCTGGTGCTGAACGTGGGCGATTACATCAACCGCTTTATGGGCATGACGCTGAACACCTTTGCCTTTGACCGCCCAACGCAGTGGATGAACAGCTGGACGCTCTTCTTCTGGGCCTGGTGGGTGGCGTGGTCGCCGTTTGTCGGCCTGTTCCTTGCGCGCATCTCCCGGGGTCGTACCATCCGCGAGTTCGTGCTCGGTACGCTGATCATTCCGTTTACCTTTACCCTGCTGTGGCTGTCGGTGTTTGGTAACGCCGCGCTGTATGAGATCATTCACGGCGATGCCGGTTTTGCCCAGGAAGTGATGGCGCACGCCGAACGCGGCTTCTACAGCCTGCTGGCGCAGTATCCGGCGTTTAAACTGAGCGCCTCGGTTGCCACCATTACCGGCCTGCTCTTTTATGTCACCTCGGCGGACTCCGGCTCGCTGGTGCTGGGTAACTTCACCTCGAAGCTGAAGGATATCAACAGCGATGCGCCGAACTGGCTGCGTATCTTCTGGTCGGTGGCAATTGGCGTGCTGACGATGGGGATGCTGATGACCAACGGCATTTCCGCCCTGCAAAACACCACGGTGATCATGGGTCTGCCGTTCAGCTTTGTGATCTTCTTTGTGATGGCGGGACTCTATAAGTCGCTGAAGGTGGAAGATCACCGCCGCGCCAGCGCCAGCCGTGAAACCGCGCCCTATATTCCGGCGAGCAACGATCGCCTGAGCTGGAAAAAGCGTCTCTCGCGCCTGATGAACTACCCGGGCACGCGCTATACCCAGCAGATGATGGAGACGGTGATCTACCCGGCGATGCAGGATGTGGCGAAGGAGCTGGAGCTGCGCGGCGCTCGCGTCACGCTGGAGAGTGTCCCTGCGGAAGAGGATAAACCGCTCGGCCATCTCGATTTGCGTGTGCACCTCGGTGAGGAGCAGAACTTTGTTTACCAGGTCTGGCCGCAGCAGTACTCCGTTCCCGGCTTTACCTACCGCGCGCGCAGCGGCAAGTCGCACTACTTCCGTCTGGAGACCTTCCTGCTAGAGGGCAGCCAGGGGAATGACCTGATGGATTACAACAAAGAGCAGGTGATTATCGATATTCTCGATCAATATGAACGTCACCTGAACTTTATCCATCTGCACCGCGAAGCGCCCGGCGCAAATATTGTTTATCCACAAACGTAATGTCATAAGGCCACGCAAGTGGCCTTATTTTTTCAGGCAGATGAATTTGCGCTAAGGGACAGTGCTTTTAGGAAAAATCTGCAAATACGACTCAGCTTTTCAATTTCATGCGTTGCGCTCTGTATCTGAAGATGTCGATCTGTAAAATGACTTCTTTCATGGAATGGTTGCGGATTGACGTTAAACGTTTATTCCCGCCAACCGTGAGCACAGCAAAAAACCAAAAAAAGAAACACCTCGCAAGCCTTTGAACGCGCGGGGCAATAGCTCCGGGAGAGTTGCTATGTTTGACCGTATCACCGTCACCCCGCCAGCCGGCGCCGAGTCGCTGATGTTCTGGAAACTTAACGGCACAGAAGTGATGTCGCGATCCTTTGCCCTGAACGTCACGATGTTAAGTGAAGATGGCAATATCGACCGTAGAGCGCTATTAGGGAAACCCTTAACTATTAAGGTGCCAACCCAGAGCCTGCAACCGCGTTATTTCAACGGCAAAATCACCGAGGTGAATCTGCAAAGCACCGAGCTTGATGGTGTGCGCTACGCGGTATATCTCCTGAAAATTGAATCCGATTTATGGCCGCTGCTGCGCGACCGTAACCAGCGTATTTTCCAGAACCAGCGCGTGCCAGACATTATTAAAACCGTGCTGTCGGAATATGGCGTTAAAACGGAAGATAAGCTGACCGGCGACTACCGTAACTGGGAGTATTGCGTTCAGTACCAGGAGAGCAGCTACAACTTTATTAGCCGCCTGATGGAGCTGGAAGGGATCTACTTCTACTTCCGCCATGAGGCGGATTCCCACACCATGGTGCTGATGGATGCGGCAGAGCATCATGAACCTTTCAGCGGATATGAAGTTATCCCCTATCACGCCACCCTTTCCGGCGGGTCGACGGATAAAGAGGGTATTGGTCAGTGGGCGATCAGCGAACGCGTTACGCCCGGCCTTTACAGCATCGATGATTACGACTTCCGCAAGCCGAACGCGTGGATGTTCCAGGCGCGGCAGAACCCTGCTTCGCCCTCACCCGGCCAGATTGACTATTACGAGTGGCCGGGTCGTTTTGTCGAGCATTCGCACGGTGAGTTTTACGCCCGCATCCGCCAGGAGGAGTGGCAGGCCGAGCAGCAGCGCATTGACGCCAACGGCACGGCGCTCGGTATCACGCCGGGTTATACCTTTACCCTCGGCAACCCGCCTTTTGCTGGCAGCAACAACGATTATCTCGTCGTCAGCGCCGCCTACACGCTGGAAGAGAACAGCTACGCTAGCGGCAGCGCTTCCGACACTATTCATCAGATCCAGTTTGTGGTGATACCGGCGGCAACCACCTTCCGTTCGGCACAACGCACGGAGTGGCCACGCACACATGGTCCGCAGACCGCCCGCGTAGTTGGCCCGCAGGGTGAATCAATCTGGACCGACCGCTATGGCCGCGTGAAAGTGAAGTTCCACTGGGATCGTCATGCAAAAGGCGACGACACCAGCTCCTGCTGGGTGCGCGTATCCAGCGCATGGGCTGGCCAGGGTTTTGGTGGGGTGCAGATCCCACGCGTCGGCGATGAGGTGGTTATCGACTTTATCAACGGCGACCCGGATCGTCCGATTGTCACCGGCCGCGTCTATAACGAAGCGAGCATGCCGCCGTGGGAGTTGCCGGGCGACTCAACCCGTATGGGCTTTATGACCCGCAGTAAAGACGGCAACAAAGATAACGCCAGCTATCTCTTCTTCGAAGATAAGCTCGGCAACGAGTCGGTTGACCTCCACTCCGAGCGGGATATGAACGTCTCCGTTGAAGGTATCCACAAGGAGACCGTGCATAAAGAGACGATCTATAACCATAAACTCACCCGCGCCATAACGGTGGAGGATCACGACACGCAGACCTTTAATAAAGGACAGACCATCTGCGTGAGCGCCGAAGGCCGTAAAGAGACGATTGTCGATAACGAGACCAAATCAGTCACCGGTTACTCCGACAACAGCTACACCAAGAATCTGGTGATCAAAACCGACGCCTCGGTCAGTACCCTTGCGGCAGATAAGATCATGTATGAAGTGCCGGAAGTGGTGTTTGGCCAGGTGGTGAATGCCCAGGGCCAGGAGTCGCAATTGCCGCCCGTGCCTACCGATCAGCGGATTGGTCCAATACCGAAAGAAGGCTCGGTGATCATTCCACATCCAGACCCGTTTAACGCAATGTCGCTTAATACGCCAAATGCGCTGGCTTACGCCACTAAAGTGACCTACAAAAGAGGTGTGGTGACCGATATCCAGGGCATGGAAATGCGCACAATTCATAAAAATCAGATGGTGAAGGTAAAGGGTAACGTAGGCAGAAGCATCGATGGCCGACTGGATGAAATCGTCCAGGAAGGTATCAAAATCTATTCGCCGAAGACAATTACTATCGAAAGCCCTGAGAAAGTAGAAATACTTTCGCCAGGTGAATATTATGAATACAAACACGCTTCATTGGGCGTAAAGTTAAATGATATCTCTTTTAATTTATCAGCGATCGGTATAAACCCCTTCGGAATGACATTGGGGGGACTGAAACTTGAGAACAGGACAATATCAGGTAGACGTATTGGTGGGGTGGTGAAATGGGCTGTCGCAGGCACAGATACTGAAATAACAACCTTTAAACAAGCGCTTAGTATGTTAACTACTTTCTTTTAGGGTATATAATGGAATTTTTATCAAATATTTCGCCAAAGTTAGGCTGGTTTGTATCTGCAGGGGTATTGCTTGTATTCATCTATATAGGCATTACAAATTGGCGGAGCGCTTCTAATGATGCACGGATAAAAGAAAATGGGAGCAACTTAAAAGCGACCATTGTTAGTCTCAAGTTCGATGATATGCAAAGGATTAATAATCATCTTACTGCAGCTGTTACAGTAAAATATATATTTCAAGGTAGAGAAGTGGTTGCGAAACGAGGCATTGCTTTTCCTTTCATTGAGAAAGATAAATTTGTACCAGGTGCCGAATTAAATGTAAGAGTTGATAACAGTACTGGAAATAACTTTTACTTCCTTGATTACAAGACATATTAATTACAACCCTCAACTTGATAAGCCGGGTTCAGAAGAGGTGGTATGTTCATAGTTTTTCAAACCAAACTTGAAAACAGATATACCTCTTCTTCCCGATCAGGTTGAGATATGATAAAAAATCATGTGAATTTATGATCGAGGCTCCCTTGTACGAAGGAAACAGAAGGATGCTTGAATTAAATGGATTATGTTTTGAAAGCGTATTATTATATTTTTGTTGGCGTTGCAGCAACAGCAATTTGTTATTTAGCGGCTAAAACTCTGCTTGACAAAAAAATATCCACAGACATTTTAAAAGATCCTTATTATGTGGATGCAACGATCACTGAAATTATGCCGGGCACACCAAGTAGTTATGGCATTGTAAATATTACGGTTGATTACTCTTTTAAGGCTATAAATGGTAAGACATTCACGAAAAAAAACGTTCTGACCGCGATCAAAACAATGGATTTGCAGAAGTTCAAAGTAGGTTCAACAATACCTGTTGTTTATCTTAAAAATAACCCATCAAAAAACATGTTGAATATGAAAAATGCAGCAGAATAATAAAATCATTCTACTAAGATCGTGACTTTTAGTTTAAAAAAATAAACCAAAAGCATGAATGAAAATATAGGATCGTTAAATTATGGTTATGGACTTCCTTTCTTATATCATGCCTAAACTTGCATGGATCATTCCTTTATGTATTTTAATCTTCGTTGCATATGTTTTTATTACAAACAGAGAATCAGATAAGCTCGACGATTATATAAAAGAGAATGGCGTTGATGTTGAGGGGACTATGACAGTAATCAAGCCAGATGCAGCTCAAACCATAAACAATAAAATAGTTGCTGTCATTACAGTGCAGTATGAGTTTGATGGGAAAAGCATAACTTCTAAGCGTGGTCTTAGCTTTTATATAACAGATAAAGATAAGTTTGAGGTTGGAAATAAAATCAGGATAAGAATAAACCCTGGCAATCCGACGCAGTTCTATTATCCTGATTACAGGACGTACTAAATAGTTACATCAAAAAACATGATAACCACTGCTTTTTATAACAAGTAATCTGTGACTTTGATGTAATGCCTTCTAACTCATCTAATTTTAAGAATTGATATGATTGAAATATTTTTGAAAGCATTAGTTTACATATTCGTTGGCGCTTTTGTGTTAGCCATCTGTATTACAACTGTCCAAAATTTTATTGAGAAAAAAATAGCTAGAGAGATTATGACAGATCCCTGCTATGTTGACGCAACGATTACCGAGATAATGCCGGGCACGCCAACCAGTTATGGGATCGTCAATATCACAGTCGATTACTCTTTTACAGCTATAAACGGCGAAACTTACACGAAAAAAAACGTCCTGACCGGAATTAAAACGATGGATCTACCTAAATTCAATGTGGGTTTCACTATCCCTGTTGTTTACCTAAAAAACGATCCGTCAAAAAACATGCTTAATATGAGAAATGCGATAGAGGATTACCTGCGGTTTAGATGGAAAAAGAAATCCTGATGTTACTGCATAACTAGCTTTCAACAACAACAATAAGGAATAGAATATACAATGATGGAATTTCTTTCTTATATCATGCCCAAACTTGCCTGGGCCATCCCCGTTGGTTCACTGTTTTTTGCCGGTTATATAGCTTATAAGATAAGCGAATCCAACAAAACGGATACGTATATTAAAGATCATGGAATTAATATTGACGCCACTATTACTGAAGTAAATCCTGATGAGATTCAGGAAGTTAATAACAGAATAGTTGCGCTGGTATCGGTAAAATATAACTTTGGCGGCATGCTTATCAATGCAAAACGCGGCCTACGCTATTACCTTACTGATAAAGAAAAATTTAAACCCGGAAAGATGATTGGCATCAGAGTTCATCCTGACAAGCCGACCATCTTTTATTACATCGGGTACGAAAATGGACGACTGTAAATAGGGGGAAAAACCGAACCTGCGTACACCGATTTTCACCGTTACGTTTTTTTTCGAAAAAAATTTTTTCTAAGCGAGAAATATGAAAGGCAAAACATTATGGAAGTTATATCCTATGTCATGTTGAAGTTAGCCTGGATGATACCTCTGGTTGCTATGATTTTTGTTGCTTACGTAATCTTCAAAAATAAGCAGTCTGATAAAATCGATGCATTTATTAAAAAAAACGGCATTGATCTGGATGCCGCAATGGTGGAAATCATTCCAGATAAATACCAAAGAATTAATAATAAGATAGTTGCGGTGATTACAGTGCATTATGCTTTTCAAGGAAAAACCGTAACCTCTAAACGTGGCCTTAATTTTTATATAACGGACAAAGATAAGTTTGAGGTTGGAAGGAAAATCAGGGTAAGAATTAATCCTGGCAATCCGACGCAATTTTATTATCCTGATTACAGGACCTATTAAATAACTATACAGAACTGTACCATGACTGTCTGCTAGCGCTAAATGCCATAAATCCGGTTGTCGTATCCTTATTCTGGTTGATGACATGTGGTTTCATAATGCTTTAGATAATAGTAAAAGCAATCGTTTATCTTATTATTATAATATTTAACAGCATAGTACTCTGCTCAATGATAAATTTTTTGCTAAAAAACAGCCAAATTGTGTCGAAATTAATATCAATATGAACGATTCGTGTTAGAATATTTTTTATTATCTTATATGGATTCAGTATGGATAGCTTTCTTAAAACGATACACATCATACTTATTACGTTAGTGGTATTTGCCATCGCTCACTCATTAATAAGAGGTGTTATCGAGCGTTTTACCAAAAAGAAAATCCTTAGCAACCCTTGTTATATTGACGCAACTATTTTGCAGATACAATCGAAATTATCACCGAACAGCGAGTTTGCCTATATTCATGTTGAATATTCATTCATCGCAGAAAACGGCACGGAATATAAAAAAAGGAATGCGCAAATAAATATCAAAGCTAGCGAAATTCAAAATTACATTCAAGGAGCACCCATTCCTGTGGTTTATTTAAAAAGTAACCCTAATAAAAATATGCTTGATATGCGTGACGCAGCGCTTGATTATAAAAGACGATAATTACTATATCTGATGGAGTATCTATGCACCTTCTCTCCTGGATTATGCTAAAGCTGGCATGGCTTATCCCCCTGGCAGGCCTGATTTTTGCGGGCTACGTGGCCTTCCTCACCCATAAAAGTAATAAAAGAGATGCCAACATTAAAGAGAATGGCGTTGATATAGAGGCCATTATCACGGAGGTCGTTCCTGATAAATATCAAAGAGCCAATAATAAATTCGTTAGCGTCGTTACGGTGAAATATATCTTTTCAGAGCAAACTATTACCTCGAAAAGAGGCATCAGAGTTTATGTCACCGATAAAGATAAAATTAAAATGGGGAAATCATTAAGAATAAGAGTAAACCCTGCCAGGTCTGCTGATTTTTACTACCTCGATCATGAAAACTGTTAAAGACAGAATGCGCAGCGCATGACAGGTTACATCTTTTTTTAATTTTCATAAACGGGTAATCATTTAATTATTATTTGCAATCAGCCCTGTATAATAGATGCTCTTAAAACAGAATCGGCTAAAAATGTTAGAGCGCCGAATTAAAAAAGCCTATAATATTCAGTCTAATACAGCCATACAAAGTCAACATCTTAATCACGGAGAAACAGAACTATCATCATGGATTTTTATCAACCGTATCACCAAAGTTAGGCTGGATTATCACCGGTGGTGTAGTGCTTCTTTTCATTTATGTCGGCATCACTAACTGGCGGAGCCAGTCCAACGATGTAAAAACCAAAGAAAACGGCACTGATCTTAAGGCAAATATCGTTGATTTGAAGTTTGATGAGTATCAGGAACTTAATAATCATCTTACGGCAGCCGTGACGGTGAAATATATTTTTAAAGGAGAGGAAGTTATCGCCAAACGTGGTATTGCTTTCCCGTTTATTGAAAAAGAACAATTTTTTCCCGGTGCCGAAGTCAATATCCGCGTCGACAATGAAACCGGAAAGCACTTCTACTTTAGCGACTACAAAACCTATTAACTCTGTGGTGTTGCGGGGCAACTGCCCTCCTGTTTGCTACGCACTTTCACCAGCACCTGATGTAGCTGTCCGATGGAGAGATCGCGCACCACGGGCTCTGGCTCGCCGCGCAACCAGCGAAAAAAATAGCAGATGCCGAGTAGATCGAGACCTTCGCTTGTAAAGAGGTACTCGTTCTCCTTTAACGAGAAAAGCGAGCGGAAATCTTCTTCATCCGTTTCAAAACGGACAGCAAAAAACTTCTCTGCTTCTTCAAGAAGCTCAACGCCGTCATCACCGCAAATACCCAGATCATCTTCCAGCAGCGTGCTTTCATCGATCGCTTTGCGCGTACATCCCGAAAACTCACGCACAAAAGCAATTACCTCTTCTACGCTCGGGCTCACTGTTGCACTCCTCTCGCCCGGCTTTATGGCGCCGGGCGTAATGATTACTGGCCTTCAAAGCCGTAATACTGCACCGGATAGCGCTGACCGTTGATCTCCAGATCGCGCCAGGGTTTGCTGACGGTTTTCGGCATACTTTCGCGCAGCGCTTTTTCGGCGTTTTGCGACAGCGTGACGCTGCCCGCCTGACGCCACTCATTGCCCTGATGGGTATAGACCGAGATCCCGGCGTCGTTGCGGTTATAGAGCAGCACTTCCGGCGTGCCGTCGTTGTTGAGATCCTGCATCCAGATCAGGCAGGCGCGGCTATCCACCATGCAGGTGCTCAGCGTGTGATCGACATACTGCGTTTGTGCCTGCCACCAGCTCTCCGGCGGTGCTTCGCTGCCCGCGCGCAGCGGGATGCTTTTCTGCAACGCGTTAATGTCTTTCTTCGTGCCTTCGTGATAGCCGCCGAGGATTTGCATCAGCATCGCTTGTTGTTGCACCGGATCTTTAAGCCACTGCGGATGCGCCTTCAGCCTCTGCAACGCTTCTTTGCCACGACGCCCGGCGTTGCTTAACGTATAGAGATCGCCTTCATCCGCTTTTGCTTTGCCCTCGGCGTATCGCGCCAGTTGATTGTTAACGGTGATGCGCAGCGGATCGACAACCGGCGTATGCAACAAAAACCAGCCGCAGGCTGTTAGTGCCAGCATCAGAACGATAAAGCTGTTCATGTTAGCCGCGCCCTGCGTCCAGGCCCGGCGCTGATAGCTCACCAGCAGCAGAGACCCGATCAACGCGAGAAGCGTAAGAGCCACGCCGTAAACGCGATCCACCGTCCAGCCATATTCGGCGATGCGCAGCCACAGCGCCCAGCCCGCCAGCGCGGCGAGCAGCGGCGTGATCCACTGCGCCGCTAGCACCAGACGCGCAATCACCCGCGGCGAACGCGAAGCAGCTGGCGCTTTTTCGCCAACCATGGCGCTGAACGCCAGCATCAGCAGCGTCATGGTCAGCAGCAGTGTCGCGGCGGAGACAGAGGCCGGGATAATCGCCAGCCCGGTAAAGGGCAAGCAGGCCAGAAACAGCAGAGAGATAACCGCATGCAGCGGCAGCAGGACGCTGACCGCGAGCGTCAGCAGGTTACGGAACAGCCCGGCAGCGCCAGGCAGGCGTCGGCAAAAAACGATGCCAGCGGCGACGGCAGCACCCGTCGCCATCGCCGGGAAAAAAGGGTTATCAAAAAAGAGGTGCTCGAACAGCGTGATGCCAATCATGCTGAAGAGTTTGCTCCACAGCAGAAGCACCAGCCAGAACAGCCCGGTCATCACCGCAGTCACGCCCAGGGTGAAGGTGTTGTTCCACAGCGCGCCGGTGATAAAGGCATGTTTATCCGCTTTCTGCCCGGACGGCGTGCAGAACGTCGCCAAAAACGGCATCACCAGAGTAAGCAGAAATATCGATGCACCGAAGTTTGTGCCATGAAAATCATCGTTCGGCAGCCCAGGGAAGTTCCAGCGCAGCCAGCCGGTCATCAGCGCGATAAACGGCAGCGTCAGCAGCGCGCAGTGCCACGGCTTAAGGTCTTTGACGCGATAGAGCGTGAAGGCGAGCACGCTGGCAAATGCAATGGCAAGCGGCGACAGATAAATTGAGTAGTCATCATGCAGCTTAAGCGCGTCCGGCAACGCCCATAGCAGCCCGGCGAGCGTGCCGATAGCGATAATCACCCACCTGGTTTTTGCCGGGAAATCCTCTTTTTGCAACATCGCGGTTCCTTTGCTGTTTGGCTGTGTGAAACGTAGTTATACGCTTATTTTTTCGTCAAAAACCACTACGGGTTTTCGCTGGCTCTTTTCTTGCTCTGCTTTGTACGGCGCACGATCAGGCATTGTCCATGCCAAGGAGAGGAGCGCAATCACTTGTTTGGGTGGGAATTAAAATTTGCGCCCACTCTTCATCTTTTTTCAGACTTATTTCATGCGTGTCGTTTGATACAGAGGCAGGCGTAACGTTTTTCTTCACTACATTGATTTCGTTCTATCGATACAGTCGAGGGAACTGGCACTCTAAGCCCGACTGCAAACGGAGTGCGAAGGAAGAGATATGAAAAAACTAAAAAGAGCGTCAATGCTTATTCTGCTGGTCATCATTGGCTTTGTGCTGATTGATTGCAGCATGCAGAAAGTTGCAGAGCGCCACGAAGGTTATACCGAGGCAAACCTGTGGGCCTATTATCTTTACACCAACAGCGACATTCGCCATGCGCCGAGAGCCTCTGAGAAATATCACTTCACCTTTACCGCCGAGGATGGCACTCAGCCAAGGGACAGCAGCATTGTTTACGGTCCGGGCGCTGACATAACCGTTATCAGAAATTATTTAACCTCACTGGGTTATGTCAGCGTAAAGCGCGAAGGCTCACTTGAAAGATGGCAGCGCGAGGGGGAAATCACGCCCTACTTTGTTATTACCCGGGATCCGCAAACACGGACGCTGACGCTGACTCGCTCTGGTTTTTAAATATGCTTTCTCTTACCGCGCCATTTACTCCTAGCACCTACCGGTAAGTTAAGGTAAATGTCGCAGTTGCACTGGCGACACCTGCGCTGACGCGCGGTGCGGTCTGGTAATAGCGAGCTTTAAACTGGACGGTCTCGGTGCCGCCGCCGGGCGAGGTGTAGTAAATCCTGCGCTGCCCAAAGCGCACCGCCCGATCGTCGGGCGCAAAATAGAGCTGCACACCGACGCCCGTTGCCGCGATATCGCCAGGCGCGCTGTCCAGCTTCATCACGCCAGGCACGTTTGAGGGATCCTGTTCCGCATCGACCTGCACGTAGATACGGGCGTCTTTATCGCACTCCAGCTCAATCCAGAAATCTTTCCATTCGGTATAGGCGCTGGGGCCATAAAAGAGCGATTTTTCATGATCTCCCAGCAGCACATAGAGCTCCGGTGTCAGGATCGTGCAGGCCGTGGTGGTAACCGTGTTGGTGCCGCCCAGCATGACATTGGCAAAATAGAAGCGGCTGGCGATTGAGGCGCGAGCCAGCACGCCCGGGGTCAATGTTCCTGGCGTTATCGCGCCGGTTTTGATTAATTCCGCTTTCATACCGGCACCGATATAAACACTGGTATTCGGCGGCACGCGTTGATCGTAAGGCAGCTGTTTTCGGGATCCGATATTAGTTAAGCGAATCCCCACCCCGGGCAAATTCGTTGCATAAATTCTATTTCCGAGGGCACTCTGAGTACGCCACTGACTCATCTCCCAGCGGTAAATCCAGCTCTCAGTACATCCGGCGATGTTGTTCCCGCCGTTATAGGCACTCGTAACTGCCGTCGCAATCACGATACCGACAGGCGTATCACGTTGTACCGAGACGTTGCCGAAGCTGATGGCATTGCCGATCTCACCCGCCAGATTACTGGCAAAACCGCAGGCCGCTTTAACACCGCAGGAGAGGGACCAGAGCACCAGCAGGCCGGAGAGTGATTTTACGAACCGCGTCATGCCAGGCACTCCTCTTCTGTTTCAATTACCGGGCTGTTGCCGACGTTGTCCGGCAGCCGAAAATGGACTTCACACTGCTGATCCGCGTTCCATTTCACTTTGATTTTTCCCTCCTCCGGCACCCCCGCGAGATAGACCACGCCGTCATCGCCGACGATGCCGCTGCTCCCCTCTTTAAGCGTTGCCTGTGCGCCGAAGGGCACCGGCCGGCCCTGATAAGAGAGCTTCATCAGCACGCGCCACCCGACCCGGGTATTGAAGTTCGCCATCACCACAGCGCCGTTTGTCGGGGTAACGGTTTGCACTGCGCTATCGATATCCACCTCATCGCCAAGGGTAGTGGTATCCAGCACCACGCGGTTTTTCCGGTACGGCGTGACATAGGGCACAACCGCATAGCCACGCCGGTCGGTGTAGAGACCGGTGTTGCTCTGAACTTTCGCATCACGAGCGCCCGGCGCTTTCAGCACGGCCAGCGCCTGGCCCAGCGGTTGGGAGAGAGTTATGCCGTGCGGATGGGCAACAATGCCGCCTTTCAGGCCGTAGTTAATCTGCTGATAGTGCGCGTCATAGTTGTAGCCGCCGCTTATCTCCCCCTGCCCGCCTTTGTAACCGGCGCTGAGACTCCCCGCGCTGCCCGCGCCGTGATTACTGAGGCTCTGCTGGATGCTGTAGCTCAGGTTGTTGTCGGCAAGCGTCGTGCCGCTGAGCCCTACCTGCTGGCGAGTGTCGCCGTGCCGTGCGCTGTTCAGGCTGTAGCTCGCCCAGGCGTTGGGCAGAAAACGGCTAAGCGGCACCTGGACGCTGAAGGCCAGCTGTTGTTCTGCGGGCTGGGCGCGAGCCGGATAGGTGTTATAGCTGTAGGCGAGGTTGTAACTGATGCCACTAAAATTGCCGCTCCAGCCGGAGCTGAGCGTGCGTTCGTAGCCCTCCTCCTGCCAGAAATCTTGCTGATAACCGGAGAGATAAAGCGAACCGTAATCCCCCACGCTCTGGCTGAGATCGAGCTGAAGCTTTTGCCGCTTATTGCTGCCCTCCACGCGCCGATCGTTCGCCTCCTGAAAGGTGTAAAACCCGGCGGTGGAGTAGCGGTACGCCGCAAGGGTGAAGCGGGTATCGGTAGCCTGAAAATCCTTTGCATATTGCAGCCGGTAGGAGTGGCCGTGGTGAGCGTCGTTGCGGTTCAGCGTGCTCTGGGCAACCGACATATCGGCGGACAGGGAGCCGAGATCGCCAAGCCCAAAACCGAGCCCCGCCGCCCCGGCGTGGTAATTTTGCGCTGCGATCGTGCCACCAAAAAGAGTGACGGCGCGCGGCAGACCGTAGATAGCCGTCGCCTGACCAAAGGCTGGCTCATCGCTGGTTCGGTTACCGCTGCGATACTTCCCGGCGGTCAAAGCATATTTCAGGCGGCCTTCGCGCTGCATAATCGGCACCGCCGAGAAGGGCTGAATAAAGGTGTGCTCGCTGCCGTCCGCCTCTTTAATGGTGACGGTGAGATCGCCGCTGCCGGAGGTGGGATAGAGATCGCGAATAACAAACGCCCCGGGCGCGACGTAGCTCTGGTAGATGATGTAATCGTTCTGCCTGATGGTCACCTGCGCACTGGAGTGGGCGATGCCGCGGATCACCGGGGCAAAGCCGCGCAGGCTGTCCGGCAACATGTTGTCGTCAGAGGCGAGCTGCGCACCGCGAAACTGCACGCTGTCAAAAATCTCCGACGATGTGTAGCTGTCGCCAAGAGTCAGTTGCCCCTTCAGCCCTTTGATGTTGCGTTGCAGATAGGTGTTAATCGACGCCCAGCGGCTGCCGTGGTCGCTGGCGTAATGCCCGGTCGAGTCGTTACGCAGCCGCCACGCCCCGAGGTTCACTCCGCTTTGCAGGCTGGCGTAGTAGCTGTCGCGTGAGCCTTTACCCACATCAAGCCAGCGATGGCTCCCGCTGAGGCTATAGTTCAGCTGCGCGGCAGTCACTCCCTCGTCCCACTCGGCAGGATCGACATCGCCTCTGGCACGCGCATCCATCGCCGCCTGCGGCAGACTGACGTTGAGCCTTAACTGGCTGAACCGCAGTTCGGCGGCGGCCATCGGGATGTAATGGCCGAAATCCTCAAGCGGTTCCTCCGGCGAAAGCGCCGCCAGCTCGGGAAAGGCATCGATTTTCACTCCCCAGCTTCGCAACATCGCGGGCGTGATCTGCGCATGCAGATGCTTGTCTGCACCCGCGATAAAAGCAATATCCTGCGCCTCCCCCTGCTTTTCACCGTTCACATAGACGGTCACGCGGTAGGTGCCCGGCAGCTGACCGTCCGGTTCAGCAAAGAAGGCGAGATCGGCCACCGGCTGGCCCGGGTTATCAAGCTCCAGCGCATGAAGATTAAACATCTCGCGCGCGTCCGCATGGCGAAGGTAGCCGGGCAGCAGCAGCACTATCGGCACCAGCGCCGGTAAAAACGCCCGCTGCCGCGAAGTCGGCATTTTCATCACCTTCCCCTCAGAGCGGCCGATGTTCAACCCGGCTGACGCCGCCGTAATCGCTGATCGCCTGCCAGCTGACGCGCGAGACCGCAGCCGAGGGCAGCGTAAAGCTGGCGTTGCCCAGGGGCGGCACCATATCAACGTCCTTAACCTCGGTTCCGTCCACCTTCAGGGTGAAGAGCGTGACGTAATAGGGCGTGGGATTGGTGACGGTCAGGCAATTGCCGCGGTGCGTGAACCGCAGATTTTGATAGGCGCTTCCCGGCTCGCCCGGCAGCCCGCCGGGGCGGTAGAAGAGCTTGATGCGCGATTTGATCACCACCTGCAACATGTTGGTGCGCGCAACGCTGTCATCCATGGCGGGAATCGATTTAACGTTCAGCCAGAACACCGATTCGCGATCCTGCGCCAGCGCGCCGCCAGTGCGGATGATGCGCAGCAGGTTCTCTTCATCCGCGTTGATGCGAAACAGCGGCGGCGTGACGATAAAGGGCGCTTTGCGACCCTGCTCACCGCTATCGACCCAGCTCTGCACCAGATAGACATTTGATTTATTCGGGTTGCGGACGGAGAGCGAGGCCTCTTTTTTATCACCGTTATAAATAACGCGCGTCCCACCAATCACGATCCCGGCCTCTGCCGACCCGCAAAGCAGAGCCAGCAGCAACGCCAGCACAACATGCAGATGCCTGTTCATCTTCTTCTCTCCGGAGACAACATCCTTGTTATGCGGAGATACACCGTTAATGTGTATCTCCGCGTCAGTCGGGCGTTAGCGGTAGTTCAGGGTGAACTGCGAGGTGGCGTTAGCCGTACCGGTGGTGACCGTCGTGCCGGTCGAGACATAGCGGGCGGTGAAGTCCAGCGTGTTGCTGCCTTCATCGAGGGTGTAATCGCCCGAGGCCGAGTAGAGCGGAATGGCAGAGCCATTTTTATCCGCAATTTCGATCCCGACGCCGCTCGCAACGTTACTTCCGCTGTCCAGCGACAGCAGGCGCTGATTAACCGCATGCGCGGTGCCGTCGAATTTCACTTTCAGCGCGGTGGCGGTGTCGGGGCAATCATTGAGCGTAATGCTGAAGTGTGTCGGGGCAGCTTTCAACCCGGCAGAGCCGTTGAGCGTCGTCACGGAGACTTTGCCTAAATCAACGTTCATGCTTTGCGAGCCGCTGTCGACCGCGCAGGTCTGGTCGGTGATGCTGCCGGTGAAGTAGATGGTGCCGTCTGCGGCCTGCGCCGTGCCGGCAAGCCCCATCCAGACGATAAAAGCCGTGTTTGCTAACCGCATTTTCATTTTCTTCTCCTTGATAAAAATGACGCAGAGCCATGCCCTGCTCTACAACGGCGGCGAAAAAATCTGCTTCAGACTTTCCCGTTAGTGCCAGAGTGGTGAGTTCAGCGGAAGATTTTTAAAAACAGAGAAAGGCAGCATAAAACGTCAGGGAAAGCGCTTTTTGGCAAGATAAGAGAGATAAAATAACGGGACGTTGAGAAGATAACACTGGCAACGTGAACAGCTGGATCACGTTGCCAGTAAAAGTTAATGCGTTATTACGACGTGCTTGCAAAAAATAACGATTTAAAAACAGCAAGATAACGTCTTGCCTGAAGAGGCATCAGAAAAATTTTGACTCTACCCTAAATTTTTCTGATACTACTTTGCGTTTTGGCACTAAATGGTTGATTTTGCGAAACATCTCCCCAGACATTGAGAAACCGCTGCGTGTTGGTGGCCGTGTAGATCACCGTATGCCGGATGTTCCGGTGCCCGAGATAATCCTGTATCAGACGCGTATCACGCCCCAAATCTGCCAGCGCGTAACCGCACCCGTGCCGCAACATGTGCGGATGAGCGGAGATGCTGATTCCCCCCAGTTCGCCATAGCGTTTAAGCAGCAAGCGCACCTGATGGCGCGAGAGCGGCCCGCCTTTTTGCGAGAGGAAGAGCCAGTCGCTGTCCGCATCCCGCCAGCGGCGACGCTCGTTCAGCCAGCGCGTCAGCGCAGGCAGTTCGGTGTCGAACAGCGGATGCTGCGTGGAGAGGCTGTTTTTGAGCCGCCGGACGTAGACCGACCGCCCGACCAGATCGATATCGGACAAGCGCATATCGCACAGTTCGCTGACGCGCAGCCCGTGTAAAAAACACATCTGGATGAGGCAGTAATCCCGCGCAAAATGCAGCCCCCGGTCTGTTGCCAGCAATATTTGCCTCACCTCGTGGCGAGTCAGGTGTTTTCTCTTAACTGACATTGTCTTACTCCTTACTTAAAAAAGGGGAATAAAATCAGGCCAGTACCGTGAATGTAGCCCGGCCTGAATCCAGCGACAGGATAGCATTTTGGAAAGGGGGAGTTGGGGAGGAATTTTTTAAGGGGGTTATTTGGCTGGGGGATAAATTCTTCACAATGGGAGGGCATCAGAAATGTCCCCCGCATTATTTCTACTTTTTAGCAGAAGAAGTATTTAAATTAGGGCTTCTCTACCACCGATACAATGACGGTTTCTGGCTTCGGTATGACACCTACCGAGACGGAGGTTTTGGGGTCTGCGCCTTGCCAGCACTCCCCTTCAATATCGCAGACACCAAGACGCTTATATCCGTTTTCTTCAAGATAGGTCTTTATTCTGCTCGCATCGGTGGTACCTGAAAACGTCACATCGTAAATAAGCAGATCCGGGCCAGTGACATTGGAATACCCGAACCGATAATTTTCAGACACGCGCGGTATTTTCTTTAACAGTTCTGGGGTGAAAAATTCGTACTCCCGTTTATCCTGCTCCGTATAGTTAGCGCTTTCAGCAAAATCCATTTTGACGTAGGGCCATGCGTAAACCAGGCCTGCGGCGATGACGGCAATCGTTGCGAGTAAAATTTTCGTAGAGGTTTTCATACTATCGGTGCGCCCTTTCCTGATTGCATAAAGCTTCCATTAATGGTTGATATACCTACGTTGCCTGAGTTCCAGTCAGTATAAGGCCGAATGGTTTGCATGAAAGCAGGTAAATGGCCGTGATGCGGGCTGGCATTGGGGAAGCGTTCAGGGCGCGGGTAACAGACCTTCTGGTTGAAATGACCGCCTTCTGACAATGAACCGCTCCCGTTTTTTTTTGCCGGGAGCGGTTTTCCATTCAGGCGACTTTCTGTTTACCGGAAATCACTCCTATAAACTCCTGCACCTGCTTCTGTTTCCGCGCTGAAAGCTTGCAGGCCCGGCGCAGCGACTGCATCAGTTCGCTCTCTTGAGAAGCGGCTTTTCGGGCGGTGAGCACAATGCACCCTTCCATTACTTTCACATCTACCCCCGTACCGCTGGCAAATCCGGCGGCTTCCAGCCACTGCCCTTTCATAATGATGGCGGGAATACGGCTGTAATCCGGATAGCGGCTCGCATAAGTTACGGTCAGTTGACGGTTATTTGCCGGTGAGACTTCTGGTTCAAACGGTTGTGCAATAGAATGCGTGTCAGTCATGATTGCTATTCCTGTTTAATAGTGATTGTGATGAGCGGTGCGGGTGTGTTGCAGCACATCCGCATCGCGCTAAAAACCTGTACATATCACCAATAAACAGAAATAAAGTCCAGATAAAAACAGGATAAAATAAGAAGCTTCTGAAGCCATTTAAATATAAATATTTAGGATTTATTTTTGAGAAATAATAAAAAGCGCATCTAAAAGACGCGCTGAAAATAATTTATTAATTAAGGATTTCATTCCTACCGAATAGAGCGTCCAGAATGACTTTTTTCCGCCAGACCTGGTTTTACACCCACAAGGCAATCCTCTCGAAATTCTAATATTCACTACGGCTGTATTGTTTCAGCTGCAGGTGACCATTTTCACTCTTCTCCAGCGAGAACCGCGCGGCAAACAACTTACCCGGCCCGGTTTGCGGGTTTGTTAACTTATAATAAGCCGCATACCTGTCACCCGGCCTGAACTGAAAATCAAACGTGGGCAGGCATTGACCCTGAACAACCGGGAGCTGCTGATCAGGCTGACCAAAGGTTTTGTATACCTCTCGACCTGATTCAGTACCAAACTGCACAGAGAATATTTTATCGCCCGCCCTGGCCGGAGCGGTAATGCATACCTGATTGTCAACCAAACGGGCTTGTGCGGGGTACTCTTGAGGAACAGGATCCATAGGCCCAGGGCAGCCCGTGAGCAGAAATACAGCCGCGATTAAAATGAATTTATTCATCGTCTACCCTCGCCCATAAATGATTTTTTCATAGAGTGCAGGAACATCTTTTAAATGGTCTATACCCCGGTAATTGCCCATCAGTTTATCTCCTTGATTATCGCGCCACGTTCTCATTCCGTATAAGTAACTTGCTAGAATTGATTTGTCTCATCGCCCTTCCTCCTGTTACAGCTCTCAGCTCTTGGGAGAAGTTAAACACCTGGTTTCAAATCATACCGATTTATCATTACAATCTTTGCATAAATTGTCTTAGACTTCCTCAGCCATTACATATTAATCTTAGATGAACTATTTCTGATAAATAGACGACTTAAATAACTTTTCGAATATCTATATCACTTAGGATAATTATCATAATGACAAAACAATGTTTGTTAACTGCTACAGAACGCCAGGTTTTGAAAACTATGGGAGAAAAAGAGATAGACTGGACCTGGATGATGCTGGATCGCACTCTTGCTATTCAGGGTATTCCCGGATTTAGTAATGTTGCGCACATATTAACCAAGTTGATGAGTGCCGGAATGGTTGATGTTGTTTATGTTTCATCATCCTCACGCCCACGTTATCGCGTATCAGAGCAAGGCCGCCAGCTTTTGTGCCGTAGAGATACTTCTTTGTAGTATTGGTATTAAATGCTACAAGTTCCTGGCCAGTTTTAAGAAAATATAAGTTCTTTGCAAGCTGCATATACTCAGATACAGGCAGCCCGCAAAATTACAAGATGGAATATTTTTATGGAAAAATACTATGTTCGCCAGCGATACCTGATTGTTAAACCGTATCTCAACGCGCTTAATTTAACCGCCGATGGATTAACTCTACCAAAAAGTTAGTTTGTAACATTGCCGATCACAACCAACTACTCGGGGTTGCTCTCCAGGTAGCGGATGGTAACTTCTTTCCCGGCCCGATAGTTATCTGCATCAAAAATTTTCACGGTAACATCTTTCGGGACGATAACCTCCTTTCCGTTAGCTATGAATTTAACAAAGAGATGCAATGAAAGACGCCCTTCAGCATTTTTATTTTTCATGCTGCTCTGACTGAATAATTAGCGCAAAAGTTTCTATACCATTATTTTTATGTATTCGTTTTCACGGCCGTAAATGATGTTATCCCGGATACTAATAACGACAAGAGTCACTATCCCTACTGAGAAAATAATAGGATACCACTTTGTAGTATTTACTATTTTCATCACTCAGAAAATACTTCTTAAAGCGCTGAAGAAAGGCTTGGCATGCTTTCAGAGCCACCGGTTATACTGAAAAACCTTTTATTATGAATTTTCGATTTAGTCTTAATATTAGGTGCATCCAGGTTCAGCCTCGTTTTAACTTTGAGCGTAAAGAGCATTAACAATGCCTGTCAGAAAGTGACTGACCAGATGATTAGCAGTTCTGTGAAGCTGGCACATAGATAAGTAAAGATGAAAAACCCTCGCTGACTATGCGGTACCTGCGGCAAGTTCAGGAAGAAATACTCACACAGGCCAGCCAGTAATGTATGAAAACGGTGAACCTAAGTAGTGTAATCATGGGGCAATATGCCATATCTTATATGCCGTTCTGGCGAGCATGTTAAAACTGTCGAAGCCATTACGCTGAAAAGCGTTGTTACGCTACGCCATTATCCGAAATGAGATCCATCTTTTTATGGCGCTACAGTACAAGTATACTCAGCAAATACTGACGCCGAACAATCGTGGCGTTTTTTCCAAGGAGTACTTTTTTTCGTCGATGGTCATTGGTCATGGGTTTCGACCTACGCTCTGGTGATGGGTAAACGCCCCCCTTTCTAAATATCATGTACTCGTGGAAAGAGAGCGTTCGAGGATAGGAATTTTTTATAAATAGCGTGAAATGTCGGAACTGGTAGGCGCACTATGAAATACATATAAAAACAGTATTATCAGATAGTTATAAAAAAATGTAGCTTTATCCTAACGACCCGCCATATGCGTCATATTGTTTTTTTTCATGTAAAGGCTTTCAGTTTATCCTTATACATGGAATGCTGATTAGTGAATAGTTTAGCCTGATATTACAAGTGCGACCACAGGTGCAATAATGATAACAGCAGCAGGAGGTTACTAATTTGAAAGTTAGCGATTTTATATTTCAGTTCACACCAACCAGCCTGTCGCGAACGGACAGCTTATGTCGGGTGCGTATTTTTGTTAATGAAAAGGCTATCTATGCTCTGCTAACGAACGTTGACGGAAAATACAGCCCCGCTAGCGTAACTAATTATATTGAAGACATCAGGAAACAACTTATTGAAAAAGGTTTTATATCCGAGAATACTTTCATCATTGAACATGATGAGGACAAATTATCAGGATATGGTTCATTTTTCAGAGTCAATTTTAGTTTCAATGGCTCACCAAGTTGGGAGACTATTTCTATTGAGAAAACCGTAGAACTATTTGAGTGTAATCCTCAAGAACTACTGGATAAGACGTTAAAAAACAGGCGTCTTTTTAACCAACTAGAACGACTCCACGAAACAATACGTCCGTTTGGCACAGATATATGGTTTGAGAATTATGCTGTACTCTCCCAGAAATTTAAAATAGAAGATAGCGCTATCACTAAGAGTGAATTATCTGCTTTTTTAACGAAAAACCCAAAAGAAAGAGAACTGGCGGCTTTTTTAAAACGGGATCTAGCATTTTTTGCGGATTTATATGCCGTCCCCCCCGATGAGTATATCGTGATTCCTGAATTCAAAATTGAAGAAGGTGTTGTGGATTACGCCATATTTTCAGGCCGCTCAAGCATGGACGTTACTTTGATTGAAATTAAAGGGGCCAATTTCAATTTCATGGGATCAACGGGTTACTATAATTTATCTTTCAAAACCAATGAAGCACTACAACAGGTCAGAAAAAGAGAAGGCATCATCATCAGGAATTATCCCAAATTCCGGAAATATTTTCACGATGTCCGCGAGGCTGTGGAAAGAGGCAAGAATACTCACCAGGCATTTTGCGGACCACAAGGCAAAATACTTGTCGATCCCGATAAGGATATTAAAATCAAAACGGTTGTTATCGCGGGTAGATCTAAGAACGATCTTGAAGAGAGTATCGAGAGACATAACCTTGAGAGAAATACATCGCTCCCCCTGAGGCTGGAAAGCTGGGATAGTCTGCTCAATAAGTTGTCCGGATATAGATCAAAGTAACATCGGCTATGTCAGGCATTAACTTTGCCCTCCCGTGATATGCCAGTAACTCCGAACTTACGGAATGTGAAATATCGTGGTTGTCTCTGACAAACCAAATTTCAATGTTAAGAATGTCTTCATAAGCCACATGAAGACATCCCATTGAAGAGGCTTTTTTCCGACGAACAGATCATTAGTATCATCCGCGAGGCTAAAGCCGGGATTTCTGCCCGTGAGCTCTGCCATAAGCACACCATTTCAGATGCCACATTTTATGCATGGCGTAAAAAGTGTGGAGATATGGAAGTGCCTCAGGTAAGCGCATGAAGTTGCTTTAAGAAGAGAAAGCGAGAGTCAGGAAATTCCTTACCGAATCTATGCTGGATAAGGAGGCACTTCAGGTGGCTTTTAGGCGACAGTACTAACGACAGACCAGAAGCGGAACACTGCGATGTTGATGTGTGATGCGACCGCCCTGTCGCAACGTGATGCCTGCAGACTTACCGGCTGCCCCTGGCGACCTGCCACCAAGATGCTCAGCGTCCATCTGTCGATGCTCATTTGTCAGGGCGTATTACTGAGCTGGCGCTTGCGCGCAGACGTTTTGGTTATCTGCAAATTTGGCATCTACCGCGCCGTGAAGGCTTCCATGTTAATCACAAGCGCGAGTATGGATTGGCGCTGCTCGGCATCAACTTTGTTCCATGCAGCGATCAGTGCTGCAAGATCGTCATCTTCGGCATAGAAATAAGCGAGCGGAACCTCAAGCACGCGTGCCAGCTGCTGGACTATTTCGATATTCGCCTGATGGATGCCCTTCTCATAGCGATTGATTCGCGGGCTGGCAACAAACTCATCAATGCCTGCCAGAATGCCGAGCTGCTTTTGCGACAAGCCTTTAGCGAGGCGCGCTGCCTTGAGCCGCCTGCTAAATACTTCATTGTGCGAGGGAGAATTTTTCATGGCTACGATAATCGTAGTAATGCTTATCGCCTGATACTACGAAATACGTAGCTCTGTTAGCTGTTTTGGTCTTTGCACTGAAGTTACAGCAAATCTGGATCCTCCCTGCAAAACTACGAAATACGTAATTTACCCTCTGTTCGCAGAACTACGAATAACGTAGTATTTTTGTCGTTAGCTCACCAAAACGGAGGATCAAAGGAATGAAAGCAAACTGGCATAAAGCTGACGTGATAGCTGCGGTGCATAAGAAAGGAACCTCACTGGCTGCACTTTCCCGGGCGGCTGGCTTGAGCTCTTCGACCTTAGCGAATGCCCTGGAAAGACCATGGCCTAAAGGCGAAGCCATTATCGCAAATGCGATTGGTGTTCTGCCGCAGGAGATTTGGCCGGAAAGGTATTACAGAGAGGGGGAATTGGTGGAAAGGAGGCTTCTAATTCGCAATCCTTTATCAATAAAGGATTTACGTTAAAAAAGACGTAAAGTTGCGATTGATCATGTATTCATTGTTTCAAAAATGCTTTTTTGACTGGCTCATATGTTAATCTAGAAGGTTTTTACGTAAAATATGACGTAAAAACCTCCTCGAACACACGGAACTGCCATGGCAAACTTCGATGCTGATTACTGCTACTCTTTCCCCGCTGTGCGAGGTATGCAAGCTGGAAGGCCATTCTACATTGCGACTTGCCCGATGCGCATCATACCTAAAATTTTCAGCTTTGACGAAACGGATGTCCCGCCAGAGCTGCGAGCGCAGCGCATTTTGAATAAATCTCGCATACCTGAAATGGTGCGTTATCTGCTTGAGAATCCGAAGGATTATGTCTTTTCGGCTCTCACTGCATCGATTGCTGTGGATGTGCAGTTCGATGAGTTTTCCGGTTCAAATAACCTTGGAACATTGCGTGTGCCAATGGATGCGCAAATTCTTATCAATGACGGTCAGCACCGTCGTAAAGCGATCGAGGATGCATTGTCGGAGCGACCTGAACTGGGGCAAGACAACATTCCGGTCCTGTTTTTTGTTGATGAAGGGTTGAAGCGCAGCCAGCAAATGTTTGCTGACTTAAACAAATATGCCATTCGCCCAAGTCCTTCTTTGTCGGCTCTGTACGATCATCGCGATGTAAGCTCAAACCTTGCGCGTTACCTGGCGATGTCTATTGAACCTTTTGTCGGTCTTACGGAGCTCGAAAAATCCAGTATTAGTACACTTTCAAATAAGCTCTTCACGCTTAGCAGTATCAAGCAAGCGACCCGTGCGCTTTTGGGTAAAGACCCAAAAGTTGGCAGTATCGAAGACAATACCAATATAGCCGCGATTTACTGGCAGGCAGTTTTCCAGGTCATGCCTGACTGGCAGCTTGCCGCAAGAAAAGAAGTCTCTCCGGCGCAGTTACGTCAGGACTATGTGCATGCCCACGGTATTGGACTGCAAGCTTTAGGTCTGCTTGGTCGTGCATTACTGACTGAAGAACCTGAGCAATGGCAGGAAAAAATTAAAGAATTGAAAAATTTCGACTGGCGCAAAAGCAACCCTGAAATGGTTAAGCGAGCAATGCAGCATGGCAAGTTGAGCAAGACTGGCACTTCAATTCAGCTAACCTGTAATGCGTTAAAGCAAGCGCTCTCTCTCCCACTTACCCCCGAAGAACAAGAGCTTGAAGCTCAAATGGTTGCCTTATGAGTAAATTAGTTCAGGCCTTTGATCTGGCCGAATATGAAGACTTTATCAATCAGGAGCAGTTCTCAGGACGCCCCCTGGCTGAATATGTTGCTGAAGTGCAACGAATTTATTGTGCGGATAAACGCCCTTGGGTAATTGGCTACAGCGGTGGGAAAGATTCTTCCGCCGTGATCACCCTGGTATATCTGGCGTTGCTCGGACTCCCTCCGGAAATGCGCAGTAAAGATGTGTTTTTGGTCTCATCCGATACGCTGGTAGAAACGCCAGTTGTTGTTGATCTGATTAAAAAAACCATGTTGCAGATAGAGGCTGGCGCTAAACGCAATGGCCTCCCGATCACTCAACATGCAGTAATGCCAAAAACCAATGAAACCTTCTGGGTTAATTTGCTGGGGAAAGGATACCCAGCCCCAACCCGGAGTTTCCGCTGGTGTACAGAGCGCATGAAAATCAATCCGGTTAGTGATTTTATAAAAGATAAAGTCAGCCAGTTTGATGAAGTTATTGTTGTTCTGGGTTCGCGTAGCAGCGAGAGTTCATCGCGTGCGCAGGTCATCGCAAAACATAAAATCGATGGTACACGCCTTGCACGCCACACCACGTTACCCAATGCATTCATCTATACACCGATTGATACATGGGATGTGGAAGATGTCTGGAAATTATTGAGAGGAGCGTTTCGCTACTCTCCTGATGATATTGAAGAGTGGGAAAGCCCGTGGGGTGGTAATAACCGTCCGCTATGGACGTTATATATGGATTCTTCTGCACAAGGTGAGTGCCCGCTGGTCATTGATGACAGCACCCCCTCTTGTGGCAACTCCCGATTTGGTTGCTGGACATGTACTGTCGTCACGAAAGATAAAGCGATGGAAAGTCTGATACAAAACGGTGAGGAGTGGATGTCTCCTCTGCTCAAGTATCGTGATCTCCTTGCGTTCACAACCGATCCTGTTAACAAGGATACTTTCCGTAACTACAAACGTCGTACCGGGAAAGTGAGCTATCAATACGCTAAAGATGGCGAAGATATCACTGCAGAACGCAAACACGTGCCGGGCCCGTACTGGCTCAAGTATCGCCAGCAGTGGCTAAAAGACTTGTTAGAAATCGAACGCGATTTGAATGCGCAAGGTCATACCATCACGCTGATCACACAGCCGGAGCTACATGCTATTCGGCAAGAGTGGCTGAAGGATCCCAACGAACCAGATTGGTACGATACCCTGCCCGGCATTTATCGGGAGGTTTACCAACGCGATCTGGACTGGGTTGTTGACGATCAATCCAGGTTTGATGCCAGCGATGCCGATTTGCTGATGCAAATTGCACAAGGTTTTGACGTTGAACCTGAAATGGTAATGAAGCTGATCGAGCTTGAAACCTCAATGGAAGGTTTGAGCCGTCGCCAGGGAATCTTCGACAAACTGGGTACCATCTTGAAACAAGATTGGGGCACGCTGGAAGAGATTCAGCAGCAACATGCAAAATTACAAACGCGCAATGACCGTGATATTCATCAGGAAGAAGTAGCAAAACTGGAAGCTGAACTTCAGGTATTACAACGCAGAATCGTTGATGCCAGTGAATCATCTCTCTTTGCCGGCGAGGAAAACGAACGTGTTAATTAAGCAACTGGTTTTGCGCAACTTCCGGGTATTTAACGGTACGCATACCATTGATCTGGCTCCCAGAAAGCGACCAAATGATACAAACCAGCGTCCTATCGTCCTCTTTGGTGGGTTAAATGGCGCAGGCAAAACCTCAATTTTATCTGCCATAAGATTGGCGTTGTATGGACGTCTGGCATTCGGTCAGGCCACTCAACAGCAAGATTATGTTGAACAGCTCAGCTCCCTGGTTCATAAGGGCGCTTATGTCACAGACAATCCTGATGAAGCTGCCGTAGAGCTGAGCTTCACTTACAACAAAGATGGGCGTGAAGCCGAATTCACTGTCACGAGAAGCTGGAAAAAAGGCAGGAAAGATAATTTATCGCTGCAGCAAGATGGGATCCCTCTTAAAGAGATGAATTATGATCAATGCCAGGGATTCCTTAATGAATTAATCCCACACGGTATTGCTGACCTGTTCTTTTTTGATGGTGAAAAAATTGCTGAACTCGCAGAAGACGAGTCCGGTAAGATCCTGCGCACTGCGGTACGCCGCCTTTTGGGGCTGGACCTCATCGCAAAATTGCATAACGATCTGACGATTTTTATCAAACGTCAGCAGACCAACCAGCTTGAAGGTTCGCAGCAGCAAAAGCTGGCAGAACTCGAGGCGGAAGGCCAAAAGTTAGCATTTCAGGCAGAAGAACTACTCGAAAAAGCTGACTTTGCAAAAATACGTATTGATCTTTTATCCAAAGAAATCATTCGCTACGAAGGGCAATTGAACGCTCAGGGCGGCGCATTTGCGCAAACCAAAACCCAGGAAAAGATTAAAGTTGAGACGCTCCTGAAAGAAAAAGAGCGGCTCGAAAAAGCATTGCGTCAGGAGTGCGATGGATCATTACCCTATGCCCTGGCTCCCAATATTTTAGGGCAACTACTTAAAAGAATTGCTGAAGAAGCAGAGATCAAACAAGCCAAAAGTTTTGAGAAGGAGCTGGAGAAGTTCCTGGCACAACTCAAAAATGATATTGCGTTCCGCACTAGTAGCGGGAGTAGTACACAAATTATCGCGACCGAAGCGATCGCTGATAATTTGAAAGATTACATGGCGGCAAAGCCGAAGGGTGATTTGCTCTTTGATGTTTCTGAAAGAGAAGCAGGCATGCTGCAGCAATCAATTGAGCAAGATAGCCAAAAAGCGTGGCAGCGTTTCGACTCGTATCGTCTTCAGTTAACTGACATTGAGCAACAACTAGAGCAAGCAGCCGCCAATATTGCGCGCGCACCGGAAGACGACCAGTTAATGGATATCTTTGACAAGCTGCGCGAGCTTGATAAAGAGCGTGAGAAAAAACGCCAGGAATATATATCCCTGCTTGATGAAGCCAGAAAAATAAAGCAACAACAGCTAGATTGCGTACGTAAAATCCAGAAAAACCACGATCTTGCGCGTAATCAGCATGGCTCTAACAGCGCATTGAGAAACGCACAAGAAGCTATTAACTTGCTTAGCCGATACAGTGATGTCTTAACACAAGCACGAGTAAAAACGCTGGCAACAAACTTTGAAAATGCCTACAGAAAATTAGCGCGGAAGGAAGATCTGCAATTAAATGCCCATATCAACCCAGATACATTTGATGTCGAATTGGTTGATGAAAATGGCTCAGTCATTAATCGCAAATTACTTTCTGCGGGCGAAAAGCAAATTTATGCCATTGCCATTCTTGAAGCGTTAGCAAAAACATCTGGGCGTGACTTGCCTGTGATTATTGATACGCCATTAGGCCGTCTTGACTCACAGCATAGGGATAAGTTGATCAATCATTATTTCCCTGAAGCCAGCCATCAGGTCGTATTGTTATCTACAGATACTGAAGTGGATGAACGCTATTTCGTTGACAGGCTGCGGGATGACATTTCGCATGCTTATGAAATTGTATTTAACGCGCGAACCAAGTCCTCTTCGCTTAAACCGGGTTATTTCTGGGAATTAACTAAGGAGGCAATCTGATGCTCCCTAATCGCATGCAATTAAGCCGACAGACAGAAGAGCAGCTCAAAAAATTGAAAGGATACACTGGCGTCACCCCAAATGTGGCCGCACGTTTAGCTTTTTTTCGCTCAATTGAGAGCGAATTTCGTTATTCACCAGAAAGAGATACTAAGAAACTAGATGGTTCTTTAGTGCTGGATAAAATAACGTGGTTAGGTGAGACCCTTCAGACTACGGAATTAGTGCTTAAGATGCTATATCCACATATTGAACAGAAAGAAGCTATAAAAGCATGGGCTGCACATGTGGAAGATGGAATTGCTTCTTTAAGAAACTATAAAGGTTTAAACGAATTCACTAACGCACTACGTTAAACTAGCACCTAACCTTTATTTTGAAGGTTAGGTGCATTCCATGATTCAATATTAAGGATAAACTCAATTGATTAATTAATCATATTCTATATCAGGCTCGGTTTCATCAAGCTCATAATTATCAATAATTTCGTAATCTTCAAACTTAACTTCAATATCAGTACATTGAGGTATATTTTGCTTATACACCTCGGGTACTTCAATATATCCTTCATCCTCTTTAAATGGAATTGCCCATCTATCGACAGCGAATTTAACTAAATCTAACTCACGCTTCAAAATATTCATTTCCTTCCATGAAGAACCATCAGTATAATTTTTTAAGTTTTTTTCTGAATTAGTTGCTTTTTTATGAGTGTAGAAATACTCGCTTTCTTGGTCATATAATTTTTTATCAATAGGTTTTCTACCTAAAAATGAGTTCCCTTTAGTGAGAACTAAATTACCTAACCGATTCACAAATTTATCTGCAATCAAAGGATTGGGCCAATGTTTTTCCCACCAATCTGCGTCACGGTGCTCTCTTGGCAATATATGTTCGATCGAGTTTTCTTTCTCTTCATCCGAGCGAGCCCAAGGAATACGATGGACGCCAGAGGCAGAAATACTTACTTCATACTCGTATAAAAAGTAATAAAGATATCCAATCCAGTTTTTATAATTCAAATCCCCACTCATTAATTTATTAATTGAGCTTCTTAAGTTAGCACTTGAACTAAGCAGCTTACCCAACTCACTTATAATAAACTGAGCATCCTTATTATTCTTCAAAACTTGATTTGCTATATTAAGTATAACTTTAGAATTCTTATCTACTCTGTATCGGGACAGTGCATGCATTCGGAATGTATAAATTTCGCAAGCGCGACATACTTTTTCGAAATCTTGTTTGCCATTTTCTGATTGGTTTGACAAATATGCTGCTGTTATTATTTTTTTAGTTACTCCTTGTAAACCTAAATTATCAATTGAATCCAACCATTGCCCTGCGCCTTTAGAGCACAAAGAATTATAATATTGATCTTTATATCGAGAGTTAATAAATGAGAACGCCTCTGAATATGAGACCCAATAATCAATAAAACCTTTAAAGCTCCTTTCTTTTTGAGCGTTCTCACCCTCTAAAAGGTTTCGATACTCTTTAACAAAAGAATCATGCACATCGTTATTACCGGTATTTACTCCATGGTAAACCGAATAAAGCTCAGCGATAAAGGCATTTTCAATATTTCTAGAGCTAACTTTAAATTTTTCAAGGTTACTAATAGCCGTATACCATTTATCTTCTGGCGCGACATCCATCCCTCTTTTATCAGAGATCAAAATACAAAAGTTTTTTATTTTATCGAACTCAGTTAATGGCAACCCTCTTGAATTTATCGCATCAAATGTTAGGTAGCGATCTATACGTGCACTTGCCAAATCAACATCAATTATTTGAACTTGCTTACAGACTTTATTTCTTAGTTCAATAAGCTCATCTCGCAAATCTATTTTATTAACTATAGAAGCAATATGTTCTTTTGCTTTTTGAAGGCATCTCATAGGAGGGGTAAGCACGCCCGGTAAAGAAGGATGCCCAAGAATATGATGCTTGAGACATTCGTCTAAGGCAGTGTTTTGGTTTTCAATCCTAATACTTATCGAGCCTTTCTTGTAGGTTATTAATCTACTCAGCCCATCAGACTCAACAGTCTCACGCTCATCAATTTCCAAAAATCTACGGCGTAATTCATTAATTATCAATAAAAACGTGGTCAGCCGCTGCTGGCCGTCCTCAAGTATATATTGATAGGTCGGTGTTTTATCGATTTCATCTGTAAAGTCACCGCATTTTGTACAGATTACAGTCCCTAAGTAATGTGACTGATCCCCCATTAAGTCTAAATCGCTAAAAAGATCATCTATCTCTTTGGGTGTCCAACTGTAACCCCTCTGATTTTTTGGGATAACGTAAACTCTGGAGCCAAACATTTTTTCTAAACTGATCATACCTGTTTCCCTAATAAGATTTTTCCTTCTTTATACCAAGCCCACACAAGCTTGAAAAGAGCGGACCTATAAGTTCGATATGTTAGTTAGATTGAAATATTAGATTAGGGCTAGGAAAGGAATTGGTGCCGAAGGCCGGACTCGAACCGGCACGTATTTCTACGGTTGATTTTGAATCAACTGCGTCTACCGATTTCGCCACTCCGGCACGGAAGGGGATGCGGAAACTTGTTGGATTATACCTGCCATCGAGGGCTATGCAAGTCACTATCCTGCAGCCCTCTGCTAAGTGATGAAAAAAACAGCGTAATGGTAAACTGCTGCGCCTGCCTCGTTAACCCGGCGGCATATCTTTTATATACGACTATCACGAATAATCGGCCTCTTCAGGCTAACCCGCCTGCAAAAACAGCGCCCGCTCCGCTTCGCGCCGCCGTGTCAGGCCGGGCAGCACTCTGCCGCCCGCTTTGTTCCAGCGCAGAAACTGGTCGGCGGCCTGCGTATATTCGCCCTGATTTAACAGCTTGAGCAGCGTCGAGCTTTGCAAATTCCCGGCGCCGAGGTTGAAGGTAAACGACACCAGCGCATCGAACTGCTCCTGGTCGAGATCGACCGTCACCAGCCTGTGCACGCCGCGCTCGCTCGTCTGCAAATCCTTGCGCAGCAGCGCGTCAGCCTCCGCTTCGGTAATCGGGCGCGGGAAGTTCTCGTTCGGCAGGATCAGGTGCCCGTAGCCAATGGTCCACTTGCCGACGGCATCGCGATACTTCTCCAGCCGTAGCCCTTCAAAGGATTTGATTAATGCGACGCCAGCATCGCCGGTGTGTTGCGGTTGATTCGCCATCATCGTTGCTCCTGTAGAGAGAGAATGGCGCTGAGCGTTGACTGCGCGTTGCGCCCTTATTTGAGGATGGTTCGGACACATCGTGTTGCAAAGTCGCTGCGGCTTAATATGCGGATGGAAAATCCTAAAAAACGCGGCTTTCAGAGCAATCGCTTAACGAAACGGGCGGTATGCACAGCCGCAGGCTGCCAGAGAGGCGGCAGATGCCCTACACTTCAAGCGTCTCCCTCAACATAAAGGAATCCGTGATGAGCATCATCAAAAACTACGCCGCGCCACAGGCTGGCGCCGAGCTTGAGCTTCAGGAATACGATGCAGGCCCGCTGGCGGCTGAAGATGTTGAAGTCGCCGTGGATTATTGCGGGATCTGCCACTCTGACCTGTCGATGATCGACAACGAATGGGGCTTCTCCCAGTATCCGCTGGTTGCCGGGCATGAAGTGATTGGCCACGTGGTGGCACTGGGTGACGCCGCGCAGAACAAAGGGCTGAAAGTGGGCCAGCGCGTCGGTATCGGCTGGACAGCGCACAGCTGCGGCCACTGCGACGCCTGTATCGACGGCAACCAGATCAACTGCCTGGAAGGCGCGGTGCCGACCATTCTGAACCGCGGCGGCTTCGCCGATAAAATCCGCGCCGGCTGGCAGTGGGTGATTCCCCTGCCGGACAGCATTGATATTGAAACCGCCGGTCCGCTGCTCTGTGGCGGCATCACCGTCTTTAAACCGCTGCTGATGCACAACATCACCGCCACCAGCCGCGTTGGCGTGATCGGTATTGGTGGTCTGGGCCATATCGCCATCAAACTGCTGCGCGCGATGGGCTGCGAAGTGACGGCCTTCAGCTCGAACCCGGCAAAAGAGGCGGAAGTGCGTCTGATGGGCGCGGATTATGTGGTCAACAGCCGCGATCCGGAAGCGCTGAAAGCGCGCGCGGGTCAGTATGATCTGATCATCAACACCGTTAACGTCGATCTTGACTGGCTGCCCTTCTTCGAAGCGCTGGCGCACGGCGGCCATTTCCACACCGTTGGTGCCGTGATGAAGCCGCTGGAAGTACCTGCCTTTACGCTGATTGGCGGCGATCGCAGCGTCTCCGGTTCCGCAACCGGTACGCCGTACGAGCTGCGTAAGCTGATGAAGTTTGCCGGTCGTGCGAAGGTTGCGCCGACCATTGAGATGTTCCCGATGTCGCAGATTAACGAAGCGTTGCAGCATGTGCGCGACGGTAAAGCGCGTTATCGCGTAGTGTTGAAAGCGGATTTTTAAGCCGTTAGCCCGGTGAGCGTCAATGCCGCCGGGCAGGTTTAACGCCGGACGGCGCGTTGTTGAGCGTGCGGGTTAAATGCCGGATGGCGCGTGAACGCTTATCCGGCCTACGCGGTTTCAGCGACATATGCGTTACGGCAACTGTGCCCGGTAAACTACCGGGCACCTCTTCCTATTTCCCTATCGCGGCAAACACTTCGGCAATCGCTACTGCGCCGGGATCGGTCACGCCCTCAAGGTTCTCACTGTTGACGTAAGATGAACGCCCCGCGCCCGCTTTCTGCATGGTGGCGGTGCTCTCTGCCCCTTTTTTCGCGGCATCGATGGCAGCGGCTAATCCGCGATCGCGCAGGGCTTCCAGCGCCGGTTGTAGCGCATCGATCAGCGTGCGGTCGCCGAGATCCGCCCCGCCATAGTGTTTCATCTGCTTTAACCCCAGCAGCAGCGCGTCGGGCAACGGCGTGGCGTTATGCACCGCCTGGCCTGCGGCGGTAAAGAAGATCGACATCAGCACGCCGCTGGAGCCGCCCATCACTGTCGCCAGCCGCTCGCCAATCAGTTGCAGCAGCTGCGCGGTGTTGTTCAGCGGCAGCGCGCTCTGCTCCAGCAGGCGCTTGATCTCGCGCGCGCCTTCGGCAAAGGTCGAGCCGGTATCACCATCGCCCACTTTCGCATCCAGCGCGTTAAGGCGGTTTTCCAGGTCGAGCAGCGTCTGCGCGGCGGTGCCGACCAGCGCTTTTACCTGTGGATTATCGGAAGGCTCAATCTCCAGCCCGGTGTAAACGGCTTTGTGCGGCTGGGTTTTCATCGGCGCAAAGGCGGCCGGCTTCTGCCAGCCGACGGTCTGCACTTCGGCGCAGAGCGCCTGCTCAAACTCATCCGTTAAGCGCAGCAGGGAAAGCGAGAAACCTTTCATATCGAGCGAACTGACCAGCGGCGCGGGGCCAATCAGGTAAGCCAGTTGATCTTTCAGCGCTGAATGGGCCAGCTCTTTGGTCAGCAGCGCCATCTCCAGCGCCGAGACGCCGCCGAGGTTGTTGATCAGCACTGCCACGCGATCGTTGCCCACCGCCGCGCGCAGCGGTTCAACCAATGTATCGATCAGCGATTTGCTGTTATGGGTCTCAAGGGTGCTCGCGCCCGGCTCGCCGTGAATGCCGAGGCCAAGTTCAACGTGGCCCTGCTGAATGCGCCCCTCTTCGCTGTCGCTGCCCGGCAGGTTGCAGCTCTCCATCGCCAGCCCGAGGCTGTAGACGTTGTCGCAGGCCTGCTGGGCGAGGTCGCGCACTTCGCTCAGGGATTTGCCCTGCTCTGCGGCGTAACCGGCAATTTTGTGCACCAGCGCTGTGCCGGCGATGCCGCGCGGTTGTTTGTTATCGGGCAGCGCGATGTCGTCGGCGACGATCACCATCTCTACTTTCAGGCCGTAGCGTTTGGCTTTTTCTGCTGCGAGGCCGAAGTTGAGCCGGTCGCCGGTGTAGTTTTTGACAATCAGCAGGCAGCCGCGATCGCCGGTTACCGCCACAATGGCGTTCAGCACCGCGTCTACGCTCGGTGAAGCAAAGAGATCGCCGCAGACGGCGGCGGTGAGCATGCCTTTACCGACAAACCCGGCGTGGGCCGGTTCATGGCCGGAGCCGCCGCCGGAGATAACCGCTACGCGGCTTTTATCCCAGTCGGCGCGGGCGACGATGCGGATCGCCGGATCGCTCTCAAGGCGTACAAGGTTGCCGTGCGGGGCGGAGATCACCAGCCCTTCGATGGCGTCGTTGACCAGCTGCTTGCGGTCGTTGAAAAAGAATCTGGACATAATCTTCCGGGAGTGTAGTGAAACATCCCTCAAGCATAGCCCGCGCCGGACGCAGCGGGGCAAAGACCAGATTTTACTGAAAGGTATCAGGGCGTTGTACGGCCAAAACCGGCGTGGTAACCGTGGGTATTACGCAGCTTGTCGAGGCGGTTGCCCTGCCAGAAGGTGACAGCAATCGCCAGCACCAGCAGGCCGCCGTGGAGGTACATCGCAAGGTGCGTATCGAGGAGGAAAAACCCGGCAATCACCGGCAGCAGCGCGCTCATCCAGAGCTGATCGAGCAGGGTCTCCGCCGCGTTAAAGCGTGCCAGCACGCGATCCGCCTGCGCCTCTTCGGGCGAGCCGCGGCGCACCGTACCAACGGCCTGCGCCAGCGCAGCAGCACGGCGGATAAGCCACTGCACCAGCAGCAGCGCCAGCAGCACTACTGCGGCTTCAAAGGCCAGCAGCGCGCCGTCGCCCGCAGCAGAGGTTAGCCACTGCCCGCTCAAAACTGCCATGGTGAAAAGGGCGTTGAGCATGCCGAACAGCAGTGCGGTGGAGAAACGGAGGGCAAAGCGCCTGGCGAGGGAAAACATCGTGTGCTCCTTGCAAAAAAGAAGAGAGGCCGCAGCCTCTCTTGATGTTTTACTGGCTCTTGCGTGACATCAGCCACAGGCTCAGCAGGAAGAAGGAGGCGCTTGGCAGCAGCGCCCCGACCACCGGCGGAATGCCATAGACCAGCGTCAGCGGGCCGAAAATCTGATCCAGCACGTAGAAGACAAAGCCGAAGCTGATGCCGGTGATGACGCGCACGCCCATCGCCACGCTACGCAGCGGGCCGAAGATAAACGACAGCGCCATCAGCATCATCACCGCCACGGAGAGCGGCTGGAAGATCTTGCTCCACATATTGAGCTGGTAGCGCCCGGAGTCCTGGCCACTCGATTTCAGGTACTTCACGTAGTTGTGCAGGCCGCTGATGGAGAGCGCATCGGGATCGAGCGCCACCACGCCGAGCTTGTCCGGCGTCAGGTTGGTTTTCCACGTCCCGCTCACGGTCTGCGAGCCGGTTACCTGTTTCGGGTCGGTCAGGTTAGACTCGTCGACCTGCGACAGATTCCAGATTTTATGCTCGGGGTCGAACTTCGCCGACGCGGCGTAGCGCACCGACTGCAAACGACGATCTTTGGTGAACGCATAGATGCTGACGCCACCCAGTTCGGTATCGCTCTTCACCCGTTCGATATAGATAAAGTTACTGCCATCTTTCGCCCACAGGCCAGCCTGGGTCGAGAGCAGCGAGCCGCCGTACATCGACTGCGCACGCTGGTTACGCGCCATCTGCTCGCCCTGCGGCGCAACCCACTCGCCAATCGCCATGGTCAGCAGCACCAGCGGGATCGCGGTTTTCATCACCGCCAGCGCAACCTGCATACGGGTGAAGCCAGAGGCCTGCATTACCACCAGTTCACTGCGCTGCGCCAGCATGCCGAGGCCGAGCAGTGCGCCAAGCAGCGCCGCCATCGGGAAGAAGATCTGGATATCTTTCGGCATGCTGAGCAGGGTATACCAACCTGCGCCGAGGGCATCGTAGCTCCCCTGCCCCGCTTTTTTCAGCTGGTCGACAAACTTGATGATGCCCGAGAGCGACACCAGCATGAACAGGGTCATCATGATGGTGGTAAAAATGGTTTTACCGATATAGCGGTCGAGAACGCCAAAAGCCTGCATTATACCGCTCCTCTACGGGTAAAACGGGCACGAACCCGGCGCATCGGCACCGTATCCCACAGGTTCAGCACCACGGCCAGCGCCAGATAGAGCAGGTTAACCGCCCACATCCAGATCATCGGGTCGAGCTTCCCTTTCGCGCCATTGGAGCGCAGGGTGGTCTGCAACAAGAAGAAGATGAGATAGAGCAGCATCGCGGGCAGCATGGAGAGCACGCGGCCCTGACGCGGGTTGACCACGCTCAGCGGAACCACCATCAGCGCCATCATCACCACGGCGAAAATCAGCGTTAAACGCCAATGCAGCTCGGCGCTGGCGCGCGGATTGTCGGTGTGGAACAGCGTGCGCATCCCCATCTGCTCGGTATCCGTCGGATCGAGCGCCACGGCCTGGTGACCGACAACGGCCTGATAGTTCTGGAAATCGGTAATGCGGAAGTCGCGCAGCATCGCCGTGCCTTCAAAGCGCGTGCCGCTGTTGAGGGTCACCACCTGCGAACCATCTTTATGCTGGGAGAGCTGCCCGGAGTCCGCCAGCACCACTGAAGGACGGGCGTTGCCTTTTGGACGCAGCTGGGCAAGGAAGACATTAGTGAAGTTCTTGCCGTCCACGCCTTCGATAAAGAGCACCGAATTGCCGTCCGTCGCCTGCTGGAACTGACCCTGCGCCAGCGCCGCCATGCCAGGGTTGGCTTTGGCATCGGCCAGCACCTGATCCTGATGGCGCGAAGACCACGGCCCGGCCCACATCACGTTGACTGCCGCCACCGCACCGGTAAAGAGCGCCAGCACCAGCGCCGCTTTCACCAGCACCGCGCGGCTCAGGCCGCAGGCGTGCATCACCGTAATTTCACTTTCTGTATAAAGTTTACCCAGCGTCATCAACAGACCCAGGAAGAGGCTCAGCGGCAGGATAAGCTGCGCCATCTCTGGCACGCCAAGCCCGAGCAGAGAGAGAACGAGGTTCGTGGGGATTTCGCCATCAGCGGCTGCGCCTAAAATCCTGACCAATTTCTGACAAAAGAAAATCAGAAGCAGGATGAATAGGATTGCAAGCTGGCTTTTCAGCGTCTCCCGCACCAGATATCTTGTGATTATCACTTTAATTACGCCCGTAAAAACCAGTCTTTTTGCTGGAAAATCGCTTGTTTCATGGCTTAAACGTCATTTATTCTCTTGAGTCGTCGAAATGATCGCTAAGATTAATATACTCAGCGGATACGTGCGTGAGACCCGATTCTGACGTGCCGAAACCGCAGTAACGTTAAGATTAACACGAAGTCACCGCAACAGCGGACCTGAGTTACGAAAGCTTGCAATTCTATCCGTAGCCGCCGCCGTTGTCTTTAAGATTCAGGAGCGTAGTGCATGGAGTTCAGTGTAAAAAGCGGTAGCCCGGAGAAACAGCGGAGTGCCTGCATCGTTGTTGGCGTCTTTGAACCGCGCCGGCTCTCTCCGATTGCCGAGCAGCTGGATAAAATCAGCGACGGTTATATCAGTGCGCTGCTGCGTCGCGGCGAACTGGAAGGCAAGCCGGGTCAAACCCTGCTGCTGCACCATGTGCCAAATGTGCTTTCCGAACGTATTTTGCTTATTGGTTGCGGAAAAGAGCGTGAATTGGATGAGCGTCAGTACAAGCAGGTCATTCAGAAAACGATAAATACGCTGAATGATACCGGCTCGATGGAAGCGGTCTGCTTCCTGACCGAACTGCACGTTAAAGGGCGCAACACCTACTGGAAAGTGCGCCAGGCCGTTGAGACGGCGAAAGAGACGCTCTACAGCTTCGATCAGCTGAAGACCACCAAAAGCGAGCCGCGTCGCCCGCTGCGTAAAATGGTCTTCAACGTGCCGACCCGTCGCGAGCTGACCAGCGGCGAGCGCGCGATCCAGCATGGTCTGGCGATCTCCGCCGGTATCAAAGCGGCGAAAGATCTTGGCAATATGCCGCCAAATATCTGTAACCCGGCCTATCTCGCCTCCCACGCGCGCCAGCTGGCGGACTCCTACAGCAAAAACGTCACTACCCGCGTGATTGGCGAACAACAGATGCGCGAGCTGGGCATGTGCTCCTATCTCGCCGTCGGCCAGGGTTCGCAGAACGAATCGCTGATGTCGGTGATTGAGTACAAAGGCAACCCGTCTGAAGATGCGCGCCCAATTGTGCTGGTTGGCAAAGGGCTGACCTTTGACTCCGGCGGTATCTCGCTCAAGCCTGGCGAAGGCATGGATGAGATGAAGTACGACATGTGCGGCGCAGCGGCGGTGTATGGCGTGATGCGCATGGTGGCTGAACTGCAACTGCCGATCAACGTCACCGGCGTGCTGGCGGGCTGTGAAAACATGCCTGGCGGACGCGCGTACCGCCCAGGCGACGTGCTCACCACCATGTCCGGTCAAACGGTCGAAGTGCTGAACACCGACGCCGAAGGCCGCCTGGTGCTGTGCGATGTGCTGACCTACGTTGAGCGTTTCGAGCCGGAAGCGGTGATCGACGTGGCAACGTTAACCGGTGCCTGCGTGATTGCGCTGGGCCACCACATTACCGGTCTGCTGTCGAACCACAATCCGCTGGCCCATGAGCTGATTGGTGCCTCCGAGCAGGCGGGCGATCGCGCGTGGCGTCTGCCGATGAGCGATGAGTATCAGGAGCAGTTAGAGTCCAATTTTGCGGATATGGCGAACATCGGCGGCCGTCCTGGTGGTGCAATCACCGCAGGCTGCTTCCTCGCGCGCTTTACCCGCAAGTACAATTGGGCGCACCTGGATATCGCCGGCACCGCGTGGCGTTCCGGTAAAGCGAAAGGCGCCACCGGGCGTCCGGTCGCCATGCTGTCGCAGTTCCTGCTCAATCGCGCCGGATTTAACGGCGAAGAGTAACATGTGACTTTGTGCGCCGGATGGCGGCTGCGCCTTATCCGGCCTACAAAACAGCGTAGGCCCGGTAAGCGTAGCGCCACCGGGCTTTGCATTTAAAACCTCAACCAAAAGCCCCATATATGAAAAATGCGACGTTCTATCTTCTCGACAATGACACCCAACAAGATGGTTTAAGCGCCGTCGAGCAGCTGGTGTGTGAGATTGCCGCAGAACGTTGGCGTCATGGCAAACGCGTGCTGATCGCCTGCGTCGATGAGCAGCAGGCCATTCGTCTTGATGAAGCGCTGTGGGCGCGACCGGCGGAGAGTTTTGTGCCGCACAACCTGGCCGGTGAAGGCCCGCGCGGCGGTGCGCCGGTCGAGATTGCCTGGCCGGCGAAACGTAACAGCAGCCCGCGCGACATCTTAATCAGCCTGCGCGCGGAATTTGCAGATTTTGCCACCGCTTTCACAGAAGTGATAGACTTCGTCCCTCACGAAGACTCTCTGAAACAACTGGCTCGCGAACGCTATAAAGCCTACCGCGTGGCCGGTTTTAACCTGAACACGGCAACCTGGAAATAATGGAAAAGACATACAACCCCAAAGATATCGAACAGCCGCTGTACGAGCAGTGGGAAAAGCAGGGCTATTTCAAACCGAACGGTGATGAAAGCCAGGAAAGCTTCTGCATCATGATCCCGCCGCCGAACGTCACCGGCAGTTTGCATATGGGCCACGCCTTCCAGCAGACCATCATGGACACCATGATCCGCTACCAGCGCATGCAGGGGAAAAACACCCTCTGGCAGGCCGGTACTGACCACGCGGGTATCGCAACCCAGATGGTGGTGGAGCGTAAGATTGCCGCTGAAGAGGGTAAAACCCGCCACGATTACGGCCGCGACGCCTTTATCGACAAAATCTGGCAGTGGAAAGCGGAATCCGGCGGCACCATCACCCGCCAGATGCGCCGTCTCGGCAACTCCGTAGACTGGGAGCGCGAGCGCTTCACCATGGATGAAGGCCTCTCCAATGCCGTGAAAGAGGTGTTCGTCCGTCTCTATAAAGAGGATCTGATTTACCGTGGCAAACGCCTGGTAAACTGGGACCCGAAACTGCGCACCGCGATCTCCGATCTGGAAGTGGAAAACCGCGAGTCCAAAGGCTCAATGTGGCACATCCGCTACCCGCTGGCTGACGGCGCAAAAACCGCCGACGGTAAAGATTACCTGGTGGTTGCTACTACCCGTCCGGAAACCCTGCTCGGCGATACTGGCGTCGCGGTAAACCCGGAAGATCCGCGCTACAAAGATCTGATTGGCAAATTCGTGCTGCTGCCGCTGGTTAACCGCCGTATTCCGATTGTTGGCGACGAACACGCCGATATGGAAAAAGGCACCGGCTGCGTGAAGATCACCCCGGCGCACGACTTTAACGACTATGAAGTGGGCCGTCGTCACGCCCTGCCGATGATCAACATTCTGACCTTCGACGGTGATATCCGTGAAAGCGCAGAAGTGTATGACACCAAAGGCAATGAATCCGACGTCTACGCCAGCGATATCCCGGCTGAGTTCCAGAAACTGGAGCGCTTTGCCGCGCGTAAAGCGATCGTTGCTGCCGTTGACGCCCTTGGCCTGCTGGAAGAGATCAAACCGCACGACCTGACCGTTCCGTATGGCGATCGCGGCGGCGTGGTGATCGAACCGATGCTCACCGATCAGTGGTACGTGCGCGCCGATGTGCTGGCGAAACCGGCCGTTGAAGCGGTCGAGAACGGCGATATCCAGTTCGTGCCGAAGCAGTATGAAAACATGTACTTCTCCTGGATGCGCGACATTCAGGACTGGTGTATCTCCCGCCAGCTGTGGTGGGGCCACCGTATTCCGGCGTGGTACGACAACGACGGCAACGTCTACGTTGGCCGCAGCGAAGAGGAAGTGCGTCAGGAGAACAACCTCTCTGCGGATGTCGCGCTGCGCCAGGACGACGACGTGCTCGACACGTGGTTCTCCTCCGCGCTGTGGACCTTCTCGACCCTCGGCTGGCCGGAAAACACCGACGCGCTGCGTCAGTTCCACCCGACCAGCGTGATGGTGAGCGGCTTCGACATTATCTTCTTCTGGATCGCGCGCATGATCATGATGACCATGCACTTCATCAAAGATGAGAACGGCAAACCGCAGGTGCCGTTCAAGACTGTCTATATGACGGGTCTGATCCGCGATGACGAAGGGCAGAAGATGTCGAAATCAAAAGGCAACGTTATCGATCCGCTGGATATGGTGGACGGTATTTCGCTGCCGGACCTGCTGGAAAAACGCACCGGTAACATGATGCAGCCGCAGCTGGCGGAAAAAATCCGCAAGCGCACCGAGAAGCAGTTCCCGGACGGCATTGAGCCGCACGGTACCGACGCCCTGCGTTTCACCCTCGCGGCACTGGCCTCAACCGGCCGTGATATCAACTGGGATATGAAGCGCCTCGAAGGTTACCGTAACTTCTGTAACAAGCTGTGGAACGCCAGCCGCTTTGTGCTGATGAACACCGAAGAGCAGGATTGCGGCTTCAACGGCGGCGAAATGGTGCTGTCGCTGGCGGATCGCTGGATCCTCGCCGAGTTCAACCAGACCATCAAAGCCTACCGCGATGCGCTGGACAGCTACCGCTTCGATATTGCAGCCGGCATTCTGTATGAGTTCACCTGGAACCAGTTCTGTGACTGGTACCTGGAGCTGACCAAGCCGGTAATGAACGGCGGTTCCGAAGCCGAACTGCGCGGCACGCGCAACACGCTGGTAACGGTACTGGAAGGTCTGCTGCGCCTGGCGCACCCGATCATTCCGTTTATTACTGAAACCATCTGGCAGCGCGTGAAAGTGCTGAAAGGTATTGATGCCGATACCATCATGCTGCAACCGTTCCCGGCGTTTGACGCCGCCCAGGTGGATGAGCAGGCCGTGGCCGATACCGAGTGGCTGAAGCAGGCGATCGTTGCGGTGCGTAATATCCGCGCCGAGATGAACATCGCGCCGGGTAAACCGCTTGAGCTGCTGCTGCGCAGCGCCAGCCCTGAAGCGCAGCGTCGCGTAAACGACAACCTGAGCTTCCTGAAGACGCTGGCGCGTCTGGAGAGCATCACGCTGCTCTCTGCCGACGAGAAAGGGCCGGTTTCGGTCACCAAGATCGTTGATGGCGCTGAGCTGCTGATCCCGATGGCCGGTCTTATCGACAAAGAGGCCGAGCTGGCACGTCTGGCGAAAGAGGTGGCGAAGGTTGAGCAGGAGATTGGCCGCATCGAAAGCAAGCTGGGTAACGAAGGCTTTGTTGCCCGCGCGCCGGAAGCTGTGATCGCCAAAGAGCGTGAGAAGCTCGACGGCTATGCGCAGACCAAAGCGAAGCTGATTGAGCAGCAGGCGGTTATCGCCGCGCTGTAATTCTCAGTCAAAGAAAAGCCGGGCATCGCGCCCGGCTTTTTTATTGGCTGCGGGATAACTCCCGCTGCTTTTGTAGGCCGGATAAGGCAACTCCTCTGCCCGGCTGCTTTTGTCGGCCGGATGAGGCAACTCCTCTGCCCGACCGCTTTTGTAGGCCGGATAAGGCGTAGCCGCCATCCGGCATTTTCAACCGACTAAATCACAGCCGCCATCCGGCACTCTCTACCGAACTTAAATCGCCGCCGGATAGAACGACAAACCACGCGCCAGCAGGTTAGCCGGATCTTTCGCCGGCTGCACGCCGTGATCTTCCAGCGTCAGCGCTTCCAGGTTGCCGTGCACATGGGTATTTTCCAGCAGGTAACGGGTCATACGCACTTTCGCCCACGGCCACGCCAGGAACAGCGTCACCAGGCACACCGCCATATTACTGATGGCGATCCACAGCATGCGCCCAACGGTCACCGTGGAAGAGAAGCGAATATCCCCTTCCAGCGCCAGCTGGCTGTAGAGGTAAGCGCGCAGCTTCACGAAAGCAAAGGTAAAGCAGACAATCGCGCCGAGAATATAGATCAGGTAGGTCAGCATGATTTTGCCGTACATCGGCCCCATCATCATCGCCATCTGCTCCGGATCGCCCTGCAGTAAATAGGCGGACTGCATCAGTTCAATCATCGCTGGCACAATCAATACCATCACCAGTGCGATAAACGGAATAAACAGCAGCATCGACAGCAGCACAATACCAATGCATTTTTTCATTGAGAAACTGCCGGAGAATTTTAATTTGCCGTACTGCAAATTATTCGCCAGCATGCCATACCACTGCGCGGCAAATACGCCCTGCATCACGCCAATACCCAGCAATACGGCCAGCGATCCCACGATGCTTACCGTAACAATGGCGCTAATTGAGCCGCTGCTTGCCGCCATGGTCGCGAAGATAGAGAAAATAATCCCCACGCCAACCATAATCAGCAGCGGGCAGCCCATCATCACCCACCACGCGCGCAGCGGGCTGGCGTAAAAGTTAAAGCGCACGCCGTTAATCTCGGTCATCAGCATCTGATAACGCAGACCCTGCGTAATTAACCATGGGAAGAAGAGAATAAATAAACCCATCATGCAGAGTTGCAGAATAACGTTCCCATGTACCACGTTAATTAAAAAAATCACATACAGCGCCAGCAGGCAGAGCCAGCCAACAAAAATGGAGCTGCCGGTCGCGTGGTAAGAGAAACGAGCCCCCTCCAGATCGGTGTTTTCGTAGAAATAACGACGCGCGCGAATTAACGCCCACGGTAAATAAATCCCCAGCGTTATTAAGGTCAGCAGAATATTAACCAGCCAAACAACGAAATAGCCTTTCCCGCTACCCTGAAAGCGGAAATGGCGCACGGGAGCCGCCACAGAAGCATGAATGTCGGAAGTCATAACAATCCTTATTGTAAAAAAGAGGTGCTAACGGAGTTAACCACAGCAATATTGCTTAAGAATTATCTCCACTGTGCAGTGTAAATACCTTACGGTCAAAAAAATAGCGCCCAATATTCCTGGTCTTGCCAGATGCGCCCTGTAGTGGTATTAACCAGGATCCCCGAAAAAGCAACAGACAGAGTGCGAAAATGAATGTAACCGCGCCGGTAGAGGTCAAAATGCGCCGCATTGCCGCGACAGATAATGCGGCTATCGCCTCGGTGATCCGTCAGGTGTCAGCCGAATATGGCCTGACGGCTGATAAAGGCTACACCGTTGCCGATCCTGAACTGGACGAGCTTTATCAGTTATATAGCCGCGAAGGCTGCGCTTACTGGGTCGTGGAATTGAATGGCGACGTAGTGGGCGGCGGCGGCGTGGCGCCCCTGAAGTGCAGCGAGCCGGATATCTGCGAACTGCAAAAGATGTATTTTCTGCCCTGCGCGCGCGGCCAGGGGCTGGCGAAAAAGCTGGCGCTGATGGCGCTCGATCACGCGAAAAAAAGCGGCTTCACGCGCTGCTATTTAGAGACCACCGCCTTTTTAACCGACGCCATCGGTCTGTATGAGCACCTCGGGTTTGCGCATATCGACGGCCCACTGGGCTGCACCGGGCACGTCGATTGCGAAGTGCGGATGTTAAAAACGCTCTAATCAAGTGCGGGCGCATCGGCCCGCGCCATCACTGCTCTTCCGTCGCCAGCACCAGCCGCACAATCGCGGCGGCTTTCTGCGGCGGTAGCGCCAGTACATCACCCCAAAGCTGTTGCAGCATATCGCAGACCAGCTTCTCTTTGCCGATGGCATTTTGCGGCGCATCCAGCAGTTGCAGATCCTGACCATACTTCTGCGCCATCGGCTGCACCACCGTGGCAATATCCCGCTGCGCATTGGCGCGCTCTTCGGCTGTCACCGTGTGTTTATTGGGCCCGTAAGAGGCGTTGAGCATGGCGGCTTCGGTATCGAGGCGGCGTTTTAACATCTGCGGGGAGATAAAGCGCACCGGGTTGATGCCCCCTTTTACCGCCGGGTATTGAAAGCGGAAGCAGGCATCATCGCTTTTCGCCTGAATTTCGGCGGCCTGCTCCATCATCACGCGCATTTCGGCGACCACCAGGTCGTCCGGCGCAAACTGCAAACGCTGCATCTGCACCGCGAGGATCTGCGGCTGAATGGCGTCGATCACCTTCTGCTCATTCGCCCCCTCTTTCATCATCACCATCACCTGGGTGCGCAGTTTCGCCATCAGGACGGGATCGTGTTCGGCGATAAATTTCCACGCCGGGACCTGCTGCACCGTCGCGTCAAACTTCTCATCCGCTGTCTGGGCTAACTTCTCTCCCTGCAAATATTTAATGTCGATCACGTTCCACAGGGCGATAAATACCACCACCAGCACGATCGCGCTCCCTTTGCTCAGCCACCCTTTTTTACGCAGCAGGCTGGCGACCACGGCGATCGCCATCCCGGCGTAGCCCGCCATCAGGATATGTGTCCAGTTCATTATTTTCCTTTGATCTCAAATCAGGCCGGTACGCCGCTGTGAAAACGGAACTCCGTATCCGGTGAGCTAATCAGCGCCGCTTCCACTTCGCCGAAATGGCGCACGCGCGGCGCAATATCGGTGGCCGAAATCTGCTGCGCCAGCGCGAGGTAATCCTGGTAGTGGCGCGCTTCGGATCGCAGGAGCGACAGGTAAAATTTTTGCAAATCCGCGTCAAGACACGGCGCAAGTGCGGCGAAGCGTTCGCAGGAGCGCGCTTCGATATAGGCACCGCAAATTAATTTATCGACCAGAGTCAGCGGTTCATGAGTGCGAACTTCTTTCAGCATCCCTTTGGCATAGCGGCTGGCGGTAATTTTCACATAGGGAATGTGGCGGGCGAGCATCGCTTCGCGCACCTGCCAGAAGTGGTGCAGCTCCTCTTTAATCAGCAGCACCATGCTGTCGATCAGCGCCTGGCCCCAGGCATCATCGGTCTGCGGCATCACGCTTTTGCCGATCTGCTTATGCAGGGCGACAAAGTCCGGTTCCGGGCCTTCGCGGAAGGCAAACTCTTCATAGGGTTTCAGCCAGGCCAGCAGCGCTTCTGAGCCGGTTTTATCGGCAACATAGCGGCGCACCAGCAGCATGGCGGTTTGGGCAGCCTTCAGTTCGCAGACCAGATGATCGGTGAGCAGCAGCGGCAGCATCTCGGGCTGACGGGCTTTTTCTATCCAGGCGGTGGGAGTTGGGCAGTGCAGAAAAGCGCGAACCGGGGCGAGTAGTTGCGGGTAATCCATGGCATTTCCTTGCTTTGCGGCAGCATGGCGCTGCCGCAACGTTCACTTAGTGACGGACACCGTCATCTTCTTCGTCAACGTAATCTTCGTCGTCTTCGTCGTCGCCCTCTTCGCCGTTCGGGTCTTCGTAGTACGTGCCCCAACCGTCGTACTCAACGTCGAATTTCTCTGCCAGATTGATCAGCTGCTCAACCTGCGCGTCGATCAGATCGGCATTCAGCGCGCTTTCGCTCAGCACATCGCAGCAGATGACCACTTCGCCCTCTTCCAGCTCCAGCTCTTCCGGCTCGGTCACTTCGTAGCCGAGTTTGAAGGCTTCAACGGCCGCTTTTTCCAGCGTTTCGAAATCATCTGCCGACAGGTGATGCTCAATGGTGTAGAGCGCATCAGGATCGCTGCCATCTTCCAGCAACTCTTCAATAATCAAACGCGTCTCTTCGCGCTGCTCTTCCAGGTGTTCCGGGTTTGCCATGGGTCGTTCCTCATCAAAGTGGCAGATACTCTTATTGTCACACACCGCCGCCGTTGCCTCCACTCTTCGCCGAAAAGATTTATCCATCAGGGTTGCAAATGAATATTCATACATATAGATTGAATTTTAATTCAATAAGTGGCGTTCGCCATGCGAGGAAAAAATGTCACCTTTTTACCAGAAACATTTTCTGAAACTGCTCGATTTTACCCCTGCTGAAATCCACGCTCTGCTGCAACTTGCCGCGCAACTCAAATCTGATAAGAAAAAAGGCCAGGAAGTCCAGAAGCTTACCGGCAAAAACATCGCGCTCATCTTCGAAAAAGACTCTACCCGCACACGATGCTCTTTCGAAGTTGCCGCTTACGATCAGGGCGCTCGCGTCACCTACCTCGGCCCAAGCGGTAGTCAAATCGGGCATAAAGAGTCAATTAAAGATACCGCGCGGGTACTGGGCCGGATGTATGACGGCATTCAGTATCGCGGCTACGGCCAGGAGATTGTTGAAACCCTGGCACGCTTCGCGGGCGTGCCGGTGTGGAACGGCTTAACCGATGAGTTTCACCCCACGCAGCTGCTGGCGGATCTGCTCACCATGCGCGAGCACCTGCCGGGCAAAGCCTTTAACCAGATGACGCTGGTTTATGCAGGCGATGCGCGTAACAACATGGGCAACTCAATGCTGGAAGCCGCCGCGCTGGTGGGCCTCGATTTACGCCTGGTGGCACCGAAAGCCTGCTGGCCGGAGGCGAGCCTGGTAGCAGAGTGCCAGGCGCAGGCGGTGAAAAACGGCGGCAATATCCTGCTCACCGAAGATGTCGCCGTCGGCGTGAAAGATGCGGACTTTATCTACACCGATGTCTGGGTGTCGATGGGTGAAGCGAAAGAGAAGTGGGCAGAGCGCATCGCCCTGCTGCGCCCTTACCAGGTCAACAGCAAAATGCTGTCACTGACCGGCAACCCCCAGGTGAAGTTTCTCCACTGTCTGCCGGCGTTTCATGACGATCAGACCGCGCTTGGCAAGCAGATGGCGCAGGAGTTCGGCCTGCACGGCGGGATGGAAGTGACGGATGAAGTGTTTGAATCGCGGGCAAGCGTGGTGTTTGATCAGGCGGAAAACCGCATGCACACCATTAAAGCGGTGATGGTCGCCACGCTCAGTGAGTAAGGCGTTTCCCCTCTCCTCGCAGAGAGGGGGAGCAATCAGGCCACCAGCAGCTTAACCACCACTTTGCGCACCTGCGCCGGTGCGTTGACCGCGCAGAGCGGTTTATGCACTTCGCCCGGGTAGAAGACGACAAAATCTCCTGCGCTCAGCACCACGGTTTTCTCCTGCTCGCCCTGCGGCAAAAAGGCGATATCTTTATCCGCCAGCCAGTCGGTATCCGGCGCGCCCGCAGGCTGCGTGCTGAAGGTCATCCCCTCTTCGCCTTTTAAAACAATCTGGATATCCAGATAGCGCGCGTGGTACTCGGCGCGGCGCTCGGCAAAGGGCTGCGTCATATCTTCCGACACGAGGTAAAAGAGGCGGTTGCCATCGATATCGTGCTTGCCAACCGGCGTCGCTGCGGTCACGTGCTGCTTGATATGCTCAATCGCCTGGCGCAGCTCTTCCGGCAGCCAGGGTTGTAGGTTGTGAATATTGCCAACGATCATTGCTAAACCCTCGATTAAAACAGCGTTTCATTTCCACCATTTATACGAGGATTCCCCCGCGCCTGCTACCCCTATCTGCCTGAGTTTTGCGTTAACGCATGTTTCAATGCTGGCGCGTAAGCGGCGTTTAAAACGCATTACTATTCATAGAGAACCGTTTGCACTGCGTAAAGTGTGCATCAAACGCTTGATCCGCGAAAACAGCTGCGTATAATCCGGGACAATTTGCCGGGAGGAAGCATGGTCCAGTGTGTTCGAGAGTCTCTCTTACCGCGTCTGAATACAGGCGCAGGCCTGCCGTTTTTCGCTCCCGTGGCTTACCCCATATCCAGCCCCTCTTTTGAGGGGCTTTTTTTTGCGCCGTCGTCAGGAGATAACCATGGCTAATCCGCTATATCAGAAACATATCATTTCCATAAACGATCTCAGCCGCGAAGAACTTGAACTGGTCCTCCACACGGCGGCGAGCCTGAAAGCCAACCCGCAGCCGGAGCTGCTGAAGCATAAAGTGATCGCCAGCTGCTTCTTTGAAGCCTCCACCCGCACGCGTCTATCTTTTGAAACCGCCATGCACCGCTTAGGCGCAAGCGTGGTTGGCTTCTCCGATAGCAGTAACACCTCGCTCGGCAAGAAGGGCGAAACGCTGGCGGACACTATTTCGGTGATTAGCACCTATGTCGATGCGATTGTGATGCGCCATCCGCAGGAGGGCGCGGCGCGCCTGGCGACGGAGTTCTCCGGTGGAATTCCGATCCTCAACGCCGGTGACGGTGCGAATCAGCATCCGACGCAGACGCTGCTGGATCTCTTCACCATTCAGGAGACCCAGGGTCGTCTGGAGAATCTCAATATCGCGATGGTGGGCGATCTGAAATATGGCCGTACCGTGCACTCGCTGGCGCAGGCGCTGGCGAAATTTAACGGTAACCGCTTCTACTTTATCGCCCCGGACGCGCTGGCAATGCCGCAGTACATCCTCGATATGCTGGATGAAAAAGGGATCGCCTGGAGCCTGCACGCCAGTATCGACGAGGTGATGGCCGAGGTCGATATTCTCTATATGACGCGCGTACAGAAAGAGCGCCTCGATCCGTCGGAGTATGCCAACGTCAAAGCGCAGTTTGTGCTGCGCGCCGCCGACCTTGAGGGTGCGCGCAGCAATATGAAAGTGCTGCATCCGCTGCCGCGCGTCGATGAGATCACCACCGATGTCGATAAAACCCCGCACGCCTGGTACTTCCAGCAGGCCGGGAACGGTATTTACGCCCGCCAGGCGCTGCTGGCGCTGGTTCTGAATCGCGATTTGGCTCTGTAAGAGGGAAACGACAATGACGCATGACAACAAACTTCAGGTCGAAGCCATCAAACGTGGCACCGTGATTGACCATATTCCGGCGCGTATCGGCTTTAAGCTGCTGACGCTGTTCAAGCTGACGGAAACGGATCAGCGCATCACCATCGGCCTGAACCTGCCTTCCGGTGAAATGGGCCGTAAAGATCTGATTAAAATCGAGAATACCTTTCTGACCGACGAGCAGGTGAACCAGCTGGCGCTCTATGCGCCGCAGGCGACGGTGAACCGCATTGATGAGTATGAAGTGGTGGGCAAATCGCGCCCAAGCCTGCCGGAGCGCATCAGCGGCGTGCTCACCTGCCCGAACAGCAACTGCATCAGCCATGCCGAGCCGGTGTCGTCGAGTTTTGCGGTGAAAAAGCGCGAAAACGATATCGCGCTGAAGTGCAAATATTGTGAAAAAGAGTTCTCGCACCACGTGGTGCTGGCTAACTAATTGCGGCTGGTAAAGCCGGGTGCCCTCCCTATAATGGATCGGCATCCCTTTTACCGCAGATTACAGGAGTGATTTATGACTAAAGTTATCGCCACGGAAAACGCGCCAGCCGCGATTGGTCCTTATGTGCAGGCCGTCGATCTGGGCAATATGATCCTGACTTCCGGTCAGATCCCGGTCGATCCGAAAACCGGCAGCGTGCCGGATGCGATCGATGCCCAGGCGCGCCAGTCGCTGGAGAACGTGAAAGCGATCGTTGAAGCGGCAGGTTTGACCGTGGGCGACATCGTGAAAACCACCGTTTTCGTCAAAGATCTCAACGATTTCGCCACCGTTAACGCCACCTACGAAGCCTTTTTCACCGAGCATAACGCCTCCTTCCCGGCGCGCTCCTGTGTCGAAGTGGCCCGTCTGCCGAAAGATGTGAAAATCGAAATCGAAGCCATCGCCGTTCGTCGTTAATGCCCTCCGCCGCCATCAGCGCCCTTGCCTGATGGCGGCTTCGCCTTATCAGGCCTACAAAACCAGACCACAAACCGCATTCCCGTAGGCCGGATAAGCAAAGCGCCATCCGGCAAACAGCCCACACATCGCCGACCGGCGAAACGCCTGATGGCGGCTTCGCCTTATCAGGCCTACAAGACTGCGCCTTATCAGGCATGGGGAAACCATGTTGCTGAAACGGCGTAGGCCGGATAAGCGAAGCGCCATCCGGCAAACAGCCGCTTTCCGCAGGCAATGCGGCACGCTGTCTAGCGGTTAACCGTCGCGCGCAGCAGTTTTTCCAGCGGATACACTGCCGCAATCACCACTTCATCCTGCACCTGCGCCGCGCTATCCAGTTCACGCTGAATCGAAGCGATCTCCTTATCATCAAGCGTTCCCTGACGGGCAACGAGATCGGTTAACCGCAGGCCAATTGCCGCCAGTTTGTCGACCTCCTGCACCACCGGTTTCATCGCTTTCAGCTGGTAGTTAGCCTCGCAGAGTGTGAGCGCATCGCTGGTATTGTTTTGCCAGCGCATAAACAGATGCCGCAGCGCCCCGGCGCTGGCGTTATCTTCCGCGTCGCTAATTAGCCGATCTGCCCACTGGTTTATCTGCCGCACCGTGCTGCTCTCGGCAAACAGCGCATCGGCAAGGCGGTTAAGCGGCTCAAACTGATGATAATTCCCCGCCTGAAACTTGAGATGCTGACGCGTGTAATAGTGCGCGGGCTCAAGGGCCTGGGCGAGGATTTGCAGCGGCACAGTATCGGCGCTGTTCGCCAGCCGGGTGAACTGCGTCAGTTGCTGGCTATGCTGCTGCAGGCCAACTGAGACCGAAGACCAGCTATCGACGGCCTGCAAACGCATATACATATTCTCGCTGTCGTTGACATCCTGCGCCGACCACAAACGCTCCGCCACCGCAAAAGCGCGCGGCCACAGCTTGATATCCAGCACCGGCGCAGCAACGTTTTCCGCCCACAGCGCCGCTTCCCCGCCAAGCAGATTCGCCTGCTGCGCGGCATCCGGCACCACCGGCGCGATCCCGTCTGGCACCGTTTCCAGCCGCGCGCCGCTGATGGGGTAACGCACATTGCCCAGCAGGAAATAGCCGCTCAATTTATCGTCTGCGAGGGTAACCACCGGGCGCGTCTCGCCCATCCAGCTGTCGACGGTAAAGGTCACCTGATCGTCGCTGCGCCAGCTGATATTCTCTACCGCGCGGCGGGATTTGCCTTTGAAATCAATAAATCCGCGCCATCCCTCGTCACCCTTCACCAGCGTAAAGCTACCCTCAACCGGGCTGCCTTTCAGGCGCGGCATCGAAAATGACCAGCTCTGCGCGCTCTCGTTGTCGCCAATCACATCCACACTCTTTAACCCCTGCGGCACAATCTCATTGCGGTAGTGGTATGCGGTGTACTGTGGTTGATCGAGATAAAAACCGGTAGAGAGAATGCCTTTGTAGCCCTGCTTCGCGACCTCGCCCAGCGCGTCCTGGCCCTGCCAGGATTGAATCAAAATACTTTTCGGCAGATCCGGGTGAAAGATCTCATCCCAGCCGACCATCTGGCGGTGATGTTTTTCGAGGATCGTTTCCAGCTTGCGGTTGAAGTAAGCCTGTAACGCGTGGCTGTCTTTGAGCTGATGATCGCGCATAAATTGCTGGATCTGTGGATTGTTTTTCCACTGGGTATCGTCCACTTCATCGCCGCCGATATGCAGGTAGGCATCCGGGAAGATCGCTGCCAGTTCGCTCACCATCGCCTCCGCAAAGGCGTATGTCGCCTCTTTTGTCGGATCGAGTACCGGTTTCAATACGCCCCAGTGGCGCTCCATAGCATAGGGCCCCGGCGCGCTCAGCAACTCCGGGTAGGCAACCGCAATCGCGGAAGCGTGGCCCGGCATATCAATCTCCGGCACCACGCGGATGCCGCGCGCCGCCGCATAACGCACGACTTCGCGCATTTGCGCTTCACTGTAGTAAAGCCCGTCGCTGGCAAGCTGCGTCAATTTCGGGTAGCGCGTCGAGGCAAACCGCCAGCCCTGATCGTCGGTCAGATGCCAGTGCAGCACGTTGAGCTTTGCCGCCGCCATGCCGTCAATCTGCCGCTTAATATCTTCAACGGGAATAAAGTGACGCGCTGAATCGAGCAGCAGCCCGCGCCACGGGAAGCGCGGCGCATCTTCGATGGTCACCCAGGGGAGCTGGGTCTGTTCGGCGCTGTTTTGCAAAAGCTGAAGCAGCGTCTCAATACCGCGCTGCGCGCCAAAGCGGGTGTTGGCCGCAATTTTTGCGCCACTGCCGTCGATAGTCAGCGTATAGCGTTCATCGCTATCCAGCGCCGGAATGGGTGCCACCTTGTGGGCAATCGCGATCGTAATCGTAGCATTCGATGGATTTGCCGCCTGCGGCTGCAGCGTCCAGCCAGTTTGCCGTGCAATACGCTGGCGTAGCTGCGTGATTATCTCGTCGGCATCGTCGCCGCTGACGCGGATGGTCAGTTGATTATTCATTACCAGCGCGCCCTGCTCCGCTGGACGCGTCACGCTGGCAGGCCAGGGCATTAAGGGCAGATCGCCCGCCGGTGCGGCAAGAGCAGAGAAGCCGAGCAGCAGTCCGGCGGACAAAAGGCTGTAACGTAACATGCAGGTTCCTTAAGCGGGGAAAGCGAAGCAAAACACTCAGGTACCATGCACACATTTTCACCGTCAAGCGCGCCGACCGACGGCGATCACACGCCGGTTCATTTAAGAGAAATGCCCGGTAAAACAGCACCGTCCCGTGCCGGATAAGCAAAGCGCCATCCGGCAAACAGCCCGCACATCGCCCTCCGGCGAAATGCCTGATGGCGGCTGCGCCTTATCAGGCCTACAAAACCATGTAACTGAAACGGCGTAGGCCGGATAAGCGAAGCGCCATCCGGCAAACAATCCGCACATCGCCCTCCGGCGAAATGCCTGATGGCGGCTTCGCCTTATCAGGCCTACAAAACTGCGCCTTATCAGGCATGGGGAAACCATGTTGCTGAAACGGTGTAGGCCGGATAAGCGCAGCGCCATCCGGCGAACAACCCGCACATCGCCCTCCGGCGAAATGCCTGATGGCGGCTTCGCCTTATCAGGCCTACAAAACTGCGCCTTATCAGGCCTACAAAACCATGCCACTGAAACGGCGTAGGCCGGATAAGCGTAGCGCCATCCGGCACTTATCCGCGCTATTGCCAGCCGTAACGGCGGTAAAAGATCCCCTTCACGCACTGGGTCAGGATCATATACCCCGCCAGAATCGCCACCAGCCACGGGAAATAAGCGAGCGGCAGCGCCTGCAATTGCAGGTAACCCGCCAGCGGTGAAAAGGGCAACGCAATCCCAACACAGATGCCCATCAGCGTCATCGCCACCAGCGGCCAGGCGGGGCGGCTCTGAATAAACGGCACGCGGCGGGTGCGGATCATATGCACAATCAGCGTTTGCGACAGCACGCCCACCACAAACCAGCCGGACTGGAACAGGGTTTGCGCCTCCACCGTATTGGCCTTAAACACCCACCACATTACGGCAAAAGTAATAATGTCGAAGATGGAGCTGAGCGGCCCGAAAAAGACCATAAAACGCCCGAGATCCGCCGGGTTCCAGCGCTGCGGTTTGGCGATCTGCTCCTCGTCGACGTTATCAAACGGGATCGCCACCTGCGACACATCATAAATCAGGTTCTGGATCAGCAAGTGCAGCGGCAACATCGGCAAGAAGGGCAGAAACGCGCTGGCCACCAGCACGCTAAAGACATTACCGAAGTTCGAGCTGGCGGTGATTTTGATGTACTTGAGCATATTGGCAAAGGTGCGACGCCCTTCGATTACCCCCTGCTCCAGCACCATCAGGCTCTTTTCCAGCAAGATAATATCTGCCGCTTCGCGGGCGATATCGACCGCGCCATCCACTGAGATACCAATATCTGCCGCCCGCAGCGCAGGCGCATCGTTTATGCCGTCGCCCATAAAGCCCACCACGTGTCCTTCGCGTTTCAGCAGGCGCACAATGCGCTCTTTGTGCATCGGCGTCAGGCGGGCAAACAGCGTCACATGCTGCGCCACGTGCGCCAGCTCGTTGTCGCTCATGCGTTCGATTTCACTGCCAATCAGCACATCGCCCACCGCTAAGCCCACTTCGTGACACACTTTGCCGGCGACCAGCTCGCTGTCGCCGGTGAGGATTTTGACGGTGATGCCGCTGGCTTTCAGCGCTTTTAACGCCGGGGCGGTGCTCTCTTTCGGCGGATCGAGAAACGCGATATACCCTTCGAGGATCAGATCCGATTCATCAATACGCTGATAGTCACCGCTGCGCGCGGGGAGATATTTGGTCGCCACCGCCACGACGCGCAGTCCCTGGCGGTTAAGGGTACTGGTGACGCGCTCAATGCGCCGCAGCATGCTGTGATCCAGCGGCACAATCTCGCCGTTGTAGCGCACATGGGCGCAGACGCTGAGCATCTCGCTAAGCGCGCCTTTGCAAATCAGCTGATGGGCGTCCGCCTCCTGCGCTACCACCACCGACATGCGGCGGCGCTCGAAATCGAAGGGAATTTCATCCACTTTGCGCCACTGCGCGGCGAGCGTTTGCGCCATCTCCGCCTCGACGCTCTCCAGCACCGCGGTATCAAGCAGGTTTTTCAGACCGGTCTGGTAATGGCTGTTAAGCCACGCGCAGTGCAGCACGCGCTCGCTCACTCTGCCGCTGATATCGGTGTGGTTCTCCAGCACGATTTTGTCCTGCGTCAGCGTGCCGGTTTTATCGGTGCAGAGAATATCCATCGCGCCAAAGTTCTGAATGGCGTCGAGGTGTTTCACAATCACTTTCTGTTTTGAGAGCTTCACCGCGCCGCGCGCCAGCGTCGAGGTAACAATCATCGGCAGCATCTCCGGCGTCAGCCCAACGGCGACAGAGAGGGCAAACAGCGCCGCTTCCCACCAGTCGCCTTTGGTGAAACCGTTAATCAGCAGCACGATAGGCGTCATCACCAGCATAAAGCGGATCAGCAGCAGGCTGACGCGGCCGATCCCCTTCTGGAAGGCGTTCGGTTCGCTCTCCTGCTCGCCGACGCGGCTGGCTAGCTGCCCAAACCAGGTGTGGCCGCCGGTGGCAATCACCAGCGCCTGCGCGGTGCCGCTCACCACGTTAGTGCCCATAAAGCAGAGGGTGTCGCACTCCAGCGGGTTGCTCTGCGCCACCTGGCGGGTGATGGCGCTCTTCTCAACCGGCAGCGACTCACCGGTCAGCGACGCCTGGGCGACAAAGAGATCCCGCGCCTGCACGATGCGCAGATCCGCCGGGATCATATCCCCGGCTGAAAGCTTGACGATATCGCCCGGCACCAGCTGATCGATCGGCAGCTCGCACCAGTCGCTCTCGCCACTATCACTCACCACGCGCCGCACCGTCGCGGTGTTGGTGACCATCGCTTTTAGCGCATCCGCCGCTTTGGTCGAGCGCGCTTCCTGTAGCCAGTTCAGCAAGGTGGAGATCGCCACCATCAGCGCGATCACTCCTGCGCCAAAGAGATCTTCCGAGGCATAGGAGATGATGCCGAGCACGGTGAGCAGTAGGTTGAACGGGTTGCGGTAGCAGAGCCAGAGATGCACCCACCACGGCGACGGTTTCTGAGCCGGAATCAGGTTTTCGCCGTGGATTTCCCGCGCCAGCCGCACCTCCTGCGTGTTTAACCCCTCCGGGTGGCTGTGAAAGGTTTCCCACAGCTGCGGCTGGTCCATCAACGCCGTTTGCAGGCAGCGTTCACTCATTGAGGGCGGGATCTCGCCCTGGGTGGCGCTACGCACGCCGGGAAGCGGATCGCGCGCGACCAGGCGGCGCGGTAAGTGGCGATTCAGGCGAGCGAAAAGCTGCCGGGTAAATGTTTTCAGCATAGCGATCTCCTTGCCCCCGCATCACGCGGGTGCGTTAACTACGGGCGCGACAATGCCGCACCAGCAGGTGTCAATAACTCGGGCAGGGACGATATGGCGTCGCTGCCTTACGCATCCGGTAAGGCAGCACAGGCGGGCTTACCGGAAGGGTCTTCTCCATCGGGGATGAGGGGTGGGATCGGGATCCATAGCGCCTCCGGTAAGGGTTAAAAGGGAATGATTACGCAGCGGTATCATATACCCCGAAATGTAAACCGAACGTATACGACCGCCACTCGCGGCGCGCAGGGATAAACCAGACTTTACTCATTGTTGTTATTTGCTCTGAAGTGCAACACTTTCTGACTCTGCCAACCCCCATCGCCAGTATCAGGAGTGCTGCATGCCAAACCGGCTGACCATTAATGACATCGCGCGTTTAAGCGGCGTGGGAAAATCGACCGTCTCGCGCGTGCTGAACAATGAAAATGGCGTCAGCCAGCAGACGCGCGAACGGGTGGCGGCGGTGGTGAACCAGCACGGCTTCTCCCCTTCCCGCTCCGCACGCGCCATGCGCGGGCAGAGTGACAAAGTGGTGGCGATTATCGTGACGCGGCTCGACTCCCGCGCCGAAAACCTGGCAGTACAAACCATGCTCCCGGCCTTTTATGAGCAGGGCTACGACCCGATCATGATGGAGAGCCGCTTTCAACCGGAGCTGGTGGCGGAACATTTGCAGATGCTGAGCCAGCGTAATATCGACGGTGTGGTGCTGTTCGGTTTTACCGGCATTACGCCCTGCCTGCTTGCCGCCTGGCGCGACTCGCTGGTAGTGATGGCGCGCGACGTCAGCGGTTTTTCCTCCGTCAGCTATGACGATGAGGGTGCCATTGAACTGCTGATGGCAAAGCTCTACGCAGAGGGCCACCGGCAGATCGCTTTTATTGGCGTTCCGCACAGCGATGTCACCACCGGAAAGCGTCGCCACCAGGCTTATGAGGCGTTTTGCCGCCAGCACAATCTGACGCCGCGCGCGGTGCTGCCCGGCCTGGGTATGCAGCCGGGTTACGATCACGTGGCGCAGGTGCTGACGCCCGAGACCACGGCGCTGCTCTGCGCCAGCGACAGCCTCGCCCTCGGTGCCAGCAAATATTTGCAGGAGCGACGCATCACGCTTCAGCTTGCCAGCGTCGGCAACACCTCCCTTATCACTTTTCTCCACCCGGAGATCCTCACCGTCGATCCGGGCTACGCCGAAGCCGGTCGCCAGGCGGCGGCGCAGCTGATCGCCCAGGTGACGGACGTTGACGCCCCGCGCCAGCACGTCATTCCTGCCCGTCTGGTTTAACTTCTGCACGCTTTTTGATGCATTTTTAATCATTATAAAAGCGTGAAATTTTATATCCCTCCTGAATGCCCCGCCCGCTGTAGCGTCAGATTTTTACTTTGTCCTGAGTCAAAAAAGAGGCAAACATCTTTGATGCAAATCACTATATATAGAAATTAGAATGCCACCCGGCCCTACATATTGTAGTTCTTGACTATTATACGAACAAACCTACCGCCCGGAATGCAGGTCATTCTGTGGATAATCGGGGCCAGAACGGGACGAACTTATTGGTTTTAATAATGAATAACCAACCGATGGGACGTCTTTATCGTGTGGATAACCTGTTTTTGCAGAAGGGAGTGATCATGACACCGCATGTGATGAAACGAGATGGCTGTAAAGTGCCTTTCAGCTCGGCGCGGATCCAGGAGGCAATCTGGCGCGCCGCAACCGCAGCGGGAGTCGATGACGCAGACTATTGCGCCACCGTCGCAGCAGTTATCAGTAGCCAGATGCAGGATCGCGCGCAGGTCGATATCAGTGAAATCCAGACCGCCGTTGAAAATCAGCTAATGTCCGGCCCATACAAGCAACTGGCGCGCGCCTATATTGAGTACCGTCACGACCGCGATATCGCCCGCGAAAAGCGTGGCCGCCTGAACCAGGAGATCCGTGGCCTGGTGGAGCAGACCAACTCGGCGCTGCTTAACGAGAACGCCAACAAAGACAGTAAAGTGATCCCGACCCAGCGCGACCTGCTGGCGGGGATTGTCGCCAAACACTACGCCCGCCAGCACCTGCTGCCGCGCGATGTAGTGCAGGCTCATGAGCGCGGCGAGATTCACTACCACGATCTCGACTACTCACCCTTCTTCCCGATGTTCAACTGCATGTTGATCGACCTGAAAGGGATGCTGACTCACGGCTTTAAGATGGGCAATGCGGAGATTGAACCGCCGAAATCTATCTCCACCGCCACGGCGGTGACCGCGCAGATTATCGCCCAGGTCGCCAGCCATATTTATGGCGGCACTACCATCAACCGCATTGATGAAGTGCTGGCACCGTTTGTTACTGAGAGTTTTGAAAAGCACCGCAAAGTGGCAAACGAGTGGCAGATCGCGGACGCCGACGCCTACGCCCGCTCGCGCACCGAGAAGGAGTGCTACGACGCGTTTCAGTCGCTGGAGTATGAAGTCAACACGCTGCATACCGCCAACGGCCAGACGCCGTTTGTCACCTTCGGCTTTGGCCTCGGCACCAGCTGGGAATCGCGCCTGATCCAGCAGTCGATTCTGCGTAACCGCATCGCAGGCTTAGGTAAAAACCGCAAAACCGCGGTGTTCCCGAAACTGGTGTTTGCCATTCGCGACGGGCTGAACCACAAGTTCAGCGACCCGAATTACGACATCAAACAGCTGGCGCTGGAGTGCGCGAGCAAGCGCATGTACCCGGACATTCTCAACTATGACCAGGTCGTGAAAGTGACCGGCTCGTTTAAAACCCCGATGGGCTGCCGCAGCTTCCTCGGCGTGTATGAAGAGAACGGTGAGCAGATCCACGACGGGCGTAACAACCTTGGCGTTATCAGCCTCAACCTGCCGCGCATCGCGCTGGAAGCGAAAGGGGATGAAGCCGCTTTCTGGAAGCTGCTGGATAGCCGCTTAGCGCTGGCGCGCAAAGCGTTGATGACCCGCATCGCCCGCCTCGAAGGGGTGAAAGCGCGTGTAGCACCGATCCTCTATATGGAGGGGGCGTGCGGCGTGCGTCTGCAAGCGGATGACGATATTGCGCCGATTTTCAAAAATGGCCGCGCGTCGATCTCGCTGGGCTATATCGGCATTCATGAGACCATCAATGCCCTTTCCGGCAATAAACATATTTACGACAGCGAAACCCTGCGCGCGAAAGGGGTGGCGATTGTTGAGCGCCTGCGCCAGGCGGTGGATCAGTGGAAAGAGGAGACCGGCTACGGTTTCAGCCTCTACAGCACGCCGAGCGAAAACCTCTGCGACCGCTTCTGCCGCATCGATACCGCCGATTTTGGCGTGGTCGATGGCGTGACCGATAAAGGGTATTACACCAATAGCTTCCACCTCGACGTGGAGAAGAAGGTGAACCCGTACGACAAAATCGACTTTGAAGCGCCCTATCCGCCGTTAGCCAGCGGCGGGTTTATCTGTTACGGCGAGTACCCGAACATTCAGCACAACCTGCGCGCGCTGGAAGATGTGTGGGATTACAGCTATCAGCATGTGCCCTATTACGGCACTAATACGCCGATTGATGAGTGTTATGAGTGCGGTTTCACCGGCGAGTTTGCCTGCACCAGCAAAGGCTTTACCTGCCCGAAATGCGGCAACCATGACGCCTCCCGCGTGTCGGTGACGCGCCGCGTGTGCGGTTATCTCGGCAGCCCGGACGCGCGCCCGTTCAACGCCGGCAAGCAGGAAGAGGTTAAACGCCGCGTGAAGCATCTTGGCAATGGGCAGATTGGCTAAGCCCGGAGATGTGCCCGATGGCGCTACGCTTATCGGGCCTACGGTTGCGCCATCCTGGTTTTTTACAAAGCGACTCTGAAGCGATTTCGCTAAAAAATGGGCGTCGTCACAAGGAATCTCGGCGAGCTTACACAAGTAAGTGACCCGGGTGAGTGAGAGCAGCCAACACAGTTATGGCGGCAAGCAGGAAGCGATTTCGCAAAGCAATTGGCGTCATAACAAGGCGGCAAACGAAGGAATCCCGGCGAGCTTACATAAGTAAGTGACCCGGGTGAGTGAGAGCAGCCAACACAGTTATGGCGGCAAGTGGGAAGCGAAAATGAAATATCATCAATACTACCCCGTCGACATCGTCAACGGCCCCGGCACCCGCTGCACCCTGTTCGTCTCCGGCTGCGTGCATGAGTGCCCAGGCTGCTACAACAAAAGCACCTGGCGGCTGAACTCCGGCCTGCCGTTTACGCTGGAGATGGAGGATCGGATCATCGCCGATCTCAACGACACGCGCATTAAGCGCCAGGGGATCTCGCTTTCCGGCGGCGATCCCCTGCATCCGCAAAACGTGTCCGATATTTTAAAGCTGGTGAAGCGCATCCGCGCCGAGTGCCCCGGCAAAGATATCTGGATGTGGACCGGTTATAAGATCGAGGAGCTGAACGCTCCGCAGCAGGAGGTTGTGGATCTGATCAATGTGCTGATCGACGGCAAATTTATGCAGGATCTGAAAGACCCGATGCTGATCTGGCGTGGCAGCAGCAATCAGGTTGTGCACCATTTGCGGTGATGGGGTTACAGGCGGTGAGTGGCGCTGTGGTAAGCGGCCTCTTTTTCACGTTTACCGATCGCCACGACAAACACCGTCACCACGTTGTCCCTGACCTGGTAAATCAGCCGATAGCCCGAGGTACGAAGCTTGATCTTGTAGCAATCCGGCAAGCCATGCAGCCGGGCTTTTTCTACTCTCGGTTGAACCAGCACTTCTGCGAGCTTCTTTTTAAACTGCGCCTGAACCGTCACGCCCAGTTTTTTCCACTCTTTCAACGCGCGCGGATCAAACACCAGTTCATAGATCATCCAGCCTGACCTTGATCCCTTTTTGCGGGTTCGCCAGGCGCTCTCTGACTACCTCCAACAGTGCCGCTTCGTCTTCGCTCACCGTTACGGTTTTAACCGGCATACGGCCATTCTCTGCAACGTATTGAAACAGCAGGCGCACCGCTTCGGTGGGCGTAATGTCGAGTTTCTCCAGCACTTTCCAGGCCTCCTCTTTGAGCTTGTCATCCAGCCGAACATTGAGCGTTGCCATTATGCCTCCGGGCAGGTGGGAATGTGTAATGCAATATAGCATTACATTGGCATTACATCCGTTTTTGGATAACCGCTCTCAAAACCGGCTTACGCAGTCCATCGCCACGCGTTGAAAGGTGTCGAAATCGGCGCAGGCGCAGAGCCTGGCGGTGGCGCGTTCGCGCAGGAAGGTGACAAAAATATCGTAGATTGCCATCGCCTCTTCATACTCGCTTTTGCTGATCGCCAGTAAAAAGATAACGTGCGCGGTTTCATCGCCCCAGACGATGCCTTGTGGGGCCAGCACGGTGTAAACCACGGTTTTCTTCGCCAGCAGGCCAAGGGCGTGCGGCAGCGCGATGCCTTCCCCGAGCAGGGTGCTGACAATCGCTTCGCGCTCCACCACCGAATCGAGGAACTCGCCATCGACAAACCCCTCCTGCTGTAGCTCGGCGCAGAGGGTGCGGAACAGAGTTTGCTGATCCATCGCCTCATCGATAATGCGAAAGTGGGCGGCATCAAAATACTTCTTCAGCATCCACGGGCGGGTGCGATCCACCAGCACCAGTTTGCCAATCTGCTCCAGCTGGTAGTCGCTGGGGAACGGCGCGATGGTCACCACCGGTTTATCTTTTTCGCTGATGCGCGCGGTAGAGATAACAAAATCTTCCGCCAGCGTGTCGCACTGCTCGTAGTCGCGCAGCGTCACGGTGCGGGTAATGACGATTTGCGGATATTTGCGTGCCAGCACCGCTTCAATCATCCGCACCATCGCATTTCCGGCATCGCACACCAGCAGCACGCGCGGCTGGCGCTGGTAGCCAACGTTGTAGTGCCGCTCCAGCCCGACGCCGATATGCAGCACCAGAAAACCGATCTCGTTTTCGCTGATGGTATAGGGCGTATATTTCCCCCAGCTCGACACCGCCGCCAGCGTCATATCCCACGCCATTGGGTAGTGCTGTTTAATGTTATCCAGCAAGGGATTAGGGATCATGATCTGGTAGCGCACGCGGGTGATCATGGTTTTGATATGGGTCAGCAGGTCGGCATGCAGCTGCGCGTCGCCCTGCAGATTGTAGTTATAGTGGGTGTTGATATAGCCGAGGATGTAGTTCACCAGCGTTTCGTCATCATCGGCGCTGATGGCGCTGGGTGCCGGATCCTGCACCCGCCGGGCGGCGATATGCACCCGCAGCCAGTGCTCTTCCGCCTCCGCCAGCGGTTTGCCCGCCAGCTGCTGCAACGCACTGGCAATATCCCGCGCGGCGTGATGCACCTGTTCATCACCATCGTCAGCGGTGAACTCCGAGAGCGGAAACCCTTCGCTGATGCGCCGCACGGCAACGGCGCAGTAGAGCTGAATAAAGCGATCGCCCTCATCGGTAAGGCGAATATGGTAGCGGCTGAAGCAGTCGTGCAGAAACGGCGCCAGCGCCTCGGGCACGCCCGCGTTAAGCGCATCTTCGGTAATCAGCGGGTTATGGGCATTGTGCTGCGCCAGTTCCCACAGCAGATCGGTGAGGCAGGCGCGCAGCGCCATTTCGCTGCCGAAGAGCTTCATGCCGTGGCGCGGCCGGGTCTCCAGCGTCAGGCGGTAGCGGGAGAACCACTCGCGCACTTCGGTCATATCGTTTTGCAGCGTGGCGCGGCTGACAAACCACTCGTCAGCCAGATCCTCAAGCTTGAGGGAGAAGGCCGAGGTGATAAAGCGCACCACCAGGTAATGCACCCGCTCCGGCCCGGTGCGCGGAATGCGCAGCGCGCGCGGACGGGTGGCTTGCAGCGCGTGATAAAGCGCGGCATCAAGCACCTTCAGCTGGTAACCGCTGCCGCGGCTCAAAATAAACTGCGCGCCGTGGTTCTCCAGCAACGCATTGAGCGCAGTGATATCAGCGCGGACGGTACGCGTGGAGACCGACAGCCGCTGCGCCAGCTCATCCTGCGGCAGCGTCTCGTTCTGCAGCAGGCTGAAGAGTTGCGCTAAACGTTGGTTCGGAAATCGCACGTCGTTACCTCATGGTTAAAAGTGCCTTAGGTTGCTGATATATATCAAATAATCAGGCCGGATAACGCCAGTACTAGGCCTTACACCAGCGTTTTAGTCATCATAAGCAGCTGGCGGACATCCGCCGGGCGGGTCTCGCCACTCACCTTATCAATAATTGAACTATAAATGTGCGGAATGATTTTGCTGACGCCCGCTGCCAGTGCTATCTCCAGGATCTCGCTGAAATTCTCCAGATCGATGCCGCCGGTCGGCTCCAGCCAGAAGTCGTGCCGCGCGCAGGCTTCGGCAACGGCTTTGTACTCCTCGCGACATTGCAGCCCGCCCATCGGGAAATATTTGATTGAGCTGCCGCCCATATCTTTTAGCAGGGCAATCGCCGTTTCCACCGGCACAATCGCATCGGCGGCCTGGCTGCTGAGCGGCCCGGTGGAGATTTTCACCTGCCCTGGCGTGCCGGTGGGCGACACCAGACCATTAACCACCGTCTCGCTCTGCCCAAGCAGCGCGCGGCTGGTGCCCACCCCGGTAAAGACCTGGTTTACATGCTGCGGCTGCACTTCGCGGGAGATGGCGCTGACCATCGCCGACTGGTTCGGATCGCCCGCACCAAGGCCGACTGAGAGCGCATTATCGATCCTCAGCGCGTACTGGCGCATCTCGGCCACCGCCGAGTCGATATCCGGGTAGTTTTTTGACAGCACGCCGACCAGCACATGCCCTTCCGCCGCTTCATAGATGGCGCTGGCGTTATCAATGCTGCCTGCCAGCACGTTCAGACATACGCGGTCGTGATAAAAGTTGGGGGTCAGTTTCATGGGCGTGGCTCCTTATTCATTTCCTCGGCGATGCGTTGCGCGATGATGGTCAGTTGCTCGGCGCTGACGCTGCGCACATCGGCTTCGATAATCCCTTCATTGGCTTTGTAGCCGCGAAAATAGATGGCGTACTCGCCCTGTTTGAGGGCCTCGACCAGCTCACCGGTAGCAATGCAGGTGACGGCTTCATCAAATTTGATTTCACTGCGGGCGATATCTCGCCCGGCGCTGTCCCACACCACGCGGGCGCTAACGCCATTAAGGCTATTGAGCTGTTCAATAAAAGGCGTCATTTTGGCGACCATCTCCGCCCCGCTCTCCTTTTTCGCGCTGAGGTAGTGCTCGATGGCGCAGGTGAGGCCAAGAATGCCCTCTTTGCCCACCTTCATCGCGCGGCCAATGCCCGCCGTCTGGCGTTTCACCCACTCTACGTATTGCGTTTTGCCAATCACCAGCCCGCTGGTTGGCCCTTCAATCGCTTTCGCGCCGCTGTAGATCACCAGGTCGGCCCCGGCCCGGTAGTAGCACTGCAAATCCTCTTCGGCAGCGGCATCGACAATCAGCGGCAGGTTATGTTTACGCGCCACCACGGCGGCCTGCTCGACGCTGAGCATGCTCTTCTGCACACAGTGATGGGACTTGATAAAGAGGATCGCCGCCGTGCGTGGGGAGATCGCCGCCGCCAGCTGATCGGCGGAGCATTCGTTGGCGTAACCGGCTTCAACCACTTTGCCGCCGCCAAGCGCCACCATCGTGCCAACCGGCGCACCGTAGTTCACGTTGTGCCCGCGCGGCAAAACAATCTCATTATTTTCGATCTTGGTGCTGTGCAGGTTCTCCAGCAGCCAGTCGCTCTCTTTCACCAGCACGGCGGCAACGGCTTGCGCCAGCCCAGCCGAGGCGCAGGAGACGACGGTTGCGCCTTCCACATCCAGCAGCTTCGCGATGTAATCGCCGGTTTTATTCACCAGGTCTTTCATTTCGAAGTAGTGGTTCATGCCCTCCAACGCTGCCTCAACCACTTCCGGGCGCGGGGTCGAGACGCCGAGCGCCGTCATGCGCCCGGAGGCATTAATCACCTGTTTTAACTGGTACTTCTCATAAATCGAAGACATGCTCTGCCCTCCCTTGTTCGGTCAGATAGCCCCGGCCCGCGCGAATGGCGGCCAGCGGCGTAAGTAACTGGTCGGCCTGCAAGGCGCTGTTCTCTGCATCATTGAACAGCACCGGCTGGCGGCGAAGATCGAAAATTGTCAGATCGGCATCGAAGCCAACCGCCAGACGCCCCTTCTTCGCCAGGCGCAGGCCGTCGGCGGCGTGGTCGGTCACGCAGGCGATCACCTGCGGCAGCGAGAGGCCGATGGCGAGAAACTTGGACATCACGTTCGCCAGCGATCGCACCGGGCCATCAATGCGGTTGCGGCAGTAGATATCGGAACTGATGGTGTGCGGCAAAATACCGAGGCCGATGGCCTGCTTCGCCACCGCAAAGCTGAAGCTGGCGCTGCCGTGGCCGACATCGAGGCGCACGCCGCGCGTAATGGCGCGAGTCACCGCAGCGCGCAGTTCGCCGCCCGGCGTCAGAATGCGGTTCGGCTTGCCGTTGTAGCAGTGGGTGATGATGTCCCCGGCGCTCAGCAGGTCGGCAATCTCATCGAGATTCGGCGGGTTATTGCCGATATGCACCATCAACGGCAGATCGCCATTCTCCTGCTGCATCGCCTTCGCGCGCTCCAGCGGCGTGATGCCGTTGTCACCAACCACACTGCTGCTCATGCGTGCCTTCAGGCCAACAACAAAATCGGGGTGGCGCTGCACGGCGTCGCGTACAGCGCGGGCGTCGATATTGTCGAGGTTCGCCAGCTCGTTCTGCGCAATCAGCCCGACGCGCGAGATATTAAGCAGGGCGTAAACGTCGGTCGTGGCCTGGCGGGTGATGGCGTAGAAGTCATCAATATCATCCGCGCCGGTGCTGCCAGCATCGATAACCGTGGTGACGCCGGTTTCAATCCCGACGCTGTCCGGCTGGTCGTGGTAAATCGGCGAGTTGGGGTAGCAGTGGACGTGGGAGTCGATCCACCCGGCGCTGACATAGTGTTTGCCCGCCAGATCGACGGTTTTCACCGCCGGGCCGCTAATCTCACCAAGTGCTGCGATTTTCCCGTCGCTGAGGGCAATATCCGTTACCGTATCGTCCACCAGACGCGCCCGGCGCAGGAGTAAATCAAACATATCTCTCTCCAGAAGTGACGGGTGCCGCAGCACCCGTATCGATCAGAGTGCGACCGGGAAGATCGCGCCCAGCAACATCGCGCCGAGGATAGCGCCGCCGGTAATCGGCTTTTGCCAGAGGTAAAAGAGCAGCGCGCCCACCAGCGAGCCAATGCCAATCGGAATCGAGGCGGTCATCGCGCTTAAGATAATCAGCGGGCCAAGAAAACGACCGGAAGCGTTACCCGCGCCCATCATTACGTCTGCGCCGTAGGTGGAGTCGCTCTGATTAATGGTGAATTTACGCGCCAGAATAATCAGGTAACCAATCGCCAGGCCAATCACCAGCCCGGTAGCCAGCGAGGCAACAAAGTTAGCGACCGGGAAAACAAAGCCCGCGCCGAGCAGCAGGGCGGGCACACCGAGACCAACGCCGGTCTGGATCGCGCCGCCAATATCGAGAATACCGACCAGCGACCCTTCGATAATGCGCGCAAACAGGAAACTGGCACCGAAGGCGGCGACCGCGCCGTAAACGCCGGTATCCATGCCTGCACGCAGCATCGAGACAAACGCCACTTCGTTAAACGCGCCGATGCCGTAGAGGTAGTACATGTGCGTTCCGGCAAAGACGCCGGAGGAGAGCAGGCCAACGAAGATCGGGAATGACCAGTCGGCGTACCAGAAGCCTTTATTCTCTTCCATTGCAGATCCTTATTTGCCGCTCAGCGAATTGTGGATGAGCTCCAGCCAGTTCGGCGCGCTCAGGTGGAATGACTCAATCATTTTCAGATCGAAGCCGCGGAAGAAGGCGCTCAGCACAAACAGGGCGACAATGGCGCTCATCATCACTTTGGTAACGCGGTTCCAGCCGCTCTCTTCCACCCCTTTACCAATCAGGATGCCGAGCACCAGGCCCGGTACGGCATTGCCCATAATCAGCTGCGCTGCGCCGCCGAATACCGTCGCCCAGAAGCCCGATTTTTTGCCCGCGTCGATCGCCGCCAGCCAGAAGATCACCGGCATGATGGTGTTGACCAGCAGGTTAGCGGCGGGTACCAGCACTTTCACGGCGGTGACTTGCAGCGCGGCTGGCACGGAGGAAGCGGTGAGGTTAAGGAAGGTGACGACCACCATGCCGATCAAACCACAGGCAATCGCCATCTTTTTCGGATTGTGCAGGGTTTCGCCGACGTTGCGGTTTTTGACCATCAGCGCCGCCGCGCCCCAGTTCGGGATGATGCGGTGGTCAACGTCCTGGGTAAACGAACCCGCCGCTACTGATGAAGCCCAGGCGTTAAAGAAGAAGCCCAGGCCAAAGGAGAAGTGCGACGCCGGATCCCCTTCGCAGGAGTTCAGCTCGCCCAGTGTACGAAATGCGCCCATTCCCTGAGTGGTTGGCGCGTGAAACATGCGTGCAGCCCCGGCGCCCACACCGACGCCGACCAGGCCGCCGATAATGAGCGATTTTATTAGTATGAGTAAGAACATCAGTCTGCCCTCTTCTACCCTGCCAGCAACGCCTGCGGGGTATGCGGTAAGTTAGTGCGTGACGAACTCCACCTTGTCGAGATTGATGGCGGTCACGTTGACGGTCACGTCCAGCTCCACGCTGTACGAGCGTCTTTCGCGACGCAGAAAGAGGAACAGAAAGGCCTCTTTGCGCGTCGTTTCCTGCGCCTGAACGACCTGCACATCCTGTGGCTCAATACGCAGTAAAATGTGCGGCGACGCCTTCATCACCGCGGCCTGAACATGGTTCAGCGCGTCAGCAAAGGCGCGCGTTTTGGCGTCGCCCTTGCCCTTCACCCTGACCGTGGTGGTGAACTGTTCTTTCATGGTTATGCGCCGTGTTTTTTCTGCCACGCCTGCACCAGGCGCTCGCCTAACTCTTCTTTATCCATAAAGCCGAAACCGAGTACTTTGCACCCTTCGTTAATCGCGGTGACGCCCTCGTCGATGGAGCGCATGCCGTGTTTCGCTTTATAGCCATATTTGTTCTGCGCGGTGATGGCACCTGCGCCGCCGCTGCCGCAGAAGGAGATGCCGAAGGTGGCGTTTTCCGCGTTCATCACATCGCCGAGTTTCATATCCGCCGCCACGCCCGGTACCACTACCGCGCGGCCGCCCGCTTTCTCGACGCCTGCCGCGACTTTCTGCCCTTTGCCCAGGCGGTCGCCAATCACTACGGTAATCTGTTCCATGGTTTGCTCCTTAAAGGTTCTCTTTTGCCACTTCGAAGTGCACTGACAGCAGCCAGGCCTCTTCTTGCGGGAGATTGCCAAACGCCGCTACCACGTCGTGGGCGAGGCGCATCGATTCAGGCGAGATCTCATCAAACAGGCTGGCATCCACTTCCGGCAGCGGCTCGCCGGTCACCGACCGGTGCGCCATCGCGCGAAGATGGGAGGTCAGCATCTGCTGCTGCACCGCATTCGGCGTGATGTTCTGCGCATGAAGCAAGGTGTAGACCTGCGACAGCATGCGCTCCGCCAGGGTTGCCGTTTGCGCCGCCTGCATGGTCGCATCGTTCATTACCGCTCCGTTATTCACTCGTCGTACCCCGTTGATGGCTCAGGAGTAAAGCTAACGGCGCGAAGGCAGAGTTTGTAGCGAGGAGTTTTCCACTTCGAAGTGGAAACCGGGAGGGCGTTAGTGATCTGCGCCACAAAAAAAGCCCACAGAGGGATTTTTCACTGAACGGCGGTCACAACGTTGGGCGATGAGGGTGGGATTTCATGCCCGATGGAGCAGAAAAAAAGGGGCAAGCGAGAGGAGAAAGTGTGAGGGGGATAAGGTTTGCTTATTGGGGGTTACGGAACCGCTGAAACCGCGTAGGCCGGATAAGGCGGAGCCGCCATCCGGCAATGGGGTTCGCATGTGGCTTTGGTGGAATGATTCCGTTCACCAGGCGTTCGGGAGTTTCATTAATCTCTTATGCGGTGAACGGGACAAGGGAAGCTGCCGCGCTCCCCTTGTCAATCCCCGCGGCCCCGCGAGGAAATCGGTGCTGCGCACTGCGCTCACCTCCCGCGTGCCTGGCTGCGGCCGGCTCGACTCGACTTGCTCACCCCTACGGGGATTCGCTCCCTGTCTCGGTTCGCCTCTGTCCGCCATCCATGGCGTCCAGACCTTGTCATTCACGCTTCGGTTCGCCGATTTCAGCGGGGACACAACCCCTCGCTGTCATATTGCAAATAAAAGCCGCACCAGTATCGCTGAAAGCGCGTTTTGGTAGGCCGGATAAGCGTGTAACGCGCCATCCGGCAATGGTGCCGCGGAGGTATTGCCGGATGGCGGCTGCGCCTTATCCGGCCTACAACGGCACGTCATATATGCCGGAAAACGGCATAAAAAAAGAGCCGCGACGGTGAGGTGGCGGCCCTTTCCTGATGGAATTTGGTTAACGGAATTTCTGATGATAGGTATTGCGGGTACCAGCAATATCCTTCGCTGCGGCCTTCGCCTCTTTCACTTTACCTTCGTTCGCCAGCTTCATCGCGCCGTCGATCTGGGCAATCAAAATATCAAAACCGTGGCGGAAATCTTTCACCTCCGGGCTGTCCGGCGCTTTACCTTCCAGCTTCGGCGGGGTCTCTTTCTGGGCGTCCTGCGCGGCAGTGCGCATTTTTCCTAACGCCTCTTTCAACTCAGAAGCATCGTCGGTTTTCTGCACCACTTTGTAGTTGTCATTCAGCGTTTCCATATCATCTTCAAGGTCAGCGGCAAACACCGCTGAACCCACAAACAACGACGACACCGCGAGGATCGCTAACAGGTTTTTACGCATTGCTCATTTCCTTTTTTATTATCACGCTTAAAGGCGCAGAACGCCGCGCCACGAATTATTGTCCGGCGATCTTCATCTCCGGCAGCAACACTGAACCACACTGGATGTTACTGCGCTGTTCAATATCGTCACCGACAGTAACAATATTGCGCCACATATCCTTCAGGTTGCCGGCAATGGTAATTTCGCTTACTGGATACTGAATTTCACCGTTTTCTACCCAGAAACCAGACGCGCCTCGCGAATAATCCCCGGTAATACCGCTCACGCCCTGGCCCATCAGTTCAGTCACTACAAGGCCAGTGCCCATCTCTTTCAGCATCTGCTCAAAGCTCAGGCCGCGCCCGGCAATGCGCCAGTTGTGAATACCGCCCGCGTGACCGGTGCTCTTCAGCCCCAGTTTGCGCGCCGCGTAGCTGGTCAGCAGCCACTGCATCAGCACGCCCTCTTTCACGATATCGCGGCGCTCGGTGCGCACGCCTTCGCTGTCGAACGGCGTGGAGGCCAGCCCTTTACGCAGGTGCGGGTGCTCTTCAATGGTTAACCACTCCGGCAGGATCTGTTTGCCGAGGTAATCGAGTAAAAAGGTCGATTTGCGGTAGACCGCGCCGCCAGCAATGGCGCCAACCAGGTGACCAAACAGCCCGGTCGCTACTTCATTAGCGAAAATGACCGGCGCTTTCATGGTCGACAGTTTACGCGGTGAGAGGCGCGACAGCGTGCGACGGGCGCACTCTTCGCCTACCCACTCCGGCGTTTTTAACTCGTTGATATCACGGCTAATGGTGTAGGCGTAATCGCGCTCCATATCGCCATTCGCTTCGGCAATCACGCTGCTCGACAGCGAGTGGCGGCTGGAGCAGTAGCTCTGCAACATGCCGTGGCTGTTGCCGAAAACTTTAATGCCGTAGTGGCTGTTGAAGCTGCCGCCTTCGGTGTTGCTGATGCGTTTGTCCGCTTTCAGCGCCGCCTGCTCGGCGCGCGCCGCCCACTCAATTGCTTCATCGGGGGTCACTTCCGCCGGATGGAAAAGATCGAGATCCGGGGCGTCAAAGGCCAGCAGCTCTTTTTCTGCCACGCCAGCGAACGGGTCTGGCGAGGTGTAGCGGGCAATATCAAGCGCCGCCTGCACCGTGCGGGCAATCGCCTCCGGGCTCAGATCCGTCGACGAGGCGCTGCCTTTGCGGTTCTGGTGATAAACGGTGATGCCCAAAGCACCATCGCTGTTAAATTCGACATTCTCCACTTCACCATAGCGGGTGCTGACGCCGATACCGGTGGTTTTGCTGACCGCCACTTCCGCGCCATCCGAACGGCCTGAAGCCAGATCAAGCGCGGTTGCGACCGCTTCTTCCAGAACTTTGCGCTGTTGTGCCACTTGTGTGATTACTTTCATCGCCAATGCCATAATTAAGGGAGAGAATCTTTGAAGTCTAACAGAGAACCGTTTTTCAGTGCGCGCCTTAACTGGTAACATTAGCCTCTTTTTTAAGGAGCCTGAGATGACAAAGCAGCCCGACGACTGGCTCGACGACGTGCCCGGTAACGAGAGCGAAGACGAAGATGATGAGATCATCTGGGTCAGTAAGAGTGAAATTAAGCGCGATGCTGAAGAGTTAAAGCAGCTTGGCGCTGAAATGGTAGAGCTGGGAAAAAACGCGCTGGATAAGATCCCGCTCGACCAGGATCTGCGCGACGCCATTGAGCTGGCGCAGCGCATCAAGAAAGAGGGTCGCCGCCGTCAGTTGCAGTTGATCGGTAAAATGCTGCGTCAACGCGATGTCGAGCCGATTCGCCAGGCGCTGGATAAGCTGAAAAACCGCCATAACCAGCAGGTCGCTTTCTTCCATAAGCTTGAGCACCTGCGCGATCGCCTGATTGAAGAGGGTGATGACGCGGTGCCGGACGTGCTGAATCTGTGGCCGAATGCTGACCGTCAGCAACTGCGCTCGCTGATCCGCAACGCCAAGAAAGAGAAAGAGAGCAACAAGCCGCCAAAAACCGCGCGTTTGATCTTCCAGTATCTGCGTGAGCTCGCAGAGAGCAGCGAAGAGAGCTAATCCGCACAGAACCCTCTTTAACCGAAGAGGGTTTTTTTATCCCCTGCAAGCTGAAACGTTAAAGCTAAAAGCACGCCACTTCACATATTCACACCATCCATTAGTCTCATTTCATCAATAAATGTGATCAATATCTCCCTTTCCGCCTCTGCCCGACGCTCATTTTCAGCAGATGAAACGGATCACATTTTCCTGGCGGCGCAAAACGTAGATTCCTGCTGTAACGCAGGTAATCGATTCAGCTAAAAAGGAAAATAAGATGAAAAAGACCGTGATGCTCTCCGCTATTGCGCTGCTGGTGTCCGCGCCGGTTATGGCAAAAACCTGGGTGCTGACAAGTGCTGAAGGCAACATTGAACAGGGAAACTGGCGTATCACCAGCGATCAGCTGAACATTAAAGATCAGCAGTTCAGCATTGAGCAGGTGGTGCTGCACGGCGGCAAGCAGGAGGGGAGCAAAGTCATCAAGCTGACCAGCAAAAACGGCCTGACCATTGCCCTTAGCCCGACGCGCGGCATGAATTTACTCTACGCCGATGGTTTTGGTGTGCATATGGGCTGGAGTTCGCCGGTGAAAGAGGTGGTGAACCCGGCGTTTATCAACCTGGAGAGCCGCAACGGGCTTGGCTGGCTGGAAGGGTTCAACGAAATGGTGGTGCGCTGCGGCTATGAGTGGACGGGTCACCCGGTCACGGCTGACGGGCAGCTTTACACCCTGCATGGTAAAGCGGGCAACACCCCTGCATCACAGGTTTCCGTCGATGTCAGCGAAAAAGCGCCGTATGAGATCCGCATTCGCGGGCTGGTGAAAGAGAGCACCTTTAAGAAAGCCGATCTGCAAACCGAGATGGAGCTGCGCTACATTCCGGGCAGCAACAGCTTCAGCCTGCATGACGTGCTGACCAACCACGCCGACTACCCGCATGATTATCAGATCATCTATCACAGCAACTTCAGCAAACCGATCCTCGAAGAGGGCGCGCGCTTTATCACGCCGCTGGAGAGCGTCAGCCCGTTCAATGACTACGCCAAAGGCGGCATGAAAACGTGGCAAACCTATGCCGGGCCGACCAAAGGCTTCGACGAAATGGTCTTTAATATCAAACCGCTGGCCGATGCGAACAAGCAGACCGTCGCCGCGCTGCTGAATAAAGCGGGCGATAAAGGCGTGGCAATTGACTACAACACCGAGCAACTGCCGGTGCTGACACTGTGGAAAAACACCGATACCGAAAAACAGGGTTACGTCACCGGTATCGAGCCGGGCACCAGCTACGCCTACCCGGTCACCATCGAGCGTGAGCAGAAACGCGTTAAGCAACTGCAGGCAGGCCAGAGCACCCGCTTCGATCTCACTTATACGCTGTTGCACAACCGCGATCAGGTGGCGAAAGTTGAAGAGCGTGTGAAAACCATTCAGGGCGACAAAGCCCCGCAATCCAGCGATACGCCGATGGCGAAAGAGTAACGCCAGGCATAAAAAAAACCGCGCCGGTCGCCCGTGCGCGGTTTTTTTACGCGTCAGCTATCAGGCTTTTTCAGCCGCGAGCTGCGCTTTCTTCTCCAGCTTATCGAGCAGCTTCTGATGAATGCCGCCAAAGCCGCCGTTGCTCATCACCAGAATGTGATCGCCCGGCTGGGCGCTTTTCACAATCTGATCCGCCAGCGTATCGACATCCGCGCTCCAGTGCGCAGGCTGGATACAGGCCTCCGCCACTTCCGCGACCTGCCACGGAATATGCTGCGGTTGCAGGAGGAAGACTTCATCGGCGCGGCCCAGCGACGGCGCGAGATCATCTTTGCACAGCCCCATCTTCATGGTGTTGGATCGCGGCTCCAGCACGGCGATGATCTTCGCCGTCCCACCCACTTTACCGCGCAGCGCGGCGAGTGTGGCGAGGATTGCCGTCGGGTGGTGCGCAAAATCGTCATACACGCAGACGCCGTGCGCTTCACCGCGCAGCTCAAGGCGGCGGCGGGCGTTGATAAACGAACCGAGCGCATTGGCGGCATCCGCAGGCGTAACGCCAACATGACGCGCAGCGGCGATCGCCATCAGACCGTTATGCATGTTGTGCTCGCCCACCAGGCCCCAGTTGACCTGGCCGACGCATTCACCATCCAGCCACACTTCCCAGCTTGAAGCGTCGGTGGTCAGCTTCTTCGCCTGCCAGTGGCCCTGATCGCCCACCAGCTCCTGCTCGCTCCAGCAGCCCATCGCCATCGTCTGTTTCAGGTTGATGTCGTTTTCCGGCCAGATGATTTTCCCCTGCCCTGGTACGATGCGCACCAGGTGGTGGAACTGCTTCTGGATCGCTTTCAGATCGTCAAAAATGTCCGCGTGATCGAACTCAAGGTTGTTGAGGATCAGCGTGCGCGGGCAGTAGTGGACGAATTTGGAGCGCTTATCGAAGAAGGCACAGTCGTATTCGTCAGCTTCGATAACGAAAAAATCGCTCTCGCCGAGGCGCGCGGAAACATCGAAATTGCCCGGCACGCCGCCGATGACAAAACCGGGTTTATAGCCACAGGCTTCGAGGATCCAGGTCGCCATCCCGGCGGTGGTGGTCTTGCCGTGCGTACCGGCAACCGCCACAACCCAGCGGTCGCGCAGCACAAAATCATGCAGCCATTGCGGGCCGGACATAAACGGAATGTTCTTCTCCAGCACCGCTTCGACACACGGATTTCCGCGGGTCATCGCATTGCCGATAATCACCAAATCCGGCGCGGGATCGAGCTGGCTTGCATCATATCCCTGAATTAAATCAATGCCTTGCTTCTCAAGCAGCGTGCTCATCGGCGGATAGACATTGGCATCCGAACCCGTTACCTGGTGGCCCAGCGAGCGCGCCAGCATTGCCAGCCCGCCCATGAAAGTGCCACAAATCCCCAAAATATGAATGCGCATACGTCATTATCCTTGCTTAACCTGGCGCACATTTTACGCATATGTTTAACGTCTGAGAAATGCATTTCAGGATAATCCGTACCCCGCTGGCGCGATTCACCTGTGCGCGAAGTTTTGAATGTTTGTTAGTATTGTTGCATGTCCGCTGCGTTTTCGTTTGCGAAAGCTCGGGTTGTTACCGTTTCGTTGGTTAACGGCTCTGAACTTCTCCGCCAAACATGCTGAAAACCGCAGGCTACAATCGCTTTACTCCATATTCAAAAATGCAGGGAAAGTGTTATGAAAACGTTAGGTGAATTTATTGTCGAAAAGCAGCATGAGTTCTCGCATGCCACGGGTGAACTGACTGCTTTACTGTCGGCGATAAAACTGGGCGCCAAGATCATTCATCGCGATATCAATAAGGCCGGTCTGGTCGATATCCTGGGTGCCAGCGGTGCTGAGAACGTACAGGGCGAAGTGCAGCAAAAACTCGACCTGTTTGCGAACGAGAAACTGAAATCCGCGCTGCGCGCCCGCGATATCGTCGCCGGTATCGCCTCTGAAGAAGAAGATGAGATCGTCGTTTTCGAAGGGTGCGAACACGCTAAATACGTGGTGCTGATGGATCCGCTGGATGGCTCCTCCAACATCGACGTTAACGTCTCTGTCGGCACCATCTTCTCTATCTACCGCCGCGTTACGCCTGTTGGCACGCCGGTTACCGAAGAGGACTTCCTGCAACCGGGCAACAAACAGGTTGCTGCCGGTTATGTGGTTTACGGCTCATCGACAATGCTGGTTTACACCACCGGCTGCGGCGTTCACGCCTTCACTTACGATCCGTCACTCGGCGTCTTCTGTCTTTCGCAGGAGCGCATGCGCTTCCCGGAACGCGGCAACACCTACTCGATTAACGAAGGGAACTACATCAAATTCCCGCAGGGCGTGAAGAAGTACCTCAAGTTCTGCCAGGAAGAGGATAAAGCGACTCATCGCCCTTACACCTCGCGCTACATCGGTTCACTGGTGGCAGATTTCCACCGTAACCTGCTGAAAGGCGGCATCTACCTCTACCCGAGCACCGCCAGCCACCCGCAAGGGAAACTGCGCCTGCTGTATGAGTGCAACCCGATGGCCTTCCTCGCGGAACAAGCCGGCGGTAAAGCGAGCGACGGGAAAGAGCGTATTCTTGATATCCAGCCAGAGAGCCTGCACCAGCGCCGTCCGTTCTTCGTCGGCAATGAGCATATGGTGGATGATGTTGAGCGTTATATGCGTGAGTACCCGGACGCGTAATAGCGTGTGATTGCCGGAGGGCGCGATAGCCCTCCGGCAAATCTTTACTTCACAAAGGTACGCTTCACGCGTTCGGAAACGATGAAGTAAGGGATCCAGATACAGGCGCTCAGCACATTGCGCACCAGCGGTTTCACCGTCTCAAAGACATAAGGCACATTCAGATAGTGGTGCCCCAACAGCAGATCGACGGCGACAAAGGCCGTACCCACCCCCACCAGTACAATGTAATGCCGCGGCAGCTGACGCTTTTTACGGAAAAAGAGGCTGCTGACAAACAGCGCATAGGCAAACATGCCGACAAACGACGCCAGCTCGAAAAAGAGGATCCCTTTCTGCCCCGAGCCAATCAGCGCGAAGTTCTCCATTAAAAAGCGCAGCGTAACGTTAATGGATATCAGGTTGACGATGATCGACGCAACCAACCCCAGCGCCGGGAGATAGAGCCAGCCGCGGATCTTTTTAAACTCGCGCTCCTCGCAGATGGCACAATAGTCGCTGCCCCTCAGCGCCTCGCTATCACATTGAATACATACAGCCATGACACATTACCTTTGATTATGCTTGCGTCTGCAAACGGAACGACGCCATCGCTTCAAGCAGCTCTCGTGATTGCTGCTCCAGCGAGCGCGTCGCCGCAGACGATTGTTGTACCAGCGCCGCATTCTGCTGCGCCGTTTCATCCATCTGACTTACTGCAATATTAACCTGCTCAATACCGCGGCTCTGCTCCTGGGACGCATTGGCTATCTCGCGCATTAATTTAGTCATGCGCAACACCTCTTCGGCGATCTCATCCATCGTTTCTCCGGCCTGCATCGCCAGATCGCTGCCTTCGGAGACCTGCGCCTGCGAGCTGCTGATAAGCTGGCGGATCTCTTTCGCGGAGTCGGCGCTGCGGCTGGCGAGGCTGCGTACTTCGCCCGCCACTACCGCAAAGCCTCTGCCCTGCTCACCCGCGCGCGCCGCTTCGACGGCGGCGTTGAGCGCCAGAATATTGGTCTGGAAAGCAATGGCGTCGATCACGCTGAGGATATCGGCGATACGATCGGAACTGCCAGCGATATCGCGCATTTTCTCAATCACATAGCAGACCATTTCGCTGCCGCGATCGGCGGTTTCGGAGACGGTTTTCGCCAGCTTATGCGCCTGCTCGGCGTTGTCGGCGTTGAGTTTCACCGTGGCGGTGATCTGCTCCATGCTGGCGGCGGTCTGCTCAAGCGAAGTGGCGGTAGATTCGGTGCGCTGCGAGAGATCGAGGTTACCTGCCGCCAGCTCCCGGCTACCGGTATCAATCTGCGAACTGGCATCGCGCACGCGCATCACGGAGCCGATCAGCGCATGGCGCATCTCCTCAATCGCCGCGTTCAGGCGGTTAAACTCTTTTCCCGTCACTTCGGTTTTCGCGGCAATCAGGTTGCCCGCCGCCACCTGTTCCAGCTGTTGAATCGAGGTATCGAGGGGTTTAAGCAGCATATGGCGCAGCGCCAGCCAGGCCAGCACGATAATCCCGGCCACCAGCAGCGCGACCACAAAAATCAGCGACATAACGAAACGCTTACTGCTCTGCACGGCTGCCACTTCGGTTTTACCGCGCGCTTCGCCCCACGCCTGGAAGGCCTGCATATCGTTATCGAACTGGCGGGAGACAGGGATTAGTTTGCTTTCGAGGAGTTCGTAATAGGCATCGGCGCTCTGTTGGTTGAGCGCGTCCTGCATCGGCTTAATGCCCTGGCTGACGTAATCGCCATAGCTTTTCGCCACCTTTGCCAGCAACACCGCGCCCTGCTCATCATCAACGCCCGCGCTGATAACGCCAGTGAGGGAGTGCTCGCCGAGCGCGATTTCGTTATTAATCAGTTTTACGGAGTTGGCTGCATCATCAAGCAGGCCCACCTCCATCATGCGCACCGCCTGGCCGGCTTCGTTGCGCGCGCGCAGAATCATGGTGTAGCCGCTGTTCAGGCGCGCCATCTTTTCGCCCTGAAGCTGGTTGATTCGCGCCAGCGAAGCGGAGCTCTTATTGAGCGCATAAATACCGATGCCGCTGACCAGCAGCAGCAGAAGAGTCATAACAGCCAGCAGAGAAAGTAAGCCCGTACGGATCGAAAGCGTTTTAAGCATGATGTGGATTCCGGTAGCGAAGAACTTTTTGGCGTAAATTAAGCCCATTCGTCAGTTATCGACCGCTACCGGAATTCCTTTAGAAGAAAAACAGCAATTTCAATATCTTGTTACTTTGTTGCCGTTGGGCTTACCCGCGTCACCGGCGAGTTCTGCCGGCTCTCCCACAGCACCGTCAGGCCGCGTTGCAGGGCGATAAAGATAAACAGCAGGATGCCGATGGCGATCTTCGTCCACCAGGAGCTGAGCGTGCCGTCGAAGTTGATATAGGTCTGAATCAGCCCCTGGATACCCACGCCAAACAGCGTGCCGAGCACCGTGCCAACGCCGCCGCTGAGCAGCGTGCCGCCGATCACCACCGAGGCAATCGCGTCCAGCTCGACGCCAACGCCCGCCAGCGCATAGCCCGCCTGGGTGTAGATGGAGAAGACAATCCCGGCAAGCGTTGCCAGCCCCGTTGAGAGCATATAGATGCGAATCGTGGTGCTGCGCGTTGAGATGCCCATCAGGTTCGCCGAGGTGGCGTTACCGCCAATGGCGTACACTTCGTTGCCAAAACGGGTGCGGTGAGCAAGGAAAATACCGACCACCACCACCATCAGCATCAGCAGCCCCATCGCGCTCAACCTCCCGCCGCCGGGGATGGTCCAGGCCAGGCTGGAGAGGGTGTCATACATCGGGTGGTTAATGGGAATCGACTCTTCCGACAGCAGATAGCTAACGCCGCGCAGGAAGAACATCCCGGCGAGGGTGATGATAAAGGCCGGGATTTTCAGCGCGTCGATCAAAAGCCCCATAAAGGCCCCGAAAGCGCAGCCCATCAGCAAAATCAGCGGAAAGGCGAGCAGCGGCGAGATGCCCCAGGCACCAATCGATTTTGCCAGGAAGACGCCGGTAAAAGCAATCACCGAGCCGACGGAGAGATCGATACCGCCGGAGAGGATCACAAAAGTCATGCCGACGGCGATAATGCCGAGAAAGGCGTTATCCGTCAGGATATTACAGATGACGCGCGTCGAGGCGAATCCGGGAAACTGCGTCAGGCAGTAGAGATAGCCGAGCACGAAAACGCCCAGCGTGATCATCAACGGCAGGTTACGTTTTATCATGACCGCGCACTCCTTTAAGCAACGCAATAAAGCGCGGCGACTGGACAATCAGCACACACATCACCACCACCGCTTTCACTACCTGGTTAAGCTCCGGCTGAAAACCGGAGAGCAGGATGCCGGTGTTCATGCCCTGAATAATCAGCGCCCCCACCACCGACAGCACAATGTTGAAACGCCCGCCCATCAGCGAGCCGCCGCCAATCACCACCGCCAGGATGGCGTCCAGCTCCAGCCACAGCCCGGCGTTGTTGGCATCCGCGCCGCGAATATCCGCCGTGACAATCACCCCGGCGATGGCCGCGCAAACGCCGCTCAGCACGTAGGTCAGCATCACCACCAGCCGCGTATTCACCCCGGCGTTTTTTGCCGCGCGGATATTAATCCCCACTGCTTCGATAAACATGCCCAGCGCCGTTTTGCGGGTAAAGAGCCAGAAGATGAGTAATGTCACCAGCGCGATGATCACCGGCGTTGGGAAGAGCAGCAGCGAGCCGCTGCCGAGCCACGCCAGCGATGGCGCGTTAAAGGTGACGATCTGCCCGGAGGTGATCAACTGCGCGACCCCGCGCCCGGCGACCATCAGGATCAGCGTGGCGACAAAGGGCTGGATCTTGAGGATCGCCACCAGAATGCCGTTCCACAGCCCGGCCAGCACGCCGGTTGCCAGCGCTGCCAGCAGCACGACCGTCAGGCTATGGCCGGAGACGGTTAATGATGCCGCCGTTGCGCCGGCAATCGCCATCACCGCGCCAACCGAGAGATCGATGCCGCCGGTGGCAATCACCAGCGTCATGCCGATGGCCAGCAGCGCGACCGGCGCTGCGCGGTTAAGAATATCGATCGGGCTGCCAAACAGGCGGCCATCCTGCAGCACCACCTGGTAAAAATGGGGCGCGACCAGGCTGTCCACCAGTAAAACCAGCAGCAGGGCTAAGATCTGCGGCGTTCCGGTCGGCCAGTTAAAACGGCGCTTCGGCTGCGCCTGTTGGCCCAGTGATTGAGGCATCACACTCTACTCCTTACGCCGCAATGGCATTCATGATCGCCGGAACGGAAAGCTCGGCGAGCGGGATCTCGGCGACCTGCTTGCGATCGCGCATGATGATCACCCGATCCGCATAGCCCACCAGCTCCTCCAGCTCAGAAGAGATCACCAGCAGCGCCAGCCCGTCGGCGCAAAGGGTCTCGATCAGGCGGATGATTTCAGCATGCGCGCCAACATCAATCCCACGCGTTGGTTCATCAAGGATCAGGAATTGCGGGCGCGTCAGCAGCCAGCGCGAGAGCAGCACTTTTTGCTGATTGCCGCCGGAGAGAAACTCAATCGGCTGTTCGGCGCTCGGGGTACGAATACCCAGCTGGCGGATAAAGCGCTCGGCAATCGCGTTCTGCTCTTTACGCGGGATTGGACGCAGCCAGCCGCGCTGGGCCTGTAGCGCCAGCACGATATTCTCGCGCACCGAAGCGGCGGCGATAATGCCGTCGGTTTTGCGATCTTCCGGGCAGAAACCGATCCCGAGGCACGAGGCGCGATGGGGCGAGCGCAGGGTTTGCGGCTGGCCTTTGATCATCGCGCTGCCGCTGTCGGCGGGCTTAATGCCGAAGATCACCTCTGCCGTTTCGGTGCGCCCGGAGCCTAACAGCCCGGCGAGACCGACGATCTCACCGGGGCGAACCTCAAGATCGAACGGGGCGATAACCCCTTTCTTGCCGTAGTTGTTAAAGGCGGCCACCGGCTTATTGCTGAGCAGCGTGCGCCCGGCGCGTTGCAGGGCGTTACTCTCCAGCTCGCGGCCCAGCATCATCTTCACCAGCTCAATTTGCGGCAGCTCGCGCGTTTCGCGACAGCCGACAAAGCTGCCGTTGCGCAGCACGGTGATGCGGTCGCAAACGGTGTAAACCTGGTCGAGAAAGTGGGTGACGAAGATGAGGCTGACGCCCTGATCGCGCAGCTGGCGCATCAGGGTGAAGAGCATCTCCACTTCCTGGGTATCAAGACTGGCGGTTGGCTCATCGAGGATCAGCACTTTTGCCGAGAGATCGATAGCGCGGCAGATGGCGACAATCTGCTGCATCGCCACGGAGAAGCGGTTAAGCGGCTCGCGCACATCCAGCGAGAAGCCGTAAGATTGCATCAGTTTGCTGGCGCGCTGCTCCATCTCTTTGCGGCGCAGCAGGCCGAAACGACGCGGCTCGCGGCCAATAAACAGGTTATCCGCCACCGACATATTCGGCAGCAGGTTCACTTCCTGGTAAACGGTGCCGATCCCCAGTTGCTGGGCATGGGCGGTATTTTTGGGATTGATGGCCTGGCCTTCGAGCCAGATGGTGCCCTTATCGGCGTGGTAAACCCCGGTCAGCGCTTTGATAAGCGTCGATTTTCCCGCGCCGTTCTCACCGAGCAGGGCCATGATTTCACCGCGTCGCAGCGAGAAATCCACGTTATCGAGCGCTTTTACGCCGGGAAAGAATTTACTTAAGCCTTCGGTACGCAGGATTTCCTGGTGTGCTTCCGCGTTCATTGTTGACCCCTTACACAGATGCCCTCTCCCCGGCGGGGAGAGGGACGACAGGACTCAGTAACCCATGTTTTTCTTCTTCTCCAGCTCCTCTTTCGCCGTATCCGGCAGATAGAGGGTGGATTTGGTAATGGTCAACTTCGGCGGCTCGGTGCCATCCTTTTTGAATTTCTCCAGCGCATCGAAGGCCGGGCCAGCCATGTTCGGCGTCAGCTCGACGCTGGCATTGGCTTCGCCATCGATCATCGCTTTATAGATATCCGGTACGCCGTCGATAGAGCCGGTGAGGATATCTTTGCCCGGTTTCAGGCCCGCTTCTTTAATGGCCTGTATGGCACCAATCGCCATGTCGTCGTTGTGGGCGTAAACCATGCAGATGTTTTTGCCGTTGTTCTCGGCTTTGATAAAGCTCTCCATCACCTCTTTACCTTTACTGCGGGTAAAGTCGCCGGACTGAGAGCGGATAATTTTGATGTTAGAAGCTTTAGAGATCGCTTCCGCGAACCCTTTCTTACGGTCGATGGCGACGCTTGCGCCAACGGTGCCCTGCAACTCAACCACGTTACACGGTTTGCCGGCGACGGTTTTCACCAGCCATTCACCAATCAGCTTCCCTTCGAGGACGTTGTCAGCGGTAACGGTAGTCATATAGAGCGATTTGTCTTTCACATCGATGGAGCGGTCGAGCAGGAAGACCGGGATCTTCGCCTCTTTCGCTTCTTTCAGCACCGGCTCCCAGCCGGTTGCAACCACCGGGGCGATAAAGATGGCGTCCACACCCTGCGCGATAAAGGAGCGCACCGCTTTAAGCTGGTTCTCCTGCTTTTGCTGACCGTCAGCAATCTTCAGCGTAATGCCGCGTTTGCTGGCTTCGCTTTTCGCGACGTTGGTTTCAGCGGCACGCCAGCCGGACTCCGAACCGACCTGCGAAAATCCCACGGTTAACGACGCAGCCATCGCCATAGACGACATAGCTGCCGAAACTGCTGTGACAAGAAGTAAACGCTTCCACATAAGAGCATCCTCGTAGGGTTATTGTTGGCTACTACTTCGCCTGCGGGGAAACTATAGACAATCGGAGATGTAACAAAATGAGTTACATCACAAATCGGAAAAGTGAATGAATTGTTAGTTATCAGTTGCGATCTGGCGCGCGAAAAGGGGAGGCGAAACACAGCAGGAATCTCCCTTGAAATTGCAGAAATTTACTGGCGCAGCAAAAACGCATTTTTACGCTGTAACCGCTTACACAAAATTATTCAGTATGCTGCTATGGATATGGACAAAGTTGTCATTAAATGGCGCCGGTAAAGGCTCTGAAAAGTCGCTGGCGAGTAAAACAGCCCAAGACATTCACCGCCAGTTGGCTATAATACCCGGCACTTGTTTGCCACACATTTTAAAGGAAACAAACATGAGCTTACTCAACGTCCCGGCGGGTAAAGATCTGCCAGAAGATATCTATGTTGTTATCGAAATTCCGGCTAACGCTGACCCGATCAAATACGAAGTCGACAAAGAGAGCGGCGCGCTGTTCGTTGACCGCTTCATGTCCACCGCGATGTTCTATCCGTGCAACTACGGTTACATCAACCACACCCTCTCTCTGGATGGTGACCCGGTAGACGTGCTGGTGCCGACGCCGTACCCGCTGGAGCCAGGCTCTGTGATCCGCTGCCGTCCGGTTGGCGTGCTGAAAATGACCGACGAATCCGGTGAAGATGCCAAGCTGGTTGCGGTTCCGCACACCAAGCTGAGCAAAGAGTACGATCACATTAAAGATGTGAACGACCTGCCGGAACTGCTGAAAGCGCAGATCACTCACTTCTTCGAGCACTACAAAGATCTCGAAAAAGGCAAATGGGTGAAAGTGGACGGTTGGGACAACGCTGAAGCGGCGAAAGCTGAAATCGTTGCCTCCTTCGAGCGCGCTGCCAAGAAGTAAGCCGTTTTCGTAAGAGAAGCCCTGTCGCGCAGTATGCGCACAGGGCTTTTTTTATGTGTGCGGGTTGGGATTACCGGGTTGGCCTTCAGGCTTTCGGCGCGGGCCTGTTTTGCCGGATGGCGGCGATGCCTTATCCGGCCTACGACGTGCGCACATCCGGCATTCGGCGCTGGCCTGCATTGCCGGATGGCGGCGATGCCTTATCCGGCCTACAACTTCTGCCGGATGGCGGCGGGGCCTTATCCGGCCTACGAAGTGCGTCGTCGGCATGCGACATAACAGAGGTTGCGTTTAAACGTAGGCCGGATAAGCGCAGCGCCATCCGGCAAAAATGCGTGGCGCAAAAAAAACCGCGCCATTGGCGCGGTTCTCTGTGACTGATTACTACTTTTGATAATGGTCGCGGTCAAGCCAGTCGCCGCTTTCAATCAAGGTTTTCCCCTCAACCGAACGCTGGTAGACGTACATCCATGCGCCACCGTACGGCGTCTGGATCAACTGCCGTTTATACTCGCCGCCTGCGGTACGCAGGGCGTCCAGCTCACCGAGCGTTGAGGCGTCGATGCGATAGACTTCACCCAGCACGCTGCCGTTGCCCGGCACCGCGCCTGGGTAGTGCCCCAGGCTGTACAGCTGATGATTTTCAACGCTGAAGTCGCCCAGCCACTGAGCGTTGGTCATCCAGTGGCTGTTGCCCTGCTTGCGTCGTAAACTGCCGTAGACAAATATTCGCATTGCTAAAACTCAAACTGATAGAGCAAATCAAGTGCCTGATCTACGCCAGACACCGCTTCAAGATACAGCTTAGGCATCAGGCGATAACGTAACGTGAGAGTCGCCAGTGAGTCAAAAATTCCTACACCATATTTTACTTGTAGACCCGGCAGCACATAGCCGCTGACCACCACTTGTGAGGAGTCGCCGACGCCCTGTGTGTCCAGCGCCAGGTTGCTGACGCCAAAGGTCTCGCCGATTTTACCCACAACCTGCCCACTTTGCGCAACCCCAAGACCAATTAACATCGACGTCATTGCCGCACTATCGCTCTGTTCGCTCTCCAGCCCCTGCCCGCGAAGCAGGTAGGACAACGCTTCCTGCTGTGACATCGCCGGGTCGGAGAAGATCTCCGCTTTCGGTTCATCCGCAGAGCCGGTGACGCGCACCCCAGCAATCACATCGTTCTCCGTGGCTTCCGGGTTACGGATCGCTTCGAGGTTAAGCAGCGGCTGATCCGGCGGGCCGGAGAAGAGCAGCTCACCTTTACGCACAATCAGATCCTGCCCGTATGCGCGGAAGCGCCCTTCCGGAATATTGATCTGCCCGTTCAGCCCAAGGCCCTGCTTATCCTGCGCCACTTTCAGATCGCCCGTCAGCCGCGCTTTAAGGCCGAAGGCCGAGAGCCGCACGTTATTGCCGACATGCACCGTCACATTGCTGTTGATCGGGATCGACGCACGCTGCTCCTCTTCCGGTTGCAGCTGGTCGTTGAGCATCACTTCATCGCTGGAGACGCCGACGGCGCTCTCCGGCACATCGTGCACCACAATGCGCGCCCACGGCACATCAACATCGCCGTCGAGGGTAAACAGGCTCGGCGTCGCTTCAAACACCACATCCGGCGAGACATCGAGACGCACCATCGGCGGCACGGTAATGCGCACCTTGCTGCCTTTCGCCGCAATACGCGCGCGCCAGTTGTCGATCTGGCTCCAGTCCGCATCGCCGCTGAGGTTAATCTGCCCCTGGCTGGTGCGTACCACGCCTTGCAGCGTTGACGTTGTCCCGTTGAAGTTCATCGCCAGCTGGCTCGGCTGCATGTCGAACGGCATAAAGTTGCCCTCAACATCCAGCGCATTCAGCCCAAGCTGACCAAACAGTTGCGGGCTTTGGGCGTTGCCGCCAATACGCAGGTTGGCATTGAGCGTCCCCGCCGCTTTCTCGCCGCGGCTAAAGATGGCATTCGCCATCGCCAGCGAGAAGTTGCGAATGTTCACCGTTCCGCCGAGATTGCGTCGCCCTTGCGGATCGGTGACCTGGATCTGGCCGTCGAACTGGCCATTATTGGTCAGCCGCATCAGCCAGCCGAGATCGGCGCGGTCGTTTTGCAGCTTCGCATTCAGGTTCAGCGTGTCGAAGGCCACTGGCAGCGGTGCACCGTTGACCTCCTGCGTCACTTTCACCCCGCGCCCGGCAAGGGTCACCTGCCCCTGCGGCAGACCCGGTTTGGTGCTGTCCCAGCTGACATCCGCTTTGCCGCTAAAGACGCCGCTCGCCTGCGTCGCTTCCGGCATAAACGGTTTCAGCATCGCAAGGTCGAAACGATTGAGATTGACCACCGCGCGCCCTGCCGCGCCGGCATCAATGGTTTGCGGCACGCACAGCTCGGCATTCGGGTTGAGCCAGCAGTGCGGGCCAATGGCGATCTTCTGCTCCTGGTTGCGATAATCGAGCGCAATCGGGCGCGTCAGCGACCATGGCCCCACCGGCGTGGCGAAGCGCGTGTCGCTGAGCGTCCCTTTCCAGCGCTGCTGCTGGCGGTCGAAGCTACCTGCCAGCGCCAGCTGACCGGAGACCGGTTCGCCCTGCACGCGCAGCTGCAATTTATGCTGCTTCTCATTGCCGTCGGCGGCCAGCGTCACCAGGCTGATGTTGACGCCAGGCTGGGCGATACGCTCAACGCGCACGTTCAGCTTGCCGCCAATCTGATCGCTGGATTTCACATCCCCTTCCACGCGCACGCGGGCGATGGAGAGCTCCTGCCAGCGCAGATTGTTGGCAGTAATGTCCGCCAGCGCCTGCGGCGCATCGACGGTGCCACGCACTTTCACTACCCCTTTCGCCGTGCCGCCAAGACCCGGCAGCGCGTTATCGAGGCCTGGCGCATCGATAGTGGCGTCAAGGTTGAGATCTTTTACCCCCAGCTCGCCTTTGATATCGGCACTGTTTTTACCCAGCTCAAGGTGCAGGCCGGGGATCACCCATTGCAGGTAGCTGTTGCCTTTCAGCTGCCCGTCGACCTTGACCCGGTTCTGCTTAACGTTGCCGTTAAGCTTCAGCTCCGGTACATCCATCTGCCAACTGCCGCCGTAAAGGCTGCCGCGGGTTTTCACCAGGCCATTGAGCTTCGCAGGCCATTCGGGGAAGGCTTTTGCCGTATCAATGCCCTTCAGCGTCAGTTCGCCGCGCCAGCTGATCGCCTGCTGCCAGTCGAGCAGCGCTTTCAGTTCAGTGGTGCCCTGTAGCGCGGCGATGGAGAGCTTATCGATACTGATCTGCTGCTCGTTGCCTTTACCGTCCAGCGTGATGGTGGCCGGCGGAACCTGCTGCCCTTTTACCGCCGTGCGGAACGAGAGCGCGTAGTCGGTCATTTTGCCGCTGAGCTTCAGCTTCAGGTTATCGGCCTGGTACTGCTTCTCGCCGGTAAAGGGCCAGTAGAGCTGCTGGCTGGTGATATCAAGATTAAGCGGTAACCCCGCTTCTGCCAGCCGCGTCTGCGCCCGTAGCACCATATCCACCGGGCCGGAGAGATTTACGCCAAGCTCGAGCTGCTTGCGCATTTCGCCGCCCACTTTCAGCTTCACCTTTTCGCCTTTCAGCGGATCGACATTCAGCGTCGAGTTGAGCGTGATATCGACCGGCCAGCTGTCGCGCAGCTGCGCGGTGCCGGTGGCGTTGACCTGGCCCTGATTCGAGTCGATATCAAAGGCGTCGAGCTTCATCTGCCCGTCAATGCTGCTCACTTTCAGCAGCAGGCTGCGCACCAGGATATCGGTGTCGCCGGTCAGGCGCAGCTGCTCACCGCGAAACTCCTCGATATTGAGATTCAGCGGCAGATGCACATCCTGCATTTCCGGCAGCAGCGGCTTCTCAAACAACGCTTTCAGCGTTTCCCCCAGCGGTTTCTCCTCCGGCTTGGGGTTGTGCACCTTCGGATCGAGAACCTCTTCCTGCGCCACATCGGCCGCTTTTGGCAGCGCAATCAGCAGGCCCTGTAGCGAGGTCGGTTTGAGGGTCAGGTTTTTCTCCTGCCAGTTCAGGCCGGAGCTAAAATCCATCAGCGAGACGGTGGTGTCATCGATTTTGATATTGATGTTTTCCAGCGCCACCCGGCTCAGGGTAATCGGATATGGCGTGGAGAGGTTCAGCGGCCCGCTATCTTCCTCTTCCACCTTCTGCGCAGGCGGCATCTTTTTGGTGTCGATCGCCACGTTGATATCTTTCAGCGACAGATCGTTGACGCAAACACTGCTGTTGCGCAGGCAGCCGAGGTTAAGCGCAAAGTGGATCTGCCCCGCGTCGACCGCCACGCCCGGCTGGGTATAACGGATATTTTTTAGCGACAGATCGCGCCAGCCGCCGGTAACCTGACCGATCTCCAGCCCCGGTACCCAGCGGTTCGCTGCTTTAAACAGCAGATGCAGGCCGCTGGTGGTGCCGACCAGAAAGATCGCCGTGCCCAGCAGTAACACAAGAAACGCCACCACGCCGAGGCTGATCTTCTTCCATAAACTCATAATTCTGGCCCCAACCCGATGTAAAACTGCAACCCGTGCTCCTCTTTATCGCCGACCGGTACCGCGAAATCGAGCTTGATCGGCCCGACCGGCGACTGCCAGCGCACGCCGACGCCGGTGCCGGTTTTAAAGTTGCTGCGGCGGATATCGCTCACCGCTTCGCCGCTGTCGACAAACACCGCGCCCCACCATTTGCCGGTGACGTTGTACTGATACTCCAGCGAGCCGGTCGCCAGTTTTGAGGCACCAATCAGTTTGCCGCGTTCGTTCTCCGGGGAGATCGATTTGTATTTATAACCACGAATGCTGCGATCGCCCCCGGCGAAGAAGCGCAGATCCGGCGGCACGCGCTGGAAATCACCGGTTTCGATCCAGCCAAGATTGCCGCGCGCGATAAAGCGGTGGCGATCGTAGAGCGTGCGGATCCAGACGTTTTGCGCCTGCAAGACGAGGAAGTCGACATCCGATCCCCAGGCGGTGTTGGAGTAATCGACCGAGTAGCGCTGGGAGTCGCCCCAGGTTGGCATCAGGCCGCCGCGCGAGCGGGTACGGCTAATCATCACGCCCGGATAGAGCAGCATGGTGGTGTTGGTGACGTTGGCCTGGGTAAAGTGATCGAGGCTCCAGCGTAGGTTAATCGCCCGCTGCCAGCCGCTGGAGAGATCCCAGTAGCGCGACAGCGCGAGCGTCGTTGAGTCCGCTTCCGTATCGTTAAGATCGGTGCGCTTAAACCCGCCCTGCACCAGGTAGTACTGCTCCAGCGGATTTTTCAGCAGCGGCATCTTGTAGCTGAAATCGAGCTGCTGCTCCGGCGCGGAGACGCTCATGCTGGTGGTAAAACTGTGGCCGTAGGAGTTGACCCACGGTTTTTTCCACGTCGCTTTGACGCGCGGCCCGACATCGGTGGAGTAACCGACACCGGTCTCAATGGTGTTTTCCGTGCGCGGCGAAACTACGCCTCTCAGCGGCAGCACTTTGGTCTTACGCGCTTTGTCGAACTCCGGCGCAACAATCACCGAGTTAAACCAGCCGGTGGCGGAGAGGCGGCGGTTAAGCTCGGCCAGATCCTGGGTCTGGTAATAGTCACCCTCGTGGAAAGGGATGAGGTTTTGCAGATACTCGTCGCGAATTTGCGAGCCCTGGAAGGTAACATCGCCGAAGCGGTAACGTTGACCGCTGTCATAGTCGATATCCCAGAACGCCTGGCGGCGATCCAGCGCAATGCCCAGCTGGCTTTTGTTGAACTGGCTGTCGAAGTAGCCTTTGCGCAGCGCGACGCTGGTCAGGGATTTTTTAAAGCTGTCGTAGTCGTGGTGGTTTAACACCGTGCCGATAGCCGGGCGCTTTTTCAGCAGCGAAAGGTAGTCGCTGTCGGTACGCGCGCCGCCGCGCAGGATCACGTTGTTACCGCCGATGCGCACAGGCTCACCCGCCGTAACACGGGCGATCAGCACCTGGCGCCCCTTCTCCGGCGGCGGACGCAGTTCGAAAACAATGGTTGGCTCGTAGTAGCCTAACGCTTTTAACCCTTCGCGGATGGCATCATCAACGCGCGCCTGGAAACGGCGGTCGGGCGTCACTTCATCACTCTGGATAGTCGACAGTTGGGCGCGCACATTTTTCTGCAGTTGCCCGGTTAACCCCTCAAGTTGCAATCGCACATTGGCGGCGAATGCCGTTTCGCTCACCAGCAACAAACCGGCAAAACATAAAAGACGGATCTTTGGCACGTTCTCTCCTGAATATCCTCGCTCCCACTCCTGGAAGGAAACGTAAGCGCAGCTCCGCGCTGGGCCTGATTGTGCCACGACAGCAGCAGCCAGGCTGATAAAAACCCGCATTATCGGGTTGAAAAACGGACGACTAGCCCAAAATTTCTTATGTTTAAATCTAGTCTGATTTAGGTCGTACATTGTGTTAAAACACCATCCTTAACACAACCCTAACCGCAATGACACTCGCCGGGAGGTATTACCGTGAGCCTGTTCGATAAAAATAACCTTGTTTCTCAGTCTGATGCTCTGCCCGGACGCCCGACGCCGATGCCTGTCGCCAGTTTACACGCTGTTAACGAGCACTCGATGACACACGTTCCGGAAGGGATGGAGGTGGCGATTTTCGCCATGGGCTGTTTCTGGGGCGTGGAACGCCTCTTCTGGCAGCGCGAAGGGGTCTACAGCACCGCCGCAGGCTACACCGGCGGCTACACGCCAAACCCGACCTACCGCGAAGTGTGCAGCGGCCAGACCGGGCATGCCGAAGCGGTACGCGTGGTTTACGATCCAAAAGTGGTGAGCTACGAGCAGCTGTTGCAGATCTTCTGGGAGAACCACGACCCAGCCCAGGGGATGCGTCAGGGCAACGATCGCGGGACGCAATACCGCTCCGCCATCTATCCGCTCACCCCGGAGCAGGACGCCGCCGCGCGCGAAAGCCTGTCGCGCTTCCAGGCCGCGATGCGTGAAGCGGGCGACGCGCGCACCGTCACTACCGAGATCGCCAGCGCCAAACCCTTCTATTACGCGGAAGATGAGCACCAGCAATATCTCTATAAAAATCCGCAGGGCTATTGCGGGATCGGCGGCATCGGCGTGTGTTTGCCGCCGCAGCTTAACCAGTAACGGGATAGTCGACCTGAAAAGGTCGGCTTTTTTTGGTGTTCATGGAAGTCAGATAAATGGAGCTATTTCAGCCGCTGCCTATATGGCCGATTATTATCTATTACACTCTTTCAATAGCGATATTCGCGCTACTTTTTACTATCAAAACTAAGATCAACAACAGAAATTATTATTGGCTCTTTGTGTTTTATACTTTTTTTGTCGTTGCGGTGGCTGCCATTCAGTTTTGTATTTTGATGCATGGCACCTCTTTTATGAAAGGCTTCTTGCATATCAATCTCGATGTCGATCGATACGACTCAATACGCTGGGGTGCCGGCTTTTTTGCCTTGATAAGCTATTTCGCTATGCCGCAAAACAAATACGTTAAAGTTGCCAAATAACCTTAATTATTGTGCGTAATTCTAACTATCAGGCGGTAAGTAATCCGGAAAAGACCCGATGTTTTTCTGCGCAGTAACAAAGCGACTACGCCTCTGGCAGCGTCACCGGAGCTTACGCTATACTAACGGCGCAATTGCCGGTCCACCGCTTCGGGCCGGCATTCATTGTGTTTACCACATGGATATTCCAAAAAAACCTTCCGAGGATCCGGTTAACAGCTGGATAAATTATGTTAAACAGTATCTTAGTCATACTCTGTCTGATCGCGGTGAGCGCGTTTTTCTCGTTATCTGAGATCTCGCTTGCCGCATCGCGAAAAATCAAACTTAAACTGCTTGCCGATGATGGCAACATCAACGCCCAACGCATCCTGAAGATGCAGGAAAATCCCGGCACCTTCTTCACCGTGGTGCAAATCGGCCTTAACGCCGTCGCCATTTTGGGTGGTATCGTCGGTGACGCCGCCTTCTCCCCCGCGTTTTACAATCTGCTGCTCAATGTCGTTTCACCGGAGCTGGCCGATCAGCTGAGCTTTATCATCTCGTTCACGCTGGTAACGAGTCTCTTCATCCTGTTTGCTGATTTGACCCCGAAACGCATCGGTATGATTGCGCCCGAAGTTGTGGCTTTGCGCATCATCAACCCGATGCGCTTCTGTCTCTTCGTTTTCCGCCCGCTGGTCTGGTTCTTTAACGGCATGGCGAACGTCATTTTCCGCATCTTCAAACTGCCGATGGTGCGCAAAGATGACATCACCTCTGACGATATCTACGCCGTGGTGGAAGCCGGTGCGTTAGCCGGGGTGCTGCGTAAGCAGGAGCATGAACTGATTGAGAACGTGTTTGAGCTGGAGTCGCGCACCGTTCCCTCGTCGATGACTTCGCGTGAAAACGTGATTTGGTTCGATCTGCATGAAGATGAGCAGAGCCTGAAAAACAAGGTATCTGATCATCCGCACTCGAAGTTTCTGGTCTGTAACGGTGATATCGACCATATCGTTGGTTATGTCGATTCGAAAGATCTGCTTAACCGCGTACTGGCGAACCAGAGTATGGCGCTGAACAGCGGCGTGCAGATCCGCACGACGCTGATTGTGCCGGACACGTTGACGCTCTCTGAAGCGCTGGAAAGTTTCAAAACTGCGGGGGAAGATTTCGCGGTGATCATGAACGAATATGCGCTGGTGGTCGGGGTGATTACCCTGAACGACGTAATGACCACGCTGATGGGCGATCTGGTCGGCCAGGTGGAAGAGATGATCGTCGCCCGTGATGAAAACTCGTGGCTGATTGACGGCGGTACGCCGATTGATGACGTGATGCGCGTGCTGGATATCGATGAGTTCCCGCAGTCCGGCAACTATGAAACCATCGGCGGTTTTATGATGTTTATGCTGCGTAAAATCCCGAAACGCACCGATGCGGTGAAGTTCTCCGGCTACAAGTTTGAAGTGGTGGATATCGATAACTACCGTATCGATCAGCTGCTGGTAACGCGAATTGATGCGCGCACCACGGTGCTGACGCCGAAACTACCGGATATGGAAGATAAAGGCGCGGCGTAAAGCCAGAAGCGGAAACATCAACGGCCCCTGTGGGGCCGTTTTTTATAGGACTTTATTACTGCATAGCACAACAGATTAAGCCATTTCGGTCTGCAGGCGCAGAACCTGGCGGTTAACTTCAGACATAACAGAAAAGTGCTGTTTGTCTTTCACTTTCGGCAGAAGGATTTTGCCCTTATCAAACTCGAAAGCGCCAACGTCCTTGATATACAACCGTCCACGGAACAGGATCTTGACGTACTTAGCCACCTGAAGTGGGTTGTAACGCTGGAAAATTTTCATTCTTCTATCTCTCCTGTAAAACAGATTACGCCCTTGCGGTACCACATTTGGTCCAACGTTGATGAGCGCAAATTTTGATGCCCAGTGACTATAGTCCACAACATGATCGATACATAGTCTGAATGGGTTTATTTACCTTTTGATGACAATTAATCAGAATTTTCTTTTCAAACCCTGAAACTTCGCAGTATAAGCCTACGTTTTTTAACCGATATGTGCGTTAACCCGCAAACTGGCATCCCGATTGCGGGAAAAGCGTATTGATCGCACATATGATTAAACTGCCGTACCGAGTGGTCGGATCACCTGCATATAAACATGAGAGACGGAGACACCATGACCCTACGTAACATTCTGGCAGCGACATGCTTGTTACTGCCGCTGGTCGCTTCAGCGCATAACTTTGAAACCAACCAGCGCGTGCCGCCTGTGGGCGTTGCCGACCGCGGGGAGCTGCTGCTGAATAATGACAAGTTTAGCTACAAAAACTGGAATAGCGCGCAGCTTGCTGGAAAAGTGCGCGTGGTGATGCATATTGCCGGTCGCACCTCGGCAAAAGAGAAGAATGCCGCGCTGATTGAGGCGATCAAAAGCGCCAACCTGCCGCACGACAGATACCAGACCACCACCATTGTGAACACCGATGATGCCATTCCGGGCAGCGCGATGTTTGTGCGCAGCAGCCTTGAGAGCAATAAGAAGCTCTATCCGTGGTCACAATTTATTGTCGACAGCGAAGGTTCCGTGCGTAAAGCCTGGCAACTGGAGGAGAAAGGCTCCGCGATTGTGGTGCTCGATAAAGAGGGTCGCGTCGAGTTTGCAAAAGATGGCAGCCTGAGCCAGCAAGAGGTGCAGCAGGTGGTTGCCCTGCTGCATAAACTGCTTAGTAAATAGAGACGCGAAAGCCGGGGTTGAGGAAGGATTCACGCGGGGTGTAATCGAGTGTGCGCCCCTTCCAGTCGTGAACGTGCGCCCCGGCCGCTACCGCCACCGCATGGCCGGCCGCCGTATCCCAGACGCTGGTCGGCCCAAAGCGCGGATAGAGCTGCGCTTTCCCTTCCGCCACCAGGCAGAACTTCAGCGATGAACCAATCGCCGTGGTTTGATGCTCGCCAAGCTGGTGCAGATACTCCTCCAGCTCCGGATCGTTCGAATGCGAGCGGCTGATAACCACCAGCGGCGGTCGCGCATCACGCACCTGAATCGGCTGGCGATGACCGCCCTCCTCTTTCCATGCGCTGCCCTCTGCGGCGGCGTACATCACATCAAGCACCGGGGCATAGACCACGCCCAGCACCGGTTTGCCCTGCTCAATCAGCGCGATGTTGACGGTAAACTCACCGTTACGCTTGATAAACTCTTTGGTGCCGTCGAGCGGGTCCACCAGCCAGAAACGCTGCCAATTCTGGCGCGTCTCCCACGCCGGGGGATCTTCTTCAGACAGGATCGGAATATCCGGGGCTAAAGCCTGTAACCCGCGCACAATCACATGGTGCGCGGCGATATCTGCCGCCGTCACCGGCGAGTCATCCACTTTACTGGTCACATCCATCGGCTGATGGCCGTCATACACCTGCATAATGGCATCGCCCGCGTCGCGCGCGAGCTGACAAATTGCATCTAACATATCCACCTCTCTCTGTGCAGTGGTGTGTAACTCATTGTTTTACTTATATCGCATTGCGCCGCGATCTGCCAACTGTGAGAGGGATTGCAGTTTTATTGCTCACTTTTATGGCACTATTCACAATTCTGTAAGCAACACACTGTACATAACAATTTCTTTTGTGGCTTAGATCGAAAAGGACGCCTCTGATGATTAAGTTTAGTGCAACGCTTTTGGCCACGCTGATTGCGGCCAGCGCGCAAGCGGCAACAGTGGATTTACGTATTATGGAAACCACTGATTTGCATAGCAATATGATGGATTTTGACTACTACAAAGATTCGGCAACGGAAAAATTTGGCCTGGTGCGCACCGCCAGCCTGATTAATGCCGCGCGCGGCGAAGCGAAAAACAGTGTGCTGGTCGATAACGGCGACTTAATCCAGGGCAGCCCGCTGGGCGACTATATGGCGGCGAAGGGGCTGAAAAAGGGCGATATTCATCCGGTCTACAAAGCGCTGAACACCCTCGATTACGCGGTCGGCAACCTCGGCAACCACGAATTTAACTACGGGCTGGATTACCTGCATATGGCGCTGGCTGGGGCGAAATTCCCCTATGTGAACGCCAATATCATCGATGCTAAAACCAACAAACCGCTCTTCACCCCTTATCTGATCAAAGAGACGCCGGTGGTGGATAAAGAGGGTAAAACGCACACCCTGCGTATCGGTTATATCGGCTTCGTGCCGCCGCAAATTATGGTGTGGGACAAAGCCAACCTGAGCGGCAAAGTGACGGTGAACGACATCACCGAAACCGCCCGCCACTATGTGCCGGAGATGCGCGCAAAAGGTGCCGATCTGGTAGTGGTCGTTGCCCACTCCGGCCTCTCGGCGGAGCCTTACCAGGCAATGGCGGAGAACTCCGTTTACTACCTCAGCCAGGTGCCGGGCGTTGATGCGATCCTGTTTGGTCACGCGCACGCCGTCTTCCCGAGCAAGGAGTTTGCCGCCATCAAAGGCGCGGATATCAGCAAAGGGACGCTGAACGGTATTCCGGCGGTGATGCCGGGCATGTGGGGCGATCACCTCGGCGTGGTCGACCTCGTGCTGAATAACGATGCCGGTAAGTGGAAAGTCAGCGACGCGAAAGCGGAAGCGCGACCGATTTATGACGCCGCCGCCAAGAAAGCGCTGGTCGGCGAAGATGCGAAGCTGGTGCAGATCCTCAAGCACGATCACGATGCTACACGCGAGTTCGTCGGTAAACCGATTGGCAAATCGGCAGACAACATGTACAGCTACCTGTCGCTGGTGCAGGACGATCCGACCGTGCAGGTAGTGAACAACGCGCAGAAAGCCTATGTTGAGCACTTTATTCAGGGCGATCCGGATCTGGCGAAACTGCCGGTGCTCTCTGCCGCTGCGCCGTTTAAAGCGGGCGGGCGGAAAAACGATCCGGCCAGCTTTGTTGAAGTGGAAAAGGGGCAGCTCACCTTCCGTAACGCCGCCGATCTCTACCTCTACCCCAATACGCTGGTGATGGTGAAAGCGACCGGCAAAGAGGTGAAAGAGTGGCTGGAGTGCTCCGCCGGGCAGTTCAACCAGATCGATCCCAATAGCGACAAGCCGCAGAACTTAATCAACTGGGACGGGTTCCGCACTTATAACTTCGACGTTATCGACGGCGTGAAGTACCAGATTGATGTCACGCAACCGGCGCGCTATGACGGCGAGTGCCAGAGCATCAATCCCAAGGCGGAGCGCATTAAGAACCTGACCTTTGACGGCAAGCCTGTCGATCCGAATGCGGTCTTCCTTGTTGCTACCAATAACTACCGTGCTTACGGCGGCAAGTTTGCCGGTACCGGCGACAGCCATATCGCCTTTGCCTCGCCGGATGAGAACCGCGCGGTGCTGGCGAAGTGGATCAGCGATGAGACGCAGCGCGCAGGGGAAATCCACCCGGCGGCGGACAACAACTGGCGTCTGGCACCGATCAGCAGCAGCCACAAGCTGGATATTCGCTTTGAAACTGCGCCAACGGAAAAAGCGGCGGCGTTTATCAAAGAGAAAGCGCAGTACCCGATGCAAAAAGTCGGCAACGACGAGATCGGTTTCGCGCTCTACAGCATCGATTTACGCAAGTAAGCAGGTCACCCGCCGCCAGGCACCGGCGGCGGGTTGATTACGCCACATCGCGTTCGCGGTGATGGGCCAGCACCTCGGGTAAGTTCAGCTCAATCCAGTCTGCCAGCGCGGCAACCTTTTCACTCACCTGCTCGCCGAGCGGCGTCAGGCTATATTCAACATGTGGCGGCACCACCGGAAAGGCGACGCGATTCACAAAACCATCCTGCTCCAGCCATTGCAGGCTCTGCGCCAGCATCTTCTCACTAACGCCGCCCATCTTGCGGCGCAGATCGCTAAAGCGGTGCGTTCCTTCGCGCAGGGCAACCAGAATCAAGACGCCCCAGCGGCTGGTGACGTGTTTCAGCACATCCCTGGAGGGGCACTGCTCGGCGAAGAGATTGCCGTCGCGCATCTGTTCGCTCAGGGTTTGCGGGCGAGTTTGCTGTTTCATACTTACCTTTTTGTACGTACTTACTAAAAGTTAGTTAGGGTGCTAGCCTACCACAACACTTACCCCCACGCAGGAGAAACATCATGATTGCACTCACCGGCGCCACCGGCCAACTCGGCCAGTTTGTTGTAGAAGCCCTGTTAAAAACCGTTCCCGCAAAAGAGATTGTTGCCATCGTGCGTAACCCGGCGAAAGCCGAAGCGCTCGGCAAACAAGGCCTTATTGTTCGCCAGGGCGATTACAACGATCAGGCCGCCCTCACTCAGGCGCTGGCGGGCGTCGAAAAACTGCTCCTCATCTCCAGTAGCGAAGTTGGTCAGCGCGCTGCGCAGCACCGCAATGTGATCAACGCGGCGAAAGCCGCAGGGGTGAAATTTATCGCCTACACCAGCCTGCTGCATGCCGACACCTCACCGCTTGGCCTGCACGTTGAGCATGTGGAAACCGAAAAGCTGCTCGCCGAATCCGGCATCCCGTTTGCCCTGCTGCGTAACGGCTGGTACAGCGAAAACTACCTCGCGAGCGCACCGGCGGCGCTGGCGCACGGCGTCTTCCTCGGTGCGGCGGGCGAGGGCAAAATCGCCTCGGCAACGCGTGCCGATTATGCCGCGGCGGCTGCGCGCGTCATCAGCGAAGAGGGTCACGCTGGCAAGGTTTATGAACTGGCAGGCGACAAGGCCTGGACGCTGAGCGAACTGGCGGCACTGCTGAGCGAGGCCAGCGGTAAAAAGGTGGTTTACCAGAACCTGAGTGAAGCGGATTTTGCCGCCGCGCTGAAAGGCGCAGGTTTGCCGGATGGGCTGGCAGAGATGCTGGCGGATTCCGATATCGGTGCCTCGAAAGGCGGGCTGTTTGACGACAGCCAGACCCTGAGCAAACTGATCGGTCGCCCGACAACCTCGATCGCCGACAGCGTTAACGATCTGCTGTAACGTTAATAATTGGTGAAATTTTATAGCCTCTCACCGGGTCATCCCTAATAATAGAGGGCATGTTCCGGGGGAGGTGAAGTGTGGAAGGCGTACCTGAGCAGTTTATTGATGAGCGCGACAGCGCGCGGTTTCGCCACCTGGCGCAGTTGCCGGGGGTGGAGTTGTACCATGCGCACATCTCCCGCTACGCCTTTGAGCCCCATACCCATGAAGCGTTTGGCATTGGCGCGATTGAATCCGGTGCCGAGCGCTTTCGCTATCGCGGGACGCAGCATGTCGCCCCGACCAACGCGATCGTCACCATGAACCCCGATGAGATCCACACCGGCGAAGCGGTAGGTGAAGAGGGGTGGCGCTACCGCATGGTCTATCTTGACCCCGATCTGCTCGAGCAGGTGACCGGCGTGCGTCACTGGTGGTTTCGCGACGTTACGCGGCTCGACGCGCTGCGCGCCCGCCAGATCTGCGGCCATATTTATGCCCTCTGGCACACCGACGATCCGCTGGCGCAACAGGGCGTGCTGCTCGATCTGATCGATACCTTTCGCCCGCTGGCGCAGCACGCGCCGCAGCGCCCGGAAGGGGCGCACCGTTTTGAGCGGGTGCGCGAGTATCTGCATGACAACTATATGCGCAGCCTGACGCTCGACGATCTGGCCAGCGTCGCGGCGCTCAGCCCCTACCATTTCCAGCGCCAGTTCAAAGCCCATTTTCACGTCACGCCGCACCAGATGCTGATGGCAATCCGCCTGTGGCGCGCCAAGCATTTTCTCACCCAGGGGATGCCTGCGGCAGATGTCGCTGCCCTCACTGGCCTGACGGATCAATCCCACCTCACCCGCGCCTTCACCCTGCGCTACGGCATTACCCCGGTACGCTACCAAAAGCAGGTTGCGCGCCGATAATGCGCAATCTCCTACAATACGCCCCCACCCTGCTCCCCTACACTGGTGTCAACCAGATAAAAGAGGTGAAGAGATGGTAAGTGGTGTGTTGTATGCCTTGCTCGCCGGGCTGTTTTGGGGGCTGATTTTTGTCGGGCCGCTGATCGTGCCGGATTACCCGGCAGCCCTGCAATCGACGGGGCGCTACCTGGCGCTGGGGCTGATCGCGCTGCCGTTAGCGTGGCTCGGGCGCGCGCGTCTGCGCCAGTTAACGCGAAGCGACTGGTGGACGGCGCTGTGGCTCACGTTAATGGGCAATCTGATCTACTACGTCTGCCTTGCCAGCGCTATCCAGCGCACCGGTGGCCCGGTGTCGACGATGATTATCGCCACGCTGCCGGTGGTGATCCCGGTGTGTGCCAACCTGCTCTACAGCCAGCGTGACGGCAAACTCGCCTGGGGCCGGTTGCTACCGGCGCTGATTGCCATCGCTATCGGGCTGGGGTGCGTGAACGTTGCCGAACTGCGCCAGGGCATTGCGGATTTTAGCTGGAGCCGGTATGGCTCAGGGATTGCGCTGGCCTTTGTTTCGGTGGCCTGCTGGGCGTGGTATGCGCTGCGTAACGCGCGCTGGCTGCGGGAAAACCCGGATAAGAACCCGATGATGTGGGCAACGGCGCAGGCGCTGGTGACGCTGCCGTTGTCCCTGGCAGGCTATCTTGCGGCGTGTCTGTGGCTTGACGTTCAGCAGCCCGACTTCGCGCTCCCCTTCGGCCCGCGCCCGCTACTGTTTATCGGCCTGATGTTCATCATTGCGGTGCTCTGCTCGTGGGTGGGCGCGCTGTGCTGGAACATTGCCTGCCAGCGCCTGCCGACGGTGATTGTCGGCCCGCTGATTGTCTTTGAAACCCTTGCCGGGCTGCTCTATACCTTCCTGCTGCGCCAGAGCCTGCCGCCGCTCTTAACCCTGATCGGTATTACCCTGCTGATTGGCGGCGTGGTGATGGCGGTGGTTTCGAAGCCGAAGAAAGCCCGCATCACTCAGATTGAGCAGCCATAAAAAAACCCGGCTTACGCCGGGTTTTAATCAGAAGGTTTCCCAGTTGGCTTCGTTAACGCCAGCCGTGGCCGGTGTCTTCGCCATCGCAACCGGCGAGCGCAACGCAGGACGCTGAACGTCACGGCTGCGGTTCACTTTGAACACCGCAACGGTTTCGGTCAGGCGAGCGGCCTGCTCTTCCAGCGCAGCGGCCGCAGCGGCGGACTCCTGCACCAGCGAGGCGTTCTGCTGGGTCACGCGATCCATCTCGGCAACAGCCTGGCCAACCTGGTCGATACCACGGCTCTGCTCATCGGACGCAGAGGAGATTTCGCCCATGATATCCGTCACACGCGTTACCGCGCTGACGATCTCAGCCATGGTTTCACCGGCTTCGTGTACCAGCGCCGAACCGGCGCTTACGCGGTTACCGGAGTCATCAATCAGCCCTTTGATCTCTTTCGCGGCCTGCGCGCTGCGCTGTGCCAGCGTACGCACTTCACCTGCCACCACGGCAAAACCACGACCCTGCTCACCGGCACGGGCAGCTTCAACTGCGGCGTTCAGCGCCAGGATGTTGGTCTGGAAGGCGATACCGTCGATCACGTTGGTGATCTGGGCAATTTTGCTGGAGCTGGCGGCGATTTCGTCCATTGTACGCACCACGCCATCCACCACTTCACCGCCTTTCTTCGCGGTACCGGACGCGTTAAGCGCCAGCTGCGTTGCCTGACGGGCGTTGTCGGCGTTCTGTTTCACCGTTGCGGTCAGCTGCTCCATGCTGGCTGCGGTCTCTTCCAGCGAGGCCGCCTGCTGCTCGGTACGCGAAGAGAGATCGTTGTTACCGATAGAAATCTCACCGGCACCGGTATAGATCGTGTCTGCGCCATCGCGCACCACGCTGACGGTTTTCACCAGCGACTGCTGCATCTCCTGCACGTTCTGCGCCAGACGCGCCATCTCGTTGGAGCCTTCGGCGTGGATCGCGTGGGTCAAATCACCGGTAGCGATATGGCGAATGTGGCTCATCACTTCATGCAGCGGCTTCAGCAGCACGCGCTGCATTGCCACCCAGCTCATGGCGATAACAGCCAGCACGACGATCATCACTGCCGCCAGGATCCAGAGAATGCGGATGTAGTCATGTTCGTTCTGCTTCACACCTTCGCTGGCAAGCTTAGCCTGCTCGGCGCGCCAGGCGCGGTAGCTCTTCTCCATCCCTTCCTGTTTTTTCTGCGCATTCTGACGGAACATATCTTCCAGCTTACCGGCCAGCAGCAGGCGGTTCATTTCAGTCAGCGTTGCGTGGTAGGTGCTGTACTGCTTCTCCAGCTCGTCAGAGAGCGCCTGATCCATACCCGGCGTCTGCGGCAGCTTGTAGTAAACATCGTAATGCTGCTGCGCCTGGTTAAGCAGGTCGGTGGCGTTTTGCACCAGTTCACCGAGCTGACCGCCGTTAATCTGGCTGGCGGTGCTGCTCTGTAAGCGCAGCATGCCGCGGTTCAGGGTCACACGCGCCTGGTTGAGGCTGATCCACGCATCGGTAAATTCGGATACGTTCTGGCTCGATACCTGAGAAACATTGAAGTTGTGCTTGTCATTGTTTAGCGCACTAATGAAAACGCCAGCTGAAATCAGCTGAAGTGCGCCAAGCACAACTAAAACCATGATTAATAAAGTTATAACTTTGATACGTTTGAACATCGTCGGCCTTTATTGCGTACAGAATATTGTCAGAACAGAGACTATCGGCAGCGATGAAAAGTTGTTTAATGTCAATAATTTGCCCTATCCAAAACTTTCCAGAAAAAGTAATTGTATTCAATGTGTTAATTTCGAAAGATTTTTTGTGATGCGTATCACGGTTTTTCACGCAAGAAAGGAATAAGGAGTGCCCCGTTCTCCGTAAGGGGTATATCATCGCGATAAAGATGCATTTAAAATACAACTTATAGACTCCACGATGAGGTAACTGCTATGGCTTTCCGCGATCAACCGCTGGGCGAGCTGGCGCTCTCCATTCCACGCGCTTCTGCCCTGTTTCGTAAATATGATATGGATTACTGCTGCGGCGGTAAGCAGACGCTGGGCCGCTCGGCGGCGCGTAAAGCGCTCGATATCGACGCCATTGAAGCCGAACTGGCGAAACTTGCTGAGCAGCCTCTCGACAAGGAGTGGCGCACGGCACCGCTGGCAGAGATCATCGACCACATCATTGTGCGTTACCATGATCGCCACCGCGAACAGCTGCCGGAGCTGATTCTGCAAGCCAGCAAAGTGGAGCGCGTCCACGCCGATAAGCCGAATGTGCCGCGCGGGTTAACCAAATACCTCACCATGCTGCACGAGGAGCTCTCCAGCCACATGATGAAGGAGGAGCAGATCCTCTTCCCGATGATTAAACAGGGCATGGGTGCGCAGGCGATGGGGCCAATCAGCGTGATGGAGAGCGAGCACGATGAGGCGGGCGAGCTGCTGGAGGTGATTAAGCACACCACGCAGAATGTGACGCCACCGCCGGAAGCCTGCACCACCTGGAAGGCGATGTATAACGGTATCAACACGCTGATTGATGATTTGATGGAACACATCAGCCTGGAAAATAACAACCTTTTCCCGCGTGCCCTCGCAGGTGAAAAATAAAAAGACGCCCGAGAGCGTCCTTGATATGGAAGTTTAGAGCCGCCTCGCGGCTCTTTTTTTATGGCTTGCGGTTAGCAATGCGCTTCTTCCCGGCAAAGAGCCAGCCCGCGCCCAGCACCACGAACCACAGCGGCGTCACGAGCAGCGCCTGGCGAGTGTCCGCTTCTAGCGTCAGCAGCACCAGCACAAACAGGAAGAACGCCATGCACACCCAGCACATCACTTTGCCGAGCGGCATTTTGTAGATCGATTTTTCGTGCAGCTGCGGGCGCTGTTTACGATAGACCAGATACGAGCAGAGAATGATCGTCCAGACGAACATAAACAGGATCGCCGATACGGTGGTGATCATGGTGAACGCCGCAATCGCGCTCGGGTTGAAATAGAGCATCACCACACCGCCCAGCAGGCAGATGCAGGAGAAGGTGAGCCCTTTCGCCGGTACCGCGCGTTTAGAGAGTTTGGCGAACGCTTTCGGTGCCACGCCATCCTGCGCCAGGCCAAACAGCATACGGCTGGTGGAGAAGACGCCGCTGTTGGCGGAAGAGGCGGCAGAAGTCAGCACCACAAAGTTGATGATGCTCGCTGCTGCCGGAATGCCGACCAGCACGAACAGCTCAACAAACGGGCTCTTATCTGCAACCACAGAGCTCCATGGCGTGACCGACATAATCACGATCAGCGCGAAGACGTAGAACATGATGATACGAATCGGAATCGAGTTGATGGCGCGCGGCAGGGATTTCTCCGGATCTTTCGTCTCCGCGGCGGTTGTGCCGACCAGTTCGATACCGACAAAGGCAAACACCGCGATCTGGAAGCCTGCAAAGAAGCCGCTGATACCTTTCGGGAACCAGCCGCCCTCATTCCACAGGTGGCTGAACGAGGCTTCAACGCCGGTCGGCGATTTGAAATGCATCAGCACCATACCGACGCCGACGATAATCAGCGCCACAATGGCGACGATTTTGATCATCGCGAACCAGAACTCCATCTCGCCGAACATTTTCACTGTCGCAAGGTTGAGGCTCAGTAGCACGACGACCACGGCCAGCGCGGCGACCCAGTCGGCAAGGCCGGGGTACCAGAATTGTGCATAGGCGGTAATGGCGACCACGTCCGCCATGCCGGTGACGACCCAACAGAACCAGTAGGTCCAGCCGGTAAAGTACCCCGCCCACGGCCCGAGCAGGTCGGCGGCGAAGTCGCTAAAAGATTTATATTCGAGGTTGGAAAGCAGTAATTCGCCCATCGCACGCATAACGAAAAACAGCATAAAGCCGATGATCATATAAACGAAGATGATTGACGGACCGGCGAGGCTAATTGTTTTGCCGGAACCCATAAATAAACCGGTACCAATGGCACCGCCAATAGCAATTAGCTGAATATGCCGGTTCGTAAGATTACGCCGTAGCGACTGTTCAGCCGGAGCCGCATTATCAGCGTCGGCTTTAACTTGATCTACCATGTTGTTTTCCTGTCTGTGTTGTTGGGCTCTGCTGGCCTTTACGTGTCTGCTTCGTCCTTAATGGACGGATCGATATTAGGTAAGAATCGGCGGGATGAATACTCTGAATTAAATTGAATGTTAAATATTTGTTTAAAGTGAGTGTTATATCACCTGGCAAATGCGAAACAGCTCACAAAAATACACCTGATTGTGCGCTTTGCAAGATAATATATTGCTAATAGTTCTGTTTACCAACGATTCACGAAGTTAAAACCCCTCTCCTCTATTAAAAGAGAGGAGTTTTGCGCCGAAACTTACAGAATTTCCAGCAGTTCCACTTCAAACACCAGCGTGCTGAATGGCGGGATGGATGCGCCAGCGCCGCGCTCGCCGTAAGCGAGGTTGTGCGGAATGGTCAGTTCCCATTTGGAGCCAACCGGCATCAGGGTCAGGGCTTCGATCCAGCCAGCGATCACGCCGTTAACCGGGAATTCAGCCGGTTCGCCGCGCGCGACGGAGCTGTCAAATACGGTGCCGTCGATCAGCTTACCGGTGTAGTGGACGCGTACACGGTCGGTGCGCGCCGGGATAGCGCCTTCGCCCTGGGTGAGAACGCGGAATTGCAGACCGGATTCGGTGCTGTTAACGCCTTCGCGCTCGCGGTTTTCATCAAGGTATTTCACGCCTTCTGCCGCCATCTCTTCGAAACGGGAGCGACGAACCGCGTCAGCACGTTCGTGGATTTCACGCAGCGCGCGATGAACAACGTCTACCGGTACAGCAGGCTGTTTGCCCGCCAGCGCATCGGCGATACCCGCGACCAGCGCTTCCGGTAACAGCCCCTCTAACCCGGATTCGCTCAGCTGCTGTCCTACCTGCAAACCAATGCCGTAGCTGGCTTGCGCTTCGATCGTGTCAAAAGTTGGGGTGGTCATGGGTTTTCCTTCCATCGCTTTTTAAAGTAGCGCGCAGCATAACAGCCGCCCTGGGCCGGGCACAACTTTGTCACGGGAAAGATGACAAAAGCGCGCGAAAGGGAAAGAATGGTTCACGTTAGCAAAACCCTGCATTGTGGTGACAAAATAGTACTTTATATGGGCTTTCATGCGCTTAAACGCCGCGAACGCCAATGCAGGAAGATAAAGTGTATATACTCAACGAGACAGGATATTAAATGACGCGGAGCAGGAGGAGAGCCATGCCCGGGCGATTTGAACTGAAACCTACCCTTGCGAAGATCTGGCATGCCCCGGACAATTTTCGCCTGATGGACCCGCTCCCGCCCCTTCACCGCCGCGGCCTGATTCTGGCGGCGCTGCTGGTTATTATCGGCTTTCTGCTGCCGACAACGGATGAGAGCGTGCCGCAGCGCAGCAGTGAGGCGCGCGATGCGCAGCTCGATCTGCAAAACTCGCCGAATGTCGCGCCGCCGCAGGTGGTCAACGATCCGCAGCTCAACGCCCCCAGCGCGGAAGCGTCGATGCAGCAGCAGGAGTCGATTGAGCAGCAGCCTTCAACCGAGCAGCAGCCCACCGCAGAGCAAAACAGCCAGCCGCTGGCGACCAACAGCGGCATTGAGCAGCAGTGGCGCACCTACCGGGTGGGCGAAGGGAAAACTCTCGCGCAGCTGTTCCGCGATCATAATCTGCCGCCAACGGATGTCTATGCGATGGCGAAGGTTGAGGGCGACGGCAAGCCGCTCAGCAATCTGCAAAGCGGCCAGATGGTGAAGATCCGCCAGAACGCCAGCGGCGTGGTCACCGGCCTAACGATTGAGACCAGCGGCCAGCAGGTGCTCTTTACCCGCCAGCCGGACGGCAGCTTTATCCGCGCCCGCTAAACTTTATGCGCCGGGCAGCAATTACCCGGCGCGCTTATTGACCCACGCGATCCCCGTACAGACCAGCACCAGCGCGACAGCGTATTTCCACTCCAGAATATTCTCGCCGAGGAAGATGGCCGACAGCACCGAGCCTGCCACCGGAATCACAAAGTTAAAGGGCGCTATCATGCTGACGCGGTTCACTTTCAGCAGCGCGCTCCAGAGAGCGAAGGCGACAGAAGAGAGCAGCGTCAGGTAGGCGAGCACCGCGACCGCCGCCGCGCTATCCATCACCAGCGTTCCGCCCGTAAAATAGCCGCCCGCCAGCAGCGCCAGACCGCCTATCGCCAGCTGCCAGCCGGTCATCACCGTTGGATCGACCGTTTGCGAAATCCGCTTACCGTACAGCGTGGCGGCAGAGAGGATAAACGCCGCCAGAATGACAAAGCCGTCGCCCTGCCAGACAAAGCGAAAATCCGCCAGCCCGCCGTGGAAGCTCACCAGCATCACGCCCGCGAAGCCCAGCACGCAGCCGAGCGTTTTGTTGTAGCTCAGCTTGTCATTGTGATAGATGAAGTGCGCCAGCAGCACGCTGAAGAAGGTGCCGGTAGCATTCATGATCGATCCGTTCACCCCCGTCGTATAGGCAAGGCCAATATAAAAGAAGGTGTATTGCAGCGAGGTCTGGGTCAGCCCGAGCAGCGTCAATTGCCCAAACTGCGAAGCGCTAAGCCTGGCGATCGGTTTACGCTGCGCCAGCGCGAATAGCAGCAGTAGCGCCCCGGCAAAGAGAAAACGGTACCCGGCAAACACCACTTTGGAGGGGATGTCGTCGGTAGCGATATGGAACAGTTCATAGCCGCTTTTGATCGCCGGATAGGAGCTACCCCATAACAGACAGCAGAGCGTGGCGCAGGCGTAAGCGATATGACGACGGGCAAAAACGGGGGCAGGCAGAGGGGAGTCCATGGCTAATCTCAAAAAATAAAATTGCGTTTCAATTTAGTATCTGAGAATGCGGCGTAAATAGCTACCGGGAAAGACGGGAATTGTCGGCGGAGCAGAAAAGCAAAACGCCGGCACAAGGCCGGCGCTTCGTCTCTCGTTGTCGTTCATGTTGCAGAGGCGTTAGCGCCTGCAGACCCGAACAACTCAGAGCGCAGTGAAGAGTAAAAAATTACTCAGCAACTACGTTTACAGTCAGCTTAGCGAATACTTCGCTGTGAACCTGGAAGTCCACTTCGTGCTCACCGGTGGTACGCAGAACGCCGTTCGGCATACGAACTTCGCTCTTCGCCACTTTAACGCCAGCTGCAGTTACAGCGTCAGCGATATCGCGGGTACCGATGGAACCGAACAGTTTACCTTCGTCGCCTGCTTTAGACGCGATGGTAACGGTGCCCAGTGCATTGATTTGCTCAGCACGAGCGTTAGCAGCCGCCAGAACGTCAGCCAGTTTGGCTTCCAGCTCAGCGCGACGTGCTTCGAAATACTCAACGTTTTTCTTGGTAGCCGGAACAGCTTTACCCTGCGGTACCAGGAAGTTACGAGCGTAGCCCGCTTTAACGTTAACCTGATCACCCAGGCTACCCAGGTTTGCTACTTTATCAAGCAGAATAACTTGCATTACCTTATCCTCTCAAAGTCGTATTAATGGACCGTGACCGATTACTGATGACGATCAGTGTACGGCAGCAGGGACAGGTAGCGAGCGCGTTTGATAGCGCGTGCCAGCTGACGCTGATATTTTGCACGGGTACCGGTGATACGGCTCGGGACAATCTTACCGCTTTCGGTGATGTAGTTTTTCAGCGTAGCGATATCTTTGTAATCAATCTCAACAACGCCTTCCGCGGTGAAACGGCAGAACTTGCGACGACGGAAATAACGTGCCATTTGGCTAGTCTCCAGAATCTATCAATTCAATCTGCTCGGCATGCAGAACCATTTTGCTCAGGCCGTTCTTTGCCTTGTGGCAACTGATGAACCCCTGAACGGTTACTGCGCTACCGACCGTTATACTGTGAGTAATGGCCTGGTTCTCCTGCCCGCTGATTATTACAGGCATTTGGCACCACGCCTGCCGGTGAAAACCGGCTTCCTCCTGCACAGAGCGGTGCTCAAGCACGAACTGGCAGTGTGGAATTCCTGACGGGCTGACCTTTCGCAGCGGCGTCCTGCACACGGTGCCGGACAACACCAGACGGTTGGTCATCAGGAATTACTCTTCAGAATCCCCAGCATCTGCATCATCTGCGGTTTCATTTGCGAAATCATCGCGACGCTCACGGCGCTCGTCTTTCGCTTTAACCATCGGAGATGCTTCGGTTACCGCGTTCTTAGTACGCATAACCATGCTACGGATAACGGCGTCGTTGAAGCGGAAGTTTGTTTCCAGCTCATCGATCGCTTCCTGCGGCGCTTCAACGTTCATCAGAACGTAGTGTGCTTTGTGCAGTTTGTTGATCGGGTAAGCCAGCTGACGGCGGCCCCAGTCTTCCAGACGGTGGATCGTACCTTCTGCTGCAGTGATTGCACCAGTGTAACGTTCGATCATGCCCGGAACCTGTTCGCTCTGGTCAGGATGGACCATAAAAACGATTTCGTAATGACGCATCGAATTGCTCCTTACGGATTATTCAGCCTCCTGTCTGGGTCAGCCGAGGCCCGGGGAGGCAAGGAACGTGTTAAAGGTCGGCTGAAAAATTGACGCGTCATAATACTGGCGTCCCCCCAGGAACTCAAGGTGAATTGCACAATTAATTCGCACTAAGCGCCAAGAGAAGCCGCCACGGCGAATTACACTTAACCAGCGCACCTCACAACCATAAGGAGAAGAGATGTACAGGCGATAGTTCCCGACGACGTACTGGAGCGTAACATCATGAAATACATCGCACTTTTACTAGCAACCCTGCTGCTCAGCGCCCAGGCTAGCGCAGCGATCAACCTTCCCCCACCGCAAGCCCGCAATATGGATGACGTGCAGAGCTTAGGTGTTATCTATATTAATCATAATCTTACCGACGAATGCGACGCCGAACCGGTGCTGATCCAACGCCCGGATCCCGCCCCGCCGCTTAAAGATGACGGCTAAAAAAGCCGACCGTCGCCTCCAGCGCCTGCGGCGTAATGCGATGAGCAACCCCCGCTTCCCACAGAGTGGTAAGCCTGGCGTCACGCTGCGTGTCGGCCAGCGCCTGCTGTAATCGGAAGGATTCAGCTGCGGGCACGACATCATCCGCTTCGCCATGCCACAGCAGCAGCGGGCGATCGGCGACTCTCTCCAGCTGGCCCGTCACTTCCCATTTCGCCAGCGGCGCGAGAATGGCATCGAAAGTTTCCTGTTGCGCGGCGTTAGTAACGTCAAGCGGCGGAAACAGCGTGCGGGCAAGCGAGGTGAAGTAGCCCGATCCCATCAGGCTGGCGACGCAGCGCACCTCCGGATGACGGGTCATAATGCCCAGCGCCGTCATTCCACCCATTGATGCGCCGCCCACCGCCAGCCGGTTCTCTTCAATCAGGTTGCGCTGGTGCAACGCATCGCGCAGCGCGGCAAACTCTTCAAGGTTGCCCTGCAGGATTTGCCAGAACTGACGCAAGCGGCGCTCGGCGTCGCCGCTAAAGCGCGCGCCGTGATCGGGTGCGTCGGGCATGATCACGCGAAAACCCGCCTGCGCCAGCGCGACGGCGAAATAGCTGTACACCAGCTTTGATGAGGTAAAGCCGTGATAGAACACGACGCAGGGGAGCGGTTGTTGCCCTTTTCCGACCGGAAAGGCGTGTAGCGCCTCATTACCGGCAAAGTGGTCTGTCTGAATTTCAATCATTTTTCCCTCCGTGATCTATAGTGCAGATATGCCACCCGCAGCGCGCTGGCGCAAGCCAGATTCCGCATAAGCATTGCGCATGATGAGAGCCAGCTTACGCTTTCAAAACACTTTCATTCGAAATCAGTGCTCAAGCTAACACTTCGGGAACATGACCCCCAAAGTGAAACCCATCAGGAACTACACTATGGCTATCAGTAGAGATAAGAAACCGATGCGCGCCCTGCTGCCGCTGTTATTTGCCCTGCTTATCAGCGGCTGTGCCGCGCTGGAAGGCAAACCGCAACCTGCGCCGCCGGCCACGGAAACGCCGCAAGAGATTAGTCGGAATCAGACGCAGGGATTGCGGGAGATCGGGGCGGTTAACGTCACGGTAATGGGCTCGCCCATGGATGTAGAAACAGCGCTCAAAGCCAAAGCCTCCGAGGCGAAAGCAGACTATTACGTCATCATAATGATGGATGACAGCGTATTCCCCGGCCGTTGGTATGGTCGCGCCCTGCTTTATCGATCGTAGCGAGGTATTGATTTTAAGGACTTTTACACTGCTTTGCGTCCATTGATGTTCTTCTGTGCACTATTGGGTTCTGACTTCTCTTGTGCGTAAGGAAGCCCCGATCCGACTCGGGGTAGCGAAAAATGGAGCTGACGACAATGAAACAATCTCTCGCCTTAAACTCGCTGTTACTCTCTGCCGGTATGCTGAACACCACCGCGCAGTCCGCCGAGTTTGCCTGCGCCGACCGCGTCACGGGGCTTAACGAAATTGGCCTTATCTCAGTCGATAACGTCGCCGGCAGCCAGCAAGATGTTGAGCGTGTCATTGCCCTGAAAGCGGATGAACAGGGTGCTTCCTGGTATCGCATTATTCGCATGCAGGAGGCGATGCAGGTTGATTCGTGGCAGGTGCAGGCGATTCTTTACGCCTGAGTGTCGTCAATAAAAGCCACTAATTCAGGGCGTTTCTTTATGCCCCTACTTTCTTTAAGATTATGTTATTCGGGTGATACATCCGTGTAACATATTGTTACACATCTACGCTAAATGTTGTCCGCGCCCTGCCGTTAAGGAGGCTCACACATACAAAAACGGACACATTATGAGCGCCCTCTTTCGTCGTGCCAGCCTTGGTGCAAAGCTCTCTTTGCTGACTGGTGCAAGCGTTGCGACGCTATTTCTTTTATTTACCTTTCTGATGAGCAACAACGCCAGCCAACAGCTGGAAACGCTGGCTATGGAAGATCTGCACAGCCAGTCCACAGGCGTGGTCGACATGGTAGAGATGTTCAACAGCAGCCTCACTGAAGAAGTTGAAAGCTACACCCGCTTGTTCGGCAGTTTCCTGCCGCAGCCGCTTGTCATTGACCCGCAACAGCGCCGCGAGATTAACGGCATCGACGTTCCGCTACTGAAAGCCGGTGACGTTGAACTGCATAACAACAATGCTATTCCCGATGATTTCCTTAACCGCACCGGCGCGATTGCCACCCTGTTTGTACGCAGCGGCAACGAATTTGTGCGTGTTGCCACGTCTCTGCGTAAAGAGAATGGCGATCGCGCGATCGGCACCAAGCTTGATCCCGCCGGCCCGGCGTTTGCTCCGGTGATGAAAGGTGAGGTTTATCGCGGCCTCGCGCTGCTGTTCGGCAAGCGCTATATCACCCAGTACCAGCCGGTAAAAGATGCCAGCGGCAACACCATCGCCATTCTCTTTGTCGGCGTTGATATCACCCGCTCCTGGCAGGTGATGCGCGGCAAAATTCTTGGACGCAAACTGGGCGAGAGCGGGCATTTCTTCGTGATTGACCGCAACCCAGGGAAAAACCTCGGCAACTACCTGTTCCACGGTGACCAAGAAGGCAAACGCCCGCAGTGGAGCGAAAGCGATCTGCAGGCGGTGCTGAACAACGAGAGCGGCACCCTGACACAGCAGAGCGCCGATGGCCGTACGCTGCTGCTCTCTTACACCGCGCTGCCCGGCTGGAACTGGGCGGTCGTCGGTGAAGTCGATAAAGCCACGCTGCTGCACGATGTTAACGCCATGCGTAACCAGTTCCTGCTGGCGGGCGTGATCGTCTCCCTGCTCTTCGCGACGCTGTTTGTGGTGATTATTCGCCGTTGGCTGTCACGTCCGCTGCGTAGCGTGATCGATCTGGCACAGCAGTATGCCGCAGGCGATCTGCGCGCCACGCTGGCAGTGGATCGTCACGATGAAGTAGGAGAGCTGATCGCCGCGATCAATGGCATTGGCGATGGGCTGCATAAAATTGTGCTGCAGGTGCGTGAATCCGCCGCCGAGATCAACCTCGGCACCAATGCACTGGCCGCCGACAGCAGTGAGATCAGCGATCAAATCAATAAGCAGGCCAGCAGCGTCGAAGAGACCTCCGCCAGCATGGAGCAGATTGCCGCCACCGTGCAGCAAAATGCGGCCAATATGGAGCAGACTCAGCACCTGGTAAATGAAACCACCGACGCGGTGAAAAAAGGCGGTCAGACCGTCGAACACTCCGTTGAGACAATGGAAAATATTCGCGCCGCTTCACAGCGTATCGCCGATATTACCCATGTGATCGAGTCAATTGCCTTCCAGACCAACATCCTCGCGCTTAACGCGGCGGTGGAAGCGGCGCGCGCAGGCGAACATGGCAAAGGCTTTGCCGTTGTCGCCCAGGAAGTTCGCGCCCTGGCGGCACGCAGCGCCAACGCGGTGAAAGAGATTGACGCGCTGATTGGCGATACGCTGAAAAAAGTGGGCGAAGGTCACTCTCAGTCAGAGGCGACCCGCATTGCGATGCAGGCGATCATCAATCACATGAACAATATCAACCAGTTGGTGCATGAGATTAACCATGCTTCTCATGAACAGTCTGCCGGGATTAATCAGGTGAACCTGGCGATGACGCACATTGGCGATGCCACGCACATCAACGCCGGACGCGTAACCCAGAGTGAAGAGACCGCGCGCATTCTGCGTGAGAAAGGGGCGCATCTGAGCGAGCTGGTCAGCCTGTTCCGCTTAAAAATGGATTAATGGGCTCCGCCCGTGGCGCGCAGCAGCAGGTCACTTTTGACCTGTTCATCAATCCGCGACGCGCCGCGGGTATCAAGCATCATCTGGCACCACGCCTGCGCTATCGGCGGCGATGCGTGCCGCAGCATTTGCGCACCGACGCCCAGTAGCCAGAGCTGCTGAGTAATCTCCCGCCCCTGCACTTCGTCCGGCTTACGCAGCCGCGGCTGGAGCTGTCGCCAGGCGCGTTCGAAATGGCGATCCCGCCCTTTGACCGCCGCAAACTCCTCGCTTAATAGCGCCAGCACGCCCGGCTGTTTGGCCAGCACGCGCAGCACATCCAGGCACATCACATTTCCCGAACCTTCCCAGATACTGTTGACCGGTACTTCGCGGTAGAGTCGCGGTAGTTCGCTCTCTTCGCAGTAGCCGATCCCGCCCAGCACCTCCATCGCTTCGGCAACGAACGGCATGCCGCTTTTACACACCGCAAACTTCGCCACCGGCGTAAAGAGCCGCGCCCATAACGCTTCCTGTGCATCCGCCCGGTTATCCCATGCGCGGGCGAGGCGAAAGATCATCGCCGTTTGCCCCTCCAGCTGTAATGCCATGCGGCTGAGCACATCGCGCATTAGGGGCTGATCGACAAGGTTTTTGCCAAATGCCTGGCGATGATGGGCATGATAGAGCGCCACGGAAAAGGCGCGGCGCATCAGGCCGTGACTACCGAGGGCGCAGTCAAAGCGCGTCAGCCCGCCCATTTTGAGGATCTGGCGTACGCCGTCGCCCTCTTCGCCGAGCAGCCAGCCGCAGGCGTCAACAAACTCCGCTTCGCTGCTGGCGTTCGAACGGTTGCCGAGCTTCTCTTTGAGCCGCTCAAGGCGCACGCCGTTACGCTCCCCGTCCGGCAGAAAGCGCGGCACAAAGAAGCAGGATAGCCCGCCCGGCGTCTGCGCCAGCACTAAGTGCGCATCGCTTTGCGGCACCGAAAAGAACCACTTATGCCCCACCAGCCGGTAGTGATCGCCACTCTTCTCCGCGCGTGTGGTGTTACTTAGCACATCGGAGCCGCCCTGCTTCTCCGTCATCCCCATGCCGATAAGCAGCCCGCGCTTCTCCCCGCCCGGCAGCAGATGAGGATCGTAACGATCGCTGAGCAGCGGTTGCTGCCAGCCTGCAAAAGCAGCGGGAAGTGCCTGCTGTAATAGTGGCGTGGCGGCAAAAGTCATGGTGATGGGACACAGCGTGCCGGACTCCACCTGCGCATGCAGCACGAAACGGGCACTGCGCGCAACAAACGATCCGGCGCGCGCCTGCTCTTCCCACGCCAGGTTATGCACGCGGTTGCTGCACAGTCCCTGTATTAAAAGGTGCCAGGCCGGGTGGAAGCGCACATCATCCAGCCGCTCGCCGGTGCTGCTGTAGCGCAGCAGTTCCGGTGGATTGGCATTTGCCAGCCGACCGAGTTCAAGAGATTCCGCTGTGCCGAGCTGCTGACCGATGCTGGCGAGCAGTTCCGCGTCCCACGCCGCGCCCTCGCGCATCACTGCGTCGTAGAGGGGACGGTCAGACAGAAACAGGTTGCTGTTATGCAGGGGAATGGGTTGGTTAAAAACGGTGTGCGTTTGCCAGCGCATGCTCTCGCCCTCCTTCAATGGCCACGCCGCTAAGTATGGACAGCCCGCGCTGGCGCTGCATGGGAGGGGAGTCACACAGCGGTAATATCGTTGCGATCAATCGTGAAACGGCTCACATTATTCAGGAATAATATATTTCCCGGCTGACATTCTAATGAATAATTTATTCTCACCTTCCCAACGAGAATCATTATGCATTCACCTCACCCTGCGCCAGATGCGCACAAGCGTGCGCTTATCGCCGGCTCGATTGGCAACTTTATCGAGTGGTACGAATTTGCGGTGTATGGCTTTCTCGCCACCGTGATTGCGAAAAACTTCTTCCAGCTGGCGGGCGACACGGGGTTGACCAGCCTGATCCTCACTTACGCGTCGTTTGCCATCGCCTTTTTCTTTCGCCCGCTGGGCGCGGTGCTGTTCGGGCGCATCGGCGATCGGCTGGGGCGTAAACCGACGCTGATTATCGTCCTGGTGCTGATGACGCTGGCGACCGCCGCCATCGGTATGGTGCCGGTCTATGCCTCGATTGGTATTGCCGCACCACTGATCATTACCGGGCTGCGCATTTTGCAGGGGCTGTTTGCCGGCGGTGAGTATGGCGGCGCGGTGTCGCTGATGACCGAGTTCGCCCCGCGCGGCAAACGCGGGCTATATGGTGCCTGGCAATCCTTTACCGTTGCGCTGGGGCTGCTCAGCGGCGCGGGGGTGGTGGCGCTGCTCTCGGCGATCCTCACGCCGGAAGCGCTGCACGAGTGGGGCTGGCGCATCCCCTTCTTCCTCGCCCTGCCGATGGGCGTGGTCGCGCTGTGGCTGCGGGTGAGCATGGAGGAGACGCCGAGTTTTGTGCAGCAGCAGGAGAAACCGCCCGCTCAGCGGGCTAACCGCGCCGCGACGTTGAAAGCGATTTTTATGGGCATCGGCCGGGTGATGGTGTGGTCCGCCGCCGGGTACACCTATCTGGTGATTATGCCGACCTACCTGCAATCGGCGCTGCATACCGGCTTTAACCAGGCGCTGCTGATTGCGGTGATCTCCAATGTCGGCTTTGCGCTTACCATCATACCTGCCGGAATAGCGAGCGACCGTTATGGCCGCCGCACGGTGATGGTGACAGCGACCCTCTTGCTGCTGATCCTTGCGCTGCCGCTGCTCAAAATCTTGCAGGCAGAGTCGAGCACGCTGGCGGTAAAAGCGGTGGTGGTGCTGATTGCGGGCGGGCTGGTGGGCGTGCTGGCAGGCCCCGGCCCGGCGATGCTGTCAGAGATGTTTCCAACGCGCGTGCGCTACACCGGCCTCGGCGTAGCCTATTCGCTCTCAAACGCGCTCTTTTCGGGCTGTGCGGGGTTAATCATTACCGGGCTGATTAAGGAGACCGGCAACCTGGATATTCCGGCCTATTACGTGATGGCGACTGCGGTGGTGAGCATTGCGGCGCTGATGACGCTCAATAAAGATGACCATTTGCGGTCGCTCGAGGAGTAACAGCGCGATTTTGCGTAGGCCGGATAAGCAAAGCACTATCCGGCATTATTGCGTAGGCCGGATAAGCGAAGCGCCATCCGGCATTGTTCCGTAGGCCGGATCAGCGAAGCGCCATCCGGCATTAAACGCACTTAACTGCGCTGGCGCACCGCTTCAAACAGGCAGATACCGGTCGCGACCGAAACGTTCAGCGAGGAGACGCTGCCCGCCATCGGAATGCTGATCAGCTCATCGCAGTGCTCGCGGGTCAGACGGCGCATACCTTCACCTTCCGCACCCATCACCAACGCCATCGGCCCGGTCATTTTGCTCTGGAACAGGGTGTGATCCGCTTCGCCCGCGGTGCCGACGATCCAGATACTCTCTTCCTGCAACAGACGCATGGTGCGCGCCAGGTTGGTCACGCGGATCAGCGGTACATTCTCCGCCGCGCCGCAGGCCACCTTTTTCGCCGTGGCGTTGAGCTGGGCCGATTTATCTTTCGGTACGATCACCGCATGGACGCCCGCCGCATCGGCGCTACGCAAACAGGCCCCGAGGTTATGGGGATCCGTAACGCCATCGAGGATCAAAAAGAAGGGTTGATCGAGGCTGGCGATCAGATCCGGCAGATCGTTTTCCTGATACTGACGGCCAGGCTTAACGCGTGCAATGATCCCCTGGTGCACTGCGCCTTCGCTCTTCTCATCCAGATACTGGCGGTTCGCCACCTGGATCACCACGCCCTGCGCTTCCAGCGCGTGGATCAGCGGCAGAAGACGTTTATCTTCGCGGCCTTTCAGAATAAAGACTTCCTGAAAACGCTCCGGGGCGCGCTCCAGCAGGGCCTGCACCGCGTGGATGCCGTAAATCATTTCACTCATTGATGGTACTCATTTGGGGCGGTTTGCGCCGGGTTGTTAGGGCCGTGATAGATATCACCGGCGCCCATTATAACCAACCCACGCCTCAGGTCGAACTTAACCCGCCGCACAAGGCGGCAGGTTCAGGTAACCCCCGGTCAATGCGCGTTAAAAACTTTCCCAGCTTGTCTCTGCCAGCGCCGGTTTAAGCGCGGCGGTCTTGCTTACCGCAGGCTTTTTCGCGGCCTGCGCTTTATGACCGGAGAGGGTAAAGATGGAGATGGTCTGCTCCAGCTCGCGCGCCTGCTCTTCGAGGGAGCTTGCTGCCGCAGAGGACTCCTCCACCAGCGCGGCGTTCTGCTGAGTGGTGGTATCCATCTCTGCCATCGCCTGACCGATCTGCGAGATGCCGCGGCTCTGCTCTTCTGACGCGCCGGCAATCTCGTTCATGATATTGCGGACCTGGGCCACAGAGTTGACGATCCCCTCCATCGCTTCACCGGCACCCGCCACCAGCTTAGAACCGTTCTCCACCTGGCTACCCGCTTCGTGGATCAGGGCTTCAATCTCTTTCGCCGCCGTGGCGCTGCGCTGCGCCAGCGTTCTCACCTCGCCTGCAACAACCGCAAACCCGCGTCCCTGTTCGCCCGCACGCGCCGCTTCTACTGCGGCGTTAAGCGCGAGGATATTGGTCTGGAAAGCGATGCTGTTAATAACGTTGATGATGTCGCCAATTTTGTGCGAGCTGGCGCGGATCCCCTCCATGGTGGTGACCACTTCACCAACAATCTTGCCACCGCGGTCGGCGCTGGAAGAGGCCTCTGCCGCCAGTTTGCTGGCATGGCTGGCGTTTTCCGCATTCTGTTTCACCGTCGAGGTCAGCTCCTCCATACTGGCGGCAGTTTCCACTACCGCAGCGGATTGCTGCTCAGTACGCGAGGAGAGATCGATATTGCCCGCGGCGATTTCCGCCGAGGCGCGCGACACGCTCTCCACGCCGCTACGCACACGGGAGATCACCTCTTTCAGGTTCTCATTCATCACGGAAACCGCTTGCAGCAGCAGCCCCGGCTCATCGCGACGTTGGGTGGTGATAGACATGGTGAGATCGCCCTGCGAAATGCGCTCGGCGATGTGCAGCGTTTCACGCAGCGGGCGGGTAATGTTACGGGTGATGCGCCAGGCAATCAGCAGCGCAATCGCAATGCCTACTGCGGCTGCAAGCAGCATGATAGTCATCGCATGAGACATGGTTTCCTTCACCTGCGCCTGCTGCCAGACGAAGAAATTCTCAACGGATTCGTTTAACTGGGTGGCGGTGCCGGTCAGGGTTTTGGACTGCGTTGCCTGATTGGCAAACGTAGTAACGAACTGGTCAATATTCCCCTGCAGGCTGGCAAGCTCGGTGGTCAAGGCGGCATTTAAAGAGGCGAGTTCTCCGCCCTGCCCGGCGAGCGCTTTACCATATTCCGCGCTTTGCTGAAGTGCGGTGCTGAGACGGGCAGCCGTATCAGCGCTGCCGGAGTCAATCAGCTCTTCAATTAATAGCGCCGACTGCTGCAACCGGGCTTCAAGGCGCACGGCCACCACCGCGCTTTCAGGTAGCAAGCTATCGCTGACGCTCAGTGAAGCGGCCTGCTGGGCGATATCTTCAATCTTTGCACTACGCAACGCGGCGGCCAGCTCATTACGGCGCTGTATTGACGAAACAAAGGTGCTCCTTTGTGCCATATAGGTTTCGGTTTGCTGTTGCAGGCTGTCAATTTTTGTCTGGCCTTCCTGGCTCCAGGAAAAGGTATCCAGCGTTTTCGCCAGCTCAATAATCTGTTGTAAAGCTTTGAGGTTTTTATCAGCGTTTTCTGCCGAGCCGGTATATTGATAAAGGGTGCGGTTAAGGCGTGCGGTGCTGAGTGTATTTACCATCTGGACGGTAACCGCTTCTTTGTCCGCATTTTCTTCAACTTTTTTAAAGCCAATAAGACCTGTTGCAACGGTAATCATCATAATAATAAGCACGATAATAAAACTGGAGGTCAGTTTTTTGCCGACGCTTAGATTATTCGCGATGTTTCCTATTAAAGCGGTAACGGACATACGGTTCACCATAAAGTTAGATTGGGGGCGCTATTTCCCAGTTATCGTCAGCCTTAAAATTTAACTTTATGATTTATTCTTCAGCTTATGCGTAAAGTACAGTATTCATGATCTAAATCACGTATTACTGCAACGCACAACGAATTCATTTCGGCATAAAATATTACCGCTTCGCTTAGGATATATCATATTTATTTAGCTTTTTAGCGATGGCACTTTATTAGGGTGCTATTAATGTCGTTAAAAATAATTTTACACCACGCGGTTGTGGGCTGGAGCAAGCGTGCTTTAGCGAAGCGGAGCAGCTCTTCAGCAATGGACGATAGATGATGCAAACTTGTAAGCAAGCAGGGTTATAAAGTTCGTGGCAGATATAATTATTTCAAAAAATGTAACTGCATATTAAAGTCAAAGAGAAATGATTATTATTAATTGCGATGGTAATACTTTTCACGTTTAAATCGATGATTAAAAAAAGAACAACCAGGATTAATATTCAATATTAATTGAGGTGGGGAATTAAACCAACGCTAAACCAGACGGGTAATCAGCATTGACATCGTTAAATAATAGCCACAAAGCGCATTAAATATCAGGCGTTACGCAATTTACATTTTGAGACCAGAGCAGTTTTTCAGACAGAAGCTCGCTTGATAAGTTCACTGCGAAATTATTGAGGAGTGACAAACGTGAAAAAATTATCTGTTCTTTTATCTTTATCTCTGGTGATGGCATCCGGTTCAGCGCTGGCAATGGGTTTTACTGCCGAACAAAGCAAGAACTACACCAATCTCAATGCTGAATTAGGCAAAAGCTCAGACGGCTTATATGCAGAGAGCAACTGGGTAAAAAATACCAAAGATGGCGCGCAGCTGGGCAGCCTGGGCGTGGGTTATAACTTTGGCCTCGGTCCGTTGACCCTCTCTGCCGGCACGAAAGCCGTCTACCTCGGGCCGAAAAAAGGTGATAACGGCGTAGCCTTCCCGATTGGCGGCGGTATCGACTGGGCGCTGACGGACAGCGTTCATCTCTATGGCGAAGGCTACTCCGCACCGGAGGGTCTGACCAACAGCGTGAAAAACTATGTCGAAGCGAATGGCGGCATTAAGTGGACACCTATCACGCCGCTTACGCTTAAAGCCGGTTACCGCCACGCAAGTGTCGATGGCAAAGATGGCCGTCCGGGCCATACCATTATCGATGGAGCCTATTTAGGCGCTGGCGTTACCTTCTAATATTCGTGCATATCGGGGAGAGCGCTTCTCCCCGACTCCTCCGCCTTAAAATTGGCATGCTGGCAGGATCGATTCTCTACTGCGCCTCTCCTTCCAATAACAAAGACAAAATCCTGCGAGCCAGGCATTACCGCATAAATCTTATTTTTTACATGGTTATATTTATTCGAATAATAACTTCTCATGACCATCATATTTGTTACTATTTCGCTGTTCTTTATATCCGTTCAGGGCAACTAACCTATGGAATGAATAGATTATGAGTGAACAAGATCTTTCGACAAAAAAGCCGGGTAACACGATTAATAAGCCGGTGTTTTTCACATCGGCGTTATTAATCGTGCTCCTTGTGGCTTTCGCATCGCTTTTCCCCGAGCTGGCTGACAGCAAATTCAAGCTGTTACAGCAGGAGCTTTTCACCAATGCCAGCTGGTTTTATATCCTTGCCGTCGCGCTGATCCTGCTGAGCGTGACCTTCCTGGGGCTTTCGCGCTACGGCGACATAAAACTTGGGCCCGACCATGCACAGCCCCATTTCAGCTACCACTCCTGGTTCGCCATGCTCTTTTCGGCAGGCATGGGAATCGGCCTGATGTTCTTTGGTGTGGCGGAGCCGGTGATGCACTATTTATCGCCACCGGTGGGGACACCTGAAACCATTGAGGCGGCGAAGCAGGCGATGCGCCTGACCTTTTTCCACTGGGGTCTGCATGCCTGGGCCATCTACGCGATTGTCGCCTTGATCCTCGCCTTCTTCAGCTACCGCCACGGTTTGCCGTTGACGTTGCGCTCCGCGCTCTACCCGATTATTGGCGATCGCATTTATGGGCCTTTGGGTCACGCCGTCGATATTTTCGCGGTGATCGGTACGGTCTTTGGCGTCGCCACCTCGCTGGGCTATGGCGTATTGCAGGTCAATGCTGGTCTGAATCACCTTTTCGGTGTGCCGATTAATGAAACCGTGCAGGTTATTTTGATCGTCGTGATCACCGGTCTTGCCACCATTTCCGTGGTATCGGGGCTGGATAAAGGGATTCGTATTCTCTCTGAACTGAACCTCAGCCTGGCGCTGCTGCTGCTGGCGTTAGTGATGCTGCTGGGTCCGACGGTGCTGCTGCTTAAATCCTTTGTCGAGAACACCGGCGGATATCTCTCCGAGCTGGTGAGTAAGACATTTAACCTTTACGCCTATGAACCGAAGTCGAGCAACTGGCTGGGTGGCTGGACGCTGCTCTACTGGGGCTGGTGGCTCTCCTGGTCGCCATTTGTCGGTATGTTTATCGCCCGCGTCTCCCGTGGCAGAACGATCCGTGAGTTTGTCACCGGCGTGCTGTTTGTCCCGGCAGGTTTCACGCTGCTGTGGATGACGGTGTTTGGTAACAGCGCGATCCATCTCATCATGACCGAAGGCGCACGCGACCTGGCTGACACCGTGCAGCAGGATGTCGCGCTGGCACTGTTTAACTTCCTTGAGCACTTCCCCTTCTCCAGCATCCTGTCGTTTATCGCCATGGCGATGGTGATCGTCTTCTTTGTCACCTCTGCTGACTCTGGTGCCATGGTGGTGGATACCCTCGCCTCAGGCGGCTCAAGCCATACGCCGGTCTGGCAGCGCATCTTCTGGGCAGGGCTAATGGGCGTGGTGGCGATTGCGCTGCTGCTGGCGGGCGGGTTAAGCGCGTTGCAAACGGTGACCATTGCCAGTGCGCTGCCCTTCTCGGTGATCCTGCTGATCTCGATTTATGGGCTGTTGAAAGCGTTGCGCCGGGATCTCACAAAACGTGAAAGCCAAAGCATGGCGACCATCGCGCCGACTGCGGCGCGCAACCCGATTCCGTGGCAGCGCCGGTTACGTAATATCGCCTATCTGCCCAAACGCTCGCTGGTAAAACGTTTTATGGATGATGTTATCCAGCCGGCCATGACGCTGGTGCAGGAGGAGCTGAATAAGCAGGGAACGCGCAGCACCATCAGCGACGCGGCGGACGATCGTATTCGCTTCGAAGTCGACCTGGGCGATGAGCTTAACTTTATCTATGAAGTGAGGCTGCGCGGGTATAACACCCCTACCTTTGCGATTTCGGGTCTGGAGAGCGATGAACAACAGGCGGAGCAGCATAAGTACTACCGCGCGGAAATCTACCTGAAAGAGGGCGGGCAAAACTATGATGTTATGGGCTGGAACCAGGAGCAGTTGATCAACGATATTCTTGATCAATATGAAAAGCATCTACACTTCCTGCATCTGGTTCGTTAACCACGACAACACCGCCTGCGGGCGGTGTTTTTTCATCTGGTTATCAAGCCCTGCGTGCTAAATTTTGCCGAAACGACAACGCGTTAATGGAGACCCTGGATGGCCAATTTTTTTAAGAAGTGGTTTGGCGGCGGTAATGATAAAGCGAAGGATGAAGTGCTTCGCGAACCCGACCTGACCATTGCCCGCGCCAATAATGAGATGCAGCAGCGTACGCAGGCGGCAACGGAGATGTGGGGGATCGACAGCGCCGAGTGGGGCGTCGATCTCGATGCAGGGACCATTACCTTTACCAATCATGAAAAGGGGTGGGTCATTACCGCGCCGGTTCAAGTAGTGGGCACCTATGATACCGAAGAGGGCTCCTGGCTATGGGGCTGGGATCACCCTTCCGTGCGCGAACCGCTGGGCGAATATGCCGCCTGCGTGCGCACGTTCGGCGAGCAGCATGGTCTGGAAGCGTTAACCACACGCCAGATTAGCGCCTCGACAGAAGATGCCTGGACCTTTACCGCACTCGCCTGCCATCTTGGCGGCGGTCAGGGTGGATATAGCGGCCTCGCTGGCACCACCAGGGTATTTATGGTCTATGACAATGTGACTATTAATAAACAAGCGTAACGGTATGTTGCAAATCTGGAAAATAACGACCAGAACGGCCTATTTTCCAGATTTAATGATTAAGCTAAATCTCAATTCACGCCCAACTGTTATCATAAAAATAGCGCAAACTGTTATGCTTTCTAATAACAAAATCAGCTGTTTTCTGATACACGCCAGCCTGACAAGGACATCACCTATCTCACTGAAAAATAAAATATTTAAAACCATACTTTTTCTGTTTTTTATTATCAGCAATAAAATAAAAAGCAGATAGTTCTCAAAAAAAGAAGAGAGCACAAATATCTTTTATAATTAAATAAACAGTGATTAATTCAAAATCGCGACTTATTATTTAATATACAAAGTGTTTCACCGCTTATAAGAAAACTTTTTTTAGCGACAATTCTTATAAGGCGATTTAAATATGCATCTTTATTCGTTCAGGGCGATTTTTTATTAATTAAAAGAGGCAGGTTTGACTCAGCTGGAGATCTTTTCCAGAGAACGCTCACCAACGCAGGGGTGGCAAAAAAAGCAGAGCGCACTGAAAGAGTGAGAGCCTCGCTTCGCAGCCCCTAACAGGAGGAGACCATGAGCACCATTGATACCGAAAAAAAGGCAGGCGTGCTTATTGAGAAGGCGGTTAAACAGCTGCTGAACACCGATGAGGCAATCTCTTTTCGCGCCGTGCTGGAAATACTCAATGACAAACGCAAACAGGCAGTAAACCGCGAAGGTATTGCCGCCTGCGACAGCGCTATTGATGAGATTCAGGCGATGATTGCCAAAACGTCGAACGAACGTTCGCGTGTGCCGGTGAGCCGTAAGAACTTCCTCGCACAGTGGAAGCCAGGCGCAGACGACAAGATCCATTAATAAAAAACGGCAGCCTCCACTTGCGCAGAGGCTGCCGTGCTAAATCCATTTATTTAGATATCATCCTGGGTGCGATGAACAATCATCTCCAGCGCGTTGCGCAGGATATCATTCTGGACAACATCGGATTCCGTCTCGAGGCGGCTAATAAGGGCCAGAATCAGATCCTTATTGGTTACCACGGTTTTCACTGATTTCAGTGCAAAGGTCAGCTCGTCAATAATCTGTTTTTCGGCCTCAAAGGCATGAAGCTTGCTGTCTGTAGTCTCAAATGTCTTAAAAGTCGCGTTATTCATCATAAACTCGCTAAAAAAAGTGACGTGGCTATCCTTTGCAGTCAGCCCAGTATGTTGTACAGATTTCCCCACGAAACTTGTACAACACCGACAAGTTAGACGTGAAAACGTTAGCGCGCAATCTTTTTAAAGATATATCCTCTGGTTTTGATACCCTTCCCCCTTTCCACCCCTTGTATAGCGCGCTCTGACGCGGCTTTGCAGCGCGGTGTCAACCTGCTCAGGAGAGAAGAGATGGGCTGCGATGAGTTCGATTTTTATGAAGATGATGAAGGTATAACGACAGATTTAACCCTGCCCGCTTTTGGCGCGCAGAAAGTGCAATGCACTGCCCTTGAGTGCGATGTGGTGGATGAAAATATAAGGGAGACAATCGCCTTTCTTATTCATCAGCAACACGCCATTTTTGATACCGCGATTATCGAAGCACAGAACTATACGGCGCGGATCTATTCCGCAGCGCTCAGCGATCTGACGCTAATAAAAATCTATCTACTGTCGCAGGAAGATAGGGAGTTCGGTTTACTCTTTTCGACGGAAATCGATCCAGAGCACGGCATCGGTATGAAATTCAATGGATATGACTTAAGGGAAATTGGTAGCGCCGAAACGGCTTTTCTCTGACGCGTTATTTCGCTGAGATTTACCACCCTGCCCCAATAAAGAAAAACCCCCTCTTTGCAGAAGGGGTTTTGATTATCAATCGGCTTTTTTCTTGCGCGACGCGCGTTTGGCTTTGGTCGCGGCGGCTATTTTTTGCGTTTTCTCAGAGGGCTTTTTCGCTTTTTTCGCCTTGCCCTTGGCTTTATCGCCGCGGAATTCGCTATCCGGCTCGAAATTCACCTTTTTATTGGCCTGGCGACGCGGCGGTTTTTTGCTCGCGTTGCTGCGCCCTGCGGTGCCTTTCTTATTACGCTCGCGATCGGTTTTACCCGGGTTACGCGGGGCGCGCTCGCTGGAGATGAGCGAGAAGTCGATCTTGCGCTCGTCCATATTGACCGCTTCAACCTTCACTTCAACCCGGTCGCCGAGGCGATAGGTCTGACCGCCGGATTCGCCAATCAGGCGCTGACCAACCTGGTCAAAGCGATAGTAGTCGTTATCCAGCGACGAGACGTGCACCAGACCGTCGATAAAGAGATCCACGAGACGCACAAAGAAGCCGAAACCGGTGACGCTGGCGATCACGCCGGAGAAGGTGTTACCCACCTGATCCTGCATAAAGTCGCACTTCAGCCAGTCCGCAACATCACGGGTCGCTTCATCGGCGCGGCGCTCGGCCATCGAACAGTGCTGACCCAGCTGGAGGATCTCTTCCATGCTGTAGTGCCAGCCGCCCGTCGCGGTGCTGTTGCCCTTCTCGCCGTTCTCTTTCGCCAGCAGATACTTAATCGCGCGGTGCAGCGAAAGATCCGGGTAGCGGCGAATCGGCGAGGTAAAGTGCGCATAGGATTGCAGCGCGAGACCAAAGTGGCCGCGGTTTTCCGGATCGTAGATCGCCTGTTTCATCGAGCGCAGCAGCATGGTTTGCAGCATCTCGTGATCGGGACGATCGGCGATCGATTCCAGCAGCGCGGCATAATCGCGCGGCTCAGGCTTGTTACCGCCCGGCAGCTCCAGACCCAGCTCGGCGAGCACGGTACGGAACGAGGTAATAGCGTCGTTGGTCGGTTTATCGTGAATACGGAACAGCGCTGGCTCTTCTGCCTTCTCAACGAAGCGTGCCGCAGAGATATTGGCGAGGATCATGCACTCTTCAATCAGCTTGTGCGCGTCGTTACGCTGCGTCTGTTCAATGCGCTCAATGCGGCGTTCGGCGTTGAAAATAAACTTCGCCTCTTCGCTCTCAAAGGAGATGCCGCCGCGCTCGGCGCGCGCCTGCTCAAGGGTTTTATAGAGGGTATGCAGCTCTTCAATGTGTTTCACCAGCGGCGCGTATTGCTCGCGCAGCTCGCCGTCGCCCTGCAGCATATGCCACACCTTGGTGTAGGTCAGACGCGCGTGGGAGCTCATTACCGCTTCGTAGAACTTATACCCGGTCAGACGCCCTTTGGCGGAGATGGTCATCTCGCACACCATACAGAGGCGGTCCACCTGCGGGTTCAGGGAGCAGAGGCCGTTGGAGAGCACTTCCGGCAGCATTGGAACGACCTGCGACGGGAAGTAGACCGAGGTGCCGCGATTACGCGCTTCGTTATCCAGCGGCGTACCGTGGCGCACGTAGTAGCTGACATCGGCGATGGCAACCCATAAGCGCCAGCCGCCGCCGCGTTTCTTCTCACAGTAAACGGCGTCATCAAAGTCGCGGGCGTCTTCGCCATCAATAGTGACCAGTGGCAGATTGCGCAGATCGACGCGACCCACTTTGGCCTCTTCCGGCACCTGTTCTTTCAGGTCAGCAATCTGTTTTTCAACTTCTGGCGGCCACTGGTAGGGAATTTCATGGGTGCGCAGCGCCATATCGACGGCCATGCCGGTGCCCATGTTGTCGCCCAGCACTTCAACAATTTTACCTACCGCTTTGGTGCGGCGAGTCGGGCGCTGGGTCAGTTCGACCACCACCACAAAGCCCATGCGCGCGCCCATAATCTCTTCAGGCGGGATAAGGATATCGAAGCTCAGACGGCTGTCGTCCGGCACTACAAAGCCGACGCCTGCGTCGGTGAAGTAGCGGCCGACAATCTGCCCGGTTTTCGGCACCAGAACGCGGACAATGCGCGCTTCGCGGCGCCCTTTGCGGTCCGCGCCCAGCGGCTGTGCCAGCACCTGATCGCCGTGAATGCAGGTTTTCATCTGCTCGCTGGAGAGATAGAGATCGTCTTTGCGGCCTTCAACGCGCAGGAAGCCGTAGCCGTCGCGGTGGCCGATAACAATGCCTTTCAGCAGGTCGAGACGTTCCGGTAAGGCGTAGCACTGGCGGCGGGTGAAGACAAGCTGCCCGTCGCGCTCCATGGCGCGCAGACGGCGGCGCAGGGCTTCATGTTGTTCTTCGCCTTCGATATTGAGCTCAACAGCCAGTTCATCGCGGCTGGCAGGCTTTTCGCGTTTGGAGAGATGGTCGAGGATAAATTCGCGGCTGGGAATAGGATTAGAGTATTTTTCAGTTTCGCGTTCGAGGAAAGGATCTTGTGACATAGCGGTTCCTCCGTTGTCAGCTCTGGCGGAGCGTTTCGTCATTCCACCAGCAATAATTTGTAAAGCGGTTGATTCTCTTCAACCAAATCGGCAAGCGTGTAGTTATCAAGTTCCTTCAGGAAACTCTGCACGGCTTTTGAGAGGGCGACTTTCAGTCGGCAAGCGTTGGTGATGTGGCAAAAATCGCTGTGGCAGTTCACCAGGGTCAGCGGTTCAAGGGAGCGCACAACATCACTGATACGAATATCTCGCGCTGGCTTACCCAGGCGGATACCGCCATTTTTTCCACGCACCGCCGCGACATAGCCTTCACGACTTAGCTGATTGATTATCTTAACCATATGATTACGGGAGACACCATACGTTTCTGTCACTGCAGAAATGTTGGTCATCTGCCCTTCCGGCAATGCCGCCATGTAAATCAAAGCGCGTAAACCGTAATCGGTAAAGCTTGTTAACTGCACACCAACCTCAATAACAGGAAAAAAAGCGAGATACCCGCAGGTATTGACTTTATTGATGATAAACCAGCCACCAGTCAGGTCGCTAATTTATTTGAACAGAAAGGTAAAAAAAGCGAGGAGAAAGGGCGCGGATTTCGCGCCCTTTAGCAGGATTATGCGTCGAACGGGTCGCGCAGAATCATGGTCTCAGTGCGATCCGGACCAGTAGAGATGATATCGATCGGTACACCAGTAAGTTCTTCAATACGTTTGATGTAATTGAGCGCTGCCTGCGGCAGACCGCTGCGCTCTTTCACACCAAAGGTGGTTTCAGACCAGCCCGGCATGGTTTCGTAGATCGGCTCGATACCTTCCCAGTTGTCGGCTGCCAGCGGCGTGGTGTCCACTTCGCGGCCATCCGGCATGCGGTAAGCGACGCAGATTTTCACCTCTTTCAGGCCATCCAGCACGTCCAGCTTGGTCAGGCAGAAACCAGAGAGGGAGTTGATCTGTACGGCACGGCGCACGGCAACGGCGTCCAGCCAGCCGGTACGACGACGACGACCGGTGGTCGCGCCAAATTCGTTACCCTGCTTGCAGAGGAACTCGCCGGTTTCATCAAACAGTTCGGTCGGGAACGGACCTGCACCCACGCGGGTGGAGTAGGCTTTGATGATGCCCAGCACGTAATCAACGTAGCGCGGGCCAAGGCCGGAACCGGTGGCAACACCGCCTGCGGTGGTGTTAGAGGAGGTGACGTACGGATAGGTACCGTGGTCGATATCCAGCAGCGTACCCTGCGCGCCTTCGAACATCACGAAGTCGCCGCGCTTACGCGCTTGATCCAGCAAGTCGGAAACGTCAACAACCATGGCGGTCAGGATGTCGGCAATTGCCATCACATCGTCCAGCACTTTCTGGTAGTCAACCGCTTCAACTTTGTAGTAGTTCACCAGCTGGAAGTTGTGATATTCCATCACTTCTTTCAGTTTATCGGCGAAGGTCGCTTTATCGAACAGGTCGCCAACGCGCAGACCGCGACGGGCAACTTTATCTTCATACGCCGGGCCGATACCACGACCGGTAGTGCCGATCGCTTTCGCACCGCGCGCTTTCTCGCGAGCAACGTCCAGCGCAACGTGATAATCAAGGATTAACGGGCAGGCTTCAGAGAGCAGCAGACGTTCGCGAACCGGGATACCACGGTCTTCCAGTTCTTTCATCTCTTTCATCAGCGCAGCAGGCGACAGCACAACACCGTTACCGATGATGCTGGTGACGTTTTCGCGAAGAATGCCTGATGGAATAAGATGGAGGACGGTTTTTTCACCGTTGATTACGAGAGTATGGCCTGCGTTGTGACCGCCCTGGTAGCGCACAACATATTTAGCCCGTTCAGTCAGAAGATCGACAATCTTCCCTTTACCTTCGTCACCCCATTGGGTGCCCAGTACGACGACGTTGTTACCCATTTTTTCAAAATCACCGTTTGCTTAAAAATGGATTCTACCACCGCTTTTTTAGAGAATCAGCACTTTTTCCGTGCAAAATTCCCGCGAGTTAGCCGATTATTGCCTCAGCCAATCGTTTTCCTCAACATGTAGTAGACAACGATGCCTGCGACCACAAGTCCGCCGCCAAAACGGCGCAAAATATTATCCGGAAGCTGGCTCAATGAGGCGATCATTCGCCGCCAGGCACGCGGATAGAGCATCGGGCCAAGCCCTTCAAGCACCAAAACTAACGCCAGCGCGAGCCAGATTGTTGCGTTCATGGGTCATCCTTACAAAAGAAAAACCACCGCCTGAGGCGGTGGTTTTCATTATCAAAACCGTTGACGCGATATTAGCGCGCGGTGGACGCCGGCGTCTTCATATAACGGAAGAAATCGCTATCCGGGCTCAGCACCATCACATCCTGGTTGCTGTCGAAGCTGTTTTCGTACGCACGCAGGCTACGGATAAAGGCGTAGAAGTCCGGATCCTGGCTGAAGGCATCAGCAAACAGTTTCGCCGCTTCGGCATCGCCTTCACCACGCATGATGCGACCCTGACGCTCGGCTTCTGCCAGCGTTTTCGTCACTTCATAGTCCGCAGTAGCACGCAGTTTTTCCGCCTCTTCCTGGCCCTGTGAACGATGGCGACGTGCAACCGCTTCACGCTCGGCGCGCATACGGTTGTAGATCGCATCCGACACTTCAGTCGGCAGGTTGATCTGCTTAATGCGCACATCGACCACTTCAATGCCCAGCGCCGCCATACTGTTCGGGTTGATGACCGGCACTTTGCCGTTCGTTTCAGCCTGAACGCGTTCCGCTGCTTTCGCGATAGCGTCATCCGCCGCTGGCGTGACCACTTCATCTTCAGTGCCCGCAGAGCCGGAGTTCAGCGCGTCGCGCACTTCCGAGGTCAAACGGCCGCGGGAGTCGGTGACGATATCTTTAACATCCAGGCGACCAATCTCAGAACGCAGACGGTCAGAGAACTTACGTTTCAGCAGCACTTCTGCCTGGGAGACGTCACCGCCGCCGGTAGCCAGGTAGTAACGGCTGAAATCGCTGATGCGCCACTTGATATAGGAGTCGACGATCAGGTCTTTCTTCTCTTTGGTCACAAAGCGATCCGCCTGGTTATCCATGGTCTGGATACGCGCATCGAGCAGTTTGACTGATTCAATAAACGGCAGTTTGAAGTGCAGGCCCGGTTCGAAGACTAACGGCTTGTTGTCGCCGTCACGCAGCACTTTACCGAAGCGCAGCGAAATTCCGCGCTCGCCTTCTCGCACCACGAAAATCGAGGTGAAAAACACTACCAGCACGATGATGATGATCGCGATTACTGACTTACGCATCGTTATTCCCCCTGACGCTGGTAGTCGTTACGCTGCGCGTTGACGCGGCGTTGATCCATGATATCTCCCGCTGAGGAAGTCGAACTGCTGTTGGCGCTGCTGCCGGAGTTGGAGGCAGGCGGCAGACGCAGCAGATTATTTGCGCCGTTGCTGTCGCTCTTCGCCGCCGGCGCGTTACCGCCTTTCAGCATCTGATCCAGCGGAAGCACCATCAGGTTGCCGCCTTTATCATTCACCAGCACTTTACGGGTGTGGCTCAGCACTTTCTCCATCGCTTCGATATAGAGACGCTCGCGGGTAATTTCCGGGGCGGCTTTATACTCAGGCAGGATCTTGGCAAAACGCGCCACTTCACCCTGCGCTTCCAGCACGGTCTGCGTTTTGTACGCGCGCGCCTCTTCGAGGATACGCTGCGCCTGGCCGTTCGCACGCGGCTGCACTTCGTTGGTGTAGGCTTCCGCTTCACGAATGAACTGCTGCTCGTTCTCACGGGCGGCAATCGCATCATCAAACGCGGCTTTCACCTCTTCCGGCGGACGAGCGGCCTGGAAGTTGACGTCCAGCAGGGTAATACCCATGTTGTAAGGACGAATGGTCTCTTCCAGCTCGCGCTGGGTATCGCTACGAATAACGGTACGCCCTTCGGTCAGAATACGATCCATGGTGTATTTACCGATTACGCCGCGCAGGGCGCTGTCGGTCGCCTGGCGCAGACTGTCATCGGCGCTGGCAACGCTAAACAGATAGCGCTCAGGATCGGTCACACGGTACTGCACGTTCATCTCAACGCGCACGACGTTTTCATCAGAGGTGAGCATCACGCCAGAGGCCGCCAGTTCACGAACGGATTCGACGTTTACCGCCGTCACGTTGTCGATAAAGGTCGGCTTCCAGTTCAGACCCGGTTCAACCAGGTGACTGAATTTACCAAAGCGTGTTACCACGCCGCGCTCCGCTTCTTTAATGGTGTAGAAGCCGGTTGCAGCCCAGATCACCACGGCAGCAACGGCAGCGATGCCGAACACGCGCCCGCCCAGTGGACTGCGAGGGCCAGAAGCGCCTGGATTACTCCCGCCGGTGCCTTTGCCACCGCCCAGACCGCCGAGCTTTTTGCTCAGCTTGCGGAAGATATCATCCAGATCAGGTGGCCCCTGATCGCGACCGCCTTTGTTTCCATTTCCCTCAGAGTTGCCGCCTGGTTTGCTGCTTCCCCACGGGTCGCGGTCTTGTCCGTTGTTACCGGGCTGATTCCACGCCATGTATGTGCTCCATATTTATTTTGCGGTGTATGCCCGCGCGGGCGGGCACCCCCAAAGGGGAAAAATCTTCAGGCTTTGCCGATCAAACGATGTACTCTTCGAGCGCCGGTTCTTGTTTACAGAGTCGACGCCAGTCAACGATGGGCATCCGTATCTGCATACCTACGCTGCCATCCTCTTCCGTCCACTCTTTTTCTATTGCCTGAAGCTGATAAAACCGGCTTCTTAAACGCCCCTCTTCCGCTGGCAGTCGCAGCGTGTGCTGCGCAACTTCGCCGGCAAGACGTTCTGTCAAAGCCTGGAATAACAGTGGTACGCCAGCCCCCGTCTGGGCGGAGAGCCAGACGCGGGTCGGTTTGTTCTCTTCATCTCTGTCGATACGCGGTTCAAAATCCTCCAGCATATCGATCTTGTTCATCACCAGCAGCGTCGGGATTTCGTGTGCGTCGATCTCTTCGAGCACCGTGTTCACCGCGTCGATATTTTCCTGCACGCGCACATCAGCGCCGTCAATCACGTGCAGCAGCAGCGTCGCCTGGCGCGTCTCCTGCAGCGTTGCTTTAAACGCGGCAACCAGATCGTGCGGCAGGTGACGAATAAAGCCGACGGTATCGGCCAGTACGGTTTCACCGACATCGGCAACGTCAATGCGGCGCAACGTCGGATCCAGCGTGGCGAACAGCTGGTCTGCTGCGTAGACCTGCGCTTCGGTTATCTGGTTAAACAGCGTCGATTTACCGGCGTTGGTATAACCCACCAGTGAAACCGTAGGAATATCCGCCTTAGTACGGGAACGACGCCCCTGTTCACGCTGTTTCTCAACCTTTTCCAGGCGCGAGAGGATTTGAGTAATGCGATTACGTAACAAACGACGGTCGGTTTCGAGCTGGGTTTCACCCGGACCACGCAAACCAATCCCGCCCTTCTGTCTTTCAAGGTGGGTCCAGCCACGCACAAGGCGCGTAGCCAGATGGCGCAACTGCGCCAGTTCTACCTGCAATTTCCCCTCGTGCGTTCGTGCACGCTGGGCAAAAATATCCAAAATCAGGCCGGTGCGATCGATAACGCGACATTCGCACAGTCGCTCCAGGTTACGTTCCTGGGCAGGGGATAGCGCATGATCAAAGAGTACGACGGACGCACCCGTTGCTTTTACGGCTTCTGCAATCTCGACTGCTTTACCTTCACCAACGAAATATTTGGGGTGCGGTGCTTTACGGCTACCGGTAATCACCTGCATTGCTTCGACACCGGCGGAAGAGACCAGAGCTTCAAACTCCTGGAGATCTTCCATATCTTTGTCTTGCGAAAAATAGATGTGTACCAGCACCGCCTGCTCACCGGCGTCATAACGGTCAAACAAGCGTAAACCCTCATTAAATACCAGCGGGGAACACAGCTAAACTGGCTCCCCGATCTGGAAATCAGCCTTCAACCTTACTCGGTTTCTTCGCTGTCCTGCTGTGCAGAGCCTTGCGCGTTGCTACCATGATGGTAGTTGTTGTTGGAGCCGCCACCCGCATTGTTGCTGTGATGTGAAACCGGGCGGGACGGAACAACAGTTGAAATCGCGTGCTTATAAACCATCTGGCTAACTGTATTCTTCAGCAAAATTACGAACTGATCGAAAGACTCAATCTGTCCTTGCAGTTTGATACCATTCACCAAATAAATTGAAACTGGAACACGTTCCCGACGCAGTGCGTTCAGGAACGGATCTTGTAAAGATTGCCCCTTAGCCATTCTATCTTTTCCTTATATGCTTGTTTTGTACTTAGAACCCGGAAGCTCTGAAAACTGCGTAAAAATTTGCGCACGATACGCGGTAATTGTACACATTCACCCTGCGATAGCACTAACTACCTGTAACACGTCATGGTAAGACTTTTCTGGCTTTTCACTCTCTAACCAGTGAACCTCACTCCATCCGCGTAGCCAGGTCATCTGTCGCTTGGCTAACTGCCTCGTCGCGCAAATACCTCGATAAACCATTTCATCGTATGAAATCTCGCCTTCAAGATAGGACCACATCTGGCGGTATCCCACACAACGAACGGAAGGCATATCCGTATGCAAATCTCCGCGAGCAAATAGCGCCCGCACTTCTGCTTCAAAACCTGAAGCTAACATCTGGTGAAAACGCTGCTCGATTCGCTGATGGAGCAGTTCACGGCTCGCCGGGGCGATGGCGAACTGATGCACCTGGTAAGGCAGAGCGTCTCCTGACGTTTGCGTCAGATCTGTTAAAGTTTTACCCGAAATGAAAAAAACTTCCAGTGCCCGGGAAAGCCTTTGCGGATCATTCGGATGGATTCGTGCTGCAGCGACAGGATCGATTATCTGTAACTGCGCATGTAACGCATCCCATCCACGCTCTGCAGCCTGCTGTTCAATCTCGGCTCGTACCTTCGGATCGGCTGATGGCAAGGGGGATAATCCTTCCAGCAGCGCCTTAAAGTAGAGCATCGTGCCGCCCACCAGCAGAGGAATACGGCCTGCATCGGTGATCGCTTTCATTTCGGCCAGCGCATCGCGGCGGAAATCAGCTGCCGAGTAGGCCTGCGCCGGATCCCGGATATCAAGCAACCGGTGCGGCGCAGCGCGAAGCTCTTCCGCGTTCGGTTTAGCTGTACCGATATCCATGCCTTGATAGATAAGGGCTGAATCAACGCTTATCAACTCAACTGGCAAAACTTTACGTAACGCGATTGCGAGCGCCGTTTTACCGGAGGCCGTTGGGCCCATCAAAAAAATTGCCTTCGGCAGGCTTGCCTTACTCACTTCACTCATCGTTCAGGGCGTTCATCGCCTTTTGTAAATCAACAGGTTGTAATAAACCATCCGGCGGGGTCTTTACCAGATGCGGACAAAGCCGTTCAACGTCGGCTAATAAGGTGATCGCCTGAGCGATACTCCACTGCGCATGTTCAGTCGCCAGACGGCGCGCCAGCCAGTGGGAGATATTCACCGCGTCAATGCTTGTCTGCTGCGCCAGGTAGCCTAACAGTTCAGGAATCAAGTTTTGTAAATTTTGTTGGCGCAAGGGTAAAGGCACCGCGCGAATGGTCACGTGATGGCCATCCGGCACAAATTCAATGCCCATTTGCGTCAGCACGGGCTGCGCGCGCTTAAGCGCTGCGCTCTCCTCGGAAGAGATTTTCAGGCGTACCGGAATCAATAGCGGCTGCCCGCAGCCCGGCGCATTATCAGGCGAGAGCTGCGCATGACGCAGCCAACGCTCGGCCACCGGCAATGCCAGCAGCACCAGCTTGCCGTCGCGCTCAAGCAGCGCGTAGTGCGGCGCAATCAGCGTCAGCACGCGGCCAAAACTCTGGCTATGCCCGTCCAGCGCTGGCGTTGCAGCGGGTGCTCGCTTCTCCGCTTTCGGCTCAACCACCGGCGTTTCCAGCAGCTTCTGGTAGAGCGCGCCCTGCTGTTTCTGATAACCCGGCTGCGCATTCGGCCAGCCGCGATCGCTGCTCGCAGGCGAACGGGAAGATGCACCGGAGGAGGATCCGCCGCCGGAAGAGGGCGAATACGATCCTGCCTCGGGTTCGCGCGCGGCGCGCGGTTCGGCAAACTGATTGCGCCCGGCGGCCACGCGGTTTTCCGGCAGCGCGCGCGGCGCGGGTTCGTCCGAGAGCGGCAGCGTCGCGTCAAGCTGTTGCTGCAACACGCTCAGCACGCCCTGGTAGATAAAGTCATGCACCAGCCGCGACTGGTGAAAGCGCACTTCATGCTTGGCCGGATGGACGTTCACATCCACCTGATGCGGGTCGATCTCCAGATAGAGCACAAAAGCGGGTTGCTGATCGGCCCCGAGCTTATCTTCGCAGGCCTGGCGAATAGCGTGGTTAATCAACCGGTCGCGCATCATGCGCCCGTTCACATAGCAATATTGAATATCGGTAAACGCAGCGGTGTTACTCTTCGGATCGGCGACCCAGCCGCGCAGGGCTAAATCGCCGTGCTGCCACTCAATCGCCAGCGCCTTTTCAAGAAAAGGCATCCCGCAAATAGCACCCAGACGACGCTCCTTCTGCCCGCCCTGCGCCACCGCGCGGTACTGGCGCACCATCTTGCCGTTATGGTTAAGGTTGATGGTGACATCGAAGCGCGCCAGTGCGATGCGGCGGATCACCTCATCAATATGGTTGAACTCGGTCTTTTCCGTGCGCATAAACTTGCGCCGCGCCGGGGTGTTATAGAAGAGATCCAGCACTTCAAGCGTGGTGCCAACCGGGTGGGCGGCCGGTTTTACCGTGACCGCCATCTCGCGCCCTTCGGCGTAGGCCTGCCACGCTTCCTGCTGCTCAGCGGTGCGCGAGGTGAGCGTTAAGCGCGAAACCGAACTGATACTGGCCAGCGCTTCGCCGCGAAAGCCAAGGCTGATGATCGCTTCTAAATCATCGAGAGAGGCAATCTTGCTGGTGGCATGACGCGCTAACGCCAGCGCCAGCTCCTCTTTTTTGATCCCGCAGCCGTTATCGCGAATGCGGATAAGCTTGGCGCCGCCGCGCTCAATATCGATATCGATGCGCGTCGCACCGGCATCCAGGCTGTTCTCCACCAGCTCTTTCACTACCGACGCAGGGCGCTCAACCACTTCGCCTGCGGCGATCTGGTTCGCAAGCTGTGGCGGTAGAACCTGTATCGGCATGAAAAGAATCCTTAGTTAAGCAGACCATCTGCGGGCGCGCCCGCATTCGCCATTTGCGCACCGCCCTGCGGGGCTGATTGCAGAGGATGCGCAAGGAAGTAGTTACGCAGGCCGCCATAAATGGCCGCCGCGATTTGCTGTTGGTAATCGTCGCTGGCAAGCAGGCGCTCTTCGCTGCGATTACTGATAAACCCGGTTTCCACCAGCACAGAGGGGATATCCGGCGAGCGCAGCACGCCAAGGCTCGCATGCTCCGGGCGGCGTTTATGCAGCGCGCCCACGCGTTGAAGCTGGCTCAGCATATTGGTGGCGACATCATAGCCGACGCGCTGGGAGTGGCCGAACTGCAGATCGAGCACCGCCTGGCTGAGATAAGGGTCGGACTGGCTGTTAGCCAGCACATCGCCCGCGCCGCCCAGCAGTTCCGACTGCTTCTCGTGCTGCTCAAGCCAGCTTGCCATTTCGCTGTTGGCACGGCGGTTAGAGAGCACCCACACCGAGGCGCCCGTCGCGTCGCGGTTCGGCGCGGCATCCGCATGAATCGAAACCAGGAAGTTGGCGTTCTGTTTACGCGCCACGTCGGAACGGCCCATCACTGAAATAAAGTAGTCGCCGTCGCGGGTCATCACCGGTTTAAACATTGGGTCGGCATTCAGCAAAGCGCGAAGCTTACGGGCAATGGCAATCGTCACGCTCTTCTCCTGCGTGCCGCCAGCGCCAATTGCGCCGGGATCCTGACCGCCGTGACCGGCATCAATGGCAATAATCACTTTATCGCCCGAGGCCGCGCGCGTCTGTGCGGCGGGCCGGGTGGTGGTATTACTGCTTACCACGCTGGTGATGCGATCGTTGTCCGGTTTAAACGGATTGCGCGCAGGCGCAGTCGGTTGCGGCCTCATAACCGGGGTCTCGGCGCGCTTCACCACCACGGGCGGCGGCGGAGGCGGAGGTGGCGCATCGGCATCGATGGTGAAGACCACCGTATATCCTGCCCCGCTCTGCTGTTTTACCGCGCGGGTTTTGCCGTTTTGCGTCAGGTCGACCACCAGGCGGATCGACTGGTTATCTTTCGCCGTCCCGGCACGGATGCTCTTTACCAGGTTACTACCGCTAAATTGCAGCGGCAGCCCCTGGATAATGCCGGTCTGCTTAATATCGAGCGCCACGCTGCGCTTGCCCTGCTGGCTAAACGCATAGTCAGGATCGCCCATAAAACTGAAGGTGATACGTGCCTGGTTCTCGCCATTCGATACCTGAATATCCGCTAAACTCGCGGCGTTAACCTGGAAACAGAGCATCAACAGCGTAAGCGCCAACCAACTTGTTATGCGAGAGATCATCCCGTCACCTTTCCTGTTAACCAGCCATACGTGCCAGTAACGACTCGCCCGATGAGGATACCGCGCCAATGCGCGCCTCACGCCCCTGCGCCTGATAATCTAAATGGATTTCAATATCCGGCTCCGGCAATACGCCTGTGCCCTGCTGCGGCCACTCGACGAGGCAGATCGCGTCGTTGGCAAAATAGTCGCGGATGCCCATAAACTCCAGCTCTTCCGGATCGGCGAGCCGATAGAGATCGAAGTGATAGACCTTCAGCTTATCGAGGTCGTACGGCTCCACCAGCGTGTAGGTCGGGCTTTTCACATTCCCGTTGTGACCCAGTGCCTGCAGAAAGCCGCGGCTAAAGGTCGTTTTGCCGGCACCAAGATCGCCATACAGATAGATCACCGTTGCGCCCGCGCACGCTTGCGCCACGCGCTGGCCGAGATCGAGGGTGGCTTGTTCATCAGGTAAAGGGATCACGCGATTAATCATTTTCTGTATCAATTACATCCGGGTTAACAACACGCAGCAGCGTGCTAAAAAGATCGGTAGCCAGCATGCCGCGCTGGCCATACTGAGCCGCCCGCAGATCCGCCGCCGCGCCGTGCGCGACGCAGCCTGCACAGGCAGCATCATACAAACTGAATTTCTGTCCGAGCAGCGCGCCGATAATACCAGAGAGCACGTCGCCCATGCCGCCGCTGCCCATTCCGGCATTGCCGGCATCAATAATACCGCATTCGCCTTCCGCGCTCGCCACCACCGTGCCTGCACCTTTCAGCACTACCACGCCCGCATAGCGTTTTACCAGACGCTGCGCCGAAAGTAAGCGATCACTCTCAATTTCCGCCACGCTGCAGTTAAGCAGACGCGCCGCTTCGCCGGGGTGCGGCGTTAATACGCGATTGTGACGTTTATCGGGGTTGATTGCCAGAAGGTTCAGCGCATCCGCATCCCACAGCATCGGTTTACGGAAGTTCTCCACTTTTTGCAGGGCTTTTTTGCCCCACTCCTGCTGACCGAGGCCGGGACCAATCACCACCACGTCGGCCCATTCGAGGCTCTCATCAAGAGACTCTGGCGTAAGTTCATCAACCATAAGTTCCGGCCGCTGGGTGATGATGGGGGCAATGTTCTCGCGGCGCGTCAGAATACGCACTAAACCGGCACCGGTACGCAAAGCCGCTTCGCCCGTCATGCGGATAGCGCCCGCCGTACCGTGGTCACCGCCAATAATCACCAGCCGCCCGTTATCACCTTTATGAGACGTTGGCAGGCGCGGCGTAAACCATTCTGAAAGTTGGCTGGCGTCAAAACGGGAAAGGGATGGCTGCTGCCCATCAAGCCAGGCTTCAAGGCCCAGCGCATGATGATGCAGTTGCCCTACCACATCGCGCGCTTTGCCGGTAAGCAGACCCGGCTTCAGGGCGATAAAAGTGATGGTGTGGCGCGCCTGAATCACTGCACCGGGTATGGTGCCGGTCTGTGCATTAAGACCAGAAGGGATATCAAGGGCAATACGCGGCGCAGCGTGCTGGTTGGCGCGCGTAATCAGCGCCGCAACGTTGTCGCGCGGTGCGCTGCTCAATCCGGTGCCGAGCAGGCCGTCGATAATCAGATCAACACCTTCAGGCCAGAGTACCTCTTCGGCGTGGATTGTGCCGCCAGCACTGAGCCAGGCCTCACGTGCCTGCGCCGCCTCTTCAGGGAGCGGTTTATCGCTCTCTAGCGCGATGAGGGTAACCTCAATGCCCGCGGCGGCGGCAAGACGCGCAACAACATAGCCATCGCCGCCGTTATTGCCATGCCCGCAGAGCACCAGCCAGTGCTTTGTATCGGGATAATTATCCCGCGCCACCTGAAAAGCGGCCTGGCCTGCGCGCAGCATCAATTCATATAGCGTAATGCCAAGGCTGTCCGCCGCCTCTTGCTCGAGACGTTTCAGGTCGTCAGCAGGCCAGATAGAGTGTGGTATACTTGCGGCGTTTTTTTTCATCTCTATGGTCCGTCATGTCACAGCCCCTCGATCTCAATCAGTTAGCGCAACAAATCAAGCAATGGGGCACTGAATTAGGTTTTCAGCAGGTCGGTATTACCGATACCGATCTCACCGCCAGCGAGCCGAAGCTGCAGGCGTGGCTGGATAAGCAGTATCACGGCGAGATGGAGTGGATGGCGCGTCACGGTATGATGCGCGCCCGCCCCCATGAGCTTCTCCCCGGCACGCTTCGCGTTATCAGCGTACGGATGAACTACCTGCCGCCGAACGCGGCCTTCGCCAGCACGCTGAAAAACCCGGCGCTCGGCTATGTCAGCCGCTACGCGCTGGGTCGCGATTATCATAAGCTGCTGCGCAGCCGCCTTAAAAAGCTCGGCGAGCTGATCCAGCAGCAGTGTGCTTCGCTGAATTTTAGACCGTTTGTCGACTCTGCGCCCATTCTTGAGCGGCCGCTGGCGGAAAAAGCCGGCCTTGGCTGGACAGGTAAGCACTCACTTATTCTCAGCCGCGATGCGGGGTCGTTTTTCTTTCTTGGCGAACTGCTGATTGACCTTCCCCTGCCCGTCGATCAACCGGTCGAGGAAGCGTGCGGGCGCTGCGTCGCCTGTATGACCATCTGCCCAACCGGGGCGATTGTCGAGCCCTATACCGTCGATGCGCGTCGCTGTATCTCCTATCTCACCATTGAGTTAGAGGGCGCGATCCCCGAGGAATTCCGCCCGCTTATCGGTAACCGGATTTACGGCTGCGATGACTGCCAGCTTATCTGCCCGTGGAACCGCTTCTCACAGCTTACGGATGAGCCGGATTTCAGCCCGCGCAAAGCCCTGCATGCGCCAGCGTTGGTTGAACTGTTTGCCTGGAGTGAAGCGCACTTTTTGAAAGTCACGGAGGGGTCGGCTATTCGCCGTATCGGTCATCTGCGCTGGCTGCGCAATATTGCGGTCGCGCTGGGCAATGCGCCGTGGGATGAGGCGAATATCGTGGCGCTGGAACAGCGGCTGGGTGAGCACCCACTTCTTGATGAGCACATAGCCTGGGCGATTGCGCAGCAAATTGAGAAGCGTAATGCCTGCGTCGTTGAGGTGCAGCTGCCGCAAAAACAGCGTCTGGTGCGGGTGGTAGAAAAGGGTCTGCCGCGCGATGCCTGAGCCATCCACAGCTTGTGAATAAAATAAAAAACACATTACGTTTCAACGTTAACAAATTCGTCAAGCGATCGCGTTAACATTTTGAAATGTTATTTTTATTTTATAATTCAGTGGGTTACAAATAAATAATTTGATAAGCGAAGCGATAGAATCCAGGCTAAGCAAAGCTCGCCCTGTGGATAACTCTGTTCACAATACTTTTTTAGCACGAAAGGAAATCGCCCGCAGCGCGGTTCTTCGCTGTGGATAATTTTTTGGAGATGAAAGATTGGAGCGGGAAACGAGACTCGAACTCGCGACCCCGACCTTGGCAAGGTCGTGCTCTACCAACTGAGCTATTCCCGCATACTTATCTGGCCTGGCTGATTGCCGTGAACCAGTAAATCTGGATGGTGCGTGCCTTGCGGCATTTCAAATTTGGAGCGGGAAACGAGACTCGAACTCGCGACCCCGACCTTGGCAAGGTCGTGCTCTACCAACTGAGCTATTCCCGCATATTTATCAGAGTTCAGTGTCAAAAAACCGAAGCCTGTAAATTGGATGGTGCATTTCAAATTTGGAGCGGGAAACGAGACTCGAACTCGCGACCCCGACCTTGGCAAGGTCGTGCTCTACCAACTGAGCTATTCCCGCTTATCAGCGCTATTTCAAGAAGTTAAAGCATTTAACCGCTGAAATTTCGTGATGCCGTGTTTCACATTTCTGTGTCTTCACGGGAGGCGCATTATACGAGAAAACATTCCTGCTGCAAGCCCCTGAAAGCAAATTTTCGTTTTTTTTGTTTAACTGCCGATTTAATCGACAAAACGCGCATTTTTGCAGCAAAACCGCGCCAGCACTGGTTTGCAGAGCCGAAAACGACATATCGGCTCTGCACACGCAGACGCTTACAGTTTAATAAAGTGTTCGCGGTAGTAAGCCAGCTCCGCCACCGATTCGCGGATATCATCCAGCGCCTGGTGGGTATTCTGCTTTTTCAGGCCGGTCAGCACTTCCGGTTTCCAGCGGCGCGCCAGCTCTTTCAGGGTGCTGACATCCAGATAGCGATAGTGGAAGTAAGCTTCCAGCTCCGGCATGTACTTAAACAGGAAACGGCGATCCTGGCCGATGCTGTTGCCGCAAATGGGCGATTTCCCGGCCGGTACCCACTCTTTCAGAAACTCAATCGTCGCCAGTTCTGCCGCGCGATCGTCAAAGGTGCTCGCTTTAACGCGTTCAACCAGGCCGCTGCCGGTGTGGGTTCGCACGTTCCACTCATCCATCAACGCCAGCTGCGCGTCGGATTGATGCACTGCCATCACCGGCCCTTCCGCCAGGATATTGAGGTTGGCGTCGGTCACCAGTGTCGCGATCTCAATAATGCGATCGCGCTCGGGATCTAAGCCCGTCATTTCGAGATCAATCCAAATGAGGTTGTTTTCATTTGCGCTCATGCTATTTTCCACCCTTATCGCGTCACTATATTCATCCAGAATTGAGTGTATCATAGAGGTTTTGCCCATCCGGGGCGACCAGGAGCCAGCACGATTGAGTAAAAATAAACTCTCCAAGGGACAGCAGCGCCGCGTTAAAGCGAACCACGAGCGCCGACTGAAAACCTCGACGGAGAAACCCGATTACGATGACAACCTGTTTGGCGAAACGGCCGAAGGGGTGGTCATTAGCCGCTTTGGTATGCATGCCGATGTAGAATCCGCCGATGGCGATGTGCATCGCTGCAACATTCGCCGCACTATCCGCTCGCTGGTTACCGGCGATCGCGTGGTCTGGCGGCCAGGCAAAGCGGCCGCAGAAGGCGTCAACGTGAAAGGGATCGTCGAAGCGGTGCACGAGCGTACCTCGGTGCTTACGCGCCCGGATTTCTACGATGGCGTTAAACCCATCGCCGCCAATATCGACCAAATCGTTATCGTCTCGGCGATCCTGCCAGAACTCTCACTCAACATTATTGACCGCTATCTGGTGGCCTGCGAAGCGCTGGACGTTGAACCGCTGCTGGTGCTGAATAAAACCGACCTGCTCGATGAAGAGGGCCTGGCGTTCGTTAACGAGCAGATGGATATCTATCGTCATATTGGCTACCGCGTATTGATGGTCTCCAGCCATGCGAAAGATGGCCTTGATCCGCTGATCGCAGCCTTGACCGATCGCATCAGCATCTTTGCCGGCCAGTCCGGCGTCGGCAAATCGAGCCTGCTGAATGCGCTGCTCGGCCTCAACGAGGAGCAGATCCTCACTAATGACGTCTCTGGCGTCTCAGGTTTGGGCCAGCACACCACCACCGCCGCGCGCCTCTACCACTTCCCGCAGGGCGGCGATGTGATTGACTCTCCGGGCGTACGCGAGTTTGGCCTCTGGCATCTCGAACCGGAACAAATCACCCACGGTTTTGTCGAATTCCATGATTATCTCGGTCACTGCAAATATCGCGACTGCAAGCACGATACCGATCCCGGTTGTGCGATCCGCGAAGCGGTAGAGAATGGCAAAATCGCGGAGAGCCGCTTCGAAAATTATCACCGTATTCTCGAAAGCATGTCGCAGGTAAAGACGCGTAAAAGCTTTTCTGAATCAGATGACTGACAACTAAGCTAAGCGTCGTTAGAATCGTCCCCCATTTTAAGACTCCGACGCCGGGCGTCGGGTCAGGAACGACAGTAAACAATGGCCTGGAGGCTACCTTGTTAAACTCATTCAAACTTTCGCTTCAATACATTCTGCCGAAACTGTGGCTCACTCGCCTGGCGGGCTGGGGCGCAAGCAAACGTGCAGGCTGGCTGACCAAACTGGTTATCGATCTGTTCGTGAAATACTACAAGGTCGATATGAAAGAGGCGCAGAAGCCGGATACCGCCAGCTACCGCTCTTTTAACGAATTCTTCGTTCGCCCGCTGCGCGACGAGGTACGCCCGCTTAATACCGATCCGAACGTGCTGGTGATGCCGGCGGATGGCGTAGTGAGCCAGCTTGGCGCAATCGACAATGACAAGATCCTGCAGGCTAAAGGCCATAACTACAGCCTCGAAGCGCTGCTGGCAGGCAACTACCTGATGGCGGACCTGTTCCGTAACGGTAGCTTTGTCACCACCTATCTTTCACCGCGCGACTACCACCGCGTGCATATGCCGTGCAACGGCATCCTGCGTGAAATGATCTATGTCCCGGGCGACCTTTTCTCCGTTAACCACTTAACGGCGCAGAACGTACCTAACCTCTTCGCCCGTAACGAGCGCGTCATCTGCCTGTTCGACACTGAGTTTGGCCCGATGGCGCAAATTCTTGTCGGCGCGACCATTGTTGGCAGCATCGAAACCGTCTGGGCGGGTACCGTTACGCCGCCGCGCGAAGGGATCATCAAACGCTGGACCTTCCCGGAAGGTGAAAGCGAAGGCGCGGTCGCGCTGCTGAAGGGCCAGGAGATGGGCCGCTTTAAGCTCGGCTCCACCGTTATCAACCTGTTTGCGCCGGGTAAAGTGCAGCTGGTTGAAGCGCTACGCAGCCTCTCAGTGACCAAAATCGGTCAGCCGCTGGCGCTCTCCACCGAGCCGTTTGTGCCGGTTGATGCGCAGGAGCCTGCACCGCTGCCGGAAGAAGAAATTAAAGCGGAACATGACGCCAACCCGCTGGTTGACGACACCAAAGAAGACGTTTAAGCCTCACCCCAGGGAGACTGTAGTGCGCCTGATTATCGCTTTTCTGATGGCCTGGTGCCTCAGCCAGGGAGCCGTTGCCGCAACGGCTCCCGATGCCCGTCAAATTGCCCAGGAGCTGGAGCAAGCCAAAGCGGCGAAAAACACGCCGGACCAGGCGGAAATTGTTGAAACGCTGCAAGGCGCGCTGAACGCCCTCGACGAGCGTAAAGGCTCCCTTGAACGCGCCCAGCAGTATCAGGACGTGATTGACAACTTCCCTAAACTTTCCCGCACCCTTCGCGCCCAGCTCGATAATCTGCGCGACGATCCCCCTTCTGTTTCACCCGGCATGAGCAGCGATGCGCTCAACCAGGAGATCCTGCAAGTCAGCAGCCAGCTGCTGGAGAAGACGCGCCAGGCGCAGCAGGAGCAGGAGCGCGCACGAGAGATCAGCGACTCCTTAAGCCAGCTTCCCCAGCAGCAAACCGATGCCCGCCGCCAGGTGACGGAAGTGGAGCGTCGCCTCGGGGCGCAAACCAGCAACTCGGCGCTTGCCCAGGCGCAAAATTTTGCTGCCCAGGCGGAGTCATCAAAGCTGAAAGCAGTGGTTGATGAATTAGAGCTGGCGCAGCTTTCTGCCAATAATCGCCAGGAGCTTGCGCGTATGCGCTCAGAGCTGGCGCAAAAGCAGAGCGAGCGGCTGGACGCTTATCTACAGGCGCTGCGCAATCAACTCAACAGCCAGCGTCAGCGCGAAGCCGAGCAGGCGCTGGAGAGCACGGAAATGCTGGCGGAGAACAGCGCGAATCTGCCCGCCAGTATCGTCGAGCAGTTCCGTATCAACCGTGAACTCTCACAGGCGCTGAACCAGCAGGCACAGCGTATGGATCTTGTCGCTTCGCAGCAGCGCCAGGCAACCGGGCAAACGCTACAGGTGCGCCAGGCGCTTACGACTCTGCGCGAGCAGTCCCAGTGGCTCGGCGCATCGAATATGCTCGGCGAAGCGCTGCGCGCGCAGGTGGCTCGTCTGCCGGAGATGCCGAAACCGCAGCAGCTGGATACCGAAATGGCGCAGCTGCGCGTGCACCGCATGCGTTATGAAGATCTCCTCAACAAGCAGCCGCAGCTGCGACAGATTCGCCAGGCGGATGGCAAGGTTCTGACCGCTGAGCAAAACCGTATTCTTGAAGCCCAGCTGCGCACGCAGCGCGAACTGCTCAATTCGCTGTTGCAGGGCGGCGATACGCTGATTCTGGAGCTGACCAAACTTAAAGTTTCCAATAGCCAGCTTGAAGATGCGTTAAAAGAGGTGAATGAGGCAACTCACCGCTATCTCTTCTGGACGGCAGATGTCAGCCCGATGGGCTTCTCCTGGCCACTTGAGATTGTGCAGGATCTGCGTCGCCTGCTGTCGCTGAACACCATCAGCCAGTTAGGCAAAGCCAGCGCAATGGTGCTGACCAGCAAAGAGACGCTCTTCCCGCTGTTTGGCGCGCTGGTTCTGGTGGGGGTGAGTATTTACTCACGTCGCCACTTCACCCGCTTCCTGGAGCGCTCCAGCGCCCGCGTCGGCAAAGTGACCCAGGATCACTTCTGGCTCACCATGCGCACCGTCTTCTGGTCCATTCTGGTGGCGTCACCATTGCCGGTGCTGTGGGCAACGCTCGGCTACTGTTTGCAGGAGGCGTGGCCCTATCCGCTGGCGGTAGCGATTGGCGATGGCGTCACCGCCACCGTGCCGCTGCTGTGGGCAGTGATGATCTGTGCGACCTTCGCCCGCCCAACCGGGCTATTTGTCGTCCACTTCGGCTGGCCGCGAAACCGCGTGGCGCGCGGGTTACGTTACTACCTGATGAGCATCGGCTTTATCGTGCCGCTGATTATGGCGCTGATTATGTTCGATAACCTGAACGACCGGGAATTCTCCGGCTCGCTCGGGCGGCTCTGCTTTATCCTGATTTGCGGTGCGCTGGCGATTGTCACTCTCAGCCTGAAACGCGCCGGCATTCCGCTGTATGTCGATAAGAGCGGCAACGGCGACAATATGGCTAACCATCTGCTGTGGAACCTGCTGCTCTGCGCCCCGCTGTCGGCGATTCTCGCTGCCGCGGTCGGTTATCTGGCAACCGCGCAGGCGCTGCTGGCAAGGCTGGAAACCTCTGTTGCGATCTGGTTCCTGCTGCTGGTGGTCTATCACATTATTCGCCGTTGGATGTTTATCCAGCGCCGCCGTCTGGCCTTTGAGCGCGCACGCCATCGACGCGCAGAGATCCTTGCGCAGCGCGCACGCGGTGAAGAGGATGCCGCCCATCAGCTCAGCACTGAAGGCACCGCCGACATTGACGAGCCGGAAGTCGATCTTGACGCCATCAGCGTGCAGTCCCTGCGCCTGGTGCGCTCCATCCTGATGCTTATCGCCCTGCTGTCGGTGATTTTCCTCTGGTCTGAGATCCACTCTGCCTTCGGCTTCCTCGAGAACATTCCGCTGTGGGATGTCACCTCCACGGTACAGGGCGTTGAAAGTCTTGAACCGATTACCCTCGGCGCGGTGCTGATTGCCATCCTGGTGTTTATTATCACCACCCAGTTGGTGCGCAACCTTCCTGCTTTGCTTGAGCTGGCGCTGTTGCAGCACCTTGAGCTGACGCCGGGGACAGGTTACGCCATCACCACTATCACCAAATATCTGCTGATGCTGTTTGGCGGGCTGGTGGGCTTCTCGATGATTGGTATTGAGTGGTCGAAGTTGCAGTGGCTGGTGGCCGCGCTCGGTGTTGGTCTCGGGTTTGGTTTACAGGAGATCTTTGCCAACTTTATCTCTGGCCTGATCATTCTGTTTGAGAAACCGATCCGCATCGGCGATACGGTGACGATCCGCGATTTGACCGGCAGCATTACCAAGATCAATACCCGCGCGACCACCATCAGCGACTGGGATCGCAAAGAGATCATCGTGCCGAATAAGGCCTTTATCACCGAGCAGTTTATCAACTGGTCGCTCTCGGACTCCGTCACGCGCGTGGTATTAACGGTGCCCGCGCCGGTCGATGCCAACAGCGAAGAGGTGACGCAGATCCTTTATACCGCCGCCGAGCGCTGTTCGCTGGTGATTGATAATCCGCCGCCGGAAGTGTTCCTGGTGGATTTGCAGCACGGGCTGCAGCTGTTTGAGTTGCGCATCTATGCGGCTGAGATGGGCCATCGCATGCCGCTGCGCCACGAAATCCACCAGCTTATTCTGGCGGGCTTCCGTGAACATGGCATCGACCTGCCCTTCCCGCCGTTCCAGATGCGCCTTGAGAGCCTCGACGGTAAACGCGCGGCCAAAACGTTGTCTTCAGCGGGGAGAAGCAGCCGCCCGGCGGGCAGCCTGTAACTCTTTGAGTGCCGGCTTATCCGGCCTGCGGAGGGGTTACTCTTCAGGCCGGGTGAGGCGTAGCCGCCACCCGGCACAAACGGGCAGTTACGACCGGTCGACGCTAAACGCCATCACTTCCGCCAGCGTTTCAGCCTGCAGCGCCAGCATCACCAGACGATCAACGCCCAGCGCGACGCCGGAGCAGTCCGGCAGGCCTGCTTTTAACGCTTCCAGCAAATTATGATCCACCGGCTGCTGCGGCAATCCGCGCGCGGCGCGCTTGCGGTTATCCTGCTCAAAACGCTGCTGCTGCTCGCGGGCGTCGGTCAGCTCATGGAAGCCGTTCGCCAGCTCAATGCCTTTGAAGTAGACCTCAAACCGCTCCGCGACGCGGTGATCTTCGGTGCTGATCTGCGCCAGCGCCGCCTGGCTTGCCGGGAAGTGGTAAACAAAGGTCGGACGATCTTTGCCGATCTGCGGCTCCACACCCATGGCGAACAGCAGTTGCAGCAGGGTGTCGCGATCCTCTTCCGTATCGGCGATATTGCTCAGATCCAGCTTCGCCGCCACTTCACGCAACTGGGCTTTATCCGCCGAAAGCGGATCGACCTCCAGATAGCGCTGGAATGCCTGCTGATAGGAGAGCGACTCTGCTGCCGGACACTCCAGCACCTGTTGCAGCAAATCATCCACCTCATTCATCAAACGGTACATGTCATAGTGCGGACGATACCATTCGAGCATGGTGAATTCAGGGTTGTGATGACGCCCCATCTCTTCATTACGGAAGCTGCGGCAGAGCTGGAAAACCGGGCCACAGCCCGCTGCCAGCAAGCGCTTCATATGGTATTCGGGGCTGGTCATCAGGTAGAGATTGATGCCCTGAGAGTGGCCGGGGCCAACAAAACGGGTTTCAAACGGGACCAGATGTACATCGGTCACCGTTGCCTGACTCATACAGGGCGTCTCCACCTCCAGTACGCCGCGATCGGCAAAGAAACGGCGAATTTCCGCCATAATTGCCGCGCGTTTCAATAAGTTGGGGATGGATGCGCTCGGCTGCCAGGTTGCCGTCTCGCTCATGGTTCTTTCTCCGATTTCTAACAAGGGCACGAAGTCTACCCGCATCGATCTGGTTAGACAAATTTTGCACAAATAATTTTCATAGCCCTCGTCAATAAATAGATATGAGCTATTTAGAGATGATATCGATCAAGCTGGAAGCCGTATCACGCGGAAGAACAGCAAAACACTCGAACACGTCAAATTTCCCCTCAGTCAATATGGATATACTGCCCGCTACCCCAAAAGGAGCAGTGGACCTCTTCCGTAATGAAGGCAAGCGCACCTGGCTTATCGTTGCGGAACAACAATAATCTGGAGGAATGTCGTGCAAACCTTTCAAGCCGATATCGCTGTGATTGGCGCAGGCGGAGCAGGATTACGCACCGCGATTGCCGCGGCGCAAGCCCACCCCAACGCTAAAATCGCACTGATTTCAAAAGTCTATCCCATGCGCAGCCACACCGTTGCCGCCGAGGGCGGTTCCGCCGCCGTCGCCCAGGATCATGACAGCTTCGAATACCATTTCCACGATACCGTGGCAGGTGGTGACTGGCTTTGCGAACAGGATGTCGTCGACTACTTTGTCCATCACTGCCCCACGGAGATGACCCAGCTTGAACAGTGGGGCTGCCCGTGGAGCCGCCGCGACGACGGCACGGTCAACGTGCGTCGCTTTGGCGGCATGAAGATCGAGCGCACCTGGTTCGCTGCCGATAAAACCGGCTTCCACATGCTGCATACGTTGTTTCAAACCTCGTTGCAGTTCCCGCAAATTCAGCGTTTCGACGAACATTTCGTGCTCGATATCCTGGTGGATGACAACCATGTGCGCGGCCTGGTCGCGATGAACATGATGGAAGGCACACTGATTCAGATCCGCGCCAATGCGGTGGTAATGGCCACCGGCGGCGCAGGCCGCGTTTACCGCTATAACACCAACGGCGGCATCGTCACCGGCGACGGCATGGGCATGGCGCTGTCGCACGGCGTGCCGCTGCGCGATATGGAGTTTGTGCAGTATCACCCGACCGGCCTGCCCGGCTCCGGCATTCTGATGACGGAGGGCTGCCGCGGCGAAGGCGGTATCCTGGTGAATAAAAACGGCTATCGCTATTTGCAGGATTACGGCATGGGGCCGGAAACACCGCTCGGCGAGCCGAAAAACAAATATATGGAGCTTGGCCCGCGCGACAAAGTGTCGCAGGCCTTCTGGCACGAGTGGCGCAAAGGCAACACCATCTCCACGCCGCGCGGCGATGTGGTGCATCTCGATCTGCGTCATCTGGGCGAGAAGAAGATCAAAGAGCGCCTGCCCTTTATTTGCGAGCTGGCAAAAGCCTATGTCGGCGTCGATCCGATCAAAGAGCCGATCCCGGTGCGCCCGACCGCGCACTACACCATGGGCGGCATTGAGACGGATCAGAATTGCGAATCGCGCATCGCCGGGCTGTTTGCCGTCGGTGAGTGCTCCTCGGTCGGCCTGCACGGTGCTAACCGTCTTGGCTCTAACTCGCTTGCGGAGCTGGTGGTCTTTGGCCGTCTGGCGGGCGAACAGGCGGTTGAACGCGCCTCCACGGCCAGCCCGGCAAATGACGATGCGCTCAACGCTCAGGCCGCCGATGTTGAACAGGGTCTGAAGGCGCTGGTGAATCAGAACGGCACTGAGAGCTGGGCGAAAATCCGCGATGAGATGGGCGAATCGATGGAAGAGGGCTGCGGCATTTATCGTACGCCGGAGCTGATGCAGAAAACCGTCGATAAGCTTGCTGAGCTACAGGAGCGCTTCAAACGGGTACGCATTACCGACACCTCCAGCGTCTTCAACACCGATATTCTCTACACCCTCGAGCTGGGTCACGGCCTGAACGTTGCCGAATGTATGGCCCACTCGGCGCTGGCACGCAAAGAGTCGCGCGGTGCCCATCAGCGTCTCGACGAAGGCTGTACCGAGCGCGATGACGTTAACTTCCTCAAACATACGCTCGCGTTCCGCGAGGCGGACGGCACAACCCGCCTTGAATATAGCGACGTGAAAATCACCACGCTGCCACCGGCGAAACGCGTTTATGGGGCGGAAGCGGAGTCGGGTGAGAAGAAGGAGACGAACAATGTCTGAGATGAAGAACCTGAAGATTGAAGTGGTGCGCTACAACCCGGAGGTCGACAACGCGCCGCACAGCGCCTTCTATGACGTGCCTTACGATGAAGCCACCTCGCTGCTCGATGCGCTGGGCTATATCAAAGATAACCTCGCGCCGGATCTCAGCTATCGCTGGTCCTGCCGGATGGCGATTTGCGGCTCCTGCGGCATGATGGTCAACAAAGTGCCGAAGCTGGCCTGCAAAACCTTCCTGCGCGACTACACCAAAGGGTTGAAAGTCGAGGCGCTGGCCAACTTCCCGATTGAGCGCGATCTGGTGGTTGATATGACCCACTTTATCGAGAGCCTCGAGGCGATTAAGCCCTATATCATCGGCAATACGCGTACGCCGGATCAGGGGCCGGGCAAGCAGACCCCGGCGCAGATGGCGAAGTATCACCAGTTCTCCGGCTGCATCAACTGCGGTCTCTGCTATGCCGCCTGCCCGCAGTTTGGCCTCAATCCGGAGTTTATCGGCCCGGCGGCGATTACGCTGGCGCACCGCTATAACCTCGACAGCCGCGACCACGGCAAACAAGAGCGCATGGCGCAACTCAACGGCCAGAACGGCGTGTGGAGTTGTACGTTTGTCGGTTACTGCTCGGAAGTCTGTCCGAAGCATGTCGACCCGGCCGCTGCCATTCAGCAGGGCAAGATTGAGAGTTCGAAAGACTTTCTTATCGCCACCCTGAAACCTCGCTAAGGAGTGCATGATGACGACTAAACGTAAGGCCTGGGTTCGCCCCATGCCGTCAAGCTGGTGGAAAACCCTGCCGTTTTATCGCTTCTATATGCTGCGCGAAGGGACGGCGATCCCGGCGGTCTGGTTCAGCCTTGAGTTGCTGTATGGACTTTTCGCGCTGAAAAACGGGCCGGAGAGCTGGATGGGCTTTGTCGCTTTCCTGCAAAACCCGGTTGTGCTGCTGCTCAACCTGATCGCGCTGGCAGCGGCGCTACTGCATACCAAAACCTGGTTCGATCTGGCACCGAAAGCGTCGCTTATCATTGTGAAGGGCGAAAAAATGGGGCCAGAGCCGGTGGTAAAAGGGCTATGGGTGGTGGCTGCCGTGGTCACGGTGGTTGTGCTGTTTATCGCCCTGTTCTGGTGAGGAATTGATGATGATTAACCCAAATCCAAAACGTTCTGACGAACCGATGTTCTGGGGGCTGTTTGGCGCAGGCGGTATGTGGAGCGCCATCTTCGCGCCGGTGATGATCCTGCTGGTCGGCCTGCTGCTGCCGCTCGGTCTCTTCCCCGGCGAGGCGCTGAACTACGAGCGCGTTATCGCCTTTGCCCATAGCTTTATTGGCCGCGCCTTTCTCTTCTTAATGATTGCGCTGCCGGTCTGGTGCGGTCTGCACCGCATCCACCACATGATGCATGATTTGAAAGTGCACCTGCCCCAGGGGAAATGGATTTTCTACGGCCTCGCGGCGATTATTAGTGTCGTTGCGTTAGTCGGCGTGATTTTCCTGTAAATCCTGTCGCTCTCCTGCACGTGCAGGAGAGCAAATTTCCCGCCATCTTCTACACTTACGTAAAAGCCAGGAGGGAGAATACCATGCGTTTACTGCCTATCTTCGCAGCGGTCACCGCTGCCTTTTTAGTCACGGCCTGCAGCACGCCAACGCCGCCAAAAGGCGTCACCGTAGTGCAGAATTTTGATACGCAACGCTACTTAGGGAAATGGTACGAAATTGCCCGCTTCGATCACCGCTTTGAGAGCGGTCTGGAGCGCGTCACTGCGACCTACAGCCTGCGCGACGATGGCGGCTTAACCGTTATCAACCGGGGTTATAACCCGGATCGCGGCAAATGGCAGGAGTCCGTCGGGAAAGCCTACTTTACCGGCGACCCACGCACCGCATCGCTGAAGGTCTCATTCTTTGGCCCGTTCTATGGCGGCTACAACATCATCTCGCTGGATAAAGAGTATCGCCATGCGCTGATTTGCGGCCCGGATCGCGACTACCTGTGGATCCTTTCCCGCACGCCGACCATTTCGGCCGACGTGAAAGAGAAGATGCTGGCAGAAGCGACCCGCCAGGGCTTCGAAGTGAACAAGCTAATCTGGGTCGATCAGCCCCATTAATGGGCGCTGATTTTTAAGCCAATAATTCCGGCCACAATCAGACAGAGGCTAACGATACGCGCCAGGCTTGCGGACTCGCCGAGTAATACAATCCCGGCGATCGCCGCGCCAACGGCGCCAATGCCGGTCCAGACCGCATAAGCGGTTCCGACCGGCAGGGTTTTCATTGCCCATGAGAGCAGTACGACGCTAATAAGCATCGCCACGACGGTAATAATGCTGGGAGTGATGCGGGTAAAACCGTGGGTATATTTCAGGCCGATAGCCCAGACGACTTCAAGAAGACCGGCGATGACGAGAATAAACCAGGACATGGTTGGCTCCAGTACGGGGCCGTCCCCGAATTAAAAGTGACGCTGTCGGGTCGTCCCGCCAGCCAGGTGAAGAAGGTCAGATTTTCTCCTCTTTGCCGGCGGATTTCAACCCCACAAACCCCCATTCAGTTTCAGGAAGTTAAAGCAAGAAATAGCCCCTCTTCGCAGCGGAATTCAGGCATTTATTCATCATATCCAGCGAATATGATGAATCGCTTTCCTGGGTACAGGAAGCCGTGCGCCCTCCTCTGACTGCGAAGAAAAATATGTTCAAAATGCTTGTGATTGATCGCTGTTACTTCACCCGCTCAGGGATGGAAACCTGGCTCAATCAAATTGATTTATTTCCTGCCTCTTTTATTGTCACCGCTCTGCATAACTTGATGCTGGCGAAAGAGCATATTGTTCAATGGCAGCCGGATTTGGTGATTATTGATTTACACGGTTTTAAAGATGAAATTCATCATATTCAACAGCTTGCTTCGCTCTTCTCGGTGTGCGGCACATCCTGCCAGGTGATGCTGCTGGAGTCGGGTCACGACACCCAGCTGTCGGCATTTTGTGCGCAGTTCCCCATCGCGGCGATCTTGCAAAAGACGGATCCGCTGGAAAAAGTGGCACAGGCCATTGATAACATGATGCAGGCGCGCCCGGTCAGGCAGTCACGGCGAGTCGTGACGCCGCTATTAACGCGTCAGGAAGAGAAAGTATTAACCCTGTGGATGGAAGGCAGAGATAACGCGGCAATCGCAGCAAACATGCGGATCAACGGGAAAACCGTTTATACCTACAAAAGAAACATTCGTATGAAATTGGGGATGGGAAACCGCTTTACGCCGTTTTTGTCACTACCAGAGGCAAACTAACGGTACGGCACAGGCCGTACCGGCAGTCATCACTGTTGTGCTTTGGTCGCAGCGCCAGAAATTGCGCTACCGCCATCGGAGATATCTTCGCCGACGCCACGGGTGGTATTACACGCCGTCAGCACGGATGAAAGAACCAGTACAGAAAAGATCGCAACAAATGTCTTCTTAACCATAATATCTTCCTTTTATTGTCAATATCGTTTGTGTATAGCCACTTAAGCATAGACAAATTCCCGAAAAGCGACGGGAAAAAAGCGGATTTTTAAGACGAGAGGAAGTTATTAACTGGCGGCGTGCGAAATGATATGACCAAGCGTCTGCACATCTTCGCCGATACCGCGCGCGGTATTGCAGCCTGCGAGCAGTGCGCAGCTGATAAGCAGCAGTGAGAGGAGTTTTGCGAGACGTTGCATTATCCGGGCCTCAACGAACCCGCGACGCAGCAGAGCGCTACGCCGCGGTTGCGCGCATTACTTCACGCGAGATACATATTCGCCGGAGCGGGTATCAACTTTGATCACTTCGCCAACCTGTACGAACAGCGGCACTTTAACCACAGCGCCGGTGCTCAGGGTAGCCGGTTTGCCGCCGGTACCTGCGGTATCACCTTTCAGACCCGGATCGGTATCAACGATTTCCAGTTCAACGAAGTTCGGCGGCGTGACGGAGATCGGCTGGCCGTTCCACAGAGTCACGATGCACTCGGCCTGATCCAGCAGCCATTTTTCGCTGTCGCCAATCGCTTTTTTATCAGCAGAGAGCTGTTCAAAGGTTTCGTTGTTCATGAAGTGCCAGAACTCACCGTCGTTGTAGAGGTAAGTCAGGTTCATATCCACAACGTCCGCGCCTTCAGCCGAGTCGGTAGACTTGAAGGTTTTCTCAACGCGGGTACCGGTCAGCAGACGACGCAGTTTAACGCGTGCGAACGCCTGGCCTTTGCCCGGTTTCACGAATTCGCTGGCCTCAACCGCGTACGGTTCGCCGTCCATCATGATTTTAAGACCGGCACGAAAATCGTTGCTATAGTAAGTCGCCATAAGGCCCTCTGAAATTGTTAACTGGTAGCTTAGCCAAAAAAATGGCACACATTGTAACCCTAAAATCCCCTTCCAGAGAAGATTGGTTATTGCAACTTGCCGATGTAATCACCGATCCCGATGAACTGCTACATATTTTAAATATAGAACCTGATGAAGCGCTGCTGCGAGGACGCGAAGCAAAGCGGCTTTTCCCGCTGCGGGTGCCGCGTGCATTTGTCGCGCGCATGCGCAAGGGCGATGTTAACGATCCGCTTTTGCGTCAGGTACTTACCACCAGCGAAGAGTTTATCTCCGCGCCGGGTTACAGCACCGATCCGCTCGATGAGCAGAGCAGCGTGGTGCCGGGGCTGCTGCACAAATACCGTAACCGCGCGCTGCTGCTGGTCAAGGGCGGCTGTGCGGTAAATTGTCGCTACTGTTTCCGTCGCCACTTCCCGTATGCCGATAACCAGGGCAACAAGCGGAACTGGCAGGGCGCGCTGGACTATATCGCCGCGCACCCGGAGCTGGATGAGATCATTTTTTCCGGCGGCGATCCGTTGATGGCCAAAGATCACGAGCTTGAGTGGCTAATCGCCCAGCTGGAAGCCATTCCACACCTTAAGCGCCTGCGTATTCATAGCCGCCTGCCGATTGTGATCCCGGCGCGTATCACCGACACGCTGGTTGCCCGCTTCGCCCGCTCCTCGCTGCAAATTTTGCTGGTGAACCATATCAACCACGCGCAGGAGATTGGCGACGATTTCCGCGCGGCGATGGTGCAGCTGCGCCAGGCGGGCGTCACGCTGCTCAACCAGAGCGTGCTGCTGCGCGGCGTGAATGACAATGCGCAGACGCTGGCGGATCTCAGCAACGCCTTATTTGATGCGGGCGTGCTGCCTTACTATCTGCATGTGCTGGATCGGGTAGAGGGCGCGGCGCACTTTATGGTGAGCGACGAAACGGCGCGGGAGATTATGCGGGAGTTACTGACGCTGGTGTCGGGGTATATGGTGCCGAAGCTGGCGCGGGAGATTGGCGGTGAGCCGAGTAAAACGCCGCTGGATCTACAACTGCGTCAACAGTAAAAAAAAGCACGGTCGCGAAATACGCAACGCGACCGTGAAAAAGCGCTTGCACGGGAAACAAGCGCGTGTCGGAACTTTAAAATGTCTCCCAGCCCTCATCGCTGCCGCCGGCAGGTGCCAGACGCGCACGCTGTACGGGTGCTTTCACGGAGCTGGCGCTGGTGCGAGTCGGCTGCTGGCCCGGTAAACGGAACACATCCACCAGCTGCTGCAGTTTCGTGGCCTGCTCTTCAAGGCTACCCGCTGCCGCCGAGGACTCCTGTACCAGCGAGGCGTTCTGCTGGGTAGTGGTATCCATTTCAGACATCGCCTGCGCAATCTGACCGATGCCACGGTTCTGCTCATCAGAGGCAGCGGCGATCTCCTGCATCAAATCCTTCACCTGCATGACGGAGTTAACGATACCGCTCATGGTTTCGCCAGCCAGATCCACCTGACGGGAACCCTCCTGCACATAGTTCACCGATTCGCTGATCAGCGTTTCAATCTCTTTGGCTGCCTGCGCGCTGCGCTGAGCGAGCGAGCGAACTTCGCCTGCCACCACCGCAAAGCCGCGGCCCTGATCCCCTGCTCTTGCCGCTTCTACCGCCGCGTTCAGTGCGAGGATGTTGGTCTGGAAAGCGATGCCGTTAATCACCGAGGTGATTTCAGAGATGCGTTTTGAGCTCTCCATAATGTCTTTCATGCGGTTAACTGCCACGCTGACTACGGTGCCGCCCTGTGCAGCGGTGTCGGAAGCGGTAATCGCCAGCTGGCTCGCCTGATGGGCGTTCTCGGCGTTCTGTTTCACCGTCGAGCTAAGCTCTTCCATGCTGGCGGCCGTTTCAACCACTGCCGCCGACTGCTGTTCAGTACGTGCTGAGAGTTCGTTATTGCCTAACGCAATCTCGTTCGCTGCCGTATTCACCGAGCTAGAAGCGGCGCGCACCATCTTCAGCGATTCAGAGACACGCTCGACCAGCAGGTTAAACGCGGCGACCGCACGACCAATCTCATCCATACGCCCGGTTGTCAGCGCCTGGCTCAGATCCAGTTTCTCGCTGATATTTTCCATGCCATCGCGCATATCGTTAAGGCGACGCTTGATGTTAAGCACGGTAAAGAGACCAAACAGACCGAGAATCAGTGTCGCGACCAGCGTGGCGCTAATCGATAAAACCATTGAGCGGTTAATCAGGCTGGAGTTAGCAGACACCGCGTTATTGACCAAATTGCTGTTATAGGCGACCTGATCGGTAAAGTCGTTAATTAATACGGCAATACTGTCAGCAACCGGCCCGCCTTTACGCATAGCCTGAATAATGGCAGCCCGATCATTACTCTCTGAGACTTTAAAAAATTGATCCATCACTGCGCGAAACTTTTCTAAATCGCTCAGCGTTTTATTCGACATCTCCTGATCGTGTTGATCGGAAACCAGATCTTTAATGTAACCCTGGTGCATGGCGTAAACGTCGTCATACAACTTTAATGCGTTCTGTTTGATTTCCGCCATTCCGGCGGGTTCTTCAGTCAGACCGTGAACGAAGAGCTGGCCGCGAATCGTCAGCACTTTCAGCATCTCTTTATTCATCATGTCCAGGCTGGGTAAGGTATTTTCTTTAAAGTTCGTTTGCGACTCACCCAGTTTCGATAAAGAAAATATCGCAATCAGGTTTGTGCCGATAAGGCTTAAAATCAGTAATGAGAAAGCGAGTAACAATCTCTTTGTAATATTCATTGGTAACTCCCGACACTTCATGCAAGAAATAGTATTGTTTTTTCACACTCCCTCGCGTTTCGTCCTGAAGTGAATATCGGCAGCGAAAATTATTACTTTATCTCGATATATCCTCTTTTTTAAAAAAAGATCGAATTCATGGAAATATAATTAAAAAAAGCATCAAGCTTAAGAAAACTTAATATTCAGAGAGGAGAAATTTAATTAGCAGGAAAATTATAATCGTCTTATTTACAAGCAGAGAATAAATAACAGCGATGGGAAAAATATCAGTTCTTTCAGCGCGCCCGCCATCACTGACGGGCAGAAGGGAAAAATCAGTTAGGGCACTTGTAAACCTGAGCGTTCATTTCGCTGGCGGTCGGCACAAAGCTCGACAGCACGCCCTGCGTCGGGCTGCTTACGTTGTAAAGCACATTACCGCCCATAGCGGCAGCCTGGTTGCGCAGGGCATTTGCCGCGCCGCGCATTGAGCCGCCCTCTTCGCCGTGCTGGCCAGAGAGCCAGTTGCTCTGCTTGCCGCTGGCGGTGCCGAGATACTGGCACTGTGCAGCCGGTTTATCTTCCACAAAACGCACGTTCTGGCCGCCTGCGGTGAGATCATTACTGCTGCTGCAACCCGCCAACAGAAACGCTGCGCCAACCATTCCCGCCAAATATTTTACCGACATGTTATTCCCCGTAATCAATGAGCTGGACGCGGTTCGTCCGTGTCTAAACCTTATACTAAAAAGATGACTAAAAGAAAAACGCCGCCATCGCAGGTCAGATAAATCAGTGAAGCCCCGCCGTGATGGCCGGGGCTTAAGTGCAGCATTAGCAACGATTTATGTTACTGCCAGAGAAAAGCTTATTGATCGGCACAACATCGACGGTTCCGTCCTGGGCGACAACGAACTTCACAATCGCCCAGACTCGGTCATTGAGATACCCGTTGGCATTAACAGACTCCCAGTCATAGGAGCGACCATCAGCAAGATAGAGCTTCACTTTCGCACCGCTTATATCGTTATGATCGGTCGAATAACGGTAAACCGCGTAGCAGTAATTTCCAGGATGCATTCGGTTGATGGTAATCGTTTCCGGGCCATAGCCCTGCGTATTATCCACATCCAGTTCCGCATCTGCTCCTGCTGGCTTACGGGAGGAGTACTGGACATGAGCAGTACTGTTACCTACCGGCACAAACAGGTGTGAATCGAGATCTTTCGGCCTGGCGTCCCAGGTCAACACCATACGCGCCGCCTTACCGTTAAGCAGCGGGGAGAGCACAAAGTTTTTTGTGTAATCAGTGACGCCCAGCAGACTCGCCACTAAGTCCGTTTCCAGCGTGATATAGCCCGCCAGACTCGCCTCCACAAAGTAATCTCCTTGTTTAAGCGTCAGGGAGTATTTACCGCTACTGTCCGACACTATGGTGTGAAGCGGTTGTGCATCGCCCTGCGAACGGAAGATCTTCACCGTGACACCCGAAATCGCGCTGCCGGTAACGGCGTTTATGGTGGTGCCATGCACCAGCACTGGCGGTAGGGTGAAACTTACCTTCTTGTTGGCATTGACATGGTTCGCGTTACTGAGCGACGCGGCGACCTGGACGTTTATCGCCTCTGCGCGCGTACTGAGCAGCGTCCCCACGGCGACACCGGCGCTGTCGGTTACACTCTGGCTGGTGATAGTGACATCTGACCCTTTATCCTGCGCCCAGTTAACCGTTACCCCGCCGATGGCGTTGCCGTTCGCATCCTTAACCGTTGCCCTGAAGTCAAAGCTGTCGGTGCCGTTGGCATCTTTCTCTATCGCCGGGCCATCCAGCACAACGCTGGCGATAGCCGCCGTTGTGACATCACCCGTGAAGTTAACCGGCTTGCTGGCGTAAGTGGTGCCTACGCTGGCCGTCACGGTGTAGCTGCCTGCGCGCAGGCTGGTGACGCTGGTACTCACTTTGCCATCGTCATCGCTTACCCCCTGGGCCGTGGTCAGTGCCGCCCCGGAGCTGACGGTAAATTTCACCAGCATGCCGCTCAGGATGTTCCCGCTGGCATCTTTCACAATAGCAGTGAGGTTATTCATGGCATTGCCATCCGCCACCGCGTTATTGGTATCAACCAGCAGATGGGCGTCGTCGATACGCGCCGTCGCGGTGTCAGCTACGAAGAGAGTAGACTTGCTGATAGTTGAGCCGTTTACCGTAGCATTCACCGTATAAACTCCGGCGGTACTGCTCACCACCGTCGTGCTCACTTTGCCATCTGCGCCAGTAAGACCGGCACTCGCCGCCAGCGTTGCCCCAGAACTGACGCTGAATCTGACCGCCACACCGGAGAGCGGGTTGTCATAGGCATCCACCACCGTCGCGGTCACACCGTTTGTATCCCTGCCGTTAGCCGCTGCGCCATCGGGCGAGATCGCTAAATTTTCATCCGGCAGCTGCGCGGAGTTGCCATCCGGGAGAAAAGTCGTGGTCAACCTCGCCGAATGGGAAGTGCCCACCAGATTCGCAGCGGCATTAAAGCTCCCCGCCCTGCGGCTGGTTAACGCCGTTTGCGCTTCCCCTTGCGCGTCCGTAACAGCCTGCGCTGGGGAGACTTTCACCGGGCTATCGGGCACAAACTGGATCGCCATGCCGGGAATCGGGTTGCCGAGCGCATCCGCCACTCTAACCTGCATCATGTTGATGTCGTTGCCATTGGCGAGGGCATTTTGCGCCACGCTGCTCTGCACAAAGTGCGCCGTTGCGCGGTCAACCTCAAAGGTCACCGTTTTACTGAGTGAGAGATTGTTAGCATTCGCCGTGACGGTGGATATCCCCGCGCGAGTATGGGTCAGCGACAGCATCACCTGCCCTTGCGCATCCGTCAGCACCGGGCTGCCTTCCACCAGCGTGGCACCGTTGTCTGCCGAAAACATCACAGGGTAACTGGCCAGCGGGTTGCCGTAGCGGTCGGTGACCGTGGCGCGAAGTTTGTTGGTTTGCACGCCGTTTGCCACCGCGTTATCAGCGAGCACGGTAAGCTCGGTGAGCCGCGCTGACGCGACATCGGCAATAAACTCGACTCGCGCGCTACGCTCATTACCGTTACGCAAAGCGGCGGTCAACACACCATTGCCGACCACCCGGCTTCGCAGTTGTACCGCTGCGATCCCCTGGTTATTGGTGTCGACCTCCAGCCACTCTTTATCAGAGGCATGATCGGTAAAGAGGGTCGCCGCCGGCACATTGTTACTGTCAGTCAGTTGTGACACGCGAAATGCCACGCGCTGTCCAACAAGCGGCTGCCTGTCACGGTTCACAATTCTGGCTTTCACCGTGAAGGCGTGCTGATTATCAGCGATCTGCGCCGCGTCAGGGGTGAGCGTGAGCTGATCCACCACAACACTTGAGCGCATCACGTGGAGAGTGGTTGTCACCGGCTCAGAGCGATTGCCTTTTTCATCTACGCCGATGGCGGTTAAAACATAATCCTGCGATGCACTGGCTGCCCGGCTGTGGCTGGGAGCATACGCCGGAACCTGCACCTCCAGCGCCGTCATTGACGGTTGGCTGAAGCTGCCACCATTGACGCTGAAATTCGCCGATGCCTGCCATTCAATACGCTTCAGCCCATATTTCGCTTTTGCCACCGTCACAGGAATAGAGAGCGTCGAACCCGCCTCAACCGTATAGTGCTGCGGAATGGAAAGCGCCACCAACAGCTGCTTTCGGTACTGCATCACAATGTTGTAGTTACGATCCACCAATGCATATCTGCTTCCCATCAGGCTACGCTGGATATCCAGATTATCGGCATCGAGCTGACGCCACAGCGGCACGCCGAGGCGATAGTTCATCGACAGATCAAAGCGGGTGTCACGGGTGTCTCCAAATGAGCGCTCTCCGGAGAGCGTTAACAGCGGAAAGGGCGAGTAGTTCAGCCCCAACGTTAACGCCCAGGGATCGTTTTTCAGATCTCCGCTGCTGGTCAGCGCGATATTTTTGCCTAAGTAGCGCTCATACTTTACCGAGCCGCCCCACTGGGGTTGCGATGGCAACCAGCCATCAAGACGAAGATCAAATCCGTTCGCCGGGCGTTCGTCGTAATCTTTCATCTTTTCAATCGTCGAGGGGTGCCAGTCGGTAAGACGGTGATAGGCGTTCGCCGACAGCTTCAGGAAATTCCCCCACGCTTCGCCACCCATCCCTAAACGGGCGTTTTTGCCCGTGTAGTCGTAGTCATAGAAGGTGTTGACGCCGTACATCCAGGCATCGATCTGCTGGCGATAGCCGAGACCAATATTGGTAATGTTGCGTTCATCATTTTTACGCAGCCCCAGTTGACCGAATAGCAGTTGATCCTCGGTATCATGCAGGGGTAAAAGCACATCGCCGCCAATGTTGCCGTCGCTATCCAGCGTGGCATTCACCGTGCCTTTTTGCCCCACCCAGTCCTGAAGCTGCTGGTTAATCAACCCGCCCCCTACGCTGCGAGCGAAATCAGCAGACGCTTTCCCGACATCTTCCGACATCAGTAATTGACCGGTCTGCGCGACTTTCGGTGCCAGCCACGCATCGGCTGCGGCAGGTTCAACTGCCTCCTCCGCCTGCATATCGAGCGTTGGCAAAGGCGGGTTATTTTGCGCCTGGGATGCAACCGTCGGTGAAAGGGTGTGGGATAACATTCTGGGCTCGCTAATTAGCGCCTGTAGCCCGGCCATCGTTTCATCCATGCTGCGATAATCGGCATATTCTTTTGCCTGTGCCGCAGGAGTGAAGGAGAAAAAGAGTGGGCTGAATAACTGGAGCGCGATAATTACCCACGCGGCACCACGCTTCCAGCCGGGAAGTTGTCTGGTTTTCATTATTAAGTCATCAAGGAAAAAAGACGAAAAAGCCGTTTTTAAAAACGGCATTCAAAATAAAAACTGGCGATGCCTCTGTCAGATGCTGGCAAGGTTTCGCATCTTTTCTTTAACGATTTGGTAACTCGTGTAGTGCGCCTTCGCACACAGGGTATCCAGCTTGAGATCGAGCTGCATGGTGTAGATCTCTTTCGCCTCTTTACCCATGATGTTTTTATTAATGTTCAGAAACTTGTAGCCTTCGCCTATTTTTGAGTAATCATCAGAGTAATTTTTATAGGTTGACGTATCAGTGCCGCGAATGAAGTTAAATTTGTCGATACAGGAGTTGTTAGTTGATGCAATAACGATCCCATCGAAAAAGGGTGATTTGCGCTCCGCCGCCGCGCCTTGTGGCGCGCTGACGTTACTGGCGCTGAGTGCCGAAACGCTCTCTTTTGGGCTGTTTTTATTACCCGCACAAGCTGAGAGAAGAAATACGCACGCGCTGCTTAATATAATGGCATTTAAATTGTTCATTTTATTTTTTCCCTTAAAATTTAACCATTAAAAAAATATCAGGATTTAAACGTGCGAATGCCGTGAGAATATTCCCACTCACACATCACACGCACCTAATAAGGTTGTATAATAAATTCACAATTTAGCTTTAAGCTATTTATATCGGAATATTAGACACAAACAAGATAAATTATCGCGATATAAGCCACTTCCAGCGCAACGCATAATTATTATAAGAAAAATAATAACAAAATCCCGCCCCTTCGCTGAGAATTATCTGGTAAATTGTCGGGATGCGTCTCTTAAAACAGAAAAAAAGCGGCTTTATTTATTGACAATATAGGTAGCATCGACAATATGGTTACATTTTTTAAGCAGTCTCATCATTCTGAATAGAGTGATTTAATTAACAGGTTAAAGTAAGCATTAATTAATTTCTTTATTACAGAAGCATCTAACTTTTTCTTTTTAATTTATTCCATGATCGACGGCATCATGAAAGGTATCAATATGCTCTTTATTATAGATAAGGAAATCTATTTCAGACCCGCCGATGGCGCGATATGGGGCGCGGGCACTGAAAATGAAAAACGGTTTTTAACCCTTGCCGGCAGCCGTTTGCTGCTATTTTTTATCGAGCATCGCGGCGAGATCGTGACCCGCGATGCGATCTTTCAGGCGGTCTGGGAGCGGTATGGTTTGCACTCCACCAATAACACGCTCAACCAGTACATCTCACTGCTGCGCAGAACGATGACGGACTTTGGCTTAGGCGCGCAGGTGATTAAAACCATCCCCAAAACCGGCTTTATATTCAGCCGCGATATCTCTGTTATCGCCGTCACGGAAAATCGTGACGTGGCAGTACCAGCGCCTGCGGCTGCACCAGCCGCGCCTGACCCAATGATTGCGCGTAAACAGTACGGCGCGCTGGCGCTGCTGGTGCTGTTTTTGCTGTGCACCTTTATGCTCTTTGGCCTGTGGCAGAGCCGTACCCTCAGCGCGCCGCTGCCTGAATTTGGCAAAAGCGTGGTGACGTTCACCCAGTGCGATTTTATGCCAGCGGAGAGCGAGGAGGAGCCCCGGTTGCTGGCGTCGAGTGACAAACTCAAATTTATGACGCTGGTAGACGATTTGGCCGTTGAGCAGGAAGCAACCCGCGATAAAGCCCCGTTGGCCTGCCCGGCCAACTCGCCTGCGGGCTGAAAAGCAGGCAAAAAAAAAGAGCGGGCATGAAGCCCGCTCCTCTTCGTTGAACGCGCGCCCGGTTTTTCGGGCACGTGTCCGGCAGCAATTACATCATGCCGCCCATACCGCCCATGCCACCCATACCGCCGGCAGCACCTAAATCAGGCGCGTCGCTTTTCGGCAGATCGGTAACCATGCACTCGGTAGTGATCATCAGACCGGCTACGGATGCCGCGTACTGCAGTGCAGAACGGGTCACTTTAGTCGGATCCAGGATACCCATATCGATCATGTTGCCGTACTCTTCGGTCGCTGCGTTGTAACCGTAGTTACCATCGCCCGCTTTAACCATGTTCGCAACAACAGACGGCTCTTCGCCGCAGTTCAGCACGATCTGACGCAGCGGAGCTTCCATTGCGCGCAGCGCAACTTTGATACCCACGTTCTGGTCTTCGTTCTGGCCTTTCAGCTCAGCCAGTTTGCTGGCTACGCGGATCAGCGCTACGCCACCACCGGCAACCACGCCCTCTTCAACGGCAGCACGGGTTGCGTGCAGCGCATCTTCAACGCGGGCTTTCTTCTCTTTCATCTCAACTTCGGTCGCAGCGCCAACTTTGATTACCGCAACACCGCCTGCCAGTTTCGCTACGCGCTCCTGCAGTTTTTCACGGTCGTAATCGGAAGTAGCTTCTTCGATCTGCTGACGAATCTGCGTTACGCGACCCTGAATAGCGGTCTCTTCACCCACGCCATCGATGATGGTGGTGGTGTCTTTGTTGATCACAACGCGTTTCGCCTGACCCAGATCTTCCAGGGTCGCTTTTTCCAGCTCCATACCGATCTCTTCAGAGATAACGGTACCGGCAGTCAGGGTTGCGATATCCTGCAGCATTGCTTTACGACGGTCGCCGAAGCCCGGTGCTTTCACCGCAGCCACTTTCACGATGCCGCGCATGGTGTTAACTACCAGAGTTGCCAGCGCTTCGCCTTCCACATCTTCAGCGATGATCAGCAGCGGTTTGCCTGCTTTCGCAACGGCTTCGAGAACCGGCAGCATTTCGCGGATGTTGGAGATTTTTTTATCAGCCAGCAGGATGAACGGGCTTTCCAGTTCTACTGCGCCAGTTTCCGGCTTGTTGATGAAGTAAGGGGAGAGGTAGCCACGGTCGAACTGCATACCTTCAACCACGTCCAGCTCGTCCTGCAGACCGGTACCGTCTTCAACGGTGATCACGCCTTCTTTACCGACTTTATCCATCGCTTCAGCGATCAGTTTACCTACGGTTTCGTCGGAGTTAGCGGAGATGGTACCAACCTGAGCGATAGCTTTAGAGTCAGAGCACGGTACGGAGAGCGCTTTCAGCTCTTCAACGGCAGAAGCGACAGCTTTGTCGATACCGCGTTTCAGATCCATCGGGTTCATGCCCGCAGCAACGGCTTTCAGACCTTCAGTGATGATGGACTGTGCCAGAACGGTCGCGGTGGTGGTACCGTCGCCCGCAGCGTCGTTCGCTTTGGAGGCCACTTCTTTCACCATCTGCGCGCCCATGTTTTCGAACTTGTCTTCCAGCTCGATTTCACGTGCTACGGAAACACCATCTTTGGTGATGGTTGGTGCACCGAAAGATTTATCCAGAACCACATTACGGCCTTTAGGACCGAGGGTAACTTTCACTGCATCTGCCAGAACATTTACGCCGCGCAGCATTTTTACACGAGCGTCGTTACCGAATTTTACGTCTTTAGCTGCCATTTTCTGTATTCCTTAAATTCGTTCAGGTTCGTTCGCGCGCGTTGTTACGCTTCAACAATTGCCAGAATGTCGCTTTCGGACATAATCAGCACTTCTTCGTTGTCGATCTTCTCAGCCTTCACACCGTAACCATCGTTGAAAATCACGATATCGCCCACTTTCACGTCCAGCGGCTGAACAGTACCGTTTTCCAGGATGCGGCCCTTACCGACAGCGATGATTTCGCCACGAGTTGATTTGCCTGCCGCAGAACCGGTCAGAACGATACCGCCAGCAGATTTAGACTCAACTTCCTTACGTTTGACGATCACACGATCATGTAACGGACGAATACTCATTTGATAGCTCTCCTTTGAGAAAGTCTTTATCAGTTATGGTGAGGCCGGGTCCATGCGGTTATCCGGCTGGTGACCTGAGAGATGGGGTTAGGCCTCTCCCCCTTCAAGGGGTAAAACAAAAAAAATTTTCGAAAATGCAATCGACTGCCCCCTCCCTTTGCTGGCGGGGAACGGCGAGCCATAAGTAAAACAGCTTGTGCTACCATCGACGCTCCCGATAAGAGACAGACAGAAAAAATGAGCGGATTAAAACAAGAGCTGGGGCTGGCGCAGGGTGTTGGATTACTCTCTACCTCGTTACTGGGCACCGGGGTCTTCGCCGTTCCGGCGCTGGCGGCACTGGCCGCCGGTAACAGCAGCCTGTGGGCGTGGCCATTACTCATCGTGCTGGTCTTCCCGGTGGCGATTGTCTTTGCCATTCTCGGACGCCACTTCCCCAGCGCTGGCGGCGTCGCCCACTTTGTCGGCATGGCGTTTGGCCCGCGTTTGCAGCGGGTGACCGGCTGGCTGTTTCTCTCGGTGATCCCGGTTGGGCTGCCTGCGGCCCTGCATATCGCTGCCGGTTTCTGGCAGGGGCTCTTTGGCTGGCAGGGGCCGATGCTGCTGATGGCGGAGCTGATGACGCTGGCGCTGATTTGGCTTATCGGTACGCGCGGGGCCGGCTCCAGCGCCAACCTGCAATCGATTATCGCCGGGCTGATCGTTGCCCTGCTGGTCGCCATCTGGTGGCGCGGCGGCATTACGCTGCGCGATATCCCCTTCCCCCCGCTGGGCGACGTTTCCCTCTCTGAGATGTCCGCTTCATTAGCGGTGATGTTCTGGTGTTTTGTCGGGCTGGAGGCGTTCGCCCATCTCGCCTCGGAGTTTAAAAACCCGGAGCGGGATTTCCCCCGAGCGCTGATGATTGGCCTGCTGCTGGCGGGCACCGTCTACTGGGCCTGTACCGTGGCGGTGCTGAAGTTCGATCTCTGGCATCACCTGGGCGCAGCGGCTTCGCTACCGGTGATTGTCGTCGATCTCTTTGGTAAGCAGGCGCTGTGGGTGGCCTGCATTATTGGCTATCTCGCCTGTTTCGCCAGCCTCAATATCTATATTCAGAGCTTCGCGCGGCTGGTGTGGTCGCAGGCGGCGTACAAACCCGACAGCGCGCTGGCAAAACTCTCGGCGCGCCAGTTGCCACTTAACGCCCTCAACGCGGTGATTCTCTGCTGCGTGGCCTGCACGCTGGCGATTTACGCCTTCAACATCAATCTCGACACGCTGATCATCTATGCCAACGGCATCTTTATCATGATCTACCTGCTCTGCATGCTGGCGGGATGTCGCTTGCTGAAAGGGCGCTATAAGGCGCTGGCGGCGTTGGGGAGCGTGCTCTGCCTGCTGTTGCTGATCATTCCAGGCTGGAAGAGTTTGTATGCGGTGGTGATGCTGGCGGTGCTGTGGCTCTTTTTACCGAAGCGGCGCACGACAACGGTTCGTTCGCTGCCGGAATAAAAAAATGCCCGGCAAGGCCGGGCAGCGGAGCTTAACGATCGTCTTTATGATCCAGACGGTTGTTGGGGTCATCTTTACGCTGATATTCGCCTTCAAAGGTGTCGCCACCGCCAAACCCGGCGCCCGCGCCAGGCCCGCGTGAAAAGCGCAGATGCGGCATCAGCTTGAGGGTGATCAGCTTCTGCACCGGCGGCACCAGCAGCAGCAGGCCGAGGAAGTCGGTAAAGAAACCGGGCAGCAGCAGCAACAAGCCAGCGATCACCAGCGACACGCTCTTGATCATCTCGGCCGCCGGGCTTTCACCCGCCGCCATCTTCTGCTGCATCGCCATCAGGTTTTTAAAGCCCTGGTTGCGCACCAGCGACATGCCGATAACCGAGGTGAAGAGCACCAGGATAAGGGTCATCAGCACGCCAAAGACGTGAGCCACCTGGATGAAGATCGAAATTTCGATGTAAACGTATAAGAAAAAAGCAATAAACGGTATCCAGCGCACTGGCTTCTCCTGTGAACGAGCAACGGTCATCTCACCGTTGCTAAAATGAGTCTGCGAATTCGCATAGAGATGAGATGGTGGCAAAGCTGAAAAATTCAATTTCCCTAGCGGTGTAAAGTTTTGTTTGTTACGCAGCGGTGACTTATTTCACATATTGGTAATTATGATGGGTCCAGTAAGATAATAAGTGATCCCGATTACGGCAATTCGCCCGCGCCAGCATATAATTTCACTCTTCTGGCCGATTGAGGGAATAATCGTCGGTCGAAAAAGACACATAACCACATAAATATTGTGTGATTGGTGTATTCATTCGTAGCTTGCAAAAGAAGGTTCACATGTTAAACAACATTCGTATCGAAGAAGACTTGTTAGGTACCAGGGAAGTGCCAGCGGATGCCTACTACGGCGTGCATACTCTGAGAGCGATTGAAAACTTTTATATCAGCAACAACAAGATCAGCGACATCCCTGAGTTTGTTCGTGGCATGGTGATGGTAAAGAAAGCCGCAGCGCTGGCGAACAAAGAGCTGCAAACCATCCCTAAAAGTATTGCTAACGCTATTGTTGCCGCATGTGATGAGGTGCTGAACAACGGCAAATGCATGGATCAGTTCCCGGTTGACGTCTATCAGGGCGGCGCGGGCACGTCTGTGAACATGAACACCAACGAGGTGCTGGCGAACATCGGCCTTGAGCTGATGGGCCACCAGAAAGGGGAGTATCAGTTCCTCAACCCGAACGATCATGTCAACAAATGCCAGTCTACCAACGATGCCTACCCGACCGGGTTCCGCATCGCGGTCTACACCTCGGTGGTCAAACTGATCGACGCCATCAAACAGCTTGGCGAAGGCTTTGAAAACAAAGCGGTGGAGTTCAAAGATATCCTGAAAATGGGCCGTACCCAGCTGCAGGATGCGGTGCCGATGACCCTCGGCCAGGAGTTCCATGCCTTTAACGTGCTGCTGAATGAAGAGACCAAAAACCTGCTGCGTACCGCGGAACTGCTGCTCGAAGTGAACCTCGGCGCAACGGCTATCGGTACCCGCCTCAACACGCCGGATGGCTACCAGCAACTCGCCGTGCAGAAGCTGGCGGAAGTGAGCAACCTGCCGGTAGTTGCCGCAGAAGATCTGATCGAAGCGACCTCCGACTGCGGTGCCTATGTAATGGTGCACAGCTCGCTGAAACGCCTGGCGGTAAAACTGTCGAAAATCTGTAACGACCTGCGCCTGCTCTCCTCCGGGCCGCGCGCCGGGCTGAACGAGATTAACCTGCCGGAATTGCAGGCGGGCTCCTCTATCATGCCGGCCAAAGTGAACCCGGTTGTGCCGGAAGTGGTAAACCAGGTCTGCTTTAAAGTGATCGGTAACGACATCACCGTCACCATGGCTTCCGAAGCGGGTCAGCTGCAGCTGAACGTGATGGAGCCGGTGATTGGCCAGGCGATGTTCGAGTCGATCCACATCCTGACCAACGCCTGCTACAACCTGCTGGAAAAATGCATTAACGGCATCACCGCCAACAAAGAGGTGTGTGAAAGCTACGTCTATAACTCCATCGGTATCGTCACCTACCTCAACCCGTTTATCGGCCACCACAATGGCGATATCGTCGGCAAGATCTGCGCCGAAACCGGGAAGAGCGTGCGTGAAGTGGTACTCGAGCGCGGATTGCTGACGGAAACGGAGCTGGATGATATCTTCTCTGCCCAGAACCTGATGCACCCGGCCTATAAAGCGAAACGCTATACCGATGAAAGCGAACAGTAACCTCCCCCCAGGTTAAAAAATATGAAAGGCACGTCCTCCGCGACGTGCCTTTTTCTTTTGGGTGGTTACTTACCAATAACAATTTCATATCACTTGGAAAACAAGGAAGCCCACTATGTTTGCTGCAGAGCTTGTCCTCGTCTTACTTGCCATCTACCTTGGCGCCAAGCTCGGGGGGATCGGCATTGGCTTTGCCGGTGGCCTCGGGGTGCTGGTGCTGACGCTCTTCTTTCAAATTAAGCCCGGCGCCATCCCGTTTGACGTCATCGAGATCATCATGGCGGTCATCGCTGCGATTGCCGCCATGCAGGTGGCGGGCGGAATGGATTACCTGGTCAGCCTCGCCGAGCGCATGCTGCGCCGCCATCCGAAGTACATCACCTTTCTCGCCCCGCTGGTCACCTGGTTTATGACCATTCTGGCGGGTACCGGCCACACAGCTTTCTCCACGCTACCGGTAATTACCGAAGTGGCAAAAGAGCAGGGCATCCGCCCGTCGCGCCCGCTCTCTATCGCCGTGGTGGCGTCACAAATCGCTATTACCGCCTCGCCCATCTCTGCGGCGGTGGTCTTCTTTGCCGGTATCCTTGAGCCGCTGGGCGTCAGCTACCTGACGCTGCTGGCGATCTGTATTCCCGTCACGCTGATTGCCGTGATGCTGACCGCCATTGTCTGTAACTTCCTCGGCTGCGAGCTGAAGGACGATCCGGTCTACCAGGAGCGGCTGGCGAAAGGGGAAGTGAAGCTGCGCGGCGAGCAGGTGTTCGCCCTGAAGCCCCACGCCAAACGCTCGGTGATGCTCTTTCTGGTCGGTATTATCGCCGTCATGCTGTACGCCACCGCCATCAGCCCGACGGTTGGGCTGATCAATAACCCGGTGCTGCCGCGTAACGAAGCGATTGTGGTGTTTATGCTGACTATCGCTACGCTTATCTGCCTGAGCTGCAAAGTCGATACCGGCGAGATCCTCAACGCTGGCACCTTTAAATCCGGCATGAGCGCCTGTATCTGCGTGCTCGGCGTCGCGTGGCTCGGCGATACCTTCGTCAAACACCATATTGAAGATATCCAGATGGTGGCAGGCGATCTGCTGCATAGCTACCCGTGGCTGCTGGCGGTGGTGCTCTTCTTCGCTGCTACCCTGCTCTATTCGCAGGCGGCGACCACCAAAGCGCTGATGCCCGCCGCGCTGCTGCTTGGCGTCTCCCCGTTGACCGCCGTGGCTTCATTTGCCGCCGTTTCGGCGCTGTTTGTGCTGCCGACCTACCCGACGCTGCTGGCGGCGGTCGAGATGGATGACACCGGTTCAACGCGCATCGGCAAATTCGTCTTCAACCACCCCTTCCTGATCCCCGGCGTGATCGCCATTGCGCTCTGCGTGGTGCTCGGCTTTATCTTCGGCACTATCTTGTTGTAAAAGTCTATAAATCGGGCTGCCCGGCGGCCCGATCTTCCCGCGTCGCATGCTATAGTCCCTGCTTTCGCTTTCAGGAGGTTGAGAATGAACACGCCCGACGCCGTTGTTGTACTCTGCACCGCCCCGGATGAAGCCACCGCCCAGGATCTGGCGGCCAAAGCGCTGGCGGAAAAACTCGCCGCCTGCGTGACGATCCTGCCCGGAGCGACCTCGCTCTACTACTGGGAAGGCAAGCTGGAGCAGGAGTATGAAGTGCAGCTGCTGCTGAAAACCGACGTCGCGCATCTGGACGATCTCTTCGCCTGCCTGAAATCGCATCACCCTTATCAAACCCCTGAACTGCTGGCGCTGCCGGTTTCTCACGGAGAGCACGACTACCTCACATGGCTCAACGCATCCTTACGCTGATCCTGCTGTTATGCAGCACATCCGCTTTCGCCGGGCTGTTCGACGCGCCCGGCCGCTCTGACTTTGTGCCTGCTGACCAGGCTTTCACCTTTGATTTTCAACAGCATCAACATGACCTGACGCTCAACTGGCAGCTGAAAGAGGGTTACTACCTCTACCGCCAGCAGATCCGCGTCACGCCTGCGCAGGCGCAGATCGGCGCGCTCGAACTGCCGAAGGGCGAGATGCATGAAGATGAGTTCTACGGCAAAACCGAGATCTATCGCCAGAAGCTGAACCTGCCGCTAAGCATCGCGCAGGCCGGGAAAGGCGCGACGCTCACCGTCACTTATCAAGGCTGTGCCGATGCCGGTTTCTGCTACCCGCCGGAGACCAAAGTGGTGCCGCTGATGGAGGTCGCCGCCGCGCCGGTGGTCGCGCCAAAAGCCGCACCGGCAACGGAAACCGCGCCCGAGCGCCCGCTGCCCTTCTCCGCCCTCTGGGCACTGCTGATCGGTATCGGCATCGCTTTCACCCCCTGCGTATTGCCGATGTACCCGCTGATCTCCGGCATTGTGCTCGGCGGCAAACAGCGCCTTGCCACGCCGCGCGCGCTGCTACTGGCCTTTATTTATGTGCAGGGGATGGCGCTGACCTACACCGCGCTGGGGCTGGTGGTGGCCGCGGCCGGGCTGTCGTTCCAGGCCGCGCTGCAACACCCCTACGTGCTTATCGGCTTGTCGCTGCTGTTTAGCCTGCTGGCGCTGTCGATGTTCGGCCTCTTTAACCTGCAACTGCCTTCCGCGCTGCAAACCCGCTTAACGCTATGGAGCAACCGCCAGCAGGGCGGCTCCGTTGGCGGCGTGTTTGCCATGGGGGCGATTGCAGGGCTTATCTGCTCGCCCTGCACTACCGCGCCGCTCAGCGCCATCCTGCTCTATATCGCTCAGAGCGGAAACCTGTGGCTCGGCGGCGGCACGCTCTACCTTTATGCCCTCGGCATGGGCCTGCCGCTGATCCTTGTGACGGTATTCGGCAACCGCCTGCTGCCGAAAAGCGGGCCGTGGATGGAGCAGGTCAAAACCGCCTTTGGCTTTGTGATCCTCGCCCTGCCGGTCTTTCTGCTTGAGCGCGTGCTGGGTGAAGCCTGGGGGCTGCGGCTCTGGTCATTGCTTGGCGTCGCCTTCTTCGGCTGGGCCTTTATCACCAGCCTCAACGCCACGCGCCCCATCATGCGGGTGCTGCAAATCGCTCTGCTCGGCGCGGCGTTGGTTTGCGCTCGTCCGTTGCAGGACTGGGCCTTCGGTGCGCCAGCGGCGCATACCGCAGCGCCTTTGGCCTTTACGTCGGTGAAAACCGTCGACGATCTCAACCGGGCGCTGGCGCAGGCCAACGGTCGGCCTGTCATGTTAGATCTCTATGCTGACTGGTGCGTGGCCTGTAAAGAGTTTGAGAAGTACACCTTCAGCGACCCAAAGGTACAGGCGGCGCTGAAAAACACGCTGTTATTACAGGCCAACGTGACGGCTAATGACGCACAGGATGCCGCGCTGCTGCGCCATCTGAATGTGCTGGGGTTGCCGACCCTGCTCTTTTTTGACGCGCAAGGGCGAGAGCAGCCAGCGGCCCGGGTGACCGGGTTTATGCCTGCCGACGCCTTTGCCGACCATTTGCGCAAACGCGCCCCGTAAACAACACTTGGTGGGGAAGTTTGACGCAGTAACGGAGGAGACCACTGTGCAACGCGAAGACGTTTTAAGCCAGACATTGCAACTGCTTGAATTAAGAGGCATTGCGGACACCACTCTTGAAATGGTTGCCGAGCGCGTCGACTATCCGCTGGAGGAGTTCCGCCGTTTCTGGCCCGATAAAGAGGCGCTGCTCTATGATGCGCTGCGCTATTTAAGCCAGCAGATCGATACCTGGCGCCGCCAGCTGCTGCTGGATGAGAGCCTTAACCATGAACAAAAACTGCTGGCGCGTTACGCCGCGCTGACCGAGTGCGTGAGCAACAACCGCTATCCGGGCTGCCTGTTTATCGCCGCCTGCGCCTTCTTCCCCGCCCCGGATCACCCGATTCACCAGCTGGCGGATCAGCAGAAGCTTGAAGCGTATAACTTCTCTCACAAGCTGCTGAACGAGCTGGAAGTGGACGATGCGGCGATGGTGGCGAAGCAGATGGAGCTGATCCTGGAAGGGTGTCTTAGCCGTATGCTGGTCAACCGCAGCCAGGCGGATGTCGACACCGCCCAGCGGCTGGCAGAAGATATTCTGCGCTTTGCCCGCTGCCGCAAGGGCGGCGCGCTGACCTAAGCGCTTAGTAGCCCCGCCCACGCGGAGATAAACAGACCCAGCGCCATCACGCGCTGGAAGGTGATGAGCGAGGCCGGGGTACGAAAGAGCCGGTTAACGGCTTTGCCCAACAGCGCCCAGCCGAACAGGCTCACCACCGAGATGATGAAAAAGAGCAGCGCCATCACCGAGACCTCGCGCAGCGGATGACCGCTGTGTGGGGCAAACAGGCTCACCACCGCTAAGGCCATCATCCAGGTTTTCGGGTTGATCAGTTGCAGTATCGCCGCCGCGCGCGCAGTGAACGGCTGCTGCGCCTCGCCGTGCAGATCGGTGGCCGGCGCACGAAACAGCTGCCAGCTCATCCAGCTTAACCACGCCACGCCCGCCCAACTCATCACCGTTCTCACCAGGACATGTTCCTGCAATATCTGCCCTGCGCCTGCACCGGAGATAAAGACAATCACGCTGGCGGCAACGCAGGCGCTCACCACCGCAGGCAGCGTGGCTTTGACGCCAAAGCGCTGGCTGCTGGCGAGGATCAAAATATTGGTCGGGCCAGGAGTGATCGACGCGACAAAGGCAAAGAGTAAAAACGGTAGGAAGGTTGAGATCAGGGTCATTGTCAGGCTCCTTAGGTATCAGCCTGTCAATGTCGCGTTATTTTATGTCATCGTCTGGAAGGTTTGTGCAGAGCCTGCGGTAGTGCGCCGGAGAGAGACGATAAGCGCGCTGGAACCAGCGCCCAAGATGGCTCTGATCGGCAAATCCCACGGCGGCAGCAACATCCGCGGGCAGATCGCCCCGCGCCAGCTGCGCACGCGCGGTGGTCAGGCGCAACTGAACAAGCCAGGCGTGTGGGCTTAAACCGAACTCGCGCTTAAAATAGCGCGTCAGCGTAAAGCGATCGGTGCCGGTTTCGCGCGCCAGGTCCGTTAAGCCAATATTGTCGCCGATATGCGCATGAAGATAATCCCGCGCGCGGTGGGCAATCGCCACGCTCTGGATCTGCGTCGGGATGCGTTTACGCCACTGGCAGTGGTGCGTCAGCTCGCCAAGCAGCGCATCCATCGTCCCCTGCTGGACAATGCGCATCTCGTCGCTGTGCAGCGCAGAGAAGGTTTGCGCAATGGTGCGAATCAGCCGCGGTTCGCGCGCAATAGTGTGGGAAAAGTGCAGCGCATAGCTGGAGGGCACGGCGTCATACAAGCCGCGCAGCGTGGTGTTGAGCCAGCGATCGTCGAGGTAAAAGGTGAGATAGGTAAAGCCGCCCTCTACCGGCGCGTCGCCATCGTGGATCTCGCCCGGCTCGAGTAAAAAGGCGTCGCCTGGTCGGCTATGGTGCCGCTCGCGACGGCAGTGAAACTGCTGAGTGCCAGACAGCGTAATGCCCACCAGATAGCTGTCATGCCAGTGCGGGTCGTACGCATGCCCTTCAAAATGGGCGCGGATGGTCTCAATCCCCGTATCCGCATGCTGTCGCAGCTCAAGCCAGTCTTTAGACATTTCGCCTCCGTATACTATCGAAAAGTAGCATTCATCACCGTAATGTAAAAGTCTGGAAGATTTGTGCAGCCCCCGATTTTCGGCGCGGTTTTGCGCGCTTTGCCGCAAAGTTGAGCAACTGAAAGGGATTTCGGGAAATTTGGTTGACGCCCACGGGCGATTACGGTTTAATGCCGCCCGTTGCCCGGATAGCTCAGTCGGTAGAGCAGGGGATTGAAAATCCCCGTGTCCTTGGTTCGATTCCGAGTCCGGGCACCACTATTTAAAGAACCCGCCCAAAAGGCGGGTTTTTGCTTTTCTGCAACCGGACTCTCCATCGAACTCCGTTCGATTATTCGCCGTCAGCGGCTCACCCCTTCGGGGCCAGCGCGGCAAGCGCGCTGTTCAACGCCTTCGGCGTTAGTCCGAGTCCGGGCACCACTATTTAAAGAACCCAGCCTATGGCTGGGTTTTTGCTTTTCTGCGACCGGACTCTCCATCGAACTTCGTTCGATTATTCGCCGCAAGCGGCTCACCCCTTCGGGGCCAGCGCGACAGGCTGGTCTCCCCACATATGACTTCTACGGATTACAGCTTCACTTCCACCACTTTCATGCCCCGAGATCCCCTGTGCCAGATGCATAAAGTAGCATCTGGGCTAACATGCTTGCGGAACTGCAACCCGGCTTCGTTCTCTTGAAGAATGCTGACGGTCTGTTACCCAAAAAGCGCCTGTTCGTAGGAATGCTTTCTCAGCGCTGATTATCATTAATGGGTATAGGAGTGTACTAATCACCATTGAGGAACTTATTCAAACCACACAGTTAATATTAATTTTTTACTGATTTCGTTTGGCTGACATTTTATCTAATGATACGAATGAGAGGTATCAGCAGGCCGTTTGAAAATAAAATTTTCCACTCTTGAAGCAGTACTCTAACCAGTTACCAGATTCCCTGCTAAATCCTTGCAGTAATAAATAATCTTCATAAGCTTCAATTCCCTGGATAAAATCAAAAAACTCCATCTTATCGGGGGTCAGGTTTACTTCTACAAATGACTCCCTTGGTGCATTGGCAATATAAAGTTTTGCTTCAAAACTGGACCAGTCATAAATAACAAGATCAACATTTTCAATGAATTGCTTTATTAAAATATCATAAATTGATTCGAATTTTATTATAAACTTATTAGCGATTATAGATGTACTTTGCACACGACAATCAGCGGTTTCAATATTTTTGATTTCCATAAAATTCAACAACCTCTTTTATTATCAGCCGCAGGAAATTCAGAATCAGCAATATTACTATTAAGAGCCCATATTTTACCATATTTATCATATAGTTGTGCATACGCATATAATATTAGTTAACTGGCAGTTCAAGCCTTACAGCCGTTGTGCCCCGGTAGGTTAAAAGGTAAGTATAAATTTTTAGCTATCCGCTCCACCAATAGGATCCTGAACGATACACTACACGCCCAGTCTGCAGGCCAATGTCGCGGGAAAGATAGTAGTAAAAGCTGGTTTCGGGCTTTACATATCCAATTTTATAAAAAATGAGCACCTGTAAATACCAGCTTTTTATACCCCTCATTTTTTTGCAAATGGATAAAGGCATTCACTAAATACCTGCTCCATAATGGCATCATCATGTGGTCTGCCACTCTCCTTTTCCATCATCGTTAATTTGCGTGAGATAAACTCCTCATTTATTTCATGGCGTTTACTATAAAATTCTTTTGCCGCCCATCCCAAATCATCGACCTCGATAATTTTAGAAAAAGCAGAGTTGATTAGGGGACTTCCTGCATACATCAACGACTCTGTTTCTTCACATGAAAACTTCAAGTACATAATTGCTTTTTTTAAAGCCACTATTTCTCCCTGGCTTAGATGTAATGCTTTCTCTTTTTCTTCTACCATACCTTTCTCCTCAGGACTTGATTTGCTCAGCTTGAAGTTTATGCCTCCGATCTTATGGCAGATGAGAGACGATGTCAGAAGGATATCCTACCGCGTAAAGCACTCCAGCTTTAATCGATCAACATGAATTTTTTAGAAGGCGGTACAGTTCCCGACTTTATACTTTCGTGAAATTGGGGTTTGCAAACAGTAGAGTGTTCAACTAATGCATTACGCAGAAACTTTGATACATAACTATTATTAATAATTGTTAGACGAGTGCTTTTTTAAAATGCTGCCTGGCCGAAGCTTACCCCTACCGCAGCGCACCGAACCAGAAGAGAATGGAAAGAGTGCGCATCTGATTAAAACCCGGTAGACGTGTTTTGGGCTTTTATACTTTAGGGTTGCGAATTTGCTTAGAAAGCAAGCTCTAATTAACGTAGCATCGGTATGGGAAAACTGAAGCATTCTGTCAGCGAAGATACGTTGAGTTTGATCGCTTCGGTGCGCGATACCTATGATGCGCTGGCTAAGATAAGTACGGATTTTCAGGTTGTTTTCTTTGAGTTAAGATAAAACATATTAATGTTTTGGCTGCAGGAGCACCCATGATCGAGTTTGAAAAAGAGCTTATTGAATCAGGTTTCACTGAAAGGGAATTATGCTATTTCAAAAAGAACATTGATCGACACGGATCATCACTGCAGAGCGTTGTGATGGAGCTTAGCAACCGTTTTAGGGTTATTGTGGGCATCACACTTGGGGCAACGGTGATCTTTATCGCTTTAATCGCCTTTGCTGCAAGGCACAACATCATTTCCGGAGGCGTTTCGCTGGTTATAGGATTGCTAATCGCCTGGTTCTCTCAGCCTCCGGTTATCATGTACAAAGCGTGGCGTTTTCAAACGCAGCGCATCAATCCTTAGTCAAAGCGTTTGGCATCAGGTCACAAACGATTTTGTTGAAATGCCATAGTGCATAACGACTTTATTAGTCTCGCGCGGCTCTTGCGATACAAATCCAGCAGTACCACCGGAAGGATATTCATGCTCTAAGTTTGGGGCGAATGATAAGGTAGATGAAATGTAATAATCATCCTTCCTTTTAGTTGTTAAGTATTCTTTTGATATAAAAACCCTGTAAAGCCTCAGACGTGGATAATTCGACTATGATATCCATACTCCTTTTTTCGTTTACCCCGAGCTCAAGCAAACAACTCCTCCAAAAATTCAGAAAATGAATCAGATATAAATACAACTTCCTTTTCATCCATCAAAAAGACAAAAACCTCTCCGAAAGAATCATCTTCTCTCAATGAGAGCAGAAAAGAATTTCCTCCATAGTCATAAGCAAAGGGCAACATATCTTTTATTTCTACAAATGACTCAAAAAGGTCATAATACAGCCTTTCGATAGGAAGTTTTCCATAGGTAATTGGTACAAACCCACCCAACATAAAAATGTTTCCATCTTCGTAATTCAGAGGATAGCCACCGTTATTTTTAAGATAAAAATTCTTAAAAGATTCCGGAAGTTTATTTTTAAAGAGCTCATTAAATTTACTTATGTCATCTGAAGTCAGTGGTTTCTCAGAATCTGAAAGGTACATTAGAAGTTCTCCGGTGGGTTTGTAGGCACTTTTTAAGGTCGGGTACAAATTCTTTACCTGTTGCAACCACCATTTTCTCGCCACAGATGTCACTTGTAGGGAAAGCAGGCCTCAATGGTGATACACGCAGTTTAAGCATACCTGTACTCAAGGTGGGTGGTGAGGCTATTGAAGGACTTCAAAATTGTATAAAAGCATCATTATCGAAATAGAATTTGAATGCCTGAAAAAGGCTATTTTCGCCTGGAGTACCGAGTTGTTCCTGAGCGTTACAGACTATATCTTCGATAGTGGCATTATCCAGAGATTCAATCCAACCCTCTTGCTTAATCTGCTCTGGAAGATGGTTCTCCGACCCCGGTTCGTAATCACTACTATCAGAAGAGAAAACGCCTTGCGTGTCTAACGACCATTTTTCGCTCTCTGGCGGCAGGAAAAGCCAGCCTTCCGGATTTGTTTGCGGATTTAAGAGTAATTCTCTAATCGAGATTAATGGCATGCTTTCTCCTGGATTTAGTTACTTTGTGCATCTGATTGTAGATGAAGAGCTACCTAAGGAAGCAACATGGTAGTCGCTGCAGGAGTTTAATTAATAACAACCATTAGTATATTGCAAATGCATAAGTTGAGGCTAAGACGTTGATCTCCGGGGGATTATCGTCTGTTTACAGATATAGTCATTAAAGCTGCTTAATAGACGACCGCTCAAATCACTTACAGCGCTGACTGGTTTCACCATTTGCATACTGCCGGTTTACTTGTACGAACTCATAAAAGTTAATATCGCCATTAGACAACAAACATTTATAGTAAACCACGGGCTTATTTACGATTACATTTCAATACATTATCACTACAGATCATCTAATCCTTTTAAGAAAGATGAAAAAGAATCGGCTACGAAATCTAACTCCGCTTCATCCATTAACCATATATAGGTGTTGCCAAAATCCTGATGTCTTGTAGACAATAAAAATAAATTCCCTCCGTAATCATAAACAAATGATATTAATCCTTTTAATTCAGGAAACCCTTCGATGAGATCTTTATAATTTTCCTCAACCAGGACTCGTCCATATTTTATAGATATAAAAGCACTAAAAAATGTAAGGAGTTTTTTCATCTGAAGCAGGAAGATAACCATCGTTGTAGCTCAGGTAATTTTTTACAAAATGCTTAAGCAGAGAAAATTATATTGCTATTCAAGCTATGTTAAGTCCTCTGGTCTAAGGTTTTTTTAAGATTCTTCTAAAAATATGGACATGTTTGATTACTCCTGAATCTTTTTGGATGAATGTATGCTCTACCAATTGCCAGCTTGTACTGACTAACACCGCTTTTTGGCGGCGTAGCCCAATGTGCGTCCTGATACTGCTGCAGACCGCTGTCAGTGACCGGGTCATCGTTGGCGGCCATGTTATCGGCGGTGTCATAGGCAAACGCACTGCTATTACCCTGGCAGGACTCATAATCCTTCAACAGGCGGCCTCCAGTATCATCGCTGTAATTTATATCGCCGTGCCCACTTTAGCGCTACAGATGCTCCAGTATCGCAGGTTCAACAAGAGCTCAAAAAAGCACTATTATTCGCCTTACTTAAACGGATGCATACAACAACGAACATATTCTTTATCAATTAAATTTTCTTCGCTGTCCCTTTCATTAAAACCTTCTTGCCGTTTAATTTTCTTCTCAATAAAATCCTTGGCATCCGGATTTCCTCTGGAATAAAATTTCATTTCACGCTCATATGAATCACTATTAATTAAAAGCTTATCAAAGGCTGAGTTTAATAACTCACTGCCCGAAAAAATTAATGAACTTGTCTCCTCACACTCAAACTTCAAATAAAGTATGGCTTTTTTCAAAGCGTTAATCTCACCTTGATTAAGCTTTACATCTTTTTCAGTTAATTCATCCACAGTATTTACCTTTTCCTGCATCAACTTGTGTATTGGTCATGCCTAAGCGTTACTCATATGAGAAGCCCTTCATTATACCGTAAGGATTCTTCCCTGCATGAATCACGTGCTTATCTTTCAACGACGCTTTGGCAATCCATTCTAAATAAGAAATTGAAATTTCCTTATCTAGATACACGGCCCAATAAAAACCTTGGCTACTATTTTGTGACCTTCATATATAAAGAAATATTCATTCTTTTCCATTCTTTCATGTGGGGCATCTTCCACAAGGAAGTGAACAGTTCCTTCACTTACATACTCATCGTTACCCTGATCTTTCTTTCTTATCGATTGAAATTTGAAAGCAACGCTCCAGGCATTATTCTGCCAATTTGTATCCTCGGGAAATCTCGGCACAGCAAAATAATCGCCGACTAGAGGAGGGGTTTCCCTTCCTCCATCTTGCGCTGATATCCATTCAACTTTGACCTCATACATTGTTTAGCGCCTCTTGGCCTGGACTCGTTTGCTCAATGTGACTTTAACTCTCGGATCATTTAATTGTTCCAGTTCAGCATATCCCGAAGCACCAATTCCATCTAATTTTGGATAAAAATGCATATTTTTTGCTATATTGCCTGAAACATCCACTGAACAACCTGGAATGATTCCCCTCCATGACCCCTTTTGGTTACTTCATCGTCTTGCAGAAAATCAGTCCTACCGCGCTGAATGAGTCCTGTTACGGCAATTTTTTGACGATAGAAACATTGTCTGAATTTCTTTTGCCATTATCTCCAGTAATAAAGAAGAGCGCTACAGACTGACTTGATTCAGGAAGAAATGAATCATATTTCCTACTCTTATTAGCCGGGAAAAGGCTCATCCTTACCCGACAATTTATGTTAATACTTTGCTTATCTTAGTTTTTACAGTGAACTTATTCTTCAATGTATTTAACTTGCCTCACATATAGACCGGCCACCATAGGTCAGATCAATCGCGCGACAGAACTTGATACCCTTCAAGCCAGCATTTAAGATAGCCGATTTCACTTTATCACTAATTACAATTAGATTCGGCTGTTCATTGCACCTAACAATATTAGCTCCACCAGATATTTCGCTCAATATTACTGTATATAGAAACATATAAGTGGGATGATTTGGATCGAAATTAGTCAACTCATATTCGCTTTTAACCATATCGCAACAATCTATCTTTGCTAAAGGGTTTATCACACTAAAACCATCTAAGATCTCGTTTCCATAAATTATTTCAGCGTCAAAAAATTCAACTTCCATTGGTATTTCACTTTCGAGAACATTCTTCAATTGCGGGCTAACCAAGTCTGGACCAGTTGTAGAGATCATATGACAATTTTTTATTTTATTAAAGCTGACTTTATTCTTGGCTTTATATTTTAAGATGCAATCAACACCACCAAGGCTAATACCTTCATTGAATAACGAAAAATCCGTTGATATATTGTGAAGATAATCAACCATGTTATATGTATTCTCTTCCTCTGAAATTATATAATTCATTTTTTCACCTCTGTTCATATTATGCGCATATTGATATAAGTTAAGGCCCCATGCCAGCCTTATAGGATTCAGGAAGATGAAGCGGCCGTTGTGCGGGTCATAGTAGAGGAACATATTGTAATGCAGCCGGTTTCGCTGTCGGCATACCACAGGGGTTGCTGCGCCAACCGTGCGAAGCCGCCAGTCTGGTGGCGGACCTCATAAAAGCTGCCATAATGAATAGCAATTAAGTGCAACAAAAATGATGATGCAGCGTCCCCGAGATTCAGATCGGGAGCTTACATGAAAAGTACTTGACCTGTTAAATTGATTTAAATTTTAATGATTTCATTTTCATTTAACCAGGTTTGTTACTGTTTAGATATAAAGTGTGCTTGCGAATGCTTTGAGGAGGAATTTAATTTTGCCAGGGACTTATTGTTGAATAAAAAGATCTTCCCGGATAGCGTTCTGAAGATTTTAATGTCATGTATTCCTCATATTAAAGTTAACATGTCAATATTTACAATAAAGGCTAATCCATCCAGAAAACCCAATATTAACTTTTTATTATCTCCACATTTATGATCCTCTTGAAATACCTGGTTAATCAGTTGGCTGAACAGACGATAATCTCACTATGATCGTTTTCACAAACTAACCATGACAGTTCTTTAGAAACCACATAATATTCGAAATATCGGCATTGCTCTATAACAAAGACTAACGCGCTGAGAGGTGTCTTGTATAAGTACATTTGTCCATTATCTTCATCAGCCAAGAAGAAAACGTACGAGTTATGAGCTTGAGAAAATTTATTTTCTACGATCTCGGAGATATATTTGTATCCAGCATTATCTTCGTAATGCAAGGTATCAATTTTATTTTCAAGAGATAACCACCAGGCTCGTGGGTTTCCAGAGACATAATTTTTTTTAATCTTTTCAATTATGGCAGTTGCGTTGACCACAACATAGTCATCAATACCTGCTTTACTAAACGCATCCTCAATTTCTGCTCTTAACTCTGAGTTTTGTTCATTCAACATTGGCCTGTTCCTTTCGTATTTGAACGGTGTGGATGTTGGGGGCCTTTATAATGAATGTTTCAACAATTAGCCCCTCCGGCTCTTCTTGCAGAATCAAAATCTGGCTTGTGTTCAACAGTAACAAGACCAAATGGATCGATCCGTGTTAGCGGGTTTATCGCATATTAATAAAGATCCAGCCCCCAGCCAACCCTATCGGATACTGAATTATGAATCATCCGGCCTGTGGGTTTTAATAGCGAAACAGATTATAGTGCAGTCCGGCTGCTGATACGCCATTGCTATGCTTTTCGCAAGCATTAAAAAGAGTAAATTATTAAAATTGGGGGAATTTAACAACCCCCGACTCAAATAAATTAAATCACTTAATATAGTTCCCGATACCCTTGACCTGTTGGATATTTTGTAAAAAAAGAAATCTCTTTTTTATCTTTTATAACAATGCAAAACATCCTTTGCTTTGCATTTTTTAGCCTAAGGTCATAACTTTGTATTTTCTCTTCCACTTCATCTGAAATTGATAAAGCCATCGCACTCACAATTTCATCATAATCCAGAATAAGATCGTACAAAGCATCAGGGAATTTAAACTCCAATATAGTCCCTTCATGGAAATAGTCTATGTTGCTATGTTTTTCGTAATTAATTGTTGCGTATATTTCATTGGTCTTATGAGAAATAACATAATCGAACATTCTACACCCCGCAATTTTTGAACTTACTGGAAAGCTTTCCTTTATTAGCACTAAATCCATCGAATCCGTCAGGATGGATTAACCTTGCATGATTTTGCCCCAAAGCTCCTTTTGAAGATGGATCATGAATAACCTCAAAACCAACTTTCCTGAGTTCTTCAGCATCAACCTCTCCAGCACTAACTGCGGGACGATTTGGAAATGCATCATTCCATATTTTCACAGCCCCATCTGCACTATCAGCTCTGATAACAGATACGCCTGGGGTATTTAATTTACCTTTGTTGATGGCATCAATTTCCCGCGGATTAAAATCGAAGTTATAAGGGCCATCAAAAGTAATTCTGTAAACTTTAGTTCCATCAGGAAGTGGAGCGCCTTTAACAAGAGACGTTTCAGTCAATCCTAGCAGATCAATATAACTTAAAGGATTGGGCGCATAGGTATATAAGTTCAGCCCACCACTTAACCCTATCGGGTCCTGAACGGTGAACCGTCCGGTCTGTGGGTCGTAATAGCGGAACAGGTTGTAGTGCAGCCCGGTTTCGCTGTCTGCATACTGCCCGGCATAGCGCAGGGGCTGGTGCGCCAGCGCGGTGCTCTGCTCCAGCCGCGTGAAGCCGTCTGTCTGATGCCGAACTTCGCCGAAGCTGCCGTACTGACCGCTCCATCGGAGGCTGCCTTCTTCATCTGTCATTTCCAGCGGCGCGCCGTTCAGGTCGGTACTGAACCAGAATATCTCTCCGGTCCTGTCCTCCCGCAGATGCTCACTCCGTGCCAGCGGGCTCCAGGCCTCGTTCGGGTCGTAAATATACGTGCTGCACTGCCCGCCTTGATGCTGCTCCTGCAAGAGAAAACGCGTTTCACTGATGCCGTGTCCGGTGGTGACCGTCTTGCAGATGCGCCTGCCGAGCGCGTCATAATCATAGTGTGCTTCAAAGCGTCCCTGCGGCCCCGTTCAGCGGGCAAGTAGGGTGCGTGCAGCTGCACAGGAAATGGTGTTAACGCCATTAACTATAATGATAGTGCCACTAAGCACGCCCAGCGGAGTCATGGTGGTCATCATCATAATCCCGTCGTAGATAGCCACGCTGCCACTGCAGATTTGATGTAGCCGTTGATTTCGTTCTCCTCCCTGACGACTGTTATTTCAGCACGAAGTTTTGCATAGCTTGGTTTCAGCGCGCGGAATTGCTTAAGGAGGCTGTCATTTTCTGCATGAAGCGTTTTAGTGAACCTTAAAAATACAGATCAACTTTAACCACACCTGACATATCTACTTCTTCATCCCGGGATTCAAGCAATCCAATAAATTCTTCAAAAGTATTTGCTACCTTGGTCATGCCAGAAACAACTTCCGCATAATTGAAGACAGGATCGGCCTCGTGATCCCAGTACCAGACCTGCCCGAACAGGGCTCCTTTGAGGCAAATACAAATCTGGTTATCCCCCGCCGAAGCTCCTATAGGAAGCCATTGGTCATGCAAATCTTCCCGGTAGGTATCTAAGGCTTCAAAAACCGTATATTCATTACTACCTTTACAAAGACCGTATAAGGACTCTAGTGAATCAAAGCCTTTGCTGTCTGCCAAGGGCGAGGCTTGTCGTGCTCTGAAAACAACCGTCACATTGAACAGTATAGACGTACCAAAATGCAGCAAAAAGTCTTTATAGTTGGCAGGGAGTTTAGTCGTAGCACTCTCAAGCGTATTGACGTTTTGCCTCAATACATCCTTCGATAAGGATGTTGGCACTGGTCCGAAGCTTTCTAACTTTCTTAGCATCTTCCGGTTCTCCTCATATCTGATGCGGAGCCTATATGTGGCACGTTGCCATGAAGGTCTCCCGGAACGAGAATTATAGTATTTGTGCTCAGATGATGTGGGGTAAGTCCTTTTTCCCGCAATAAATTCTGGGCTGCTTTCTGAGTAATGCCTTTTTGTACAGCAATAGCGCTATAACCTTTTGCAAAATCTTTATCCGTTCCATTTAGCACTCCATCCTCAAAAGTAATCCTACCCTTTGACCAGGTAGAAAAATCTGGTCTTCCATTACTAAATGGAATTGGTTGATTCGAAGTTACTGCATTCACCTTTTCATTATATGAGTACCAGTTACTTTCTCCTGGTACACCATCCCAGTGACCATTGGTTCTTGGCAACCGGGAACCCGCCAATCCCAATGGATCTATCCATTCCAGCGGGTTCGGCGCATACTGGTACAGGTTCCAGCCGCCATTTAACCCAATTGGGTCCGGAACGGTAAACCGTCCGGTCTGTGGGTCGTAATAACGGAAAAGGTTGTAGTGCAGGCCGGTTTCGCTGTCTGCATACTGCCCGGCATAGCGCAGGGGCTGGTGTGCCAGCGCGGTGCTCTGCGCCAGCTTCGTGAAGCCGTCCGTCTGGTGTGGGTCACTTCCCGGTGCAGACGGTCGCGGGTGAATTCAGTGGGCAGCTGCGAACCGAAGCGGATGGCACCGACGTGGCCGGAGCCATAGTGCAGCCAGGAGAGCGGCTGCCCGCCGGGGAGCGTCATATTTGTCAGATTGCCCAGCGCATCCCATTCATAGCTGAGTTCGCCGTTAACACCAGACTCATTTACCAGACGACCCGCCGCATCGCGGGTAAAGGCGATGTCATCGGCTTCAATGCCCAGGGCAACACCTTCAGCCGTCGGGGTGCGCCGGATACGGGTGAGCTGGCCGTTCAGGTCGTGGTCATAGCGGTACTCCGCATGGCGCGTAGTACGCCCGGTAAGCAGGCCACTTTCATCGTAACTGAAGGTTCGTATACGCCGGGCGATGCCGCCATCGACGGCAGGCCTGCCATTTTCATGCAGTTCGCTGAGGAAGCCACGGCTGTCCCATATCATCTGGCGCGACGTGTCGTCCGGGCGGATTTCGCTGAGCGGACGGCCTGCGGCGTCGTATGTAAAGCGGTATTCGCCGCCGTTGCCGTTTTCGAGTCTGAGCAGGTTGCCGCGCGGGTCGTAATGCCAGCGTCGGGTGCGTCCGATGCGGTCGGTGATGCTCACCGGCAGGCCGAGCGGATTATAGTCCCAGCGTACCTCGCTCTCCAGCGGGTCGCGCCACGCGGCAAGCTGACCGCGTGCGTTCCACTGTAATGTTTCGCGGCTGCCGTCCGGGCGGATAACGGCAGAAAGTTGTCCCGCGTTATTCCATTCTCGCCGTGTAATGTTCCCTTCGGCGTCTTCGCTGCTCAGGAGCTGACCGAACCTGTCATAGCTGAAACGCGAGACACTGCCGGAGCAGTCGGTGCGGCCTGTCAGCAGTCCCTGACGGTTCAATGCCAGCCGCACCACCCCGCCTGTCGCATCGGTGATGCTGTCCGGTAAAGGTTCTTCATCATCCGGGTAGTGATAAGTGGTCCGGCTGCCTGCGGCGTCGGTTTCCGAAATCAGTCGTCCCTGCAGGTCATACAGGCTCTGTTCAGCTGTTCCGTCAGGGTAAACAGTGCGCGTGAGGCGATCGGTGAGGCGGTACCAATAATATTCTGTCCGCCGCCCTGCCGGGTCCGTCTCCTGGACCATGCGCCCGTACCTGTCCCACCAGCTCTGGCGCAGGGCACTGCCCAGCAGGATGACATCACACAGCTCGCCGTCTCGGTAAATAAAGGTGGTCTTCCGGCCATCGAAGTCGGTGAAGGCGGCGACGTTATCATCGTCATCAACCAGCCAGTGCGCCTGCGCCCCGTCATCACGGATGGCCCGGCGGGTGCCATTGTCAAAATCATACTCAAAAGTTAACTGCTCACTGCCGCTGTGGCGGAAAGCCGTGACGCGCGGCAGACCGGCAATCTTCTGCCAGCGGTATTCGCTCACCAGGCCGTTTGCATCCTCGTGGGCGCGCATCAGGCCATCTTGCCCGCTGAAACGCCTGCGCACGCTACCGCCCCGCCCGGTCACTGAGACCAGCTGGCGCTGTTCGTCATAAGCATAACTGATCAGGCAGATGTCAGCATCCAGCCAGGCACCGGCGATCCTGTCGCCATCATAGCGGCAGACCACGCGCTGCCCGGCGCTGTCCGTCAGGTCATGCAGGGTGAAGTTATCGTTCCACTCGAAGAGGATATCGTTGCCGCAGGGTCCGGAGATGCGCTGCAGCAGGGAGGGTTTATCGCACTCAAGCGGGGCGTAGTGCCGGTGCTCGCCGCTGATGTCATACACCGACCAGGTATCGTCCTGATGGTGCTCCAGCCAGCGTTTTTCCGCTTCGCAGTAGGTCCAGTACCCCTTCGGCACCTGCGGGAAGGAGATATAATCCCTGGTCGGGTTGGCTGGCTGGCTGGCTGGCGTAGCCTTCCATTTTTAATGACTGGCGCTTTGAAAGAGCGGCTTTAGAAGAGAAGCATTTCTTTCCGCTTACCTTATTAAGTGGACGCTAACACCATAAATTTATGGTTTTGGCGTTCACTTAGACTTTCATTATATTTATGTGGACACGAAACCCACATAAATATGGCTCTTACGTCCACTTATGAATCGCACACCTGCTCTGCAAAAGATGATGAAATGGGATAAACAGGGGCGTTACGTCTTTACCCTGGCCGATCTCACCAAAATTTTTGCTGAAGACAGTCCTGAAGCGCTTCAGCCATTTGCCGCTCAGGTTGAGGCAAGGCGTGCTGGTATCGCCCTGATTGGGGGCATAGCCGACGGTGTAACGGCGTTCGGTTTTGGGGAATGGGTGAGTCTGGGTAGGGATCGTAGCCATAAGGGCAGACTCCGATGAGTAATGATTATTACCGTCACCAGAGGTTCCAATCCCGGCATCTGATTTTGCAGGTGCCGGTGAAAAATAGCGCTGATGCCCAAAGCCGACAAGCGGTTTTACTTCTTCCTGCAAAACAAAGTGTTATTCCGGAATTTGCCTCGCAAAATGGGTGTTCTTCCCCTGCCCTCGTTTGCACGCAGCCGGGATCGCTCTTCAGAACATCGTGTTGGCGTTGGCGGACTTCTCCGGCACCGACTGAATGATGTCCCAGTGTTCAACAATTTTCCCGTTGCTCACACGGAAGATATCCAGTACCGCCTGGCCGCGATCTTTACTGTCATTGGTCGAGTGAACCTGCAACCAGACTAAATCGCCGTCGGCGGCGCTACGCACAATCCGCGCGGCAGAGTGCGGGTTCTCCTTGAAGAAACCGGTGAAGTAATTCACAAACGGCGCTTTGCCGTCCGGCACATCGGGGTTGTGCTGGCGGTAATGCTCATCAACCACCTTCGCGGCCTCTTTTACCTCGTGGCGGTTGAAGAACTTATCATAAAAATCAATTACCAGCTGTCGGTTAGCCTCTTCTGTCGCCACATTGCGCGCATTTGCCGCAGGGGCCGCCACAGCACTGCCAGAAGTGATGAGAACTGCCGTTAACAGCGCACCGCTAATAAACTTTTTCATTGTGCTCTCCTTTAGTACATTACCTTTGGTCACAAAAATAGACCGTTGAAAACGCGGATGGTACATTGCCCGCAAAACCTCAACAAGAGGTCAAAATTCAGGTACTTAGTCACACGAAGCTGACTATTGGCGGCAAAAGAGAGATAACGAATGAGTGACAACGACCAGAATGATATCGCCGAGTTTGGGCAGCCCTGCCCGATCCGCGATGTGCTTAATCAAATCGGCGATCAGTGGAGCCTGCTGATTCTGGAAGCGCTGGCGGAACGCACGCTGCGCTTTAATGAACTGAACCGGGAAATTGGCGATATCTCCCGCCAGATGCTCTCCCGCACGCTAAAACGTCTTGAAACAGACGGTTACGTCAGCCGCACCGTTTATGCGGAAGTGCCGCCGCGCGTGGAGTACACCTTAACGCCGCTGGGGAGATCGTTTCTGGAACCGATGCAGAAACTTATTCAGTGGGCGGATGAAAATCATGCTGATATCTGCCGTTCCCGCCGACGCCAGCATGAACAGCAGCAGGAGTAGGCGCAGAGGCTATCTCCTGCTCTCCCAGCCATACTCCGAGTAGTGTTGACCAACATTGATAGCCTCCAGCGCCTGGCGCACATAAGGAATGGTCTGCTCCGGCAAGGCCGCAAGCCTTTGCCAGCCCATCTCACTGTGTTTTTCCGGCTCGGCGAGAAAAGGCGTGCCCTGCCACTGGCGGCAGATAAAATAGTGCCCCATCCAGGAGCGATCTTCTGTCCACACATGCATGGTATGCGCCAGCTGCATATCGCCGGCAGCCGCTTCAACGCCGGTTTCCTCCCGCAGCTCTCTGGCGGCAGCAGCCGCAAGGGTTTCACCCAACTCAAGGCCACCTGCGGGCAAACTATAATTCCCATCCATCCAGCCGGTCTGCGATCGACGCAGCATCAGGAGGTCATCTCCGCGCAATAGCAGCACAAACAGGGCAATCGAAAGGTGGTAGCGCTCTCTGCTCATCGTGTCATGATCCATAAATGAAGTACTGATTTTTTATACAGCCATTTACCGCAGAAATGGAACTACCATTTTTCGTCTCGAAACGGCTGGCGCGGTTGCGTAAGGTAAACGTCCATTTCAGGAACCAACAGGGGCTATTTATGAGCAGATTTAAAGGCAAACGCGTGCTGATCACCGGTGGCACCAGCGGAATGGGGCTAGCGGGTGCACAGCGCATCGTCAGCGAGGGGGGCGAGGTCGCCATCACCGGGCTGAACGAAACGCGCCTGGCTGAGGCCCGCAAGCTGCTGCCCGCCTCATCGCTGATCCTGAAAAGCGATGCTGCCAGCGAAGCAGATATCGAGTCGCTGGCAACGGCGATTAGTCAGTGGGGATCCCTCGACGGCCTGTGGCTGAACGCCGGTTATGCCGAAGTTGGCGCGCCGGAATCGGTCACCGCCGAGAGCTTTAACCGCATGATGAATGCCAACGTGCGCGGCCCAATGCTCCAGTTGGCAGCGCTTTCTGGCGCATTAAACTCCGGCGCGTCAGTGCTGGTCACCGCCTCCTCTTCCGTCTACGAAGGCGCGGCGATGACCAGCCTTTATGCCGCCACCAAAGGCGCGGTCGTTGCGATGGTCAAGAGCTGGGCCAGTGCGCTGGCACCGCGCGATATCCGCGCTAACACGCTGGTGCCGGGGCCGATAGAGACCAACTTCAGGCACTTTATGCCCGAAGAGTCGCGCCAGCAGTTTGAGGATTTTGTGGTAAGCCAGGTACCGCTCAGACGCGCAGGCAGTGCACAGGAAGCCGCCGCCGTCGCACTCTTTTTGCTCTCGGATGATGCGTCATACGTCACCGGCAGCCAGTACGCGGTGGATGGCGGGCTGGTGCATTACTGATTCGATAAGTGCCTTAACGTGCTGAAAAATTGGATCCGCTGTTAAGGCGGATTTTTTTCATCATCGTCACCCGTTCTCAACCATTTGTCTTTTCCCCCTTTTCAGCCGATAGTCTCTTTCCCTGTTACCGAAACGGACATTCGTATGCTCAAGAGCGTTAACCGCCCTGCGCTGTACGGCGCAGCGCTGATCCTGTTACTGATCCTTATCTATACCGGTCTCTTTACCCATGACCGCGCCACCTGGCTGATGGAAGTGATCCCGGTGATGATCGTGGTGCCGCTGCTGCTCGTTACCTGGCGGCGCTATCCGCTGACTGCCCTGCTTTACACGCTGATTTTCTTCCACGCCATCATCCTGATGGTTGGCGGGATGTACACCTATGCGAAAGTGCCGATCGGCTTTGATGTGCAGCACCTGTTCAACCTTAGCCGCAACCCATACGACAAACTTGGCCACTTCTTTCAGGGACTGGTTCCGGCGCTGGCGGCGCGGGAGATTTTACTGCGCGGGCAGTACGTGCGCGGTGGCAAGATGCTCGACTTTATCGTCTGCTGTATTGCCCTTGCTATCAGCGCCACCTATGAATTGATTGAGTGGTGGGCCGCGCTGGCAATGGGCCAGGGTGCGGATGACTTCCTCGGTACGCAGGGCGATCCGTGGGATACCCAGTCGGATATGCTCTGCGCCCTGCTCGGCGCGCTGACCACCGTGCTGCTGCTCGGGCGCTGGCACAAACGCCAACTCAATCTCTGACCCCAAACTGGAGCCCGCACCCAACGACACCTATACTGCGGGCTATCCCTTCTTAATCGCTGAACGCCTATGACGACGCAACTTCTCACCCGCGACTGGCGCCTGCCAGCGGCGCTTACGCTGCTGGCGGCAGGGCTGGCCGCCGCTTTCGCGCTGCACACGCACTGGGGCGCTTTTTTGCAGTGGTGCCTGGCGGCGCAAATCACTCTTCATCGCTACCTGGTGATGTACTTGCTGCAACTCAATAATCATCAGTACAGCGGCGGGCTGTGGCTGCTGACCGGGGCGTTCTTCTACGGCGTACTACACGCTATCGGGCCGGGGCATGGCAAATTTATTGTCGCCACCTATCTCAGCACCAATAAAGAGAGCGAGGCCGCCGCGCGCGTGGTTCCGCTGCTCGGCAGCCTGATGCAGGGCGTCAGCGCGATCCTGTTTGTCTTTATCCTCGCGGTCGGGTTTAACCTCGCCTCGGGCGATCTCAGCGAAAGCCGCTGGTATGTCGAGAAGGTCAGCGCGGTGCTGATTGGCGGCTTTGGGGCCTATATCATCTGGCGTGCGGTGAAGAGCCTGCGACCGCGCGCGCTGCGCATCCGCTCCCTGACACATGTTCACGGCGCGCAGTGCGGCTGCGGCCATCACGGCGTGGATGTGTCGACGCAGGGCGACTGGAAAACTCGGCTGGGGGTGATCCTGGCGATTGGCGCGCGGCCGTGCAGCGGAGCCATTATGATTTTGCTCTTCTCGAATGCGCTCGGCATTGTCACGTGGGGAATGGCGGCGGTGATGACCATGGCCTTCGGCACAGCGCTCTCGATCATGGGGCTGTCGCTGGCGGTGCGTTATGCGCGTAACCGCACGGCAGCCTTTTTTGGCAGTGAGTCAGGTCGCTTACGCTGGCTGGTTCCGGGGCTTAAAATCGCGGGTGGCGTGGCGCTGATGCTCTTTGCGCTGGTGCTGTTTTTAACGGTGATCCCGGTGAGTGCAAACGGGGATTATATTGCGGCAGGGTGTTAAAAAAACCCGGAGGGCAGCGCCTTCCGGGTTTTATTTAGTTACTCGTCAATCTTCGGATGCTGCTGCACCAGGCGGGAGCGTTTCTCCTGCAACTGGGCAATCTCTTCATCCAGATCTTCGATTTTCTGTTCGATGTTGTCGTGATGTTCTTGCAGAATTTCACGCGCTTCCTGCATATCCGACGCTGCCGGGGTTGCCCCTTTCAGCGGCAGGTTCGCCGTCTCTTTCATCGTCAGGCCGGTAATCAGGCCAATCACCGCGATCACCATCAGGTAGTACGCCGGCATCATCAGATTCGTTGAGGTCTCCACCAGCCAGGCGGTCAGCGTTGGCGTCAGACCCGCAATCAGGATGGAGATGTTAAAGGCGCTGGCGAGCGCGCTGTAACGGATATGCGTCGGGAACATCGCTGGCAAGGTGGAAGCCATCACGCCGGTGAAGCAGTTAAGGATCACCGCCAGCAGCAGCAGGCCCGCGAAAATCATGCCGGTCACACCGCTGTTGATCATGCTGAATGTCGGAATCGCCAGCGCCAGCAGCGCGATACTGCCGATCAGCACAAACGGGCGGCGGCCGAAGCGGTCACTCAACAGCCCCATCACCGGCTGCACAAACAGCATGCCGATCATAATGGCGATGATAATCAGCACCCCATGATCTTCCGAGTAGTGCAGGTTATGCGACAGGTAGCTCGGCATATAGGTCAGCAGCATGTAGTAGGTGACGTTGGTGGAGATCACCAGACCAATACAGGTCAGCAGGCTGCGCCAGTGTTTGCTGGCAATCTCTTTAAAGGAGACGCGCGGCCCTTCCTGCAACCCTTCGCGGTCGCCCTGCTCGAGCTTATCGACATGCTGCTGGAACGCCGGAGTCTCTTCCAGCGCATGACGCAGGTAGAGGCCAATCAGGCCCAGCGGCAGCGCCAGGAAGAACGGAATACGCCAGCCCCAGTCGAGGAAGTTCTGCTCGCCGACAATCGTCGACAGCAACACCACCACGCCCGCGCCGAGAACAAACCCGGCGATGGAGCCGAAGTCCAGCCAGCTGCCCATAAAGCCGCGTTTACGGTCCGGGGAGTACTCGGCCACGAAGATCGATGCGCCGGTATACTCGCCGCCGACGGAGAAGCCCTGCGCCATCTTACATAACAGCAGCAGAATCGGTGCCCAGATACCGATCGACTCATACGAAGGTATAAGCCCGATAGCAAAGGTACTGACGGACATGATCACTATCGTGATCGCGAGGATTTTTTGCCGTCCATATTTATCCCCCAGCATGCCGAAGAAGAGGCCGCCAAGTGGACGAATCAGGAATGGAACGGAGAAGGTCCCGAGCGCGGCTATCATCTGCACGCTGGGATCTGCATCGGGGAAGAACACTTTGCCAAGAGCGTAGGCCACAAAGCCATAAACACCGAAATCGAACCACTCCATCGCGTTACCTAACGACGCGGCGGTGATGGCTTTACGCAGTTTCGCGTCGTCAATAATCGTGACGTCGCGTAGCGTTATCGGTTTGATTTTTTTCCTTTTTAACATCTCTGTTTTCCTCTTAAGACTCTCGCCCTGTATCGCCCGTTTACCCATCCGTGGCAGGCGTTTTTTATCGGCCTTACGGCCATTCTTTCAAGCGTAGCAGGTTTACTTACACTAACTGTTCAAAGCCTGTACAACCGAACCTGTTGACGCCTGTTGGGCAGTGATTGAGCGAATTACCCTATCAGGGTTTATAAATGTGATCAAATTCACATAGTTGTAACCGGTAATCATCAACCACCGTTTTTACCTCACTTTTTGCCTCATTTCAAAAAAGCGCGATCGGCTTTCAACCCTCCTTTTTACAAGCCATTTACATCGAAAATAAATAAAGAAACATCGATAAATGTTTACGCGAATTATGTGATCGGTGTAACTAAAACACCGTTTCATTCTTATTGAATAGATATTCCAATCGCCTCATGATAGCCCCACTAATAGCAGCGTTAAGGGCTAACTCATCGGTATTGATGAGTCTGTTCAGGCCGCTCCGCCGCCGCCCATCGTCAATACGCTGGCTTCTGAATGCTTTAAAGCTTTGAAACATCGAATGATTCATTTTTTAGCTTTCTCGTTCATCTGAATGACGAGTCGTGAGGATTGAGTATGAAAATTAAGGCCACGATTGAACGTATTCCTGGCGGGATGATGTTAGTTCCGCTCTTGTTAGGTGCCATTCTTAATACCCTGGCACCCGATACCGGAGCCTATTTTGGCTCCTTTACTAAAGGCATGATTAGCGGAACAGTACCGATTCTGGCGGTGTGGTTTTTCTGTATTGGCGCGTCGATTGACCTGCGCGCGACCGGTACGGTGCTGCGCAAATCGGGCACGCTGGTGCTGACAAAAATTGCTGTCGCCTGGCTGGTGGCGATGATTGCCGCTTCCTTTATTCCCGATACCGGCATTCAGACCGGCTTTTTCGCCGGGCTGTCGGTGCTGGCGATTGTCTCGGCAATGGATATGACCAACGGCGGGCTCTATGCCAGCCTGATGAATCAGTACGGCAGTAAAGAGGAGTCAGGGGCATTTGTCTTGATGTCGCTGGAGTCTGGCCCGCTGATGACCATGGTGATCCTCGGCTCCGCTGGTCTCGCCTCGTTTGAACCGCACCACTTTGTCGGCGCGGTGCTGCCGTTCCTGATCGGCTTTGCCCTCGGCAACCTCGACCACGATCTGCGCGCCTTCTTCAGCAAAGCGACGCCGGTGCTGATCCCCTTCTTCGGCTTCGCGTTGGGTAACACCATCAACCTGAAAGTGATTATGGAGACCGGTCTGCTGGGGATTTTCCTTGGCGTGGCGGTAATTATTATCACCGGCATTCCGCTGATTATGGCGGACCGACTGATTGGCGGCGGGAATGGTACCGCGGGCGTGGCAGCCTCTTCCGCAGCGGGTGCGGCGGTGGCTAACCCGGTAATTATCGCCCAGATTAACCCGGCCTTTGAACCGGTTGCCGCATCAGCGACCGCGCTGGTCGCCGCAAGCGTGATTGTCACCGCCATCCTGGTGCCGATTATTACCGCGCTCTATGCACGACGCTTCGGCAAGGTGCCGACGCCGGAAGAGATGGCGACGCGAACCGAGTCGACGAGCCACTAAAGGTCGTCGAAAACCTCATCGACCATTGCCGTCGCCAGACGGGCTGCCGAGCAGAGTCTCGGCATCCCCAACGCGACGGGTTGCCAGCTCTGCGTCACCGACCAGCAAATCGGGTGGCGCTCTGCATCACACCAGTCCCCGAGCCAGCCCAGCAGATCTTTATACTCCATCACCCCTGGCGTCGACGGCGCGGCCAGCCATTGATGATAGAAGTGGCGCGTCCCCTGCGACGCATCGATGCCCTGCGCCAGAAACTCTGCCGCCATCACCCGCAGGTTATCTTTCAGCATTGTCGCCACATCTTCATTCGCCAGCCGACAGGCATCGCCAAACGCCCCCCAGCGCAACTCCTCCAGCGCGACGTAGCAGCGTCCGGCCATTGACCAGCCGTTGTAGCTTCCCGCCCGCCAGTGGGTAAAAACTTGTTCACTGTGATGACCCGCCTGCACCGCCAGCCCGCGCTGCGTCAGCGCTTTCTCCTTAAACGCCGCGCGCTGGCTAAAGTGCTCCAGCAACACGTCGTACTGCTGCTGCGCGCCGGGCGTGACGCCGCCGGGACGCCGCTCGGCGTGCTGCATCGCCTTCAGCCGCTGCGTAATGCGCGTCAGCGCCAGATAACCGGGATCGAGCATGCTCGCCAGTTTTTCTGCCAGCCCGAGCCGCAGGGCGTCGTTCTCCTCAAGCTTGCCGGAGATGGCCCACGGGCGCAGCTGCGTCTGGGCCATGATCTCCTGCGCCAGCCGCTCACGGAAAATCTGCTGCTGTGGCGCGATCGTCGTCTGACGCGGCGCATCGATGCCCTGCACCAGATCGACAATAAATTTCGGATGGATAGATTCCAGCACCCGGCCGGGGCCGTCGAGCAGTCGATTTTTCATGGTTGCTCCGCCGCGAAGAGCGTCTGGATATCGTCACGTAACAGCCGCGCATCCTCATGGATCCAATGCGCCGTCCTGATACAGTGCAGCAAATGGCGACGCAGCGCGCTCACCGAGGACTCATTCTGCTGGCGGATCGCCATGCTCTCGCGCAGGCTCTCCTGCAACCCGGAGAGACTCTGGGAGAACTCGGCAAAAAAGGTCGCCATGCCTGCGGTGACGGAGACATCAACCTGCGCGCTTAGCGCTTTGCGGATCTGCTCGCAGAAGTGCGCCACATGGGCAGTCAGCTTCTTATGCAACGTGCCGAGGTCGATCACATACCGGGTACGCGTCGCCACATAGTCGTCCCAGCCCCAGTTGGGGTTATTGAGCCAGCGCGAGACCGTTTCGCGCACGCCACCAATGCGGCTGGCCTGTGCGGCGCTGGTCTCTTCCGGCGCGATGACATTGTTAAACAGCGTGCGGGCATTGAAGTTGAGCGTGCTCGGCTGAAACGCGGGAAAAGAGATGCGGGCACGAAAACCGGCATGGCTCAGCTCCGCTTTGATGCGCGTTTCAATCGGGCGCATGGCATCGTTCAATGAGCGCGTCAGCGTGTTCTCCAGCTCATCAAAACGTAGCGCCAGTTCACGGCTGATGCGCTCCTGCGCCGCCAGCAGGATCGTTTCGCAGGCGGAGCGCATTTTGCTTAGGGCGATCTGCGCCTGGCCTTCATCTTCCAGCACCAGTTGGCCTGGGCTTAAGCGCTCATCAAGTCGTAAATCCGCCTGGCTTTCGCTGGCCATCTCCATCAGTTGACCATCATGGAACCAGGCATCGATCGCTTCGACAATTTCAAACTGCTGGCCGTTGAGAAAGATCTCCGCCGCCGCCAGCGCCTCTTCCACTTCATGATCGACTTCATCACGTACCCGCGTCTGGCTGGTGCGCAGCAGGGTCATATCCTCTTCCAGCCGGGCGATATTCTGCTCCAGCTGCTCATAGGCGACGGTCAAACCCTGATAGCGGAAATCGAGATACTCCCGCGCGCTCTGGGTGTAGTTGAGGAGTTTATGCGAGGCGGATCGCAGCGCATAGAGAGAAGCGTTGGCGTGAGCCGCGTGCAGCAAGTTGCGGATCGGCAGCTCAAACAGCGAATCCTGCCACAGCAGATCGGCGGCGTGACGAATATGTTCAGTATCATCCAGATCCGCCATGCGCCAGCGCCGACCGAGCGCCGCTTCGGCAAAGTCCTGCACCCAGGGTTGTTCGTTCGGATCGGGCAAGCGCCCCTTTTTCTGCAACTCGTGACGGGCGCGGTTCGCCAGGTAGCCCCACATTGAGGAGACCGGGTAGATCTGCGTTGGGGTGATATTGCCCTTCATTAAGGTGCCAGAGATAAGCGCGCGAACCTGGTGCTCATCGTCGCTGTTGCGATCTTTCTGGTCGAACTTATTCACCAGCGCGTAGAGCGGAACCGAGCGGCCAACGGCAGAGATCGCCTGGCGCACCTCTTCATCGGAGATCGATTTCAGCTGGGTATAATCCATCACCGCCAGCACCGCCGAGGCGCGTGCCAGCTGCTCGCTAAGCATCTTCTGTAAATGGGGCTGCCCGGCTTCGTTCGGCCCCGGCGTGTCGAGCAGAGTCAGCTGACCAAGGTTGCTCTCCAGTCCCGCAAGGTGAACAAACTCCACTTCGATAACCGGAATATGTTCAATCGCCGCGTAGGCCGAGAAGGGAAAATCGACGCCCAGCGCTTTCGACAGGCGCACCAGGTCGTTGAGGCTTTTCAGGCAGTGGAAGATCGGCTGCGCGCCGAGATAGTGCTTATCAAACGCGTCGCCCTGCGCAATGCGCGCCAGCAGCGAGTCCATATCGCGATCGATCTCAATCTTCTGCGCCAGCTTGCCGCGATCGTAATTAAACAGCCGCGTCTGCAACTGCTGCGCAAGCGCATCAATCGGGCCGACGTGGGAGAAATGGAGCACAGGCTCTTTCTGGCCGGGCGTATGGCGGATCAGCGTCGGCAAGGCCGTCATCGGGCGGTTGCGGTTCGGCAACACTTCCGTGCCGACAATCGCGTTGATAGTGGTCGACTTGCCCGCTTTCATGGTACCGACAATCGCCAGCACCATCTCCAGCCGGGTAATTTTACGCAGTTCGTTCTGTAAGGTCGCCTCTTGCGCCTCAACGCCGCGGGTGCTGAAGTGCAGAGGCATCACGTTATTATTTTGCGCCGCGCCGCTGATATTTGTCTCATCAAGCGCCGCCGCCGGCATTTTTTTCAGGGCCAGCAGATTGTGCAAAGAGAGTTGTAACAGCCGTTCTGCTTCCTGACTTAATTCAAATATTGTCTGTGTGTGCATGTCAAAAGTCTTTCCTTAACGCAAATTTTCTTTGTTTTATTTAGCCGTGGAGTTTTATTAGTGAAGTTTCGGCTTTTATAATTACGTGTAGAAAATATCTTCGAAAATATAAACACCTGATGGCATTCGGGAAAATAATAATTTCCCCGTAAAAAGGAACAGCAATAGTACTCTGGTCTTTAAAAACCAAAGGGTTAGAGCTTAGCGCATTTTTATGAATAGCCAGGATATATCATCATTGATTTACCCACCCGATCTGAGAGGTAATTATTCGCCGGGAATGGCGCATTTAACAGGTGTGACAGCCTGGTTACAAATAACACCGGTTGCTAACTGTCACCATATCTGAATTAGTAAATGCTGGCAATTTCAACCCGCAAATATTGCAATTATCACACATAAGTAGATTCTCAATGATGTGATGAGATAAGCATCGCTTAAGCGAATGTCAGAGGGTGTCGCGAGGGCTGTCTTTTTATCTCCGGGATTAAAAAAATAATAACAACGGCAACTGTACGGTTTTGCTGTATAATCGCGCCCTTTCAGGCACTGCGCCTTTTGTGCCGGTAAACATCCGGCTCTCTCTGCTCTTGTTTGAGGTAACCCCTATGCAACTTCCCCACTGCCCAAAATGTAATTCCGAATACACCTATGAAGATAATGGCATGTTCGTTTGCCCGGAATGCGCCCATGAGTGGAACGATGCCGAACCCGCGTCGGTGAGCGATGAATTAATCGTCAAAGACGCAAATGGTAATCTGTTAGCCGATGGCGACAGCGTGACCGTAATTAAAGACTTGAAAGTAAAAGGCAGTTCTTCAATGTTGAAGATCGGCACTAAAGTGAAGAATATTCGTCTGGTGGAAGGCGATCATAATATCGATTGCAAAATCGATGGCTTCGGGCCAATGAAACTGAAATCGGAATTCGTTAAAAAGAATTGATGATTCGCCGGCGGTGTTTATCGCCGGGCGCACCACCGAAACAGGGAGCCGATCGCGGCTCCTTTTTCTTTTTTCATCCTGGCGCAATCAATACATAACCCAACTGCAACATTCCCGCGGCACCATAGAGCCACATTAACTGAGTCTGCGGGGGAATGATGACAATCCACTTATCCAGACATCCGACCAGCTTCCCAACACGTTACCAGGAGATCGCCGCCAAACTGGAGCAGGAGCTGCGTACCCACTATCACTGTGGCGACTGGCTGCCCGCCGAACAGCAGCTGGCTGCACGTTTCCAGGTGAACCGCCACACTCTGCGTCGCGCCATCGATCAACTGGTCGAAAAGGGCTGGGTGCAGCGCCGCCAGGGCGTTGGCGTGTTGGTGTTGATGCGCCCGTTTGACTACCCGCTCAATGCGCAGGCGCGTTTTAGCCAGAACCTGCTCGATCAGGGGAGCCACCCGACCAGCGAACGTCTGCTGGCGGTGTTGCGCCCGGCCTCCGGCCATGTCGCCGATGCGCTCGGCATTACCGAAGGCGATAACGTCATTCATCTGCGCACCCGTCGCCGGGTGAACGGCGTCGCGCTCTGCCTTATCGATCACTACTTTGCTGACCGCCAGCTCTGGCCGCTACTGCAAGAGTTTGATAGCGGGTCGCTGCATGACTTTCTGCGCGATCGCGCCGGTCTTGAGCTGAAGCGCACACAAACGCGCATCAGCGCCCGCCGTGCGCAGGTGAAAGAGAGCCGCTGGCTGGAGATCCCCAATATGGCGCCGCTGCTCTGCGTGCGTACCCTTAACCACCGTGACGGTGAGATCAACGCGACGGAGTACTCCGTCAGCCTGAATCGCGCCGACATGATCGAATTTACCATGGAGCACTGAATGCAGGTTGATACCCCTACGCGCCACACCGGCCGGGTCGAGGCCTCTGTTCCGGTGCGCGGAGAGAATGCATGACACTACAACCCGCCTTCGCGTCGGCGGTTCACGACGCTCAGCACGCCTTTCGTCGCCTGTTAAAAGCAATGAGCGAGCCGGGAGTGATTGTCGCCCTGCCGCAGCTGAAACACAGCTGGCCACCGCTCAACGCGGCGACCACCAGCGTGCTGCTAACGCTGGCAAACAGCGACACGCCGCTGTGGATCGCAAACGCGCTGGATAACGATCTGCTGCGCCAGAACCTGCGCTTTCACACCCAGGCACCGCTGCTGGAGGCGCCGCAACAGGCGCTCTTCGCCATTGCCGACAGCACGCTTAATCATCAGCAACTTAGCGCCTTGCCCGTGGGTCAGCCGTTAAACGCAGAGAGCAGCGCGACGCTGATTTTACAGCTGCCTGCGCTCAGCGGCGGGCGGATGCTGCGGCTCACCGGCCCCGGCATTCAGGAGGAGCGGATGATCGCCCCGCTGCTGCCGGAGTGCATCACCGATGAGTTAACCGACCGTCCACACTCGTTTCCGAGCGGAATCGATGTGATCCTCACCTGCGGCGAACGCGCGCTGGCGATCCCGCGAACCATCCTGGTGGAAGTGTGTTGATGGGGTAAGAATGACCTTAAACCGGGTGTGAGGCGCTGCACGACTTATCCTAACGCATATCAGATATGCCCTTGATCAAGGGATGATGAAAAACCCGCTGCCGACGGGGCCTGAAGCAGGTTATGATGGCCTGCGGATTGTGCTGGATTAGACTGACCATTGTGGCTATATTGCGTCCCGCAACGCCCGGCAACGCCGGAGCGGAAAGCAGCCAGTATGTGGTCGTTTGTAGGATGAAGCGGACAGACTCGCACCAGAGGGTTGCCAGAAAATAACGCAACCGGGTCTTAATACCCGCGTATGACAAGAGGTAACGGGCTCAGCGCGGCTTGATGAGTATCGACTTGCATGAATGTGCTTTTTATTTGTAGCCGGAACCAATGGCGCAGCCCCACCGCTGAGCAGCTGTTTCGCCGCTATCCTGGGCTGAATGCCCGCTCCGCCGGTATGCAACGCCAGGCAAAAAAAACCGTTTCGCCCGCGATTCTCTCCTGGGCAGATGTTATCTGCGTGATGGAAGAGGAGCACAAAGAGCGCCTGCTGACCGACTATAACCGTCTGGTGCAGCATAAACCGCTGCATGTGCTCAATATCCCGAATCACTACGCCTTTATGGACCCGCAGCTGGTCGCCATGCTGGAAGATATTGTTCCCGAACGGCTAGGGCTGCGCGTCCCTGCATAAGCGCTAAAAATTACCCCGCCGGGTGGAGAAACTGCACACGCGGCGCGGGTGAGATCAGCGGCGCGTGCTTATTGACATACTCCGTCAGCAACTCCGCCATCGGCACATCGTAACGATCGCGGATGGCGATATCGCGAATACCAAAATCACTCACCTGCTCATTACACGCCACGCGATAGATTTTATCCCGCGCCAGCGGTTGACCGTTGACCTCGATGGAGATCATGCGATCCCCGGCAGGCCGCGTGAAATCGACGCTGAAACGCAGGCCGCTGACGTGGGCATAAGCCCCGGAAATAATGTTCTGCTGCGCATAGTTGTGCTCAATGAACGCTTTGATCTGCTCGCCGCTCATCTCCCGCGTCACCAGCGGCAGGCGAAACGGCAGCGCATTCAACACCTCGCCATAGGTCACCGGCCCGGCCGGAATGGTGTCGCGCAGAAATGCGCCGACGGTAAAAGCGATATCAGCGTTGGCATACTCCCGCTCGGCATCGGCCAGCAGGCTGCCGAGGTTGGTCTGCCCGGAGCGCACCCGCTCACGCTGGCCGTTGAGGGTAAAGGGGAGCGCCATCACCACTTTATTAAGCACCTCTGCGCTCGCAGCCCGCGCTTGCTCGATACAGGTCTCGGTTTCGCTATCCGCTTTCAGCGCCGTTAAGCTCGCCGCATCCAGCAGCTTTTCACTCCACGCGACGATCTTTTTATCTTTTACCGTGAGCGTCAGATGGCCGAGGTAATCACCATACTGCCCGGCGTTAACCATCACTGTTTTACCCATCTGCTTACCGGCCTGCACGGCAATATGGTCGTGACCATCCACCAGCACATCGATCTCCGGCACCGCTTCCAGCAGTTTGCTGATATTCACCGCCGGATCGGTTTTCCCCAGATGCGCCAGCACAATGATCAGATCGCTCTTCCCTTTCACCTGTGCCACCGTGTTACGCACCGCCTGAATCGGATCGCTGACGGAAAAACCGGCCAGTTTGCTGTCGGTAGTCGCCACCATCGCATTGAGCGGCGACACGCCGATAATGGCGATATTCAGCCCCGCCATCTTTTTCATCACATAGGGGCGAAAGGCGAGCTTGTCGTGGTAGTAAATATTGGAAGAGACAAACGGGAAGCGGGCTTTATCCCGCAGCGAGAGCAGCTCCGTGCCGCCGAAAATAAAGTCCGCATTGCCGGGCGTAAAAAGGTCATAGCCCATGGTGTTCATGGCGCGCACATTGCTCTCGCCCTGCGTCAGATCGGTCACCGGCATGCCGCTTACCGCATCGCCAACGTCGACAAACAGCACGTTGGCGTCCTGTTGGCGCAGATTTTTTACATAGGCGCTCATTTTGCCGTAGCCAATACCCGATTCGCTCATCCCGCGCCCGTGCGTATCCCCGGTGTGAATAAGCGTCACTTTAGCCTCTTGCGCCTGCGGTGCGCTGATACTCATCAGCAGCAGAAACGCGATAACCCCTTTTTTCATTGTTACGTCCTTTTCCTTTTTATGACCGACAAAAACAAAAAAACCTGAAACGCAGCGCAGAGGTTAATCACCAGTGCGTGGGTTTCAGGTTTAGCCGTGAGGGAGTCACTATCCTTAAGGCAAATAATCTATCGGGCGACAGACGTCCCGGCAAGCCAGCTTTTTATCACCCTGTGAGCGCCGTCACCTCATACCGCGATGCGTTGCAGGGCCTGCGCCAGCTGCGCGCGGGTGAAGGGCTTGCGTAACAGTTCGACCTCCGGCAGCGCCGGGTTGTGGGCAGGGCGCAGATCCTGGCCGCTGATCAGCAGCATCGGCAAGTTTGGCGCGTGCTGGCGAGCGGCGGCGATCACCTCTGCACCGCTCAAGCGCCCCGGCAGCATTAAGTCGCTGATCAGCGCGCCAATCTCGGTAGAGGCGGCAAGCATCTGCAATGCCGCATCGCCGTTTTCCGCCTCCAGCGTCAGGTAGCCCAGCTCGTGAAGCTGCTCGCACAGGGTCTGGCGCACGTCGGCTTCATCCTCCAGCACCAGAATCAGCGTATCGCTGCGCACATGGCGCGCATCGCTGGCGGGTTCAGCATTGCTTACCGCCGGGAGAGTGGCGCGCGGCAGTTGTAAACGCACCGTGGTGCCCTGCCCTGGGTTACTTTCAATCTCCACCCGTCCGCCGGACTGGCGCACAAAGCCGTAAACCATCGACAAGCCCAGCCCGCTGCCGCTGCCGGTCTGTTTGGTGGTGAAGAAGGGTTCGAACACCCGCGCTTTGACCTCCTGCGACATGCCGCAGCCGCTGTCGATCACCTCCAGCGCCACCATATCCTGCCTGCGTCCGTCGGTGCGGGTGACGCGCTGGTTCCAGGTGCGCACTTTGATCACGCCCGTTTGCCCCTCCATTGCATCGCGGGCATTCATCACCAGGTTGATGATGGCGTTCTCCAGTTGCCCGACGTCGATCCACGCCGGCCAGGCGGCGTGCTGCGCTTCAATGTCAAGGGTCAGCGTTGAGGGGAGCGAGTGGCGCAGCAGCTCGTCGAGATTCTCCAGCAGTGCCTGCATCTCTACCGCGTGCGGGTGGAGCGACTGCTTGCGTGAGAAGGCCAGCAGCCGCTGGGTGAGCAGCGCCCCGCGCTCGGCGGCTTTCAGCGCGCGGGAAATGCGCGCCGCGTCCGGCGAGTCGGTTGAGGCCAGCTCCAGGCTGCCGATAATCACCGCCAGCAGGTTATTAAAATCGTGCGCCAGCCCGCCGGTAAGCTGGCCGACCGCTTTCATCTTCTGGCTGTGCAGCAGCGCCTCCTCCAGCCCTTTGCGCTCGGTGCGATCCAGCACCACGTTGACCATCCCGCGCCCCGGCACCGGGCTGAAGCGCAGCTCAATGGTGCGGTTATCCGCCAGCCGCAGCTCCTGGGTTAGCGGCAGCGGGCGCGCCAGGTTCTCCTGCACATGGCCGGGAAGATCGCTCACCTGGCGCAGCAGGCTGTGGTAGTGCTGACCGCGCCGCAGCGGCTCCTCGCCCAGGCCCAACAGCAGCGGATATTGCGGGTTCCACACCACCAGGCAGCCCTCGTTATCAAACAGCGCAAAGCCGTCGCGCATGGCATGAAAGGTGGTCTCCAGCTGCGTGCTCTTCTCTTTCAAAAGCGTGGAGGTGTGTTCCAGCGAGGCGGTGTTGCGGGCAAAGACGTTAAAGGCGCGCGCCAGCTCGCCTAACTCATCGCGCCTTTGCAGCGCAGGCACCGAAACATTCGCTTCCCCGCGCGCCAGCCGCGACATGGCACGCGAAATGGCGGTCAGGTTCGATCCCAGATTGCGGTAGATATACCAACCGGCGCAGGCGGTGATCGCCAGCGCCAGCAGCGCAAACAGGCTGATAAAGATGCTGATGGAGCGCATCTCCTGGTGGCTCTGCGCGGTGCGCTGTTCGGAGGCCTGCGCCACTTCCGCCACATACTGGTTGATATCGTTGTTAAGCAGCGCACCCAGCGCTTTGATATGAAACATCGACCAGGTGATCGCCAGATCGCTCTCTTCCAGCTGGCCCGCGAGTGGCATCAGCTTGTTCAGCTCGGCCTGAAAATCGGGCAGGATAAAATCGAGCAGCGGATCGCCCGCCCGCGCCGGAAGCTGGCCGACAATCTCCGCCAGCTGCGCCAGCGTCGCGCGCGGCGATGGCGTCTGGATGGCGGCGAGAAGCAGCCTGTCCATCTCACTGAGCAGGCGCGGGTCGGGGGTGTTCAGCCCGTCGCGCGCGGCGATGGTCTGCAAATGGCGTAAATAACTCTGATTCTGATAGAGGGAGCTGAGCAGCGCGTTGCGCTCAAGGTGGCGGCGCTGCCCGCGTTGCAGCATCTCCGTGACGCTCTGCTGTAACGCCTGGCTGCGGCGGGTGATCTGCGCCACCAGTTGCGGTTCGAGCCGGGCCAGCGGCGCGTTTGCCAGCTGTGTGAGCGAGCGTTGCAAGGCGCTTTGCGTTGCTTTCAGCCGCTCCGCTTCCCCTTTATATTCCTGCGCGCCAACCACCTGCGAAAGCCGCACCGCAGCAGTGGCGACGCTGGCGGTATCGCGCGCGAGGTTCATGCTGGCGGTCATATCATCCAGCGTCTGCTGCTGCACCTGCTCCTGTAACTGGCTGGCGTGGCGAAAGCCGAGCACCGCCACGGCGCAGACCATTAACGTCACCGCCACCACCAGCACATTGAAAAAGAGCAGTCGCCCGCGGGCGCTGGTGAAAAAGGGGTTGGCGCGATAGGGCATAGCGGCTCCGGAAGAGGTCACAACAGTAGCGTGGCGCCACTATGACAAATATGAACAGCTTCTGACATTCTCCATTTACCAACGTGTGATGAAGTGCGTAAATCGTCACTCGCAGGAGCTTCGTCATGCCTAATGTGCCCGTGCTGGAGATGCGTAATATTGCCAAAGTGTTCGGCAAGTTTTACGCCCTCAAAGGGGTGGACCTGACGGTCTGGCCCGGCGAGATCCATGCCTTAATGGGAGAGAACGGTGCCGGCAAAAGCACGTTGATGAAGATCCTCGCCGGGGCCTACACCGCCACCAGCGGCGAGATCCTGATCGACGGCACGCCTCACACCATTCGTGGGCCAAAAGACGCCCTTGCCGCCGGTATTACCCTGATCTACCAGGAGATGCAGCTCGCGCCCAACTTAACGGTGGCGGAGAACATCTTTCTCGGCAGCGAAATCGCACGCGGCGGGCTGGTGCAGCGCAAAACCATGGCGGCGCAGGCGCAGGCAGTGATTGACCGTCTTGGTGCCAATTTCAGCGCCACCGACCGGGTAATGAAACTGACCATCGCCGAACAGCAGCAGGTGGAGATCGCCCGCGCCCTGCACCGCAACAGCCGTATTCTGGTGATGGATGAACCCACCGCCGCCCTCTCCTCCCGTGAAACCCACCGCCTGTTTGAACTCATCATGCGCCTGCGCGATGAGGGGATGGCCATTATCTATATCAGCCACCGCATGGCGGAAGTGTATGAGCTTTCGGATCGCGTCAGCGTACTGCGCGATGGTCAATATGTGGGCAGCCTGACGCGCGACAACCTGAATGCCGCCGAACTGGTGCGCATGATGGTCGGGCGACCGCTCAGCGATCTGTTTAATAAAGCGCGCGATATCACCCCCGGTAAACCGCGCCTCACCGTTCACCACCTCACCGATGGCGGCAAGATCCAGCCGGTCAGCCTGCAAGTGCGCGCCGGTGAAATTGTCGGCCTTGCCGGGCTGGTGGGTGCCGGGCGATCCGAACTGGCACAGCTGATTTTCGGCGTGCGCAAAGCGACCGGCGGCATGATTGAGATCGATGGCGAGCCGGTGGTGATCCACTCCCCGCGCGCGGCGATCGATCTCGGCATCGGCTTTTTGACCGAGAACCGCAAAGAGCAGGGGCTGTTCCTTGAACTGGCAGCGCAGGAGAACATCACCATGGCGACGCTGGAGCGCGATGCGTCGTGGGGCATGCTGAACCGCAAAAAGGCGCAAACCCTCTCCGATGACGCGATCAAATTACTCAATATTCGCGTGCCGCACGCGCAGGTGCGGGCGGGCGGTTTGTCCGGCGGCAACCAGCAAAAACTGCTTATCTCGCGCTGGGTGGCGATTGGCCCACGCATCCTGATCCTTGATGAGCCAACGCGCGGCGTTGATGTCGGGGCGAAGAGCGAGATCTACCGGATCATGAACCAGATGGCGCGCGAAGGGGTGGCGATCCTGATGATCTCCAGCGAACTGCCGGAGGTGGTCGGCATGAGCGACCGCGTCTACGTGATGCGCGAAGGCACTATCGCTGGCGAGTTGCAGGGCGAGGCTATCACCCAGGAAGAGATTATGACGCTGGCGACCGGCGTTAACGACACCCATCACCAGGCGGTACACCATGACTGAAATGAAACCACACCCGGCCACCACGCCGCAGCAGGAGGCCAAATCTGCCTCCGCCAAAAAAGTGCTGATGGGCGATCTGATGCAAACCGTCGGTATCCTGCCGATTCTCATCCTGATCGTCGCGGTTTTTGGCTTTATCGCGCCGAACTTCTTTACCGAAAGCAACCTGCTCAACATTACCCGCCAGGCGTCAATCAACATTGTGCTGGCGGCAGGCATGACCTTCATCATTCTCACCGGCGGGATCGATCTTTCGGTTGGTTCGATCCTCGGCACCACGGCGGTGGCGGCGATGGTGGTGTCGCTGATGCCGGAGCTGTCGATGCTCTCGGTGCCCGCTGCGCTGATGCTCGGTCTGCTGCTCGGCCTGTTTAACGGCGCGCTGGTCGCCTTTGCCGGGCTACCGCCCTTTATCGTCACGCTCGGCACCTATACGGCGCTGCGCGGCGCGGCCTATCTGCTGGCGGATGGCACCACGGTGATCAACTCCGATATCAGCTTTGAGTGGATCGGCAATAACTATCTCGGCCCGGTGCCGTGGCTGGTGGTGATCGCGCTGGCGGTGATTGCGGTGTGCTGGTTTATTCTGCGCCGCACCACGCTCGGCGTTCATATCTACGCGGTCGGCGGCAACATGCAGGCAGCGCGCCTTACCGGCATCAAAGTGTGGCTGGTTTTACTCTTCGTCTACGGCATTAGCGGGCTGCTCTCCGGCCTTGGCGGGGTGATGAGCGCCTCGCGCCTTTACAGCGCCAACGGCAACCTTGGCATGGGCTACGAGCTGGATGCGATTGCGGCGGTCATTCTCGGCGGCACCAGTTTTGTTGGCGGTATCGGCACCATCACCGGCACGCTGGTCGGCGCGTTAATCATCGCCACCCTTAACAACGGCATGACGCTGATGGGCGTCTCCTACTTCTGGCAACTGGTGATCAAAGGGGCGGTGATCATCATAGCGGTGCTGATTGACAAATACCGTACCCGACACCATCAGGCAGCATAATAAAACCCTACAAAACAGTAACATAAGTGAGGATTACAGCATGCGTCTTAAACCTCTTGTCACTGCGCTCTGCGCCACGGCCCTGCTCGCCGCGACGCCGTTCGTTCAGGCGAAAGAACTGAAATCTATCGGCGTTACGGTAGGCGATCTCGCCAACCCCTTCTTTGTGCAGATCACCAAAGGCGCGGAGCTGGAAGCGCGCAAGCTGGCGGGCGATAAGGTCAAAGTGACGCTGGTCTCCAGCGGCTACGACCTCGGTCAGCAGGTCGGCCAGATTGATAACTTTATCGCGGCGAAGGTCGACATGATCATCCTCAACGCTGCGGATTCAAAAGGCATCGGCCCGGCGGTGAAACGGGCGAAAGAGGCCGGAATTGTGGTGGTGGCGGTGGACGTGGCGGCAGAAGGTGCCGACGCGACAATCACCTCCGATAACACCCAGGCGGGCGAAATGGCCTGTAAATACATCACCGATCGCCTGAAAGGCAAAGGCAATGTGGTGATCATCAACGGGCCGCCGGTATCTGCGGTACAGAACCGTGTCGAAGGGTGCCAGAAAGAGTTTAAACGTCACCCGGATATCAAGGTGCTCTCAGATAACCAGAACGCCAAAGGCAGCCGTGAAGGCGGGCTGGAAGTGATGACCTCCCTGCTGGCCGCCAACCCGAAAATCGATGGCGTGTTCGCGATTAACGATCCGACAGCGATCGGTGCCGATCTGGCAGCCAAACAGGCACAGCGTAACGAGTTCTTTATCGTTGGCGTCGACGGCAGCCCGGATGGTGAAGAGGCGCTGAAGCGTAAGAACTCGCTGTTTGTCGCCACCCCGGCGCAAGACCCGCAGGTGATGGCGGCGCGCGCGGTAGAGATTGGTTACGACATTCTGCAAGGCAAGCCCGCGCCGAAAGAGCCGGTGCTGATCCCGGTGACGCTGATCGATAAGCAGAGCGTTGCCAACTACAAAGGCTGGACGGTGAAATAAGCCCTCTCCCTCCCCGCGCGGGAGGGAAAGCGCGATACGGAGAGACGATGAAACGCTCTGCCATTAATGACATTCTCGGCCACACGCGGCAGTTTTTCTCGAAGCACGACGTGCATCTGCCGCCTTTTGCCAGCTTTGCGCCGACCCAGTGGCGCGAGCTGGATCATGAGGCGTGGCGTGAAGTGTTCGAGCTAAAGCTGGGGTGGGATGTCACCGCCTTTGGCGGCGACAACTTTTACGCCGAGGGGCTGACGCTCTTTACCCTGCGCAACGGCTCGCCGGACGGCGCGCCCTTTGCTAAGTGCTATGCAGAGAAGATCATGCATGTGCGCGACGGGCAGCTAACGCCAATGCATCTGCACTGGCGCAAGCGCGAGGACATCATTAATCGCGGCGGCGGAAACTTAATTATTGAACTGTGGAACGCGGATGCGCAGCACCAGACTGACAGCAGCGACGTTACCGTGGTCATCGATGGCTGCCGACACACGCACGCGGCGGGCAGCCAGCTGCGCCTCTCACCAGGGGAAAGCATTTGTGTCACACCGGGGCTTTATCATAGCTTTTGGGGCGAGCCGGGGTTTGGCGATGTGCTGGTCGGCGAGGTCTCATCGGTTAACGATGACCAGCACGACAACCACTTCCTCAACCCGGCGAACCGCTTTAGCGACGTGCTGGAGGATGAACCGGCACATCTGGTGCTCTGTAATGAGTACTCACTCTTTTTAGGGTAAAGGAGGCGGTTATGCCCATGATCTCTCTCGCCGCAGGGCTGGCGCATGCGCGCGAGCACCACTACGCCTTAGGCGCGTTTAACGTGCTCGACTCCCACTTTCTGCGCGCGCTGTTCGCCGCCGCCAAGCGGGAGCGCTCGCCGTTTATTATCAATATTGCCGAAGTGCACTTTAAGTATGTCTCGCTGGAGTCGCTGGTGGAGGCGGTGAAGTTTGAAGCCGCGCGCAGCGATATTCCGGTGGTGCTTAACCTCGATCACGGGCTGCATTTTGAGTCGGTGGTGCGCGCCCTGCGCCTCGGTTTCAGTTCGGTGATGTTCGACGGCTCCGCGCTGGAGTATGAAGAGAATATTCGCCAGACGCGGGAAGTGGTGAAAATGTGCCACGCCGTGGGCGTCTCGGTGGAGGCGGAGCTGGGCGCAGTTGGCGGCGATGAGGGCGGCGCGCTGTATGGCCACGCCGATGAAGCCTGCTTTACCGATCCGGCGCTGGCGCGGGAGTTTGTCGATCGCACCGGCATCGACACGCTGGCGGTCGCCATCGGTAATGCGCACGGCAAATATAAGGGCGAACCGAAGCTCGATTTCGCCCGCCTCGACGCCATTCGCCAGCAGACCGGCCTGCCGCTGGTGCTGCACGGCGGCTCAGGCATCAGCGACGAAGATTTTCGTCGCGCCATTTCGCTTGGCATTCATAAAATCAATTTCTATACCGGCATGTCGCAGGCGGCGCTCGGTGCCATTGAGCAGCGTATGGCAGATCGCCAGCCGCTGTATGATGAGTTCGCCCAGCTGTTGCTCAGTGTTGAAGAGGCGATTGCCGATACGGTGGCCGGGCAGATGCGCATCTTCGGCAGCGCGGGGCAGTGCTGATGGCCCGCCACGGGGTTATCGCCGCTGGCAATATGCTGGTGGATCATGTGCATCATATTGCCCAGTGGCCGGAGCGCGGCTGGCTGGCAGAGATCGTTCAGAGCGAGCGCTCGACGGGCGGCGCGCCGCTTAATGTGCTGCTGACGCTGGCGAAAATGCATGTTGGCCTGCCGCTGCAGGCGGTCGGGCTGGTGGGTGAAGATGGCGACGGCGACTACATTATGGCGATGCTCGATCAGTACCATGTCAATCGCCAGCATGTGCAGCGCACCCCTTCTGCCCCCACCTCGATGTCGCAGGTGATGACCGATCCCTCCGGCCAGCGCACCTTTTTCCACTCGCCCGGAGCCAACCGGCTGCTGGATATCGACGCCTTTGAGATGCTCAACGGCGAGATGAAGATTTTCCATCTCGGCTATCTGCTGCTGCTCGACAGCCTTGATAAGGCTGATGAGGAGTACGGCACGCGCAGCGCGCGGCTGCTGGCGCAGATGCGGGAACAAGGCTTTGAGACCTCGCTCGATCTGGTGTCGCGCAAAGGCGACCCGCGCTATAAACCGCTGGTGCTGCCCTGCCTGCCGCACCTGGATTATCTGGTGATCAACGAGTTAGAAGCGGGCGAGTTCAGCGGGCTGGCGATGCGCACGGCGCAGGATAAGCCGCACGTTGAGAATATTGGCCGCGCGGCGGCGCAGCTTTTGGCGGCCGGGGTGAAACAGCGGGTTGTGATCCATTGCCCGGAAGGGGCGTGGGGTGAAGCGCCGGATGAAGCCGGAGCGTGGATCCCGTCGCGGATGTTAAGCCAGGCGGAGATTGTCGGCAGCGTCGGAGCAGGGGATGCCTTTTGCGCCGGATTTTTATACGGTTGCCATGAAGCGTGGCCGTTAGCGCACAGCATTCAGTTAGCCCATGCCTGCGCCCGCGCCAGCTTGTTGTCCGCCAATGCGATTGACGGCGCGAAAACCCTCGAAGAGTTACAGCTTGATATGGCGCTTTAAACGTTCGCAGGCCGGGAAGTTGTCGGCGCCATCCGGCATGCGCCGTTTCAGCCACACAGCTCCACATATTCACAGACCGGAGACATTCGTAGGCCGGATAAGCGTTAGCGCCATCCGGCATGCGGTGCCACATTCAGCGCACCGCTCCACATATTCACAGACCGGGTACATTCGTAGGCCGGATAAGCGTTAGCGCCATCCGGCATGCGGTGCCATATTCAGCACATCGCCGGATGGCGGCTGCGCCTTATCCGGCCTACGCCGTTTCAGTCACACCGCTCCACATATTCACAGACCGGATAAGCTAAAGGCGTACCGGCTTGATGTTCCAGATATGCTCCGCGTACTCCTGGATCGTGCGGTCAGAGGAGAAGTAGCCCATGTTGGCGATATTGCGCATCGCTTTCGTGGTCCACTCTTCCGGATGCTGATAGAGTGCATCCACTTTATCCTGACAGTCGACATAGCTGCGGAAATCCGCCAGCACCTGGTAGTGGTCACCAAAGTTAATCAGCGAATCAACCAGATCGCGGTAGCGGCCCGGATCCTGCGGGTTAAACAGACCGGTGGCGATCTGCGTTAACACCTGGTGCAGCTCTTCATCTTTTTCGTAATACTCGCGCGGTTTATAGCCCTGACGACGCAGCTCCTCCACCTCATCCGCGGTGTTACCAAAGATAAAGATATTCTCCTCGCCGACGTGATCCATCATCTCCACATTCGCGCCATCCAGCGTGCCGATGGTCAACGCACCGTTAAGGGCGAACTTCATGTTACTGGTGCCCGACGCTTCGGTACCCGCCAGCGAGATCTGCTCTGAAAGATCCGCCGCCGGAATGATCACCTGCGCAAGGCTGACGCTGTAGTTAGGGATAAAGACCACTTTCAGCTTATCGCCGATATCGGGATCGTTATTGATCACCTGCGCGACATCGTTGATGAGATGAATAATGTGCTTCGCCATGTAGTAGGCCGAAGCGGCTTTACCGGCAAAGATATTGACGCGCGGCACCCACTCCGCCGTCGGATCGGCCTTGATCCGGTTATAGCGGGTGATGACGTGCAGCACATTCATCAGCTGACGTTTGTACTCATGAATACGTTTGATCTGCACATCGAACAGCGCTTTCGGGTTGACCACCACGTTAAGCTGCTGGGCGATCACCGTCGCCAGCCGCTTTTTGTTCTCCAGCTTGGCATGGCGTACCGCCTGGTTCACCGCCGGGAAGTCGATATGCTGCTCAAGCTCGCTCAACTGGCTGAGATCGGTACGCCAGGTGCGGCCGATATGCTCATCCAGCACTTCAGAGAGCGACGGGTTAGCCAGCGCCAGCCAGCGGCGCGGCGTCACGCCGTTGGTGACGTTAAGGAAGCGCATCGGGAAGATGGCGGCAAAATCGGCGAACAGCGACTGCACCATCAGGTTGGAGTGCAGCTCCGACACGCCATTCACTTTATGGCTCACAACCACTGCCAGCCACGCCATACGCACACGGCGGCCGCTTGACTCATCAATGATCGACGTGCGGCTCAGCAGCTCGATATCGTTCGGGTGCTGCTCCTGCAACGTCTTCAGGAAGTAGTCGTTAATTTCGAAAATGATTTGCAGATGGCGCGGCAGAATTTTGCCGAGCATCTCAACCGGCCACGTCTCCAGCGCTTCACTCATCAACGTATGGTTGGTGTAGGAGAAGACCTGGCAGGTCACTTCAAATGCCTCGTCCCACTCGAACTTATGCTCATCAATCAGCAGACGCATCAGTTCCGGGATCGACAACACCGGGTGGGTGTCGTTGAGGTGAATGGCGATTTTGTCCGCCAGATTGCTGTAGGTCTGATGCAGCTGGAAGTGGCGATGGAGAATATCCTGCACCGTCGCCGAGACCAGGAAGTACTCCTGGCGCAGACGCAACTCGCGACCGGAATAAGTGGAGTCATCGGGGTAGAGCACGCGGGAGACGTTCTCGGAGTGGTTCTTATCCTCCACCGCCGCGAAGTAGTCGCCCTGGTTGAATTTACCGAGGTTAATCGCGCTACTGGCCTGCGCATTCCACAAACGTAGCGTATTGGTCGCGTCTGTATCATAACCGGGGATAATCTGGTCGTAGGCCACCGCGAGGATCTCTTCGGTTTCAACCCAGCGGCTCTTTCTCCCCTCCTGCTGAATGCGCCCGCCAAACCGCACTTTGTAGCGCGTGTTGTGACGTTTGAACTCCCACGGGTTGCCATACTCCAGCCAGTAATCGGGGGACTCTTTCTGACGCCCCTCGACGATGTTCTGCTTGAACATGCCGTAATCATAGCGAATGCCGTAGCCGCGCCCCGGCAGCCCGAGGGTCGCCAGAGAATCGAGGAAGCAGGCTGCCAGCCGCCCGAGGCCGCCGTTACCTAAGCCCGGATCGTTCTCTTCGTCGATCAGCTCTTCAAGGTCGAGGCCCATCTCATCCAGCGCGTTTTTCACATCCTCATAAATACCGAGCGAGAGCAGCGCGTTGGAGAGCGTACGGCCAATCAGAAACTCCATGGACAGGTAGTAGACCTGGCGCACCTCCTGGGAGAGTTGCGCGCGGGTGGAACGCAGCCAGCGCTCCACCAGCCGATCGCGAACGGCAAACAGCGTGGCGTTCAGCCACTCATGTTTGTTAGCGATAACCGGATCTTTACCGATCGTGAACATCAGTTTATAGGCAATCGAGTGTTTCAATGCCTCGACACTTAGTGTCGGTGAAGCATAGGTAAACGGAGCATTCATATGCGTGATTCCTGGAAAACTATTTCAACCGAGTGTAAAGATCGCGGTATGACTGCGCTGCGACCTGCCAGCTAAAATCCATTGCCATTGCCTGGCGCTGAACAAAACGCCACAGCGAAGGACGGGACCACAATACGAAAGCACGACGAATCGCGCGAAGCAACGCTAATGCGTTGCTGTCCTCAAAAACAAACCCGCTGGCCACGCCGTCGGCGAGGTTCTCCAGCGAGCTGTCAGAGACAGTATCGGCTAACCCGCCGGTGCGTCGTACCAGCGGCAGGGTGCCATATTTCAGACCGTAGAGCTGCGTTAACCCGCACGGCTCAAAGCGGCTCGGCACCAGAATCACATCCGCGCCGCCCATAATGCGGTGCGAGAAGGCTTCGTGGTAGCCAATCTGCACGCCCACCTGGCCGGGGTGTTCTGCCGCTGCCGCGAGGAAACCCTCTTGCAGTACCGGATCGCCCGCGCCGAGCAGCGCTAACTGACCGCCCTGCTCCAGCAAACCGGGCAGCGCTTCCAGCACCAGATCAAGCCCTTTCTGGCTGGTCAAACGGCTCACTACCGCAAATAGCGGCACTTTGTCGTTCACCTTCAGCCCCATGGCGATCTGCAACTGGCGTTTGTTCTCCGCCTTCTCCTCCAGCGTGTCACGCGTGTAGCGCGCGCCGAGCAGCAGGTCGGTGGCCGGGTCCCAAATCTTCTCGTCAACGCCGTTGAGAATACCGCTCAGGCGGCCCTCTTTCTGACGCTGGCGCAGTAACCCTTCCATCCCATAGGCAAAGTGCGGTTCGGTGATCTCCCGCGCATAGGTTGGGCTGACGGCGGTGATGTGATCCGCGTAGTAGAGCCCCGCTTTCAGGAAGGAGATCTGACCGTTGAACTCCAGCCCGTGCATGTTAAAGAAAGACCATGGCAGATCGATGTCATCCATATGCTGCGCATAAAACATGCCCTGATAGGCAAGGTTATGCACGGTAAACACCGATTTCGCCGAGTGGTCTTTCAGCGCCATATAAGCCGGTGTCAGACCGGCGTGCCAGTCGTGCGCATGCACAATGTCCGGCCGCCAGAAGGGATCGAGGCCACAGGCCATTTCACTGCCGACCCAGCCGAGCAGCGCAAAACGCAGCACGTTATCGGTGTAGGCGAACAGGTTAGTGTCATGGTAAGGGCTACCGGGGCGCTCATAGAGGTGCGGCGCATCGATCATGTAGATCCCCACCCCGTTGAAGTGGCCGAAGAGCAGAGAGATCTTGCCGGCGAAGGTATCGCGGCGGGAGATCACTTTTGCATCGGTTACACCACGGCGAATATCCGGGAACGCAGGCAGCAGAACGCGCGTATCAACCCCATCGGCAATTTGTGCCGCGGGCAGCGCGCCAATCACGTCCGCCAGACCACCGGTCTTCAGCAACGGAAACATCTCAGAACATACATGTAAAACCTGCATTATCGCTCCTGTCAAAACCGTTCGGCTCGCGTTGCCGTTTACGGAAAAACAGCACGCGGACCCCTTCCGCGCAAGGATGTAAGTGGTGCTTTCAACCTTGTAATTTGCGCAGCATTTCGCGCGTAACCAGCACAATGCCCTCTTCCGATCGGTAGAAGCGTCGTGCGTCTTCTTCTGCGTTTTCGCCAATCACCGTGCCTTCCGGTATCTCGCAGGCTCTGTCGATAATGCAGCGGCGCAGGCGGCAAGAGCGCCCGACCCAAACATCAGGCAGCAGAACCGCCGAGTCGATATTGCAAAATGAGTTGATGCGTACGCGGGAGAAAAGCACCGACTGCACAACAACCGATCCTGAAATAACGCAGCCGCCGGAAACCAGCGAGTTCAACGTCATGCCATGGCTGCCGGATCTGTCCTGCACGAATTTCGCCGGCGGCAATGATTGATTATAGGTACGGATAGGCCAGTTTTGATCGTACATGTCCAGTTCGGGCATGACCGAGGCCAGATCCAGGTTGGTTTTCCAGTAGGCTTCCAGCGTGCCGACATCGCGCCAGTAGGGCTCGGAATTCGGGTCGGATTGCACGCAGGACAAGGGGAAAGGGTGGGCGAACGCCATACCGGATTTGACGATTTGCGGAATAATATCTTTACCGAAATCGTGGCTGGAATTTTCGTTTTTATCGTCCGCTTCCAGCAGATCGTAGAGATACTCAGCGTCAAAAATATAGATGCCCATACTGGCGAGCGCGCGGGTCTCATCGCCCGGCATGCTCGGCGGACTGGACGGTTTCTCGACGAAGTCGATCACTTTGTCGTTCTCATCGACCGCCATTACGCCGAACGCGGTGGCTTCATGCACCGGCACCGGTAAACAGGCCACCGTACACTGCGCGCCCTTCTCAACGTGGTCGAGCAGCATGCGCGAGTAGTCCTGCTTATAGATATGGTCACCGGCCAGAATGACGATGTACTCCGCGCCGTAGCGACGAATAATATCGAGGTTCTGCGTGACCGCATCGGCGGTGCCGCGATACCAGTTTTCACCGTGAACGCGCTGCTGAGCGGGCAGCAGATCGACAAACTCGTTCATCTCGTTGTTGAAGAAAGACCAGCCGCGCTGGATGTGCTGAATCAGCGTGTGGGACTGATACTGGGTGATAACGCCGATGCGGCGGATGCCTGAGTTGATGCAGTTGGAGAGCGCAAAGTCGATGATGCGGAATTTGCCGCCGAAGTGGACGGCGGGCTTGGCGCGTTTTTTGGTTAAATCTTTCAGGCGTGTGCCGCGTCCACCCGCCAGAATCAGGGCGACGGATTTTAACGGCAGCTGGCGCGCCAACATTGTAGGGTCGTTCTTATCTAATCTCACCATGACTGACTCCGTTTATCTGACCGCTGAAAGAGGCACACGCCGTGCTTTGGTGCCTGCCAGACAGTTATCACCACCGGATTCTCTTCTCCGGCAAAGGGCGACAGGGCATGCCAGTCGCCGGTCGGTAACGCTATTTCCGCCAATTCAGAGGTGGCGTTCATCACAAGTAAGTAGTTATTCGATAACAGGATTTGCAGGCGAGGCGCCCCCTCCTGCCACTCCTGCGGCGTTAATGGCCGCCCATGCTGATTAAGCCAGGCGACGTTGCCGTCGCCCTCTTCCCACCACGCATCGTCCGTCAGCGCGGCGATGTGCGACCGCGCTTTGATAAGCGCAGCAGTAAAGTCGATTAACCCTTGATCCGCCTGGCGCCAGTCGAGCCAGGTGAGCGCGTTATCCTGGCAGTAAGCGTTATTGTTCCCATGCTGGCTGTGGCCCATTTCGTCGCCCGCCAGCAGCATCGGCGTCCCCTGCGACAGCAGCAGCGTCGCCAGCAGCGCATGCTGGCTTGCGCGCCGACGCGCCATCACATCGGCGCTGGCGTCCAGCCCTTCAACACCGTGGTTAAAGCTATGGTTATCGTTAGTGCCGTCGCGGTTATCTTCCCCGTTGGCCTGGTTGTGCTTGTGGTTAAAGCTGACGCAATCGCGCAGCGTAAAACCGTCATGGGCCGTCACCAGGTTGACCGTCGCCGACGGCAGGCGTCCGTTGCGCTTAAAGAGATCGCTGGAGGCGGCAAAGCGCCCGGCGAAAGCGCCCATCGGCAGCGACTCCGTTAGCCAGAAGCGGCGCGCGGCGTCGCGGAAATGGTCATTCCACTCGGCAAAAGGCGCGGGGAAATTGCCCACCTGATAGCCGCCTTCGCCGATGTCCCACGGCTCGGCAATCAGCTTCAGATCGCGCAGCAGCGGATCGTTTTGGATCGCCGTAAATAGCGGTGCCTGCGGGTTAAATTCCGGCGTGCGCCCCATTACCGGGGCCAGATCAAAGCGGAAACCGTCAATGTGAAACGTCTCTACCCAATAACGCAGGCAGGCGTGGGCATACTCCACCACGCCTGGCTGGCTCAAATTGAGGGTGTTACCGCAGCCGGTCCAGTTGTGGTAATCGCCATCTTCTCTGATCCAATAGTAGCTACGGTTGTCGATTCCGCGCTGGCTGAAGGTCGGGCCTGCAAGATCCGTCTCAGCGCTGTGGTTCAGCACAATATCGAGGATCACTTCGATGCCCGCCGCGTGCAGCGCTTTCACCGCTGCGCGGAACTCGTTAATCGCCTGCTCAGGATCGTGGGCGTAAGCCGGATGCAGCGCAAAAAGCGCCAGCGGGTTGTAGCCCCAGTAGTTGCTTAGGCCCAGGCGTTGCAGGCGCTGCTCGTGAGCAAAATGGGCGATGGGCAGCAGTTCGAGGGCGGTGATGCCGAGTTGTTTAAACCAGGCGATCATCACCGGATGCGCCAGCGCTTTATAGGTGCCGCGCATTTCATGCGGAATGTCCGGATGCAGCCAGGTCAGCCCTTTGACATGGGCTTCATAAATTATGCTGTTACCCCACGGCGTGCGCGGCGCTTTATCCCCTTCCCAGTCAAACGTGTCATTCACCACCACGCTGCGTAAGCCGAGCGGCGCGCTGTCGTGGGGATCGGGTTGGTCGAAACCAGCGTGGAACAGCGGGCTGTCTACCGCCTCGCCCTCCACGCGCCGCGCGCAGGGATCGAGCAGCAGTTTCGCCGGGTTAAAGCGGTGTCCCTGCGCCGGTTGCCACGGGCCATGCACCCGGTAACCGTAGCGCTGGCCTGCTTTCGCGCCGGGAAGAAAACCGTGCCAGATATCGCCGCTGCGCGCCGGGAGATCGACGCGCTGCTCATTGCCCTCAGCGTCGAACAGGCACAGCTCCACGCGCTCAGCATGGGCCGAGAAGAGGCTAAAGTTGACGCCCCCGCTCTGCACTTCTGCGCCGAGCGGGCTCACGGAGCCGGCCGTCAGGGAGATCATTCCCCCTCCCGCACCAGCCAGATGGTGCCGAGCGGCGGCAGGTTGAGCAGCAGCGAGTTGTCACGCCCGCGGTTGGCAATCTCGTCGCTCTGCACCAGGCCACCGTTGCCGGTGTTGCTGCCGTGGTAGTGCATCGAGTCGCTGTTCAACACTTCGCGCCAGCGTCCCGGCTGGTTGATACCGAGGCGGTAACCCTGGCGCGAGACCGGCGTAAAGTTGCTGACGACGATAATTTCGTTGCCTGCTTTGTCGCGGCGGACAAAAGCAAACACCGATGCTTCTTCATCGTCGACCACCAGCCACTCGAAGCCGTAGGAGTCAAAGTCCATTTCATGCAGCGGCTTATGGTGACGGTAGAGGGTGTTCATATCGCGCACCAGGCGCTGTACGCCGTGGTGCCAGTTGTCGTCGCCTTCCAGCAGATGCCAGTCGAGGCTGCTGTCGTGGTTCCACTCGCGGCCCTGGGCAAACTCGCAGCCCATAAACATCAGTTTCTTGCCGGGGAAGGCCCACATCCAGGCGTAATAGGCGCGCAGGTTGGCAAACTTCTGCCACGCGTCGCCCGGCATACGATCGAGAATCGACTTCTTACCGTGTACCACTTCGTCATGGGAGAGCGGCAGAATAAAGTTTTCGGTGTGGTTGTAGACCATGCCGAAGGTGAGCTTGTGGTGGTGATACTTGCGGTAGATCGGGTCGAGCTTCATGTAATCGAGCGTGTCGTGCATCCAGCCGAGGTTCCACTTGTACCAGAAGCCAAGACCACCGCCTGATGGCGGGCGCGAAACGCCGGGGAAATCCGTCGACTCTTCCGCCATCGTCACCGCGCCCGGTGCCAGCTCGCCGATAATGCGGTTGGTGTCGCGCAGGAATTTGATCGCTTCAAGGTTTTCGCGGCCGCCGTATTCGTTCGGCACCCACTCGCCCTCTTTGCGGCTGTAGTCGCGGTAGATCATCGACGCCACCGCATCGACGCGCAGCGCATCAATGCCGAAGCGTTCAATCCAGTAGAGCGCGTTACCGACCAGGTAGTTGCTCACTTCCCGGCGGCCATAGTTGTAAATCAGCGTGTTCCAGTCCTGGTGATACCCTTCGCGCGGATCGCTGTGCTCGTAGAGGTGAGTGCCGTCAAACTCCGCCAGACCGAAATCATCGGACGGGAAGTGGCCCGGCACCCAGTCGAGGATCACGCCAAGACCGGCGGCGTGCGCGGTATGGATAAAGTGCAGGAAGTCATCGCGGGTGCCGAAACGGCGCGTTGGCGCATACATCCCGGTGGGCTGATAACCCCAGCTGCCATCAAACGGATGTTCGTTGATCGGCAGCAGTTCAAGGTGGGTAAAGCCCATCCACTTGGCGTAAGGCACTAATTGATCGGCTAACTCACGGTAGCTGAGCCAGAAGTTGTTATCCGTATGGCGTCGCCAGGAGCCAAGATGCACTTCATAAATACTGATAGGCGCATCGAAATTGTTCGCCTGCTTGCGCTCTTCGCTCTGCGTTTTTTTGCCCGGCAGGCCGCAAATCAGCGAGGCGCTGTCGGGGCGCATCTGCGCTTCGAAGGCGTAAGGGTCGGATTTGATGCGCAAATGACCGTTCGCATCGAGCAATTCGAATTTATAGAGCTGGCCGTTGAGCGCGCCGGGAATAAATAACTCCCAGATACCGCTTTCGCGGCGCAGGCGCATTGGGTGGCGGCGGCCGTCCCAGAAGTTGAACTGACCGACCACCGACACGCGCCGCGCGTTCGGTGCCCAGACGGAGAAACGCGTGCCGACGACGCCATCCATCGTATCGGCGTGGGCACCCAGGGTCTCATAGGGACGCAGATGGGTGCCTTCACTCAGCAGCCAGGCATCCAGCTCCTGAATTAATGGGCCGAAACGGTAAGGATCATCAATCAGATTCTGTTGGCCGTGCCAGAAGACGGCAAACTGATAATTAAAGGGATTTTTGCGGCGCGGCACGATGCCGCTGAAAAAGCCGCGGGAGTCGATACACTCCAGTTTTGCCACTTTACGCCCGGTTTTGGTTTCAATCACCCAGACTTCCGTGGCGTCGGGTAAAAGCGCGCGAACTTCCAGACCCGCATCGGTACGGTGCATTCCGAGAACAGAAAATGGATCGGCAAAATGGCCGACAATAAGCGCATTAATCACGTCTTTATCAACATGAACAGACATGGTTCTCATCCTGTTGTTGTGTTATCGCCTCTTCCACCGCCGTTGCGTGCGGTTGCGATACTCTTTTGAACCTGAACGGTGCCGCACGTCATGTGCAATCTGATGCTCCGTTCCACTTTCAGGCAAAATGTAAGACACCCAGCCTAAAGCATAGCCAACGCTTTCAGACTTCTGGGAAAATAAACGCCCATCTTTTAATTTCATTTAAAAAGATCAAAAAAAAGGGTGCCGAAGCACCCTTATAAGGAGGATTGTTCTACGCCAGCTGGCGCAGCATGCGCCGAAGCGGCTCTGCGGCACCCCAGAGTAACTGGTCGCCGACGGTAAAGGCGGAGAGGTACTCCGGGCCCATGTTCAGCTTGCGCAGACGGCCAACCGGAGTGGTCAGCGTGCCGGTGACGGCGGCAGGCGTCAGCTCGCGCATCGAGATCTCACGATCGTTCGGTACCACTTTCGCCCACGGATTGTGTGCCGCCAGCAGCTCTTCGATGGTCGGGATGGAGACATCTTTTTTCAGTTTGAGGGTGAAGGCCTGGCTGTGGCAGCGCAGCGCGCCGATACGCACGCAGAGGCCATCAACCGGAATGACTGACGCGGTGTTGAGGATTTTGTTGGTTTCCGCCTGCCCTTTCCACTCTTCGCGGCTCTGGCCGTTATCGAGCTGTTTGTCGATCCACGGGATCAGGCTGCCGGCCAGCGGCACGCCAAAGTTCTCGGTGCTGAGATCGCCGCTGCGGGTCAGCGCCGTTACTTTACGTTCAATATCGAGAATGGCAGAGGCCGGGTTTTCCAGCTCGGCGGCGACGTGATGATGCAACTGGCCCATCTGCGTCAGCAGTTCACGCATATGGCGCGCACCGCCGCCGGACGCGGCCTGGTAAGTGGCGACCGATACCCACTCGATAAGATCGTTGGCGAACAGGCCGCCGAGAGACATCAGCATCAGGCTGACGGTACAGTTGCCGCCAACAAACGTTTTGATGCCTTTATTCAGCCCGTCGGTGATGACGTCCTGGTTTACCGGGTCAAGAATAATGATCGCGTCATCTTTCATGCGCAGCGAGGAAGCCGCATCAATCCAGTAACCCTGCCAACCGCTTTCACGAAGCTTTGGATAGATTTCGTTGGTATAATCGCCGCCCTGGCAGGTGACAATGATGTCGAGCGCCTTTAGCACCTCCAGATCGAACGCATCCTGCAACGCGCCGGTCTCTTTGCCTGCAAACGCGGGCGCGGGCTGGCCGAGCTGGGAAGTAGAGAAGAAAACAGGGCGAATGGCGTCAAAATCATGCTCTTCAACCATGCGTTGCATGAGGACGGAGCCGACCATACCGCGCCAGCCGATAAAACCAACATTTTTCATAACGAGTTCCTGCGAAGATGTGTGCTGTGTATGCGAGCCAGCGATAACTGGACATCGCTCCACATTACAAAATGCAGCCAAAGTCGCAAGTGAAATTAATAAATGATCGCCACTGCGTTAGAAATGCCGCTAATTACGCCATTTTCGCCGCAAATGTCCGGAATAATAATCAATGAATGAAATCATCTCTGCCGCCGTATTGTTGATATTAATAATGGATCCGCTGGGCAACCTGCCGATATTTATGTCGGTGTTAAAACACACCGAGCCAAAACGCCGCCGCGCGATCATGATCCGCGAGCTGCTTATTGCGCTGCTGGTGATGTTTATTTTCCTCTTCGCCGGCGAGAAAATTCTTTCTGTGCTCAGCCTGCGTGCCGAAACGGTGTCGATCTCCGGCGGCATTATTCTCTTTTTGATTGCTATCAAGATGATTTTCCCGAGTCCCACCGGCAGTAGCTCAGGGCTGCCCGCCGGGGAGGAGCCGTTTATCGTACCGCTGGCGATCCCGCTGGTTGCTGGCCCGACGCTGCTGGCGACGCTGATGCTGCTGTCGCATCAATACCCGAATCAGATGGGGCATTTAGTCATTGCGCTGCTGATTGCCTGGGGCGGCACGGTGGCGATTCTGCTGCAGTCATCGCTGTTTTTGCGCCTGCTGGGCGAGAAAGGGGTGAACGCGCTGGAGCGGTTGATGGGGCTGATCCTGGTGATGCTCGCCACGCAGATGTTCCTCGACGGCATACGCATGTGGATGAAAGGGTAACGGGTGACGATTGCCGGATGGCGGCTACGCCTTATCCGGCCTACGCCGTTTCAGCAACACCGAATCTCATTCGTAGGCCGGATAAGCGCAGCGCCATCCGGCACATGCCGTTTCAGCAACACCGAACCTCATTCGTAGGCCGGATAAGCGCAGCGCCATCCGGCACATGCCGTTTCAGCAACACCGAACCTCATTCGTAGGCCGGATAAGCGCAGCGCCATCCGGCACATGCCGTTTCAGCAACACCGAACCTTATTCGTAGGCCGGATAAGCGCAGCGCCATCCGGCACATGCCGTTTCAGCAACACCGAACCTCATTCGTAGGCCGGATAAGCGCAGCGCCATCCGGCACATGCCGTTTCAGCAACACCGAACCTCATTCGTAGGCCGGATAAGCGCAGCGCCATCCGGCAAAAACTATCCCCTACGCCGCTTTCTCGCCGTGCGCGACATCGGCGGCAAACACATATCCCAGGCCGCGCAGCGTTTTGATAAGCGCGGGCTGATGCGGGTTGACCTCAATCTTGCGCCGCAGGCGCATAATCAATACATCAATGGTGCGGTCAAACACCTCCACACTTTCACTGTGCGTCAGGGTTAAAAGCTGCTCGCGGTTCAATACGCGCCGTGCATTTTGCACCAGCGCCAGCAGCAGGCTGTACTCCCCCTGCGTTAAATCGACTACCTGCTGCTGCGGGTTGATCAATTCACAACGTATCGGGTCAAGATGCCAGCCGTTAAAGGCAAAACCACCGCTTTTCGCTGGAGCTGTTTCAGCCGCCAGCACGCCGGTACGGCGCAGTACGGCGTTGACGCGTGCCACCAGCACGCGGGCATTAAACGGTTTGCCGATATAGTCATCCGCGCCCATCTCCAGGCCGACCACCACATCCGCTTCGCTGCCCATCCCCGTCAGCATGACTACCGGCAACGCAGGGCGGATCTTCTGCAACTGCTGCAACACGCGCAGGCCGTTGATATCGGGCAGCACCATATCCAGCAGCACCAACGCAATCTCAGGATGCTGCGCGCAGAGCGTGATCGCATCCAGTCCGTTATGGCAAAGATGAACCGTAAAGACGTGCTCGCTCAGCACATCCTCCAGCAGCGCACATACCGCCGTATCGTCATCTACTACCAGGATCGCAGGTTTCATTATTCGCTTCCACAGCCTCGCTTTGCTCACTCTTATCTATTCTGTTGGCTGCCTTTAATAAATGCAGTGAATAAATGCTGATTTTTTAAGCGCGGTCACATCCCCTTCGCCTTTCGACACGTCACATTTGACGATGGACTGCGCTTCGTCACTATTTTGCCTGGATTTGCGCCGTAATATCCCCTCACGCCCCTCTGCATTGCGATGGCATAAAAGATGCATAACCGGGAGCGACAGCGGAAACGCAATTTTTTAACTGGAGCGAAAGTGATGGAAAAAGTCGTCACGGTTTGCCCGTATTGCGCCTCGGGATGCAAGATTCACCTCGTGGTCGATAACGGCAAAATCGTTCGGGCGGAAGCAGCGCAGGGGAAAACCAACCAGGGAACCCTCTGCCTGAAAGGCTATTACGGCTGGGATTTCATTAACGATACCCAGATCCTGACGCCGCGCCTGAAAACCCCGATGATTCGCCGCCAGCGCGGCGGCAAACTGGAGTCGGTCTCCTGGGACGAGGCGCTTGATTATGTCGCCAGCCGTCTGAGCGAGATCAAAGCAAAATATGGCCCCGATGCGATCCAGACCACCGGCTCATCGCGCGGCACCGGCAACGAAACCAACTACATCATGCAAAAATTCGCGCGCGCCGTTATTGGTACCAATAACGTCGACTGCTGCGCGCGTGTCTGACACGGCCCCTCGGTTGCAGGTCTGCACCAGTCGGTCGGTAATGGCGCGATGAGTAACGCCATCAACGAAATCGATAACACCGATTTAGTCTTTATCTTTGGGTACAACCCGGCGGATTCGCACCCGATCGTCGCCAATCATGTGATTCGCGCGAAGCAAAACGGGGCGAAAATCATCGTCTGCGATCCGCGTAAAATTGAAACCGCGCGCATCGCCGATCTGCATGTCGCGTTGAAAAACGGTTCTAACATTGCCCTGTTGAACGCCATGGGCCATGTGATTATTGAGGAAAAACTCTACGACGAGGGTTTTGTCGCCAGCCGCACGGAAGGCTTCGAGGAGTACCGCAAGATCGTTGAAGGCTATACGCCGGAGTCGGTTGAAGAGGTCACCGGCGTCAGCGCCCAGCAGATTCGCCAGGCCGCGCGCATGTATGCCGGGGCGAAAACCGCCGCCATCCTGTGGGGCATGGGCGTCACCCAGTTCTACCAGGGCGTGGAGACCGTGCGCTCGCTGACCAGCCTGGCGATGCTCACCGGCAACCTTGGTAAAGCGCACGTTGGCGTCAACCCGGTGCGCGGGCAGAACAACGTGCAGGGTGCCTGCGATATGGGCGCGCTGCCGGATACCTTCCCGGGCTACCAGTATGTGAAAGAGGAGGCCCACCGCGAGAAGTTTGCCAAAGCCTGGGGCGTGGAGAGCTTACCGGCACATACCGGCTATCGCATCAGCGAACTGCCGCACCGCGTGGAGCACGGCGAAGTGCGCGCCGCCTACATCATGGGTGAAGATCCGCTACAAACGGACGCCGAGCTGTCGGCGGTGCGTAAAGCGTTTGAGGGTCTGGAACTGGTAATTGTGCAGGATATCTTTATGACCAAAACCGCCTCCGCGGCGGATGTCATCCTGCCCTCTACCTCATGGGGCGAGCATGAAGGAGTCTACACCGCAGCGGATCGCGGCTTCCAGCGCTTCTTTAAAGCCGTCGAGCCGAAGTGGGATCTGAAAACGGACTGGCAAATTATCAGCGAGATCGCCACCCGCATGGGCTACCCGATGCACTATCGCAACACGCAGGAGATCTGGGACGAGCTGCGTCATCTCTGCCCGGACTTCTACGGTGCCACCTACGAAAAAATGGGTGAGCTGGGCTACATCCAGTGGCCATGTCGCGATGAGTCAGAGGCCGATCAGGGCACGTCGTATCTGTTTAAGGAGCAGTTTGATACGCCGAATGGCAAGGCGCAGTTCTTCACCTGCGACTGGGTCGCGCCGATGGATAAACTCACCGAGGAGTATCCGATGGTGCTCTCCACCGTGCGCGAAGTGGGCCACTACTCCTGCCGCTCGATGACTGGCAACTGCGCCGCGCTCGCCGCACTGGCGGATGAGCCGGGCTATGCGCAGATCAACACGGCCGATGCCGCAAGGTTGGGCATTGAAGATGAAGCGCTGGTGTGGGTTAACTCGCGCAAAGGCAAAATCATCACCCGCGCGCAGGTGAGCGATCGCCCGAATAAAGGGGCGGTGTATATGACCTACCAGTGGTGGATCGGGGCCTGTAACGAGCTGGTGACGGAGAACTTAAGCCCGATAACCAAAACGCCGGAGTATAAATACTGCGCCGTGCGCATTGAGCCGATCGCCGATCAGCGCGCCGCCGAGCAGTATGTCATTGATGAGTACAGCAAGCTGAAGACCCGGCTGCGCGAAAGCGCGATGGGTTGAGAAAAGCGGGGGCAAATGCCCCCGTTTTTTTGCTTTTCACCCCTGCACGCAAAATTTTTGCGCCCTTCATACAAAGTTAAAACATTATTTCATTAACCTATTGTTTTATCTTCTATTCCTGTAAAGCCCCTCACTTAAGAATTACCGCATGGCTCACAATTCAAAAACGCAAAATTTTTTCGTATTGCGCATTAAAAAATCAAAGTGATTTAATCAACGCATAAAATAATTTTCAGCGTGGGATTAAATATGCAAATGCGAACATTAAGTGATCAATTAAATTTATTATTGCTGGGCTTTACCTCATTAAAAGATGAGGGGAAATTTAATGAGCCAAATCTCGATGGTACGCCTGGGGATTATATTTCCTTTACCAGCTGGGAGTGGCCGCAGGGCGTCGGGTTATTTGGCATGGTCAGGCTGTGGGAATTTACGCGCCGGGATGACATTTATAACCAAATCGACCGCTGGTTTGAGGAGAATATCGCCAAAGGGTTACCGCCGCTTAATATCAACACCACCGCGCCGATGCTGCCGCTGTCGCTCTTCTGGTCTCATCACCGTAACCCGCGCTATCAGCAGGTGCTGGATGCCTGGGCCGATCGCGTGATGAGCGAATTGCCGCGCACGCCGGAGCGCGGCTTTCAACATGTGGTCTCCGACGGCATCAACGAGCAGGAGATCTGGGATGACACGCTGTTTATGGTGGTGCTGTTTCTCGGCCATTACGGCACCGTTTCCGGCCGTCAGGAGCTGGTAGATGAAGCCGTGCGCCAGTTCCTGCTCCACGCTCGCTACCTCAACGATCCGCACACGGGTTTATGGTTTCACGGCTGGAGCTTCGCCGAAAAGAGCAACTTCGCCAATGCGCGCTGGGCGCGCGGTAATGCCTGGATCACCGTCGGCATTCTGGAGTTTATTGAACTTACCGATCTCGGCGGCGGCGTGCGCGATTACCTGCTGGAGTGCCTGAAAGCGCAGGTTAACACCCTGCTCGATCTGCAGGCAGAGAGCGGCGCATGGCACACCCTGCTCGATCACCCCGACTCCTATGAAGAGATTTCCGCCACCGCCGGGTTTGGTTACGGGCTGTTAAAAGGCGCGCGGCTCGGCATTGGCGATGCACGCTGGAAAGAGGCGGGATTAAAAGCGCTGGCCGCGGTGCAAAATAATATTGATAGCCGCGGCACCGTGCACAATGTCTCCTACGGCACGCGCATGGGCAGAACCCTGCAATTTTATAAGGATATTCCATTACAACCGACGGGCTACGGCCAGGCGCTGGCAATTCTATGCCTCAGCGAAGGTCTGCGTCTGACAGAAAATAAATAAAACAACAGCTCTGTACCTGGAGAAAATAATGACAACGCCGCAAAATAATTATTGTTATTTTCCGCTCGCGATAAATAACGCCGTGCGCTACTGGCAATTATCGCCTGTTTCTTCCCTGCCCTATGATGTTGCTGACCAGCCCATGCAGGGCGAAATGGATCCCTTTTTCTTTTTAAGTAAACATAAAAACTTTATTCCCCACACCTACCCGTGCCGCACGGAATTCCAGCGCGATTTCGCCGGCAAAAAGCCGACGCCATTTGGCGAGACCGCAATGACAACGTGGTGGTTTCCGTTTGGCTCGGATCGCGTCGATCTCTCCGGCTTCTGGTTTCGCCCGACGCGCGTCGGCGCGCTGGCAAAAAGTCACTTTGTGGCAGAACAGTCCGGCGAGCACACCTTTCGGCTGACCACCTGCGGCGCAGCGGTCGTGTCGGTGAATGGCAACGAGGTGGCGTGGAAGGCGGATTACCAGCGCAACCTCGAGAGCGTGTTTGAGTTTACGGTCACGCTAGACGCCGGGTTAAACGAGATTGCCGTCTGGTTTGACGATCTGGCCGAGCGCGATATTCGCTTCTTCTTTCAACTCGACTATCTGCAAGGCGCGCCGCTGCACATTGCGCTGCCGACGCCGATCGGTGGCGAGATGACCCGCCATATGGAGCAGTTGCTCGACGGCATCTCCTTTGACCAGGCGACCTACACCTCCGGCCCGGTGCGTCTGCGCTTCCCGCAACCGGCAGCAGAGACCCTGCATCTCGCCATTCGCGTGGTAGGGGATTTTATCTCCTTAGACAGGCCAGTCGAACTTTCGGCAACGCTGGAAAAAGGTGAAACGGAGGTGGAGATTGCGCAGAGCGAAGCGCTGCCCGCCGATTTCCGCAATTTTGTTATCAGTTTAGAGAAAGCAGGCTTTCGCATCACCCGCACGCTGGGGGTGGAAATTTGCCACGCCGAACAGCAGGCGCAGGTGCCCGCCAGCCAGCAGGCGCGCATCGACGAAGCGCTGCACTATGTGGCGACCCGGGGCGAGTACAGCAGCGTCAAAGCGCTGGCGCGGCTGGCCTGTCATATGAATGACGCGCAGACCCACGCGATGCTTGAAGGGGTGCTACCCTCGGTCGAAGCGTGCCATGACTGCGCGGATTTCACCCTTGTGCCGCTGCTGTGGTGCCGTATCGCCTGGGGCGAGCAGATCGCCGCCGACACGCGGGCGAAGATCGATCATGCGATCCTCAACTTCCGCTACTGGATGGATGAGCCGGGCAATGATGTGCAGTGGTACTTCTCCGAAAACCACGCCCTGCTGTTTCACACCGCCGCCTATCTGGCGGGCAGCTTTTTTGCCGACAGCACCTTTGCGCGCAGCGGTAGAAGCGGGCGGGAGCAGGCCGATGCTGGGCGCACGCGCGTGCTGGCGTGGCTCGACCATTTCGAGCAGTGTGAAATGGCGGAGTGGAACTCGGCCCCCTATTTCCCGATTGATTTAAAAGGGTTAACCGCGCTCGCCGCGCTGGCGGACGATGCTGAAATCGTTGCCCGCAGCCAGCGCGCGATTGCCCGTTTATTAGAACAGATTGCGCGTTCCGCCCACCAGGGAACGCTTACCGCCTCGCAGGGGCGCTCCTACGAATACACCTTACGCGCCGGGCGCTCGCTGGAGCTCTCTGCCCTCTCCCGCCTGCTGTGGGGCAAAGGCAACTACGGCTGCCGCTTCCACGCCCTGCCGCAAATTGCACTGTTGCTGCGCCAGCAAAAACTGTCGCTGGCGCCGGAACTGGCCGAGGTTGCCGTCTGGCAGGGTGATAGCGCGCTGGAGTGGTGTTTCGCCCAGGGCGCAAACCGCATCGCTCGTCTCTATCACTACAAAACACGCCAGGCGGCGATGGGCTCGATTGCCGGCTATCGCTGGGGCGAATGGGGATATCAGGAGACGCCGATCCACCTGCGTATCGGTGACAGGCCGGAAGCGCAGATGTGGATCAATCACCCCGGCGAAACCCTGCACGGCGGCTTTGGTCGCCCTTCCTACTGGGGCGGGTGCGGCACGCTGCCACGCGTGCAGCAGTATCGCGGCCTGGCTGTAGTCCTCTTTAATACCCATGACGGACAACCGGACTTTACTCACGCCTGGCTGCCGCAGAGCGCCTTTGATGAGAAGCAGATCGATGCAGCGCGTATTCTGCTGCGCGGTGGTGAAGGCATGGTGCAACTGACCGGCAACCGGCCTTTTGAGGTGGTCGATGGCGGCCCGACCCGCGAATGCGAAGTGCGCCTCTCCGGGCGTGAAACCTGCTGGCTGATCCGCCTCAATGACGATCCCGCGCTCACCACCCTGTCGCAATTTGCCAGCCACTTTGCTGATTTGCAGGTTGAAACGCGGGACGACGGCACGCTGCACGTGCGCGATGCGAATTACGGTGAGGTGCTGTTTTATGCCGACGGACGCGTGCAGGCGCAGGGGCGCACACTCGATCCGGCGACGTGGACCGTGGATGGCGAAAGCCGCGAACTCACTCTCTAATCCCTCTGGCGCGTAACGACCCGGCGGGTGACCGTGCGGGTCGGGAGACAGTTTATGGAAACGCAAATTGATAAGGCGCGCAGCCCAAAGGCGGCGGCGCAAAACGACGTTAACCCGAATGCGATCTACAACCCCGCCCGCGCGGTGGCGAAGCCGAAAAGCAACTACCGGTGGGTGATCTGCTCAATGCTGGTGTTCGCCACCACGGTCAACTATATGGATCGGCAGATCCTCGGCCTGCTGGCACCGATGCTGCAAAAGGATATCGGCTGGACGCAGATCGAATATAGCTGGCTGGTGAATGCCTTCACCATTGCTTACGGCATCGGCACGCTGGTGTGCGGGCGCATTATCGACAAGCTCGGCACCCGCATCAGCTACGCCATCGCGATGGTGGTGTGGAGCGCCGCCGCCATGCTGCACGCGGTGGTGGGCACCGTGGTCGGCTTTATGATTGTGCGCGTGATTTTGGGGCTGGGCGAAGCGGCTAACTTCCCGGCGGCGATGAAAGTGATCTCCGACTGGTTCCCGAAAAAAGAGCGTACGCTGGCGACCGGTATTCTTGGCGTGGCGGTCAACATTGGCGTGGTGATCTCACCGGCATTGATCCCCTTTATCGCCATTCATTACGGCTGGCACGGCGCGTTTCTGATCCTCGGCGGCGTCGGCTTTGTCTGGCTGATCCCGTGGTTTTTAGCCTTTGGTAAAGCGAGCGATAAAGCCACCCAGGAAGAGCTGACATGGATCCGCCAGGATAAAGAGGAGGCGGTAAATGTCTCCGCCATCAAATGGACGCAGTTGCTGAAGTATCGCCAGCTGTGGGCGTTTGCGCTCGGCAAGATGCTGACCGACCCGATCTGGTGGTTCTTCCTCTTCTGGCTGCCGAAGTGGCTTAACGAGTCGCGCGGGCTGAATATGGAGGGCTTAGGTTTACCGCTGATCGTAATCTACCTGTTTGCGATTGTTGGCAGTCTTGGCGCGGGCTGGCTGCCGGGCAAACTGATGAATATGGGCTTTAGCGCGGCGAAAGCGCGTAAAACCACGATGCTGATTTGCGCCTGCCTGGTGACGCCGATTTTTGCCGCCACCCAGGTCGATAATTTGTGGGCAGCGGTGGCGCTGGTCGGTCTGGCGGCGGCTGCGCACCAGGGCTGGTCGGCGAATATTTTGACCTCGGTTTCCGATCTCTTCCCCAATGCGGCGGTCGGTTCAGTAGTCGGGATTGGCAGCACTTTCGGCATGATTGGCAGCGTGATTTTCTCGACGGTTATCGGTGCCGTGCTGGAGTCATCAGGCAATTACTGGGCGCTGTTTGCCATTAGCTCTGTCGCCTATCTGGTCGCCTGGGGCGTGATGTACCTGCTATTGGTGCCAAAAATGGAGCGGGCGAAATTCGATTAACCCGCTCGCGCTTAAAACGGGGACGCTTCGGCGCCCCGTTTTGCTACCGACTGACGCTCAACCATCGTGCAGGCCAGCTCAATCCGCCGCGGGGTTTCAACGCTGCCGGCAATCATATCCTGCAACAGCTCCAGCGCGAGGGTGCCCATCTCCTGCACCGGTAGATGCACCGTGGTCAGCGCCGGGGAAGCAAACTCCGCCTGCGGCAGATCGTTCATGCCGACCACCGACACCGCCTCCGGCACGCCGATGCCCAGTTTTGTCAGCCCCTGCATCGCCCCCAGCGCCAGCGAATCATTGGCGCACAAAATCGCGGTATGCGGGTGTTTCCCCTTCGCAAACCACGCCATCACCGCCTGCTCAGCCAGCTCCGGTAGCCAGTCGGTCACGGTGAGAATATCGCCCTCGTCGCAGGAGAGGTGCGCATCGCGCATCGCTTCCCGCCACCCCTCCTCCCGCTGCGCAATGGTGCGCCGACCGGGATGGGTAAGAAACAGAATATGCTGGTGCCCGTGGGCAATAAGATAGTCGCAGGCCATGCGGGTGGCAGAGCGGTTACAGGGCAGCACGCTGGAGAGGCGCATCAACGGATCTTCGCTGTTAACCAGCACCGCCGGTTTGCGCAGCCCGGCCACGGCGGTGAGAAAACCGGGGTCATCCACCGTTAACGCCAGCACGCCGCCGATATCGGGTTCGCTCAGCAGCGCCTGCAACGCAGGGTCATCCTGGCCGCTCAGAGCATGGGTCGTTAGCTCGACGCCGAGCACTTTTGCCCGCTCTTTTAACCCCTGCAACACATACCAGCTGAACTGATAGCGGTTGTAATCGAGCATCGCCGCCTGCGACACCGCCAGCACAATACGCGTGCCGCCAATCTCCTGGGCCGGTGTGTAACGCATGGCGCGAGCGACCTCCTGAATGCGGGCGCGCAGCGTCTCGCTCACTCCCTTCTCGCCCGAGAGTGCGCGCGAAACGGTGCTGAGCGAGGTACCGCAACGGGTGGCGATATCGTCCAGCCGCACGCGGCGCAAGGCCGCACCATTCTGATCATCATCCGGTTTACGCGAAACCATTATTGCGTCCATCCTTCTGCCGGTTCGAAGGCATCAGCATGGCATTTACATAAAGGGTGTCAATGAGTTGGAGAGAGCGAGGTGAAGAAATGAGAGGCGCGTCGTTTTCGCGACCGCGAAGAGAAGAAACGCTCCCCGACGCACACGCACCGGGGAGCGTACGCCGGTTACTGCCCGGCGGTTTTATCAAATTTGCCCAGCATTTCGCGCTCGTAGGCCTGCGCTTTTTTGCGGTCAAACTGGTGTTCCCACTTGGCGATCACCAGCACCGCCAGCGCGTTGCCGACCACGTTCAGCGCGGTACGCGCCATATCGAGGATACGGTCAACACCGGCGATAAACGCCAGCCCTTCCAGCGGAATACCAACGCTACCAAGGGTCGCCAGCAGCACCACAAACGACACGCCCGGCACACCGGCGATGCCTTTCGAGGTCACCATCAGCGTCAGCACGAGGACGATCTCCTGCCACAGCGACAGGTCGATGCCATAAAGCTGGGCGATAAAGATTGCCGCGATGCTCTGGTAAAGGGTCGAGCCGTCGAGGTTAAAGGAGTAACCGGTCGGCACCACGAAGCTGGTGATGGACGGCGGCGCGCCGTAGGCTTCCATCTTTTCGATAATGCGCGGCAGCACGCTTTCCGAACTGGCGGTGGAGTAAGCCAGAATCAGCTCATCCTTCAGGATGCGGATTAAGGTCCAGACGCTCAGCCCGCAGACGCGCGCCACCAGACCTAACACCACCAGCGCAAAGAAGATAATCGCGACATAAACGAGGATCACCAGCTTGGCCAGCGGCCAGAGCGAGGCGAAACCAAAGTTAGCGACCGTCACCGAAATCAGCGCGAAGACGCCAACCGGCGCGTAACGCATCACCATATGGGTGACTTTAAACATGGTTTCGGAAATGGAGCGGAAGACGGTTACCAGCGGCTCGCGGTGCGTTGCCGGCAGCGATGAGAGACCCAGGCCAAACAGCACCGAGAAGAAGATGATCGGCAGCATGTCGCCTTTCGCCATCGACGCGATGATATTGGTTGGCACCAGCGACAGGATGGTTCCCATCAGACCGTGAGCGTGGCTCTGCACGTCCGCGGTGGTGCTTTGGTATTTCGAAATATCCACCGTTGCCAGCTGCGACATATCAATGCCCGAGCCCGGCTGGAAGACGTTGGCCAGCGTGATGCCGAGCACAATCGCAACCGTAGTGATCACTTCGAAATAGATAATGGTTTTCGCGCCAATTCGACCAAGCTGCTTCGCGTCGCCAACGCCTGCAATACCCACAACCAGCGTGGAGATGACAATCGGCACCACGATCATTTTGATCAGATGAATAAAGATATCGCCCGCCGGAGACAGGAAATTCGCAATCAGCCATTCACGGCTGTCGCTCTGATAATGCAAGTAACTACCCAGAAGAATACCCAGCACCAGAGCCAGCAATATCTGCCAGGCGAGGCTGATTTTCATATTTTTCATCACTACAGACATCCTCAATGAAGCGCCATTCCATGCACAGGAACGACACATACTGAAAGGGTATGATTTGCGTTGCACGGTATTGCGGGGGTTTTTAACGCGCATTATCAGTACCATTTGCAAGGTGTAACGCGCAACCCTATAGCGGGAGGGGGTTTGACTGATTTTTTAAGGAAAAACCGTCTTTTATTCCAGTTATGAAAAATAACTACTTGTTATAAAAAACTTTTCACTCTGCGTAATTCCAATATTTAACTTTGGAAATTAATACACTGAAATTGTTCGGTTGCGCACTTTTTAATCATCAGAAATGTCGTACAACCGATCCCACACCGAAATTTCCACTGCGATTTTCTATTTAAAGAGTGAATAATCCATGACAAAAATTATTAATAGCCTATTGGTTCAGTGGTTTATTTTCAGGTGCTTACGCTTGTACACCTTTCATCCAGCGAATAGCGCGGTAATCAAATTGCCTTATTCCATAACGTGCTGTTATGAAGGAAATTTCTCTCTTCGCGCGCTTTTGAGCGCCTTTCAGGTGCGGCACAAACGGTTTTGCCAATTTGCAGTTGCGTTGCCTAATGCGTGATCTATCGCGCAAATAATAAACAAAGCAGGCAAAGGCCCTACAATTAACGTTCTTGTGACATATTATTAACATCTTACAAGGAGAGCAACCGCCATGAGCCAAATACATAAACACGATATTCCCGCGAACATTGCGGAGCGTTGCCTGATCGATCCACAGCAGTATGAAGCCAAATATCAGCACTCCGTTAGCGACCCCGAGACCTTCTGGGGCGAAGAGGGCAAAATCCTTGACTGGATTAAACCTTATACCACCGTAAAGAACACCTCTTTCGCGCCCGGCAATATCTCCATCAACTGGTATCAGGACGGCACCCTGAACCTGGCCGCGAACTGTCTCGATCGCCATCTCGCCGAGCGCGGCGACCAGCCAGCGATTATCTGGGAAGGCGATGACGCCAGCCAGAGCAAAACCATTACCTACCGCGAACTGCACCGCGATGTCTGCCGCTTTGCCAACGTGCTGGTGGATCTGGGCATTAAAAAAGGCGATGTGGTGGCGATCTATATGCCGATGGTGCCGGAAGCGGCGGTAGCGATGCTCGCCTGCGCGCGTATTGGCGCAGTCCACTCGGTGATTTTCGGCGGCTTCTCACCGGAAGCGGTTGCCGGGCGCATTATCGACTCCAGCTCGCGCTTAGTGATCACCGCCGATGAGGGCGTCCGCGCCGGGCGCGCCATCCCGCTGAAGAAGAACGTCGATGACGCACTGAAAAACCCCAACGTGAAGAGCGTTGAGCATGTGGTGGTGTTTAAACGCACCGGCGGCAATATTGAGTGGCATGAAGGGCGCGATCTCTGGTGGAGCGATTTAACCGCTAATGCCCGCGATGAGCATCAGCCTGTGGAAGTGGGCGCGGAAGATCCGCTCTTTATCCTCTACACCTCCGGTTCGACCGGTAAACCGAAAGGGGTGCTGCACACTACCGGCGGCTATCTGGTCTATGCGGCAACCACCTTTAAATATGTTTTTGATTACCATCCGGGCGACGTCTATTGGTGTACGGCGGATGTTGGCTGGGTCACCGGCCACAGCTACCTGCTCTACGGCCCGCTGGCCTGTGGTGCCATCACGCTGATGTTTGAAGGGGTGCCGAACTGGCCGACCCCGGCGCGCATGAGCCAGGTGGTCGATAAGCATAAGGTCAATATCCTCTACACCGCGCCGACGGCGATCCGCGCCCTGATGGCGGAAGGGGATAAAGCAATAACCGGCACCGACCGCTCTTCGCTGCGTATTTTGGGTTCCGTCGGCGAGCCGATCAACCCGGAAGCCTGGGAGTGGTACTGGTCGAAAATCGGTAATGGCAAATGCCCGGTGATGGACACCTGGTGGCAGACAGAAACCGGCGGTTTTATGATCACCCCGCTGCCCGGCGCAACCCGGTTGAAAGCTGGTTCCGCCACGCGCCCCTTCTTTGGCGTGCAGCCTGCGCTGGTTGATAACGAAGGCAATGCGCTTGAGGGCGCGACCGAAGGCAACCTGGTGATCACCGACTCGTGGCCGGGCCAGGCGCGGACGCTGTTTGGCGATCACGATCGCTTCGAGCAGACCTACTTCTCTACCTTTAAAAATATGTACTTCAGCGGCGACGGCGCGCGCCGGGATGAAGATGGCTACTACTGGATCACCGGGCGCGTGGACGACGTGCTGAACGTCTCCGGCCACCGTCTCGGCACGGCGGAAATTGAGTCGGCGCTGGTGTCGCACCCGAAAATCGCCGAAGCGGCGGTGGTCGGTATTCCGCACAATATCAAAGGCCAGGCAATCTACGCTTACGTGACGCTCAATCATGGCGAAGAGCCGTCGCCGGAGCTCTATACCGATGTGCGTAACTGGGTGCGTAAAGAGATTGGCCCGCTGGCGACGCCGGATGTGTTGCACTGGACCGACTCGCTGCCGAAAACCCGCTCCGGCAAGATCATGCGCCGCATTTTGCGCAAGATCGCCGCTGGCGATACCAGCAACCTCGGCGATACCTCAACCCTCGCCGATCCGGGCGTAGTGGAGAAACTGCTCGAAGAGAAGCAGTCCATTACGATGCCGTCGTAACCCTGGGCCGGATGCGCTGGACGTCGTTATCCGGCTGGCTTTGAAGATAACCATTACGCCGGATGGCGGCTGACGCCTCATCCGGTCTACATAAGCCCGCTGCGGGTTGTAGGCCGGATAAGAGGCGTTGCGTCGCCATCCGGCAAAGAAAGCCCCTATAAACCTCTGGAGACCTGCGATGAATAACATTTATCAGCAGATAGAAAACAGTGCGCATTTCAGGGAGTTAGTTGAAAAACGGCAACGGTTTGCCTTTCTTTTATCCATCATCATGCTGATTATCTACGTCGGCTTTATCATGCTTATCGCTTTTGCCCCGCACTGGCTCGGCACGCCGCTGCATGCGGGCACCACCGTCACGCGCGGCATCCCGATTGGTATCGGCGTGATTTTGATTTCGTTCGTGCTGACAGCGGTCTATGTCTGGCGCGCCAACAGTGAGTTTGAACGGTTGACCCGGGCGGTACTGAGCGAGGTAAAAGCGCCATGAAGAGAGTCCTGACGGCGCTTGCCGCCACACTTCCGCTGGCGGCAAATGCCGCTGATGCCATTACCGGCGCGGTGCAGCGCCAGCCAACCAACTGGCAGGCGATTATCATGTTCCTGATTTTCGTCGTGCTGACCCTCTACATCACCTACTGGGCTTCAAAACGCGTCCGTTCGCGCAACGATTACTATACGGCGGGCGGCAATATCACCGGTTTTCAGAACGGGCTGGCGATTGCTGGCGACTTTATGTCTGCCGCCTCGTTCCTCGGCATTTCGGCGCTGGTCTACACCTCCGGCTACGATGGGCTGATCTACTCCCTCGGCTTCCTTGTCGGCTGGCCGATCATCCTCTTCCTGATTGCCGAACGGCTGCGTAACCTCGGGCGCTACACCTTTGCCGATGTCGCCTCCTATCGCCTGAAGCAGGGGCCGATTCGTATCCTCTCCGCCTGCGGTTCGCTGGTGGTGGTGGCGCTTTATCTGATTGCGCAGATGGTCGGCGCGGGCAAACTTATCCAGCTGCTGTTCGGCCTGAACTACCATATCGCGGTGGTGCTGGTTGGCGTGCTGATGGTGATGTATGTGCTGTTCGGCGGCATGCTCGCCACCACCTGGGTGCAGATCATCAAAGCCGTGCTGCTGTTGTTCGGTGCCAGTTTTATGGCCTTTATGGTGATGAAACATGTCGGCTTCAGCTTCAATAACCTGTTTAGCGAAGCGATGGCGGTGCACCCGAAAGGCGAAGCGATCATGAGCCCAGGCGGGCTGGTGAAAGATCCAATCTCGGCGCTGTCGTTAGGCCTTGGGCTGATGTTCGGTACTGCCGGTTTACCGCATATTTTGATGCGCTTCTTTACCGTCAGCGATGCGCGTGAAGCGCGCAAAAGCGTGCTCTACGCCACCGGCTTTATGGGCTACTTCTACATCCTGACCTTTATCATCGGTTTTGGTGCCATCATGCTGGTCGGCGCGAATCCGGCGTTTAAAGATGCGGCGGGCGCGCTGATTGGCGGCAACAATATGGCCGCGGTGCACCTCGCCGATGCCGTGGGTGGCAACCTGTTCCTCGGCTTTATCTCCGCCGTCGCCTTCGCCACCATTCTGGCGGTGGTCGCAGGCCTGACGCTGGCGGGCGCTTCGGCGGTGTCGCACGATCTCTACGCCAACGTCTTCCGCAAAGGCGCGACGGAGCGCCAGGAGCTGCGGGTGTCGAAAATCACCGTGCTGATCCTGGGCGTAGTGGCTATCCTGCTGGGCATTCTGTTCGAGAATCAGAACATCGCCTTTATGGTGGGGCTGGCCTTCTCTATCGCCGCAAGCTGTAACTTCCCGATTATCCTGCTGTCGATGTACTGGTCGAAACTGACCACGCGCGGCGCGATGATTGGCGGCTGGCTTGGCCTGCTGACGGCGGTCATTTTGATGGTGCTTGGCCCGACTATTTGGGTGCAGATCCTCGGCCATGCTGCACCGGTCTTCCCGTATGAATACCCGGCGCTCTTCTCGATTGCCGTGGCCTTTATCGGCATCTGGGTCTTCTCGGCAACCGACAACACCGAAGCAGGCAAACGCGAGCGCGAGCTGTTCCGCGCCCAGTTTATCCGCTCCCAAACTGGCGTCGGTATCGAGCAGGGCCGCGCGCACTAACCTCCCCTCTCCTCCCCGGCCACTTTTGGCCGGGGATCACACTTTCCCCTCTCTGCCATAGGCATATTTCGCCATCGCGCTACAGTAACCTCATCGAATTGAAACAACGTTCCATTAATTCAGCCGGTCAATTCATAAGAGAGGATGCGATGAAGAGCTATGCGTTAGTGGGCACGGGCGGGCGTGCCGGTTTGTATATCTCCGCCATTGGCGGCCAGTGGAGAGAGAATGCCCGCATGGTGGCCTTTTGCGATACCAACCAGACGCGGATGGATTATGCCAACCAGCTATTAATGCAGGAGGGCGCGGCTTCTGTTTCCACCTGGCAGGCGGCGCAGTTTGAAGCGATGATCCGCGAAACGCAGCCCGATACGATTATCGTCACCACCATGGACAGAACCCACGATGACTATATCGTGCGCGCTCTGCGCGCGGGCTGCGATGTGATCACCGAAAAACCGATGACCATCGACGAGACGCGCGCGCTGCGTATTCTCGATGCTATTGAAGAGACGGGCAAAACCGTGCGTGTGGCCTTCAACTATCGCTATGCGCCGCACCACAGCAAAGTGCGCGAACTGCTGATGAATAACACCATCGGCGAGGTTTACTCGGTGCACTTTGAGTGGCTGCTCAATACCGAACATGGCGCGGACTACTTCCGCCGCTGGCACCGGGAGAAGCGCAATAGCGGCGGCCTGCTGGTGCATAAATCGACTCACCATTTCGATCTGATGAACTTCTGGCTTGATAGCTTCCCGCTGCGGGTTTACGCCGAGGGCGGCCTGCGCTTCTACGGCAAAGAGAACGCCGAGAAGCGCGGCGTGACGCACTTCTACCCGCGCGCGCACGGCTATGCCGCGGCCCAGGACGATCCGTTTGCCCTGCATATGGCCGATAACCCGCAGTTAAAAGCGCTCTATCTTGATGCGGAACATGAGGATAACTACTGGCGCGATCAGAGCGTATTTAGCGACGGCATCACCATTGAGGATACGATGTCGGTGCTGGTGAAGTACCAGAATCAGTGCCAGCTGACCTACTCGCTCAACACCTATCTGCCGTGGGAAGGGCTGAACGTGGTGTTCAACGGCAGCCTCGGGCGGCTGGAGATGAAAATCGTCGAGAAATCCTATGTGAATGCGGGCGGCGAGCGCGCCAATGAGGGGAGCCTGACTTCGTGTGATATTACCGTTTTCCCGATGTTTGCCGCGCCGTGGAAAGCGGAGTTTACCCTCGGCGAAGGCGGGCACGGCGGCGGGGATAACGCGATGCTGGCAGATCTGTTTGGCACACCGGAGCATGACCCATTGCAACGCGCAGCCGATCACCGCGCGGGGGCGATGTCGATATTGACCGGCATTGCGGGCAATATCTCCCTCCAGCAGCAACGGCCGGTCAATTTTAACGAGTTTGAGTTGGTCGCCCGGTTGAAGAAGGCGGCGCACAGCGCATAAAGAGAGGCATTGAAGCCGTTTAATGCCTGATGGCGCTGCGCTTATCAGGCCTACGGGTTGGCATCACGCCTACGGGTTGGCATCATGCCCACGGTTTTGTAGGCCGGATAAGGCGCAGCCGCCATCCGGCATTGCTGTCCTGCTTACTTGTTCTCGATCAGCAGCGCTTCCAGCAGATCGAGATCGTGCAGCATCTTTTGCAGCGTCTCGTTACTGATCTGCCGCGTGGCGCGCAGGTGATAAAGCTCGGCACGCTCCGAGCGCAGCGCCGCCAGGCGGAAGCGGCGTTCGAGGTTCTCTTCCTGCAGCGTGTTTTCCACATCATTGCGACCATCGGCGCGGCGGCGCAGGTTACCAATCACCCGCGAACTCACCTCTGTCAGCAGCTGGGTATCGATATTCTCTTCGGTATCCGCTGCCAGGCGCTCTTCCATTTTCTGGATCGCCACAATCGCCACATCGGCGGTCGCCGCGCGCGCCATGCGCTCCTCTTTCTGCTGCTGGGCGTGGTCACGCACTTCGATACGCTGCAACAGCATCGGCAGGGCAATCACGCCGACAAAGAGTGAAAAGAGGATCACCCCGGCGGCGAGGAACACCAGCTCATAACGCGCCGGGAAGACATCGCCGGTCGGCAGCAGGAGCGGAATCGACAGCACACCAGCGAGGGTAATCGCCCCGCGCACACCGGCAAAGGTGGCAATCAGCAGCTCGCGGGTGCTCCATGCGCCAAACTCCATCGGCTTGTTGGTCAGGAAGCGGCGGCTGAAGTTCTTCATCACCCACAGCCAGCCAAAACGCACCAGCATCAGCGCGGCGTAAATCAGCAGGATATCGGTAAACAGCATCCAGGTTTCGACGTTCGGATCGGCTTCTGCCGCCACCAGCGAGGACTCCAGAATACCTGGCAGTTGCAGGCCCAACAGCAGGAACACCATGCCGTTAAAGACAAACTCCAGCATCGACCAGGTGCTGTTTGCGCGCAGGCGCATCGCCAGCGGTGCGCTGCGCATCACGCCGGAGCGGGTGATGGTCATCCCGGCGGCGACGGCGGCAAGGATGCCAGAGAAGCCGATATGCTCGGCAATCAGGTAGGAGGCGAACGGCAGCAGGAACAGCAGCACGATTTGCGTGGCCGGTTCGTCCCCGCCCCAGCGGCTGAGGAAACGCAGCGAACGGCCATAGAGCCAGCTGACGGCGAAACCGGCCAGCAGGCCGCCAATCGCCACTTTGAAGAACTCGACCGTGGCGCCGCCGACGGTAAAGACCATCGTGCCCATCGCCACGGCGACCGCGAACTTCAGCGACACCAGGCCGGAGGCGTCATTCATCAGCGCCTCACCCTGCAAAATGCCCATGATCTTTTTCGGGATGCGCCCTTCCCCGACGATGCCAGAGAGCGCCACCGCATCGGTTGGCGACAGCACCGCGGCCAGCGCAAAGGCGGGCACCAGAGGAATACCTGGCACCATCCAGTAAATTAAGAAGCCGATACCCACCACGGTGACCAGCACCAGCGCCAGCGCGAGACCAAATATCTCGCGCCCGTGCTCAAGGAATTCGCGCGTCGGCGTTTTCCAGCCGTCGGCAAAGAGCAGCGGCGGAATAAACAGCACGAGGAAGAGTTCCGGGTCGAACTCAACGTGCAAACCGAAGGTCGGTAAGGCGAGTAACGCGCCGATGGCGATCTGCATCAGCGGTAAGGGGATTTGAAACGGCAGAACTCGAGTGATAACACCGGAGAGCGATACCACAAGGGTCATGATGAGAATGGTAAAGAAGATTTCCATGCGTTCCCTGTTTGCAGTGTGTTGTTATACCCGCATCAGACCTGAGACGGGGTCTTTCAGCTTAACGCAAAGCAACCGGGCTGTGGGCAAAAAAATGGGCAACCGAAGTTGCCCATTGTCCGAATGTTTAATGATTAGATAGCCCAGCCGCCGGCATAAAACGCTACCAGCGCGATAGCGATCACCACGGTGCCGATGTTCAGCTTGCGCCATTCACCCGACACCACGCGGCCAATCACCAGCGAAGCGAAGCCGATCATAATGCCGGTCACGATGTTACAGGTCAGCACGATAAACACGGCGGTAATGAGGCCCGACATGGCGTCAACGAAGTCGGCGAAGTCGATTTTCGCCACGTTGCTCAGCATCAGCAGGCCAACATACATCAGCGCCGGTGCGGTGGCGTACGCCGGCACCAGGTAAGAGAGCGGAGAGAGGAACAGGATCAGCATAAACAACACGCCGACGGTGATCGCCGTCAGGCCGGTTTTGCCGCCCGCCGCGGTGCCTGCCGCCGATTCGATATAGACCGCAGCCGGTGCCGCGCCAACCAGGCCAGAGAAAACGCTGCTCAGGGAGTCGGTGGTCAGCGCTTTGCCGCCATCGATAATCTGCCCATCTTTATCCAGCAGGTTCGCCTGGCCTGCGACCGCGCGGATGGTGCCGGTGGCGTCAAACACCGCCGTCATCACCAGCGCCAGCACGCTTGGCAGCACCACCGGGTTGAGCGCGCCCATAATATCGAGGCTGCCAATCAGTGAGTTGCCTTTGTCATCGCTCAGGGATGGCATGGCGAAAATACCGGAGAAGTGCACGGTCGGGTCGAAAATCAGGCCAACAACGGAGATGCCGATAATGGTCAGCAGAATGCCGCCCGGCACTTTTAGCTTCTCCAGACCGATAATCACCGCCAGGCCAATCAGCGACATGATCACCGGGAAGCTGGCGAAGTGGCCAAGGGCAACCGGCAGCCCGTCAATCGGGTTTTTAACCACAAGGCCGACGCCGTTGGCGGCGATCAGCAGCAGAAACAGGCCGATACCAATACCGGTGCCGTGCGCAACGCCCTGCGGCAGGTTACGCAAAATCCAGCTGCGAATGCCGGTAGCGGAGATAACGGTAAACAGCACACCCATCAGGAACACCGCGCCGAGCGCGACCGGGACGCTGATCTGCTGACCCAGCACCAGGCTGAACGCGGTAAAGGCGGTAAGCGAAATCGCACAGCCGATGGCCAGCGGCAGGTTGGCCCACAGCCCCATCACGATGGAGCCAACACCGGCAACCAGGCAGGTGGCAACGAAAACGGCGGCCGGCGGGAAACCGGCTTTGCCCAGCATGCCGGGCACCACGATGACGGAGTAAACCATCGCCAGGAAGGTGGTTAAACCGGCCACGATCTCCTGACGAACGGTGCTGCCACGGGCAGAAATTTTGAACAGTGCGTCAAGCGAACCGCCGGTACGCGCAGATGGCGTAGACATAGATACATCCCCTGAGAATTTTATTGTGCGTTGGCATGCGTGGTGGACAGTCCACTGCCGGTCAAACGTCTTCTCCCTGTGCTGCGTTGTGGCAAAGGGCCACAAAAAAGCAAACGTTTAACTCCGCGCATACAACGGGTGGTCAAAAAAAGGCAAACGATTATCCAGCGTTTAGACGCCGCTTTTCAACCAAACTTTGCCGCTTTCTGCCAAATATCGCCGAAAGCGGCGAAGAAGTACCCGCCGGATGCGCAAACGTTATCGTCGATGCGCAACTTTGCAACATTCTACGAACATTCTCACTCGCCGGGCAGCGAGAAGGGGCCGCCCTGTTCAATGGCGCGTTTCCAGGTTGGGCGCATTTCGACGCGTTTTTTCCATGCCTGCAAATTAGGCAGATTCTCAATGCCGCCGCGCGACAGCAGCGCAAATACCGGGAAGCTCATCTGCACATCCGCCATGCTCAGTTCATCACCGGCAAACCATGGGCGGTGCGCCAGCTCCCCTTCAATAAAGCGGGCGTGGGTCTCCAGTTGCTTATTGAGAAACGCGTTTTCGATTCCCTTACCAATCAGCTTGCCGACGCTGCGCACGCCGAACGGCACCGGCGGTTTGCCGAGTTGCCCCACCACCAGCTTCATTAATAGCAGCGGCATCAGCGAGCCCTCCGCATAGTGCAGCCAGAAGCGGTAATCGATTTTCTGCTGCGCCTCGTGCGGCTTGAAGCGCTGCTCCGTGTCGTAGGTCTCTTGCAGGTATTCGAGGATCGCCCCCGATTCGGCGAGGATAAAGCCGTTATCTTCCACTACCGGCGATTTTCCCAGCGGGTGGATCTTTTTCAGCTCGTCCGGTGCCAGCATGTTTTTCTGCCGCTCATAACGCACGATATTGTAGGGAACGCCCAGCTCTTCCAGCGCCCAGAGGATGCGCTGCGAGCGCGATTTATTCAGATGGTGCACTGTAAGCATGACTCTCTCCCGCGTTTATATTCGTTTTAACTATAGAGAAGCGCGGGCAAAGCGCCGAAAAAATCATAATGGATGCGATTAAAAAGTGAGCAGAAAGGCGATGAGCATCTATACTTACTTTGTCAGCACAAACCGGAACCTTACTCGCTACACAAGGGGTGTTGATGTCGGGGGAAACCCTCCCGTTTCGATGCGGGATAGAGCGAAAGACAATGACCGGAAAACGACTAAAGCGCCCCAGCGGGCGCTTTAGTTTTTTTAGGCTCACTCATCTTCCAGCAACCGCGCGCCAGGCCCCTGTCTGCCCAGCGTATCGCCAGGGTTGCGTAGCGGGCAGTCGCTGCGCGACAGGCAGCCGCAGCCGATACAGCCATCGAGTTCATCGCGCAGTGCCACCAGCGTGTGGATACGTCTGTCCAGCTCTTCACGCCACTGGGACGAGAGCGCCTTCCACTCTTTTTTACTCAGCGTGTGCCCTTCCGGCAGCACGCCGAAGGCCTCGCCGATGGTCGCCAGCGGAATGCCGATACGCTGCGCGATTTTGATAATCGCCACATGGCGCAATACATCGCGCTGATAACGCCGCTGGTTACCGGCATTGCGTGAACTTTTTATCAGCCCTTTGCTTTCATAAAAGTGCAGCGTCGAGACGGCGACCCCGCTGCGCTTCGCCACTTCACCGGGGCTGAGAAGGGCTTTGATTCTCGGCGTTTTCTTTTCCATAAAACCTCTTTACCTCAAGTTAACTTGAGGAATTATACTCGCCCGCAGACAAAACGACGAATCGGGAAAGAGGAAGCTTTATGTCCCATCAGCAGATTATTCAGACCTTGATTGAATGGATTGATGAACATATCGACCAACCAATGAACATTGATGTTGTCGCCAAAAAGTCAGGCTATTCAAAGTGGTACTTACAGAGGATGTTCCGCACGGTGATGCATCAGACGCTCGGGGAGTATATTCGTCAGCGCCGCCTGCTGCTGGCCGCCGAAGCGCTGCGCACCACTAAACGGCCGATTTTTGATATTGCGATGGATTTGGGTTACGTCTCGCAGCAGACTTTTTCGCGCGTTTTCCGCCGCGAGTTTGATCGTACACCGAGCGACTATCGCCACCAGGCGTAACTCACTTTAGCGAAGGCGGCTGCTGCACCCAGCGTTTAAACTCCTGCGGCGGCAGCGCCTTCGCAAAGTGCCACCCCTGGCAAAACTGCACGCCGCGCTTAAGCAGCCAGGCGACCTGCTCTGCCGTCTCCACCCCTTCCGCAATGATCTTCAGCCGCAGGCTCTGCGCCATATCAATAATATGTTCCGCAATTAAGTGGCTGGTGCTGTTAGTGGAGAGCGTGTCGATAAAGGATTTGTCGATCTTCAGGATGTCGACATTGAGCGAGTAGAGGTTGTGCAGGTTGGAGTAGCCGGTACCGAAATCATCGATCGCCACTTCATACCCCGCCTGGCGAAACGCCTGGATCACCGGCGTGGTTTTTGGCACATCAATAAAGCCCCGCTCGGTCACTTCAATTTTGATCTGCTCGGCGCGCACCGCATAGTCGCGTGCTTTGTTGGCAATCAGCGAAATTAAGCGCGACGAGTGGAAGTCAGAGGCCGAGAGGTTGATGGAGATATAAAGATTCGGCACCACCGCCAGAAAATCCCCTAAATCGTTGAACACCTCATCGACGACATAATCCGTCACGCGCTCAATCATCCCCTCTTTTTCCGCCAGCGGAATAAACTCCGTCGGGCTCATCACCTGGCCGTTAAAACCGGGCCAGCGCAATAGCGCCTCGGCACCGACGCAGGTGCCGTTTTTAATATCAATAATAGGTTGGTAATGAAGGCGAAGCTGACGACGGGTTAAAGCACGGTGGAGCCTGCGGCGTGGTGAAGTAAATTCCCGCCGTGTTCGCGTCCAGATAAAAAAGATCAGCGCGCTACAGATCATCCCTAACGGCAGCGTAAAAACCGCCTGCCGGTAGAGGGAGTGGAAATAGTTTTCGCGCGACGTCGAAACAATAATAGCGATCGGCCGGGAAGATGCGTACGCAATGGTATAGAAGCGGTCGCCCAGTAAAAAAGAGCTATCCTGGCGGTGAATTAGCGAGGCAAAGGTCTTCAGACGGGCGTTCTTGCTGAGGGAGAAAAAGCCGCCGGAGCGCGTATCGTAAACACCATATGCCAGACGCGGATCGTCTGATGTTACATCGCTATAAGTGAGCGGATTAATCACCGCGACATAATTTCCCCGCTGCACATAGACCATTTTATAGCCAGCATAAAAGGGGGTATCGCGATAGTAATAGAGCGCCGTGCCATGCTGCCCCTGATAATCCGCTGGTGAAATAGCATACGATTGCGCGGGCGTAACGGCGCTGGAACATAAAAAGTGGTTGCCCTCGGCATAAATAAGGTCGGCGACATACTGGCTGCCGTGAACAATATTAAGCATCTGGGCGCGATGTTGCGGCGTACACGGCGTGCCGCGATAGGCCTCCGCCGCGCGGCGCACGCTATCTGCCTGCTGGATAACAAGATCGGTTTTATTCAGTGCCTGGCGGGCAAATGCGCGCAGGTGCGTGCGCGTATCTTTTACAGCGTGGATATGCGCAACCCATAGCGAGATCATTACCGGGATAAGAACCACCAGTATCATTCCGCTAATTCTGAGCAATTTACGAGGCACACTGAGCTTCATGTCCGCCGAAATCCATGCATTTTATGTGCCTTTTATATTGTTGGGCAGGAGGCTTTTAGAAACAGGTGATTACGTTGCATCAAACCCTGATCATTAGCAACTGACTTTTCTCTTCCGGATCCTGATATTTAACGATGCTGAGAATATTCCACCGTAAGGCAAACTAAAAGTGTGCCCCTGGTTTTATATTTAACTAAATATTTCGCCGTGCCGTTCCCCAGCGCAAAACGGCCGCGAATAAGAGAGCGTGACCATATAGGTAATACAGCGCCCATATTGTCTATTTTTCACTCGACTATCCGCCTAAAAGTAGCCATAGCATAAACTGGTACTTAATAGTTAAGTTACAATGTACTCACGCTTAATAATATAAGTCGCCTTAATTATCTGGCGAAAAGTAGCGCAATTTATGCGCCGCGCTTTTCCACAATCAGAACATCCTCATGACCACGATTATCGCGATTTTGTCGTTTTATTGCTGCGCTTATGTAAAATTTATTTCTTATTTCCATGCGAGGGTTAGTTAAATAAAAATATTGAATAAGATCGATCTCGCCTGACCACGATAATGTTTCAAGCCGCTTTTTTCCGACTTAAAAAACTAAAAAAGCTCTCTTTTTGTACTGGTGAATAAAACAGCAAATGTGATAGAGTTCACAAATTCCGTGTATGCGGAACCCCACTTTTACATTGTTGTGTTAACCCGACGGACAACTGCTTTCGCGCGCTGCGCAGGCCTTTGCTCGCCAGGTGTTTGATTCTCCTGAGGATAGTAAGATGGCAACCCTTACCACCAGCGTGGTGCTGTTCCGCTGGCAGTTATTGAGCGCACTTTTAATGTTTATGGCCAGTACGCTGAACATTCGTTTTCGCCGTTCAGATTACTTCGGACTCGCGGTGATCAGCAGCGGCATGGGGCTGGCAGCCGCCTGCTGGTTTGCCACCGGCCTGCTTGGCCTGTCGGTGATGGATTTCGCCAAAATCTGGCAACACTTTGCGTCGGTGTGGGAAGAGATGACCCGCAACGCACCGCCAGAGTGGCCAATGGTGATGACCTGATAAGCAGCTGGCCCGGATGATCCCCCCAGCAAAGCGCTATTTCCCCAGCTTTGACAGCATCTCCGGGCGCATAAATTTCTGAATAACCAGCATAAAGAGCACCGACGGCACTAGCAGAATCAGCGCGGTAATCGACGAGATCTGATAATTCCCGGACATGCTGGCGGTATAGAGCAGGATCGGCAAGGTGGTGATATCCGGCGCGCCGACAAAAAAGGTGGCGGTGAACTCATCCAGCGACTCCAGAAAGACGAAGATACTCGCCGCAATCAACCCTGGCGCCGCCTGCGGCAGCGTAATGTGGAAAAAAGTATAGAGCGGCCCGGCACCCAGATTGCGCGAAGCCCTTGCCAGCAGCGGATCGAGTGACGAGAACGCCGCGACGCTGATCCAGATTGAGTAGATCAACCCATGCACGCTGTGCACCAGCACCACCCCGGCAATCGTACCGTTTAAGCCCCACTGATAAAAAAGCCGCGCCACATTCATATAGACCGTTAAATTCGGAAAGGCCTGCGGAATCAAAAAGAGCAGCATAAAGAAGGCGCGCCACGGCATTCCTCGCTGCGCAAGCGCATAACCCGCCGGCACCGAAATCAGCAGACAGAGCAGCACCGACAGCAGCGCAATCAGCACGCTTATCCCCAGCGAGCCGGAGATGTCGCTATAGGGGCTAAATACCTGATTCCAGTATTTCAGCCCCCACTGGCTCGGCAGCGCATGGGGAAAAAACCAGCTCTCCGCCACCGTCCAGATCAGTAAATTAAGCAGCGGCCCGAACAGCGCCAGCACCAGAAAGGTGAGCAGCAGCGTTTGTAAAAGAAAGCTGCCGCGAATTTTTTGCCGTAACCGGTTCATGCCTGCTCCCCTTTTGCCTGCAACGTATGGCGTAAATAGAACCACGACAGCGCGGCGCAAATCAGATAAGAGATCACGCCCATCGCGTTGGCGACCGGGTAATCACCGTACGAGTTGACGCGAAAAGCCATATCTACCGTCATCATGGTCGGCGTGCCGGTGCCAATCATCAACGGTACCGAAAGTACCGACATCATCGTCACGGTCGAGAGCACCATCGCCACGCCGATGGTCGGTAAAACCTGCGGCAAAATAATGTCGAACAGAATACGTACGCGCGACGCGCCGAGGTTTTGCGCCGCCAGAATATGGCTGCGATCGACCGCCGCCATCGCCCCGCAAATCAGCAGGGTTGAGAAGGCCATCTGTTTCCAGACGAAGGTAATAATGATCCCGCTCCAGCCGAGCAGCGAGGTGGTCTCTGTCGGCGTCAACAGACCGGCGGCCACCAGCGCATTGTTCATCAGACCGTTTTTCGCCAGAAAGGTACGCATCATCTGCGCCGTAACGATAAAGGGAATAAAGAGCGGCAGGCGGTAGAGAAACGCCAGTGCACAGACAATGCCCTGCCAGGGCGAGAGCACAATGATGGCGGAAATCGTTATCGACAGCAGGGCGAGGATCGCCAGCGATACCAGCACAATGATCACCGTAAACAGGATGTCGCTGGAGTAGAGCGAGAACATCTTCGCAAAGTGCGCCAGCGTTAACGCGTGGCTCTCGTCGGTAAACGCCGAGATTAGTGAATAGCCGAGCGGCCAGAGAAACAAAACCGCGATGGTCAGCGTTGCCGGGCCAACCAGCAAAAGGGATTTCATCGTATGTCGCATGGTAAACCTGAATAGTCACAAAAACGCCCGGATCGGCGATCCGGGCATGGGGTTAATCAGTTCGATACCTGGCGCTCGTAGCCCTCTTTGATATCGGTAAAGTACTGATTAATGGGGAAGCTTTTACCGTAGCGGCTCAGCGTTTCCGGTGAGATCTCGGCGAACAGTTTCTGCCAGGTCGCCGCGTCCAGCTTCTCTTTGACATATTTCGCGTCGATGCCCGGATACCAGTTGAACTGCTTCACAATCCCCTGCGCCTGCACCTCCGGGCTGGTCGCCAGCGCGATAAACTCCTGCGCCAGTTTGGCCTGCGCCGCGTGAGCTGGCACCACGTAGTACATCGGCTGGCCCGGCATGCCCGGCGCGATTAACGTCAGTTTGATGGAGGGCGGCAGCTTGCCCTGATCCCGCCAGCTGTAGAACATATCGACCCATACTGGCCCCATGGCGATCTCGCCCCGGCTCAGCATATCGAGCGTGCCGGCGTTGCCCGGTGTGAAGGTGACGTTCTGATTGAACGCTTTCAGTTTGGCGAAGGCCTGATCCCAGCTCTTTTCAACGCTTTTATCGTAGGGCTGTGCCGATAAGCGCGCAGCATCGGTGCCGTAGGCGTAGATCCAGCCGACCACGAAACTGACGCCGGACATGCCGTTTTTAATGCCGTTGTAGCCGAAGGCCTTTGGGTTTTTCGCCGACCACTGCACCAGCTCGTCATAGGATTTCGGCGGTGTGCTCACCAGGTCGCTGTTATAGGCAATCGCCGTCTGGCTAAGGAACATCGGCATCACATAGCCATCAACATTGACGCCCAGCGCATTTTTCGCGTTATCGGCGCTGACCAGCGAACCGGTGTTAATAGCTGCGCGATACTTCTCCAGCAGCCCTTTCTCCACCAGTTGACCGCCGACCGCCTGATGCACAACGGCAACGTCGATATCCCAGCTTTTCGCCCCGCTCGCCTGCTGTGCGCTCAGTTTTTCGAGGATTTTGTTCGACCCGGCATCGCCAGGGCCGGTGCCGACAACCTGCACTTTTACCCCGGGATGCGCGGCTTCAAACTTCGGCCCAAGCCACGTTTTTACGTAATCCACCATATTCTGATCGCCTGCCGTTGCCACATTGAGCACCGTTTCAGCTTGTGCGCCCTGCGCGACAGCGCCCAGACCGAGCGCGGCGATAACCGCCAGTTTCGTTGTTACGGACATGTTTTTCCCCTAAAAGAAGCCCTGTTGGTTGGCATTAAAAAGTGGTCTCAAAGCGATGCAGCGCCGGTGCCGGGATATGGAGTTTTACTGGCGTTTGCACAGGCCAGCTCTGCTCTGCGTCGGCAAGCAGGATCTGCCCGTTACAGCGCACGCTGTGGCGATAGTGATGACCCAGAAACGCGCTCTCCTCCACGATGCCCTCCAGCACCAGGCCCTGTGGCAAGTCGTATTGCGCGTTTGCGGGCAGCAACTGCACATCTGCGCTGCGAAAATAGAGGCGTTTATCGCTGCTCTCTTGTTCAATCAGGCAGTTATCCGCCCCCATAAAATCAGCGACAAAAGGCGTGGCCGGGTGGTGGTAGATCGCCTCCGGCGTGCCAATCTGCTCAATGCGCCCTTGATTGAGCACCGCAATGCGATCGGCCATTACCAGCGCCTCTTGCTGGTCATGCGTCACAATCAGCGAGGTAAAACCGAGGCGCTTTTGCAGCGCTTTAATCTCATGGCGCACATTGAGGCGTACTTTGGCATCAAGGTTTGATAACGGCTCGTCGAGCACCAGCACATCCGGTTCGATAGCCAGCGCACGCGCAAGGGCAACACGCTGGCGTTGGCCGCCGGAAAGCGCCGTGACTTTACTCTCGGCATAGGGTTCAAGATTGACGATGCGTAATAATTCCCGCACCCGTTGCCGGATATTCTCTTTTTTCCAGCGCTGCACTTTGAGGCCATAACCAATATTTTGTGCCACGGTGAAGTGAGGCCAAAGCGCATAACTCTGGAACACCATGGTGATATTTCGCTGCTCTGGCGTGAGGTGCGTAATATCCCGATCGTTAATTGCCACCGTGCCCGATTGCGCCGGGATAAAACCGCATAATGCATTGAGTAGCGTCGTTTTTCCGCAGCCGGAGGGGCCAAGCAGCGCAATCATTTCACCCTTTTCGACGGATAAATGAATATCGTGCAGCACCACTTTCTCGCCATAGGAAATTTTTAGTTTATCAATATGCAAATAACTCACGGGCGATCCCTTATTGCGCATCTTATTTAGCAATGAACACGTGTTCATTTATTTGTAAAAAAAATGCAACTTTGTAGCGACATGATGTGAGCCTACTTTGTCCGCTATTTGTGACAATTTGATTAAGTGATAACGCTTTTTAGCGAGGCGACATGAAAATAGATGTGCTGGGGTGCGGGAGCGCCTTTTCGCGGCAGCAAAATACGTCCGCTATTCGGGTCATTGACCGGGAAAAACGCCAATGGTTGATTGACTGCGGCCCCACTATCCCGCGCGCGCTCTGGCAGCGAGATCTGGAGATTAACGAGATTGACGCCCTCTACTTTACCCATGTGCACCCGGATCACTGCACCGGCCTGACGGCACTGCTCAATTTCTGGAAAAGCTTTCAGCGGCGTAAGCCACTGATTATCTGGTCGCAGCGTGAACAGCGCCCGGTGCTGATGCAGCTGGCAAGCCTGGCAAACTGGCCGCAGACAGAGCTGAGTTTTCCGATTGAGTGGCGCGACAGCGAAGCCGCTTTTCACTGGCAGGGTTGGCAGATCCGCACCGCTTTTACCCACCATGAAATTCCTAATCTCGCGCTGCGTATTGAGGCTGATGGGTGCGCGCTTTTTTACAGCGGCGACGGTCGTCCGACGGCAGAGAGTATCGCCCTGATGCATAACGCTGACCTCGCCTTCCAGGAGTGCGCCTCGTTGACGGCGTTAGGCAGCGACGCCTCCCACGGCGACTTTCCCGATTGCCTGGCGCTCTATCAGCAATTACACCTTTCAGCGCTCGGCTTATACCACTGCAACGATGCCGTCCTTGCGGCACTGGCACAGGCGTGCGCACCCTATCCGGGGCTGTTTCTCAGTGAGGATGGCAAGCAGTTTGATCTCCTCGCGCAGCAGGCGGCTTATTATGGCTAAACAGACGGTTACCGCCGAGGATGTGGCGAAACGGGCTGGCGTTTCCCGCGCGGTGGTCTCGCGGGCGCTCAGCAGCAATGGCAGTATCTCGCCCGCCACGAAAGAGCGGGTATTGCGTGCCGCACAGGAGCTGGGCTATCAGGTCAATTTCCTTGCCCAGGGCTTAAACCGCCAGCGCAGCCACCTGATTGGCGTGATTGTGGCGCGTATAGCCGATCCGTTTCGCAGCCGCCTGCTGGAGGAGCTGCTGCATGAAATTCAGCGGCGCGGCTACCAGGCGCTGGTCACCGAGATTTCCGGGGAGCAGGATCTGGTTGCCACGCTGCGCCGTTTTACCCAGTTTCGCGTCTCGGGGGTGATTGTGACCTCCGGCCAGCCGCCGCAGGCGATTGTGAATGAGTGCGTAAACCTGCAAATCCCGGTGGTGGGCATCAACCGCGACCCCGATATTCCACTGGTCGATTTCGTCTGCTCCGATAACCGCGCCGGAGCACAGCTGGCGGCAGAACAGCTGCTTCACGCGGGCTGTCGTCGCTTCGGCTGGCTGAATACTCACGGCTCAACCTGGGCGGGACGCCGCCGGGGTGAGGCCTTCTCCCAGGCTTTAGAGGATGGCGGCGTTGATACGGCGCAGCATCTGCAGATCATCATGGCGCATGAAGAGGGTTATGCGGGCGGTTGGCAGGCGGCGCTGGCGCACGACGCTGAACTGCCCGACGGCATTTTTTGCGCCAACGCTCAGCTGGCCTGCGGCTTTCTCGACGGCATGCGTCAGCGCGGCAAACAGGCACCGCACGATTTTCACCTGATCGGTTTTGATAACACGCCGCAAAGCGGGCAGTTCAGCTACCAGTTAACCACACTGCATCAGAACACAGCGGAGATCGCCCATCGCGCGCTGACGCGCCTGCTGGAGCGGGCGAAAAATCCGTTGCAGCCTTCCCACGTCGAGTGGGTTAAGGTGGAGCTTATTCATCGACATACATCGCCACGCATTGGCTAAGAGCTATCTATGACAGAAGAGTTTACCCGCGCGCTCTGCGCGCTGATTCGCCGCCTGGGCCTTGAGGCCAAACAGCTTCGTGATAAGGGGCTGACCGTTGAGCAGAAAGGCCGCCAGGATTTTGTCTCGCAGGCGGATGTTTATGTCGAGACGCAGCTGCGCGAGTGGCTGAAGGCGCAGCGCCCGCAGGATGGCCTGCTTGGCGAAGAGCGCGGCCTGGAGCCGGGCAGCGAAGGCACCTGGGTTATTGACCCGATTGATGGCACGACCAACTTTATTCTTGGTATGGATTACTGGTGCATCTCCGTCGCCTGGGTACGCAATGACCGCATCGAACTTGGCATTATCTACGCGCCGGATCGAGATGAGTTTTTCTTTGCCCGCGCGGGCCACGGCGCGTTCCTTAACGATCGTCGCTTAACCCTGACAGAACCCTCGCCGGACGCAGTGGTGCTCGGCGTCGGGCGCTCAAGCCGCCGCGCGCCGCGTGAATATACCGATGCGCTGGAAAAACTGCTCGATCAGGGCGTGGAACACCGCCGGTTTGGCGCAGGTGCGCTGATGCTGGCCCACGTCGCCGCAGGGCTGGTGCACGGTTATTACGAAGCGCACCTGCACAGCTGGGATGCGCTGGCCGGGCTGGTGCTGATCAGCGAAGCGGGCGGTCGGCACAATGACTTTCTTGCTAATGATGGCTTAACCAACGGCAACACGGCGTGGGCCGCCACGCCTGCGGTGTGGCAGCAGCTGCAACCGCTGCTGCTGCCGGCAGGGAAGTAACCCGCTTAGCGGGCGGGCCACTGGTTGAGATCGATTCCGCGCTGCGGCGCGGTTTTGGCAAACTCCCGCAGCACCGCTTTCACATCCGGATCGAAGTAGTCGACATTCTCATGCTCAACCACCACCACGCTGCGCTCCGGGATCTTCGCCAGTAACGCCTGTAAACGGGGGTTATGCAAAAAGGTCAGGTTCTGCTGGATGCGCAGCACATAGTGATCGCCGCGACGTGCAAGCTGCAACGCATTGCGATGGCAGTGGTAGAGACTCAGCGCCATCTGCACCGCCAGCCCCAGCGCAATCCCCATCAACATGCCGAAAATGATAATCCCGGCGACGGTGGTAAGAAACGGCACATACTGCTGATACCCGGCGCGAAACTGCTCGATAAAGAGGCGCGGCGTTGCCAGTTTATAGCCGGTGTAGAGCAGCACGGCAGCGAGGCTCGCCAGCGGGATCACCGACAGCAGCTCGCCAAACCAGAGACCACACACCAGCAGCAGTACGCCGTGCAGCAGCACCGAGAACTTACTTTGCGCGCCGTTGCTGACGTTGACCGAGCTGCGCACAATCACTGCGGTGATTGGCATGGCGCCCACCAGGCCTGAGAGCAGATTGCCCGCGCCCTGCGCGACCAACTCTTTATCCGGCGATGGCGGCGGGTTCTGCGGACGTAGCTTCTTCAGCGCCTCCTGGCTAAGCAGGGTTTCGAGGCTGGCAACCAGCGCCAGCGTGATCGCCACGGTGTAGACCGCCGGGTTTTGCCAGGCACTCCAGTCCGGCCCTTCGAGTTCGGCCATCAGATCGCTAAGGGAGCCAAACTCCGGCAGGGTGATGCGCGGTAACGCGGGAAGCAGATGCGGCGCAAGGTAGCTCAAGGCAATCACCATCACGCTGCCGAGCAGCACCGCCACCAGTGGACCGGGGATCCAGCTCAGGCTTTTTACCCGCTTCATTGCCGCTGAGTCCCATCCCCACAGCAGGAGCAGACCGCCTGCCGCGACAACAAACGAGGTCAGCGAAAAGGTAAAGTCGCCGCTGAAGAGCTGGCCTAAACCGCTCTCTTCCACTTCGCCAAGCGCGACCGGGATCTGCTGCATGATTAGCAGCAAACCGATCGCCGCCAGCATCCCTTTAATCACGCTACCGGGGACCAGGCCGATAAACCGCCCGGCGCGCAGCAGGCCCATCGCCAGTTGCAGCACGCCTGCCAGCACCAGCGCGAAGAGAAATGCAGAGAAGGAGCCGAGCGACTCCACCGAGGCGACGACAATGGTTACCAGCCCGGCGGCCGGGCCGCTGACGGCAAAACGCGACGGACTTAGCGCGGTGACCAGTAGCCCACCGATGATCCCGGTCAGCAGGCCAACAAAGGGCGGCAGCCCGCTGGCGTGGGCAATGCCCAGACAGAGCGGCAGCGCCACCAGAAAAACGACGACGCCCGCCAGGGTATCCTGGCGTAATGTGGCGACGGGAAGAGAACGGGCCAGCAACGGTTTTAACCTTTTCACAGTGCGACTCCCTTATGGACGGTGAACAAAATCTGGCTGGTTTGATGCGGGAACTTTTACTAGTAGCACTGTCCGGGGAAATATAATCCTAAGGAAAATCTTATTGTGGAATTAAATTAGTAAAAAAAGTCTGAATGTAAAATTATGAAAAATAAATTCGCGCGAAATATACAGATATCAAGAAAATATTGAGCTTATTGATAACTTGATAAACAGTAGGGTTTAATTCCTGTATTAAACCAGATGATAGTTAAGTTATATCACTGCGTTGTTTGGATATAAGTAATAATTACTCTATTAGAAACACTCTCATTAGCAGGAAGTTACGTCAGTTCACGTTTTGCATGGCGGCCAAAATCATTATCTTTCCGCAACTCTTTTAGTGCTTCAATAGCCGCAGGCTGCTGTTTATGCTGGCAAATCAATGAGAAGGTAGCGTGTTTAAACAGGATGTAAGCGTCTCCTTGAATAATGCTCAACGCAAAGGCGATCTCTTTCTCATTCACAGTTAATAACGCAAGGGTATTAATGCAGTTGACAATCAGGCTGTCATCTTCAATAGCATCATGACTAATTATCTGAACCAGCGCCTCTTTAATAAACGCATCGTCATACTCGCCATGATATAAGCCGAGGATCTTTACCGCTTCGATATGGATATCGTCATCACCGCCGGTATCCGTGGCAATATCAAGCAGCGCTTTTGCTGAACTGCGATCGAGTATTTGATTAAAACCGCGCAGGGTTGTGCCTCCGTCCATGGAAGCACGCTTCCAGGCAACTCTATTTCACGACCTTATCCCAGGCCATCTGCCAGGCGCTGCCGGCACCCGGCGCGTAGGCGCTGGCAAGCCCTGCACACCAGCCGGTGTAGGGATAGGGTTTGCACTTATACAAATGAGTGTCGCTGCCGAGCACAATATCTCCGGCTTTATAAGCATGGCCGGCGACATATTTCGGGTAGCTCTGGTGATCCGGGGTATCGTCGCTGTGATCGGTTGTCATGACATTTAATACCGCCGACAGAAGTGATTTATTCCCCGCCTTATCAATAGCATTTACGCTGTAGGCGTAGTTACTGTTCGCCGTCAGATCGTCATCGGTATAGGTGTTACCGCTGGCATCAGCCACTTTCTGCTGATTGCGGAACACTTCATAATGGTCCACGCCCGAGCCGCTATCGGTGGAGGCTTTCCAGGTCAGATGGACGCTGGTGGCGTTCGCCTCGGCGTTCAGCGCGGTGGGTATGCTCGGCGCAGTGGTATCTTTTTCCGGCGTCTCAATCACGCTGCCGTCGTGGATCAGCTGAGTGTAGGCTTTGCGGAACTGCCCGTTGTAAGGCACATGGTTAACGTTTTCGCCTTCATCCCAGTTGATGGACCAGGTCATTAACCCTCTGAGCGGCAGCCCCTCTTTTTCCATGTCAGCGAAGACGCGGTAAACATCCTGCGGCGTTTTAACAAACCCGGTCGCGGCGGCAGCGCCATTGCTCGGCAGGCCGATGACTAATTTGCTGGAGGGAATTTTCACCGCAGAGAGGCCGTGCTTATCGGTAATGATCTCTTTGCTGAAGTGGTAGAGAAACTCATATTTTTTGCTGTCGTCATTCTGCGCGTAATTTACCCACCAGCCATCTTTCTTGGTGTCGTCCGGCTGGAAGCCAATACCAAACGCGCCCTGGTTATAGAACTGCGGTGCGATAAAGTCGTAATACCCTTCGAGGCTATTAATATATTTCTGGTACTGCGGATTCGCTTTAGTCAGATAGGGAATTTCTGGCGCCATACTGATAATAAAGTGTTTACCCTGCTGCTGATAATGATCGCGCACTTTTTTCAGCGCCGCCGGAATAACGGTTTCGTTATCGGCTTTTTTAATCGCGCTCTGTTCAAGATCGATATCCAGACCGTCAAAACCATAGAGATCAACCAGTCGGATAATTTCGTCAGCAAAATGCTGCGTATCGCCGTTGGCTTCGTGCAGCTCAATATGCGCATCCGCGCCGCCAAGGGATAACAACACCGCCTGGCCGCGTTCGTTCAGTGCCGCTACTTCAGCGCGGAAGCTCTGATCGGTGCCGTAGTAGGGAACAAAAGTCGGCATACTTTTGCCATCTGACGACTTCATAAAGGAGGCCATCACCACGTTATAGGCTTTCGGCGTATCTTTTAATGCCAGTTTCAGCGGGTAACCCTGCTCATAATCGCCGGAAAAACCCTGATCCCAGTTGTGCCAGTAGCCAACTAATAACTTTTTACCTTCGATGGAGGGCATAGTATCGGCGTAATCGGTGTTGGCGAAAGCATGGCCGCTAAAACCGACCATTCCCGCCAGTGCCAGCGAGGCGAAGACATTATTCATCTTAAATATACTTTTCATGATAATCCCTTAAATATGACCCACACAGCTCGGATGACAAATATCGAGTGCAAAGTACAAACAATGGAAATCATATTAAAGGGTGTCAGGATAATTTCATTATTTAAGTGACTGGAAGATTCTGCTCTTTATATGGCGAATTTTATTGGCTTAAAGAAGCTTCTGAATAAGTGAGGTAGTTATAGCGGCGAATAAACTTATACCCTGTTTAATATCACATTTTATTTATCAGAAGATTGCGCGCAGAACAGTACGGGTTTCCATCGCCAGATCGCTGTGTGAAAGACAGAGAAACAGCATCAGCAGGAGAGTGACGATAACAATAAGCGTGACCCGGGTTTTCATCGCGATTTGCCTCCTGCTTGTTGGAAATGCGTGGCAGCGTTAGTGCGTTAGCAGCATGCGCTATTTCAGTCGCTTGCACTAGCCGGACATTGTTAACGGTGTAATAAAACGAAACGGTAATTTCATTTCGTGATTACAAGTTTTTAATATAATCACGCCGCCACACGATGAGAGAGGCTCCTTTGCCTGACACGGTGGTTAACAGGAAAGCGCTTCACTGCAACATGAGATACACGCCCATCTATCGACTTCGGAGAGTGATTATGGACTACAAGCTTTACTCCGCCGTGGTGATGCTCGCCACGCTCAGCTTTTCCACTGCCGCTGCTGTCACGGCCGATGCTTCCCTCGGCAAACTGATTAACGAGCGGTTGTCATGGATGAAAGATGTCGCAGGTGCTAAAGCACAGCAGCACCAGGCAATAGAAGATTTGGCCCAGGAGCAGAAAGTGCTGGCGCGCGCCGTTATCGACGCCGAGTCGCTGGGGCTGGACGGTGAGAGCGTGAAGCCCTTTATTCAGGCGCAAATGGATGCCGCGAAGGCGATTCAGTACCGCTACCGCGCTGACTGGCTGTCGACACCGGAGACAAGCTGGCAGCCGCGTCCGCTGAATGAGGTGCGAAAACAGATAAGCGAGCTGAGCGATCGTATCCTGCGCAAAGTGGCGGAACGCCTGAAAGCCAGCGGCAAGCTGACCGAGGCCGATAGAGAAGAGTTTATGCGCACGGTGCAGCAGCACAACTTAACCGAGCAGGATAAAGCGCATATGTGGCAGGCGATAAAATTGGTTTCGCTGAAAGCGTAAAAACAGAAGACCCCGCCGGGGCGGGGTCTTACCGTTAAAATTACGACATCAGTGAAAAACGCTGAATCAAAATGGGTGGCAGTTACATTTTCGGCTAAATTATATTGTTACGGCAACAGAGGTGCGAAATACACTAATTTATGCAAACCAATCTTTTACCAAAATTCAAACCGTTTCTCTCAATATACTTCTCACCTCCATAAGAATCTTCCCTAGCATATTTTTACCTGAGCCATCACCGCCATCAGCCCAATAGCTATCGTTTTTTGTGTGTTCAACTAATATAAGATCATTGGTGGCTAACAAAATACTTCTTGCTTCATCATTTTGCTTAAATTTTTCCATGACAGCAAGACGCATTATATTATCCCTGACACAATCCCAGTCATCTCTTAACAGATTATCCCGATCTCTTCCTGATATAGCAGCATCCATTGGTGACGCGAGCTTTCTGATTTTTTCTCTAAGCGCTTCGTCATCAAATTTTTGAGCCTGAAAGAAGTGCTCTACCGTAGGCCAATATTTATCAACAATAAAGAAACCGCATTTATAGAAGTTTGAAAATAATCCATAGGGTTCATTTACTTTATAAAATAATATTTTACCACTCATTTATATAATCCTTGGCCCGTTGTTTTTTTATTTTCAATCGACTCTCCATCCAGAATCATATTGAAACACTCCATTAACCCAGCAGAAACAGATGCAAGAAAATCATTTTTATAATAGAGATTTTCACAATCGACCCCGACGGCAACGAGATGAGTCTCTGATAAAAACTTTTTAGGCACTAAGTCCTCTTCTTTCAATAATATTGTAGCTTGCTCTGCGATTGTCACAAGCTCATCAAAAGCCTGTTTATTTATCAGCCCTCCCATTTTTAATGGATAAACGGAGTCAGTGATTTTTTCTTTAAAAAGCTCCAGAAGATTGTCTTTTTCAATATTCATTGAATAAAACCTTTCATATTAGCCCCGACTTTAAATCTAGCACTTCTTAGATTGATAACTTATTGACTTAGAGTAATTTTCAGCTGAATCGCCACGGATAATCTGGACACTTCTGAGCAGTTGATAATATAGGTTTTCATATTCAGCCGGTGGCATCTGCTCGCTCGAACCATGCCGACTCATGCTGCCTTCCAGACCGTGTGATTTCAGGAACGACTGCCACTCATGGCTTGTGTACTGACTGCCCTGATCAGAGTGAACCAGTACCTGCTTTTGAGGATTACGCCTCCACACCGCCATAAGTAATGCGTTCAGGACAATCTCTTTTGTCATGCGGGGTTGCATTGACCAGCCGATAACTTTTCGGGAGAGCAGGTCAACCACCACGGCCAGATACAGCCAGCCTTCGTGGGTTCGGATGCAGGTTATGTCCGTCACCCAACGCTCATCCGGTGAGTCCGGATTGAACTGCCGCTGGAGCCTGTTAGGTGTCACGATGCTGGCTTCGCCTATACGTGCCCGTGGGCTACGGTACCCAACCTGAGCTTTTATTCCGGCACGCTTTATCAGCCGCCAGACCCGGTTCACTTCGCACTGCTGTCCGGTATCATGCAAATCGAGATGGATCTTGCGATAACCATAGACGCATCCCGACTCAGGCCAGAACTGTTTGATCTGCCCGGTCAGCATCTGGTCTGTCTGGTGACGCTGAGAATGTGGGTGCTGAAGCCAGAAATAAAATCCACTCGGATGGACATCCAGAACCCGACAGAGCAAACGAACAGGCCAGCAACGGCTGTTGTCGCGGATAAAGGCGTACCTCAGTCGGACTGCTTTGCGAAGTACGCCGCGGCTTTCTTTAATATGTCCCGTTCGTCCGTAACCGGCTTCAACTCTTTCTGAAGACGGCGGATCTCGGCGTGAGCATCTGACTGTTCATTATGAGTGGAAGAATCCGGACCGTACTTGTTTATCCAGGCGTAAAGACTGTAAGTGGTGATATCGAGACGTGTTGCAACACTGGAAACAGCATGACCACGATCAACAACCTCTTTGACAGCTTCAATTTTAAACTCTTCAGGATAACGCTTACCGCTCATGGGCATCTCTCTTTAAGTCATCTTATATGACTCTGAGGTGTCTGTTAAACCCGTGGCGATTCAGAATTATGGGTAAGCAAAGCCTCATCTTAATATCCTCATGTAATAACTATCACCCGACAAACTTAGCAATAAAAGATTTCGTTGCAGCATAAGACGATCGCTGTCAGTAAATTTTTGCCAGATAAGTGAGGATGGATGTTTAAGCGTTTTTGCATACAATTAACAATAACTACAAATATTCCTTTTTCCAACAGCGCTTTATCGCAATTAATTTTTGTCTATTTATATAAAGGTCTCACGCTTTCTTGTTCTCGTGCCGTATAGTGTCGAGAGTAGCGAGCCAGTAAAATACCGCTAAAGAAAGAGAGTAACGATACAAGACCCTGAGTTTAATAGAGTGTATTGCTGTGTTAGGGAATGCTCCTTATTGTGCAGCAAGATGTGTTAACAAACCCATGCGTCCTCGTAATAGCCGATTTTTCTAATCAATTAAATATCAAAATTCATCTCTTTTCGTCGCCTTGGCCTGAATGGGGCACATACCTTAATTTCCCATTCATAATTCTCTCTTCAAATTCATCAGTACGTTTATAATCATTCAGCGTAAAATGGTTACAACCGCTGAATTGCCCGCCCTTCGTGCCATCATTTTGCCACAAACATACTGGACATATCTCAAAAAGAGCATCGTCTTGACTTTCGAAAACAATATAACCGCAAGCCTCGCAGCACACGCCCCTTATCTCAAGATCAGAATGATCAATTATGATAATATCGCTATCGCATATTTCTTTTACGACTGCCTCCCAAAAGGAATTTTTTATTAACCTGGAGTAAATAATGTTGCTATGGATGTATTTATTGTAGTTTTGCTTTAATGCCTCTAAGGGTAGATTGTCCTCAATAATACCGTTTTCAACCAGAGCATCGACCCGTTCTTCTACACTCTTTGAAAATAATGTATGAAGCCTTATAAAATCCATTACTTCCTTATAAGTAAATTCAATGTTCATCATCCCTCCTGCAAGGTTTATCGCTCCTGTAGAAGCGTTATTGGCAAATCAATTAGTAGTATAATACATTCTTAAATCAAACCGCACACAGTAAGACCTGCTTTTAGAGTAGTTATAGTCAGCAAGCCCAACGGGATGATTTTCTAAAAAATATAACCCCATTCCTGATATATAATTTCTGGATTAGGTCATACATGGAAAGATGACTCTCTTATACATAGGATGGGAAATTGGTATCCTGTAGCTGTCTATTTCTTAATTAACTCTAATACAGATTTCTTTTCCATACGTTACTTAATCTAACCACCTCGGTAAACACCCCCTCATCATCCAGATCGTTAGCCTCGCTTAACTCAGACTCAGCGCAGTAGGCATCTAGAGTCGTTAATATCCTATCGAAGAAAATTTGTTGCGCTTCATTAAGCTTACTGTAGCCATCACTGTCTCTAAGGTTTCGCCATGTGGACATGTATCTTTTTTCAAATTCACATGCGGAAATATCACCACTGATAAACTTGTCTATTACCTTAAGCAACTTTTTTGCATTTGCATCGACATTCACTGGCTCGCTCCATAAAAATATACGACTCTATTTTATGTCTTATTATCAGCTTGTTCACCACAAAATAGCCTTGCTGATTTAAATACGACTATCTATCGAAGTGATAACCCCATCACCGATTATCTTCCCATCACGTATAGTGAATCTTGTTCCAACCTGGATGTATGGAAATATTTTTTCTGGCGATAAAAAAGCTATAGGCACATTATCTATCTCCTCCCCAGGATCAACTCCCTTTGCACATTCCTCAAAAAATATACGACAATCATATGGGTATGCAGATAATTCTTTTACTCCTGCAAATAACAATAAGCAGCGAAACTGTACCGGTGGTATAGGGCTAGCCCTTCCATCATTTTCCTTATCCAGGAGTTTAATAGAAGCGTATATTTTTCTCACATTTCCCGCCCGATGATGATTCTGGTCCAAAGTCATTAATCTGATTCATTCCAACATATCATAGCCAAAACCTATGAAAGCACGTTCCGACTGTGCTCTCTCTAGAACAGAGAGTAAGAAAAACTATCTATCATGCTTAACGTACTCCCGTATCCCGGCGGGTTAATCGCCAGACAGATTGAGTTACACTCCGCCTTTAAAAATATTTAATCAAAAAAAGATCGGGTTCATGAATCTTAGGAAAGTAGCATTCTGTTTATTTATTAAGATAAAATTCATCCTTCGCTCTATATAATCCTTGGCCCATGGCACCTTTGGTCTTCAACGGTTCTTCCATCTATGATTAAATTAAAGCAATTTAACAACCTTGCTGAAATTTCTGATAAAAATTCACTTTTAAAATATTCGTTGTCGCCAGCAATAGCTCCTGACGCCACATATATTTCCAGTAGCAGTTTTTTTGGGATCAAATCATCATCCTTTAATAACTTTGTAGCTTCCTCTGCCACCAATAAAAGCTCATTGAATGCTTTCTCATCAATGTGCCCTCCCATTTTTAATGGATAAATAGAGTCGGTGACCTTTTCTTTAAATAATTCTAAAAGCTTATCTTTTTCAATATTCATTTACATTCCTATGGAAGCTAAAGTATTCCTGCGCGTGAAGTGCTTGTTATTAAGCACTTTTATTGCCTCGATTTTATTTAGATTACTAACGACTGCAATTTAATAGCATTTTTAATTATGTAGTGCCGAAATTGACTAAAAACGATAATATTTTGTAGAGCCATCTGTCAATGTTGAACATCCGTTAATATTCAGCATGGATGACAAACACACCTATCTCTTATTTCCCGAAACTCCCCTCAGTTAATCGTCCAGAATTTTAAGATTCAATTGCATCTTTCTGTCTAAAGCATCCGTATCAATTAGATACAGGCACTGTTTTGCAGTGATTACAATGGATACGCTGTATCTCGCGACGAGTCTGCAAATTCTTCCAGATTTATATTAAGGTTGCTCAACCTGGTTTTCAGTTCATCGATAGAAGAAATTTCTTCATATCTCCCAACATATTTATATGAGGGGTCATACTCATTTTCTATGTCAGAAGATAAAAATGATGATATTCGGATTTTGAATTTAGCATCTTCTTTATTACATTTATTAAAGTAAGGGGAGTGCCCGACCATAGCATAGGCATCAACTCTGAGTGGATAGGATGGCTTTAGTTCATCTTTCAGTGAAACTTCCACCCATGTTCTGTACTCGGGCATTAAAGGACTAACTTCTCTGAGCAATGTTTTCCCGCTTAATAATTTATCAATATTTTTCATGATGAGGTCTCTGATGCGAAGAACAGACGTATGACATTACTTGCCCGTGGATCAGCCCACCCAGCAATCCAATCCGCTTTACCGGGTTTAGCACTCATGAGCCTCTTTTCAGTAGTATACAGTGTGAAGCATAGAGTAGTTTCCTGCTTCAGATCATGACTTTGAAGAGGCAACTTCAACATCGTGGCCAGCTTAAAGCATTGTCCTCAAATCCAGTAAGTTACTATGTCTCGCTCATGCTGCCAGGCTAGCATGCAAAATGTAATCATTGCTCTATTCTTTTTTTAAGATAGTAATCTAAATATTTCTTAGGCCTTCCCTGAAATGCTCTCTTTTTTCCGAAACTATAAGCCTCATCAAAATACTTTATAGCTTCATCGTATTGACCAAGCTCATAACAAACCATGCCAAGATCGATCATTGGGGAGGTATCAATATCTGAACTACACGTTTTAAGAGCGATCTCACCCCACCTTTTCGCTGTTGTGTAACGTTCCAAATCAAAATAAACACTATACAAACAGGCTGCTACCCAATTCGAAATATCCCATTCTAACTTTGGTTCCGGAATTAAAGACCAGGCATAGAGATACAAGGCCAACGCCTCATTTAAATTCTCGTTCTCATGTTCGATATTACCACTTTCAACGACAGAAATAACTTTACCTTCGATTTCCCCATCAACTTTATATAAGTCGTTCATGAGTTTCATCCAGAGTCATTAAATGCCCGATTTCACACTTACTTTATAGCCCATCAATACTTATATCTTAAGATAAAAGAAACTACACGTAGTAAAGGGCGTGAGTAGAGAGATGTTTGGGTCGCAAAAAACATGCATGATCTAACCATTACCCAATAAAGATACTAACTCGTCATACTTTCTATCAAATGATGAATCTTTTTTCCTAAGGTAATCAAAAAAAGCAATCACATGTTTTGATATTTCATTCACAAACTCTTTTTTAGCAACTTTAACTTTCATTTCTTCATCACAGGTTACGCTCACAGATACACCTTCTTTTATTGGCATAAAACTAACTTTAATCGGCTGATCTGGGAAATAGGTTTCAAATGGGTGATTATCCTGGATGCATATAATGCCATCGGCAATATATGACCATAGCTGATCTATATAGTCCCACATTTCTTTATCGAATATAACCACACCATTAATTGTTAATTCGATAGCTCCTTCAATATAGAAAGAATCTTTGAACGCTTCTGTATAATGGCTAAACTCTACAAATTCATTATTATTCTTAATATATGTTTTTACTGAAATCATAATTTCTTCCTGTAATGGATAAAATTGACCTATGCGCTCGCTCATTACCTAAAAGACACTTGATTTCCTTATATGCAACTGTTATAGCTGTTATGAAGGTAACCTTATTTTTTATTTTGATAGACGAGCTTACTTCAACTCTAACAGCAAGAATCGTAAACAATTAACTGAAAAATATAAACCTGAGCAGTTGCATATATATGTTTAGCATACGGCTAAAGATTATGAGGCCCACTCTTCCTGTTCTGGCAGGCTCCCTTGTCGCCAGCAAGTTAATATTTTAAAACTTGCTCTCATGTAATAATTATTTTTCACATCGGCAGTCACGCCTTTCAAAAGAGTTATCTCGCCTGTTTTTGTATTTATCTCAAACAGCCCATGATCGTATGAATGATAGCTGGAAGATGTGGGCCCGAATTTATACTTTACACTTCCCCCACTGTCCTCAACTTTAATTATACTGATATGATATGCCATTTTTTATATACTCTTCTGATGCATATAATAATGCTTATATTGCTCTGCGACTTTTACGAACAATTATTCGAGCAAATCGCGGTGTAAGTGATTTAAATCAAACCAGAATGAGCTCGTACCTCGGGCAGCTTGAGACATTTACCTTTCGCACTCTGAATCAAACCCTGAAAGCCAGCTATTTAATGGCCGCCGCCATAAGGGGTACACCACTTACACCCGACCAGGAGCCAAATCGGACTCATCTGCCTATGGCCTCTAACCGCCGGGTTAGAGCAGCGGAAGATGTCGCTGTGCAGACCCTATTCACCGTCTGTGTACAGATTCAGGAAATGCAGGTATTGCGGGTTGCCGAAGTGACCGGCGTGCTTACGCGCAGGCTACCGCCTCTGGCATCAGACGACGGGTGCCAGACGGTGTTGACGTTGATGTCGGCCACGCCTCCGTCAGGCCGCATGAGTCCGTGTGATACCAGATGGTTTACGCGCCCTCACTGTCGACGCGCGTCAAAAGCTCATAGCTTTTTCGGTGTAAATATACTTCACCGTCGCATACAGGCTTTGGTTTCTGGTTTATCCCATCCTCTGCAGACTGGACCATCAGGGAGGAGTTCCACCGCGAGCAAAGTAACATCGCTAATTTGAAACTGACGCGCTTGCGCCGTTTCAGCCCGCTCCCCCTATCCAACCCCCAGAGGGAGTTAATTGTGGATGGCTCGATATTATGCCAGAAGTTACATGTTCCAAAACCTGATGTAGCCTCAAAGCCAGCTATCCAGACATCTCTCACGTCGAGCATAAACAAACTTCCTGCATCATATTTGCGCCCTGCAGGCATACTCCTTGAAGGCAACTGACTTTAAAAGGCAGAGTTCGAGACCGGATGTGGCAGGACCAAAATAATGCTTTCATCTTTCTTTTTGGTGTCAGAGACAATAACCCAATACTGTCATCCATAGGTTGTTATATGCATTTATGCATTTACTCTATTCATCAAAAAAATAGTTACCGGAAGGTGCGAGTGTGCTGCCTCTCCCTGTCACCTGCGGCCCCACCCCAAACGATGTCAACATTGCCGCCAGACGCTCTGTCTGGCAGACGATAGGGGCCCGTATGATACCAAAAGATTAACGCCTGCTTGCCGTGGACGTTAACACGCACTGGCGGCTGGAAGCGGTTTCATATAGGGCTCTGACAGCAGGTTTCACTCACCAAATACAGGACAATCAAACGTGAGAACGCTCCTTCAAATCAACCCGGTTATATATTACTAGCCTTATATAAATAGATGGGTTTCATCGTTCCTCTTTCTCCACTCTCACAAAGGCAAAAAGCTAATGTATTGTTAATGAAGTAAACGGCCGGGAACAAACCACCCTCTCGACTCTCAAGGTATTTGATAAAATCTATCAGGGTAGAGTCAAAAATAAAAACCTCTTTACTTTTGCACTCTGCAAATATATACCCAGAAACGTTTTCATGTAGATTTATATCACAAACGGTAATTACTCCCTGCGGACAGGCGTATTGGCTCCATAAGGGACCATGAGAATTCATATCTTTTTTTATATACGGCAGCCTAAAATTATCCATGATATCCTTTCTGATTTTCCGCCCCTTCACCTGTTCTATTGCCGGACCAAAAAAATCTTTGAGTGTAGAAATTTGCGTTATCATTGAACAATCCTATACATTTTAGAATCAATGTCCGCTTGCACTTTGTTTCGTCCTTCAGCAATACATTCCGTGTGCTGAAATACCTCATCAACCGGAACCGCAGATTGTAACGGTCTTTAAAGCTGTTACTCACTGTTAATGGTTTTTAAGCTCTATCCCTTCACCATCCGGCGCATAAGCTCCATTTATCGCTTTTCAAGGCATTACCTTGCGTAGGTACTTATAGATTCTGATTATTGTTGCATGTACTCTTTTAACATTCCAACCTGCAGATTTTGTTTCTTCAACCGACTCTTTTCATGCTTTTATACCTATTCTCGCAAAGTGAAATACAGATATTATCAAAGGCCATCATTATAAGTAGTTGAGTTAATATTATTCAAAATGTACATCTGCCCGCATATATTCACCTATGTAAATACACTTCATTCATTTCATCTTATACCCTTTAAATTTTTATCTCCTTTACGAACAGGAATCAAAACGTCAATTTGAAACCTATAAGTAGGAAAAGTAAATTTTCATAAACAATAAAACCTCCTGTCTCCAAATACTTAGCCATATTTTCAATGCTATGTTTACAGAAGTCGCATACAGGCAGACGTGCAATAGTAAAAAGATTATACCAAAATCTCTGGGCGCAGTTCTGTCCGATTTGAGCCAGTAGAAATTTCACTTTCTTATAGTTGTTTTTTATAAAGAGGTAAAATATTCAGTGAAATACCCACCTTTTATCGATACGAATAGACCGTGCCCTATAATTACATAACCGACCTTATCTTTTCTTCCGTCTATATCCTCATAAAAACCGGGAGTCATAGCGGAACCTTTCTCATAGACAGATAAACCTGATAAGTTATCAGAGAAGTAGAACTCATTAATAGAACGAAAATTAATATGCAAAATTCTATACCCAGCATTATTATAATTTTCATCAGGAATATCATCCTGAGAAACCAACTTATTTTGGGACACATATTCATTCAAGTCTTTATTTCTGGCTTCTTCACCCATGAAAACCATAAAGTAAACCTCTAACCCATTATCATCATAATTGAAAAATGGCTCAGTAACGCTTTCCATTTTCCAGGATGATTTTACCATCTTAAGAGTATTTTTCATTGTACCAGCCTTATAATATCTCAAATGCTGCTATTTTCGGCCCCTGGTAGTGGTAATAGAAGATCCCGGAATAAAATATACTTCACCCCCGAGATCGTATTGGGTTTGCACTACGCGATCTAATAAAGTATTGGTGAGGGGCAGTTCATGTAAAATTGTTGCCGTCTCATCCGCAGTAGAAAGTACAGCCAGCTTTCTATGACTTTCAGCTACTTCCTGAACTTTTTCTAAAGAGATAACGTGGCGAGCGTGGTTATCAAACTGACTGACCAGGAGGAATATGTAAAGTCGTTAGAAGCGCGAGATGTTGCGGATAACGCGCCTTAACGCGTTTAAGTTGAACCGTTCCAATGACCTTTTTCTTTCTGGTGCCTGACCCTATTTAAATGTTTCTGTACATATTGGCGGATTAACTCATTATCAGCGTTGGCTAATAATTCGATTTTTTCAATAGCATTTTGGTTTTGTATTTTCTCTAGCGCCATTATGCATTTATTCGCCAGTACGAAATCCTCGTCGTAATCCCTGTAATCAAGATTGAACAACGCAGCTTCATAGAGATGGTTCGCGCTGGAAGGCTGCTTATAATGCGCTAACAATCTTACGACCTCTTCATGTTTCTGATGCCAGGAGGCAGTCACAAGTTGGTTTAATATGTCGCCATCGTAGTAACAAAAATTCACTACTGCGCTGAGATAAAGAAGAAGGTCAACCAACTCTGCACCTTCGGCTTCTCGCGCAATGGTTAACTCTTTGCATAAATCTACGTTTCCAGAGCAATCACCAAACTGGCACATAAAATCAGAGATATTAAGTTGATTCATCATTAACTTTAGAATCAAAGTTTTTTTGATTGCCAGCCACTTCATCACTCCTCATCCTTATATACCAAACAATGAGTTTTGAGTTATGTTCTTTTATATATTTGCTTTCCCACTGATCGTAATCATCAGGTACAGCATACCTAAAGCCCTTTTCAAAATACCGTTCACCAAGAGCAGTAATCATAACCCAATAATATTCCTCTTCGTGTACCAGCAAGCAAGCTGCAAGGTAATTTTTGGGTAAAACGGTAAGCATAGGCGAGCTATTAATTATATACTTCGCCTCAGTTTCTGATATTTCACCATACGCGATAATTATCCCTTTGATAAGACAAACAAAAGTGTAGAAATTAACTATTACGGACTCACCTGGATTATCTTCATTTATGAAAAGCAAGCCATCTCTCAAAAGCTCCTTGTCCATTTTATATATCTCTTTTTTAATTAGCAAAGATGATACACAATGCCTTTCTAAACACCCCGTAAGACATTATATTCTAAATATTAAACCCATCCTTTATTTCTACGGCATAGCTTATCTTTTACTTATCTTGCCGGAAAATGTTCTTCAATATATTACATGAAAAACGCCCCATTGATACCAAACAGCAAAAAACAATAAATACGAGCAAAAAAAACCCATTAATCAAGGCATTACAGAGTTGACTTATGAATTATGAATTATGCGATTGACGTTTTACCCATAAGACCCCAGCCCAGCAATTAGATGGATCAGATATAAAATTGACAATCTCTTTGCCATTTGAAAAATAACTTACAGGACAATACTCATCGCCACTTAATGGTTTAAAACTCGTCAAAACATCACACCGTAACTGTAGAGAAAGCACTTTGGAAATAAAATCAATGTATGCAGGAAAATAATTACTTTCAACAGAAGTGACAGATGTTCCAAAGTCAACTTCATAGATAAAATCCACATTACTTAATATTTCAATATATTTCGAGTTTTCATCGGGGCTTATACTGCTTGCCTCAATACGCTTTTTATATTCATTAACATCAAAATAATCATACTCCATAATAGTAAAGTCAACATCAGCCCTCCCTAATAAATTAGCTATTCTTTCTCTCAACACTTCTTCATTTTTATAACTGATAAGAATGCTTGATTTAGTGATCACGATTAAATTCTCCAAAAAGTATCAAATACTGTTTGCTTTATTACCTCTATACGAACATCACTGTTATAGAGTTTAAGGCCGTCAAAGAACTCATAAAATTGTTAGAGCGTATTTTTAGAATTAAGATTTCTTTTACCTGAACAATATTATTGTCACAACTTGACGTATGCCTTATTGACATTTTTTGCAGCATTTCCACCCATTTCATTTATCTGCTGAGCTTTCGCGCAGGCTACCGCCGCTGTCAACGCGCGCCAGCAGGTCATGACAGCTTTCTATACAGAAATTCCGCAGCGACGCTTACGCGTTCTGGTCGCCCGTTTTCACCAATATCTTGAGGTCCGTCCATGCTTACTGCATGCCACAACCTGCTTTTAGGGGGTTAGTGGCTGAACACAATTTTACGCCAAGTCAACCTTTCCAAAACGCAGCACCGACTTAAAGTCTGCTCCGTCGGCATGTTCCACACTAACCGGAAAACCGAGGCCTCTACCAGATATTCTCACAGCACCAGCCTGCACCTTAGTGTGGCTGGCTGAAAGGGCGGGATCTGAGACCGGCCATGGCGTGATGGTGAAGATTTTGGAAGGATGCTTACCCATCATCCCTGTCAATAATGAGATGCAAGAATTGCGCGAAAATCTATGCCGGGGTTATAAAGTAAATGAGGCACATGTTGGTTTAGTAGATTAAATGGAGAATATATAATAAAAAACCAGGAAGAATTAATTGTATTTCCTCCTTTTATTGCAAGGTAGTAACTACCCCTTCCTGTAAAAAACATCTTCTTTTGATATTCCACCCAATTTTAACAATCGGTAATCTTTTAATGAGGAATGATTAGCTGTGCTGTATGAATCTATCCATTCCTCCGATCGTCCATCATCTTCCCATAAACAAACTGGACATACATCGTATTGCCCTCGTTCTGGTAGAGTTAAATAACCACAGCATGGACACTTATTAAGTTCGGGCTCATCACCTAAAATTACAAACTCGCAATTAAAGTGTTTTTTTCAAAAAGGAAATTAGATATTCATTTGATATACCAAAGAAGACAACATCAGTATGGAAATTAATAAGAAAAGCCTGAACTTCATCATCATATATACTTTCATATATAATAGGCTCGCCAGATTCCTCATCATTATACCCTGCAAATAAAAGGCTATCTATATCCATCCTAGACAATAAAGCCACTTGGTATATGGAGAATATTTTGAGTGCTGATCTTCTTGTCATTACAGTCATTTTTACACCACATCAGATGGAGACAGACCTTTTTTATAAAGCCATATCAATTACATCAGTAAATGGATATTTTTTTACAAATTCAGGTTATGCTTTATAGAAAGGTAATGTTTCTCTATTTTTAGCATTTCCAACAAGAATTTGATTAGTGTCCGAGAGAAGTTTTAAAATTCAATTTTCATTTATTTTTATAACTCAGAGCGTTATTCATAAGAAATTCTTCCATACTTTCATAATATCTTTTCATCGAAATATAAAAAATTCGTCTCGCCCAAGGACATGCTTTTATAGTGCTCACTGAGCTTAGCTTTTGCCCACTCATTAGTTTCCCTTCATCCAATTCACTCCAAAGATAAATAATGCTAACGGCTCCATCCAGGAGAGAGGATTAGGCGCATAAGGATACAGGTATAATCCGCCTTCCGGCCCTGCGGATCCCTCTGCGTGTAACATCTGCCCGCAGGGTCATAGTAACGAAAAGTATGGTAGCTCAGGCCCGTTTCGCGTTCAGGTGCTGGCCTGGAAGCACATGTTCTGCGGAGCGTCCCGCTCGGCCAGTGTGCTCACATGCAGGCTGCGGCCTCAGGCACTTGATTCGCCGCGCCAGACAACGTCGAATCCCCTAAATGACTGGCGGTACTTTTCAGTCGGGATGGAGGGTGCGCGGTCGGGACTGTCTGAACACTTTTTAAGTAAGGAAGATCCCGGCCTTATTGTATATTTTTCCAAAAGTCTTGATTGGTTGCACCTGTGAGCTTAATCGCATCCTGCGAGGAAATTTTCTTTAGGAATAAAGAGCCGACCACTCTAACAAATAATTCAAAATTGTCTGCGACTGACTTTTCATCATTTATGCCAGGCTCACTGGTGATTGCATATATCTTTCCTGTCACTGTATTCAAGAGAATAGCGTATGGATCTGACAAAGCAATAATAATCATTGATTTTGGCCTTGACTGCCTATTCCACCAATTATTAAAGCCATTGCCTTCATTTAAATGAATTAATTTCTCAAAATAATCACCACCTGATCCAAATGATATATTCCCAAGAGAGGAATTATCTAAATTGTATTTCATAACGAAAGACAAAAAAGTGTCTTTCAGTTCCACATGGAGGTTCTGCTCAAGTTTTGATAAGTTATTTAAAGGCACTCCTCTTTCCCTCAAAATTAAATCATCCATCTCCCCTTGAAAAGGAGAAAACTTGTTATCCAACTCAAACTCAATTTCTTTAATGCTTGATAACATTACTCCTCATGGCATTTTGTATGTCAAACACTGCTGCAACCTACATGTGTTTTACCCAGTACAGGTATAGCATATGGGCAAAAATAAACATGGTGATGGCTAATTAAATTTATAATTTGTAGGTTTTGGGAATGATTAATCCAGGCACTACTTATTTTTGATGATAGCCCCGATTTTTGTATCTTACAAAGATTATTTTTACTTGATGAGTCTGATTGTAAATAAAAACTTTGCTGCCAAAACTTTTTTATTCCGGATGCCACCTTTTTGCTTGGAATGCCGCTATTAAACGTACGAGAATTTATCAAGAAAATAGTGGATCGAATCTTTCTGTGAAATGAAGAGCTATCCTACTTTGATAAGAAATATTATCTCTGCATATATTACAGAAGCTTAATTCCTGCGGCTTCACCACATATGTATAGGTATTCAGCCCATCTATTAGCCCTGGTGGGCTCACCTGCTTGTAACAGCCGCCCGCCGGGTCTTGATAGCGGTCTGTGCTGTAGTGTTGGCCGTTTCGCGGTCTAGGTACCGGCCCTGAAAACGCAGGTTGTGTATGGAGTCTCAGTAACCGGCATGCTTTCACGCAGGCTACCGCAGGGCGGCGGAGGCTCCGCGCCAGACGGTGTTGCCGTTATATCGATCACGCTGTCCGGTAGACCGTGCAGCTCCATGTGACGAAAGATTTTCGCGGGCTCGCCCTGGCTGTCGACGCGCCAGCTGCTTGTAGTGCTATTTGGCTCTGATGTATTGCCCGTCAACTTCGATTTCACAAGACCTGGGCGGGTTTGCTCATTTTAGCTGAAGCGCTTGCCACACCTCAGACTGCCGCCACAACCTCCTGTCAGGAGCTGTTAATTATGGCTGAAGGAATATTACGCCTAAAGTCGACTATGTCACAGCCCGCAACCGGGACCGCACAGCTACATACAGACAGGGGTTATTACCCTTTAACCTGAGCGTGGCTGAATTGAAAAAGCATCCCCCTCTGTTGCGGATTTGAGTTATTAAAAAAGAGTGGCCAAGAAAACAGAAGGCGGGAAGAGCGCTCCATCACCATGCAGTATCGCTCTCTACTATCGGTGACAAAAGTTGTAGCCATGTCTTTATCCTTCATACTCCATACACTTAACGTAAGTGCTAAATATGCAATATGCGAAGGATGTATTAAGGCTTAATTTTAGGACGAGGAAAACAAAAAGCCCCTGTATTAACAGAGGCTTGGTAGATAAGTATAACAAACAGTACAGCTAAATCCTAGAATGGGATATCGTCGTCGAAATCCATCGGCGGTTCGTTGTTAGACTGTGCCGGGGCAGACTGCTGCTGCGGACGAGACTGCGCGCCGCCGCTGAACTGGTTGTTGTTGCCCTGTGGCTGCTGAGGCTGACCCCAACCGCCCTGCTGCTGGCCACCGCCTGCCGGTGCACCGCCGCCGCCCTGGCGACCGCCCAGCATCTGCATGGTGCCGCCAACGTTCACTACAACTTCGGTAGTGTACTTTTCCTGGCCGGACTGATCGGTCCATTTGCGGGTGCGCAGCTGGCCTTCGATGTAGACCTGAGAACCTTTACGCAGATACTCACCGGCAACTTCCGCCAGCTTGCCGAACAGCACAACGCGGTGCCACTCGGTCTGCTCTTTCATCTCTCCGGTCGCCTTGTCACGCCACGATTCGGACGTAGCCAGCGTAATGTTGGCAACTGCGCCACCACTCGGCATATAGCGTACTTCCGGGTCCTGGCCCAGATTACCGACGAGAATAACCTTGTTTACGCCTCTGCTGGCCATGATCGTGTCTCCTGAAATCGTTTCGTAGTAGTGTAAACGCGCGAGTGTACCATTTCCACGTAGCATTTTGATAGCTGCGAAGCAGGTTCCAGACATCGTCCGCGAAGTGCGTATTTTACACACTTACGCGGAAGTTGCATTCCTACACTGTATATTCATTCAGGTTAATTTGTGTCATAATTAGCCGTTTGTGATCGCCGGTTGTCCTTCAAACACACCGGGCATTACGTGTTCCACCGGGTAAAAGGTGAATGGATTGGATAAGATAGAAGTTCGGGGCGCGCGCACCCATAATCTCAAAAACATCAACCTCGTCATCCCTCGCGACAAACTGATTGTTGTCACCGGGCTGTCGGGTTCGGGCAAATCCTCGCTGGCTTTCGATACGCTCTATGCAGAAGGGCAGCGTCGCTACGTCGAATCACTCTCTGCGTATGCCCGCCAGTTCCTGTCGTTGATGGAAAAACCGGACGTTGACCACATTGAAGGTCTCTCGCCTGCCATTTCTATTGAACAGAAGTCGACATCGCACAACCCGCGTTCCACCGTCGGCACTATAACCGAAATTCACGATTACCTGCGCCTGCTCTACGCACGCGTTGGCGAGCCGCGCTGCCCGGATCACGGCGTGCCGCTGGCGGCGCAAACCGTCAGCCAGATGGTGGATAACGTGCTCTCGCAGCCGGAAGGCAAGCGCCTGATGCTGCTGGCACCGGTGATCAAAGAGCGTAAAGGCGAGCACACCAAAACCCTCGAAAACCTGGCAGGCCAGGGCTATATCCGCGCCCGTATCGACGGCGAAGTGTGCGATCTCTCCGATCCGCCGAGCCTCGAACTGCAAAAGAAACACACCATTGAAGTGGTGATTGACCGCTTCAAAGTGCGCGACGATCTCACGCAGCGCCTGGCGGAATCTTTCGAAACCGCGCTGGAACTCTCCGGCGGTACGGCCATCGTTGCCGATATGGACGATCCTAAAGCCGAAGAGCTGCTCTTCTCGGCGAACTTCGCCTGCCCGATTTGCGGCTACAGCATGCGCGAACTGGAGCCACGTCTCTTCTCGTTCAACAACCCGGCGGGCGCCTGCCCGACCTGCGACGGTCTTGGCGTTCAGCAATATTTTGACCCTGACCGCGTGATCCAGAACCCGGAGCTGTCGCTGGCTGGCGGCGCTATCCGCGGCTGGGATCGCCGTAACTTCTACTATTTCCAGATGCTGAAGTCGCTCTCGGATCACTATAAATTCGACGTCGAAGCGCCGTGGGAAAGCCTCAGCGCCAACGTGCAGAAGGTGATTCTGGCAGGTTCCGGCAAAGAGTCGATCGAGTTCAAATACATGAACGATCGCGGCGATACTTCCGTGCGCCGCCATCCGTTTGAAGGCGTGCTGCACAATATGGAGCGCCGCTACAAAGAGACCGAATCGAGCGCGGTGCGCGAAGAGCTGGCGAAATTCATCAGCAACCGCCCTTGCGCCACCTGCGAAGGGACGCGTCTGCGTCGCGAAGCGCGCCATGTTTACGTTGAAGATACGCCGCTGCCGACCATCTCTGATATGAGCATCGGTCATGCGATGGACTTCTTCACCAACCTCAAACTTTCCGGTCAGCGTGCAAAAATCGCTGAAAAAGTGCTCAAAGAGATTGGCGATCGTCTGAAATTTCTCGTTAACGTCGGCCTGAACTACCTGACGCTTTCCCGCTCGGCAGAGACCCTCTCCGGCGGTGAAGCGCAGCGCATTCGTCTGGCCAGCCAGATTGGCGCAGGCCTGGTCGGCGTCATGTACGTGCTGGATGAGCCTTCTATCGGCCTGCACCAGCGCGATAACGAACGTCTGCTTGGCACTCTTGTGCACCTGCGGAACCTCGGTAACACGGTGATTGTGGTTGAGCATGACGAAGATGCTATCCGCGCCGCGGATCACGTGATCGATATCGGCCCTGGTGCCGGTGTGCACGGCGGCCAGGTGGTCGCGGAAGGCCCGCTGGAAGCGATCATGGCGGTGCCGGAATCGCTGACCGGCCAGTTCATGAGCGGCAAACGCAAAATTGAAGTGCCGAAAGAGCGTGTGAAAGCCGATCCGCAGCGCGTGCTGAAGCTGAGTGGCGCACGCGGCAACAACCTGAAGGATGTGACGCTGACGCTGCCGGTCGGCCTCTTTACCTGTATTACCGGCGTTTCCGGCTCCGGCAAGTCGACGCTGATTAACGATACGCTCTTCCCGCTCGCCCAGCGCCAGCTTAACGGCGCGACGATTGCCGAGCCTGCGCCTTACCGCGATATTCAGGGGCTGGAGCACTTCGACAAAGTGATCGATATCGACCAGAGCCCGATTGGCCGTACGCCGCGCTCCAACCCGGCGACCTACACCGGCGTCTTTACGCCCGTGCGCGAACTCTTCGCTGGCGTGCCGGAGTCCCGTTCACGCGGCTATACGCCGGGTCGCTTCAGCTTTAACGTCCGCGGCGGACGCTGTGAAGCGTGCCAGGGCGATGGCGTGATCAAAGTCGAAATGCACTTCCTGCCGGATATCTACGTGCCGTGCGACCAGTGCAAAGGCAAGCGCTATAACCGCGAAACGCTGGAGATTAAATACAAGGGCAAGACCATCCACGAAGTGCTGGATATGACCATTGAAGAAGCGCGTGAGTTCTTCGACGCGGTTCCGGCGCTGGCGCGGAAACTGCAAACGCTGATGGATGTCGGCCTGACCTATATTCGTCTCGGCCAGTCGGCCACCACCCTTTCCGGTGGTGAAGCGCAGCGCGTGAAACTGGCGCGTGAGCTGTCGAAACGCGGCACCGGGCAGACGCTCTATATTCTTGATGAGCCGACCACCGGTCTGCACTTTGCGGATATTCAGCAACTGCTTGAGGTGCTGCATCAGCTGCGCGATCAGGGCAACACCATCGTGGTGATTGAGCACAACCTCGACGTGGTGAAAACCGCAGACTGGATTGTCGACCTGGGGCCGGAAGGCGGCAGCGGCGGCGGCGAGATCCTCGTCTCCGGCACGCCGGAAACCGTCGCCGAATGCGAAGCATCGCACACGGCACGGTTCCTGAAACCGCTGCTCAGCTAGTCAGACGGAGAGCTGTTGCCGGATCCCCTCCGGCACCAGCTCCATCGCCTGCTGGTAAGAGGCGTCCACCAGGTAGTAGATTTGCGAGTCTGGCAAAGTGCCGTCCAGATAGACCGTGCTCCAGTGCGCTTTATTCAGATGGCGGCTGGGGCGCACATCGCTATGCTGGTCGCGCAGCAGTTCCGCCAGCGCCGGGCTGGTTTTCAGTGAGACCGCCGGGCGGTCCTCAATCTCTTTCACCATCGCAAACAGTACGTCGGCGACCTTAATCTGCGTCGCTTTCCAGTCGCTGTGCACGCTCTGCTCCGCGCCAGGCTTGGCCATGCAATATTGCAGTAACTCCGAAATTGTCATCGTTTATTCCCCTTGTAGTGTCGCGATAATCCGCCGCGAACCGCCGTGGATGCGATGCTCTCCCAGCCAGATCCCCTGCCATGTCCCCAGCAATACGCGCCCATTCTGCACGGGCAGCATCAGCGACACGCCAAGCGTCGATGATTTGATATGCGCAGGCATATCATCCGGCCCTTCATAATCATGCTCATAGGGCGCATTGTCCGGCACAGCACGTAAAAAGTGGCGCTCCATATCCTGGCGCACCGTGGGATCGCAATTTTCATTCAGGGTGAGAGAAGCGGACGTGTGCTGAAGCAGCAGGTGCAACAAACCGGTTTTCACGCTCTTTATCGCAGTAATCTGCCCGAGCACCTCATCGGTGACCAGGTGAAAGCCGCGCGATTTCTGGCTAAGCGTAAGCGTCTGTTGATGCCACATAAACTGCTCCTTATCAAAAATGAACCTCTGTAAGTGTGCAGCATGTGGCCAAAAGGGGAAACCCGACGCCCTTTTTTTCTCTAAAAAAGGGCGCTGGATTAATAGTCGGAGTCGACAATCACCTCTTCACCAAACGCACCGGCCTGCGGCAGCGGTTGGTAGGTTGAGTTCGCGGCGCGCAGCACGCGGATCGGGCGCGCTTCGCTTTCGCGCGCGGCGGTGATGTCACCGTCAGAGTCGCCGTAATAGATGCGGATTTTTTTGTCCTTCAGCCACTGCACCTTGTTGTTCTGGCCCGGCTGATCGCCGGCAAAAATCACCGGATTCATATTGGCAGCCGGGATATGAAAATCATCCTGCAAAGTTTTGCTCACCGTCTCGGTTTTGGTCTGGCTGCGGCCGGTGATAAAGAAAATCGTGTCGCCGCGTTTAACGTGCATGGCGATCAGCTGACGCGCGACCTCTTTGGGAATGCTGAACTCATCCCAGCCGTTATTCATCTTTTCCCAGAATTCCGGGTTGTGCAGATAGGCATCGCTATCCGGAGACCAGGTTTTCTTACCGCGCCAGAAGCCGGGGCTGGAGAAGAGCACGGTATCGTCGATATCAAACCCCACCGCCATCGGCGGGCGTTCAACCAGCGAGCTTTCAATTTGCGCCACGGAAACCCAGTGTACCGCCGCCTGCTCAGAGAGTTTTGCAGCGTTAGTGCCCGTTGCAACCGGGGTCGGGACCGAGGCGTATACCGCCGCGCTGCTGAAGGCCGCCCACAGGCAGAGCGCGCCGAGCGCGTGTCTGAACTTTTGCATAATTTTCCCTGCTTCTTAATGCTTTAGTTTTTATAAATGAGGTGAATAGTCTTAAACCTGAGTGACCATAACCGCAGGGCGAGGCGAAACAAAGTTTTTTCTGGGAAATCCGCCAGCTTTGGTGGGTCACCCTCTGCCGGTTTGCAGAGGGTGAAGAGAGAGGTAAGTGAATACTTACATCACCGCCGCGAAGGCTTGTGCCACGCGGTGCACATTGCGGTTATTAAGCCCGGCGACGCAGATACGACCGCTGGAAACGAGATAAATGCCAAACTCTTCGCGCAGACGATCCACCTGCGCAGCACTCAGCCCGGTATAACTAAACATGCCGCGCTGCTTGAGCAGGTAGGTGAAATCCCCTGTCGGCATCGCCGCATTCAGCGCATCAACCAGCGTCTGACGCATCGCCAGAATACGGGTGCGCATCGCTTCCACTTCCGCCAGCCACGACGCCTTCAGCCCGGCATCGTTCAGCACGGTCGCCACCAGCTGCGCGCCGAAATTCGGCGGGCTGGAGTAGATACGGCGCACAGTGGCTTTTAGCTGTCCGAGTACGCGATCGGCGGCATCAGCATCTTCGCAGATCACGGAAAGGCCGCCAACGCGCTCACCATACAGAGAGAAAATTTTTGAGAAAGAGTTGCTAACCAGCGCAGGCAAACCGGCATCGGCAATCGCGCGAATCGCATAGGCGTCCTCCTCTATGCCCCCCCCAAAGCCCTGATAGGCAATATCCATGAAAGGCAGCAGTGTGCGCGCTTTCAGCACCTCGACCACCTCATCCCACTGCGCAGGCGTTAAGTCGGCACCGGTCGGGTTATGGCAGCATGGGTGCAGCAGGATAATGCTCTGCTCCGGCAAGGAGTTTAATTTTTCGAGAAATGCCGCGAAACACACGCCGTTGGTTTCGCTGTCATACCACGGGTAAGTAGCGACCTCGAAGCCTGCGCCTTCAAAAATCGCGATATGGTTTTCCCATGTCGGATCGCTGACCCAGACGCCGGAGTTGGGGAAGTAACGTTTCAGAAAATCTGCACCGACTTTCAGTGCGCCGGAGCCGCCGAGCGTCTGGATGGTGGCTACACGCTTGTGAGACAGCACCGCATGATCGGCACCAAACAGCAGCGGCGCAATAGTATGGCAGTAACGATTAAGACCTTCCATTGGCAGATAGAGCGAGGCACCATGTTGCTGTGCATTGAGGCGCGCTTCGGCTTCTGCCACCGCCTGAAGAAGCGGGATTGTGCCCTCTTCATCATAATAAAGCCCGATGCTGAGGTTTACTTTATCGCTGCGGGGATCTTCTTTGAACCGCTCCATCAACGAGAGGATAGGGTCGCCGGCATAGGCGTCAACTTTCTGAAACACGCAGGTATTCTCCACATTCTGATTAGGCAAGACTCCCACAATAAACCGGAAGCCGGACAAGGTCGAGGGGGCAGTAAAGCGGAAACGAAATAAGGATTAACAGCCCAGCACCACCCGCACTTGCGCGATGCGTTCAGCCACCGACCCGCTGACGCGAATAAACGGCACGCCGCGTTCGGTCAACTGTTCGAGATACCAGGCCTGCTGGCGCTGGCGGAAAGTTTCATCCTGGCGGGTGCCATCCTGCACAAACGGAAAATCATCCTCGCACAACACCACCAGGTGATAGTGCCGCTGCGCCAGCGCGTAGAGCGCCGCAGGCGCTTTGCCAAACATTGTCAGCGTATAAAAGAGCGTGGTCAGCGGCGAGGTATCGCATACCAGCCAGCGCACCGCAGGCGTGCTCTCTTCCCGTTGCACCTGGGTTTGTGCAATCGCCAGCATATCGTCATACACCAGCTCGCCACCCTGCTCTTCCCAGCGCTCGCGGCCATACTCCGCCACATACGCCGTTCCCAGCGCCTCTGCCAGCACGGCGCTGAGGGTGCTTTTGCCGGTCGATTCGCCGCCGAGCAGGCAGATGCGCTGAACAAAGTCGTGATAGACGGGCGCGGCCAGCATCTGCCGCCAGCGGTGGACATCGCTGCGGATCAGCGTCCCGGATGGCGCATCCTCACCCTGCCCGCGCGTCAGCCGCACATGAGCCACCGGGCGGGAAAAACGTTCGCTCAGCACGCGGGCGAAGCCATCGCCATACTCCTCCGCCGTGAAGACCGCGTCAGGCTGGCAGCCCAAAACCTGCAAACAGATATCCGCAACATAGTGACGATGCAGATTGCCATCGGCGTCGTTATGCGGTAACGGGCCTAAACCCAGCGCCGCCACGCGCGCCGGTGTCAGAACGAGGATCTCACATTGGGAAAACCGCGCCCGCAGCCAGCGTTCGCGCTTCTCCGGCTCGCAGCCGGGCAGCTCTGGCACGGAGTAGCTGATGAGCCACAGGCGTTCGCACTGCGCCAGCGCGGTGTTAATTAACCGTTCATGACCGCAGTGCAGCGGCGCGAATTTGCCAACAATCAGCCCGCTGGCGAAGGGTTTCATGGCTTTACCAGCGCCTTGCGCCACTGGTAAAGCCCGTGCCAGGCATTACACCAGAAGATCAGGTAAAGCCCGGCGGTCAGCCACAGATCGCGCGCGGCATAGAGCGGCACGGCGATGGTGTTGACCAGCAGCCAGAAGTACCAACTCTCCAGCCGCCGCCCCATCAGCATAAACTGCGCGAGAATGCTGAAGACCATAATCGCCGAGTCCAGCCATGGCGACCAGGCGTTGGTAAAACGGTGCAGCAGCCAGGCATAGCCGCCTGCGACAATCAGAGCGCCCACCAGCAGGAAAGCAATATGTTGCAGCGGCGTTTTGCGTACCGCCAGTTGATGACCGTGATTGCCCTTCAGCCAGTTGATCCAGCCTGCAACACTGCTGATGATAAAGAAGAGTTGCAGGGTGACATCCGCGTAAAGCTGCACGGAGTAGAAAACCCAGCCGTAGAGCACGCAGCCGATAATGCCCGTCCACCACGTATGCACATTGTTGCGCGCGGCAAGCCACACGGAGAGGGCGTAAGCCAGGCAGGCGGCGATTTCCATCGGCGACACGGGGCGTTCCTTTTAGTCGATGTAGATAAGGGTCGCCCTTGAGGTCAGGCGCGTAATAAGTTCGTAAGCACTCACATTTGTTGCCTGCGCGATACGCTCGACGGGTAAACCCTCCCCCCAAAGCACCACGCGATCGCCGGGTTTATCCTGCGCTTCTGGCCCCAGATCGACGCAAATCATATCCATCGCCACGCGCCCAACAATCGGCACTTCGCGGCCGTTAACCAGCACCGGCGTGCCGGAGGGTGCTGCGCGCGGGTAACCGTCGCCGTAGCCCATCGCCACCACGCCTAAACGGGTATCGCGCGCGCTCTGCCAGGTGCCACCATAGCCGACCGGTTCACCCGCCGCATGCTGGCGCACGGCAATCAGTTGCGAGGTGAGCGTCATTACCGGCTGAAAGCCAAAATCGCTACCCCACGGTTTATGGTCGAGCGGCGAAACGCCGTAGAGAATGATGCCGGGGCGCACCCAGTCGAAGTGGGATTGCGGCCACAGCAGCGTACCGCCCGAAGCGGCAATCGAGCGCATGCCCGGCTTGCCTTCGGTAAAGGTGGTAAAGAGATCGAGCTGGCGCTCGGTCGCGCCGCAGTCGGGCTCATCGGCGCGGGCAAAGTGGCTGACGATGTTCACCGGCTGACGCACATTTTTGCACTGGCTCAGCCGGGCGTAGAATGCTTCCGCTTCGTGAGGGTGTACGCCCAGGCGATGCATGCCGGTGTCGAGCTTCATCCAGACATCCACCGGCGCGCTCAGGGTGGCGGCTTCCAGGGCTTCAAGCTGTTCAACGCTGTGGATCACCGTATGCAGCTGATGCTCTGCTACCTGTAGCAAATCGCTGGCGGCAAAAAAGCCTTCGAGTAACAGAATCGGTTGAGTAATGCCCCCTGCGCGCAGTTGCAGGGCCTCTTCAAGACGGGAGACGCCGAAAGCATCGGCATCGGGGAGCGTTCGCGCGGTCTCAAGAAGACCGTGTCCATAAGCGTTCGCTTTCACGACCGCAACCAGTCGGCTGGCGGGAGCCAGTTCGCGCAGGCGTTGCAGATTGTGTCGCAGAGCGCGGCGGTTAACTACTACGGTTGCCGCTTGCATGTTTTTCCTCAAAAACAATTTTGTCGATCGTTCGTGTGCAGGTGCGTTGAAGGCACCTGCGGCGCGAAGAGTAACGAAACGTTATTCGTCGTCGTATTGTGGCCCGGCATAGTTATCGAAGCGTGACCACTGCCCATTGAATGTCAGACGTACCGTGCCGATAGGACCGTTACGCTGCTTACCAATAATGATTTCAGCGATGCCTTTTAAGTCGCTGTTTTCGTGATAAACCTCATCACGGTAGATAAACATGATTAAGTCGGCATCCTGTTCGATGGAACCCGATTCACGCAGGTCGGAGTTGACCGGGCGCTTATCGGCGCGCTGCTCCAGCGAGCGGTTAAGCTGCGACAGCGCCACCACCGGCACCTGCAACTCTTTCGCCAGCGCTTTCAACGAGCGGGAGATCTCGGCAATTTCCAGCGTACGGTTATCCGACAGCGATGGCACACGCATCAGCTGGAGGTAGTCGATCATAATCAGGCCAATGCCGCCATGTTCGCGGGCGATACGCCGCGCACGAGAGCGCACTTCCGTCGGCGTCAGGCCGGAGGAGTCATCGATATAGATATTCCGTTTTTCCAGCAGAATGCCCATCGTGCCGGAGATGCGTGCCCAATCCTCATCGTCGAGCTGCCCGGTACGGATGCGGGTCTGATCGACGCGCGACAGCGACGCGAGTGAACGCATCATAATCTGTTCGGAGGGCATCTCGAGACTGAAGATAAGCACCGGCTTATCCTGCAACATCGCCGCATTTTCGACGAGGTTCATCGCAAAGGTCGTTTTACCCATTGAGGGACGCGCCGCGACAATAATCAGATCCGACGGCTGCAAACCGGCGGTCTTTTTGTTCAGATCGTCGTAGCCGGTGTTCACGCCAGTCACGCCGTCATGGGGCTGCTGGAACAGTAGCTCAATACGCGCCACCGTCGCCTCAAGCACATCGGCGATGTTCTTCGGCCCTTCATCTTTATTGGCACGGCTTTCGGCGATTTTAAACACGCGGGACTCGGCCAGATCGAGCAGATCTTCACTGCTGCGGCCCTGCGGATCGAAACCGGCATTGGCGATCTCATTCGCTACCGCGATCATCTCGCGCACTACCGCACGTTCACGCACGATATCGGCGTAAGCGCTGATGTTCGCCGCACTTGGCGTATTTTTTGACAGTTCAGCGAGATAAGCGAAGCCGCCGACAATATCGAGCTGGCCCTGTTGCTCCAGCGATTCGGCAAGAGTAATCAGGTCGATGGGTTTGCCCATCTCCTGCAGGCGGTGCATTTCCGTAAAGATATGGCGATGCTGGCGAGTATAAAAATCCTCGGAAACGACGCGCTCGGCGACGTCGTCCCAGCGCTCATTATCCAGCATTAAACCGCCCAACACCGACTGCTCCGCTTCGATCGAATGCGGAGGCACTTTCATCCCCTCAAGCTTGTGGTCGCGGGGCTCAGTCTGTTTGTTGAAGGGTTTATTTCCTGCCATAGTGAATGGAGTTATCCGGGTAATGAATGGGTTGAGAGATTATCACAGATCAGGAGGAAGCATGGCGACAAGAATTGAGTTTCAACAGCACGGCGGCCCTGAAGTGCTGAAGGCGGTGGAGTTTACGCCCGTCGATCCGGCAGAAAATGAGGTGCAGGTCGAAAACAAAGCCATCGGCATTAACTATATCGACACCTACATCCGCAGCGGTCTCTATCCGCCGCCGGGCTTGCCAAGCGGGCTGGGAACCGAAGCCGCCGGCGTGGTCAGTAAAGTGGGTTCCGGCGTCACGGAGGTGAAAGTTGGCGACCGCGTGGTTTACGCTCAATCGGGGCTGGGCGCATACAGCTCCGTGCACAATGTGCCCGCCGATAAAGTCGCCGTTCTGCCCAACGCCATCTCCTTTGAACAAGCCGCCGCCTCCTTCCTGAAAGGGCTGACCGTCTTCTATCTGCTGCGCAAAACCTATGAAGTGAAGCCCAATGAGATGTTCCTGTTTCACGCTGCGGCGGGCGGCGTTGGCCTGATCGCCTGCCAGTGGGCAAAAGCGCTCGGCGCGAAACTGATTGGTACCGTTGGCTCGGCGCAAAAAGCGCAGCGCGCCCAGCAGGCGGGTGCCTGGCAGGTGATCAACTACAGCGAGGAGAGCGTGGTTGAGCGGGTGAAAGAGCTGACCGGCGGTAAAAAAGTGAGTGTGGTGTACGACTCCGTTGGTAAAGACACCTGGGAAACCTCCCTTGACTGCCTGCGCCGCCGCGGCCTGATGGTCAGCTTTGGCAACTCCTCCGGGCCGGTGACCGGTGTCAATCTGGGCATTCTCAACCAGAAGGGATCGCTCTACGCCACCCGTCCTTCGCTGAACGGTTACATCACCACGCGTGAAGAGTTGCAGGAAGCGAGCAATGAGCTCTTCTCGCTGATCGCCAGCGGCGTAATCAAAGTGGAGGTGGCTGAGAGCCAGAAGTTTGCGCTCGCCGATGCGCAGCGCGCCCATGAAGCGCTGGAAAGCCGGGCGACCCAGGGATCGAGCCTGCTGATCCCGTAAGTGATTGTGCAGAAAGAATTAGGGCTTCCCGCAGGAAGCCCTTTCTTTTTTAGTTCGGCTGTATTGTAGGGTACAGCGCGATGAATTCGTTACGCCGGAATAGTGACAGATTTACGCGCTAAATCCTATTTGCTTCACCGGGCTGCACGGGGAAATGTTTCAAGGTTGTGACGAAGCGCTCACTCCTTTGCTAACCGATCCCACGATTGCGCAATAAATCTGCACGCCTTAGCGTTTCGACGCCACCAGATTGAGGGCGTGTTCCACCACATTGATATCCGCTCCCGCTTTGTGCGCATTTTCACTCAGGTAGCGACGCCACTGACGCGCGCCAGGCACGCCCTGGAACAGGCCCAGCATATGGCGTGTGATATGGCCGAGATAAGCTCCCTGGCTCAGTTCGCGCTCAATATAAGGGTACATCGCGCGCACTACTGCCACCGGGTCGGCATCCGGCGTATCGACGCCGAAAATCTCTCTGTCCACCGCCGCGAGGATGCCAGGGTTCTGGTAGGCTTCGCGCCCGACCATTACGCCATCCATATGTTCAAGATGCGCTTTCGCCTCTTCCAGCGATTTGATACCGCCGTTGATCGACATCGTCAGGTGCGGGAAGTCGCGTTTCAGCTGATAGACGCGTGGGTAATCGAGCGGCGGAATTTCGCGGTTCTCTTTCGGGCTGAGGCCAGAAAGCCAGGCTTTGCGGGCGTGGATCGTGAAGCTTTCACACTCACCTTTACCGGCTACGGTGCCAATAAAGTCGCAGAGAAATTCGTAGCTGTCCTGCTCATCAATGCCGATACGGGTTTTGACCGTCACCGGAATAGAGACGACATCGCGCATCGCTTTAATGCAGTCCGCCACCAGCTGCGCTTCACCCATCAGGCAAGCGCCGAAACGGCCATTCTGCACGCGGTCAGAAGGGCAGCCGACGTTGAGGTTGATTTCGTCATAGCCGCGCGCTTCGGCAAGCTTCGCACAGTGAGCCAGCTGCGCCGGATCGCTGCCGCCGAGCTGCAACGCCACCGGATGCTCCTCCTCGCTGTAGGCCAGGTAATCGCCTTTGCCATGAATAATCGCGCCGGTGGTCACCATCTCGGTATAGAGCAGCGTGTGGCGCGACAGCAGACGCAGGAAGTAGCGGCAGTGCCTGTCCGTCCAGTCGAGCATCGGGGCAATCGAGAAACGATGAGCGGGAAATGTTGAGGACGGTTTTTCTGGCAGCATGGCGATTATTTGAACATCAAAAGAAAAAGGGGCGCTACTATAGCACAGGCAAAACCGGAGGCGCAGCGCCTCCGGTTAATCCTTAGAATGTCAGGCTAAGCTGCGCACCGGCACCCCAGGTTTCGTCTTCGCCCACCAGCCCCATCAGATCGAGATGAACGCGGTTGAACGGCGAGAAGCCAACACCAGCGGTGAAGACATCTTTATCATCGCCTTTCACATCAGCGCGGTAACCGGCACGCACTGCCAGCCAGTTAAGCGGACGCACTTCAGCCCCGACGCCGACATACTGCGAGTTCTTCTCGCTCTTAAAGCCTTTGGTCTCGGTTAAATCACCATCAGCACTCAGCGTTACCAGATCGTTATGCCAGGCGGCACCGGCGGTGACGATCGGGCTAATCTGGTAAGTATCTTTGTAGTTACGCACTTCGCCCGTTCTGCCGTTACGGATGATGGCGTCTTGAGTGTCAATGTTACGCGAAATCAGGTTCTGCCCAGTTAAGCCAAGTGTCACGTTTTCATTGAGGTCGGCGGCCAGGCCAACGTCAACGTTGAAGCCGGTGTCATCACGGCGGTAGCGGCTGCTGTTCCAGTCATCGCTGTCGTAGTCATAAATCGACGCCGTGTAGTTGTAGACCCACACTTTTTGCAGCTTCGGCGTTACGCCAACGGAGAGCGGAATGCCGCCCGCGTCAAATTGGTGTGCCAGCGCCACGCCAAAGTCGGTAACAATCGCGCCACGCCCGGAAGCGGTGGAGTTCAGGTTACGGGTGATCTCATCGCTGCCATTTGGCGACAGCGCCGCGCCCAGCGCTTCACGCACCGCAACGGCATCGCTGTTCTGAATGCTGCGCAGGTAATCAATATCCTGCTGATCGATATTGGAGCTTACGCGCGCGTGGGCGTAGGCTTTGGTCACGAAAGCCGCAGAGAGCACATCGTTAGGGATGCTGACCGCAATACCGGCTGCCGCTTTTGCCTGCGCGGTTTTGCCACGCAGCTTAACCAGCTCGTCACCCAAATCTTTGGCCGCATTCTGGAATTGATCGATGGTGCCAAACGGGTTGGTAATAATATCCCGCGCCGTCAGATTATCGACGACATCTTTATACTGATCGACTTTGTCATTGATGTAATCAATTTCGTCGCGCAGATTATCCTTATCCGAAATTTGTGCCTGTACGCTTGGCAGAATAACGGTGACATCATCTTCCGGTTGCCCCTTCGCCAGCAACGCCGGGTTAATCAGTGCTCCACTGCCATAGTTTGCCGATGCGACGCCCGTTCCACCCATTGCATCGTTACGCGCTTCTGCCCATGTATTGGCTGCTCCCGCCTGATTTGCCATAAAAAAGGAGACAGCAATGGCGACCACCGAAAGTTTCGCATTTATTTTCACAGTATGTTCTCGTAGCCAGATGAGTATTTAAGCCTGTTAGTTTGCGCACAAACAGGAATTTATATTGCTGTGAATAACAGTAGAAAAAGGCACTACCTCTTCCGAACGCTCCAGGGCGGCCGGTTCATATTTATAGTGATGGCACTCACTATTTATAGAAGAGGAAAACCGTTTCGGGAAGGAAAGTTCCGAAAGTGTCTTTAAAGTTGGCGGTCTCGGCGTTTCAGGCAGGACATGGTAAAGTGTGAAGCTTCATCTTTTCACCAACCCGAGAGCGCCTATGGATAAGACCACTTCGCAAGAGATGTTAGTGCAGGCTGAAAAGCTGTGCGCGCAGCGCAACGTGCGCCTGACTCCACAGCGTCTGGAAGTTTTACGTTTGCTGAGCCTGCAAAAGAGCGCCATCAGCGCCTACGATCTGCTCGACTTGCTGCGCGAAAGCGAACCCCAGGCGAAGCCGCCCACGGTGTATCGCGCGCTCGATTTTCTGCTCGAGCAGGGTTTTGTGCACAAGGTGGAGTCCACCAACAGCTATGTGCTGTGCCATCTCTTCGATCAGCCGACGCACACTTCTGCGATGTTTATCTGCGATCGCTGCGGCGCGGTTAAAGAGGAGCAGGCGGAAGGCGTGGAAGATATTATGCACGCGCTGGCAGCGAAGATGGGTTTTGCCCTGCGCCATAACGTGATTGAAGCCCACGGTTTATGCGCTGCCTGCGTGGAAGTCGAAGCCTGTCGTCATCACGATCATTGCCAGCACGATCACAGCCTGCAGGTGAAGAAGAAACCGCGTTAGAGATTTTTACTTTTCTGTTTCTGTTTCTGTTTCTGTTTCTGTTTCTGTTTCAGAAAGTAATCCCAAAAGATTTCGCGTTTTAGCAAGGCGGCAAATGAGTGAATCATAGGGAGCATACATAAGTATGTGACCTATGTGAGCGAATGCAGCCAACGCGGATAAAACGTGAAAGATGAAGGGATTAGGGAGGTACATCCTTGTACCTACGGGCAGGGTAGCCTGTGAGGGTTAATACACTTGAGGGGGAAGTGTTGGCTACCAGCGGTATTCGTTACGAGTTTCCCAATCCGTAACTTCCTTCTCCGCTTCGTCTTTCGCGTAACCGTAACGCTCCTGGATTTTACCTACCAGCTGGTCACGTTTACCTTCAATGACGGTCATGTCGTCATCGGTCAATTTGCCCCATTTCTCTTTAACAGTGCCTTTAAACTGTTTCCAGTTACCGCCGACTTCGTCTTTGTTCATAATTGACTCCTTATCGTTCGGTTAAAATGACGTTCTTGCGTGCTGAACGTATTAATTATTGTAGATAAGGATTCGGCGTTCGGTTTTTTATTCGGAATCTTTAACCATACATGCCAGACGAAGCCGCAGATCCTCATGCATTGTCGGCATTGGCAAACCAGCTGCCGTTGCGCCAGTGATGACGCCAGATCAGTGCCAGCGTGAGACCGCGCAGCGCAAGGAAAACGCCCAGAGAGAGCCATAAACCGTGGTTGCCAAGCCACGGTACCGTCAGCAGGGTCAGACCAAAACCGGCAGCGGCAATCGCCATACTGTTACGCATTTCAGCTGCGCGCGTTGCACCCACAAACATGCCGTCGAGCAAATAGCACCACACTCCCACCAGCGGCAGTATCACCTGCCAGATGAGATAGTGTCCGGCAACCGCCTGCAGTTCAGGAATGGAGGTTAACAGCGCAATAATCGTGCTGCCCGCCAGCGCGTAGATAAGGGCAAAGGCGAGCGCCACAAACCCTGCCTGCCGACAGGCCGCGCGCCAGACGTGCAGCAACTGGCTGCCATCACGCGCGCCGTAAGCCTGACCGGAGTGGGCTTCTACGGCATAGGCAAAGCCGTCGAGCGCGTAGGCGGTAAAGGTGAGGAACATCATCAGCACCGCGTTGGCGGCGACCGTTTCGCTGCCGAGGCGCGCGCCCAGCACGGTGATGGAGCCAAAGCAGAGTTGCAGCAGCAGCGAGCGCAGCATGATATCGCGATTGAGCGCCAGCAAACGGCGAACGCCGCCGCGCCAGGCGGATTTCAGCATCGAAAGAGAGATAGCCTGCCGGCGTAAAACCTGCCACACCATCAGCAAACCGATAAAGAAGGTGACATATTCCGCGATAACGGTGGCGAGCGCAGCGCCCTGCACATTCATATGCAGGCCCATCACCAGCCAGAGATCGAGAACGATATTGAAGAGGTTGCCGACCACCAGCAGTATCACCGGTGCGCGGGCATACTGCACGCCGAGCAGCCAGCCAAGCAGCACCATATTGCCCAGCGAGGCGGGTGCACTGAGCCAGCGAATGGCAAGAAAGCGTTGCGCCTGCTCCAGCACCGCCTCGCTACCGCCGGTAATATGCAGCGCCAGGTCGATAAGCGGCATGCGTAACAGCGCAATGACAACCCCTGCGCCGAGCGCCAACAGCAGAGGCTGGACGAGCGCACGTGAGAGTGCAGAAGGATTTTTCGCACCAAATGCCTGGGCGGTCAGCCCGGTGGTGCTCATACGCAGAAACAGCAGCAGCATAAAGAGGAAGCTGGTTGCCGTTGCGCCAATCGCCACGCCGCCAAGGTAGACGGGGCTATCCAGATGACCAATCACCGCCGTATCAACTAAGCCCAGCAGCGGAACGGTGATATTCGATAAAATCATCGGCAGCGCAAGCCGCCACAAAGCTTTGTCGGATGCGGTTAACAGCGGCATAGCGTAAGCGTCGTTAAAGAGAGGAAGCGTGGCGCTGCGGCGCTAAACGGGCGCCACAGCAGAGAAAAGAGGCGTTACAGCCATTCACCGTTACGGATCACGCCAACTGCCAGCCCTTCAATAGTGAAGTTCTGTTTACGCAGATCAACAACAATCGGGGAGAAGTCGCTGTTTTCCGCCAGCAGTTCAACGGTATTGCCATGCTTTTTCAGGCGCTTCACCGTCACTTCATCTTCGATACGGGCAACGATCACCTGGCCGTTACGCGCATCCTGGGTTTTATGCACCGCCAGCAGATCGCCGTCCATAATACCGATATCTTTCATCGACATCCCGCTAACGCGCAGCAGGAAGTCCGCATGCGGTTTAAAGAGATTCGGATCGACCTGATAGTGGCTTTCGATATGCTGTTGCGCCAGCAGCGGCTCACCCGCAGCGACGCGACCAATCAGCGGCAGACCAATATCGTTCTCTTCTTCCAGCAGCAGGCGGAGACCGCGCGATGCACCAGATACGATTTCGATCACCCCTTTGCGCGCCAGCGCTTTAAGGTGTTCTTCGGCTGCATTTGGGGAACGGAACCCCAATTGCTGTGCGATTTCCGCACGCGTCGGTGGCATACCGGTTTGGGTGATGCGATCGCGAATCAGATCGAACACCTCTTGCTGCCTGGCCGTTAATGCTTTCATCCCGCCCCCTGGGTGTATATACAGTTATGCTGTGAGTATATACAGTCAACGGCGATTTTGAAACCACATTTAAGCAAAAATCCAGAGTGTTATAGAATTATGGAAACGCTATCGAAAATGTGACCAAAGAAGCGAGACCCAGGTAAAGACCGCCAGTAAGATTGTCATCAGCACCGCCGCCGAGCCCATATCTTTTGCCCGGCCGGAAAGCTCATGGAATTCAGACCCGATACGGTCTACAACCGCTTCGATAGCGCTGTTGAGGATTTCGACAATCATCACCAGCGTGACCGAGCCAATAAGCAGGACGCGCGTGATGACATCAATATCCAAAAATGCAGCGATAATAATAGCCAGAACAACGGCTACGCCCTCCTGGCGAAATGCAGCTTCATTAATCCAGGCTGCGCGTACGCCTTTCCACGAATATCCTGCGGCTTTAATGATCCGGGTGAAACCGGTGGTATTATTGGCCATGAAAAGAACCTTTTTAACTATTAAGCGTCAATGAGTAGTGGTACACGCAGCGGTACCACAGAAATTATGCGTGCTTTCTGATATTCTTGCGGCGCAATGGCACTATTAATAACCAGAGGCTTTACACCCTTTATGTCCGGCTGGCCACGAATTTACTACAAATTACTGAACTTACCATTAAGCGTGCTGGTAAAAAGTAAATCGATTCCCGCAGAACCTGCACAGGAACTGGGGCTCGACACATCACGTCCTATTATGTACGTGCTGCCTTACAACTCAAAGGCTGACTTAATGACCTTGCGCGAGCAGTGCCTGGCGCATGAATTACCCGATCCCCTCGAACCGCTGGAGATCGATGGCGCGCTGCTGCCACGCTACGTATTTATTCACGGCGGCCCGCGCGTATTCACCTATTACACGCCGAAAGAAGAGTCGATCAAACTCTTCCACGACTACCTGGATTTGCACCGCAGCCATCCCGATCTGGATGTGCAGATGGTGCCGGTATCGGTGATGTTTGGCCGCTCGCCAGGGCGTGAAAAGGGTGAAATCAACCCGCCGTTGCGCATGCTCAACGGTGTACAGAAATTCTTCGCTGTTTCGTGGCTTGGCCGCGACAGCTTTGTGCGCTTCTCCCCGCCAGTTTCGCTGCGCCGCATGGCGACTGAACACGGCACGGATAAGATCATCGCGCAGAAACTGGCGCGCGTGGCGCGTATGCACTTCGCCCGCCAGCGTCTGGCCGCCGTTGGCCCGCGCCTGCCGGCGCGCCAGGATCTCTTCAATAAGCTGCTGTCGTCGAAAGCGATTGCCCGTGCGGTGGAAGATGAAGCGCGCAGCAAAAAGATCTCCCACGATAAGGCGCAGCAGAACGCTATCGCGCTGATGGAAGAGATTGCCGCTAACTTCTCCTACGAGATGATTCGCCTGACCGACCGTATCCTCGGCTTTACGTGGAACCGGCTCTATCAGGGGATCAACGTGCACAACGCCGAGCGCGTACGCCAGCTGGCGCACGAAGGCCATGAAATTGTTTATGTGCCCTGCCACCGCAGCCACATGGACTACCTGCTGCTCTCCTACGTGCTTTACCACCAGGGCCTGGTGCCGCCGCATATTGCGGCCGGGATCAACCTCAACTTCTGGCCCGCCGGCCCGATTTTCCGCCGTCTTGGTGCCTTCTTTATTCGCCGTACCTTTAAAGGCAACAAGCTCTACTCGACGGTGTTCCGCGAGTACCTGGGCGAGCTCTTCAGCCGTGGTTATTCGGTAGAGTATTTCGTTGAGGGCGGTCGCTCGCGCACCGGGCGTCTGCTCGATCCGAAAACCGGTACCCTGTCGATGACTATCCAGGCGATGCTGCGCGGCGGCACGCGTCCAATCACGCTGGTACCGATCTATATCGGCTATGAGCATGTGATGGAAGTCGGCACCTACGCCAAAGAGCTGCGCGGCGCGACGAAAGAGAAAGAGAGCCTGCTGCAGATGCTGCGCGGCCTCAGCAAGCTGCGTAACCTCGGTCAAGGCTATGTGAACTTCGGCGAGCCGATCCCGCTGATGAACTACCTGAACCACCATGTGCCGGAGTGGCGTGAATCGATCGATCCGATTGAAGCGATCCGCCCGGCATGGCTGACGCCGACGGTTAACAGCATCGCTGCCGATCTGATGGTTCGCATCAATAACGCCGGGGCGGCGAACGCCATGAACCTCTGCTGTACGGCGCTGCTGGCTTCGCGCCAGCGCTCGCTGACGCGCGAACAGCTGACCGAGCAGCTTGACTGCTACCTTGAGCTGATGCGCAATGTGCCCTACTCCCCGGACTCTACCGCGCCGTCTGCCAGCGCCGCTGAGCTTATCGCTCACGCGCTGCAGATGAACAAGTTTGAGGTCGAGAAGGACACCATCGGCGATATCATCATCCTGCCGCGCGAGCAGGCGGTGCTGATGACCTATTACCGTAACAACATTGCGCACATGCTGATGCTGCCGTCGCTGATCGCGGCGATTGTCACCCAGCATCGCGCGATCTCACGCGGCGAAATTCTGCGTCATGTGGAACTGCTCTACCCGATGCTTAAAGCCGAGCTGTTCCTGCGCTGGGAAAACGCAGAGCTGGCGGAGGTGCTGGATAACCTGATTCAGGAGCTGGTGCGCCAGGGGCTGATTACCCTGAAAGAGGATCTTCTCAGCATCAATCCTGCACACTCACGCACTCTGCAGCTGCTGGCCGCAGGCGCGCGCGAGACGCTGCAGCGTTATGCCATCACCTTCTGGCTGCTGAGCGCCAACCCGACGATGAACCGCAGTACGCTGGAGAAAGAGAGCCGTACGCTGGCGCAGCGTCTGTCGGTGCTGCACGGCATCAACGCGCCGGAGTTCTTCGATAAAGCGGTCTTCAGCACGCTGGTGCTGACGCTGCGTGACGAGGGTTATATCAGCGATACCGGCGACGCCGATCCGGCGCGCACGCTTGGCGTTTACCAGATGCTGGCAGAGCTGATGACATCGGATGTGCGTTTAACGATTGAGAGCGCGACGCAAGCGGAGTGACGGATGGCGTGTAAACGCTTATCCGGCCTACGTGA